>NZ_CP036525.1:2440711-3661067 GCF_007741535.1 Rubripirellula lacrimiformis
GTTCCCATCGGCGTCTTTGACCTGCCCGCCGGTGTTGCCAAAGTTCCAGTACAAGCGGCCGTCGGGGCCAGGCAAAAACGAGTGGGCCGAGTGGTCGTGTTGCGGTTGTCCGGTCTCGGTAAACATCGCTTCTTTGCGTTCCGGGATGTCGTCGCCGTCTTCGTCAATGAAACGCCAAATGGTCGGGGACGCGCTGACAATCACCTCTTGCCCCTTGCCTGAACCCAGCACGCACAGTCCCATCGCTGAATCGATGTCACTGCCTTG
Source organism: Rubripirellula lacrimiformis (assembly GCF_007741535.1). Taxonomy (NCBI): domain Bacteria; kingdom Pseudomonadati; phylum Planctomycetota; class Planctomycetia; order Pirellulales; family Pirellulaceae; genus Rubripirellula; species Rubripirellula lacrimiformis. The sequence goes on from NZ_CP036525.1 coordinate 2,440,979, forward strand.
ATAGAACGTTTTGACCGAATCCATCACACCGTCGCCGGTGGTGTCTTCCAGGATCAAAATGCGATCCCCTTCGGGGCGTGATCCCGCATTGCGGCGATAGTTCATCACGTCGCAAACCCACACCCGGCCGCGATCATCGATGTCCAGATTGGTCAGGCTGCGCAGCATCGGTTCGCTGGCCGAAAGAGTCGCTTCGAGTCCGGACGCGATTGTCAGCCCGTCCAGCGCGACGGCGGGTTCATGTGAATCGGCTGCGGTTGTGCCAGTCGCTGAATCACCGATCGCCGGCGGTGCGTCGGCATAGATCGCAAACACGACACTGGAATGCGTGCCATCGTTTTGCGATGTCCCGCCATCGTCCAACGCGCCGGTGACGGTCAACTTGTTCATGCCACCCGCAATCCGGAAATGCAGGACGCTGTTGGCGTGAACGCCGATCGCTGACGAACCGATCGGTTGGCCATCGACCGACCATGGCTTGCCTTCGCAATTCGCATTGCGGTGGACTTTCCCGAAACCGGTTGATGCCGATTGCCATTTCATGTCGACCAACGATTGCTGGCCGTTTTTGCCGTGCAGCGTGGGATCGATCCAATCGGCCCAATCACAGCTGTACCCGTCGCCGCCATCGGTGGCGACCAGGTACAGGTCTCGGACTCCCTTGACGGATACTTCGATGTCGACTCGTTGGCCCGGCGTTTGGGACGTCACCACGGGCGACGCAAACAATTCTCTCGCTTTGGCGCCGCCGGTCTTGCGTGACTGGCTACGGTTTAGCTTTTTTTTTTGCCGCTGCTGCTCAACTTGAATTCGTCAGCAAGTTGCTTGGCGTCAAAATTCTTGGGCGGATCGTAGTCTTGGTTCTCCAGCAACACGTCGACCGTTACCGGTTGTCCCATCGATGAACCGGACTTCGCGATGTCCTGGCCCGCGGTCCAGCGAATCGCATTGATGATCAAACGCCGAACATCTTCGTGCCCCCAGTTCCAATGGTAGTGCCCACCGGTGAATCCAAAGGCTCGGCCGCCTTCGGGACGATCGTAGGTCCAGGCCACGGTTTGCTTTTCGCCAGCGGCAACACTTTTGCGAACCGATGGATTGCCGCTGTGCGGTCCGTCAGAGCGACGCATGGTTTCGGGGGGCGCTACGGCGGCCAAGATCGGCGTCACCGCGTCGTTGTCTTTGAACCGAATGTGAAAGTACCATTCGTCGTTGGTCGAGAAAGGTTTGACACCGCGAGTGACCGGATGTTCGGGAAGCGTCTTGAAGTCACCGACCCAGTGTGGGTTGACGCTGTAGTTGACCTCGAAATGGCCGCCCAACAGATCCAAGAACGCGTCCCCGGTCGGTCCGGGTACCGTTTCGACAGCGTAGTGCAGGCACACCAAACCGCAGCCGTCGTTCATTCGTTTGGCGAGTGTTTCAAGATGCGGGATCGCCAGATGACGACCGCCACCGTCGCCGTAGATCACGATCGTGTCGGCGTTTTCGATCAACGTTTCGTCTTCCGGCCAACCGCGGACCAGCGTGATGTTGGCGTCGTCCGTGCTGGCCCGAAGCGATTCTTCCAACACCTTCAGCCCCGCGTAGTGTTCGTGAGCACCGTAGCCGTGCGATGGGTTGCCGGCCAACAACAGAATCTGAGTCGGATCAGCGGCGTCGGAAACATTGGCAACCAAAGTCGCAACCGCACAGCAGAATGCGAGCGACAGGGGGCGAAAGGAGCTGGGGAGCATGGTGGGGAGTTCTCGCGTCGGGTGGGATTTGACGGTAGTGGCGTCGAACATCCCCTTAGTTTAGCAAGAACCGGCCTCGAAGCGACCATCGGGCCACAATTGATCCGGCAGGCATGGCGTGCCAGTCGCTCCAAAGGCGATTCCCCCCCGTTTCGATTGCATAGCCAGTTGTCGTTTCACCGCGAGACCACCGGCCCACGCGTGTTCGGTCCGGTGCGCGCGGGGCGATGCCCACGCGGTTAAACGACTAGGCCGCGGGCATACCGGAACCTCGCGCAGTGCACCGTTCACCTTCGTTTAACCGCGTGCCCACCGGGCCGCGCGTTTTGGGTCGGGTGCGCGCGGGGCGTTGCCCACGCGGTTAAACGATTGGGCCGCTGTCATGTCGGGAACCTCGCGCCGTCCATCGTTCACATTCGTTTAACCGCGTGCCCATCGGGCCGCGCGTTTTAGTCTGGTGCGCGCGGGGCGATGCCCACGCGGTTAAACGATTGGGCCGCTGGCATGACGGGAACTCGCGCCGTCCATCGTTCACATTCGTTTCACCGCGTGCCCACCGGGCCGCGCGTTTCACGTCTGGTGCGCGCGGGGCGTTGCCCACGCGGTTAAACGACTAGGCCGCTGGCATACCGGAACCTCGCGCCATCCATCGTTCACCATCGTTTAACCGCGTGCCCATCGGGCCGCGCGTTTCAGGTCGGGTGCGCGCGGGGCGTTGCCCACGCGGTTAAACGACGGGGTGGCTGGCGTGGCGGGGACTTGTGCAGCGTATGGTTCACGTTCGTTTCGCGGCGTGGACGTCGGGCCGCGCGTTTTCGGTCGGGTGCGCGCGGGGCGTTGCCCACGCGGTTAAACGACTGGGCCGCTGTCATAACGGAACCTCGCGCCGTCCATCGTTCACCTTCGTTTAACCGCGTGCCCACCGGGCCGCGCGTTTCAGGTCGGGTGCGCGCGGGGCGTTGCCCACGCGGTTAAACGACTGGGCCGCTGGCATGCCGGAATCTCGCGCCATCCATCGTTCACCTTCGTTTCACCGCGAGACCACCGGGCCGCGCGTTTCAGGTCGGGTGCGCGCGGGGCGTTGCCCACGCGGTTAAACGATTGGGCCGCTGGCATACCGGAACCTCGCGCCGTCCATCGTTCACATTCGTTTAACCGCGTGCCCATCGGGCCGCGCGTTTTGGGGCCGATGCGCGCGGGGCGATGCCCACGCGGTTAAACGATTGGGCCGCTGGCATAACGGCGCGCCGTCCATCGTTCACCTTCGTTTCACCGCGAGACCACCGGGCCGCGCGTTTCACGTCTGGTGCGCGCGGGGCGTTGCCCACGCGGTTAAACGATTGGGCCGCTGGCATGACGGGAACTCGCGCAGTGCATCGTTCACATTCGTTTCACCGCGAGACCACCGGGCCGCGCGTTTTACGTCTGGTGCGCGCGGGGCGATGCCCACGCGGTTAAACGATTGGGCCGCGGGCATGACGGAACCTCGCGCCGTCCATCGTTCACATTCGTTTAACCGCGTGCCCATCGGGCCGCGCGTTTTCGGTCGGGTGCGCGCGGGGCGTTGCCCACGCGGTTAAACGACTGGGCCGCTGGCATACCGGGAACTCGCGCCGTCCATCGTTCACCTTCGTTTCACCGCGAGACGACCGGCCCGCGCGTGTTAGGTCGGGTGCGCGCGGGGCGATGCCCACGCGGTTAAACGATTGGGCCGCGGGCATACCGGGAACTCGCGCCATCCATCGTTCACCTTCGTTTCACCGCGAGACGACCGGCCCGCGCGTTTCACGTCCGATGCGCGCGGGGCGTTGCCCACGCGGTTAAACGACTGGGCCGCTGGCATGACGGGAACTCGCGCCGTCCATCGTTCACATTCGTTTAACCGCGTGCCCACCGGGCCGCGCGTTTTCGGTCCGATGCGCGCGGGGCGTTGCCCACGCGGTTAAACGATTGGGCGGCTGGCATGACGGGAGCTTGTGCAGCGTATGGTTCACGTTCGTTTCGCGGCGTGGACGTCGGGCCGCGCGTTTGGTCTGGTGCGCGCGGGGCGTTGCCCACGCGGTTAAACGACTGGGCCGCTGGCATAACGGAACCTCGCGCAATGCATCGTTCACATTCGTTTAACCGCGTGCCCATCGGGCCGCGCGTTCGGTCCGGTGCGCGCGGGGCGTTGCCCACGCGGTTAAACGACGGGGTGGCTGGCGTGGCGGGGACTTGTGCAGCGTATGGTTCACGTTCGTTTCGCGGCGTGGACGTCGGGCCGCGCGTTTTCGGTCGGGTGCGCGCGGGGCGATGCCCACGCGGTTAAACGACTGGGCCGCTGGTATGACGGGAACTCGCGCAGTGCACCGTTCACCTTCGTTTAACCGCGTGCCCATCGGGCCGCGCGTTTCACGTCTGGTGCGCGCGGGGCGTTGCCCACGCGGTTAAACGATTGGGCCGCTGGCGTGGCGGGGACTTGTGCAGCGTATGGTTCACGTTCGTTTAACCGCGTGGGCATCGCGCCGCGCGTGTCAGTACCGATGCGCGCGGGGCGTTGCCCACGCGGTTAAACGATTGGGCTGCTGGTATGACGGGAACTCACGCAGTCCATCGTTCACCTTCGTTTCACCGCGAGACGACCGGCCCGCGCGTTTCACGTCCGATGCGCGCGGGGCGTTGCCCACGCGGTTAAACGATTGGGCGGCGGATTGTACGGCGTGGCTGATGCCGACGCCTTCACTCGGTGAGTCGCCGCGGTGAGTTACCGCAGCAGGTTGTGGTAGACATCCGCTGTTCCTGACGCCATTGCCAGGTCGGAGAATCGTTCGGCGTGACTTTGAAACGCGTTTTCAGACATCGTCGTCCAGTCGAATTTGCCGGTTACTAGGTCGGCAATCGAGTCGGCCAAACTGGACGCGTCGCGTGGTTTAGCCAAAAAGCCTTCGACGCCATGGGTGACGGCTTCCGGTGTCCCCTCGACGCGCGTTGCGATCACCGGGACAGCGGCCGCCATCGCCTCCAGGACCACCATCGGCAATCCTTCGCCGAATAGGCTAGGCAGGATCATCGCATCGAGTTCGACGAGCGCTTCGGGGACATTCGACGTGAAGCCAACTTGTTCGACTCGATCGCGAATCTCCAGTGCAGCGATTTGTTTTTGGATGCCGGCTTCGTAGTCCGCCGTTTCAAAGGGGCCAATGACGCGAAGCACAACGTCGTGTCCGGCATCGCGAAGTTTTGCCAAAGCGTCCAACGCGATTTCCAGTCCTTTGCGAGGACGCATCAGGGCCACCATTCCGATCGTCCATCGTCCACCAACCACGGGGTACCGTGTGCGCGGTGGTCGAATCGCGGGGACCCCGTTGTGCACGACGGTCACTTTCGAAGGGGCGGCGCCGCGTTCGATGCAGTCCTTTCGCAGGCTTTCCGAAACCGTGATCAGGTGCGAACAGCTGCGTAGAGATTGTTTTTCGATCCACGCGTTGACATGGTTGGTGATCATTCGTGACGAGTCGCGAGCCGCCGGGCTGTGGACGTGGTAGATCCACGGCACGCCAGCCATTCGTGACGCCAACGCCGTGATCATGGCGGTCCGCGGCGTGTGGGCGTGAAGCAGGTCGTATCGATATTCGCGGATCAAGTCGCGGATGCGGCCGACGGCTCGTAAGTCAAACCGATGAGCCATCGACGCGTCGTGTCCGATGCCCCAATCAGGCGATTCCTCGTTCAACATCTCGGCAAACTTGCCCGGTTTGACACAAGCGAAGTCGGCGGCGACACCAAATTTTGGCAGGCAGCGTCCCAGGTGGGACTGGACCCGTTCGGCTCCGGAAAAGTGTTCTCCGTTGACGACATGCAGAACTTTGACGTCGATGACCGGATTACTGGTCGGATTCTGGCTGAGGGAATTGGCTCGGCTAAATTGCGAACTCTCAGCGGCCGATTGGTCTGCGGTCGGGGCCACGCCCAGCCCAGGGTTCGACGCCAGCGGCATGGTGGCCGCGGTGCCCGACGCCGATTCGTTGGCTGTGTGTTCAAAATTGGCAGGGGACAGCATGGAAAGCAGACCTAAGAGCAAAAGTGGACGATCGATAAAAAATCTAAATCGATGAAACCCGAAAATGCGGATTCGCCAAATGTTGGGTATCCGTCGAAAGTGTGGGATGCGTCCGTCGGACCCGCCGCTGCCAACCGGAGTCGAAGTTGCCGGATCAGCGAAAACGTCCCGGTTGTTCCGGTCATGCTGATCAGGAGACTTTCGGGTCGTGCCTACTGCTTCGGACATCGCTGGGCTAGATTGGTGGCCGGCGCCGCTCTGTGATCCGAGATCGTTCGGTGGTGCCGAACCCCCCACTCCTGAATCCAACGTCGCCCCTCTAACCCTGAACGAATCCGTTGAAAGCCAACCTCGTATTGCTGCCCGGTGACGGCATCGGTCCTGAAATCGTTGCCCAAGCCCGTCTGGTTCTCGAATCCGTGGCCACCCAATTCGGGCACGAATTCTCGTTTGCTTCTCACCAGATCGGCGGAATTGCCATCGACAATGGTGGCGATCCGTTGCCGCAAGAAACGATCGATGCCTGCCGTGCCTCGGACGCGATTTTGTTGGGTGCGGTCGGTGGCCCCAAGTGGGACGACCCATCGGCGAAGACTCGCCCGGAAGCCGGGTTGCTGAAGATTCGCAAGGAATTGGGGCTGTTCGCGAACCTGCGCCCGATCAAGTTGTTCAAGGAATTGGTGGATGCATCGCCGCTGAAACGCGAGATCATCGAAGGCACCGATATCCTGTTTCTGCGTGAACTGACCGGCGGAATCTACTTTGGCCCCTCCGGGCGCGAAGGCAGCGGGGCGACCGAATCGGCTTTTCAGTCGATGGTCTACAGCGTCCCCGAAGTCGAGCGGATCGTTCGCTTGGCTGCCAAAGCCGCCCAAGGCCGCGACGGTCGGTTGACCAGCGTCGACAAGGCAAACGTCCTAGAACCCAGTCGGTTGTGGCGTCAGGTTGCCGCTCGCGTGATGGCCGAAGAATTCCCGGATGTCAAATACGACGTCGTTCTGGTCGACGCGATGGCGATGCACCTGATCAACCGGCCCAAGGACTTTGACGTCGTGGTCACCGGCAATATGTTCGGCGACATCCTGACCGACGAAGCGTCGATGTTGCCCGGTTCATTGGGAATGTTGCCCAGTGCATCGTTGGGCGACGGTGGCCCCGGATTGTACGAACCGATCCACGGGTCGGCCCCCGATATCGCTGGCAAGGGGATCGCGAACCCGTTGGCCACGATCCTGGCCGCGGCGATGCTGCTGCGTCATTCGCTGAACTTGACCGCCGAAGCCGACGCGATCGAAGCCGCCGTTGGGCGAGTTCTGGCTGACGGACTGCGGACCGCCGATATCGCTCGTGGCAGCGATTCGATCGGTACCGAAGCGATGGGAGCCGCCGTCATCCAACGGCTGAGCGTTTAATCCATGGAATGGCTGTTGGCACAATCCGATGCGGCAGCTTTGCCAACCAAGGCGGCTGCGAAAGCCGTCACGGCGGCGTCGGCGACCCAGTGGAGCGATCCGCGGATCTACATCCTGCTGGCTGTGATTCTGGGCACGCTTGGGATCGCCAGCATCGTTGGCGTGATCCTGGCAAGACGCGAAAAAATCGGCATCGAAACGGCGCTCGTTCGCCGCTTCAACCATAAGCTGCGCGTGTGGTGGATGATGGTCGTCATCTTCACCTTTGGATTGCTGCTAGGCCGTATCGGTGTCGTCGTCCTGTTCGGGTTGGTGTCGTTTTGGGCGCTGCGAGAATTCATCACGATGACGCCGACCCGTCGCGGTGATCACCGCACCCTGTTTTGGGTGTTCTTTATCTTTACGCCGCTGCAGTACGTGCTGATCGCGCTGGGCAGCACGCCGCCGGTTTCGCTGGGCGGGCACAAAGGGATCGACTATTACGATTTCTACAGCATCATGATCCCGGTCTATGCCAGTTTGTTCATCCCCGCCCGTGCCGCGATTGCCGGTGATTACAAACGGTTCCTCGAACGCAGTGCCAAGATCCAATCGGGGTTGCTGATTTGCGTCTATTCGCTCAGCTATGCACCGGCGCTACTGGATCTGAAACTGATCCAGACCAATGGCACGCCATGGCAGGGCAGCACCGTTAGCGTGTTGATCTTTTTCGTGCTGATCGCGCAGTTGGCGTCGGTGTTCGAACGCGCCTGGGGGAAACTCGCTGGCCGCCATGTGATCGCCGAAAAAATCAATGCTTCGCGAACTTGGGAAGGGTTCGTGGGGTCCATGGTTACGACGGGGCTGGTCGCGGCGACCCTGTATTGGGCAACGCCGTTCTATCCCTGGGAAGCCGGCGTTTTGGGAGCCGTTGTCACCGTCATGGCCAGTGCTGGAACGATGACGATGAGTGCGATCAAGCGGGACCGCGGCGTGACCGATACAGGCACGTTGGTCCAGGGGCACGCCGGTGTGTTGGACCAGATCGACAATATCTGTTTCGCCGCCCCGGTTTTCTATCACCTGACTCGCTTCTTTTGGTCGGCATGACACTGACGCTTTTTGATACGCACGCGCATCTGAATTCGGACACCTTTGCCGATTCGGTCGACGAAGTGGTCGATCGGTCGCGTGCCGCTGGGGTCACCGGCGTGATGGTCATCGGTATCGATGCGGCCACCAGTCGGCGAGCGTGCGATTTGGCCGCCCAGTATCCCGGTTACCTGTACGCCGTCGTCGGCATTCAGCCCAATTCCGTTGCCGAGGCTGCCGAAGACGATTTTGCCGTGATCGAAGAACTGGCCGGGTATCCCGGCGTACGCGGGATCGGCGAAACGGGCCTGGACTGCTATTGGGACGATACGCCCATCGCCGACCAACAGGTCTATTTTGATCGGCACCTGCAACTTTGCCGTGACACGCAGTTGCCGATGGTGATCCACATGCGTGAAAGCGGCGACCTGATCCGCGAACAATTGGCCCGTCAAACCACGGTGCCGCCCGGCATCATGCACTCGTTCACCGGGTCGATGGAACTGGCACAGCAGTTCTTGGCGATGGATTTGCACATCAGTTTTGCCGGAATGGTGACGTTCAAGAAAAGCGACGATCTGCGCGATGTGGCCCGCCAAGTCCCCGAGGACCGTCTGCTGGTCGAAACCGATTCGCCCTACCTAAGCCCCGAGCCGCTGCGAGGCAAACGGCCCAACGAACCGGCCCGCGTCGAGCATACGCTGCGTTGCCTCGCCGAAGTGCGTGGCGTCACCCCCGAATATCTAGCGGCCCTGACCACCGAAAACGCCAAAAGATTATTCCAGCTTCCTTAACGAACTCGAACTCGAACTCGAACTCGAACTCGAACTTTTCGGCCCACACTCCCCCCGTATCTTGGCTCGCTCTCGCGAACTCCACCGTCAACTCCTCAGTCTCCCATCACCCTGCGTTTTCCTCATGCGTGTACTTTCCGGAATCCAGCCTACTGGCCGACCCCACTGGGGCAACTTCTTTGGCGCCATTCGTCAATACATCGATTTGCAAGAAGACAACGACGGCTTCTATTTCATTGCCGACTTGCACGCTCTGACGACCGTTCGTGAACCGGATCGGTTGCGTGGCTATGTGATCGACGCCGCCCTGGATCTGTTGGCTCTGGGGTTGGATCCTGCCAAAGCGACGATGTTTGTCCAGTCGCATGTGCCCGAGGTTAGCGAGTTGAATTGGCTGCTGCTTTCGGGGGCACCAATGGGGGTGCTGGAACGCTGTCACGCCTACAAAGAAAAGAAGGCCAAGGGGCTGCCCGCCGATGCGGGATTGTTCACCTACCCGGTGCTGATGGCGGCCGACATCCTGGCCTACGACTCCGAGGTCGTTCCGGTCGGCGAAGACCAAGTGCAGCACATCGAAGTTTGCCGTGACCTGGCCGGCAGCTTCAACCATTCCTTTGGCGAAACCTTTGTGTTGCCCAAAGCTAAGACATTGGTCGATGGTGCGAAGGTTCCTGGCACCGACGGCCAAAAGATGAGCAAGAGCTACAGCAACACGCTGCCGTTGTTTTGTGACGACAACTTGGACACGGTCAAAAAGATCAACAAGCAGATCATGCGGATCACCACCGACAGCCGGCCGATGGAAGACCCCAAGGAACCCGAGGGCGACCATCTGTTCCAGCTGTACCGCCTATTTGCCGATCCGGCCGATACCGAAGCGATGGCCGCCAAGTACCGTCGCGGTGGATTCGGATATGGCGAAGTCAAAAAGGCGATCGCCGAAGCCAGCGAGGAGTATTTTGGCCCGGCGCGTGCAAAACGCGCTGATCTGGAACAGAACCTCGACTATGTCCATCAGACGCTCCGCGAAGGTGCCCAGAAGGCTCGCGTTGTTGCCGCCGATGTGCTTTCCCGGGCCCAGAAAGCGTGCGGGCTGAGGTAGCGGTCGGTTAGAATACCGCCATGGCAATCTTGGGGACCGGAACGGAAATCATCGAATGCGTCCGCATCAGTCGGATGATCGAGACGCATGGCGAACAGTTTCTGGAACGGGTCTACACCTCGGATGAAATCGCGTACTGCCTGGCTGGCGGGAGTTCGACCCAGCATTTCGCCAAGCGATGGGCGGCGAAAGAGGCGACGGTGAAAGCCATGCGATGCCGCAATCAGGGCGTCCGCTGGACCGATATCGAAATCTCGTCCCCCGCCGGGGAAGGCCCCACGATCCTGTTGCACGGCGCGGCCGCCGAATGGGCACAGCAGGTCGGGATCGAAAAGCTGCACGTCGCGTTGGGGGCCTGCCGAACGCACGCCACCGCCTACATCCTGGCAACGGACGAATTGGAATAGGCCCCCCAAAAAAAATCCCCAACCCGTCGTGGGATTCGCCTGAATTCCCTCCCCCCCGGCTGCACGATTTCCCAAGCCGCCAGGACTTCCGACAAAGCACCCGAACAAGCACTCGTCCATCGCGTTGCCTGGCAAAAACCGGCTCAACCGCCTTCGCCCGAGCCGATCGTCGCTGGCGGTCATTAGCCAGATGGGATCACACGCGGGGAGAGCGGGCACCTGACGTGCACCGATTGGCACTCCTGCCAAATTGGATCGGCCGAGACACCGTAGCCCAGCACCATATCACGTAAGTTGTTTCCCGCGAACAGTTTGCGGATGCTTTGGTGCGACTGGCACACCGATTGCTCTCTGAGGCAGGTACGTTGGTATTCCTGCCAAACGTGCGCTAGTGATCTAGCCCGACCCTGCTGCCAACGGCTGCCCACCTGCGTGGATCCGATGTCGGCGACCACGGCTTCGGGCGATTCATATTCAGTCACTCACATCCGTTTAGTCATCCAAGAAAAAGGTACCACGGAGATGGCAACAGCCACGAAAAACAAGTCAAAGGTCCGCCTGCAACCGATGGGCGAGCGAATCGTTGTTCAACGAGTCGAGAGCGAAGAAACCACCGCTGGCGGCATCGTGCTTCCCGATTCGGCTCGTGAAAAGCCAGCCCGTGGCACCGTGGTGGCCATCGGCAGCGGCAAACTGTTGGACGACGGAACCCGCGCCAAGAGCCAGTTGAAGGCCGGCGAAGTGGTTTTGTTCAGCAGCTACGCTGGCGAAACTGTCGAAATCGATGACGTCGAATATCTGTTGATGCGCGAAGAAGACGTCCTGGCCGTCGTCGAGTAATCCTCGACCGGTTCATCAGTCGAGTCCTCCTCGCTCTGTCATCCGATATCCCATCAACCTAACATTTAACAAAGAATATTCCTCATGCCAAAAATCATTGCATTCGACCAGGAAGCACGCGAAGCGATTCGCCGCGGTGTTTCCAAGTTGGCTCGCACCGTGAAGGTCACCCTGGGCCCGAAAGGCCGCAACGTCATCCTGCAAAAGAGCTTCGGTAGCCCAACCGTCACCAAGGACGGCGTCACCGTTGCCAAGGAAATCGAACTCGAAGACGTCTATGAAAACATGGGCGCCCGAATGGTTCGCGAAGTCGCCAGCAAGACCAGCGACGTCGCCGGCGACGGAACCACCACCGCCACAGTGATGGCCGAAGCGATCTTCAACGAAGGCCTGAAAGCCGTTGTTGCAGGCGTCAACCCGATCCAAATGAAGTCCGGTATCGAAGCCGCCGTTGCGGATATCACCGACAAGCTTCACAAGATGGCCACCAAGGTCAAAGACCAAGAAGCGATGGCCAACGTCGCGACCATCGCCAGCAACAATGACCGCGAAATCGGTGACCTGTTGGCTGACGCGATGAGCAAGGTTGGCAAGGACGGCGTCATTACCGTCGACGAAGGCAAGAGCCTGAAGACGGAACAAGAATGGGTCGAAGGGATGCAGTTCGACCGCGGCTACCTGTCGCCGTACTTCGTCACCGATTCAACCAACATGTCGGTCGTCCTCGAAGACGCCTACATCCTGGTTTTCGAAAAGAAGATCAGCAACATCAAGGACATGGTTCCGTTGTTGGAAAAAGTTGTCCAACAAGGCAAGCCACTGTTGATCATCGCCGAAGATGTCGACGGCGAAGCACTGGCCACTTTGGTCATCAACCGTCTTCGCGGCACCTTCACCGTCTGTGCCGTCAAGGCACCCGGCTACGGCGATCGTCGCAAAGCCATGATGGAAGACATCGCGATCCTGACCGGTGGACAAGCCATCTTCGAAGCCCTTGGCACGAAGCTGGAAACCGTTGACCTGCCGATGCTTGGCCGTGCCAAGAAGATCATCATCGACAAGGACAACACCACGATCATCGAAGGTGGCGGTAAGAGCGCTGACATCAAGGCTCGTATCGATCAAATTCGCCGCGAGATCGAACTCAGCAGCAGCGATTACGATCGCGAAAAGCTGGAAGAACGATTGGCCAAGCTGGCCGGTGGTGTTGCGAAGGTCAACGTCGGTGCGGCGACCGAAAGCGAAATGAAAGAGAAGAAGGCTCGCGTCGAAGACGCCCTTCACGCAACTCGCGCTGCTGTCGAAGAAGGCATCCTGCCCGGTGGTGGTGTTGCTTTGTTGCGAGCATCGTCCAGCGTCACCCCTGGCGATTCGCTGACCGAAGACCAAATCGTTGGTTACAACATCGTCAAGCGAGCTTGTCGTGCACCGCTGACCATGATCGCAGAAAATGCTGGCCAAGACGGCGGCATCGTGTGCGAGAAGGTTTTGGCCGGCAAGGGCAACAGTGGCTACAACGCACTGACCGACGTCTACGAAGACTTGGTCAAAGCCGGCGTCATCGACCCAACCAAGGTAACGCGAACCGCATTGGCCAACGCCGCCAGCGTCGCAACCTTGTTGTTGACTAGCGATGCCCTGGTTGCTGAAAAGCCAACCGGCAAGAAGTCCGGAACCGGTGGCGATCACGACATGTACTAAGCCACCCCGCTTAGTCATCGATCGATCAACCATGATCAACGAAAAACGGCCGACGCAAGTCGGCCGTTTTTTATTTGCCCATCATGAACAAGCAAGGCGGAAATCGGTTCACAAGAACATCGCACGAGGCAAGTCGTTGGCAAAGTCGAATGCCCAACAACATTCACCAACCGCCCTAGATCTCGCGCAGGTCATCATTCCCATTCGTTTAACCGCGTGCCCACCGGGCCGCGCGTCCCATGCCAGATCCGCGCGGGGCGATGCCCAAGCGGCGAAACGACAGGGCCGCTTTCGTAACGGAACCTCGCGCAGTTCATCGTTCCCATTCGTTTAGCCGCGTGCCCACCGGGCCGCGCGTCCCATGCCAGATCCGCGCGGCGCGTTGCCCACGCGGCGAAGCGACAGGGCCGCTTTCATAACGGAGCCTCGCGCAGTTCATCGTTCCCCTTCGTTTAACCGCGTGCCCACCGGGCCGCGCGTCCCATGCCAGATCCGCGCGGCGCGTCGCCCACGCGGCGAAGCGATAAGGCCGCTGGCATACCGGAACCTCGCGCCGTCCATCGTTCCCCTTCGTTTAACCGCGTGCCCATCGGGCCGCGCGTTTTGGGTCCGATGCGCGCGGCGCGATGCCCACGCGGCGAAGCGACACGGCCGCTGGCATGACGAGAACCTCGCGCCGTCCATCGTTCACCTTCGTTTCACCGCGTGCCCATCGGGCCGCGCGTTTTGGGTCTGGTGCGCGCGGGGCGATGCCCACGCGGTTAAACGATTGGGCCGCGGGAATGACGGGAACCTCGCGCAGTTCATCGTTCCCGTTCGTTTAACCGCGTGCCCATCGGGCCGCGCGTTTTCGGTCTGGTGCGCGCGGGGCGATGCCCACGCGGTTAAACGATTGGGTGGCGGGAATGACGGGAACTCGTGCAGTTCATCGTTCCCGTTCGTTTAACCGTGTGCCCACCGGGCCGCGCGTTTCATGCCAGGTCCGCGCGGGGCGATGCCCACGCGGCGAAGCGACACGGCCGCTTTCATACCGGAACCTCGCGCAGTTCCTCGTTCCCATTCGTTTAACCGCGTGCCCACCGGGCCGCGCGTCCCATGCCAGATCCGCGCGGCGCGATGCCCACGCGGCGAAGCGACACGGCCGCTTTCATACCGGAACCTCGCGCCGTCCATCGTTCACCTTCGTTTAACCGCGTGCCCACCGGGCCGCGCGTTTTGGGTCTGGTGCGCGCGGGGCGATGCCCACGCGGTTAAACGATAGGGCCGCTTTCATAGCGGAACCTCGCGCAGTTCATCGTTCCCGTTCGTTTAACCGCGTGCCCATCGGGCCGCGCGTTTCATGCCAGGTGCGCGCGGGGCGTTGCCCGCGCGGTTAAACGACTAGGCGGCTGGTATGACGGAACCTCGCGCCATCCATCGTTCCCGTTCGTTTAACCGCGTGCCCACCGGGCCGCGCGTCCCATGCCAGATCCGCGCGGGGCGATGCCCACGCGGTTAAACGATAAGGCCGCTGGCATGACGGAACCTCGCGCAGTTCCTCGTTCCCGTTCGTTTAACCGTGTGCCCATCGGGCCGCGCGTTTCACGTCGGGTGCGCGCGGGGCGATGCCCACGCGGTTAAACGATAGGGCCGCTTTCATAGCGGAACCTCACGCAATGCATCGTTCCCGTTCGTTTAACCGCGTGCCCATCGGGCCGCGCGTTTCATGCCAGGTGCGCGCGGGGCGATGCCCACGCGGTTAAACGATAGGGCCGCGGGCATGACTGGAACCTCGCGTAATGCATCGATCCCATTCGTTTAACCGCGCGTATCTGCAGCAGCGTAGGCCGGACCAAGCGAAGCGCCGCTCCGGCTTGCGTCGCGGCACCTAGTAATCGTGATTGCCGGATCTGCGTCGCTCCGCTCCTTGATCCTGCCTACTTCATCGGAATGATTCGACCTTTTGAAATGCCCGTCCGCTAACGCGACCACGGCTCACCGAATCGGCATGTCGCTACGCATTCAGGCTTCCCCCGTTTGGTCGTGTGTCGGAGCCCGCCGCCATCGCAGTGTTGGATTGCTGTAATGACCGCTGTCGCCACTCTTTGGGTCACCTGCATGCCCATTTATCCGAAGCCGCTCAAGGATCGCCTGTTTAATAACCAGAGTGCCGCAGACCGCTCGCGAAAATCCTACTTGCGAGTTCTCGCATGGCCCTCTGTGCCAACATGCGTGAGACAACTTTGAATTTCATCAGAGTTGAGGGCATGGAGCATTCGCATGACCGATACCGCCAACAAAAAAATTGAAAAAGATCCCGAGGTGACACAGAAAGCGGCCCGTCGCCGCTTCACCGCCGACTACAAACGCCGTATCGCCCTGGAGGCCGAAAGCTGTAGCGAGCCCGGAGAAATCGGGGCGTTGCTCAGACGCGAGGGAATTTACTCCTCGGTCCTGGCAAAATGGCGTCGTCAATTGCGGGAGGAATCATTGTCATCATCGAAAAAGTCTAACGGCAAAACTTCACCAGCCGATCAACTCAAACGTCTTGAACGTGAGAACGAGCGGCTCAAGGAGAAGCTCCGCCACGCCGAGCTGATCATTGACGTCCAAAAAAAAGTCTCGGAGATGATGCAGATACGATCACACGAGAAGGACGACTGACAGCCGCCAAACAACTGAGTGAAACAGTCGGCGTCGCGGCTGCTTGCCGTGCGATGAATGTGTCGCGTGCGACGTTCTATCGTCGCCGCGACCCCGATCGACAAGCCGCGCCGAGGCCGGCGCCCGCTCGAGCTCTATCACCGCAAGAACGCCAAGAAGTACTTGATCAACTCAACAGCGAGCGTTTCGCTGATCATGCACCACGACAGGTCTACGCCAAGTTGCTCGACGAGGGCGACTACCTGTGTAGCGTGCGAACGATGTATCGCATCTTGGCCGACAATCAAAGCACACGCGAACGACGAAACCAGCTGAAGCATCCCGAGTATCGCAAACCAGAACTGCTCGCCACCGCGCCCAACGAAGTCTGGTCTTGGGACATCACCAAACTCAAGGGCCCCGAAACATGGACGTACTACTACCTCTACGTGATTCTGGACATCTACAGCCGCTGCGTCGTTGGCTGGATGCTGGCCGATAGCGAGAGCGCCGACTTGGCCAAGCAGCTGATTGAAACCACGATCGACAAGCAGAACATTCCACCCGAACAACTGATCATTCACAGCGACCGGGGACCTTCGATGACATCTCACAGCGTAGCGCAGCTACTCAGTTCGCTGGGCGTCACCAAATCACACAGCCGACCGCACGTCTCCAACGACAATCCGTTCTCGGAAAGCCAATTCAAAACGATGAAGTATCGACCTGAGTTCCCCAAACGCTTTGGCTGTTACGAAGACGGCTTGCAGTTCTGTCGCACGTTTTTCACCTGGTACAACAACGAGCACTATCACAGCGGCATCGGGTTGCTAACTCCATCATCGTTGCACTTCGGCCGCGCCGAGGAAGTAACTGCCGCTCGCACGCAGACTCTTCATGGTGCGTGGAAAAAAACACCCGAGCGTTTCGTTCACGGAATTCCCAAGCCAGCAAGTGTTCCCCAAGCCGTCTGGATCAACCCTCCCAAACCAATCGATGAACGCAAAAGGGAAGCCCCCGAGCCAACCTGCCCGGGAGCTTCCGAAGAAACGTCTTTGACGCACCCTCGATCCGATTATCCCTTGGACGGTTGCGTCCCCGCAGAGCCGCCTTCCGTTTCACCGGACGAATCAACCTTACCACCGAAAACACCTTTGAACACCCGAGCGATGCCTGAAAAAATCCCGGGGGTTTGGGGGCTGGCCCCCAAGTGCGCTGGCATCAATCACTGAACCGTTTAGAAAGTTGTCTCAATGTCGTTGACACATTCCGTGGCGTCCAACTCCCCCAAAGCCGTATTGCTTACGGCCTCGTTTGCACATCGCTGATGAGCTTCTTTCCGAATGAATTTGACGGAGATTAGGCCTCGCTGACGCGGTAAGGGTAATGCCTTTTAAGCGAATTGATTGGTTTCTCAAACAGAATCCATGACAGGGAGGACAGGAGGATCGTTAGGAGGGTCAGCAGCAGGGTTCGCAGGATCGCATGCCACGGTGAAGGTACCCACGCGTTCAGGTCAATGTTCAGGGAATAAAAGCCCCCAAGCACTGGAAGGTGCCATACGTAGATTCCGTAGCTGATTCTGCCCAGGTAAGTAA
The DNA here is from genome assembly GCF_007741535.1 of Rubripirellula lacrimiformis. Classification (NCBI taxonomy): domain Bacteria; kingdom Pseudomonadati; phylum Planctomycetota; class Planctomycetia; order Pirellulales; family Pirellulaceae; genus Rubripirellula; species Rubripirellula lacrimiformis. Next base: position 2,458,301 of record NZ_CP036525.1, read on the forward strand.
CCGCTGGTAGACGCAAAAGTTTTAGACTCGGCGATCCTGAATTGATGGCAACTAGGAATATCATTGGCGCAAACAGCATCGCGTACGCGATTGGTGCTAGCACTCCCAGGACGGTCCAGCTAGCACCAGCAAAAAGCGCTGCCGACATGGCTAGGCCCAGCCACAGGCAGCCTCTGGCGTTGCGTTTTAATCGGTCGATGTTCTGCGTGTCCGACTTCCAAATGGCGAACAATGCGCCCAACGCTAGCGGTTCGAAACAGCATGGTGTCAGCTGTTGAATTGCCGTTAGTGAACCGCCTGCAAAGTAAATGGCGAGTCGGGTGATGATGCCCAATAGAATCAAAACATATGAAACTCGCTTAATAACCGTGATCGAACAAAGGAGGACAATCCATGGCCAAGCGATGTAGAACTGCTCTTCAACTGCAAGTGTCCAGAAATGGTTCAGGGGAGCCCAGTTCTCGGATCCAAATGCTTTACCAATGTTGACGGTGTAGGTAAGGAACCAAACAAGGTTCGATCGTAGGTTCGGTGTCAGGAATCCAGCGAAAACGATGATTCCCAAATAGTAGAGCGGGAATATCCTCAGTGCTCGTCTTATGTAAAAGCGTCCAAGAGTTGCCAGGTTCGATTGCGATTTGGAGAGTCTTTTGCAGTCAAGTAAAATTCCTGTAATCAGGAATCCGCTTAGCGCAAAGAAGAGTTGAACACCTGGAAGGCCAAGCCTTGAAACCAGGAAGCTTGCGCCTCCCGCAAAGTGCGCGGCCATGACTGCGAACGCCGCGGCAGCGCGAAGGGTGTCGAATTCTGATATGTACTTTGGTTTCAACGGTTGGCAATCAAGATCCAGGGAACGGCAATTGTCTTCAGTGAACGCCAGTTCGATCGCTCTCCTGCGAAAGCGTTTCGGCGAAGGAAGCGGCTAGGATGCCTGGCTGTTGAAGACGATTCGTTTTGTCAGGCTGTCCTTTTCGCGAGAATCAGGCTCGCTTTCCACTTCAACGAAGCATTGGATCGCTACCTAGAAGGAGCGTGTCCAGTGACTCTCTATCGCGTGGGCTACGCTTTGTGGATTTTATCGCGACCTTGGGTCACGAACTCGGTCGCGTTTCTGGTATCGATCACCAGCGGCGAATGCTTGACGATGAAGTCGTAGTCGTAGTCGCTGTGATCGGTCGCGATCAAGACACAGTCCATTGCCCGCAGATACTCCGGCGTTAGGTCAACCGACTTCAGCGATGGTAGATCTTCGTAAGCACGCTTGCTGGGAAGTTCGGGGATATGTGGGTCGTTGTAGCTGACGTCGCCGCCGCGCTCCAGCAGCATGTCCATCAGTTCAAATGAGGGACTTTCTCGTGAATCGTCGACGTCTTTTTTGTAGGCCATGCCCAGGATCAAGATCCGGCTACGGCGAATCGGTTTGCCGGCGTCATTCAACGCCTCGGCCAATCGCGAGATCACGTACTCGGGCATGCGAGTGTTGACCTCACCGGCCAATTCGATGAACCGTGTTTGCATCTTCTCGCGCCGTGCCAGCCACGACAGATAGAATGGATCGATCGGAATGCAGTGACCGCCAAGTCCAGGTCCAGGGTAGAAGGCTTGGAAACCAAACGGCTTGGTCTTGGCTGCGTTGATCACTTCCCAGACATCGATTCCCATCTTGTCGAACAGGACCTTCAGTTCGTTCACCAGGGCGATGTTGACGCTGCGATAAGTGTTTTCCAGGATCTTGCAGGCTTCGGCGACCTCGGCCGAACTGACAGGGACGATCTGTACGATTGCCTGCTCGTACACTTTGCAGGCCAAATGAGTGGCTGTCGCATCGCAGCCGCCCACCACTTTCGGGATCCCGGCAGCGGTGTAATCGGGGTTGCCCGGGTCTTCGCGTTCGGGGCTGTAGGCGACGAAGTAGTCTTCGCCCGCTTTCAATCCAGCAGGGTTGGCTTCTAGGATCGGCAGCATCACGTCGCGAGTGGTGGTCGGATAGGTGGTGCTTTCCAAGATGATGATCTGGCCGGGACGCAGCACCTTGGCGATCGCGTCGGTGGTGCCTGTCACGTAAGCCAAGTCTGGATCGCGGGTTTCCGACAGCGGCGTCGGAACACAGATCAGGATCACATCCGCCTCGGCCAGACGCGACATGTCGGAAGTTGGTTCTAGTTGGCTATCACCGATCCATTTGGCAACGGTTTCCGACGCAATGTGCCGGATGTAGCTTTTGCCCGCCAGCAGCGAGTCCACTTTTTTCTGGTCGACATCAAGACCGAGGCACGAAAAACCAGCATTGGTGAACGCTGAAATCAGCGGCAGCCCGACGTATCCCAGACCAACGATCCCAATCTTCGCATCTTTGGATTCAATGCGGGCTGCAAGCTGGGAGGCGACGGGAGATAGGTCAGGCATCGTATAGAAATTTAGATAGAGGGAGGATGAGTATCAATTGTGCGGACGAAGATTCTGGCGGTCAAAATGTGCCGAACACCTTCTGGCTGTACGGTCCGAAGTCCGCCGTTCTCCTTCAGTTGGGGAGCGGCACGCTATCGGCGTCTGCTACTCTTTCGACGTGTCGGTGTCGGTGTCAGCAGGGTTTGCCGTTTTAGAATCGTTTTTTTCGGGCTCTGCAGGCTCTGCCGGAGATCCAACTGCGTTGTCTCCTTCATCTGCCTGAGCCGCCTCGGTATGCAGTTTGGCGATCTCGTCGTCACCGATCGCCTCGTAGCATTTCGCCAGGGAAAGGTGCGCATTCTTGGCTAAGCTTGGGACGGATACCGCACGTTCTAGGTCCGGAATCGCGTCCTTGGGACGTCCCAGTCGCAGCAGAATCTGGCCTCGCGTCTCATAGAAATGCGGAGTTGCGTTCGGCGTTTGGCGGATCGCTTGCTCTGAAATTTGCAGTGCACGTTCCAGATTGCCTTCGTCTTTCGTTGATATCGCGACGGCCAGGTTGTTCAGGATTGCACCGCTGTTGGGAAGTTCCTTGGCAGCCAGTTCCAGCGACGTTTGTGCACGGTCCACATCGCCCTTCATCAGTGCCGCGGTGCCGCGAATGAAGTGAGCGATTCCTGGTGAACTTCCAGATACCAATGCATTTCGCACCGCGACTAGTTGTTCGTCATCGTCGTTCAGGGTGGCCAGCACCAGATCGGCAACCACCGTCAATACACGAGGATTGTTGGGGGCATTTCGCAGCGCGACCTGCAGCATCTGCAGCGCTAGCAGTCTTTCCTGCTTGCTGTTCGTCGATGTGCTTTCCATGTGCTTGATCCAGGCGACAATTCCGTCGCCCAATGCCATCGCCAATGTCCGTTTGTCTTCGTCCGTTTTTGCGCGGCGAATGGCTGCTTCTAGCGTGCGGATGGCTTCTGCGTGTCGCATCAAAAAAAGTTGATTCTGTGCAACGGCAAGCGCCAAAATTGAATTGGTGGGGTCTTCTTCGATCAGTTGGTTGACGGAATCTAGCGTTCGGGTTGCCAAACGATCAGCTAGGGCGTCGTTCCCTTGGCTGCGAGCCAAAGCTGCGGCCTGCAAACCTCGCATCGGTTGGATTCGCGACAAATCATCAAGCAACGGAATCGCTTTGTTGAAATCGCCATTTGCGATCAGATAGTCCGCATACATTGTTTTGATCGCAAGATCATTTGGGGCCTCGCTGTACAGTAGTTTTAGTAGCTCCCCGAACTCGTCTTTTTCGGGGACCGACAGCGTCGACCAGTCTTTCCCTACAAACTCGTTTTGCAGCAACCATCGCGCCGCGGGATCATGACGTTTGGTGGAGACAAGCGTCCGCATCATTTCTGTGGCCGTCTCGCGTTCGTCCAACGCATCCTTCGTCAATCCGAGACGATATAGCAGTTGAGTATCGTCAGGCGTTAAGCGGATCTTTCGATCAAGGACCAATTCGGCCGTACCGTAGTCATCGCGTTCAATTGCAGTCTGGAGTTGGCGATCCAACAGGCGTTCACGCCACCCAGATTTCTCAGACCAGGCTGCGATCGAGCTGACAACCAAGGTTCCGATCACCAGGATCGCAATCATCGACTTGGGCACGTCTCGTACTGGGAACGATAGGAACCATCCAGCAACAAATTGCCTGCTCCATCGCATCCAGCTGAGTGGGTTGAAGTATTGGATCATGACGTCGGTTGGGATGCAGGGAAAGGTTGGGGGTTCGCTTCGCTGGCCAATGTCTCGGCAAGCGATTCACGAACCTTGACGAATACGCCGCGTAGTTCCCGAAGGTCGGAAGGGCTAAGTTTTTCGGCGGAAGCTACCCACAGTTGAATCATCGCGACGGGGACGGCGTCTTGGTCCACGAGCCCCATCCGTCGCTTCAATCGCATCCCTAGGGATTGCATTGCCGTGGGACTCTCTTCGATGCGTCCGTTTTGCGAAACGGATGAAAAGAATAGGTAGCTCTCTAGTCGTTCTGGCTGCGTCTTTCGAAGTCGGACAAAAATGAATGGTGACGGTCCCATGTCTTCATCTTCGCCGGTTGTCACATTTTGGGACGCGCCGTCGTCGTTTTCACCCACCAGGATGTCGCGATCGAGGACCTTCCAGCCGATTTGCGCGTAGCCGTTGGTCGGTTCCCACCAACCCAGCAGCGGTTGTGTGATCTGGATCTGCAGTCTCGCATTTCGGAAACTGCCCTCCCAAACATCGTTTCGCAATCCAGCACCGTTGGATTGTGGGGTCACCCCGGATTCGTAATTTTCCAATTTAACCGAATTGGATTCAATCGAGTCAAAGAAGGAATCGTCCGTTTGCAGCAGTATATCACGGGCGGCAATCGATTCTTCCTCGTCCGTCGTTGTGCGCAAAGCTTGGACGGTGGATAGCGCTGTTAGAATCGCAACGATTCCCAGCATCCCGGTCCATAGTACGCGCGGGACGGGTTCGCTGTCAGCCTGGGTAAGGTCGCCGCGGCGCAGGAATTGAGACTGTTCTTCGAAAGCACGATTTTCGTCCATGACAGACACGCGGTTCCATAGACTGACCAACGGGTTCCTGTCGGTTTCGTGATTCGGTTCGATGAAGTGGAACGCGATGGAAATCAGGAAATGGAACGAATACAGGACGCCTACGGTGATGACCGTCGCAATCGCCGTCATCGCAAATGGGTACCAGCCGATTGTCAGGTCTGCATCCAACACCTCGATCGCAATGACGTGCGAGACTACTCTTGCCGTGTTGATCGTGATCGTCGTCAGGAATGCTGCAATCGCATACAGGGGCAACAGCCAAAGGCTGACCCTTTTGATGGCCATCAACGCCAACGCGATGAACAGAATGCAGTAGAACGATAGGAATCCTGCGCTGGCCGTGCTGGTCAGCACCTCCGCTTCGAAAAGTTGGACCACGCTGCCGCTAAGCGAATGCGGGATTTCGAATCGGTCCAGAAAGATGCTAGAAAACCAGGCGGTCAAGCGATCAAATCGTTGCAGCAGCGACCCGCTCAGCTGAAATGGCGGTTGCAGAATGCAAAGCAGCGGAGCGGTCAGTGCCGCTAGGCTGGTGCGAATTTTTCCACCCGCATAATTGAAATGGGATCCCAGCACGAGCACGAATGCCAGTGCCGAAAACCAAGCGTACGAAAGCAGAATGGCCAGGACCAATGACACGGTGGCTAAGAGGATGGGGAGCCAACCGACCCAAGTCGAAGGACGCCGAATGCTGTGGTCTGTTCTTTTCCAGTACAGGAATCCGACGAATGCGAAGGCGATGGGGACATAAGCAAAGGTTAGGCTGCCCATCAAACCGGCCAGATACACCAACAACAACGGCGCCGTTGGAATCATCAATGCCAGCCAGAACCTAGCGTTCGCCCCCGCTTTGCCTAGTAGGCCGTCTGTGCCGGGGGCGGCAAGTTCATCTAGCTGTTGTGACGCGCCGGCAAGCGTTTCGTCCGATGTCATTCATTTAAGCAAGGTTAGAGGAAATCCAGGATGGGGGCGATGGATGGGAATCACTTTAATCGGCAGTGCCCCGGTGAGCCCAGTATCCAACAAAAGAATCAAATTATAAACAACATCCAAGTTCAATTTTGATGATTCATAGGGCGTATTGGGATTCGCCCGAATTTCAATATGGTTCAGATTCATCGGCGCGTCCAACGACACCTAAAACCTCTGCATTCTATTGAGGCCAAGCCATCCCTCGCTTACGCTTCGGGTTATGAAGCGATCCGGTCGGGCCATTCCATTTGTAGCGCAACGGCGCGAGCCGTCCGGTGTTTTGGCATGTGTCGCGGCGTTTGGTCAGCCGCCGTGCGCTACAGAACGTCCGGCTTAAAAACAGCCTCGGAGAAGCGGAAGCATCCTGCCGGTAGCCTCGGCCACCGGATTTGGCATCTCCCCATGATCTTCTCGGCCCGTCCGAGAAGATCATGATTTCATCAGTCATCGCAAACCGTGGGGCCCGCCCCACGGCAAAGAGCTGCCGCCGCTACGCGGCTAAGCCGGACGTTCTCTAGCGCTAGGCGGCTGGCCGATGAAATGATTCAACCCCTTTCAGGCTAACGCGTCCAGAGTCTGCAGCACTTCGGCTACGAGATTTCGGTTACGGGGGAGTTGTCCCATCAAATTTGTTTGAACCCCTAACGGTCCAGCAACTCTTCTTGGGCGGGCTGTTCCATTACCTTGGCGATCGCAGCACCCCGGCCGGAAATGATTCGAGGTTCCGAGCGTCGTCGCGAAGACTTGTCGCCTTTTCCGGATCGGTAGTAACGTGAAGTGTGGCGCCCGTATCGGTAGTAGCCATAACCGCGATATCCATCGCTGGCACCAGCTTCGTCCGAGTTATTGATGACAACACCTAGGATCTTGGCACCCACGGACCGCAGGATACTGATCGATTCCTTGGCGTTGTGGCGACTCTTGCGACGAATCCGAAGTGCGACGATGACACCATCGACAAGGCTGGCGGTGATGCTGGGGTCGGTCACAACCAATAGCGGCGGTGTGTCCAGCATGACGTAGTCAAACTTCTCACGCAGCATCTCGATCATGTTCTGCATGTCGGGCAGCGTCAGTGCCTCGGCCGGGTTGGCCGGGATCGCACCGCTTGGCATCACGAAAAGATTTCGCAGTGGCGTTTGTCGGCACGCATCCATGGCTTCGCATTCGCCATTCAAGACCTCAGACAGCCCGGACAAATCGGCCATGTCAAAGTTGTCGGTCAACTGCGGACGCCGAAGGTCACAGTCGATGACCAGAGTTCGTTTACCGCTTTGAGCGATCGAACAGGCCAGGTTCCCTGCGATCGTACTTTTCCCGTCACCGGGCAGCGGGCTCGTGACTTGGATGACTTTGCCACGTTGTCCGGTCAATTCAAAGAAAACCGAAGTCCGGCAAGACCGAATCGCTTCGGCCGGGATCGATGCCGGCATATGCACGACCGCCAAAGACGGGTCGAACTTCTCGTAAGGATTCGTCTCGCCCTTGGCTACCTTTTTCAGTTTGCCCTTGAAGAACGGGATGTGTGTCAGCACAGGAACGCCCAGAATGTCGGCGATCTCGTCTGGATCGCGGAACGTGTTCGCGTTCTTTTCCAATAGCAGTGCCAGACCACAACCGAGCAAAATTCCTAGGATGCTTCCGCCACCGACTGTCTTTAGCAAGCTGGGGCCGACCTTGTAGGCCAGGGAAGGCGCGGTCAGTTCGATGACGCGAGTGCCACGTTCGTCTTCGGATATTGTGACCCGCGCCATCTGTTCTTCTAGCTGGTTCAGCAGGTCACGTGTGCGTTCGATTTCGCGTAGTTGAGCTTGGTTTTCTTGTTCGAATTGAGCCAGTTTGGCTGCGTCTTGTCGTTCAACAGTGATCTGCCCATCAAGTTCCTTGATTTGAGCTTTCAGCAAATCAATTTGTGCTTTCGATGCCAGCACGACTGCATTGACTGCTTCGACAGCTCGTTCTCGTGGATCCGCCAGGGTTTCGCTCATCAATTCCATCACACGACTGGTTTTTTCTTGAACCAGTTTCTGCAGCTCTCTTCGCATGGTCGACAATTGAGCGTCAAGGACTTTGACCGATGGGTGGCTAGGGCCAAACTCAGCTTCGAACTTGTCGCGTTCGATCATTAGTGGAACAAGTTCTTGGGCAAGGTTGTTCGACGCAAGCTGCGAGTCACCTTGTTGCAAGTCAGACAGGCGGCCTTGTGAATTGGGTAGCGAGAACTTCTTGTCCAGCAACTCGCCGATGATACTAAGCCCTAGGAGGGGATCGTCACCTGATTCTCGAATGATCGATTCGATGGCAGCCACTTCCACTGATTTTTGTCGTAGCTTTTCGACTACCTCACTACGGCTGCCGACCAAGAACAGTTGTCGTTCGCGGTGCGGGTTGATTGCCTTGCCCTCCGAATCCCAGGCCAGCGGTGCGTCACGACGGAACTCGCGATACCGGCTTTCTAGCTCCAGCATTTTGGGGTGCAGCTGTTCCATTCCGGTCGAGATCAGCTTGATCAGGTCTCCTCGCGAGCTTTTGTAATTTTCGTTGTAGAAGGCTTGCAGTGATTCGCTGAAGGCTTGGACGACAGGTTGGCACAGTTCTCTATTTTCACTTTCGAAATGCAGCAGCGCCACCACCGATTGTGCCGTCCGCACATCGTCCACTTCCGGTTCTAATTCCATTGAACGTAAAGCTTGCGACGTAAAGGCCTTCGATTCGTTCTCGAATTGTTTATGGAACGGATGCAATTTCGGGTTTTCAAACGCCGCTTCCATCACTCGGTCGCTGAAGAGTTGAGACTCGACAATGTCCAGGCCCGGGACGCCTCCGACAATTTCCCCTGTCATCGAGTCCAACATGGTGGACTTGTCGGATTCGATCATCAGCCGGGTAGTGCTGCGGTAGGTTTCCGGCAACTGCAGGTAGATCATCAATCCGCAGACTGCCCCAATTAGAACCGGGATCGCAACTGCCCAGCGATAACGCCAAACAGCCGCGGCCACGTTGATGGCTTGTTGTTCGGGCTGCGCAGATGACCCAAAGGCAGTGCTGGGATCGGAAAGGCGCGAGTCGGAAAAACGAGGCTCGGGCAATGGGGTGGCTTTCATCCGGAAGGTTCTACTGAAGGTTCAGGGCGAAGAATTGCAGAGAAGATGAGGCCTCTAGTCTATCGTGAACAGACAGAAAACAAGAGCAAAAGATATCTCAGAAAAGTCCAGAAAGTGCCGCCATGTTGTCTGATTGTCATAACCGTTACGAAGTGCGGGTAGCGAAGAACATCGTGACGAGGTGGGACGCGCCCAATCGAGTTGGATGCGCCGATCACGTGTGGAATTTTCCGAATCTGATGGTTTTTTCAGTTCTTCACAATTTGCACGCCCGCCCTTCATGGAGTTCTGTCCCGCTGATCCATTGGATGGCGCAAGCTAGCTGCCCGCTGCTGAACGGAGGTCGTGATCTCGAAGATCTGACGACCGTTTTCAAAACCGGCGTTAGCCGGAATGTATCAGCTTGCTGGACAGCGCCATTTGAATTGGCCGAACCACGCTAGACGCGGCAATGTGCCAGGAGTGGCCGTGGCTATCGGCCCGCTGATCGAGTGAGCCGTGATCGCGTAAGCGGCCGGGCATCTTCCCCATTGCCCGCGGCCCGTGGCCTCACGGCCAGCGGCTCACTATGGTGTCGACAGTTTAACCAAATCAGCGGTCCTCCAGCGCCTCACCGCGGACCCTGCAAGGCACTCACCCCCCCCTTTTTAGGCCGTTTTCGCGTGCCGGAACGCACCAAGAGTTTGTCGACTGAATGAGCCGTGATCGCGTAAGCGGCCGGGCATCCTCCCCATTTCCCGCGGCCCGTGGCCTCACGGCCAGCGGCTCACTAAGGTGTCGACAGTTTAACCAAATCAGCGGTCCTCCAACGCCTCACCGCAGTCGCTGCGAGACACTCCTTCCGCCAGTTTTGGGCCGTTTTCGCGTGCCAAAACGCACCAAGAGGTTGTTGATTGAGTGAGCCGTGATCGCGTAAGCGGCCGGGCATCCTCCCCATTTCCCGCGGCCCGTGGCCTCACGGCCAGCGGCTCACTAAGGTGTCGACAGTTTAACCAAATCAGCGGTCCTCCAGCGCCTCACCGCAGTCGCTGCGAGACACTCCTTCCCCCCCTTTTTAAGCCGTTTTCGCGTGCCGGAACTCCCCAAGAGTTTGTTGACTGAATGAGCCGTTAGGCGATAGCCTCGGTTGCGTTCCCCAGGAACCGGTGCGGTCGGCCTGCTGATTTCGCAACCGGACACGTAAGCGAGGGATTCATTCCGCCACTCGATTCCGCTTCGGGTTGTGATTCCAATCCTACTTTCTCGACAACGACCAAATCAGCATTCCGCTATCGCCCAAACGGCTCGCATTCAGATTAGAAACTGGATTCGACTGACAAACCGCCAAGAGTTTCGGCCTCGTCTGCGGGATCATCGAAAGTCTTGGCGACTTGCGCTACGTCTTGGCGACTGCCGTATGCGAAATGCCTCCCCGGTCTGTCGGATGGCTCCGATCAAGTCGACTGTCCAGCTACGGGGCGGTCGGCGATTCATCTTTTTTTTTCGCCGCTGCAGCAAGGACACTTTCGATCTGTTGGACGATTTGCAGAACATTGGGGCTTGGTCCAAATGCCTCTTTCGCCAAATGCAAATTCGCCCTGCTGGATTCGATATCACCCGCACAGGCCTGCCAGGCGGCCAGCGAAAGTTCCGGATACCCACCGAGTGGCGATGCAGGGTCCAATCCGGTTTCCGCTTCCGCCGTCGGTACACTGTGTTCCAGGATCCGGCACCAAATGCTGGCTTCCTGTGCGGTTAGTGATTCCGGATCGGATGCCAGGAGCGAGTCTCCGTTCATATGCCCCAGCCCGGTGGCTTGAAAACGCCAGATCGCCACGAACGCAAGTCGAATAGGGAGTTGAGCCTGTAGCATCCGCCCGGTCTGGTGGGATTCTTCCAGCCCCGAATCGTTCCCATCGATTCCCGCAGCGATCGCCGAGGTTACTAGAAAGGCGGGCTGACTGGGGTTGGCCAAGGTGGACTCCTTGGCGGATTCGAGTCGGTTCATCGTATCGGCGTCGACCCAAGCCAGACCACGCTGAGACGTGAGCAAGGAAAGATCCCAGATCAGCGAACTGACTTCGGAGGAACCGCTGTCGAAATCGACCGCAAGATCCAATCCACCCGAGAGTGCCGCACCGGCGCCATCCGGAAGCACATCCGCTTGTCGGGCTGCGGCCAACCGACAGATCGTCCGGGATACCAAACGACGCAGTACGGCGGTTTCCTGTGGTCCCAATGGGGACGTTGGCTGATCGACAGACGCAAGCGTTTCGCGAATCTCGATCCAGTTGGACGTTAGGCAGTTGCTCAATAGGTTCGGCAGGAAATCGGCGATGCTATCCCGTCTAGCTGATGAAAAGCCTTGGATTTCCGCTTGCTGGTATCCCTGTTGGATATCCCGGCGTGCCTGGTCATTGGGCGACGATGCTGAATTCAGTTGAATCAGCAAACGCGATAACGCGATCGCTGCACGAGTTTCTCGCTCCGATGCATCGTCGAGTGTTAATTCAGAAATGGTCCGCTGCAGTTTGGCTAATTCGTCTAAGCCTGTGTCGATGGCTTGCTGTGTGGGGGCCAGCGGGCTGGTGATCGATGCCGATTGCCACGTTTTTTCGATCCACAGCCAAGCCATCAAGGTCGCGGCACGTCGCACCGTTTGATCTTTGCTATAGGTCCCCGCGTCGTCGGACGGGGAGTGGTTCGTCGCTGAGTCAGCGGCAGATTGCTGAATGATTTTGGCTAAATCTTGTTGCCGTTCGTCCAACTGAGCCAAATTCAGTTGCCCCGAAACGATCGGTGATTCAATCAGACGTAGAGCCGCGTCGTGGCGGCGAGGCGAAGTGGATGCTTGGATGGATCGAGCAAGCGTTTGTGTGCTTTCACGATACTTTTTGATTTTCAGCCGGACATCTTCGACGCCCTGTGCATCGACACCTTGATTGGATCTCTGGATTAAACGGTCAAGTCGATCGGCGTGCCGTTGTGAAAATTCCAAACGTTGCCACGGAGACGCAGTGTCCGGTGCATTGGGTTGTCGTCCGATCCGTCGCATCCGCAGATCTATTTCAGATCCCAGTTGAAACAGTTCGATCGCGGGGGTGTCGGCATCGGCAAACGCTTGCTGGTATCGCTGTTGTGCACGCCCGAGTTCGGTTTTGTAGTCTGCCGCCAGTTGCGATTTGCGGTACCACGATCCGTATAGCAACACGCAACCGACCGTGATTCCAAACAGCAACGTCATCGATGCGTAGACGATGTCCCGGTTCGCGGTAGAGAGCGACTGCGGTACGTCCGCGTCTTCCGGATGGTTCATGGCGATGGTGGTGGTGAAGATGTGCCTGTTTCGCCAAGCGTGGCCTGGTAGTCTTGGCGGAGCTTGGTTTGGGTGTATTGACGAATTTTCGTCATCGTGTCGACAACCGCTTGTTTCGCCTCTGGCGTGATCGGTTGGGCGTCGGTCATCCAGTACTGCAGCATCAGAGTTTGTGCCGTACCTGATGTTTCCGCAAAGTCATCCAGGATCAGCGGATAGAACGGCGCCATGGCTCGCGAATAAGGCGAATGGCCGGGCGTGCGTGGGATTTCCCCGTTGGAATCGACCCCTGTAAAAACCAGGCAACCGAAGGTTCCGTCGGTGGCGGCGAAGTCCGCTACCACGATCGGGTCGGCGATCCCGGGCACCACGACGGTCCGCCGCGATTGCATTTTCCAATTCTGTGCCTTGTAGCAAAACGTCAGTTCGTGCCATCCCATGTACGGCTGGCTGAGCACGAATTGCCCCGGGTTGCCATCAATTCCGCACTGCCAGACGTCCGAGTTCATGCCGTGACGAGCGTTGCGATCACCATGGGGATCACGGCTGGCCTGATGGGCGACGACACTGATTGGCAAATTGGCATCGCTCAGGAAAGCCGGTGATGGTTCGTACAGGACTTGGTCAGTGGCCACCACAGGCCGCACGTCAGGCGTTGTCATCCAGTAACTCGTTAGCATCGCTACGCCACACAGAATCGCGACGCCGATGGTTCCTTGACGAACCATGCCGAGGGATCGCAGCGATTTGGCCCAGTCGAGTGAATCAACGCCCGTAGAGGCCGCCGCACGCTCACGGACTGTGCCGGTGTGTGTGCCGTCTGCCACGCTTTTCGCAGTCGCCCACGGGATCAGTCCGATCAGATGGTCGAACGAAACTAGCATGCCGGCCGCGATTGCCAATGCGAAATAGCCCACCAGTTCATGCCGGATTCCCGTCGAAAGATCGATGCCGAACCAGTCTTCGCCCAACGCGATGGCTGTCACGCGGACAACATTCCCCACGATGGCAAAGAAGAACGCTAGCAGCAGGTACAACGGTGTCAGCCAGACTCGTCTGCGTTGATACACCAGCACCAAAAATGCCAGGAAGCAGATCGTGAACAACGACTGGACTCCGCTGCAAGCTTCTGCCACGAACAGAAATTTCGAAGTCAGTTCGATCGTGTTCCCCCTCTGGACGTGCAGCACACCAAACACATCCAGCAAGATGCTAGACATGTCGGTGGTGGTCCGCTGCAGCCTAGCCATGATGGTGTACGTGCCCAGTTGTGGCGCCCGGATGAACATCACCATCGGGATCGCTAGGTACGCCAATGATCGCCCATCGGGAGCTCGCTGGGCTGCCAGAAAAGATGTCGTCAACAGGATGAAGCTGATCGCGCCCAGCCAACTGGACGACAAGATCGCAGCAGCGATCAGAAAGGCTAGGGCCAAGGCCAGCGGCAATCGCGACCAGAGGTTTTGTGGCAAACGGATTCGGTGGTCAAAACGCAGGTACGCAAGCCCACCCACCGCAGCCAACAGGAACGGGAAGTATTGGTACAGATCCTGGTTCCACATCGCCACGCAGTACTTGGCCAAAAATGGCAAGCTACCCAATAGCAACAGTCCCCAAAACAGAGCCGCAGCATGGTCGCGCGGATCCAGTTGGAACCCTCGGGAGAGCTCGTAAGAGGTGTCGCTAGGGTTGGTAGAAACGCTCATCACCGAATCTTAGTCAGGCCACCGTGAATTGTCGTGTCGTAGCTATCGCAGGATGGATTTTTAGCGATCAAGAATCGCCTGATTAGCGGCCTCTTTGCGATTCCATGGTCCCGCTGCGTTGATTGAAGTTTGCTACGGAGTCTTCGGTCGTTGTCATGGTCAAAAAGACTTGCCGAGCCGTCTAAACGATGCAATTTCCATGTTGAACTGAATTGTGTCCTTGGAACAACAGTTGGTCTTGCATGCGATTTGGCAAGTCGAGGTGCAATCATCACGCGTGGTTTTGAATGGTCGCAGAAACTGCCGATTGGAACTCCGAAACGAAACGGTCTTCTCGGTCCTTCGATGCGGACTGAAGTGTGTCGACGGTAGGGCGAGTCGCAGACGCCGTTGTCGCGATTGCGATTAGTTTTTCAGCGAAGTCGTCCGCGGAATACCGATTGAAGAAAGTTGCATTCTTGGGGGCTTGTTCAATGTGCACATCAAGGTCCGAGAGCAACAGAGGGGTGCCGATTGCTTTCGCTTCTTCGATTGTGGTGCTCCAGCCCTCAAAAAGAGAAGGATTGATCAAAGCCACGCAGTTGGATCGCAGCCCCTTTAAGTCATCAAATGGTATTCGCCCCAGGATTCGGAAGTTGTTCTGTAAGCCAAGTTTCGATACACGCCGCTGGATCGATTCAAATATGGAAACGCATGATGGATGAGATGCTCCGCCGGTAACCGCGATCACGGGGCAATTCTTGTCAGAATTTAGTCGTTCCAATGCATCGACTACGAGTGAGTGATTTTTGTGATTCCAGAATTGATTCGGAAGTAAGAAGAATCTTTCTGGTAAAGAATATTTGCTTCGCGTCTGTTCTGATGCCTCTGTCGTAGGCGGTAGTTCAAACGGTGTTGAAAAACGAACCACCGAGATTCTTTCTTCCGGGACACCGTAAAATCTCCTGCAATCGTTCGCTGCATCTTGGCTGCTGACGACAACCTGCCGGCGAGTTGAAAATTGCATTCGAAAGCCGATTTCCCGTCTCCAGTACTGCTTTCGCGGAAACATTTTGGGGAAGTGTCTGTGTTGGAAATCAGGTGCCCAAGCAAGTGTGGGAATTGGGAAATTGCGTCCGTAGAAGTCAGCGTTCTCGAAGACGACATTGGTGTCTTCTGACTCGAACGCCGCTTGCGCAACTTTGTCGCAGCCAGTTATGACGGATTTCCATCGTCTGCGAGCGATCGCGTCTGGTGTAAAATCGCCGCATTCAATCAGTCGTGTTCCTAACGTCTTTTTTAACGGTTCATGGTCTTCGTCGGAGATTCCCGGCCCGTGGAACATGATGGGATTTAGGTCGTGGCCGTTTTGCTTTTGCAGTACTCGGCATAGATTCAACAGATAATTGGCACCACCCTGCCATGCCTGGCTACCAATATGGCGAAAGGCAATGTTCACTAGCAGGACTCCGCGTTCTTTGATCGGAAGGACTCAATGACTCGCCCAATGCCCGACGCTAGATCGATCTTGGGCGCAAAACCTATCTCCTTTAATCGATGCGTAGAGGCGACTAGCGATTTGGGGTCTCCCGATCGTTGCTGCTGGTTAAAGCTGGCTTTCAGCTCTCCTCCCCAGGATTTTGTGAATACCGACGCGACATCGGAAACGGAGACGCCGGTACCACTGCCACCATTGAAGATCGGGCATGCCTCGGAACATGCGGGATGGATTTGTTGCAGCAATTCGGCGACATCTTGAACGTGGATCCAATCACGAAGCTCGTTGCCTGTTCCGCCAAGTGCGAGAGTGTCGAGGTTGTTCTTCTGGACTGTCTCAGCCTTGCAGCAAAGGTCGTAGATCAGTTGTTTTTCCAGCCCTTCGCCGTAAACCGAAAATAGCCTGCATATTGCAATTCTTAAGCCAAAGTTGTCGCAGTATGATTTGGCTAAAGACTCTAGCATTGCCTTGTGCGTGCCATAGGGTGAAAATGGATTCAGGCGGGCGTCCTCGGCGATGGGGCCGATGTGTCCAGCGCCGTAAACTGCAGCACTGGACACGATGACGATGGGAACATGTGGGCAGGTCAATCGAACCCATTCAAGTAGCTGGCCTGCCGCTACTACGGTTCGCAAGAAGTCTTCTGCTGGGTTTTCAAAAGATCGACCGACATGCGATCCGCCGGCTAAATGAAAAATGGAATCGATCTGGCCGCAGCGACGTTGGATCAGTTGCAGATTGGCATGGTCAATTTCACCGTTGATCCATTCGGTAAGCCCGAAGGAATGGTAGCGTGGTTGGCTGATGGATCCATGCCCAATTCCTACCACGGCATTGTCCGATCGGCTTAGCTGCACGGCGAGGGTTCGTCCGATGAATCCACGCGCTCCGGTGACTAGAATTGTGCTCATGTTGATTTCTTTCGGCAGATGAAGCTGACCAATCGGCCGGGTTTACGGTAACACTTCGATGCGAGGGTGGACGCTGTTTTGAAAATCATTGGACGTGAAAGTACCCAGTGCACTGCTCGGCCGGCAAGCTTCGGTTTCACGCGACTTGAAACGCTTGTGCACAGCTCGTCTTTGGTTTTGGGGGCGTAGTTGATGATCGAATCAAACTGATGCAGTTCATGGTCGATCTCAAGTCCGGCGTCGTGGTAGGCATCGCGATACTGGTTGATCTGAAACGCATTTTCACCCCCATACAGATTGTGTAGGGGGTGCGATTTCTGAAACTCCTTCAGCGAATCATCGTCGTCGATCAGGTGGTCTCGAAATGCAATGAGTGTGCCGCCGGGTTTCAAGACGCGGCTCATTTCCGCTGCCATTTGGCCCAGGTCCGCAGCGTGATGGACCACTTGCCGAGCAATGACCAGGTCAAACTCGTCGGTCTCAAATGGCATGGATTCGCCGAATTGCTCAATCACGTCAATCGGAAGGTTTTCGGGGGCGGCAACCGAGCGGATCGCTGCTGCACCGACGAATGGACTAGAGTCTGGTTCCAAAGCGACGACTTGCCATCCTTGTTTTGCTAATGCGTAGCTGACGATTCCATTCCCCGCTCCTACATCCAAGGCACGCCCCGCTGGTTGGGGTATGTGTTCTTGCAGAGCATTCCATTCTTCACTGCCTGCGTATCTGCGGACCGCATCGATTACAGGGCGGTCGAAATAGCACTGACGTACCAGGTCTTTTTGGTCAGGTTGCGTCAGAAGCCAAGAGACGGCGTCCTCCCAGGACACGAATCTTGACGTCTGATCCGGCTTCGTTGACACTCTGACTTCTCCATGTGGTTGGTTCATTTGCATTCAGTTCTATCCATCTTTTCAAACGCTGCCCGAGGTTACCCTTGCTTGCTACCCTGAAAAACATCATCTCCGCACCACGGATTTGGCAACTGCAGCGGCGTGGTCTTATCGTCGATTGCGCAGACAATCAGTCAATTCGACCGTTTCGGATTCGGGGAAAGCTAAGCGGTTCAAGTCTTTGCGTTGGTAGCGGGTCGATTGTCCATGCGAATATCAATTTCGACCGCGACGGAGCGTCCGTAGTCGTTGGGAATCGCGTATTCATTGGTCGGTCAAATTTGGTGACGGCCAAAGGTATCACTATCGAAGACGATGTGATGGTTTCCTGGAATGTCACGGTTGTTGACCATGATTCGCATAGCATCAACTACAGGCAGCGTCACAACGATGTCGCCCAATGGATTCATGGTGTTAAAGACTGGACTTCCGTTCCTGTTGCTGAGGTGCGTTTGAAGTCGAAATGTTGGATAGGAATGAACGCTACGATCTTGAAGGGAATTGTTGTCGGCGAGGGTGCTGTTGTGGGGGCGGGTGCTGTTGTGACGCGAGACGTTCCGGATTGGACCGTTGTGGCCGGCAATCCCGCTCGAGTGATCAAGGAAATTCCGGCAATTGAAAGATGTTAGCCATTCACTGCCTCGTCTGTCGAACCGGATGGAGGGGATTGCTCGCGATGCGACCGATTTTTTAGACGATGCTTGATCAGCCGATATTGCATCCCTAGACGACGGCGCAAATAGGTGCTGCCAAACAGTCCTTTCAGTGACTTTTGGATCGACTTCTCACGGCCATCGTCAACGCAAACATTGCCGGGCGGAAGGAATGGTGATGCGGATGCTTGGGCCGCATTTTGACGGCTCGCACGGCAGTGTTCCCCCGAACCATCAAATCCAATGTTCTGCACGAGGCTTGCCGGGGGGAAGAGTGTGCACATCCGACGGTTAAAGGCATGGTAGTGAAAGTGGATCGCCCAGCTATTAACCAGTCCTCGTTGCTGGAGTTTAAGTAGTACGTCGTATGGATATGAGTTATTGAAGTTAAATTCCTTGCCGCGATCTCTCGCGACGGGAATCTTGAAGTCACCCTTCTCACGCGCGGCTATGAATTCAGTCCAGCGGTCTGACCAAGTTGCCCAGCCCCAACTGGTCGTTAATCTCGCGAATGACGCGAATCCCTGGGTCGTGTCGTGTGCGTGCCCGGAAATTTGCAGAACCTTCGGGCAATCGCGATATTTGATCAGATATTCTTTCATGTAGGTGAGGAAGTTCGATGAAACAAGTAGGTCGTCTTCTAAGACAACGGCGTGGCCGTGCTTTTCGCAAAGTTGTGTGACAGCTGACACTATGGATTCCGATAGTCCATGATTGGTTTTTGACACGGAAACGGACACCGAAATTCCGACTTTGGAGTTTTTCTGCTCGAACGTTTTGGCCACTTCGATGGTTTCTAGAACCAACGATCGATCGATCGCACTTTTCGGTCCGTCCACAAAGATACAAATCGTGGCGTCTTCGAAGCCCTCGGCAAGAGACAGGCGATCGAGGGTCAATCGAAGGTGTTGGGGGCGTCGAAAGGCAAAAACAGCGACTGCGAGCCTGAGGTCTGTGACTTCCGAAAAAGACAGGCTTGTTCGAGTTGTCATTGTTTGCTTGTTGTCTAAGTTCAAAATTTAGCCATCCGTAAAGCCGTTTTGCTTTTCTTTATCTGCCTTGGTGAGCTGGTTCGATGTGCATCGAATGGCGAGGGTGCGTTCGCGAGTTTCTTGGCGACAAAGAGGCGGATGCGGTGCGTCGCTGAATATCCATGTAAACCCATCCGACACAAGCTGATATGCAGAAGAACGGTGAGGATCCGAGGAATGTGCCTTGTTTGAGCATCAGGATTCCATTGAATGTCAGTAATGCAGCAAGCAAGCACATTTGGGATCGCACTCGTGGCGGAAGTGTTGGTAAGCGAAGGATTCGGCGAAACTGAATCAGTGGCAAAATGGCCACTGCTGCGAAGATTGCTAGGCCGATAATCCCCTCTTCTAGGAGTATCTCCACAGGCACGTTGTGTGGATAGATTCCGAAAATGAGCCAAGAACTACTGGTGCCGATTCCCGCAAGTAACTCGAAGATATTTCCGTCAGTGTAGATTTGCAGTGCATCACCAGCCATGTTCATGCGTTCGCGTTGTGCCACTTGCATCCCGCGGACGTGCCATCGGCTCATGAAAGCAGAGTTGTGGACTAGGAAGTAGGACGCGAGTCCGATCGCAGCAATGAAGGTCAAGGCTCCCGTTCCGGCCTTTCCACTGGCCTTTCTGGCAGCGATCGGAAGGAAGATTGCTGCGGTGGTGAAGACGGCGATGAGCTGTCCACGTGATCCGCTGCGGAAAATGACAACGGCAGACAATACCGCAATTGCACCGTGAAGAAGCAGCAGTTTTCGATCGTCGCTCTTGGAGTACATCGAGAACAGGCAGCACAGCGCGACAGTGCCGGCATAGTTTGCAATGGCCAGCGGGTTGGTCTCCGCAGTACGCCCATTCGATTGGCTGATTAAGAGCCCGCGTGCTCCAAACTGCCCCAAGATAGTTCCAAGTAAGATCAGTCCGCCTAAAAGCACTGTCGTCTTCACCGCGATATCGAGCTGTTCAGTATCAGCGGAGCAGATCGGAGCAATGAAGGCGAACGTCAGGATGTAGGGAAGAGTCTTTTGGAACTGGATAATAGAAAATGACGAGTCAGTGGTCCACATCAACGACGCAAATGTGAAAGCGAGAAGCGTTGCATAGTAAAGTAGCTGAGGGGGGTACAGTTTCAGCGATAATACGGGCATCCTGGTTTTGCGGATATAGGTGTAGCTTGCCGTCGTTGCGATCAAGGCTACCAGTATGTTGACCAAAGCGGTTCGAGAGGTGAAGAAGCTCTGTGACTGTTGTAGAACACCTTCCATCGCGAGCATTCCCCAAGCAGCAGCTAAGCCCACGCCAGGGTGCTTGAATGCAAGAGCGAACAGGATTGCGAGGCATAGCACCAGCAAGATTGAAATCGCGATTAGCACTAGTTCGGTCCGATCTGCTTTTGGGCGTTGTTAGTTGGCAGGAGCGAGTTTTTGGCGCGTTTCAAACGCACGATCGTGTTGAACACCGTCCAGCTCTCGAGTGCTGCGAGTGTCGCGGAGACTCTGGCGTTGCCGGCGAAAGTGCCGCCATGGAGTTTCTTCATTCTCGCGTGGTAGTCGTTCGTGAACTCGTCGACAGTTGCTTCTAATGGACGCGAATCTTCTGTCGAGCAACCACGCCAATTGCTGTAGAGTCTGATTAGTTTTTTTGCAGCAACATCTTGATGCCACTGTTGGTGCGTGTGCAAGCGAGTGCTGGCTTTCAGTGTTTTGAGACGATGGCGATTCGATTCCAGCAAAATTAGTTTGCTGATTGCCTGCGTCTGGTTTCCGACCAGGTACCCCGTCACTCCGTCCAGAATCTGTTCTGATTGCCCGTTGTCACCTATCAAATTACTCAATGCGATGGTTGGGATACCAAGACCAGCTGGTTCGCAGATCGAACTTGCAAAGCACTCTCCCGACGGACTGGCGAACAGTTGTACGTCCCAGCGGCTGACCCACTTCAGTAGCGTTTCGTAGTTTGTCGTTTCGTCATGGTTGACGAATCGGGTGCCCCATCGCTTGGTTAGACGGTTGACTTGGTCCTTGTACGGCAGTCCTACAGAAACCCATTTCGAATTTGGGACTTGTTCCAGTATCGAGTTGATCGTGGATTCCGTGTCTCTTCGCCACTTCGATGGGTGAGCCCTGCCAAGTCTTCCAATCACGAAGTCGCTATTCTCGCGACTTCCGGGGGCGTTCTCTGAGTCGTGGTCGGGCGTCTCGCGATCGGGTGACGAAGGAGAAAACGGAGTCATGCAGACATAGTCTAGATTGCTTCCCAGGTTGGTTTGGGAAGCAGGATTGCCTAGCCATTTTGAGATTCGGTAAAGGCTGTAGATTCCAACACAGCAGGTTTTTACCGTCTTGAGAATTTCTCTGTTTTCTGGAGGTCTGCCGAACACGGGAGTCGAAACTAGTAGCGTTTCGGACAGTCTCGCTTCGCTCATGAGTTTCAGGAGCAAGGGTTCGTTGTAGGTCGGGCCGTGTATGTGAATCACGTCCGGTTGCAAATTCGAAAGGAATTCCTGTTGCCCTGCCTCGTCGGGAATGACATGGCATTCGACTTCACTGTCAGCCTGGATCATTGATCGGCGTGGACCGTCGGCTGCACCGATCACCACAACCTGATGTCCCATTTTCGACAATCTAGTTGCTAAGACTTGGCCAGCCTTTTGGATTCCTCCCAAGCTGTAGTTTGGGATAATCTTTACGATGATCATGGGGTCGGCCTGGTGTTTTTTAGCATTCCCGCAATCACGTACAGCGGATATCCAACAAAAAACTTTAGTCGCATCCGTCGCAGGTTCATCCAAAGCGATCGACGAAAAATGTCCATCGAGCTTCGTGTGAATCCTGATTTTGCCAGTTTTAGGGACATTGCCCTTACCCGCATCCCAATGTGCTGGTCCCGGTGGCGTTTGTAGTCCTTCCCGCCCGGGTATCGGCCGGACTTCTCTGCGTCGATCAGCATCCGTGCTCCTCCGTGAACTTTGTGCATCGATTTGAGGATGTTTTGATCGTGATTGCGATAGCCCAACATGAGTGGGGAGTGGATCTTCACAAATCCGTCGCAGGTTCCTAACCGGAACAGCATGTCGCTATCGGTTGCAGCAATGTCTTTTTCTAGAAAGCCGCCACTGTCACGAAATGCAGAAGATTTGATCATGCAGACCCCCGTCCCAAAATAGAACCCGCATTGCAGTGATCCTTCAAAGTAGTTTTTGTAATTGGACATGTGAAGCGGTTGGATGTGTACCTCATTTAGTTCCGATTCGTCACTGAAATAACGGAGATCCCCCGCAATGATTGTTGGTTCGTAGCGTTGCGCCGCTTGCATGAAGGTGTCGAGCGACCATGGGAATAGAATGTCGTCACTGTCTAAGAAAAACAGGTACTGTCCCGTCGCAATTTGTGTTCCTGCATTTCGTGCTGCCGCGCACCCTAAGTGATTCCTTTCAAGAACTGTCACCGCATCCCCATATGAACGAGCGCAATCAATCGTTCCATCGGATGATCCGTCATCGACAATGATGACTTCAAAATCGCGAAATTCTTGATTGAACACGCTGTCTAACGTACGCGCAAGAAGCTTTTCTCGGTTGTATGTTGGAGTGACGATAGAGATTGCTGGATTCACGGTGCGGTTCCTAGGCTGACTTAAGTTTTGTCGTGATGCGGTGTTTTAAGTCGATCCATGGTTCGGTCCATTGAGATAGAAATCCATAAATCCCGAAGAACAGTGCAGCTTGGATCATTAGCGATGTCAGCGGAGACCATGTCGTGCCGCGATAGGCCAACCATCCGAGTGGCAGAGATGCGAAAGCGGACAGCAATATGGGCATTTTCATACCGTCGATGATGTCCCGGATTTGTACTGGGGTTGGTTTGATCGCGAATAAAATCGTGGGAATTCGAAGCAGGCATGCGAGAACTGAAAATGTCCAGGCCATTGCCACGACGCCGCTGCTGACGGATAGGGCGAACCCCGTCACCATGACAACCGAGTTGGCAAAAACGATCTTAAAGTATCGTCCGGTTTGCCCCATCGGCAATACCGTCCAGGAAGTCGCAGGAGCAGTGGCGGAAGCCAACAGGCACGGCGCAAGTGCGTTGAAGATGGGGATGCTTTCTGTCCATTGGCTTCCCAGCATACAAAGCACGATCTCTTCACCTGTGAATACGATGAACACGCACAGTGGGATTTGCAGGAGCATGGCAATTGCATAGCCCTTGCGGAAGAAGCTGCGGAATTGAGCAGGAGAATCCTGGAGCTTGCTAAGGACAGGGATGACGACTTGGGTGAGCGGTCCGTTGATCTTGGTCAACGGCAGCAACAGTAGCGAATAGCTCTTGGCGTAGTAGCCGAGCACTTCTTCGCCCCACACTCGAGCGATTAAAATATTGTCGGCGTTGCGCGCCGCGTAGTTGACCGTGTTGGATGCCGTGAAACTTCCACTCATCTTCAAGTTTGGAACCGATTCGCGAATTTCGAGTGTAAGTGTCGGTACAAATTTGCTGTAAACGCTCAAAATGAAAGCCTTTGCGATGACGGTAACCGTAAGCTGCAAAAGCAATGCCTCGAATTGGAAACCGGCTGAGGCAAACGCGATTGCCGCCAATCCGCCGATCACCAGTGCACCAACATTTGCAATGCCGATCTGGCCGAAAGCAAGCCTTCGTGTGAGGATTGCGTTGTGCTGCACACAGTACGCTGCAATCAGAATGTTGAATCCCATGACAATGCTGGCGATCCCCGCTCGCGGGTCGTCGTAAAACAGCGAGATAAGAGGGGACAGACAGGCAGTCAGCAGCCCTAACGCCAGCCCAATTCCAACGTTGAGCCAAAAGAAAGTCGAAAGCTCTTTCGATGAAATTTCCTTGCTTTGGATGGTCGCTAGCGATAGTCCAAAGTCGCCGAACAGGCCGACCACTCCAGTGATGGCAGCCGTTTTCGCAATCAATCCAAAGTCTTCAGGGCGTACCATTCGCGCCAATGCAGCGGTGATCGCAAGACCCAGGATTGCCGAGGTCATTTGCGTACCCGCCACGACCACACTGCCCTTCAGTGTTTGGTTGGATAACTGTTTTTTCGGAGGGGGGGTCACGGTTAGAGGAACTTACCCTCGCGTTTTAGTTTTTCGTAATGTTCCGTGTCTCTTGACTTAAATACTTCAGCAGGATGCCCGCCAGCGATCGCGCATTTCGGAACATCTTTGACCACGACACTGCCGGCTTGAATGATTGCGCCTTCTCCGATCGTAACACCACCCAAAATGATTACTCGGTCACCAACCCACACGTTGTCTTCGATGCGGATGGGTTTGTAGATGTATGACGTTCCATAAGGAATGGCGTTTCCGTGGTCGTAGTCATGGATTTGGGTGATCATTCGGCACTCGCACCCTGAATGGAAGTTGTCGCCGATTTCGACCGCGCCCGCACCGACGATGTGCATTCCATTAAAATTTGTATTCGCCCCCAGCACCGTATGGCTGGTCACGTGGCTGCGGAAATTCACTCGAGGATAGGTTTTGTAGGATCGGCATAGCCTTGAAACTCGCCACGACCAAAAACGTCGCCTGACGTGTTTAAGCGTTCCGTGAATGAGGTAGTGCGAAATGTTCATGCTGTGGTCTCCGCTTCTAGCTCTGGTTCGTTAGATGAATATCGCCACCAGCCGTGTTTCTTAGACTGTTTCCAATTCGTTGGGATCTGCTGACGGTTCGAAATGTTTTCAATCAGTGTCGCTGCTAGAGAGCTTGCCTGCGGTCTAGATGGGGAATTGAAGCCTTCGCAAAAGTAAGAAATCGCTTTGCGGAACGCACCTCGATCCCGTGTTTCAATATCCGCAATCAAATTGCTTAGGTCATGGGCTGACGTAGCGGTCTGGCATAACCCATGTTTCTGGAATCCGTAAACGTCGGTGTTCGAGTCAGTTTCCACCGTGATGACTGGAGTCTCCGCCATAGCGGCCTCGAGCATCATTGATGAGGGGCCGCAGATGATCACATCCACGCTTTTGCAGAACGCGAAGGAGTTTACCGTCTTTGCATCATTTCGGACGACGCTCCCGGCTGGACATTTGCGAATGAGCTTGTCCACTTCGGATGCCGGAGTGCTCGGGTGAAGGCGGAGATGGATTTCAAAATCAGGGAGTGATTTTTGTATTGTCGTAATGATTTCGATGGTGCTCGCCGTCTGGTCGAGAGCATTGCAGCACAGGCCGATTCGCTTCGGCGATCCCGTCCATCGCGATTCGTTCTCGCTCTTGCTGTATTTGGAAATTCCCACAAGGAATACTTTGGATCGACTTGCTTTGTTGGCGTATTTCTCGGCCGCGTCTTGGCCATCCAGGAGTGCATAATCGAAGTTGAGTGGGGGGAAGTGCTCGGCTACACATGCATGTTGAACGTAGATGGTTGGGATGTTCGAATGGCGAGCCGCTTGTTCGAGTGTTCGAAAGAACGCGCTGTGGTCATTGGAAATTACAATGCAGGATGGCCTCGATGACGCGAACGCCAAGCGAAACGCAAGGTAAGTTCCATGAATCTCGCAATAAGTTGCCACACTGTGCCTGAAAGATTTGCGTCTGTATCCTTTAGATAACAGTGCCTTTAGCATCACCAGTGGAATGAAAGGGATTCGTAAGCGATTCGCATGAGTGGACACGCATTCTTTGCACTGTTCGTCAAACCAGAATGAGTCGGTAGTCATTTCGTCGAAGATTGGGCGAATGGCCAGCTTCTGGTTTGTTGTCGATGCAACGAATAGCGGTTGGTTTGCATTGAAAGGGATTGGACGTGCAT
The DNA here is from genome assembly GCF_007741535.1 of Rubripirellula lacrimiformis. Classification (NCBI taxonomy): domain Bacteria; kingdom Pseudomonadati; phylum Planctomycetota; class Planctomycetia; order Pirellulales; family Pirellulaceae; genus Rubripirellula; species Rubripirellula lacrimiformis. The sequence goes on from NZ_CP036525.1 coordinate 2,484,105, forward strand.
TCTCGAAGACTGACTTGGCAGAACGAGCGATGGCAGCCGCAAACCCCAAAGTCCGTGGCAGGAATGCGTGCGGACGTCTGTAGGGTTTCAGAGTGGCAAGTAGACCCTTTTCGAACTCCGGGTAGCTTGCCGTTGGGTTCAGTTCGAAAATGTCGAGATTGAAAGTTTGGTAAATCAGGCGGAAGTAGTTCACGGTCGATCTTGCGATTCGAAAGCGGATGGATGTCGATCTTTTTGAGTTGCGTGGCATCGCTTAAGGTCTTCATCGGTACCAAGCATGTCGATGACGTCTAACAGGCTTCTGTAGCGTTGGCGGCGATGTGCGCCCACGCTCGGAAAGCGCGGACCAGTGCAAACAATATTGATCGCAAAGGGATCTAGTCTGGCTGTGGCAAGCAAGTTGCGAAGCATGGTCATTGGATTCCGCGAGCCTGAGCCAATTGGCTGGGGAGTCCAACATCGATCCAGCTATCGATCGGATAGATCCCAACGGAATCGTTTCGATCCATCTCGGCTTGGATCACATCCGTGATGGGAGTGAATTCCAGTGGAACGGTTTGAATCACCTTCGGTTCTAGCACATAGATTCCCGCGTTGATGATTTCGCGGTGGGCCGGCTTTTCCACCAAACGAGCAATGCGATTGCCTTTCAGTTGCAAACACCCAAACGGGACCTCGTGCGTGTAGGTCCGCGTTCCCACCGTAATTTGGTTGTTATCTTCGCTGTGAGTTTCCAGCATCCGTTGGACATCAAACTCGGCGATCAGGTCACCGTTCATCGCGATCAGCGGGGCCTGTAAATTTTGGTCCTTCAACAACGCCAGCGAGCCGCCGGTTCCCAAGGGTTCTTGTTCGCGCAAGTAGGTGATTTCGCAGCCGAATCGTGAACCATCTTGGAAGTGGTCTTCGATCACTTCGGCTAGATGATTGACCGACAGGTAAATTTTTCGAACACCGGCGCCAACAAAGTGCAGCACGATTCGTTCTAAGATCGGTCGTCCAGCCACTTGCACCATCGGCTTGGGTAGGTTTTGGGTGATTTTCCCTAGCCGTGTCCCCTTCCCTCCTGCCAAAATCATGGCCGCGTTGGGAAGTGACCGAGGTTGAACGATTTCGTGCAGCAGGTGCAGACCCTTGGGAAAGCCTTCGTCATCGACAATGGGCAGTTGCCCGATCGAAAAAGCCTTCATCAGATCCAACGACTCGGTTCGACTGGTCGCCTCGCTAACCTGATGAAATTTGGGTTTTAGTAGGGGCGTGATGGGCGCGTTGATATCGTGCCCTGAAATCAGCGCACGTCGCAGATCGCCGTCGGTTAGCAGGCCAATCAGCTTGCCACCTTCGTTCACCACCAATGCAATGCCCGAGACGCCAGCGTCAATGGCTTGCATTGCGTCCAGGATCGTTGCGGTCTGGTGGACCGACAGTCGGTTTAGCCGCTGGCTGTCGTCTAGCGTTTGGGGAGCCATGTCGATTTCAGTGTTGTGGTCGAAGTGGATGGGGGCGATCATCCGTGGATTGCTGATGTCGAAGCAGCATTTCGCAGATTTTTAGATCGATTTCGGTGTCGATGTCATGGGATTTGTCCGGTGGCATCACAAACGCGACGGCGTCGTCGGTCACGATCGATCCGGACGATCGCATGGCGTCAATTTTTGAAATGTAGATCGCACCGTTCAACGCGTAGACCGGTTTTAAATCTTGCCGCCGCGTTGCTGTGATCTGTTCTTGATAAGCATGAAGTTTGCCGTTCGCATCGATCGTTTTCATCCAATTGGGATGCTTGGATGCTGGGCACACCGAAACCAGGCTGCTGGCCCCACTGGATTCGAAATGCTGAATCGCATGGCTTAGGTCGGTCGCGCTGCGAAGCGGCGAAGTCGGTTGCAATAGCACCATCGCGTCATAGCCGAATACGTTGTCCACCGCATGGCACACCGCATCAAAACTGGTCGCAGTGTCCGTGGATAGTTCCGGCGGACGCATGAAGGGGACATCGGCACCAAACGAACGGGCTGTGTCCGCGATCTGTTGACAATCCGTTGACACGATCACATGGTCCAATTCGCGGCACGCATTGGCCGCATCGATCGTCCATGCAATCAGCGGACGACCGCCTAGCGGTTGAAGGTTCTTTTGGATGATCCCCTTACTGCCACCGCGCGCTGGGATAATGCCCAGGTACTTCATTGGTTCGTCACGTTGTAAAACTGTTTCTTTAGTAAACGTTCGTCGATGGTGGCTTGATGCAATACCGACATGATCTTTTCGACGGCGTCGCCATTGCCATAGGGATTGCTGGTCAAGCGACACTGGGATTGGAAAGCCGGATCCAATGCACGTTTCAGTGCACTCGATATACTATTGCTTTCGGGACTGCACTGGATCACGCTGTCGGCTTGCAGTCGCCCCAGTTGGCGATCACCGATGTTGACGGTCGGGATTCCAAAGGAGGGAGCTTCCAGTAGTCCGCTCGATGAATTGCCGACCACCGCATCGACGTATTGAAGCGCGGACCAGTATCTGAGTTGCCCGAGCGATGTGAATGCGGATGCAGTGCTGGGATGTGCGGCAGCGTATTGGTCAATCAAATCGCAGATCACGCGCCCATCGGCGTCCGCGTTTGGCTTCGTAAAGATCAAACGGATGTCCTGGCCTAGCATGGATAGTGAGTCCAGCAATGCCTTGAATTGTTCGCTAGCCGTATTGTGTTCCAGAGTCACCGGGTGATAGGTGATGATCAAGTTGTGGGCTGCCAGTTCGATCCCCAATTGCTGCTGCAAATCGTCGCGGCTAAGTAGCTTGGATCTACGAATCCCATCGACGCCTAGGCCGCCGACCAAGTGGACGCGGTCGGGCGATTCGCCCAATTGGATCACTCGTTGTCGGTACGGTTCGGCCGCAACGAAATGCAGGTGCGACATCTTGGTAATCGAATGGCGAATGCATTCATCGATGGCACCTTCGGACGACTCGCCCCCGTGCAGGTGAGCGATCGGAACCTTGGCATTCATGCCCGCGATCGCCGCGCTTAGCAGTTCGAACCGATCACCCAGTAGCACCAATAGGTCGGGTTTCAGTTGGTCCAAGGCATCCGCGATCCCGATGATGCCAAGCGCCGTCGACTTGGAAATGCCCGTTGGCGTATCCGACGACACCAGCATTTCGACCTTGCGATCGATTCGAAAACCATCCGCTTCGATTTCCCGATACGTCGATCCAAATTCCGGCGACAGGTGGGCGCCGGTGGCGATGACCTGCAATCGAAACCGGTCAGACTGGTCGATTTGATGCATCAATTCACGCAGCAATCCGTACTCGGCGCGCGTACCGGTTAGCACACAGATCTTCTGCGTTGAGATTGTGTCGATCGGTGCTGGATCGATCATGATAGGCTGGTTTACCATTGCACTTGTTCGTCAGGCTGGTAGTCGCGTTGGGCAACGCGTCCGACGACTTGGTCCCACTGGGTGGGGCTGATTCCCGTGCCGGGTCGTTTGACGGTCAAGTTGTGTTCGCCGAATGTTTCGCCAGCACGGATACCTGTCGCCGCGACGATTGATTTGCGGGCCACCGGGCGGTTGGGGACTTCGCTGACGCTGGGGCGTTTGATGCCATCGCCCAAGGCCGATTCGACATGCCGGATCGACGCTACCATCTGTTTCAGTTCGTCTGGCTCTAGGCTGGCGGCATGGTCAGGACCGGGCAGTTTGCGGTCCAGCGTGAAGTGCTTTTCAATCACGATGGCGCCTAACGCAACCGCCGCGATCGGAATTTCTATTCCAAGAGTATGATCCGAGTATCCCCATCGCGTGCCCAATGCGCATCCCATCGTTTGCATGGCACGCAGATTGACCTCTTCATACGGCGTTGGATACTGAGTCGTGCAGTGCAGCGTGATGATTCGCGATCGATCCGCGCCGCTCGATTCTAGAACTTCGATTGCGTAATCCACTTCCGCTAGCGTTGCCATTCCGGTGGACAGCAGGATCGGACGATTCGCCGACCCCATGCGTCGAAGGTACGGCACGTTGGTGATTTCGCCCGATGGGATCTTCGTCCAATCCAGCGACATGCCGTCCAGGAACTTTTCGCTAGCCAAGTCAAAGCCCGTCGACAGGAATTTGATTTGGCGGGCGACGCAGTGTTGGATCAGCCGGTGGTGGTCTTCGGCCGATAGTTCCAACTTCTTTAGCATCTGCAGTTGGCTGTCGCTGGTATCGTCATTGTCGCTTTGATATTGGGCTTTGGGAGCCGATTGGGTGACCAGTTCGGCCGCGATGAAGGTTTGAAACTTGACGTAATCCGCGCCCGCGCCTGCGGCCGCATCGATCAACTGCATCGCTAGGTTCAGATCGCCGTTGTGATTGACCCCAGCCTCGGCAATCACGATCGATCGCGGCAGCAGGTCGTGCGAGTTTGATACCGTCGGTGGCATGGCAGAACGTTGAATGGAGGGAGACAATGGTTCTATCGGTTGGGTCGGACGGTGCAGTCGTCGTCGACGTCACGGCGGACAATGGCACCCGCGCCGATCACACAGCGGTTGCCGATTCGGACATCTTGATGGATGATCGCCCCGCTGCCGACAAATGTGCCGTCGCCAATTCGAACGCCGCCGTTGATCAGGCTGCCCGTCGAAAGATGGCAATGGTCACCGACCGTGCATTCATGTTCGACCAACGACTTCGAATTCAATATGCAGTTCTGGCCAATTCGTGCGCCGGCATTGACCAGGCCGTGATGCATTACGATCGTGCCAGCCCCGATTGTCGTATCACCGGCAACATATGCCCATGGTGATACAATCGTCGCGCATCTGCCGCCCGCCGAAGCGACCAGTTGGAACAACCGTTTCCGGGTCGCGGCCGTACGGATCTGTCCGACAGCAACCAGAAACGTCAGCCCATCGTCGACCAAATTTGGGATCTGGTCATCGGTATGAGTGATGGGATGCCCCGCCACGGTTCCACCAACATCGTTTGCAGCAGCAGTGATGGCCGCGATTCGGTATTCGGCGGTTTGACCGATCACGTCGATACAGGCGGTGCAGTGGCCACCGCTTCCGATCAGTGCGATGTCCTTGATCATCACCGATTCTGGCTCTGACTCTGACTCGGTGACGATGATGGTGGCGAATCAATCGCGACTTGGACGCCGCTGGGCAGATTGATCAGTGATGCCTGTACCTGTTTGGCGACCGCTAAGTCCATCGCCGGGTTGTCGCAGTACATCGGCAAGTCGTTCATCAATTGCCAGGCCGGACGCAATCCGATTCCACGGCTGTTGGCCAGTGTCAGAATCGAATCTCGTTCCTTCAGCTGGTCCTGGTCCAGAACGATCGCAGCCAGCCAGAAGTTGCTTTCGGTGCCCGTCGGTTGGTCGACGAAGCGAACTCCGTCGATGGTCGAGAAGGCATCGCGGTATCGTGCGGCTAAGTTTCGCTTGCTAGCCAGGAAATGATCCAGCTGTTCAAGCTGTCCACACCCCAGGGCTGCGTTCAAGTTGGGCATGCGGAAGTTGTAGCCCACTTGATCATGGAAAAATTCCCACGCGTGCGGCACTTTCGCTGTGGTTGTTAAGTGCTTGGCCAATGGTCCCAGTTCGTCATCGTCGGTCAGAATGACGCCACCGCCGCCTGTCGTCGCGATCTTGTTGCCATTGAAACTGATCATCCCCAGGCGGCCGAAGGTGCCGGTATGCTGGCCAGCGACCTTGCTGCCGAGTGATTCGGCAGCATCTTCCACCACGGCAATTCCAAACCGATCGACGACGGCAATGATCGCTTGAATTTTGCAGGGGTGGCCAAACGCGTGCATCGGTACGATTGCCGTGATCGGCCGCCCGGTGGTGCGGTTGATCGTGACACCGTTTCGAACCTCGGTGATTTCAGCGAGGTAGTCGCCAAGTTTTTCCGGATCGAGGCCCAGCTGTTCGCTTTCGATTTCGACTAGGTGGGGAATCGCGTGCAGGTGGCTGACGGCATTGGCGGTGGCTACGAAAGTCATCGCCGGTACCAGCACTTCGTCCCCAGGTCGGACCCCGGCTAATTGCAACGCGACCAGCAACCCGGACGTTCCATTGGATACCGCCACCGCATACTTCGCACCGGTGATGTCGCACAGCATGCGTTCGAACTGATCCACGAAGCTGCCGACCGAAGAAACCCAGCCGGTTTCAACGCACTGTGCCACGTATTTGGCTTCTTGGCCGCCGAAGTAGGGTGCATGCAGCGGTACGGATTGATCACCGATCACCGATGCGATGGTATCAACGATTTGGTTAGGCAGAGTGTTCAAACGTTGTACGTCCCTGCTTTATAAAGTTTTAGGTTCGACGCATCGCGGAACCAGTCGATCGTTTGTTTCAGTCCACGACGGAGTCCGTCGTTGTCGCCATATTGCGGAACCCAGTCCGTCAATTTGGCGGCTTTGGAAGCGTCGGCACACAACCGGAATACTTCGCTCTTTTCGGGACGGATGCGTTGTTGTTCTTGTTCAATTTCAACTTCGACGGACATCAATTCGCAAATCATTGCCAGCGTGTCGGCGACTGAAATCTCGTAGCCCGTGCCTAGATTGATGACTTCACCGTTGGTGTTTTCGGAGCGCAAGATCGCTTCGAATCCGGCGGCCGTATCGGCGACGTAGTTGAAATCGCGAGTCGGGGTAAGGTCGCCCATTTTCAGTTTGGTCGCACCGGCCGCGACCTGTGCAATCACGGTCGGAATGACTGCTCGTGCCGACTGACGCGGGCCGTACGTGTTGAACGGACGTACGACTGTCACGGGCGTGTCAAAGGAACGGAAGTAAGAAAGGGCTAGTTGGTCAGCGCCAATCTTAGATGCCGAATACGGCGACTGTCCCTTCAGCGGGTGTTCTTCGTCGATGGGAACATAGTCGGCCGTTCCATAGACTTCGCTGGTCGAAGTGTGCAAAACTTTAGCGACGTCAAAGTCGCGAGCCGCTTCCAGGACATTCAGCGTACCGTGGATGTTGGTGTCCACGTAGCTGCCGGGCGCTTGATAGCTGTAGGGGATCGCGATCAAGGCTGCCAAGTGAAGCACGGCTTCGGTACCGCGTACGGCGTGGCGAACAAAAGTCGCATCCCGAATGTCGCCCGAGACAACTTCGATGCTGGATTTTGTTTGCTCGGGGATGGAGTCAAGCCAGCCCCACGAATTGAACGAATTGTAGGCCGCCAAGGCGCGTACGTCATAACCGCGCTGGACCAGAAGTTCAGTCAAGTGAGAACCAATGAAGCCATCGGCACCGGTGACAAGGATTTTCATATCAGGATGATGGTGAGAGTCTTAGGTGTCGTAGAAAAAGAATGTTCGAAAAGGTAGCCATGGGCAGCAAAGACCATTTGCGCCCCCCCTCACCCCAGCCCTCTCCCCCAGATTCCAACCAAGCTGCACTTGGATGGAATCAGGGGGAGAGGGGGCAAAAGGAAAGCGGTTGTTTTCTTTTGGCTCCCTCTCCCCCAGTGTCGGGCACGAGTTCTGCTCGTGCCCGAGACTGGGGGAGAGGAGGGCCAGTAGAACCAAGTCCTCGCCATCCTCACTCGTCTACTCAGTAAACTTGGCAGCCGCTCTCTCGCAGGCGGATTCGGCACTGACTTCGTGTTCCATGTCTGCCATCTGCTTCATCATGGCGTCAATCCGTAGGTTGCTGGGGGCGACCGTCCTGCAGGCTTGGGTCTGAAGCCGTGCGTCCGTACGGCGATCGACTATCCGCAACAGGCTGATGGATTGCAGTCGAATCGTGGAATTTGCAGGTGCTTTCACCTGTTGGCATAAATTGGATTTGAATCACTAACGGACAACTTGAAATGCTGCCGTGGAATCCATGCTGTCCTAAATCTAATCGGTTCCAATGCAATTTTGTGATTGCATTGCGGTCAGTGCGGACTTCGTCCACGTGGGTGACCGATGATGTATGGAAACCCAGAAGCGATCGTGTGGTTGTTGCTGGACCGGCGAGCCCGACGGGGGCGCTGGTCTGGCGCATGGGCTTGAGGATGATTGCGGGCGAATGCCGATTCAACCATCGCCCAACGGATCGGGGCGTTTTCAACATGGTTGGCTAGAGCGGATCCGGATAGCCGTTCTGGTCGTTACAACCCTTGGCGACCGGTTGGTTCGCTAGTGCAACTATTCCGCTTCCCCGGACAAGTCGATGGCCGCCATTTGTTTGATGACGTTTTCGAACCGCTTGTCGTCCGGGGTGATCTGGCGTCCCATGCGGGCTTGTTGGAGCGCTGTTTTGCGGTCTCCTGTGGATCGTAGCGTGGCGATCAGTTCTAGTCGCAGTGCAGCGTGGGCAGGGGCAATCGCGACCGCATTGGTGAAGCTCTTGATGGCTTCCTCTGGCCTCTGCAGGGCTAGCCACGCTTTCCCTTCCAACAGCAAGCAATTCGTTTTCTCTTCGATCGTTTCGCAGTCCTCGCATCCCAAGTTCTCGATCAGAGTCGGCAGCAGAGGGAAAAGTTCCGTCATTCGCCGAGTAGTGATTTCTCGGCTAGCGGTACGCATCACCGAGGGGGTGGTTGGCAGTGCTTTCAGCAGGTCCACATCTTTGTAATTCTGGGCCGCCCGTAACACGAACGTCGTTCGCGTCGGCGCCTGTACCAGTGAGTGGTTCCAAAACTGCTGTGCCAGATCATTCATTTGACCTTGCGCGGCCAATGTAGCCAGGCCTGATATTTGTAAATTTTGTCCGCGGTGAAGTTCCCCCAGTTGGGTTAGCAAGGTTTCGGTCACCAGCGGAGGATCGTCACGGCGTTGGTCCGATAGGAAATCCAGCGAGATTAAATTGCTGCGAATGTCGGTGGCCAGCGGTAGCCGGGCGAGGGCTTGTCGATACTGATCGGCGGCCAGTTGATATTCCTGTGGTTCCGAGGCCCACCTGATCTTGCCGCTTTCAATCAGGCCGATCTGAGGCGGTAATCCTTCGATGTAGCTGGCTGCATTTCGGCCGATCAATCTTCGATAAAGCGGGGACGTGATTCGGTAGAGTTCGGTCGCTTCATCGGATGTGCTCGGCCGGGCACCAGCGACCTCTTTGGCACGGGCCAATCGGTGGTCTATTTGTGCCAGCATGATCTGCCGATCGACCCGGTCCGGTCGGCCAGCCGCAGTCTGGACCTGTTGTTGCATTTTCAACAGTGTATCAGGTGCTGTTTGCCCGGCAGCGATCCGCATTTGGGCGGCGCGGATGGCCGTGGTCAAGGCGGCGTCGTTGTTCAGGGACTGAGTGCCCGCGAAGACGGCCCAAGTGGATGCCAGCAAGACCAACAGTGCGATCGGCGCGGAAAGTTTGGCCAGTCTTTCGTTGGCGGTAATCCTAGACAGCAGGCTAGGAACTTCGTCGTCTTCGTCCGAAATCAATACCTCGGCTTCACTGGATCGGGATACTACCCCTGCCATCAGCAGTACGAACATGATCAGGTTGGCCGGCAGTATCAAACCGAAGTCGAACGACTGGGAAAACAACACGGCAACTATGCAGTACCAGCCGGTAATACGAATGCCATGGTCGAGTGCATCGTGCGAAACTGAAATGGTCGTCAAGCACCAGATCAGGGCGGCTAGCAGCACCAGTGCCAATGAAATTCCTACCAGCCCCTGTTCGACAAATAATTCTAGCCACAGGTTATCGGCATGCAGGAACCATGACTTGGGAAGATCGTTCTGGTAAGGCAAGTAAGCGTAGGCATAGGACGAAAGCCCTGATCCTCCGGGCAGATATGACAGCCCCGCTTGCCATCCTTCGGGCCAATGCTGTAATCGACCATCGTTGGCTAGCGTCTGGGCATCCGAGGTGAAAACTTCTAGGCGTTTGATTGATTCAAGATCCAACTGCAACGGCACGATCAGAAATGCCACTGCAGCCCCAACCACTGCGATTGCGACCGGTACGGTTGCCCAGCCTCGGCGATTCCGCAGCCATCCGAATGCAACGGTGCTAGCCAGTACCGCCGCGCCCAGTCCGCCACGCGAACCGCATACCAATAACCCCACCACGCACAGAACGGCGCAGGTCAGGCCGATCGCTGAGTCGCGGTCGCTGGCCAGGGCAAACAGTTCTCCAATTTCGAAATCTTCGCCGTCGATTTCTTGACCGGTCAGCGCCGACAGACGCCACCCCAGAAGACCGAGGCTGGCGGCCAGGCCTAAGTTCAACGTCAACGCAGCATTGTTCCGGTTGATGAAGGTGGAAAAGTCCTTGCCATTTGAGTCTCGGACAAGGTCAAAAAACGGCAGTTCAGGGAGCGTCAGGGAAATCACGCCAAGCACCGAGATGATCGCGCCGGTGATTGCCACGCTGCTGAGCAAGCCGATCACTCTAGCCCTGGTGTTGAACACTCGAACCGCAGTCCACGCCAGCGCCAGCATCATGCCCAACCAGGCTGCGGCGTGGGCGGAATAGTCCGGAGCGACCGAAATGGAGAACGAACTTGGCAGCATCTGGGCTGGCAAAATCGGTTCCAGCCACTGCGTGTAGGCTTCGTAGGATCCGGGGCTTAGGAATTCCACGATCCCAGGTGATAGAGCGGCGGTCTGAAATTGCGAATACATGAACCAGGCCAGCAGCGGCACCAGCACCAGCATTTGCCGAGGCCGATGATAGGTCGACCAAGTGAACAGGGTTGGCAGAGCCAGCACGAATGCGGTGCCAATTGCCATCGCCGCCAACGCTTGCGTCCACCACAGCACGCCACCCAGGTCGATCGCGACCAGCAAAGGCAGAATCAGCAGAATGGCGGCAGAGGCCATCGTCGTGAAAATAGGTATTTGACGCGAGGGTTTCACGGAACGCGGGGTGTTAGAGAAGTTGGAGGCAGGCAACAAATCAGTTCATGATCGAGCTGTCAGGGCTGCAATTCACGTAGGTCGTGCTGGACCATGATCCGTACAATTTCGGGCAACTGAGTGGTGGCGGTCCAGCCAAGTTGCTGCTTGGCTTTGGATGGATTTCCCAACAGTCGATTGACCTCCGCAGGTCGCAGGTAGCGAGGATCCTGCTGGATATAGTCTCGCCAATCAAGGTCGACGACGCGAAAAGCAATTGCCAGAAAGTCTTCGACGCTGTGGTCGATCCCCGTCCCAAGGATATAGTCGTCGGGGGCGGGTTGTTGCAAAATTCGCCACATCGCATCGACATAGTCAGGGGCAAATCCCCAGTCGCGTCGTCCATCGAGCGACCCTAGCGTGATCGTGTCTTGTAGGCCCAAGGAGATTGCAGCAGCAGCTTTAGTGATTTTACGGGTGACGAAAGATTCACCCCGCCGAGGAGACTCGTGGTTGTAGCAAATCGCATTGCAAGCGAACAGTTCGAAGGAGTCGCGGTACAGCGTCGTCATTTGAGTCGCAAACGCTTTGGCGATCCCGTAGGGAGTGACCGGACGCATCGGCGTTGTTTCGTTCTGCGGGGATTCGTCGGGGCGGCCGAATATCTCGCTGCTACTGATGTGCAGGAATTTGGGAGGCGTGGGAAGATCACGCAGAATTTCCAGCAGCTTCAGGGTCCCCATCGCCGTGAATTGACAAGTCGATTCAGGAATCTCGAAGCTGGCTCCCACGTGGCTCTGACCGGCCAAGTGATACAGTTCGTCCGGCATTGTCTTGTGCAGAATGCGGCGAATGGTTGTGACGTCGTCGAGGTCGGCGTAGTGAAGAAACAGTCGTTCGTTGTAGACGTCTTTGTCGTAGAAAAGGGGATCTAGACGGGTGCGGACGGTTGAACTGTTTCGCCGGACCAACCCGTGCACGGTATACCCCTTGGCCAACAATCGTTCCGCCAAATAGGAACCGTCTTGTCCGGTGATGCCTGTGATCAGCGCGGTGGGCATGGGTGTGAATGAAAACGAGGGGAGAAGATTGCCGTTAGGATCCAGCAGATGTGCCATCGGTTGGCAGCAGTTCTTTCAGCATGGCACTAAACTGCTTGGTGACTACCGGTCGATCATAGCGCTGCAATGCGATTTCGCGGGCCCTTCGCCCAGCCTTTGCCAATTCTTCTCGGTTGCCAGCGGCTTTGGCGACTGCCGCGGCCATGGCACCCGCCTGCCCCGGCGGGCAAGTCCACCCCAAACGATGTCCGCTGACGGTTTGTGCCAGGTCAGTGCGATCATCAGCGATCGCCAACACAGCGCGGCCAGCCGCCAAAATCCCGTACAGCTTGCTAGGACAAAGGCAGCCAGTGATATTCGGATGCATCGATACAACGTGCAGGTCGGCCGCTGACAAACTTTCACCCAGCGATTCACGCGGCTGATAAGGCAGGAAGCGGACCCGATCCGAATCGCCCGCCTGATCCACCAATGCCTCCTTGACGGCGCCGTCGCCGACCAGCAGCAGGACGGCGTTGTCGGGCCACTGGGCGGTCCGGGTCGCGTCAATCAACACATCCAACCGCTGGGTCAGGCCCATGTTGCCACTGTGCATCACCACGATCTTGTCGCCCAAACCATGCCGGCTTCGGAATGGGTTTTTCGAACCGTCGATAGGCTGGATCGATTGGCAGTCCGACCAGTTTGGCAGCACTCGCATCTTGGCCGGATCGATCGACCACGGTGAGGCGATCAGGCGACGTTCCATGCAATCCCCCAGCACAACGACTCGGTCGGCCTGGTCGTAAGCCGATTTTAAGCGACGACGAAGCCGCCGCGTCAGCCAGCTCGTTTTGACCTTTCCGATCGCCTCGGCGACATCCGGATAAATATCCTGGAGATAGCAGACCAATTTCGCGTCGGTGCGTTTGGCGTACTTTGCCGCTACCAAGGGGAGCAAAAATGGGTCGGTTTCGCTGACCACCAGGTCAAAGCGATGCTCGGTCGATCGCAGGTACCGTCTGGCCGCCCATGAAAATGACGTCAGGTTCAGGAGCCGGCCGAATTTTGATTTCTTTTCAAAACTGGAATGCCGCAGACGGTGGATAATGACGCCATCGCGAGTTTCCGTCCCATGGTGAACATATTCGTCGGTGGTTGGGCTATTGGGCATCCCGCATATCACATGAACCTGGAAATCCTGTGATAGGTCGATGCATAGGTCCGCCAACAATTGTCCCGTTGCTTCTGAATCGGGCCAATAGCATCGGTTCAGAAATGCGACTGTTGGAAGTCGTGGCACGTCGACGTCGTTTGCAATGGGAAAGGTTGGAGGCACGTTTGACGAGCATGATTGGTTCGCTTCGGGGGTGCAACTGAATTGGGTTCCCCAGCGGGAATGTACCAAGATGACGGCACCCAGAATTCCTACAACCGCTGTATTTATACCTCTCCCCCATGTGAGCGGCCAAGGGGCTTCTCTGGCTGAATTCGTTTCGTCCGCCCCCCTCACCTCGATCCTCTCCCCCGCGGCCGCTGCGCTGCGGGTGGGAAGGAGGCAGAATGGGGGCGGAGCTGACGCCGCTTTTTGCCCCCTCTCCCCCGCATCGGACACGAGTTTTGCTCGTGTCCGAAGTGGGGGAGAGGGTTGGGGTGAGGGGGGCGCAGGGAAGAACGATTGCAAATTGCAAATTGAACAAAGCAAATTGAATATTGGGGGAATGGTTGGCGGCACTTCAGTTACCGCCGATTGCATTTCGGGCCCCCTCACCCCAGCCCTCTCCCCCAGATCCCCATCGAAGCTCCACTTCGATGGGATCCGGGGGAGAGGGGGCAAAAAGATGGCGAAGCCGGCGTTTCTTGGCCCCCTCACCTCGGTCCTCTCCCCCCGCGTTCGCTGCGCTGCGGGTGGAGAGGAGGCAAAATGGGGATGGAGTTGACGCCGATTGCCCCCCCTCACCACCTTCCTCTTCCCCCCCCCGCGTTCGCTGCGCTGTGGGTGGAGAGGAGGCAAAAAAGGGGCGGAGCTGACGCCGCTTTTTGCCCCCTCTCCCCCGCATCGGACACGAGTTTTGCTCGTGTCCGAAGTGGGGGAGAGGGTTGGGGTGAGGGGGCGCAGGGAAGAACGATTGCAAATTGCAAATTGAACAATGCAAATTAAATATTGGGGGAATGGTTGGCGGCACTTCAGTTACCGCCGATTGCATTTCGGGCCCCCTCACCCCAACCCTCTCCCCCAGATCCCCATCGAAGCTCCACTTCGATGGGGATCCGGGGGAGAGGGGGCAAAAAGATGGCGAAGCCGGCGTTTCTTGGCCCCCTCACCTCAATCCTCTCCCCCGCGGCCGCTGCGCTGCGGGGGGAGAGGAGGCGAAAAAGGAGAGAGGGAGCTGACGCCGTTTCTTGCCCCCCTCTCCTCAATCCTCTCCCCCCCCGCGTTCGCTGCGTTGCGGGTGGAGAGGAGGCGAAAAAGGGGCGGAGCTGACGCCGTTTTTTGCCCCCTCTCCCCCGCATCGGACACGAGTTTTGCTCGTGTCCGAAGTGGGGGAGAGGGCTGGGGTGAGGGGGCGCTGAGAAGAACGATTGCAAATTGCAAATTGAACAATGCAAATTGAATGTTGGGGGAATGGTTGGCGGCACTTCAGTTACCGCCGATTGCAATCTTGGCCCCCTCACCCCAACCCTCTCCCCCAGATCCCCATCGAAGCTCCACTTCGATGGGATCCGGGGGAGAGGGGGCAAAAAGGTGGCGAAGCCGACGTTTCTTGGCCCCCTCACCTCGATCCTCTCCCCCCGCGGCCGCTGCGCTGCGGGTGGAGAGGAGGCAGAATGGGGATAGAGCTGACGCCGATTGTCCCCCCCTCACCACCTTCCTCTTCCCCCCCCCGCGTTCGCTGCGCTGTGGGTGGAGAGGAGGCGAAAAAGGGGCGGAGCTGACGCCGCTTTTTGCCCCCTCTCCCCCGCATCGGACACGAGTTTTGCTCGTGTCCGAAGTGGGGGAGAGGGTTGGGGTGAGGGGGGCGCTGAGAAGAACGATTGCAAATTGCAAATTGAACAATGCAAATTGAATATTGGGGGAATGGTTGGCGGCACTTCAGTTACCGCCGATTGCATTTCGGGCCCCCTCACCCCAACCCTCTCCCCCAGATCCCCATCGAAGCTCCACTTCGATGGGGATCCGGGGGAGAGGGGGCAAAAAGATGGCGAAGCCGGCGTTTCTTGGCCCCCTCACCTCGGTCCTCTCCCCCCGCGTTCGCTGCGCTGCGGGGGGAGAGGAGGCAAAATGGGGGCGAGGGTGCAGTTGCGTTTCTTGCCCCCTCTCCCCCGCCGCCGCTGCGCTGCGGGTGGAGTGGAGGCGAAAAAGGGGGGGGCACCAGAAGGCGCAAAGACTCCCCTCCCTCGCTAGTCGCTCAGCTTCCTCAAAGAGTTTCGCTGACTGGCTTGCCAGTCAAGTCGCTGGCCGTTTGGCCAGCGGGCCACTCACGTCACGCTGCGGCTACTCGGTCGTTTTGACCGGCTCGCTTAGGGTAGCTGCGCGGGCGGGGTCGGCGTTCCGGCTGCGTTGGCTGCGGACGGTGATGGTTTGCCCTTTCGAGGCATCTAGATAGCGGTCGCTGCCATAACGGTAGTACGAATGTCCGTACTCGCCGCCGGGTTGTCCACCGTAACTATCGGACCAAGCTTGGCTGTAGGTTGCACTGTATCCACTGTCGCCGACGGCGTTGATGACCAGTCCGATGATATTGACATGCAACATTCGCAGCATGGTGATCGCACGCTTGGACATCGGTTTGATATTACGCCCGATTCGCATCACCACCATGACACCGTCGGCATAGGTGGCAACGTTGCTTGCATCGGTAACTGCCAACAACGGTGGCGTGTCAATGATGATCAGGTCGAACTGCAGTCGGGCTTCGTCCAAGATCTGTCCGAACTCAGGCATCATCAATGCTTCAGCCGGGTTGTTCGGACGGGGCCCGGAAGCTAACACAAACAGGTCTTCGGTATCGGTCGGGACTACGATGTCGGCCAACTGTCCCTCGCCGTTGATTAGCGATGTCAGCCCTAGTTCCGATTGGACCCCAAAAATCTTCGCTTGGGTCGGTCGGCGTAGGTCAGCATCGATCAGCAAGACTCGTTTGCCGGCACGAGCAACGCTGGCGGCCAGGTTGGCCGCAACGGTGCTCTTGCCATCGCCCGGCAGAGCGCTTGTGATCTGCAGAACCTGATATTCTGGTGGTGCCCCTGCCACCGGGAACAGGCTGGTTCGAACCGAACGCACAGCTTCCGAACACGGTGCGTGTGGGTGATGCAGCACGGTTACGATTTGATCCGTGTGAGGGAACAGGTCGTTCCCAGACGACTTCTTCAGCTGTCGCTTGCTGGGCGTCAGGATCACGGGTAGGTGAGCGAGGATCGGCAAGCCCAACAGGGTCGAAATTTCGTCCGGGCTGCGGAAGGTCCGTTCGGACCAGTCCCACAAGAACGCCAGCGCCCCGCCGGCCACTAGCCCCAGGAATCCGCCCATTACCAGTGCCCGCGATAACAGCGGCCCAACCAGCATGCCCAGCCCTGCAGGTCGCAGCACCTTGACGTGCAGTCCCGAATTCATGCCCGGTAAGTTCGCCTTTTCCAGTTGAGTGTCGTACAAATCCAAGGTTTCTTGATAGCGGGCGATGCGACGCAGGAATGAAGCGTTTTCGCCTTCAAATTCCATCAACTTCAAAGCCTTGGCGCGAACATCTTCCAAGCGTTTGGTTGTGTCCGCCACATCCTCGTTGATCAAGTCCTGCTTTTTCCGCAGACTGGAAACATACGTGGTAAGCAGTGCCTGCGCGGCTTCGTCTTGCCGCTTGACCACGTCGATCTTTTCAGGGCTAACGTTGTTGCGAGTTTGTTGCAATTCACGCAGTGCTTTTTCGGTGGCCTTTAGCTTTTGTTCGACTGTTAAGCGTTGCGGATGGTTGGCGGCGAATTGAATGGCCAGCATCTCGGCCTGGACACGCAAGTCCATCAACTGAGTTTGCAGTTCCAGATTGTCGTTGGGAGCTTCGACGATCGCCTGATGCATCTGTTCGATGTCGCGAACATCATCCAACAGGTATTGGACTTCTTGGAAGACGGCATAGGGATGTCGGCCGCCTTTGACCGCTTCGCGAATCAGTCGCAATTTGCTGTCCAGCTGACGAGCCTGTGACTGCAGGTTGTACAGATTGTCTTCCAAACGGATGGCGTCGTCGCGGTACGGATTGATCGCTTCGCCCTTCCCATTCCATTCCAGCGGAGCATTGGCTCGAAACTCCGTGAACTCATTTTCCAGTTCGTCCAGCTTGGGAATGATCGAATCGCGGCTATCACGAAAGAAGCCGACAACATTTTCGATGTTCCCTTGATGGCGACCATTGATGCTTTTGTCGTACGCGTCGACCACGGCATTGACGATCGCGGTGGCGACAGTCGGGTCGCCCGATTCGAAGGACACTTCGACGATTGTGCGATCGGGAGATTCAGCGCCTTCGAACGGTGGCGACAGCACCAAATTGGCACGGATCATATTGATCAATGAAGACACGTCGGCCGGTGTTTCATCAAACGCTGTCAGTTGGCCAATCGCGATCGCGTCGCTCAGCACATCCTGGGATGTCATTTCGGCCTGGATGAACGCCAAATTCGGGGCCGTTTCGACCACAATTTCGGACGCACTTCCTGTGTTGGTCGGGACATTTTGGCTGTAGACCTCGATGGTCGCCGCCGCCCGGAAGGTTTCGTCTTGAGTCGTGAAGAACCAATAACCCGCGCCCAAACCGCAAAGGATCAGCAACAGGATCACACCCTTGCGTCGCCACAACACACCGCCGACCGAAACATCGGATGGGCCGGACATCGGGGGGGCCATTCCAATGTCCGAACGTGAAGTCTGAGTATGAGATGCTGGCTGCATCGTGTTCCCAATCAATGGAGAAAAACTTTGGATGAGCAATTAGCCGGTCGCGGCGATCATTCGACGAGACGGAAATTTCACGAGGTGACAATTCTTTCGGACGATCTTTTCCCGTGATTCGGGGGACGATCGATTGAAGTGCACCTAGTGCTGAGGGGTGGCAGACGGTTCGAATGCGAGTGCACGACTGCTGAACAAAAATTCGCCTGTCATCGAAAGCCCAGGATACGCTGCCGTTAGGAAACAGTCAAAGTCTTGCCCCCTAGAATGGCCGCTTTCTTCCGGCTTGCGCCCCACCCAATCCGGGTAAATCCATCGATCGTTTTAAGCCGCAGAATCCGACGTTGCAGATGATCGGCGCCCTGGCACTCGGATGGCCTTTGCCAAATCTATTTGCAAGCCAATGCGTGGCGATGTCGGTGCCCCTGTCTATCAAGCTGCAAGCGATCAGTCGAAACAATTTTAAGGCGCGAGCGGGACATCGCCACATTGTTTCGTCCACTCTCCCCCCCCGTAATCTGCTGCGCGGCGGGTGGAGAGGGGGCAGAAAGCAGACGTGTCCACGCCGGTTTTTGCTTTGCCCCCCTCACCTCCATCCTCTGCCCCCCCGTAATCCGCTGCGCGGCGGGTGGAGAGGAGGCAGAAAGGGATGGAGCAGCCGGCGTTTCTTGCTCCCTCTCCCCCGCATCGGACACGAGTTTTGCTCGTGTCCGAAGTGGGGGAGAGGGTTGGGGTGAGGGGGCTGGCATGAGAGGGCATGTGGCGGAGCACACGCAGATTTGGGCCCCCCCTTCTGCCCGCGATGTCGCGGGGACATGAAATCGCTATTCGCCGGACGGGTTCTTGTCGGCCTGCTCTGGATCTGCGATGGAACCGTTCTCGCGAGCTTTGCGGCGGAACTGTTCCGCCGTTTCCTTGTCGCCCAACTGGTCATAGATTTTGGCCAATTGCAGCTGAATCGGGCCCGGTTGTTGGCTTCGTTCCAATGCCTTTTGGTAATCGATCGCGGCCGAAGGATAGTCTTGTTTCTTCAGATAGATCATCGCTCGCGTGTCCAGGTAGTCCGGATTCTCCGGTTCCGCCTGCACCGCTTGGTCGGCCAAGTGCAACGCTGCTTCTAGATCCGCTGACTCGGACTGCGCCATCAAGTATGCCAAGTTATTGGCGACGACAACCAGATTGGGGTCCAGAGCAACCGCTTGTTTCATGTTCAATTGAGCCAGTCCAGGCTTGCCCGCCAGCCATTCCAGACTGCCCAGCGTGAAGTGGGCCATCGCCGAACCATTTCCATCGGCGATCATTTGACGCATCGTCTTGCGACTTTCCTCTAGCTTTTCTGCCGACGATCGTGACACCTCGACCAGTCGTGTCAGTGCCGGTTGGCAATCGCGGTCATAGTCCAGAGCTACCACCAAGTACTTGAAACTATCCTGGATGCCCTTCGCTGCGTATTCGGTGTCAAACATCCGAATGAATACGGCGGCAAGCAGTTTGCGGAACGATTCATTGTCCTCCTGCGCTAGCCCTTCCTTCAACAGACGCTCGGCATCCGGCAGTTGCCCCATGTAAAACAGCGAAGTTGCGTACAGCAATCGATTCCGTGTGTCGCCCGGATTGCGAACGAATTGGCGTTCGAGTTGTCGTCGAGCGGTTGCCAGCGTGGCGCGAACGGCGTCCATGTTGTTCATGCGGGCTTCTAGTTCGGCCACCTGCAACCACAATTCAGGATGTTCCTCGGCAGCCGACCGAAAGTGTTCGGCCGATTTTTCTAGATCGCCGCCCACCAAGTAGTAAAACCCCCACGACTTTTCCAGGTCCGACGAATCGGTCTGGTCCGCATGGGAAAGGTGCCAGAACCACTCTTTCAAATTGGGCGCCTGCTTGGTCACGGCGACCTGTTCAGCAGTGCGAATTGCTAGGAATCGGTGAGCCGCTGGATAACCAGTCGAATCCAGTGGTGCCAGCGACTGCATCAATTCGCCGGCGCGTGCCATTTCGTTACTTTGTTCGTAAGACCGTGCCAGCGAGAAAACCACCTCGTTGCGATTGA
Organism: Rubripirellula lacrimiformis; assembly: GCF_007741535.1. Taxonomy (NCBI): domain Bacteria; kingdom Pseudomonadati; phylum Planctomycetota; class Planctomycetia; order Pirellulales; family Pirellulaceae; genus Rubripirellula; species Rubripirellula lacrimiformis. The sequence continues at coordinate 2,503,934 of NZ_CP036525.1, forward strand.
TGTTTTCGCCCAGCAAGGCCTTCGTCAGTAGTAGCCGAGCGGCTTCCGGGCGATCTTCTTGCAATTGCCGCAGACCACTGGCCCAGTACTTTTGCGCATTGGTCGATTGCCGGGCGTTGCCCATCGCGGTTGCCCCAACAAATCCAACCAAGGCAATCACGGCCGGAATGCCCAACAGTAGATCCCGGGTCAGTCGACGACCCGATGAGAAAGTATCCAGCAGCGTTCGCAGCGTCATCCCGGCACGGCCCAGCATGCGTCCCGGGAAACCGATGATCGATCCGAAGGTTCCCGCCACTCCGCCACGACCACCCTGAATCGGGCGGTTCATGCGGGACTGGCGGCGCATGATTCGCCGTGTTCGATACCGTTGGATCCATGAAAACATAGTAGGAAGACGCTGTGCTAGTCGTAGGTGAACGGAATGAAAACGGAAAAAAGACAAAACCAGGGCGTCGAGGGTAACGGTGAAAACACCGGCTAGAAGCCGTATGCGACGCCCTCATTTCAGCCCAATGCTTTTCGGTTTCAGCGGTAGTGGGATTCGCCAGAACTCCCTTTTCCTAAATAGCTCTCGATCTGCGATTCAATCATGGTTGGAATCCCTCGTTGGGCGCTGTGCCGATCAATCGTCACGCTTGGATCCTTCTAGAAACGCATGTTGCATCGCGGCCTGAAACAGTTGGTGGTTTTCTTCTTGCTGGGTGCGGGAAAGTTTGATCGGTGTTTCGTCCAGCAATTGGACCTGAATCACCCCGCCACCATAATCCTGTTTCTCACCCACGCCCCATCTCACTCGGTTGATCAGGTGCACCCAAGCATCGCCAAAGTGGGGTGGTGGCGGAACGCATTGACCGTCAGGGCCAATGCAACCAAACAGCACCTCGGCCCGTTCTAGCGGCGGACGCGATAACGTTAGGTCGGCGGCCACGAATCCGGGGGCCGATTCCAGTTCGTACGTCGAGCGATTCGCCACGTCCCAGCCGACGCCCGAATAGCACATTGCCAGATCGTGCCAGTCGCCATAGGGGCCGTCCAGGCTAATCAGAACGTTGCGGGGGCCGTTGCTGTATCGCCAGATGAAACTTTTCATCCCACCGAAAATCGATTCCTGTGTCTTTTCGTTGACGACAAAACCCGTTTGAGTCCAATCGCCCAGTGTCGCGGGCAGGAACGATTCGCCAACCGCATCAAAGTCGATCGCCGAACTGGCTGCCAGTTCGGTGATGCTGGCTTGCCGCATCGAGATACGCGAAAATTTTGAAAACGCAAACGCGCCGCCGATCCCCAAAACGGCCAAGACACTGCACAGCACCATCACCGTCACGGTCGATACCTTCGAATCTAGCCAGGTCGAGATCATTCCGCGTTTCTGGTCGGAATGCGAAGCGGTGGGGGCTTCGTCCGAAGTCGCAGTCGTCGGCATCAGGTAGCGCCAAAAATGGTCACTACTGGTCGCCATCAAAACGCCACCGGCGAACGTCGCCATTCCTAATAGGTCATGCCGCAGTCCCGACGATAAATCGATTTGATGTTTCGATTGCATGTAGACCACAAAGAACACTCGCACCGCGTTGGCCACCACCACCCAGAAAACGACCTGAATCGCTAGGCCCAGGATGCGGCGAACGCGATAATCACGAAGCACGCCATATCCCACACCGACGGCGATTGCGGCAAACATCGAATGGATCCCGCTACACGCATCGGCGATCGCAAATTGATGATCGGGCGTTTGGATCTCCACTCCGGTCGACAGATGCAACACGCCCATCAGGTCCAACCACAGGCTGGCCAACCAGGTGGCCAATTGTTGCATTTCGACAACGAACCAGCTGTCCCAAAGTACCGGCAGCGGAACGCAGGCGACCAGCATCACCAGGGGCCCACGCATTCGGCGCACGCCATCGCTACCCCAGGCCAACGTGATGCCCGCCATGATCATGGTGATGATGGCCGGCGCCGCCATCCAGCGGCTGGGCAGCACGTAGGTGCCGACGGTGAATCCTGCTGCCAGTATCGTCCAAAACAGGACGCGTGGTGACGCTGTGAAGGACGCGATCAATGGCTCGCTTCGATATCGCATCCACCCAAGGCCGATGGCGAATGCAGCCATGAAGGGGACATGGTGATAATAATCCCGACCCATCATCCAGCTGCCCAATTTGGCGACGGGAAGCACCAGGGCAAGACCGATCAACCCGATCGCTGCCAGCAGGTAAATGGCCGATTGGGGAATGCCAGAGGCGCGATGGGATTGAACGGGAAGAGTTTCAGTTGCCATAGGGTGCTAGGTCGAATCGGATGCCATGTTGCCGGCGGCAAATCGCCGTGGGCCATGATCTTCGGGGGGGGGAGTCAAGTTGGTTCAAGCGTACAGTAACCCGCCCGAATGTCCATTCCTATCTTATGCCAACCGAATCGAATCGCAGGATTCAAAGCTGCGGATTAGCGGGTGTATCAGCTTGCCCAGTCAGCACATCGTATGTTCGTTTCGGTGCAAGGAAAGCTGCATTCATCGACGTCGCCGTCCGCTAGAGAACGTCCAGCTTACGACAGCCTCGGAGAGGCGAAAGCATCATGCCGGTGGTCTGGGGCACCGGCATTTGGCATCTCCCAATGATCTTCTCGGCCGGGCCGCCCGGAGGCGGCCCGGCCGAGAAGATCAAGATTGCGTCAGTATCGCTAACCGTGGGGCGCGCCCTACGGCAAAAAGCTGCCGCCGCTCTGCGGCTAAGCTAGACGCCATGCGCTAGCATCCGGTCAACACATGATCGCCTCGGTCCCGTCCATCCGCAGCGAATCATCGTTCCCCGACACCGCCAACCGTAGGACTCATCTTCACGTGATCTGCAAACGTAGGTCCATAAAAAAAGGCTCCGGGAAAATTCCCGAAGCCTTCGTTCAATCAATTGGTCGAATCGCCGCAGCAAGTCGCAGTTATGCAAGTTGACGCTTGCGACGCAGGCGAACTGCACCACCACCGACGACAGCCAAGCCGATCAAAGCCATGGTCGTTGGCTCGGGAACCGCGTAGATTCCGTTGATGGTGTAGCTACCACCCTGAGGGACACCGAAAGCTGAACCAAATACAAGATCAAGCGTGCCAGCGAAAGCACCGGGATCAACACCTGCAAAGGTGAATTCAAGGAAGCCCGGTGCGCCGAGGAGTGGCTTCCCAATAAAGGAATCAAACCCATCGATGGACGCAGTTGCGGTCAACGTGCCTGATCCGCTGATGCCATTTAGGCGAACGATAAGGTCGTCGGTGCCATTCAAGCCCGTGGGGCTGATCAAGGCTGCCAAGTTGGTATAGGAAAGGGTTGACCCATTTTCGACAGTAACTGCACCACCAGAGACAGTCGTTGCACCGCCGAAGACCGAGCGATTTGCTACTGTTCCTGTTACGCCTGCTCCCGAACCTGTACCTGGGCCGTAAAAATTGTCGATCAAAACGAACGCGGCGTCCGCTTGGTTGGCGGTTGCCAGGCTGGCCACGACTAGGGCAGCCATCATCAGAGCTTTTTTCATCATGTTGTTTCCGTGCGAGTTGATTTGCTGCGTAGAGCGAAATGAGTTCATGGTTAAGGTCCGGTTTTTCTGAGAATTCTCTCACGGACGGAATTTACGATAACTCAGGGCCCCCCCACGGTCAAGCGAATTGGTAAAAGTTTTTTATTCGGGCTAATCCTCCCAGATTGACAAGCGAAATCGCGATTTGATCGATGATTTGCTTGCAAATCGATAATCACGATCAGTTTTCTAGTCGGGGGGCGGGCGAGCGGACGAAAAATTTTTGCCGGATGGGGAAATTTTCTTCCGGGAACAATGGCGCAGACCGCGCGGGGCTGGCGGTTGATGGGGGGCGTCCATCAGGCGGCGCTGATGGAGGATGTGCTGCAATGGGTGGGAGATACCGCTATTTGCGGCTAGCGAGCAGCAGAAGATGCGTGCGAGTGAGCCGTATCGCTGGCCAAGTCGCCCAAGACCGGCGTTCGGGCCGCTTGTGCCCTGCCCATCATTTGCGCGTAAATGTCCGTCATGGTGGCAAAACGCTGGCGAATGTCGAATTGGGCAATCACCTTTTCGCGAGCTGTCGCTCCCATACGGCGTCGCAGTTCATCGTCTTGGATCAATTCGCCTATCCGCTGTGCTAGCTCGACGATATCTCGCGGGGGAACTAAGTACCCGTCCACGCCATCGTTGACGCATTCTCGGTTGCCCGGAATGTTGCTGGCCACCACCGGAACAGCGCTGGACTGGGATTCCAGTAACACGAGCGGCATTCCTTCCCACAGCGATGGTAACACCATCACATCTGCCAGCGGCAACAACGCAGCCACATCATCTCGCCAACCCAGCAGATGGATCCGATCGCCACATCCGGCCGCAGCAATCTCTTGCTCCAGTCGCGGCCGCAAGTCACCTTCGCCAACTAAGTAAAATTCAGCCCGGACACCGCGGCCCAGAATTTCGATCGCGGCCTGCACGAATGCCAGCGGGTTCTTTTGATTCCACAATCGGCCCACCATCATCACGACAGGCAGCCCCGCATCCCCCGGCAACGTTTCACGGCGCAGGCGATGTCGCAGATCCGCGTCACTGTGCGGTTTGAATTGTGTGGTGTCGACCCCATTGGGGATCAGGTGGACTCGGCGGGGATCGATGCCCAGGTCGTCGATCGCGATCTGCCGATCATTGGGATTCAGGCATACCAACGCGTCTGTCACTTTCCCACAGCGTCGTTCGCACCATTGGTAAAAACGTCGCACGGCCGCCCGCCGCGCGGCCGGAAACGCAAACCCGTGCACCGTGTGAACCACATGCGGTACGCCCGCCGCCGCTGCTGCCAATCGTCCCAAAACACCGGTTTTCGACGAATGAGTGTGCACAATGTCAAAGCGGTGCTTGCGCATCAGATCGCGCAGTCCGCAATAGGCCTTGTAATCGTTCAGAGGCGACAGCGATCGGATCAACCGCGATTCGGAATGACAGGTGACGCCCATCTGCTGGGCAGCGTCCGTCAACGGCCCTGGTTCGCACGTCAACAGATGTCGGTCATAGATATTCGGATCCAGCCGACGAAGTTCTTCCAGTGTGACCCGTTGCACGCCACTAAGCATGGGGAACAGCTGAACGTGCAGGATTTTGATCTTGGCGCGATCGTTCACGTTGAGGCCGTTGAGTAGGAAGATGAGAGAATCGCGGACATCCAGGGTGATTATTGAAGTGGACGAACGGACTGGCTAGGTCAGTAGTTAAATTAACTAGTGGGCGGAGAATAGACAAACACCCTTTGGAGGGGCGTGGGGGAGAGTTGTTGAGAGGGGGCCGGTTGTAGCCAAAAAAGCGGCTAGGGGACTGTTTCGCTTTCCGTATAGCCAACAGGGCGACACTCAAGCCTGCGGCGCGTGCCCAGAGAAGCGACCAATGCCCGCCCCACCAACGGTCCCAACGTGGCGACAGCTCCCTGCCGTGGGGCTCGCCCCACGGATGCAGCATGTTTTACCTGCTGCTAGAGGAACGCTTTGTCAGCGCCCGAGGCGCGAGCCCTCCGGTCTCGGAACACAGCAAAACGCGGGAAGAACCGGACGCTAACGAGAAAGTCCGGCTTAGCCGCGGAGCGGCGGCAGCTCTTTGCCGTGGGGCGGGCCCCACGGTTAGCGATGACGGACGAAATCTTGATCTTCTCGGCCGGGCCGCCTGCGGCCAGCCCGGCCAAGAAGATCATGGGGGGATGCCAAATCCGGTGGCCGAGGCCACCGGCATGATGCTTTCGCCTCTTCGAGGCTGCTTTTCCGGACGTTCACTAGCGCGCATGCGGCTGATCGGGGGCGAATATCTCGCACGGTGACAAAGTAGGTGGCATTGGCGCGAGTCCACCGGTCTTCGGGTGCACTTGACCGGACAGCTCGCGCCGTTTCGCTACAAAGGATAAGTGCACTGCGGCATCGCTCCACGGTGCCTGTCGCCCCGAAGCAAGCTCAGCCGCGGTCCGAATCCCGATCCAGTGCCACCTCGCGGACCATGTCCCAGATCTGCCGCATCTTTTCGTCGCGGTTGTAATGCTGTTTGGCTCTTTCGCGACCTGCGTCACCCATCCGCCGGCGAAGATCGGGATCGGCTACCAGTCGCGACATCGTGTCACGGAGTTCCTCCGCATGCTCGTTTTCGAATAGCAGTCCGGTTTCGCCATCCACGACCGCTTCTGCGATTCCACCCACGCGTGAACCAATCACTGGCTTGCCGCATGCCATCGCTTCCAATGTAACTTGCCCCAGCCCTTCGAATCGTGACGGGATCACCAGCACATCGATCGCATGCATGATGGCCGGGATGTCATTTTGCTGTCCTACAAAATGAACGTTCGCGGGCGCAGGTGAGGTGAGCGAGCGATGGAATTCTTGATCCTGGGGTGAATCGTCCCAGCTGCCGATTGCCAGCACGTGGACGTTGGGAGCGCTTCCAGTCAATTTCGAAAATGCGTTCAACAAAACGTCATGCGCCTTGCGGTGGGTGACCGTGCCGACGATTCCAAGCACCACGTCATCCGGGCCAAAGCCCAGGGACTGGCGTTTGGCTGCGCTCTGTTCTTGCAGATCGGCAGATTGGAAACGCTGGAAATCTACACCGTTGGGCAATAGCCGGATTCGATCGCGGTACCAGCGCCGTTGCCAAGCTGGGTACTTGCTGGCCACCGGGCCTGAGATGATCGGATTGCGTTTCACTAGCGGCAATTGGAACCAGTCCAGGAAACCATGCGGCTTGTCCAGTTTGTCCCACATGACATTGGGGATGCCCAGGGATTTTGCCGCGACGCCGACCGTTAAGAGTCCACGCATGTCGTTGCAGAACACGGCCGCCGGACGGATGCGTTTTAGTTCTCTACGCAGCGTCCAAGTGTAACCCGCCAAGTCCTTGGCAAGTCCCACTCGCCGGCCGATTCCGTCACGGTAGATCGCACCACCGTAGCGTCCCAGCGATTCCGGATAGGGAGTGATGTGAGTATCCCAGCCGTCGGCCGCCAGTCGTTCGGCAAACATCCCGCCGCCGGGCATCATCACTGTGGGGGCAATCCCCGCATCGCCCGCGTGTTCCAGCAGCGACATCATCGTCCGCTGCTGGCCAGCGATGACTTGGGGGTAACTTTCAACAAGGACTACGGGAAGCATGAGTGAAGAGTGAAGAGTGAAGAGTGAAGAGTCTGGGGGACGTGTTCCATGGACGAATCGGCTAGCCTTCGGTGACTCGTTTTGCCGCCGGTTGCCAGGTGGTTGGGTTGAACGTTTCGGCTGGGTCGGTGTCGATGAACAGGCTGCGCAGCCAGCGGGGAATCTTGCGATGCAAGTTCAGGTCAGGCGCCAAGCCAGACGCCTCTAGTCGTGCGAATGCCAAAATCATCCCCATCAGGAACCAAATATTGCGCTGCCGCAGACCCAACATCGTGGCGTTGTACAGGCAGATCAGCACCATCCCCACCAACAGGCAACGGGCCAGCATGCCATACCACGGATAGACACAGCGGCGCGCTGCGTTGAATCCGGCCACAAAGGTCGATCCGATCAATAGCATGAACGCCCCCAGGCCTAAAAAGCCGGTTTCCAACATCAGGCTGAAATAGGTGTTGTGGACCTCGCCACCGGTGGCCGCAAAGGAAGATCCAAATTTGGGGCCGGTGCCCAAAACCGGTGATCGCCAAAATTGATCAATAGCCTCACTAATTTGTTTAGGGCGGGTATTGTCGAGTTTGCGTTCGCCGCCGGACCATTCAATCAGCAGCACCGCCGGGCGCTGCCACGAAGGCGTGGTCATCAGTGAATATTTGCCATCGTACATAGACCAGGCAACCGCAAAGTAGGCAACTGTCGCGGCAGCAAATGCGATCGATAAATTCAATAGTTGAAATCGGTAGACCACGATTCCCGATCGGATCGTGCTGATCACGATCCAGGCAACTCCAACCCCCGAAAATCCGATCATCAGTGCGGCGGTGCGACTGCCGGTGCCAATCGCGGTCACGAGGGCGGCAGCAAAAATCGCAAAGGCCAGCGCCCGGACGGGAATCGGCAACCCGCGCCGAACCGCAATCATCAACACCACCAACAACAGTGGTAGGATCATCGACGGCACTTGGTTTTCGTTCCGTAGCGTCGAGCAAATCCGCCCGGTTTCTTCGCGAGCCCAGCCGGGGGCCAGTCCGGCCATCGCTGCGGCGCCGACGAAGGAGGCAGTGGCCATGCCACCCACCCAAGCGACGATCGCACCAATCCACCGCTGCCAGGTGTCCAGCACCTGCAGGCAGGTCCAAAGAATGACCACCCCATAGCAGTAATTCACGGCCTCCAGCACCGAATACGCAGCCATTTTGGGAGACGCGTACCGCGGTGGCGCAGTCACGATCGCAATCAGCGATGACGACAAACAGATCATGCAAAAGAAGGTGCCCCACAGATAGATGTGCGACGTTGTCCGGTTGGAAAGGCGTCCCTTGATCAAGAAGGGCCAGCAGGCCCACAGGCACAATAGACACAGTTCGACGATCGTGAACTTTTCCCGCACGATCGGCAGTTCAGGTGTCTTCAGGATCGCGGTGCCGAATAGGGCCGCATAGAAAAACACCATCGGCTGCCGAGCACCAGCCAGCAGCAATCCGCCCCCCAATAGGCTGGCGACGATCAGGATTTCAAACAGGTAGTCTTGCAATGGGGTGGGTGTAGGTAGAGAGGGGGCGAATGAAGCAGACTGATAGGGGCCCGGCAGTCGTCGCCATTTGCCCGGGACGACCGGTCAATGGCCGAAACGCTTGTGGTGGGATTCGACAGAATTCCCTGATGGCAAGGGACTACTGGCGAAGATCACGACCTAAAAAGTCCAATACCCAACCCCCACGAAAGCTCGCGTCCCTACTGCAACTATCGGCAGAAGAGCATCATCGCGTTAGGCGGCGAGCATCAAGCGGTTGATCCGCCACGAAGTACCATGACAAGGATAGTCGCCAAGCGTACAGCGTGTCAGGCAAATTTGGACCGGATGGGCAGAGGTTCCCGTAATCCAGCAGGATGGCAGGCTCAGGTGCAGGACAGCAAATGCTGATCGATAGCCGGGTGAGGAAGAGCATAAGGCGGCCATCGAAACCAGCGTCTCAGCCTCGCTCTATCTCCTTTTTTAGTCTCCTCTTCCCCTTGCTCGCGCAGCGAACCCGCGGGGGGAGAGGATCGAGGTGAGGGGGGGCAAAAACAATTGCAAATTGCAAAATGAACAATGCAAATTGCCCATTGAAAATCCCGCCACCGGCCTATGCTTCTCGCTGCAAATTTTCATTTTGAAATGTTCAATTTGCAATTTGCAATCTCTCCCCCCTTACGACAGCCCTCTCCCCGATCGCGGAGCTCCAGTGGGGGGAGAGGAGCGAGGTGAGCGGGCAAAAACAGCGTGCTCCTTCCTTCCTTCTCCTCCCCTATCCTCCCGCCGTTTCCCGCAGTCCCATCAGTCGCCGAATCGGCGCCTTCACAACGTTCGGGATCATCGGGTAGATCGTACGAACCGCGGGATAGGCTTCCATCCACAGTGGCAGTCCGAACTGACGCCGGGCGATCCGGCACAGCCGCGACAGTTCGCGATTCTGGTCACTGACCTTGAACGAGCGTTGGAAAAAACTCTTGCCGTGAGCCCGCCGCATCACGACCGCGTGAGGCAGGTTGGCGACTTTGTGTTTTGCCGCCACCCGCAAGAAGAATTCAAAGTCGATCAGGTAAGGCTGTTTCGGGTCATAGTTGATTCCCTCATCCAGCAGGCTGCGGCGAAACATGATCGCGCTGTGGCAATAGGGGATGCACTTGGCCGACATCCGTCGGATGTCCGCATCGGTTTCCGGGTACAGGCGAACATAGTGTTCATCTCGCTGGCTATCCTGCCGATCCTCACCGCCACCGACCCAGGCGTGATCCGGATGCGACTGCAGGAACGCGACCTGATCAGCGATCCGATCCGGATAGGCCACATCGTCCGCGTCAAGATTGGCGACAAAATCGCCACGAGCCTCACGGACCGCCATGCCAAGCGCCGCGGCCCGTCCCATCCGATCCGCGTGAATGACACGAACTCTCGGATCCGTGTACGAATCCAAGATTTCCCCTGTCCCATCATCCGAACCATCATCAATGATCAGGATTTCCAGGTCGCGGTCTGATTGATTCAGAAGACTATCCACCGCAGCCCGAATCCACTGGGTTTCGTTATAAACCGTGATGATCGCGGTTGTGGAAAGGGGCATGAAGGAAACAGTGGGAGGGGATGACATGGTTTGGAAAGCGTTGCTTGGAATTCAAAAGAATTTAGGAAGAGGACCCCGATTAGCGTTCGCGTGCTTTTGCGAACGCGAAACATCGTGTGAATGGAAATGGTGCTGTGTGCATCGCCTTCTCGATGAATCGCGATCGCCTGTCAAGCTGATGCCTATTTCGTCGCTTCAGTGCTGGTCGACATTGTTTCGGTTTCGGTTTCGGGTATGGACTTGTTCCTTGCAAATCGCCGTAGTTTGAAGAACGGTTTTTCGATCAGGTGATAGGAAATGATTGCAGCCGCGAATAGAACTCCAAAATTTTGAGGTGACTGTGTGATCCAGTCTCCGCGACTCTCGTCAAGGAAAAGCATGTTGTAAAGATACAGGCTGTACGATAGGACGCCGATGCTAGTGATGGCTGGGTGATTCAAGAACGTGAAATACCATGTGTGCTGGGGCTGCGTTAATAGCGTAATTAGCAGCGTGATCGCTGCGATTTCAAGCGAAAGTCCGAAGGGGAGTCGATAAAGTCCTCCGAATTGCGAGTTCAGCAATGGAGACGCAATCAAAATGAACGAAAATGAAGCGATGACCGCAGAGTGCCGTCGCCATTGATGTGAGTGGTTGGCGAATAGAGTTCGGAATCGCGGCCAGCGTTCATGGCATAGGCCTAGCAAGACACCGCCCGCAATTGCATCGTAGGACAGCAAGAATCCGATCGATGGACGAAGGGTGGGCAGCAGGGCGTAAGTTAGTACGCGAGAGATAGGGCCAGCAAGCATGACCGCCCAGAGTACGGGCCAAAGCAGGTCCCGCGCTCGCAACCAAATCACCAATGGCCATGATGCATAAAATTGTTCTTCTACGGCCAGTGTCCAATAGTGAACCACAACCCAAATCCCCAAAGTCCCCATGCCAAGCCATTGAACAAACAGTGACTCCAGATTCATCGTAAATGTGCCGGCACAAAGAAGGCTCTGCCAAGTGACGCTCAGATAGCCGATTGTTGATAGGGCCGCGACAAGTGCCAGGTAGGTGTAAAATGCTGGGAAGATGCGAATGACGCGTCGGATGTAAAAGTTTCTGACGTTGAAATCCCCGTGCTTTGCGATTTCTCTCGATGACAGCGTGTAGATTAAAAAACCGCTTAACACGAAGAAAATCCGAACGCCCAATCCTCCGTTTTCAAGGAATATGTTTTGCATGAACGACGGTAGAGAGTAGCTTCCGTGGCTGATCAGCACGAGCGCGATGGCGATCGCGCGAAGGCCGTCTAAACTAGCGATTCGCCCCTGCGCTGCGTTGGGGGGGAGCGAGGTCAAATTTGTTCTCCACCGTTGCAGGCGACGTTTAGCGACGATGACAGCCCATGGGTTGAAACGACGACGTCGCAGGGCCGATCGCTGATGGTTGCGTCGAGAGTATCGAATGTTCCTAGGTGGGTATCCCCGAACTGACTTGCCCGTCTGACGCACTCAGTTTCCATGTCGATGTCAACACATGGGTGTCCCTGTTCGGGGAGCATCTGCATCATTTCGCCGCGGTCGCAGCCAATGTCTAATCCTCTTAATGATTGCGATGGCGTGTCGCCGGTGATCGCTGCTAGCAACGTTGCGTAGAGGTCGTTGTGTAACGCGGCTACCTTTTCACACGGTTGAGTCGAGATATCACGCGGATTATTCGTTCTCGTGTTCATGAAATGCTCGTCAATGTGATCCGTTGCTGCTTACTTCTTCGGGCACAATTGTTCGTAAATTTTTAGATAGCGCTCTGCCATTAGCTCGCTTGAGAAATTCTCACGCACGCGTTGTGCCGTCGCGCAGGCCTGTTGTGATTGTTCATCGGGATCACTCAACGCCCCACTGATTTGCGTCGCTAGCTGCTCGCTATCGTTTTCGGCAAAGTACCGCACGCCGGAGTCGGAGGCGACTTCGCGGAAAACAGGGATATCGCTGGCGACAATCGGCCGTCCGGTCAGCATCGCTTCAGCTAGTGCTAAGCCGAAACCTTCATGAATCGAGGGTAGGACAACGCAGTGCGATTGTGTCATCGTCGCGATCACTTCACCCTGTGGCACCCAACCACGAAACTCGACTTGCTCGGTGACGCCCAACTGCTTGGCCAGCATCGCAAGCTGATTTCGCTGGGGGCCTTCACCGACCAGCACTAGCTTCACCTCAGGAAACTGCTCGGCTAATTTCGGCAAAGCTTTTACGATCAATGCATGCCCCTTTTCTGGTACCAACCGCCCCACGGCAATCAACTGCTGCGGAATGACCGGTTTCGCATTGGCGCCAAACGACTGAATCTGCTGAACGTCGATCCCGTTGTAAATCAGTTGGTGCTTACTGTCGGAAGTATCCTGCACTGTATTTTGGGAATCGCGATCCAGTTCCGGTTTCGATGCAGACGCTAGTTTCGGGTGGCTAAGGTCGATGTTGGTATCGCACAGGAAATCGCTTGCCCCGTAGGACCGTGCCACGGTTTTGGAAATATAGACCAGTCGATTGCAATTTCGCTCGGTTCGTCGCGTCGAGCACTTTAGGTATGCGTTGAGTGATCCAAACAGTTCGTGGTAGGTGGTGACCACACCTGGAACCTTGGTCTGCATGGCAATTCGCCTCGCGACGTTTCCCGGCAAACAAAAGTTGGTATGAACGATGTCGGGTTTCTTAGCGCCGATCCAATTCCTGAATTCCTCCCCGAACTTTCGCTCTTGCTTCCAGACATGCCAGGGAAACCGTTTGGCAGGCACAACGATGTCATAAGCCACGACACCGTCGGGGACAGCTAGCTCCTCCGTCAGGTAGCCGTCGTCAAAACGCACGTAGCTGACGCTATGTCCTTCTGCGACTAAACGGCGACTGATGTGATCCATCAAGCTCCATATCGCGCTCTCGCGTTTTCGGTCGACAAAGCAAACGTGAATCACCAGGTCACCAATTCATATTGTGTGTTGCCAGCGGACGAAAGCGAAATCGCTTTCGCCGAATTTCCTAAACTGTTTCGGCGAACCAAACGCATCATGGTCCGTCGACCATCGTCATCGTGCGCAGGCTGGAGTGGCCGTAGTTTGATATGCGAGTGAACCCGTTGTTGGGCAACTTCGAATCCATCGTGGAAACTACACGAAGACAAAAGCTCTCTGGTGGGATTGAATTCAATGTCAATGTTAAACGATTTTGAGGAGCTGTTCTTGAACCACTTCAGCCTGTGGAGGGCAGGGGAATGCAACCTGTGAATTTAATAACGGAGATATTGGGGATCTCGTTTGTCAAATCGCAATCTTGGACGGGGGATTCCATTGACTGACTGTTGAATGGAGTTTGCCGAAGGACAGGACCCTCTAGTACAAAACGCTTAGTCGCTTTGCGGTGTGTACCGCCAACGTTCGGGTCAATGGTTTTGGTTCAATTGACGACGCAAGCTATTTGCGGGGTGGTGCTTGTGTTCGCCCTGTGAGCATTCCCCACACCCGCCCTGGAGCTTGCTTGATGAACCCCGGATTGCTTGCAAGAGCCCCTAACGCATGGAGGATTCGCCCGCTCTTCAATGGGTCCATCACTGCGCCATACTGAATTGTCTTTCGACACATGGCGATCGCCTCGTCAATTTCTTTTGAAAGCAATTGGTGAGGCGTGCCTGCAACCAGCTGGCGAATGCTTTGAAGAACCTCAACCATGCCGGCGAACATTTGGACGCGATTTGAGGTCAATCCGGACTGGTTGATTTCCGCGAAATACATCGGCTCGTCAATGACTCCAAGACTTGCTCCAGCAATCATTAGGTCGAACAAGAAGTGGTAGTCTTCGCCATATCGGAACTCCGTTCGATAGCGAATCGGTTCTTGCTCCAGAAAACTTCGCCTTATTAACGGCTGTATGATTCCCAGGCCAGTGTGCTTAATGAGTTGCTGCATTCCAATTGTGATTAGGTCATCGGCGTTTGGTGATGTCTCGATTTGATCGAGCCAGCCCATTCTCTTGCGCTTGGAGTTATGTGCGGGATTGCAAACCCATTGGTTATCGCCGATGACGTCTAGGCCATTTGCTTCTGCAACGTCGATCATCCGGCCTAGTCGGTCCGGCGATATCCAGTCATCCGAATCGACCATCGCTATCCAGTCTCCCTTGGCCGCGTCGATGCCTCGATTGCGACAGGCACTTGGCCCACAGTTTTCCGGCTGCGCGATGATCACCATTTTGTCGTCGGTAAATTGTCGCAAGCGTTCAATGGTCGTGTCGGTGGAAAAGTCGTCGATCGCAATGATTTCAATAGCGATAGAGCTGCTTGCCCTAACGCTCGTGATCATTCGGTCAATCGTGTTTGCGGCGTTGAAGCATGGGGTGATAACGCTTACGGTCGGTAGGCTTTCGCTCCCTCTCATTTTTGCTGCACCGTCAATGGGTCAGGCCTTCCAGTAAGTGGCAAAGTTGCTTGATTCCGGAAGTCTTGTCGAAATTTTCAGCGACATGCTTTCGTGCATTTCCTCCTAAGCGTGTCCGCTCCTGTTTAGACATCAGCTCTAAAACTCGCGCCGCAACATCGTCGGCGGATTGAGGTTCAACTAAAAATCCGGTTTCGCCGTTCACGATCAATTCGGGGGTTGCACCTGCACGCGTCGCAATCACCGGCTTTCCACTGATTCCCGCCTCTACGGGTATGCGTCCATAGGCTTCTCCGTCACGCGACAATGCCAATACAGCATCGGCAGCAGCGTAAACCGATGGCATTGAATTTTGATGGCCAACGAAAATGACAGCATCCCCAAGTTTCGACGCCATGTTTTGGCAGTGCTGCACGTAGTCGGGAGCCTCGGTTGGACAGGCGCCCCCGACAATGACTAGTACGGCATTGGGCTGGCGTCTCGCGATTTGCTGCCAAGCCTCGATTGCAATGTCTTGGCCTTTCCGTGACTCCAGGACGGCCGGAAAGACAAAAGCCACCTGCGATTGTTTGATCCCCAGTTTCAACCGAGTCGCATCGCGATCCGATGAGCGTACTTCGCTGGTGTCCACGCCATCATAGATCCTGTGAATCGGCGTTTTTGTACCGCTGCTACGAGCTTGTGTTGCAACAATGTCGGACATGGCGATTATAAGATCGCACTTGTCCAGGTCTGCTTTGGAGAATGGAGCCTGGTGGAAAAGGCTTCGGATATGGGCAACCACTTTGCAGCCTTGTTTTTTAGCAGCAGCGATGTCCCAGCAGTCTCGTCGTCGGTACAAGTTGAAATATGCAATGTCTGGCTTGAACTGCTCGATCTGCTTTGAAAGTGCCGCTGCGCGGAGGTGTTGTGCGATCCGGTCATGTCCTCGAATGCTGGTTTTGGCTGATTCCGGCATCCACCATTTCGGCTTTGGAAACCGATGCACCACACAGCCGGGGATCGTTTTGTCGTAATTGTCAAAATGTGGAAGCGGGTAACGCACGCAAATTCTTTGTGAAATTCCGTGTGCAGCCTGGTGCAGAAGGTAGGAGTTCAGGCACGCTTCAGCGCCTCCCCACCACTGGCTGTTGTCGACATACATGACTTTCATTCGTGGATTTTACTCGTGGCTGTTTGTCGGGCGTAGGGGGTTTGCGGGCCTGTCATCGTTTGTGATGTTACGGGGGGCTAGGTGATCAGCCAGTATCAGCTGGGTGTGTTGGGCGTACTGATTGATGACTCGACGGCGGGTCTTCTGACGAATGGTGGGGGAGGGGGAAGCAAGCTTTGCGGGTTGCTGCTGGTGGGATTCGGTTCTAAATGACGAAGCGTCGTTTCGCGATCGATCAAAAAAAGCCGTCGGTGAATTCCGCTCGCATCGAACTCGTGTGATCTTATTCGGGATAATGGGGAGCTGGACGTCTCAAAGTGTCGGCTTGCGATAGATCGATCGTCTGAGTGACGCGCCGAGGCGGGACAGGGCCAGCAAGGTCCGGGACTGAGAAACTGCGTGCAAGACTGCAAACTCTCGAGTGCCGAAGCAATCACGGTTCTTCGAAAGCAGTTGGACTCTGGCTCGCTTTGACCCGCCGGGTTCTTTGATCATTCGACATACAAGACGACGCCGAGTTTCGCGTAGCGTATCGGATTGTCTCGATAGCAATGTTGCCGCCAATTCACGGTACCCGTTGCAATGTGCAATAGCATTCTCCATACGCACTTCGTGGTCACTGTATCGATCTGACCAAGAGTTTGGCGTGAAAACGCGGTAGGTCGCCATAGGTTCAGGAAGGTAGACCGCTCCGCCGTGTTCTGCTGCAATGGCATGGATGAATATGTCTGAAACGGTGAGTCCGCTAGTGCCGTGGAAGAACTGCTGTATTTCCAGTGATGCGCGTCGAGTAATGAGCGTTGCGGCCGTCGGTATTGGCCCTCGCGGTCGAAGTGTGATCTCCTCGGCCGGCACTGTCGTAGTCATTGTTGAATACTGTCCGCCGATTTCTTTTTCTCCCGTCTGTGAGTTTACCTTGTGGACTGGGTGGAAGCATAAGTCACACGCGTTGGAGGCCGAAATGGCTTCAGTCTGCATCGACAGTTTTTGGGGATTGCACCAATAGTCGTCGCCTTCGCAAAGTGCAAGGAAATCGCCCTTCGCCTCTGCGAGCAGTATCTCAGGCATAATGCGGCAGCCTTTTGAGTACTGGTTTTCCGTTTGGATAATTGTTTTGATTATCGATGGATAGCGTGCTGCGTACCGTCTAATGATATCTGTTGTGTTGTCAGTTGAAGCGTCATCATGAAGGATGATTTCAATCGGGAATGTCGTCACTTGTTCGATGAATCCTCTGATCGTCTCTTCGATGTAGGATTCGTGGTTGAAGGCGGCGCAGCAGATGCTCACAACGGGCTGTGTCTGTGTCCAGGAATTGACTATTTCTTCCTCCGTCCTTGCGCTAGGCCAGTGGCGTTCTTGGGAGCTGGTGTTTTGAGTTGTTCCTTTGATTCCTTCCTCATGGTCTTTAGCTCGGTTTGGGTTGTCTGGCAAGGTTCGGTCTTTGGTCTTGGGTGTGCGCGTTAGGATGCGATTCTCTTGCTCTTCAGCGAGGCTATGATTGCAACGGCTTGGAAACTAAGGAAATACGCGGTTGCGGCGTAGGTGATTAGCGCCCCGCCGCCTAAGGCAACGAGCTTGTAGAAAGGTGCCCAGTCTAATTGGGCTGACGCAAAATAGCAGGCAATGGAAACCAGCATTGCTAAAGCAAGGTTCGGAAGGACGTCGGATGCCTGCTCCTTTAGGGTGTATCCGAGTAGTGAGCTCGAGAAGTATGAGTTGGGGGCAAACGCCAGGAGAGAGCAAAGGATCTGCCCGTACAGGATGCCTTGGATCCCAAGCCGAAAGCTGAAAAAAAGAACTGCGGTTATCATGAGCTTCTTGAAGATTTCGAGCCCCAGGAAAAGGTCTGATCGTCCTTTGACTTTCAGCATTGCAAGGTTCACCGCGTGAACCGGATATAGCGTTTTCGCCAGGCATAGCAGCGGGAGCATTGTGGCTGCTGGTAGCCACTTGCTGTCGAGGAAAAAGACGATGAATGGGTGCGCGAGGGCTGCCAGCAGTAGCATGCACGGGAAGAGGGCGAAAGTGGTTAGCACAATCGTCTTGCGGAAACCGGATTTGAGTCGCTTGTCATCATTTTGGACGGTGGCGAGAGCTGGGTAGGTAACCGCTTGGATGCTGGTGTAGAGGTTTTGGATTACTAGGTCCGCGAGCCGAGTTGCGAAATAGTAGATCCCCGCGACAGGGCCGCTGAACACCTTCGCGATAACGACGACGTAAAGGTTGTTGAAAACTGTGTCGAGGAAACCCGAGAGGAAGAGCTTGTATCCGAAGGCGAACATCGCCTCGAACGCTGATCCGCTGACCACTGCGGTGGGGCGCCACTTCTGGAAGTGCCACAGTAGAAGTGTGCTGAGTAAAGCCGTGAGTATGGATTGAGCGACTAGCGACCAGACTCCAAATCCCTTGAGTGCAAGCCCTATCGCAAGAAGCCCCGCGATGATCCCTGACGGCAAGTTTATTAAAACTTTTAAACGGAAGTTGAGTTCTCGGGTTAGTTGAGCCTCTTGGACCGTTCGGAGAGAGCTGATTAAGATTGAAATTGAAGCGACGCGAATCAGTGCCGTCAGTCTCGGTTCGGCATAGAAGTTTGCAACAAGGGGGGCGGTCAAGAAAAGCAGTGCGTAGGATAAGACGCCAAAGCAGATGTTGGAGTAAAACGCAGTATTGAAGTCAACTTGCTTGGCGTCGGGGAGTCTAATGAGTGCTTGCGAGAGCCCTGAGTCCATGAGCGAGCCGCCGAGTGCAATGAACACACTCATCATCGCCACCAGTCCGTAATCTTCGGGGGCGAGTAGCCGAGCAAGGAAAATCTGGATGACGACGCCACTGCCCCTGCGGAGCAGTTGTTCGCCGAAGCTCCAGAGCACTCCACTAATCGTTCTGGATTGCAAGCTGCGCGCTGCGGCTCTGCGTTGCTGTGGTGTGTTCTCAGTGTTCACTATGGAAGTCGATCATCGATCTCGGAAGCCAGTCAAGTCAGGAAATGGGTTGGCTCTAGCAGAGCGGTGTTTTGCAATGGTTTCGATCAGTCCCCCGTCTTCGGCGGTAAATTATGCAGGGAGGGAGCGATCGCGATTTCTCGGCCATTGCAAAGTGTCGGCTGGGGTGAGATTTCAGTCGTTGCAAGTTCCGGGAGACGAGCTGTTCCTCCGGGTAGCGAGTGGGCGGTTGTTCGTCGTTTGGGGAAGCGGGTTTTCGCCAGTTGTGCGCCGTGCAAACGTAGAAAGGCCGCTCCCTCGTTCGTATGTGGCGGTGCAGTTTGTGGGTTCGTTCTCACGCAGACGCTGCAGAGTTGGTCGCGTAAATCGCTCTGGCACGAGGCGGGGTATTCGACTCGATGGGCTATCAGCGAGCTACTTGGCGTGGAAAGGGTTTCAGGAAGATCGCCGGTCGTCAGGCTTTCTTGTGTCTGAACACCTCTCTGGGCTACGCCTGTCCGGTCGATACCGCTGCGGATTGATCGGAGGTGCTGCACTCCCTCGAAGAAGAGATTGGTCTGGGGTGTTATTGAGAGGTTGCAGCAGCCGACCGTGTCTCTCATTCTGTGTCTATCAGGTATGCCTTTGTGTTTCAAAGGGGGCCGTGGTCTACTGGCGAAGTGAAGTGGCAAGCCGTGGGGGGGCGTGCCGTCGCACGGTTGGCTTAATGGAGTGCACGACGAATTTCTTGTTGCGGGAGAAGTTGAGCACCACGCTTCCTCGTCAGGCTCGGTATGTTTGTGTACCGAGTTATCACAGTGCTGGGGACTTTGGCTGCGTTCTGAGTAATCTTGAGGATTGCTGTCACGCTTCTGCCTAGTTTCGTTCGTTGACAAGGTCTGCGTAGTCGTTTACACACCTAATTGATTTGATGTCAACTCCTTCGAGTTCAATTTGGAACTTTTCCTCGATTTCAAGCATTATCGACATCTGGTCGAGCGAGTCAATGTCGTGGCTATTGAATGGGTCATGTGCTGCAATGTCTTTGAGGTCGTCCCGTTTGGTTGCATTGACGATGCACTCAACAATTGTTTTGTTGATATCTGTCTCCATGTTTACTTGCTCCGTTTGAGTGTAGTTACAAAACTTGAGAGGCCAACTCCAAATCCGGCTAAGAGCAGGTTCGTGGGGGGGGCTGTTTCCTCCTGTAGTACCTTCGCCAGCATTAGTGGGATCGATGAACTCACGGTGTTACCGGTTGTCTCGGCAGTAAATGCTATCTTAGAGGGTTCGGCGTGAATTGCTGCCGCTAGTGTCTCAACAATGAATTTGCTCCCCTGGTGAATTAGGAAGCGGTCGATCTGGTCAATCGTTAATCCATTCTCGTAGAGACAGTCGTTGATCTCTCTGGGGACATGTTTCGCAACAAAACGAAATACGTCGCTGCCGTTCATCGAAAGTGTTCGTCTCGGATTGTCAATCGTTCTGATTGCATTGCTGTGTTTGCTGTCAGTTAGATACCTGGATCTGCCCAGGGTGTATTTTGGATTTGACGAGATTAAAGTGCATGTCGCGCCATCTCCGAAAAGCAGTGCCGTGTCTCGGTCTGATGGGCTAACGACTGCTGAGTAGGGGTCGGCGGTAAATAATAAGCCGTTTTTTATGCCGTTCTCTCGCATGAAGCCGATCATGATGGAGGCCCCGTGCACGAATCCCGTGCAGCCTAGGGAGATGTCAAAGCAGGCGATTCTTTTAGACAGCCCAAGTTTCTGATGGACGATTGAGCTTGTGTGAGGTATCCCGCCAGCGTCTGGGTTTTGCGTAACTACTGCTAAGCATCCGATCTCTGGATGGATGTGGCATTGTTCGGCGAAGTCTTCATGTGCTGACACGCACATGTCGGAGGTCATTTCGCAGTCGGGCTTTCTCGCCAGTTTCGTGAACCCGAGCTTTTTGCTCACGAAACCGTCAGTTGCTCCAAGTTTGTGTCCAAGCTCAAGCGTGTCAAGACGCGCACTTGGGAGATAGCATCCGACTTTCTCGATTCCTAGTTTATTGTTGACCAAAGTACAGCGATCCTATTTTTTCGTCGTTGCAAAGTAGTTTAGCTTCAAAGAACTGTTTGCCGATCTTGCGGCGGTGCTCAATCACGCATGATCCACCTATCGGTACGGAGTCGGCCCTCACGCGTCCGAAGATCAGCTTTCCCATTTTTCCGTCATCGGTGCCTTCGAGCATCGCTTTGTATGTCGCCACGACGTATTCTATATAGGTTGCAGAATCGACCAAAGGGAAGCAGAACAGCCCTGAAGTGGAGTTGAAGTTCACAGTACTCAGGATTTGCTGTTCGTTGCAGTTGTACCGCTCCAAAATCGGTTCGTCTGTCTCTACAAGGTAAACCGTTTTGTGAGAACTTCGGTACGTCGCAACAAGTCTGTCAGTTTGAGATGGCTTGCTCGAAACGTTCGCGTGATTTCCAGTAAATGTGTGGAACTGGAAGTCAATGTTCGTAGGGTTTACGAGACTTTCGGTAATCCAGTCGAAAACTGTTGTAGCCGATAAGTACTTTCTATTTCCCCTTAGTCTGAACCTTGGATTTGAGCTGGGAGTGTCCATTGTTTTTTACATATGCTTTGAGGTTTGCGGTGTGTGGTATCGCGAAATTGCCGGAGACGTCTCCGTATGACGGTACGTCACCTATGACTACAGAGCCGATTCGGATTCTTGCGTTGTTGCTTATTTCACAGCCTTCGGAGACAATCGAGCCGGCGCCGATCCAGGAGTTTTCGCCGATGACTACACGCCCGCAAATGCAAGCCGTCGACGCGATAGTGCAATTGTTGCCAATTTGGCAATCGTGGCCGACGTTTGAGGATATGCCAATTGACACATCGCTTCCGATTGTCGTGCAGTTTTGGAAATGAGGAGCAGCGGCTACATTGGCACGGGCATGGATATGGCTGTTGGGGCCAACCGTAAGTCCTCCATAGTACTCAAAGGCTTCAAGTTGTCCCTCGATTTGTTTTGCGAACAATCCTCGTGTGCCTAGCGTGGCTAGTTCTTCAATTCTTGTGTTTGGTCCAATGTAGGTAGGGCCTGAAATGATCGAGTATGGGCCGACCTCTACATTGTGGTCAAGGAAGACAGGTCCTCGGATGATTGCGGTTGAATCAACCTTCGCGGACGGTGAGACAAAGGGGCTTGGATCCCTTGAATCGTAGCAGTGCTTGTGAATCGCTAGGTTGTGAAGGCGGTGAAACCACTCGCCTGCTTTCGTTGAAACTATCGTGGGCTTGTCTGGAGTTATCCCAAGTGCATCGACTGATTGTTGGTCGGTGAAAACAAGGTGGACATTGCTGTTTGACAATGCCATTTGGAGCCATTTCGAATTTCCCGCGAATACGGCTGATCCTGGGACCTCGGTGAAACAATAGGATGTTTGGCTTGCGTGCGTTGGTGAATCTAGTCGGTGACCTGTTTCTGTGGTGACGCCGAGTAAATTTAGAATTTCTGTCGGGCTGTATGTTTGCGCCCGAGCGGGTTTGATAAACGCACGCCATCTGCGATACGCTTCGGTGTCGTTTTTAGGAAGTGAATTTGGGCTCGGCATCACGTTTTCCAATCAAAAGGTTTTGGTGGTCCCAGTTGAGTCTTCCGCCGAGGAAATTAAGTCGGCCACTTCATCAACTTGTTTGTTCAATAATGACGGGTAAATCGGCAGGCAAATTATGTTTTCGGCAGCAGTTCGAGCTGATTTTAGTTGCGTTCGATTTTCGTCGACTAGCTTTGAGTACATTGGCAGGTCGCAAATCAAGGGATGGAAATAGCGGCGGCCATTTATGCCTGCATCTTTCAGTTTCTGGTATAGCTCATCGCGGGACAAAGGGTACTCCATGTTGACCATGATCGGCATGTAAGATGCGTTGCCGATCGTGTCAGCGGGGTCTGGCAGCAATGTGATGCCCGGGATGTTCACCAGTGCGTTGCGATATCTTGCTTCGGTTTGCCGACGCCGTTTGATTGCATTGTCGATTGTCTTTAATTGCAGTAATCCCAGGGCGGCGTTGAATTCGCTCATTTTGCCATTGATTCCCGTCTCCATCACGGTGGTCTCGTCAGCGAAACCAAAGTTTTTGAGATGGTCGATTCGCTGCTTGATTTCAGCGTTCGGGCAAATTATCGCGCCGCCTTCAAATGTGTTAAACACTTTAGTTGCGTGGAAACTCAGGACGGACAAGTCTCCGTGCCGTAGCACGCTTTCGCCTTTATGCTTTACGCCGAACGCGTGTGCAGCGTCGTAAATGACCTTTAGGCCATGTGTGTTAGCTATCTGCTGGATGCGTTCGGTATTGCAAGGGTTTCCGTAGCAGTGAACCGGTAGGATAGCCGTAGTGCGTGGCGTAATTGCTTCTTCGATTCGTTCAGGATCAAGATTGCAGGTTGCGGGGTCAATGTCGACGAAAACCGGTTCGATGTTGTTCCACACTAATGAGTGCGCCGTTGCAACGAATGAGTAGGGCGTGGTAATCACTTCGCCTTTGATTTTCAGGGCTTGCAGTGCAGTGATTAATGCGATTGTTCCGTTGTTGAACAAGGCCACATGTTCGACGTCGAGATACTCGCAGAGCGCTTCTTCGAGTTGTTTGTGGAAGGGGCCATTGTTCGTAAGGATTTTGCTTTTCCAGATCTTTTCAAGATAAGGAATGAACTCTTCTAAAGGTGGCAGCGATGGCTGGGTTACATAGATCGGTTTCTTCATGGCGAGATTGTGGCTGTGTTTTTGTTGTTGGGTTTGCGGTTTGGTATAGACCTTGGTGGTGCGATCGCCGCAATGCCATGTTCCGTATGCGTCCACCTTCACGCTTAGTTTCTTTACTTGCCAAGCAATGACTGTAGATAAGTTCCGTACGCAGTGTTCTTGAATTTTGAGGCTTGGTCTGCTAACTCGCTTTCGGTAATCCAGCCATTGTGGAAGCCGATTTCTTCTAGGCAGGCAACCTTGAAGCCTTGATGGTGTTCAATCGTCTTCACAAACATGGATGCCTCTAGCAAGCTGTCATGCGTGCCCGTGTCAAGCCACGTGTGGCCTCTTCCCAGGACTTCAACACTCAGAGACGCTTCTTCCAAGTAACATCGATTGATGCAAGTGATCTCTAGTTCTCCTCGTGCTGAGGGCTTAATTGACTTGGCAAATTCAATGACGCGGTTGTCGTAGAAATACAGGCCGGTCACCGCGAAATCTGATTTGGGTGTGGCCGGCTTCTCTTCGATCGAAATCGCTTTGCCGGCGCTGTTGAATTCGATGATGCCGAATCGCTCGGGGTCGTGAACCTGGTACCCGAACACGGTCGCGCCGGATGTTTGCTCGGCTGCCGTTTTTAGTTTTGGCGAGAATCCCTGCCCGTAGAAAATGTTATCGCCCAGTACCAAGGTGACGGGATCGTCGCCGATAAATTCCTCGCCAATCAGAAAGGCCTGCGCCAAGCCTTCTGGTCTGGGTTGTTCGGCATACGTTAGCGAGATGCCGAAGTCGCTGCCATCGCCGAGCAGTTTGCGGTACTGGGGCAGGTCTTCCGGCGTGGAAATGATCAGCGTTTCCCGAATTCCCGCCAGCATCAATACGGACAATGGATAGTAGACCATCGGCTTGTCGTAGATCGGCAGTAGTTGCTTGCTGATGCCGCGTGTGACCGGGTGCAGACGCGTTCCCGAACCGCCCGCCAGGACGATGCCCTTGCGGATTGTCGCGGTTGAGTTCGGTGTGGGGCGTTGTGAGATTGGCATGGCGAATGGGGCGTGGGGGCTTTGGGCGTGGCGCTTGGATTGCGATTTCCATTCGCAGGTGGTTCGCTGCGGCAGTGATGCGTCGTAGCGATTGGGTTGCCCACAGCGGGTGGGCGCCCGGTCTGGCCCGGAGGCAGGAGTGTGATGTGGTTGGTTCGGGCGTTGATTGGTGATTGGGACCGGGCGTTGACGCGGTGGGTGATTGGGGACCGGACGCTAGCGCGTGGCGGCTGATGGCTGTTGTGGTGATAGGGTTGGTGGTTGGCTAGTTTCCTAGACGCTGCAGTTGGTACTGGCCGGAGAGGATTTCTTGCCACCAGGATTCGTTTTCGAGGTACCACTGGACGGTTTTTCGAAACCCCGACTGGTTGTCCTGCTGAGGACGCCAACCCAGTTCGTTTTTGATTTTGCTGGCGTCAATCGCGTAGCGGGCGTCGTGGCCGGGGCGGTCGGTGACGAACGTGATCAGCTGGGAATGTTCGCTGATCGTGGGCGACGCGCTGGGGCGGAGTTCGTCCATCAATTGGCACAACAGGTGCACCAGATCGATGTTCCGCATCTCGTTGTCGCCGCCAATGTTGTAGGTCTGGCCCGGACGCCCTCTTTCGACCACCGCCAATAGGGCTCGGCAATGATCGTCGACGTACAACCAGTCCCGTATGTTTTCGCCCTTGCCGTACACGGGAATCGATTCGCCGCGTAGGCATTTCAGGATCACGACCGGGATCAGCTTTTCGGGGAACTGGAATGGCCCGTAGTTGTTGCTGCAATTGGTCACCAGCACGGGCAGCCCGTAGGTATCGGACCAGGCGCGAGCCAGGTGATCCGACGATGCTTTGCTGGCCGAATACGGCGAATGAGGATCATAAGGAGTCGTTTCGCTGAACTGCCCTTCACTGCCCAGGGATCCGTACACTTCGTCGGTCGAAACGTGCAAGAAACGAAACGCGTCCGCTGCGTCGGAATCCAGCGATCGCCAATGCGACAGGCTAGCCTGCAATAGGTTGTAGGTGCCGATGACGTTGGTTTCGATGAACTGGCCGGGACCATCAATCGACCGATCCACATGACTCTCGGCCGCCAAGTGCATCACGGCATCGGGAGCGAACTCGGCCAAGCACTGTTGGACTGCGTCGGCGTCGGTGATGTCAACTTGGGCGAATCGGTAACCGGATTGGTCGGCGATGTCGGCCAACGAGGATAGGTTGCCGGCATAGGTCAGCGAGTCCACGTTCAGGACGTCGTGACCCTGTTGGACTGCCATCCGAACCAGGTTGGATCCGATGAATCCGGCGCCGCCGGTGATCAGGATTTTCATATCGGCAATAGCGATGAGTGGGCGGTGGCAGCGGGGGGATCTGGACATGATGATCCCGCCGTAAATCGGCGCAGACTTCGTCCACTTGGGTGACACAGTGTCGCCCTTTCGGAGGCTGGTCGATTAGCCGTTTTAGGGGGGGGGGTGGTCAGTCAGGAACTGCCCTCTCGAGCAATATCGTTGGAGGCCCTAGGGGCGTCAAGCTATTGGTCTGATTCCCACCGCATTGATGGGCGCAGCTGTGTCCGTTGGAACGGTTTTAGGGCGTGGAGGGGCGATAGAGTGAAGCGGATGTGTTGAGCGGTCGGGTAGGCAGTGGCTGGGCGCCATTTCAAACCCTTGCATGGCAACGGGACTTTTACGCGGCGGGCGCTTGTCGAGGTTGCCGTGGGCACTGAATTATCCAGGCGGAAAGAAGCCCTGCTGGACTTGGTCGACAGGGACGCGTTGGAGAACTGATTCAAGAATGACGCGAATGACACAAATGAGGAGATCTGGCTTGTGACGGGTGTTGTTCGTGTGATTCGTGGTTGAATGTTCTTTCTGGCGCTATCTGCTATTGGGTATCGCTTGGAACGGGACTGGATGCGGTCCATCAGACGGTTCGCCTGCGTCGTGGTCAGGCGGCAGCGTTAGCATTGCGTTGGCCGTATTCAGATAAAATCTATCCTCGGAAACGGAATCGTTCCCCCCGTCTCAAATTCACAATCTTCGATTTCACTTTTTCAATGAACTTCATTGACCAGTGGGACCCCTTTCAACCTGTGTCGACATCCACGTTCGTCGGGGAACGGAGTGTCAAAGTTGAAGTCGAGCTCGATTTTGAACTTAATCAGGAGCGGGGAGCGAGTTCGTCAGGGGGGAGGTGAGCGTTTGTTTGAGCGCTCGCTCGTCAGCCGTGATCGGCAGTGACAGTATCTCCATCGCTCGCGTGAGGACTTTGGGGTCCTGTTCGGTCGGTGGCATCGAGTTTTGCAGGCGGGCAGCGTCCAGTATCAGTTGACGCTGGCGGGCCATCAGCACGCTGCTGCGTTGTGCGTCATCGATCGAATTGCCGCTGTCTTGCGGCGGCAACAACTGGTTCAGTCGGATCGGCCATTGGCGTTTTCGAAGTTGTTGGATCACGGCCGGTAGACCACTCGGGTCCAGAGCCAGCATTCGTTGCCAGGCGTGGATCGCGATCGGCGTGTCCTGGATGTCCAACGCTGCCCGCGCGATACTATCGAGCGCCGACGGGGATTGGCCACGCAGCACGGACAGCTGGTCCAGCAGCACGCGGCAGGTTTCCGCGGGCGTGCCGGTCAGGTCCAATTGGACCAGATTCCAGCGAGCGATTTCCGATAGCGGGTTGGCCTCCAAGGCTTGGCGACTGAGTGCGGCGATCGATTCCAGCCGTGGGTCACGGTCGAGCGGTGGATCGCCAAATTTTGATCCCGACAATAGCGACGACGGACCGCCGCGAAGCGTGACCCAGCGGATTCGATGTGGGCGGGTCAACAGGGACGCTTGTTCGGCAGAAACGCCTTGTGTTGTGAGGGCCTGAATACGTTCGGACCGAAACAACAACCGCAGCACGCGAATGCGTTCCAGCATCAGCGGTTCACAATCCGGATACCGCTGGATCGCCAGATCCAGTTCGCGATCGATCGATTGCAAATTCGCGTATTGCACGGAGGTCAGGGTGCCGGGGGTGGACGTGCCGGATCCGCTGCCGCTTGCGTCTGTAAGCCATTGGCTGTGCCGCTGTAGTGAGTCGGCGGACGCGATCGCGGCGGCGCGGTTGGTCGACAAAATCAGTCCGGCGATGATCAGGACCGGTACCACCATCAGCATCAGGCTGCGGGTTTGCGACGGGGCAATGAACAAGCTTTGGAATTCTTCGAACCACTCCTCCGAGTCCGAATTGGTGACAGGGGACCTTCGTTCGCCAGCCGGGCGCCCGTGTGGCGATCCAGAGGTGGAGCTGGGATGAATTCCCTGCGAGTTTGTTTGGCGGTGCGGCGCGTTTTCGGTAGCTCGTTGACGGATTCGGGCAAACCGTTGATCGTGGGAAGGGTCGCGTCGCTGCCGTGGGGCGGCGGGAGTTTGGCGAGCGTGAACGGCTGCGGCCAACAGGGTTGCCGTCATCGCGATCGGCGGAAGCGTCAGGGCAAAGTCGAATGTTTGCGACGTCGCGATCGCGGTGGTGGCAAAAATACCGGCGAGCGCCAGTCCATAGTCGATCGGGTCGCTGGTTCGCAGCAATCGTCGAAATGCGACGATGGTGCCGATGCCGGCGGCCAGCAAGATCAGCGCCATCGCCAGGCCGCCTTCGACGAGCCATTCCAGCCATTGGTTGTCTGCGTTTCGGTACCAATTGCCGCCACCGGTTGCTTGGAACGGCAGATAGGCATAGCGATAGGCGCCCATCCCACCACCAATCGGAAACGACGCCAATGCCGAACGCCATGCATCGGGCCAGTGCCCAGCACGACCATCGCCAACCGGGTCGCCGGTGTGGTTTTCCAGCAGGCGGTCCACTGCGGTGGTTTCGATGCCTGCCGCCCCCAACGTCACCATTGCAATCGCGAACATCACTACAACCGCAAAAACCACGATGGGCAGCCGGCGTGATGAAGCAACCGTGATCACACAAATTGTTGCACCACAGGCGGAACCCAATAAGGCACCGCGCGAACCGCAGGCGACGATCGCGGCACTGATGAACACGGTGGCCAGGACGATCATCCACCAAGAAACACTCTGTGCCATCCGGTGAAAGTGACTGAATCCTCCAAATTTGTGACTGACCATCCCGTCGCTAGAACGGCGGTTACGCGATCGATACACCAGCAACCCGACGGCGGCGGCCAAACCTAAGTTCAGCATCGCGCCGGCGTTGTTACGGTTGATAAACGTGCCAAAGGGGTGCCCGATTCGTCGGTCTCCGAACAGAAATACACCCGGGGAAACCACGGATTGATAGAACCCCAATGCCGAATGGACCACGCCGACGATTGCCATGCCGATCATCATCAACAGCACCAGATGACGGTGACGAAAGATCGTGCCAGCCACGTAAGCCATGGCAGCCATGACCATCGCGAAGGCCGCAAAATTCTTGGTCAACCAAGCTGATACCGAAACGGGAAAGCTTTGTGGTGCCGGCTGGCCGGTGGCTTGGGGCAGCCATTGGGTGAACGCGTCGGCGGACGCCGGTGATAGGGACCACACGGTGCCGGAGTCTAGCGGAATCGATTGGGCCAGGGCCAGCAAACCGATAGCTGCCCACAGCACCATCGGCGATCGTTGCAGTCCGCGTTCTAGCGTTTCGGTGACGTAGTGTTGGACAATCGCAGCGGGCGACGCATTGATGAACGGTGCGGACGGGGTGCGGCGAGGGGGACAGGCGGATTGGACGAACCAAGTTGCAATCACCAGCGCCATGACCGCCACGCTAGATATCCACAGGTCCCAAGGCAATAATCCACCGCAATCCAACGCAACCAACCCCGGCACCGCTACGGTAGCGCATGCGGTCAGCGTCATCAGGTTGTGTCGCAGCATTGCGAGCGAATCGATTGGCAAAAGCGTCATCGGTGGGGCACCCAGGTTTCAGTCAGCCGATTACCTCGAGTTGGCAGTCGTCTAGCTTGACACTGACCCCCTGTTCCATGAAGCGGACGGACACCAGCAAGTGGGTTTCTTGAGTTCGACGCAGTACCGTGCCCTCGTATCCAGCAAACGCACCGCTTTTGACTCGGATCGTTTGACCAGGTTCGATGCGGGATTCGACAGCAAGCGGCACGTCCATCTGGATCAGGTTGAAGATCTGGCGAAGGTCAGTGACGAACGGTTCGACGTCATCGATCTTACTGGCTTGCAGAATACAGCCCGTACAGACCGCTTGGTAACGGGCCTCGTCGTCGTCGCCACAAACGAAAACATAGTTGCGGAACAACGGTTGATAGGTGACGCGGATCCGGCCGGCTGGCGATCGTCGGCGGTTGGCGATTTGGGGCGCGTAGTGAGAAACGCCAATCGTGCGCAAGTGGCGCATCAGTTGCTTTTCCTGGCGACTCTTGGTGTACATCAACCACCAAGTTCGCTGGACAACATCGTCATCCAACAGGAATGCGTCTGGATAACAGTCAGGTTCGGCGGGCAGAATAGGCAAAGGATTAGGTTGCTTGCGAATCGATCTCGGGTGTTCGTCAATAGCCGCAGCCTAGCGAATTTGACTCGGACACGCATTAGCAGACGAGCGGTATTCGTCATCCGTGTGGCCAACGAATGACAGCGTTCCCGTTTTCCTGGGGGTAAGGGAGGGAAAGATTGCAAATTGCAGAATGAACATTTCAAGGTGCAAATTTGGGTGGTGGAGGGAGGGGCTGACGGCAGGTTCTCCAACTGCCAATCGTTTTTCTCCGTACCCCCTCACCCAACGCCGTTAAGGAAATTTTTCGAGTGAATTAGGTAACCAGGATAGCTTTTGGAGGGCCATAAATGAAATAAGCCAGGCTCCCCCCAAAATCCTCGACTACATCGTCGAAAGAAAAGGAGCCTGGCTATGAGTAACAGTGGCAAGGATGCTGCTTCGAAACAGAAGCAATCAATGACTCAAGGTGAACAGCTGGCCAAAGCGATTCGCTGGATCGCCAACGACCAATTATTCGCAAAGGTTCGTGTTCACGGCAATGCCAATTGGGTGCCGACTCACTTGATGCAGGTCGCAATTCTATGGGTTTGGAGTAGTCAATCATTGCTCGTCGAATCCACCAAAGACGCGATCAAAAGTGTCGAGAGCTTATTCGGTACGACCGGGATTCATTCGTATCAGACGCTGATCACTGCACTGCAGAAGTACACCGAGCAAATCCTTCCGCCACTGGTCCAACGAATGCATCATTTGATGGAGAAGACAGATCAAGCAAGTTTTCGCATCGGGATTTGGTTGGTGTTGGCCGTCGACGGTTCCCGCTTGGATGCTTGCCGAACCCTGGCCAACGAGAAGCGGTTCTGCAAGCCAAAGAACAAAAGGGGATCGAAGAAGAACAAGAAGAACAAGCGTGGTCGACACGCCAACAAACGAAAACCGGTGAGCAAAAAGAAGAACTACAATCCGCAGCCCGTCGGTCCTCAAGTCTGGCTTACGCTACTGTGGCATGTCGGACAGCGATTGCCATGGGCATGGAAAATCGGACCGAGTTATTCCAGCGAACGAGCCCATCTGTTGGAAATGCTGAATGCTTTAGACCTACCGAAAAACACGCTCATCTGCGGTGATGCTGGTTTCGTCGGCTACGACTTTTGGAACGCGATCGACAGCCACGGCCATCACTTCCTGACGCGTGTCGGAAGCAATTGTCGCTTCCTGAAGCAACTTGGACGGGTTCGCGAACGTGATGGCATCGTGTACTGCTGGCCGAAAGAAAAACAGCAACGCAAGCAGCCGCCGTTGGTCCTTCGGCTACTTCGCTTTCACGACGGACGTGGCGAAGTCTATCTCGTCACCAACGAATTGAACTTACGCAAGTTAAGTGATTCGCGTGCTGGGGAAATTTATCGAAAACGCTGGGGAATCGAAGTGCAATTCCGATCCTTAAAGCAAACTTACGGTCGTTCGAAACTGCTCGGGCGAACGCCGGATGTCGTCGAGCACGAGTTAACCTGGTCGCTTGTCGGTCTTTGGATGGCGCAGTTACTGGCGCTTCGCGAACAAATCGATCGGATCGAACCGGCGGCTCAAACGAGCGTCGCGATGGTGTTACGAATATTGCAAAACATCCTGCACTGCCCCAACGAGATACCCGCGCGGGGCGAATCGCTTCGGAGTCTCTTGGCCGGTGCGTTGACGGATACATACGACCGCGCAAGTAAAAAGAAAAGTCGCAACTACCCACGCCGAAAAGAGGAACCCCGGACCGGCCCACCCACAATTGAACTCGCCACCCCAGAGCAACAGAAGCTTGCCAAAGCTACACTGGACCTCTCAAATGCAGCATGAAAAATGCTTAACGGCGTTGCCCCTCACCCCAACCCTCTCCCCCACGTTGAACGAGAGCGGAACTCGCGTTCAACGCGGGGGAGAGGGGGCTAAAGTTTTGCCCGGTGAGCGGCTTGTTCGTTGGTTTTTCCTTGCCCCTTCTCCCCCACGTTGAACGCGAGCAGGACTCGCATTCACCGCGGGGGAGAGGGGGCTAAAGTTTTGCCCGGTGAGCGGCTTGTTCGTTGGTTTTCCTTGCCCCCTCTCCCCCGGATTCCATCGAAGTGGAGCTTCGATGGGATTTGGGGGAGAGGGGTTGGGGTGAGGGGGCGACGAGGAGAGACGATTGCAAATTGCAAATTGAACAATGCAAATTTGTAATTGGGGGAATGGTTGGCGGCACTTCATCCACAGCCAATTTGCATTTTGAAATGTTCAATTTGCAATTTGCAATCTCCGTTCCCCCCCCTCACCCCGGCCCTCTCCCCCACGTTGAACGCGAGCAGGACTCGCATTCAGCGCGGGGGAGAGGGGGCTAAAGTTTTGCCCGGTGAGCGGCTTGTTCGTTGGTTTTTCCTTGCCCCCTCTCCCCCGGATTCCATCGAAGTGGAGCTTCGATGGGATTTGGGGGAGAGGGGTTGGGGTGAGGGGGCGACGAGGAGAAACGATTGCAAATTGCAAATTGAACAATGCAAATTTGCAATTGGGGGAATGGTTGGTGGCACTTCATCCACAGCCAATTTGCATTTTGAAATGTTCAATTTGCAATTTGCAATCTTCACTCCCCCCCCTCACCCCGGCCCTCTCCCCCACATTGAACGCGAGCAGAACTCGCATTCACCGCGGGGGAGAGGGGGCTAAAGTTTTGCCCGGTGAGCGGCTTGTTCGTTGGTTTTTCCTTGCCCCCTCTCCCCCGGATTCCATCGAAGTGGAGCTTCGATGGGATTTGGGGGAGAGGGTTGGGGTGAGGGGGCGACGAGGAGAAACGATTGCAAATTGCAAATTGAACAATGCAAATTTGCAATTGGGGGAATGGTTGGTGGCACTTCAGCTACCGCCGATTTGCATTTTGAAATGTTCAATTTGCAATTTGCAATCTTCACTCCCCCCCCTCACCCCGGCCCTCTCCCCCACATTGAACGCGAGCAGAACTCGCATTCACCGCGGGGGAGAGGGGGCTAAAGGGTTTGGGCGTTGGGGGGGATCGGTGGATTCTCCGAGTGACTTCTTCTTGCCCCCTCTCCCCCGGATTCCATCGAAGTGGAGCTTCGATGGGATTTGGGGGAGAGGGGTTGGGGTGAGGGGGGCCTGGATGCTGCGAGGGCACGGAGTTTGGGCGTTGTCAGTGGGGATGGTTTTGGTATCGGCGGGCTAGTTTGGCTGGTGAGGTGCCGGTGGCGTGGGCGATTTGTAGTCGCCAATTTTGGAGGGTTTGGCGGATGGGGCCGCGGGATCGCCAGCGGCGGGGGCTGATGGTCAGGGGGCCGGGGATGAGCACCGGACGGGACTGACGACGAAGCTTTCGCGATAGTTCGATGTCTTCCATCAACGGGATGTCGGGGAACCCTCCTTCGCGGCGAAATACGTCCGAACGGACGAAGATCCCTTGGTCGCCAAATGCGATCCCTCGCACACGCACTCTCGCCGCGTTGCCGCCTTCGATCGCTCGGAAAATCCATTCTGGCGACTCGATCCGTTGCCGCATCGCGCCCCACAGGATCGGATGATCGCCGGCTGCGGATCCCCCGATCGCGTCACAGGCCTGTTTCAGGCCGTCCGGATGCAATCGGTTGTCGGCGTGCAGGAACAGCATCCAGTCGCGAGTCGCGACGGCGGCGCCCGCGTTCTGCTGAGTGCCACGGCCGGGCAGCGATCGAACCACCTTGCTGGCACCTGCCCTGGTCGCCACCGCGATCGTTTCGTCCCGGCTGCCGCCATCGGTCACGATGATCTCGTGAGCCCCCGCGTCGATCGCCGAACGGATCGCCGCCGCGATCGTGGCGGCTTCATCCAGCGTCGGAATGATGATCGAAAACGATGCGGGTGTGAGAGGCACGGGAACGGAGTGGGGTGAGGAGGGGGAGATTGCAAATTGCAAATTGAACATTTCAAAATGCGAATTTGGGTGGGGAGGTGGTGGCCGATTGATGGATTGCTGGTTTGCATTGTTGAATTTGCGATCGTTTCTGTCAGGGCCCCCTCACCCCGGCCCTCTCCCCCACGTCGAACGCGAGCAGAACTCGCGTTCAGCGCGGGGGAGAGGGGGCAATGTGGAGTGGTCTGTGTTCCCGGCCCCCTCACCCCAGCCCTCTCCCCCACGATGAACGCGAGCAGGACTCGCATTCAGCGCGGGGGAGAGGGGGCTAGAAGGTTTGGGCTATGCGATGGCGGTTGGCTGGTTCTTTGGTTTTCCTTGCCCCCTCTCCCCCGGATTCCATCGAAGTGGAGCTTCGATGGGATTTGGGGGAGAGGGCTGGGGTGAGGGGGCGACGAGGAGAAACGATTGCAAATTGCAAATTGAACAATGCAAATTTGTAATTGGGGGAATGGTTGGCGGCACTTCAGCTACCGCCGATTTGCATTTTGAAATGTTCAATTTGCAATTTGCAATCTTCACTCCCCCCCTCACCCCGGCCCTCTCCCCCACGTCGAACGCGAGCAGAACTCGCGTTCAACGCGGGGGAGAGGGGGCAATGTGGAGTGGTCTGTGTTCCCGGCCCCCTCGCCCCGGCCCTCTCCCCCACATTGAACGCGAGCAGGACTCGCATTCAACGCGGGGGAGAGGGGGCTAGAAGGTCTGGCCGGTGAGCGGCTTGTTCTTTGGTTTTCCTTGCCCCCTCTCCCCCACATTGAACGCGAGCAGAACTCGCGTTCAACGCGGGGGAGAGGGGGCTAAAGGTTGGGGCTACGCGATGGCGGTTGGCTGGTTCGTTGGTTTTTCCTTGCCCCCTCTCCCCCGGATTCCATCGAAGTGGAGCTTCGATGGGATTTGGGGGAGAGGGCTGGGGTGAGGGGGGCGACGCTTGACTGCATTTTGCAATCCTTGCCTCCTTCTTTCCTAAACCAGCTGGACGTCGCGGTAACGCAGGTAGGCTAGCGGGCCTAGGATGATCAGCGGTAGCCAGGCGGCCATTGCGGGGCTTAGCCAGTATCCGTTCCCGCCCAATGCGCCGCAGAGGGTTTTGATCACGAAGAATGCCAGGACGGTTCCCATCGCGGCGGCGATCATCACGAACAGGTTGCGGCCTCGGCGGTTGACCACCAATGGCAGTCCCAGCAGGATCAGCGAGAAGTCGAGTGCCGGACGGATGATCCGTTCGTGCAACAGCACCTGCAGCGACAAACTGCTGTGTACCGCCGGATTCTTGACTCGTCCAATCAACTCCATCACCGACGCCATCCGCGTGGCCGATTGATTGGTCTGTAGCAGGTCGACGTGGACCGTGGTGGCGAAGAAGCACTGACGCGGCTTCAGCCACGCTTGGTCGCTGCTGGAGTACAGGATCGGTCGACTGGCAATGCCAACCGACGGGAGTGCGTCGATGTCTTCGGGGCGTTGGACGCCGTCCAGCAAATAGCCGCCGGGGTGGTCGGCGCTCGCCTCCATCCAGACTCCGGAGCGTGCCAGCAGCAGGTCGCCGTATCCGGGGTATTCGCCGTCGAGCCGGAAACTCGGCTCGATCACTCGGCCGGATTGGGCGATCAACGATTTGCCGTCGATCAGGACGCGATTGACCTTGTCGTACTGGGCCAAAATCGGCTGTTCGGATTCGCCCGTGATGTCTTTGGCCTTCATCGACAACGCGTCGCGGTAACTGGGCAATAGCAGTTCGCGACTACTCAGTTGGGCCAGCACGATCAATAGCGACGCGATGATCATCGGACGCAGCAATCGTCCGTGCGAGATCCCAGCGGCCAACGTGGATGTCAGTTCGCCCGTCCGCCGCAGCCAGCCGACGGTGAACAGGAATGCCATCAATGTGATGATCGCGCCGGTCCAGTCGAACAATAGCAGCAGATATGGCCCGTAGAACCGACACATGACCAGCACCAAACCATCCTGCTCCTGCCCCTGTTTGACCAGTTCATCCATGCTGGTGAAGGCATGAAAGACGACAAAAATGCCAGAGATCGAGCAGAAACAGATGAATACCGTCCGCAGAAAGAGCAACAAGATGTATCGATCGATCTTGGTCACGAGCGGCGAGATGTTGGTTGGAGGAGACGAAGTCAGGGTAAGTGGAATATCGGGGAAAGCTGGTGGAGGAAGCAAGAGGAGTTGAGAGTTTGGAAGGTGTGGAGGGGGGGTGAGGATTTGCAATCGTTTCGATTCGGGCCCCCTCACCCCAGCCCTCTCCCCCAGATCCCTATCGAAGCTCCACTTCGATGGGATCCGGGGGAGAGGGGGCAAGCAGATGGTGGGCGAGAGAGTAACTGAACGACCGCAGTCGACTCTTTTTGGCCCCCTCTCCCCCGCGTTGAATGCGAGTTCTGCTCGCTTTCGGCGTGGGGGAGAGGGTTGGGGTGAGGGGGCGCAGGGAAGAACGATTGCAAATTGCAAATTGAACAATGCAAATTGGTCATTGAAGACGATCCAGCAAACCTACACCCACCCAAATATGCATTTTGAAATGTTCATTTTGCAATTTGCGATGTTTTCGGGCCCCCTCACCCCCGCCCTCTCCCCCAGATCCCTATCGAAGCTCCACTTCGGTGGGATCCGGGGGAGAGGGGCAAGAAGATGGTGCGCGAGAGTGCAACTGAACGACCACAGTCGACTCTTTTGGGCCCCCTCTCCCCCGCGTTGAATGCGAGTTCTGCTCGCTTTCGGCGTGGGGGAGAGGGTTGGGGTGAGGGGGCGCAGGGAAGAACGATTGCAAATTGCAAATTGAACAATGCAAATTGGATATTGAAGACGATCCAGCAAACCTACACCCACCCAAATATGCATTTTGAAATGTTCATTTTGCAATTTGCGATGTTTTCGGGCCCCCTCACCCAACGCCGTTAAGGAAATTTTTCATGCTGCATTTGAGAGGTCCAGTGTAGCTTTGGCAAGCTTCTGTTGCTCTGCGGTGGCGAGTTCAATTGTGGGTGGGCCGGTCCGGGGTTCCTCTTTTCGGCGTGGGTAGTTGCGACTTTTCTTTTTACTTGCGCGGTCGTATGTATCCGTCAACGCACCGGCCAAGAGACTCCGAAGCGATTCGCCCCGCGCGGGTATCTCGTTGGGGCAGTGCAGGATGTTTTGCAATATTCGTAACACCATCGCGACGCTCGTTTGAGCCGCCGGTTCGATCCGATCGATTTGTTCGCGAAGCGCCAGTAACTGCGCCATCCAAAGACCGACAAGCGACCAGGTTAACTCGTGCTCGACGACATCCGGCGTTCGCCCGAGCAGTTTCGAACGACCGTAAGTTTGCTTTAAGGATCGGAATTGCACTTCGATTCCCCAGCGTTTTCGATAAATTTCCCCAGCACGCGAATCACTTAACTTGCGTGAGTTCAATTCGTTGGTGACGAGATAGACTTCGCCACGTCCGTCGTGAAAGCGAAGTAGCCGAAGGACCAACGGCGGCTGCTTGCGTTGCTGTTTTTCTTTCGGCCAGCAGTACACGATGCCATCACGTTCGCGAACCCGTCCAAGTTGCTTCAGGAAGCGACAATTGCTTCCGACACGCGTCAGGAAGTGATGGCCGTGGCTGTCGATCGCGTTCCAAAAGTCGTAGCCGACGAAACCAGCATCACCGCAGATGAGCGTGTTTTTCGGTAGGTCTAAAGCATTCAGCATTTCCAACAGATGGGCTCGTTCGCTGGAATAACTCGGTCCGATTTTCCATGCCCATGGCAATCGCTGTCCGACATGCCACAGTAGCGTAAGCCAGACTTGAGGACCGACGGGCTGCGGATTGTAGTTCTTCTTTTTGCTCACCGGTTTTCGTTTGTTGGCGTGTCGACCACGCTTGTTCTTCTTGTTCTTCTTGTTCTTCTTGTTCTTCTTCGATCCCCTTTTGTTCTTTGGCTTGCAGAACCGCTTCTCGTTGGCCAGGGTTCGGCAAGCATCCAAGCGGGAACCGTCGACGGCCAACACCAACCAAATCCCAATGCGAAAACTTGCTTGATCTGTCTTCTCCATCAAATGATGCATTCGTTGGACCAGTGGCGGAAGGATTTGCTCGGTGTACTTCTGCAGTGCAGTGATCAGCGTCTGATACGAATGAATCCCGGTCGTACCGAATAAGCTCTCGACACTTTTGATCGCGTCTTTGGTGGATTCGACGAGCAATGATTGACTACTCCAAACCCATAGAATTGCGACCTGCATCAAGTGAGTCGGCACCCAATTGGCATTGCCGTGAACACGAACCTTTGCGAATAATTGGTCGTTGGCGATCCAGCGAATCGCTTTGGCCAGCTGTTCACCTTGAGTCATTGATTGCTTCTGTTTCGAAGCAGCATCCTTGCCACTGTTACTCATAGCCAGGCTCCTTTTCTTTCGACGATGTAGTCGAGGATTTTGGGGGGAGCCTGGCTTATTTCATTTATGGCCCTCCAAAAGCTATCCTGGTTACCTAATTCACTCGAAAAATTTCCTTAACGGCGTTGCCCCTCACCCCGGCCCTCTCCCCCAGATCCCCATCGAAGCTCCACTTCGATGGGATCCGGGGGAGAGGGGGCAAGCAGATGGTGGGCGAGAGAGTAACTGAACGACCGCAGTCGACTCTTTTTGGCCCCCTCACCCCTGCCCTCTCCCCCAGATCCCTATCGAAGCTCCACTTCGATGAGATCCGGGGGAGAGGGGGCAAGCAGATGGTGGGCGAGAGAGTAACTGAACGACCGCAGTCGACTCTTTTTGGCCCCCTCTCCCCCGCGTTGAATGCGAGTTCTGCTCGCTTTCGGCGTGGGGGAGAGGGTTGGGGTGAGGGGGGGGCGCTGTACCAACGAAAACAGGCGAGTAGCCTGAGTGGTTACTCGCCTGCGGAAAATTCCGACGTGCAAATGAACTTCGTCGGGAACCCAACGGTAGGTTGAATAATGGGCCGCTCGGTTCGAAGTGATGTTGCTTTCAATCAGCAACGAACGTGCCAAGCGTACAGTGCTTTGCGGTTTTTACGCATCTACCGTTTTTAACGATTGCGCTCACTAATCTCGGCTCACTGCATCGCTCATGGAGGCGTCGCAAACTGAGAGACGCCCTGCGCATTTTGAGACTACGTTGCGACGGAACGTACTCGGGGGCATGTGATCAGTGGGACCAATCCAGTCCGGTTAGCTTCATCAGGCGTTCTTCGAAGTTGCCGATCAAGCCGCCGACTAGCATCCAGTGTCCACGGCAGCGGAGTTCGATCTCGCCGTACTTGTTGATTCGCAAGATCGAATCGCCACAGACTCCGGCGTCGTGAAGCTCTTTGAAGTCTATTTCACCTTCATTTACCACGTCCAGCAGCGTTTTGCCGGTCAGTTCAATGAACGTTTGTTTCATCGGAGGCGCTCGCGAAATACGATCGATTGGTGGCTCGATCCCTGAGCAAACGGAACATCCCGATTGTAATTGGCGGATTCCGAAAGCGAGCCTCGAAAATCGATCATCCATGGGACGGGTTCCCGTGAGTCCAAGCCGCTCGGGGCCCACGTCCGCCCCCAGATATCCCGCCAATCACGCCGCTGGACTGGCTGCATCCGGCTGTTGAACGTCTGGCGACGTTTCCCCCTTGGGGGTGCTATTTCAACAGTCCCTGGACCGTTGGTCCCGTCACTCGGCCGGTAAAGTCCAATGCCGCCACTCGTCCGTCCTGGTCCAGGATCACCACGAACGGCATCGACACCAAACCGAACTGTGCCGCCACTGGATTGGCCACTCGCTGAGTCGCCGACGATTCGGCTCGGTAACTTGGGAAATCGATCGACGATTCGGCGATGAACTCTTTCAACGGTGCTCCCGCCGCGTCCAGGTTCATGCCCACGATCGCAACGTCGCTGGGGTACTGGGCCGCAATTTCGGACAGCATCGGAACGATCTGCAGCGACTCGGGAAAGCTGGTGGCCCAGAACGGCATCAGCACGATCTTGCCGCGGTAATCGGAAATCGCCAGTGGCGAATCGCCGACCGTGGGCAGCGCCGGATCAAAGATTCGTCCGACGACGTTTTTGCGAGCCTGCTTGGCACTGACCGCCAACTCGACCTCGCGGCCTGTCGCGGATTCAGGATCGGCGAACCGCCGACGCAGCACTTCATAGGTCGTGTCGACCAGTGCGGCCAAGTCCGAACCGCCAGGCTCGGCGATCGGCTCAGCCCCTTCGAACTCGAGTGCTGCCCCTGCCAAATACTGGACCGTCTGCAGATCAGCCGACTCATCGATCAGCGTTTCGACGGATTCTTTCCAAGCGTCGGCCGAAACTGACTGGCCAGCCAGAACTTGTTCTCGCAAAGTATCGATGTCATCGAACAGAACGTTGCCCGCCAACTGGGCAGCCATCTGAGCGATCGACACATCGGGGGAATCGGCGAACAGATCGATGATCGCATCGCGAACCCGCTTGGCTTCCAGGTCGTGACCATAGCTAGCCAGTTTGTCACGGGCCTCGCCCATCACCATCATCGCCGGCACGTCATCGGCCGCCGACGTCGACGCCAACGTGTCGACATAGTCCACGATTTGGGCAGCCGCGTCGGGGCTTCCGTTCTGCAGTCGCTCGATCGCGAACCCGATCAACACCAACCGGCTATCGGAAACCAGGCGGGGATCATTCGAGGTTAGATTCTGTTCGGCCAGTGTCTCCAGTTGCTCGGCCGACTTCAGATCGCCCAGAGCGGCTAGGTGCGACAGAGCCTGCAGTTGGCCACGGCTACCCTCCGACTTCATCGCTTCGGACACTGATTCGCCGGTCGCCAATCGGCGTGACGCTTCAAGCTTCATCCGCACGATCCGAAGCAACATCTCACGCGCCTCTGCGGGGTCCGTGATCCCCGACTGACCCGAGACGATCGTTTGCATGTCATGGTCGGCTCCGGCCAGGAACTCCACCAATTTTTCAGGCGACAAGTCGGCCTTCAAATCACGCTGAGGCATGCGGCGATCGGAGCCCGGGTCACTGTCGTCCAGCGTCATCGGAATGCCGCCCACCGCAGCGATCGGTTCCGCAGGCGGCTGACGAAGCAGCTCCATCGGCCGGTCAACCGGCGAATCCGACGCGGCCAGGTCTGCACTTGTCGGATCACGAACCACCGGCGCTCGACCAGGATCGGAGGGCATCGATTCGGGGCCTTCCGAAATCCGAGGAACCGCCGGCAGCATCTGGCCATCGGCGCCCAGATCAGCAGCAGTCCCAGCCAACGAATCGCCCGCGCCCGACTTGGGCGTGGCTGCATCCGTCGACGGCTCGGAAGCCGCATACGAGTCCGCCCCCGCCTCCGGTTGGGAAGTTGACGACGAACAACCACCAGCCGCCAAAGCGACCAACGACAAAGTCAGGCCACTGATCCACTTTTCCATTACCCAAGTCCCGTCAACGCAAGAACCAATTCAATCAAACCCCAATCATATCGCAGTCCGAATCGGCAGATAGGGAAGCGGAAAGATTGCGAGTAGGTAACTGAGAACCGCGGGCCCCCTCACCCCATCCCTCTCCCCCAGATCCCCATCGAAGCTCCACTTCGGTTGGGATCCGGGGGAGAGGGGGCAAAGGACGGTGGACCAAGGGAGCAATCGAGGGATCCACTGAACAACCGCAGTCCCAATTTTCTGGCCCCCTCTCCCCCGCGGTGAATGCGAGTTTTGCTCGCGTTTGGCGTGGGGGAGAGAGGGGGCGCGGGCTTGTGCTGCGTCTGGTTGGTGTGCCTTTCTGTCCTCTGCCGTGCCATCGATCTGCGGGAAGGCTTGCTTCGCGATCTTGCGACTGCTATTTCTCGTTGCTCGAATCGGCTTCGTTGGGGTTCGTCGCTGATCCGAGTTTGCCGCCGATGCTTAGCACTTCCAGTTCATCGGTCAGACGCGTTTCCAAATCCGCGTCACCGTCGAATCCGACGTGGACCGCTTCGATGATTCCGTCTTTGCCAATCAGGATCGTTTGCGGGATGGCGTCGACGACAAATCCGTCGGCGATCTTTCCTTCGGGGTCTAGAACGACGTTCAGTTTCAATTTCTGTTCCTTCAGAAACTCGATCACTTCTTCACGTTCTTGGCCGGTGTTGACCGCCACCATCACCACACCTTGGTCGGCAAACCGGTCGGTCACTTTTTTGATCACTGGCATGGCGGCCACGCAGGGTGTGCACCAGGTGGCCCAGAAGTCTAGGACGATCACACGACCTTTCAGACTCTGCGAATTGAAGTTTTTGCCTTCGCTGGTGATCGCTAGGAACCTGGGAGCGGTCTGCCCTAGCAACGGATGTTCTTTGGTGGCCCCTGCGATCGATTGGAAATAGTCGTCCAACGATTCGTACTGTGTCGCATCGTCGGCGGGGGTGAACGCAAACAGGGCGGCGTCGACGTCGCCAGACATTCGCCATGTCAAAAAGTCGTATCGCACTTGATACGAAAAGCCATCGGGGACATGCACCTGGTCCGACGCGATCAGCATCGGTGTCATGTCGATCAGCATGCGTAACGGACGCGGTGATTCTTCGTCGGTGACCCACAGTTCCCAAGTGACTCCGTCGGACTGTTCCCCGCGAACATGAACCGCGGGCACTTTGCCGCGAAACGGATTGCGGTCAATCAAGTCCAACGATTTCATGCCGGCGACCAGCGAAATGGTGGGATCGGCACCTGCCATCGTCAGTGACAAAAGCGGTTCCGGATACGGACCCATCGGAATCGGCAGATTGGTGATGGCGTCTTGGATCGAGATGACTTCGGGCATCCGAAAGTAGGCGTCGGGAGCCATCGCCGCGATAAAACTCTCGCCGTCACAATAGACTCGCGTGCGTTGTTCGGGCTGCTTCAAATAGACGGTGAACTGGTTCGGCACTCGCGATGCGATTTGAAACGTCGATGTCTCGCTGTTGACGGTTTCGCCGTTCAAGACCGAATCAGCCAGCATTTCGACGGTCGCGCGAGAAACGTCTGCTTTGGAAATCGATTCGAACAGTGGTTGCAGCACGGACTTCAAATCGCCCGACAACGACACTTCTGTTAGCCCGTCCCCGGTCGCTACGTCGCCCTGAACTTGATCCGGTACGGCGGCAGACGTTTCCTCTTGGCCGACTGCGGGACGGATGCTCCAGCAGAGGGCAAGCGATAGAACAGCGATCGTGAATCGGTACGACATGAGATTAGACGAATCCGTACGAGATGGATCGAGTTTCGATGAGTCTGACAGCAATGCGCAGCGTTACAGATCGTTGAATCGTACCGCGAGGTCAAAAAGGGGTGTTTGGTGCCAGGATGAAAAGGAGCGGTGAATTCCCCCCGAAAGAACCGCAATGCCATGATAAGAATTCGAGTCGGTCGTGGCTACAGTTGGCTGGTGGAGGCGCGAAGGGAGTTGCTGGATTTGGGGGTGCCCCCCCTCACCCCAGCCCTCTCCCCCGGATCTCCATCGAAGCGTTACTTCGATGGGGATTCGGGGGAGAGGGGGGCAAAGGGAAGAGCGATTGCAAATTGCAAATTGAACAATGCAAATTGGTTATTGGGGGAATGGTTGGTGATTTTCTGTGTACCGCCAATTTGTAATTCTGGCCCCCTCTCCCCCGCGTTGAATGCGAGTTTTGCTCGCATTTGGCGTGGGGGAGAGGGTTGGGGTGAGGGGCAACGCCGTTAAGGAAATTTTTCATGCTGCATTTGAGAGGTCCAGTGTAGCTTTGGCAAGCTTCTGTTGCTCTGCGGTGGCGAGTTCAATTGTGGGTGGGCCGGTCCGGGGTTCCTCTTTTCGGCGTGGGTAGTTGCGACTTTT
The DNA here is from genome assembly GCF_007741535.1 of Rubripirellula lacrimiformis. NCBI lineage: Bacteria > Pseudomonadati > Planctomycetota > Planctomycetia > Pirellulales > Pirellulaceae > Rubripirellula > Rubripirellula lacrimiformis. Next base: position 2,547,639 of record NZ_CP036525.1, read on the forward strand.
CTTTTTACTTGCGCGGTCGTATGTATCCGTCAACGCACCGGCCAAGAGACTCCGAAGCGATTCGCCCCGCGCGGGTATCTCGTTGGGGCAGTGCAGGATGTTTTGCAATATTCGTAACACCATCGCGACGCTCGTTTGAGCCGCCGGTTCGATCCGATCGATTTGTTCGCGAAGCGCCAGTAACTGCGCCATCCAAAGACCGACAAGCGACCAGGTTAACTCGTGCTCGACGACATCCGGCGTTCGCCCGAGCAGTTTCGAACGACCGTAAGTTTGCTTTAAGGATCGGAATTGCACTTCGATTCCCCAGCGTTTTCGATAAATTTCCCCAGCACGCGAATCACTTAACTTGCGTGAGTTCAATTCGTTGGTGACGAGATAGACTTCGCCACGTCCGTCGTGAAAGCGAAGTAGCCGAAGGACCAACGGCGGCTGCTTGCGTTGCTGTTTTTCTTTCGGCCAGCAGTACACGATGCCATCACGTTCGCGAACCCGTCCAAGTTGCTTCAGGAAGCGACAATTGCTTCCGACACGCGTCAGGAAGTGATGGCCGTGGCTGTCGATCGCGTTCCAAAAGTCGTAGCCGACGAAACCAGCATCACCGCAGATGAGCGTGTTTTTCGGTAGGTCTAAAGCATTCAGCATTTCCAACAGATGGGCTCGTTCGCTGGAATAACTCGGTCCGATTTTCCATGCCCATGGCAATCGCTGTCCGACATGCCACAGTAGCGTAAGCCAGACTTGAGGACCGACGGGCTGCGGATTGTAGTTCTTCTTTTTGCTCACCGGTTTTCGTTTGTTGGCGTGTCGACCACGCTTGTTCTTCTTGTTCTTCTTGTTCTTCTTGTTCTTCTTCGATCCCCTTTTGTTCTTTGGCTTGCAGAACCGCTTCTCGTTGGCCAGGGTTCGGCAAGCATCCAAGCGGGAACCGTCGACGGCCAACACCAACCAAATCCCGATGCGAAAACTTGCTTGATCTGTCTTCTCCATCAAATGATGCATTCGTTGGACCAGTGGCGGAAGGATTTGCTCGGTGTACTTCTGCAGTGCAGTGATCAGCGTCTGATACGAATGAATCCCGGTCGTACCGAATAAGCTCTCGACACTTTTGATCGCGTCTTTGGTGGATTCGACGAGCAATGATTGACTACTCCAAACCCATAGAATTGCGACCTGCATCAAGTGAGTCGGCACCCAATTGGCATTGCCGTGAACACGAACCTTTGCGAATAATTGGTCGTTGGCGATCCAGCGAATCGCTTTGGCCAGCTGTTCACCTTGAGTCATTGATTGCTTCTGTTTCGAAGCAGCATCCTTGCCACTGTTACTCATAGCCAGGCTCCTTTTCTTTCGACGGTGTAGTCGAGGATTTTGGGGGGAGCCTGGCTTATTTCATTTATGGCCCTCCAAAAGCTATCCTGGTTACCTAATTCACTCGAAAAATTTCCTTAACGGCGTTGGGTGAGGGGGCGCGGGGAAGAACGATTGCAAATTGCAAATGGAACAATGCAAATTGGATATTGGGGCATGGTTGGTGGCTTTCTGCGTGCCGCCAATTTGCAATTTTGGGCCCCCCTCACCCCATCCCTCTCCCCCAGATCCGCATCGAAGCATTACTTCGATGGAGATCCGGGGGAGAGGGGGCAAAGGGAAGAGCGATTGCAAATTGAACAATGCAAATTTGTTATTGGGGGAATGGTTGGTGGTTTTATGTGTACCGCCAATTTGCAATTCTGGCCCCCTCACCCCATCCCTCTCCCCCGGATCCGCATCGAAGCATTACTTCGATGGAGATCCGGGGGAGAGGGGGCAAAGGAAGGCGGATCGAGGGAGCGACGGGACAATCGCAGTCCAACCTTCTGGCCCCCTCACGCCGGCCCTCTCCCGCAGATCCGCGTCGAAGCTTCACTTCGACTGAGATCCGGGGGAGAGGGGGCGCAGGAAGGCGAAGCGAGGTACTGACTGAACGACCGCAGCTCCGAACTTCTTGCCCCCTCTCCCCCGCGGTGAATGCGAGTTTTACTCGCGTTTGGCGTGGGGGAGAGGGTTGGGGTGAGGGGGCCAATGGAGACTCCGCAGCGCTGCGGTTTGGCGTCTTTAGGGCGTCTTCGATGCTCGTTTTAGCGTTCCGGGGATTTCGGTTTTTAGGTAACGCCAGTTCTTTAGGTACGACAATAGGTCGGACATTTGATCGACCGTGATGGATTGTTCGAACCCTTCTGGCATTAGCGAAATTCCTGGCGACGTCACTGTTTCGATATCGTCGCGTGAGATGACGGATCGTTCGCCACCTTTGAGTGCTAACGTCATTGCGTCGGCGGTTTCGTCGATCAACAGTCCGCTGATCACTCTTCCGTCGACGGTTAGCACGTTGTACTGCAAAAAGTTGGCGTCGATCGCGGCACCAGGGTCGAGGATCGAAACCAACAACACCTCCGGCGACTTGGTGCGACTGTCGCTGATGTCTGGGCCCACGTTGGTACCGACGGAGTCGATTCGGTGACATGCCGAACAGTGTTGTGCGAACAGTTTTTGACCGGCGCGTGCGTCCCCGTCTTGATTCGCGGCCAGCGCATAACGGCTGATGATTTTGAGACGATCGGGGTCGCTTTGGAACAGTGGTTCGGCGATGTCTCGAATCTGTTGATCGCGATGCTCGCACCACTTCTTGGCCGTCGCGGGATCGACGATCGATTTCGGCAATTGATCGTCCTGGATCTGTTTCAATAGCCATCGGATTTCGCTTGGCCGCGCGTCACAGGAAGCCATCACGGTTGCACGAACGTGGTGGGTCAGCGATTCCAGGTTGTCCAACAGAAACTCACGAGTCCAGTCTGGATCGGTGTCCCACATTCGATCGATCGCTGCGCCGCGGACGGTGGGGGCAGCTTCGTTTTCGACCAAGTCGGCCAGCCCATCCAGCGGCACATCCGCCTCGGTCGCGATTTGGATCGCACGGACGCGTGCGTCGTCGGGCAACGATGTGTCAAGCGACGCCGCAGCGATGCGGCGAAGCGAATCGGACCAGATGGATGCCACGGGCGTTGGTAAGTCAGCGATGAACTGGACCCACGTCTGATCCGATTTTGCACCCGCTGGTCGATGATGGCCGCGACGATATCCGCGTCGATGGGCATCGATCACGTCGATCGTCGTGACGATCGATTCGGTTGCGGAGGTTTGTGACGACGGAGCTTTCGAATCGGAAGATTGAGGGATGGCGGACACGATCGTGGCGGCCGTTTCCGCAGCGACCGTGGGCGAATGGATCGCTAGTCGTTGAATCAAATGATGGATCAATCTGGGGTCGGCAGGGGTGCCACCACTTGGCGATTTCAGCAGCTCTCGGGCAAGCGGTTCTAAGGCGTCTTTGTCTGTGGAACCGATCGCTGCGATCACCCAAGGGTCGACCGCCTTCGCCGCGATCGTTGCCAGCAGTCGAGCACGAATTTGAGTCGTCGCTTGAGAATCGGAATCTGTATCTGCAGCCAGCAGCATGGCCATGAATCGTTGGACCATCGGATCATCGTCGGCGGCAAATGCGTCGTTCGCTTCGTCGCTATCGTCAAGCCGAAACACTTTCGCGAAGGTGGCAAAGTCGCCGCACAGTTGGATACCGATCGATCGCAACCGAGCGTCGTTGGAAGTCGCCAGTGATCGCAGTTGTTCGACTTGGATTGCGTTTCGTCGGTTCAACAAGAACGCAGCCCTCGCTCGGGCCGCCGGTGAAGCGTCGCGGTTCTTGACCAACGCGGCCAACTGGCGAAGCGGTGGATGATCGGATTCCAACAAAAACTGCGAAGCCATTTCGCGTTGCCAGGGCGATGTGGCAGAAAGCCACCTGATCGCAGCGATGGAATCTTTGGGCGACAGTGATCGCGACGACGCAAGATGTTCTGACATAAATGGAGCGGCGTCACCGGTGGATTGTGCACCGGGGCTGACCTTCCAAATTCGGCCCAGATCGTTGCCGTCCCACTGGTCCGGTCGCCCTTTCAATTCTTCGGGCATCCAATCCGGGTGCTCGATCACCGCGCGTGCCATGTCGACCACAAACACGCTGTGGTTGGGGCCGGTTGCCAAGTCGACTGGACGGAACCAGGAATGCGACGATGCAACAAATTCGGATGGCGTGTCTTCGCGAGTCGCGTTCCAGACGCTGGATACGGTACCGTCGTCGGTGACGCGATCCAATCGTTGGCGTTGAACCAGATAGCCTGTGGGTTCGCAAACCAACAACCATTCGTGTTCGTCATCGATCCATCCCGGCGCCATCACCCCGCACGCCGCGCTGAATTGCCCCGCGTGCAGATTGCTGGTCGTCCATGCTTCGGCGATCGGCGCTACATGCGATGCTTCGCCTGCGAACGATACATCGGTGATCGCGTCGCGAACGGTCAGCAGCGGGTCACGTGCAGCGGCTAAGTCATCCAGCGACGCGAACATCGCCGGGTTGCGGTTGCTGCATCCGAAACGGCGGCCAAAGTCGTCGATGGTGATCCCGAATTGCGAGTTGCCCAACACGGACTGCCATTTTCCGCCATCGGGATCGAAACGAAAGTCGCGATCTCGCAGGTCCAACGGTTGGTCTCGCGATTCAAAGCGATCATCGACGGCGACGATCTTGCCACCTCGCAGCCCGCTGGCAACATAGATCCATCCATCGGGACCCAAGGTCGGGTGGTTGGCCCGCAGTTGTTCGTTGCCTTGTGCAAAGCCTTCGAACCACACGGATTTTTCATCCGCTACGTCGTCGCCATCGGTGTCTTGCAGCCACAAAATTTGGCCGGCCGCGGTCACGATCGCACCATCGCGGTACGGTTGGACGCCGGTGGCGAACAAAAGTCCGTCGGCAAACACCGTGGATCGATCGAACCGTCCATCCTGGTCATCGTCGTGTAAAATCTTGACGCGACCTGCGGGGCCATTTTGTGGGCCGGTTGGGTAGTCGGGCATTTCGACGACCCACAGTCGGCCGCGCCGATCCATTCGGACGGCGACCGGATCGATGACCAGCGGCTCGGTGGCGACAGCGTCGATGCGGTATCCATCACGGACTCGCAACGACTTGGCCGCGTCGGCGATCGGATAGGAATGCGGTGATCCGGATTGGCTGCTGGCGGCCGGGACGCTATCTGAATCTTCGGTGGCGGGTTCGTCCGCCGGGCATGTGGTGGCAGCGGCCATCGATACCAAGATCGCCAAACCGATCACCTTGGAGCTTGCCAACACCGGACGCATGAACTGGTGGGCTGATCGCCAAACGCGAAAGGAGGGTTGGCATCGATAAGACATCGGCATGATTGGTACCGTTGGAAAGGTGGGATGTTTGGCTTGGGTCGCCGATCCCGATGGAGGATCGGGAAGGCATTGATGACCGGTGCGCAGAGGGTTCGATATTCTAGACCAACCGTGGGCGCTGGATTGCGCTGGAACGCAGTGCGAGAACCAGGTTTGGCAGGAAAAACTAGATGCTGTCGGAGACGCTGGCGTGCTTGCTGCGAGGGGGGGGGAACAGCGACGTCAACACGGCGACTAGGACCACCGCGGCTGCGACGGGCGTCGGGGCAACGGCGAAACCAAAGATCCCCATCAATCCTAACCAGAATGCCGGATGGACAACGACCGGGACCACGAACCGTCGCAGCGGCCGAAGACACAGGATCAACCCGGTGATCGACGCCAGCGTCAGCAGATTGACCATCAAATTTCGTAACCCACGATCGCTGGTGGAAACGGTCTGAACCTTGGTGGGTTGGTTGACCAGCGAAAGTTGAGTGACCGTCGATGTTCGGTAGCCGTCATAGTGCCAGTCGTCAAAGTTGCGAGTCCCATCGAATGGTTGGTCTGGCAAATATCGATTGACGTATACCGCGACACGCTGGTCCAGCAATCGCCACTGCATGGAAATTTCTTTCGACCGTTTGGCATCCAGCATTCCGGGGGTCACTGCGGACCCGGCTAGCGAATCGTCGCTGGCAATCGCGGCTGCCTTGGAATCGCGGGTTTGATCCTCGGCGGCGTCTTCTTTCGGATTGGCTCCGTTCTTGGACACGCTATCGGGCGAGTCGTCCGTGATGCTAAAGTCGACGGTGTGGCCAGCGGAAGCGGCTAGTTTGCGATACCGCAAAATCCAAGGTGACAACCAAGCGGCGACTTCTTCGGAGGGGCGTTCGGCGATGCTATCGACCGCGTGCTCGACCGACTCGACGACGGACCGTGCCAACGATACTGATCGCCGTCTTTGTTGGGGGGACATGTGATCCGACGCTGCGACGGGATTCCCGTGAAATGGAAATCCGCTCGGAAGATTCTCGACTGGTTCGTAGACAGTCAACCAGCTTTGCGTCACCGGAATGTCGACCAACTGGGCAATGTATTTTCCTCGTTTGCCAATGTCCGCGGGAACGCGGAAAAGCAATTCGACGGTTTGGGACATACGGCTGAGCGCCAACGGCATCCGAACCACTTTGGATTCGTCATCGGGGCCGCGGCGGGCGTCTTCTTCCAATTCGACAACGACCGGTTGTCCGCCGCTCCACCCACCCAAACACTTGGCGGCCGCTGGCACCCGGATTCGGATCGATTCGAGTCCACCGGGGAAAAAGTCCCAGTGCGACATCACCAACAGTCCGTCGGACTGCGCAAAGGCTTGATTGTCCTGGGTCAGGGCGACGGCGTCGGAGTGGATTGTCGGTAGCGGAGCTAGGTCGATCGACCAGGCGGGGCTGGCGGCTAGATAGGTTGATCTTGGCTCGGTTCTGGACAGCACGTCTCGCCAAATCATCGGCAATTCGACGGCTTCGACCACACTGGTCCGCCACTGGATCGATTCGTTGGTCAGCCGATCGGGGACGCTAATGTGGACGCGTCGCTCGCCGAACCCGAGTACCCGAACGTTGGGCACGCCTACACGTCCGGCGTCGGAATTTTGCAGGTTCCCAACGATCGTCAAATGTTGATCGGGCAGTTCGGCTGCGTCGCATCGAATGCGGATGATTTGATTGCTGCTGTCGGTCGCTGGTTGGCGCGACCATGACGTGGTGGGCGAAACTTCTAGGCCTTCGCACCATCGTGTGGGGACTTCGACATCGATGAAGTCCGGAAAACGTTTGGAATCAAATTTGATGTGAGTTTCCATGCGCCAGCGGCCGTCGACGCGAGCCAACGAGACCAGTTGGCGACAATCGAATCGAGTCCTGCGAGGTCGCACATGGAATTGGCCACCGAGATGTTGCAGCATCGATCCGGCATCCGCGATGGTCCATGTCGAAACGGGGATCCAGCCCTGAGCCAACGACTTGGCACTTGGTTGCGGGGTCGGAGTTTCGGCGGTGAGGGGGACCGGGCGAACGACGCGAAGCTCGGCTGAACCGTCGCGGGAAATCGAGTAGGTCTCGGTGATCTCCGCCGCCGGCGTCAACTGAAATCGAGGCGGGTTGAACATCCGATTGGGCGGAAGCGATTCAACGGCCAAGGCATGGACGGCGACCGGTTCATGCGGACTGAAATCACCCAACAAAAACTCCAGCACGGCGCCGGATCGGGTCGCGGAACTTTCTTGTTGGACTCCGTTGACCGAAAGGTTGACCAGTTCCATCGAGCTTGGCACCGCCAATCGCAATCGGTTCGTGCTGGCGTCCCCTGGGACAACCGTCGCATCGAACTGCAATTCCAATCGATCCGGCAACACATGCAAATGGTGCCGTTGTTGAACTTGAGTGCCGCTGACGGGAACGTCTTGGAAGGTTAACGACGGAACCGATCCGGTTGCGACCAGGGCGCGGTCGATCAGCCCGCGGTAACCCGACCATGCCGCCATGAACTGATCCACCGACAGCGGTTCCGACGGATTGTCCGCCATGGGGATGAAGTTCAGCGAACGGTCCCAATGGAACGCAACCCAGGCGGGTGCGTTTTCGCCCAACGCCGCTGCGATCACTTCGGGCAATACAATCGCATGGTTGTCGTCTTCGTCTAGCGGGGCCCCGGATTCGCTAACACCCGACCGGTCGTCCGTCGGCTGCGATGATGCGAGTCCGTTTGGATCCTGGTCACTGAAAATTCGTGGACGTGACCATAGCAATCGAATCGGGCCGGGCGCGTCGCGGTGCGCTACCACCGTCACCAGTCGCCGTGCGGCGCTGTACAGTTCGGTGCCCGCCAATCGCCAGTTCGGCGATGTCACCAGTGGCATTTCGGCATCACGGATGACGAACTGAAACGTTTCGCCTGCCGCGATCGCGGTTGGTGGATCGACTTCGCATTCGATGACGGTGCGCAGTTTGCCAGCGTTGATCCAGTACCGGCGACGCAGCGGTTGCGGGGTCAGCAGGGTGCTGTTGCCGGATACGCGATACTCGATTTCAAGTGCGTCCGCGGGGCCAAGTTCGGTCGTCCAGCGGCGCAGATCGGTTTCGGGCAACAGCCTGCCCTGGGGGCCACCGACACGCAAGGCCGCGATGTTGTCTTCGGCTTCGATGGTCAACCGAGTCGACGCGACGGGAGGAATCGTCAGCAGCAGTTTGCGCCAAGGCGTTGCCGGTGATGTGGTGCCCGCCATCGTGACCCGAAGACGAAACACATTTCCGCGTGGCAGCGACGCAATCAATTTGCCCGCGTCGTCAGCGGTAAAGCGGATGATGCGGTCCACCTCTTCGACCAATTCGACTCGCCGGACCGACGTGAACGAAATGGGGAAATGGACTTGATTGCTGCCGCGATCGCCATCGACCAAATGGATCGTGTATTCGGCTTCGACGGTGTACTCCGCCATCGCAGGTTCACGATTTTCGGTGGCCGCCACCGGTGTCGCCGAATCGATTCGGACCCGATAGTCGGCCGACTGAAAGTACGGTGTCTGAACGGGCGCCAAGGTTTCAGGGGCGAACAGCAGCGTGTGGGCGTTGCCGGGGATGTAAACAATTTCGCTGCTGATCGATCCATCGTCTTTGACCGGGACCAAGACGCCGACCGATTGTCCCGGCGGACCGTTCTGGGTTGCCAGCGAAGACCGCTGGATCGCGGTGGGCGGCAAGGACGGGCTGCGTCCATTGCCCGTACCCGATTCGGTCGCCGTCTTTCCGTTGGTCTGGGAACCGTTGCTGGTCGATCCGTTTTTCTTCGCCGCCGAATCCGATGCTGCGCCATTCGTTCGAGGTGTGTTGGTCGTCCCGCTGTCTTGGCCAAACACCAATCCCTGAGACAAGATCCAAGACCCAGAAATGAACATGCCTAGCAGAATCGAGCGCACGATCGCGGCCCATGAAATCTCCTGCGACGCGTCCCCACGTCCGCCCGACGAAGTTTTGTCGTAGGAATCTTTGTCCAAACGGCTGCCGCGATCCGTCCACGCTCGTGACGTCGTCAGCATCGCAGCGGCGATTGCCGGGACGATCAGCCACCCGATCACAGCAAGTTTCCAAGGCCACCACAGCAGCGTTAACGAAGTCATCACCGCGACCATCACGGCGACGATCAAGGGAGAACGAATCGAGATCCACCATCCGGCTGCGAAGACCGCTAGTGAGATCAACCAACCGATCGCTAGGGCGACATTGCGACGAATCAAGATCACCGTGTCGCCGGGCATCAGGTCGATCGTATCGTCGACTAACGAATCATCGTACAACGCAGCACCCATCACCGGTTCAGGGCGATTTCGCAATAACGCCGTCGGCGAAAAAGTATCGGCCGAAGGAACCAGGTGATAGTCGCTCTTCAGCACGATGGCGGATATGCCGATCGATGGAATTTGACAGTGACGCATCCAGTGGGACCCATACTGGGTGCGGTTCCAAACGACTTCGATGGTTTCAACTTCGTCTGTTGAACTGGGGGAAGTGTGTCCCCGTCGCGCCGGCGGAAGTTCGATCGGACGCTGCGGGATCGACAGCAGATTGATGGGTTCGCCGTTGCGATGAATCGATGCCAGTTGCATGTTGGGATCGTATTGAATCTGCAACGTTGACGTGGACGAAACCAAGTAGGTGGCTTCGATGCGATCGGTGCCGCGGCTGGACGCGATCACCCGAACCGATTCACGCCAAACCAAGTTCACGCTGCCGTCATCATCGGACAGTGCCAGCACGATTGACGGCTGTTCCACTGCGTCGTATCGCAAACGTTGATGGACAACGGATGGCTCCCGAACACGGCGGTCGGGCGAGGACGTGTCGATGTCCGCGGCCGGGTTGTCGGTGGTCGATTCGTCGGACTGACGCTTGGCGGTTTCGCCCGCGGTGCGATCACCCGATCCGCTTTCGTCGTCCACGATGTTGGGTTGGCCAGACGACGATGGTGTGGGGATGACCGGAACCAGTTGGACCGACGAACTCTTTTGGTGGACTTGCAAGCCACTTTCGATCAGCACTTCGCTACGCTGCGAAGCCGCACCCGGGACGCTGGGCAGTTGTAGGTTGGTGGGCTTCTTCATCGGGTATCGGCGACGGGCGATCAGCCGGCGGCCGCGGAGGTTCAATTCCGAAACATCGATCGTGTAAACACCCTCTTGATGCCGGTCCGGCAAATCGGATTCGCCATTGACTGTGTCGACGGTGATTGATTCGGCGCTGGCTGAATCGACGCCACCTGAATCGACGCCGCCTGAATCGACGCTGGGCAAATCTGGATTGCTGTTGTTGGTTGTCACCGGTGGCTGGGGCGGGCCAAGGGTGGCGATCGGGTCACCACCCAACTGGACATCCGACGGTGGCAGGCTGGTGCTGGGGATCCCGTCTTCGCCCTTCAAGGCCCAGTGGTACATCGGTCGTCCACCGGCAGGACCGGTCTGGACCAAAATCTGTTCCAGCGTCTGGCCGGCCGATTCGACATCGATCGTCAGTTCCTCCACCACTTCGTCACCGTCACGGCTCATCCGCAACAGCGTCGAGACATTGAACGACACACTGGGCGTTTCCAACAGAACTTCGGGGGTGCGCCCGGTTTGGGAGGCAAAGTACAGAGTCGGTCGCTCGCCCCCGCTCAAAAACGCCAACGGTTTCTTGGCCAGATCGGCGGCGCGAATTCGATCGCGTTTCAGCGCCGCTTCCCCGCTCCAGTTCAAGTTGTCGGGCGACACAATCGATGCAAAGAAATTGCCGCGGACATCTTCCAGGCGAGCGAACCAGGCCGAGGGGACTTCTAGCCCGGCGGATCCGTTGGGCAGCACCCGGGTTCCGGTAATGTCAATCGTCAATTGCGCCGGCGTGTCTTTGGACGCGGGGGAAACGTCGTCGGATTCGGGCCAAATGACCAACGCATTGTTGGCGTCGCTGGTGTGCAGTGATTCGATCGACCTTTGCGAATGAGCCAATGTTAGGCTGTCGATCGAAAAATCGTCTTGGATCTTCAGCCGCACGGGTGCCAGTCGAGTCGCGTCGACCGCGATGGTGATGCGAGCCTTGGCGATCAAGGCACTCTTTTGAACTTCCAAACGCAACCATGTTTCGCTGGTTTGAAGCTGCGGTTGCTGTGCAAATCGAACCGCCGACCAGGCTGTTGCAAGATCGCCTTGGAGCGTCGACGAGAGATGATCGACCGGTGGTCCCGATGCGGCGCACAAATGAATGCCATCGACCCACTGCGGTTCGGATTGGTTCCAGTGCGGCGGCAGATTCCAGTCGACTAGTTCCAACGGCGCCGCGACAGCCAACTGGACCTCATCGACGGCCGATGCATTGATGATCCTGTCGCCTACCCAGCGTGCGATCGGTAGCTGACACCAATCATCCCAAAACGATTGGCCGGTGATCGTGATGGTCGTAGCGGCGGCTTGTGGGTTGATCGAACCGGACGGCAGATCGACTGTGATTTCGTGTTCTCGTTGCCCGCGGCGTTTGACATCGAACGGGACTTCCAAAGCGTTGATCTTGATCGACACCACGGTCGCGTCGAACACGCGCAACTTGGGCAGCGGTTGATCGACGGGCAATTGCACCGACATCCGTTGGATCCACTGCAACCCCGATGGTTCGACATCGTATTGGATAAGCGAACGGCGAACGATCAGCGGTGATTCGACGTTGGGTGCTTCTCGTGGGCTGGTGCGAATCCGAACCGTCGATAGTCCGCCGGCATCGATTGAATACCAGCGTGCGTCGGAATCTTTCGCGTTCTCGCCTGCATCGGCTGGCGGGCCGGGGCGAGTCCGCAGGACTCCGTCGAGTGCCTGGATTTCGAGATCCGGCGGGGCAGCCAAGACGATCCGCGTTTGCGGCGTGCGTGGCAGTCGAATCAGAAACTCGTTGCCATTGCCATAATCGCGGCCGTGCAGTTGCCATCCAAATTCAATGCGAGTTTGTCGGGATGCACCTCCTTGGAAAACTGCGACCAAGTTTCCATCGGGACCCGATTCTAGACGTGGCAGTTCGGATGATGCTGCATCGATTGATCGAGTCGACGATGGATCGATCGCCAAATTGACCCGACCGAGCGAACGGCGGACCACGGCATCACGGTCGGATTCAAGATCCAAGAGACTGCGTTTGCTGACCAGCGTATCGCCGATGAGTTCCACCCAATACTCGCTGCCTCGCAACCGGCTGGCTTGGTCATCGGTGGCCCGATCGGTGAGCCGTTTGACAGCCGTGCCGAGTCGTTCCATCGATACCGGGCGATAGGTGTCGGGGATCAATTCAACCATCTGGGACTCGAAAATCCCGATCGGATACAGCGGCCGCCCATCAGGAAGCGCAGGCGGCAGTTTTAGCTGCAACTTGGGCGCGGCCGGCAAGGCGTTTGGAACCTCGGCCGCTTGCATCGATGTGTCGCTGTCGGGGTCCTCGGTTGACTTCGAAACTTCTGACGCAGCAGCATCGTCGGCCGTCGGCGAATCGCCCGGTTTGGAAGATTCGTCGGGTTTGGAAGAATCGTCGGGTTGCGGCGAATCTGCGGCGGACATCGACTGGTCGGATGCCGGCGGGAAGTCCTGCGATTTCTTATCGGGATCGACCGTGGGCGATGATTCATCGGTGGCATCCGCCGACGCTTCTTCGGCGTCCTGCTTGGGGGCGGCAGTCGACGATGTCGGCGGCTGGGGTGTCGCGGCTGACAAGGTTGACATACTGGCCAACACGATCCAGGCGAGCCCGACGATCCGGCAGCACAGCGACATCACTGCGATCCCTCCGGCGTGGGTGCCATCGCTTGGGTTGTCGCCAGACTGACGCTTTCAGGTTTGCTTGCTTGAATCGATCGTGTGGATGGTGTGGTGCGTCCATCGACGGACGTGGACGAGAACACTCGCCCGCCACCCGATGGCGTGACCAAAACGCGGATCGAGATCATTGCGATCACTAGCACCAACGCGATCATTCCCAATTGACCGGCCAACACAGCAGCGTCGGGGGCGATCGCCAACAGTCCGGCAAACAGCACCGCGACGACGATGGCGGTCATCGGATGCCGTGATCGCGGGATGTGGGTCAACAAGATCGCTAGCAGCAATACAAACGATCCAACGCAAATCCACAGAACGGTCCTCGAAACAACGACGACTTCGAATGATGGCAGATCTGATCCGACATACAGGTAGCGGTTCTCGGACGCGGGCGGGTCGCCTGCGGAGATGTCGCCGCCGATCATTGCGTTCAGCGCCGCATCGGTATGGCTGGATTCACGATAGAGTTTCCAACCATCAAATCGCCACGCCATCGATCGACCGACGGTGGGGGATGCCCAAACGACATGTCCGTCGTTGGGAGCGATGATTCGCCAGAACACTCGCCCTACCCCGGCCGGCAATTTCAACAGCGGAGTGATCACCGCATAGGAGGGATTGGTCGGCATCGATATCCAGACTCGCAAATCCACCACATGGCTGCTGCGATCCCCTGCCAAGGGAACGATCAGTGCGTTTTCTTGTCTTTGAACCGGAACGCGTTCGTTGTCGATCAAGGCTTCGACGCTGACATCGGGAGTCCCGGGGGGCAGGCCGACTTGGAAGTAATCGCCACCTTGGATGCGTGCGATGACCTGTTCTTGGCGTGTCGATCGACCCACAACGGTCCGAATCAACGCTTGCCGAATCGTGATCTCCTCTGTCGCCGCGACGCGCGAGTTCAGCCGCAACCGCAACGGGTCGCGCGGCAGCGTGTCCAGTTCCAACATCGTTGTCGGCGGCGAATCGGTCGAAGTCAAATCAAAGGGTTGGTTCCCCCGCAAATTGACTCGCACGGTTCCGCGGACCGTGACGTCGGCAATGTTCGGACGTGGCATGGACACCAGTTCGGTCGCACGCAGGTTGTTGACCGATCGACGGTTTTGGGAATGCCGCCAACGGATCGCCATGGTACCGCTGGCCAGACGTTCGGAAATCAATTCGTATCGATCATCGTCCAAAGGTCGTAGTGTGGCCGGGACACCGTCCACCGTGACGACCCAGGGTTCGTCCGCGTCGGGATCGGATCCGTCAAAACGATCTGCCCCGGTCGCGATGGTAGGGGTGGGCGCCGAAACGTTCCCCGCGGTGTCGGTCGATCGTTCGTTGGTAGCGGCGGCCGCCGCGGCCGGGCTTGGGATTCGGATCGGCAACCGGCCTTCCAAATCCAACGGGGATGTAACGATCCAATCGACCGTCGATCGCAACTGGTCGCCATCCAATTCGACGGTCGCATCGCTGGAAAGAGTGATTCGTGGTGGTTGATCGACCAGCACTCCGACTAGCCGTGACGGTTCGTCCGGATTCAGCATGCGGAAAGTGCTGATGGACGACGCCCCGACGTTTTCGCTTCGTGTCGATGCGACGCGGGTCAATCCTTGGGACGCGGCCAGATCAATGACCAATAGCGTGCGACCGCTGCTGGTCAGGTTCAGCGACGAACTTTGGATCAGGACGTTGTCGTCGGTCGCGACCACACGTGGAATCGCAAAATCAATCGCTGTTTGGTTGTCGGCAAAGGAACGTTGGGCGCGAATCCGGATGGCTGTGGTGTCATCGATGGCGGCCGGGTTGAAGTCGATGACCCGCAGGCTATCGGACCGAAACGATTCCAGTGGTTCGCCGGTTTCGATGTTTTCGATCGAGCTGATTTTCCAATCGGACTCTTCCAGTTGCAGCCTTCCGTCACTGGCCTGTCCGGTGGCTTGAACGTCCATCACCAAGGATGCCACGGAATCGCGGATGGTCAGTTCGGATGCACTGGTCAATCGGACTTGGCGTTCTTTGGCAGACAACCAAACTGGCAGTGCGAACGATGCGCGGTCGAATCGGAAACGGTACAGTCGTCCCGACAGCCCTTCGTCGGGTGTCTCACTGGGCTCGCTGCGAACCCATGGGCGGGTTCGCCAACGCAATCGGTAGTCGCCGCCTGTTCGGATCGACACTTCGCCTTGATGGCGAAGCGATCCAACCACTTCGACGACTCGGAAGTCCAATGGCGAGGATGCCGATGTATTGTCGGCCGCCAACTGCAGATCAAAATTCAGATCGATGCGTTGTTGACGTTCTTCGTCAGGGATCGTGATGGTGCGGATCTCGCCCAGTTGGGCCAAACTGTCCTCTGCTGACCGGATGCCTGCTGCCCTGGCGGCTGGGCCTGGTTTGGGTTTGGGGGAACCACGATTGGCGTTGATCGAACCGCCGTCGGCAACTTCGTCACCGCGATCGGCAGGTGGATCGGGGTAACCCAATTCGATCGTCTGCCCACGCAATCCCAAACGCGGAGTATCCAGTACGACGGAACCCGGTGGCAGACGAAGTTGGAACCCATCGATCGATCCCTTGGCATTCCGGACGGTCAACCGAACCGATACGTGAGGTTGGTCTTGCGGGGAATCCCAGCGAGCTTCGATGCGGCTTTCCACTTCTAGCAGCGGAAGATCTTGAGTCGATCGGGATAGCCTGCCCCAACGCACCGAAAAATTACCGCCACCGCTTTCGATTGCAAGTTCAGTGAATGCACCCGGACGCGGTGATGCGGTCAACGTTTCGTCGCCGCGGCCCACCACTTCACCGTCAACGTCGGCTGCGTCGATGGTCAGTCGGACTTGGGACGGAACATCGGGCAATCGGAAATCCATCGAACGCATCGAATGCGATTGAACCTGCGATGACATCCGCAGACGTACCATCGCGTCGCTGACCGCCGCGGTTTTGACCGACAATACATAATCGGACGATGCCGGGTCGAAGGTCATCGAGTATTCGTCGATGCCGCTGACGTCCGGCGGAGCCAGGCTATGAAAGTTTTCCATTCGCAGCGGGATTTTGACCCATCGGCCGCCCGTCGAATCGATGGACAGTTTCAACACCACTTCCATCTCGGCTCGCCCGCCTTCGGTCGCGCCGGTGATCGACAAGGATTGATAACTGAACGATTGCTGGCGACCGTCGGTGGACGATTCCAGGTTCATGCGTCGTTCGTATTCTTCCCACGTCACCCGCGGCATCATCACCTTGCTTCCGGCTTCGCTTAGAAACATGAAAGCTTGGATCGGTAGCTGGCCGTCGTCCTGGTCGGAAAACGTTTCGTTCGGGGGCAACGTGCCGGGCGGCTGTGCGATCGCCGATCTGATCAAGGCGTTGGGGGTGGCCACCGAGATCACGGTTGCCAATAAGCATGCAACCATGACAGCCCACGATGGCTTTACGATTCGCGATCGTTGTGGATGGCAACGGTGCATGCGTGGACTGATGTCGCTGATCACGCCGACGTCCGGGCTCGATGGAAGGCCCGTCGCGCGTAGATGAGACTGGAAAGGGAGCTAGAAAAGGGTGCTTTCACCGCCGGGATCCGATCCCGTCATTGGCGTCACTTCCTATAGTTTACGCAAACGCCGCAGTCCGCAAAGACAAAAGCAGCGACAAGCGGTTTCATTTGTCCACAGATCATGGCGGTTCGGGGGGCCCCATCGGCGATAACCACTACAACCGATACCCGAGTTTGATGAATTTCGCACCGAATGGCGGTGGATGGGGCAAGTCGCGGAAAAATGCGTGGTCCGACCACGGCGAGAAAGGCAGTCACCGACGGCGAAAAAAAACTGGGGCCGGATCGGCAAACTGCGGGGCTGATGCGCTGTCGGCTTTGGTTTAGCCGTGTGCTTGGTGGGGCGCGGGTTTGGGTGGGTGGACGCGTGGGGCGTTGCCCACGCGGTTAAGCGATTGGGGATGTTGACGCGCGGGGCGTTGCCCACGCGGTTAAACGATTGGGGATGTTGACGCGCGGGGCGTTGCCCACGCGGTTAAACGATTGGGGATGTTGACGCGCGGGGCGTTGCCCACGCGGTTAAACGATCGGGGATCTGGGGGCGTGGGGCGTTGCCCACGCGGTTAAACGATTGGGCGTGGGAGCTTGAGGCGCGGCTTCTATTTTACGGCGGCCGCTAGTCGGTCGTGCTTGGTTTGGACTTCGGCCAATCGCTGGGCGACTTGGTCGAACTGCGTCTTGGCTGCACCGGCGGCTTCTTGAGCCGTCTTCAATGCTGTCTGCAGTGCGGCCATGCCGGTCGCCAACTGAGTCGCCGCTGCCTCGTGCTCTACCGCCAACTTGGTGTGCGTATCGATTGCTGCGGTGGCTGCAATTTGCTCTCGCCGTTTTTTGGCCAGTGCCATCAACTGTTCTGCCATCGCTTGTTCCTGATCGGCAACCGCAGCCTCGTTGACGGTGCCGGCCAGCAGACCGACGCGGGCGGCGGTAAGCGAATCCTGTCGATCTCGCGAAGCCGCCGTCTGCTGTGGCAGTTCCTGTTGAATCTTAGCGGCCAGGTTGCGGCTTGCTTCGGCTGCCTTGGTTTCCGATTGGGCGGCTGCTTTCTTGGCCGCGATCTTGGCTGTCAGTTCGTCGATCGGTTTCTGCGCAGCAGCGACCAACTGGTTCGCGGCATCCCACGCGGCCTTGATCGGCGCCAATTCGGTTTGCACCGAAACCAAAGTTTGTTTGACGGATTCCAGACGCTTGGTCACAGGCGGTGGGTTGGCAGCCAATTCGGATTTCTGTTTCGGGTCGTCGGTCAGCGTCGACACGATTTGGCCCGTCCAGTCGCCATAGACAACGCGTTTTCCGTCATGCGTGATGGCGACTTCTAGGACGTCTTCGGCCATCGGTTCAAAGTCGCGAATGTGGTTGCCCGAGGCATCCCATAGTTTGACGCGATTGTCTTTGCCTGCGGTAACCAATCGACCCTCGTGATCAAAGGCGACCGAGTTGACGCCGCCACCGTGGGCGCTGATGGACTTGATCGCTTTGCCTTGGACCATGTCCCAAAGCTTGACGGTGCCATCTTCGCTAGCGCTGGCCATCACGTTTGAATCGTCACGCCATGCGACCGCCATGATGGCGCCCTTGTGATCGGTCAGGTCTAGGTACACGCGGCCCGAATCGGCTTCCCAAACGCATAGGCCACCGGAACGGTCCCCCGAGGCGATCAGGATTCCGTCGGGGCTGTAGGCGACCGTGTAGATCCAATCGGTGTGTTTCTTCAGATCGAACAGTTGGGTGCCATCGGTTGCGTCGTAGATTCGCAGCATTTTCTGAGGGCCACCGAGTGCGATGCGAGTCATGTTGTCGTTCACATCGCCACCAAAGACGGTGTCCAATTCGTCACCAACCGCAGCGACGCGTTGTCCGGTTTTGACATCGTAAACGGCGACCACGCCTCGGACGCTATGTTCGCCACCACCGGCGATCAGGAAGGCTCCATCGCGACTAAATCGAAGGGATTGGGCGACGCCTTCGTCAAAGGGCAAAATGCCAAGCAATTCGCCGCTGTCACTGTGGTACATGACAATCTGCTTTTGGCCCGCGATGGCGACCAAAGGTGCCCACGGGCTAGCGGCGATCGCGGTCGTTGCGGCCGGACGATCGGTCAGCACAGGAGTCGTTTGTGGAATCGACTCGGGCATCGCACCGCCGCCTTCGGGACGGCCACCGGCGCTGGCGACAAAGGCAAGATTGTTCTTCTTTTTCGCTTTCGCTTTCGATCCCGAGTTTTCCAGGATGCCACCTTCGATCCAGGCACGAATCAATTTCAGTTGTTCGTCGGGAATGCGGTCCTGGTTGGGCGGCATGACGGGCGTGTCATCATGGTTGACCAGTTGCCACAATCGGCTGCCCTCGGCATCGCCATCGTCAAAGACCACTTCGCCACTGCCGCCGCCTTCCATCAAGGCGGCAAACGAATCGACCGCTAGCCCACCCTTCTTGTCGCCTTGGTTGTGACAGGTCGCACAGTGTTGGCGAAAAATCGGTTTGATGTGATCGTCGAACGTGACCTTGGGGGCCGCGGGCGTCGACTTGGCATCTTCGCCACGAACCGTTGATGTGCCCAACAATCCAGACGCTAACGATCCTGAAAGAATCGTGGCCAAGATGGCGATGGCAGAGATTTGCTTATACATCGAAGACATCATTTAGTGGTTGAAAACAAATTCGCGACTATTCAGCACGGCCCAGAAGATGTCCTGAAGGACGACAACTTGATCGGCTTCGTCGGTGATCGACGCTAACAGTTCGGTCTTTTCGTCGGCCGTTGCGGCACGTGACAAACAGGTCACGTAGATCCGATCAATGGCGGCTTCCGGTGACAGCTTTTCTTCGTTGATCCATTTTTCGATGATCTTGCTGCGCGTGATCTTGTCGTGGACGGAATTGCCGTTGATCAGGTGCAAGGCCTGCGATAGCGATGGATCCGTGGTGGCTTCGCAATCGCAAACCGTCGTCCGTGGCGATCGACCGAAGGCTGTTAAAAAGTAGTTCGACGTCGTGCCATCGGCAATCTGTACCGCCCGTGCACCGAGTGGCAATCCGCGGAACTTGTCCGGGGTTTGAGTCACTTGGCAAATGCAATCCAGCAGGTTTTCGGCCGGTACGCGGCGGACGACCGCGTGAGCGAAGTTTAGATTGTCGTGAGCGTTGGTTTCGTTCGTCATCGTGCTTCGTTGGTAGGCGTCACTGTTGCAAATGTCGCGGACCAATTGACGGAAATCGAACTTGTAATCGACCAGACGTTTGCCCAGTTCGTCGAACAATTCGGGGTTCGACGCCGGGTTGCTGACACGGATGTCATCGACCGGTTCGACCACACCGATGCCTAGGAAGTGAGCCCAGACGCGGTTGGCGATCGAACGAGCAAAGTAGGGGTTGTCGGGACTGGTCAACCACTCGGCAACCACGGCGCGACGGTCTTTGCCCTTGGTGTCGGGAATCTCACCACCCAAGAATTTCGGTGGCACCGGTTTCTTGGTGACCAAGTGATTGACTTCGCCACTGAATCGGTTGTAAACGATCTTTTCGCGGTAGTCTTCGGCGTTCTTTCGACCGACTTGGGAAAAGAACGATGCGAACCCGTAATAGTCATCCATCGTCCAGCGATCGAACGGGTGATTGTGACATTGGGTGCACTGGGTGCGAATTCCCATGAACACCTGAGCGACGTTTTCGGACGTCTTCAGGGTGTCGCGTTCGATCTCGTAAAAGTTGGTCGCCGGCGACGTGAACGTTCCGCCGGTGCTGGTCAGCAGTTCGCGAACCATTTGGTCGACGGGGACGTTTTTGGCGAATTTGTCTGTCAACCAATTGGCGTACAGGAACGCCGATTTGTAACTGACTTGGTTGGTGCTTTTGATCATCAGCAGTTGAGCGAACTTCATCGCCCAGATTTCGCTGAACTCTTTGCGTTCAAGCAATCGATCAATCAGTTCGGATCGTTTCTCCGGCGCTGGGTCGTTCACGAATTGGTTGTATTCGTCTTCGGTAGGCAGCATGCCGACGATGTCGATCGTGACACGGCGGATGAATTCTTCGTCGCTGCAGATCGGGCTAGGCACGATCCGCAGTTTTTGAAGCTTTCGGCCCACCATTTGGTCGATGTAGTCGCCTTCGATTTTGGGCGGCGTGTATTCCAGGTTTTCAGGAAGTGCCAGGACTTGGCTGCCCACGGTATGAGTGTCGAAGCGAGCCATCACGAATGCTTCGCCACGGCGTCCGGCGGTGACGACGCCTTGGTCGTTGATGTCCGCGGTGCCAGCGTTGTTGGACGTGAAGGCCGCCAGCCGAGTGACATCACGCGTGGTCCCATCGCTGTAGGTGGCGACGGCTACAAATCGTTGGGTCTTTCCGTCCCCTTCGATCACCGCTTGCGGCGGGTACAGCGAAACCGAGTCCACAGTGGGCGGCTTTGCATTGTCCGGGTCAATCTTGGCACCATTTTGTAGCCATTCCAAAACGGTCGCGTAGTAATCGCTTTGGGGATCGAACAGCTTTCCGCCGGTATGGGGGACGCTGCCCACCGCTTTCTTTAGAAACAAGCTTTCTTCGGGGACGGCCAAGTTGATTCGGCGAACACCGATTTCACGTGTGATGCGGTGGAAGTCGCCCACCGGGTCGAATCCGAACAGGCTAAGGTTGAAACCGTCTTTTCCTCGTGCTGCCCCGTGACAGGAACCTGTGTTGCAGCCCGATCGGGTCAGCACTGGCATCACGTCTTTTTCGAAACTGATCGGTGGACGCGCGGTTGCACCGGAGACTTCGACAGGCACGCGAATTTCGGCACCGGCGTACATCCCGACCAGTTCGGTTTTGCCGTCCGCGACTGGCAATAGCTTGAACCCGTCCAGTTTCACTACCGCTGGATCAGCGACCGACCATTCGACTCGATCGCTCGCGTCCGATGTGATGCCGTCATCGCGAGTGACGACGGCGACAAAGGTTTGGAAGTCGCGACCCGAACCCAGTTTGATTTCGGCCGGATAGATCGCCATGTTTGGCACTGCCGGGATATCTTTGCTGACCGATGCGGTCAGCGTTTCGCTCGGCTCGACAGCCGATACGACGGTCCAAGCCGTCGATAGAACGGCGACCGATGCGGCGAGGGGACGCAGGATTCTTGAAAGGGACATGATCAAACTTTCAACGAGCCAAACAGGGGATCGATCAGGCTAGGCGGTGACAGGCATCGAAGGGGACGACACCAGAGACTATTGATTTTTCAGTTGACGCAGTTGTTCTAGACGGCTGAGCGGCTTGGGGGCCGCTGGTGCAGCAGGTTTCTTCTCGGCCGGCTTGGGTTCTGCCTTGGGGGCATCGACCTTGGGCGGCAACGGTTTGTCGATTCGCAGTTCACCGGTGCCGGTGGTTTGGATGATCGTTTCTTCGCCAACTTTGACGCGTGAAATGCAGACCAGCGTTTTGTGTTTGCCAACCTTTGCGTCGGCGGCAACCGTGATCGGGAACGTGACGGTGGTGGTGTCGGCAGCGATCTTTTGAACACCTTGGGTGCTGGTGACACCATTGGGCAGACCGACCAGTTCGACCTCGGCTTCGCCAGGATGCTCTCGCAGCACTTCCATCGCAATCGAAACACTCGCTTCGGTGCCGGTTTCGGCAGCGGTGCGTGGGAATTCGTACTTGAACAACGACTCTTGCACATCCAGCATGATTGCTGGCGTGGTGACTTCGGCGGTGCCGTTGCTGCCCGGATAGCTAGCGACCAGAATCAGCGGCCACTTCCCTACCGCCGCCGAACCGTTGGCCGTGATGGGAATCAGGGTTTCGCTTTTGCCCTTTTCGATTTTGCGACTGTTGTT
This sequence comes from Rubripirellula lacrimiformis, assembly GCF_007741535.1. Lineage (NCBI taxonomy): Bacteria > Pseudomonadati > Planctomycetota > Planctomycetia > Pirellulales > Pirellulaceae > Rubripirellula > Rubripirellula lacrimiformis. Next base: position 2,570,164 of record NZ_CP036525.1, read on the forward strand.
CACGCCGATGCCGGGCGGGTTGTACAGCGTTCGAATTCGAATCTCGTCTTCGAAGCCTTCGTTGCGAGTGACGCGGACCATCAGGTCCTTGCTGCCGCTTCGCAGGATCGGTGTGGCCGGTTGAACCAGTTCGATTTGGAACGGGGCAGCTTCGGTGACTGCCATCGCCGCTCGCTGCGTGTCATAGGACCACATGTGGCGTCGGTTTTGTCCAAGCATCAACTTGTGTTGTTGAGACAGCTTTCCCATCACGGAAAAGTTTTTCTCGTCACCATGACCGGCGATCATGAACAGCGACGCCGCGTGGGAGGCATCGGCTGCGGCGGTGAACAGCACGGGGATTTCCGCCCGTCCGCTGGGCACGGGGTACGGTGTGGCGGTCACGCCGGGTGGCAGGCCAGCCAATTCCATGTGGATCTCGCCGTTGTAGCCCTTGCGTGTGGCGGTCACCATCGCGGCGGTGTATCCACCGATCGGTACCGAAACCACACTGGCCTCGTCTCGACGAAGTTCTTTCAGGGTCAGTTCGAAAGTTGGGTCGGCGGGCGTGACTTCGATGCGATAGTGATGAATCGGGCTGCCACCACGCAGTTGGTCATAGATGCGGATGGTGTGTTTTCCGTCGGCCGGGGCAGTGAATTCAATGAACGGGTCCATCATTCCACCGGCGTCGTCGGACGATTGGATGGTCTTATTGTCAGGTCCAAAGACGTTCAGCAGGGCGTCCAGAGGCGAACGAAGGATGTTCCGGGCATAACACTGGACTCGGAACTTCTGACCCTTCTTGCACTCGAACGAAAAGCAATCGTAGTCGCCTTCTTTTTCGATCACGCCACAGAACGCGGCGGGGGCTTCGAACATGGGGGCGGTGGTGTAAACGTCGTTGGGTTCGGTTTCCATGACGACGGGCAGATCGTTGACGCGGATCCAGTTCGGCGATGGACTGATTCCCGATTCGTCTTCCATCACAACGCCCCACTGGTCGGCGGTTTCGCTGGGCAGTTGGACGGATGCTTCGGTGACCGAGCCATCGATCGAAACCATGTTGGCTTTTAGCACGGACCCAGGGACACCGCCCGATGGGATCGCAGCGACCGGGCGTGGGAAAGTTCCCACATGCAGTCGATACCCATTGATGCTGGATCCGCCAAAGGCGCTGTCACGGACCACGACGGTATACATGCCGTCTTTTTCAGCTTGGAAACTGCAAACGCCATCCTGTTGCAGCAAGGACGAATCATCGCTGGTCGCGACCTCGAAACGGCCTTCGTCCAGGATCGCAATGTAGGGGTCCAGGATGTTTTGGTTGTTGATCGAATAACCCAGGCGAATGCCTTCGATTTCGGCGGTCAATCGTTGGCCGGCTTTCAGTTCGATCTGATAGTGATCCAGATCTTCGCGGTCCACAACGCCTTCGACCGTGTGGTTCAGTTGAATCGATTGCGGCGCTGCGAAGTCGTTGTTCGGTTCGACTTCTTGGACGATTGGCATCGCGCCGACGCCGATCAAACGCAGGTTCGAAATGCCGGTTTTGGTGACCAATCGAACGGGATACAGACCGGGTGACAGCTTGGCATCGGCTTTCAGTTTGACCGAAACCGATTTGCCGTCGATCGCTTTGACTTCGATGATTTCGATGCCCGGCACGTCGACCAACACCGTGTGGGCATCACCGACGCGATCGCCGATGAAGGTCACCGTGGATTCTTCGCCGCGGACGACGCCCAGCGGTTTCAGTTGGCGAACGACGGGAAACGACGCGGTGGCCGATGGCATCGCCACCCCCACACACCACGCGAGCGCGACGGCCATCAAAGGCACGACTGGAACATTCATAGTGCTAGGAATCTTCATTCGTCTTGATCAGGATTCGCGAGTTGGGTGTGGGACATCAGCGTCGTCGTCAAAACATGGGGGGCACCCATGCTGTTTTCCTAAACCATGGACTTCCTAAACCATCAACGGTTCGATCAGCTTGCCGCCGTCGACGATTTCGATGGGACGGTCGCCTGGCGCCATCAGTTCTTTGTCTGAAACGATGCCCATCAATCGGTACATCGTGGCGGCCAAGTCGGCGTGCGAAACGGGGTTGTCTTCCGGTTCGGCAGCGGTCGAATCGGACGACCCGTGAATGATGCCGCCCTTGATTCCGCCACCGGCCAGCATGACGCTGAATACCTTGGGCCAGTGATCGCGTCCCGCATCCGGGTTGATCTTCGGCGTTCTTCCGAATTCGCTGGTGACCATCACCAAGGTTTCGTCCAGCATTCCGCGTTCGGACAAATCGTCCAGCAACGCCGACAAGCCGACGTCCAAAGCGGGCATCGATCGTTTGAACGCAGCGGTTAGTCCGGTGTGCATGTCCCATGATCCGTAGGTCAATGTCACCAATCGGACACCCGATTCAACCAATCGGCGGGCCATCAACAGTCGTTGGCCGGCTTGGTTGCGACCGTAACGGTCACGGGTTTTGGCGTCTTCCTTTTCAATGTCGAACGCCAGTTTCGCTTTTGGCGTGTCGATCAAGTCGTAGGCACGTTGATAGAACGTGTTCATCGCAGCGACGTTGTCCGCTGGGGTGGCTTCGACAAACTTTCGGTTGACGACGTCCAAAGCGGCTTTGCGGCGAAGGAAGCGTTGTTCGTCGACGCCGCCTGCCAAGTCCAAGTCGCGGACCTTGAAGTTGCTGTTGGCCGGATCGGAACCCAGTGCGAATCCGCCATAGCTGCTAGGCAAGTACCCGGTACCGGCGAATTCGTTGGGAACGTTGGGGATGCAGACGTACGGAGGCAGGTTGTTCCGAGGTCCGTATTCGTGGCTGACAACCGCACCAAAACTGGGGTAGGAAAGCGCGGGGCTAGGCTTGTAGCCGGTGAACATGTTGTGCGTACCACGTTCGTGGGCAGCTTCGCCGTGAGTCATCGAGCGAATCACGCTGAACTTGTCCGCACGCTTGGCCAGTTCGGGAATGGTTTCACAGAACTGTTCGCCCGTGTTGGTTTTGATCGTGCGAAACTCGCCGCGATATTCCAGCGGACTGTACGGTTTGGGGTCAAACGTTTCCTGTTGAGCGATCCCGCCCGGCAAGAACACGTGAATCACACTCTTCGCCTTGGCCTTGATGAAGTCGTAGTGCTTCTGTTCGGCCATCGCCCGATGCATCAGCAGTTCGGGAAGGGACAGGCCGAGGCCGCCAAGGGCTCCGGCAGCAAGAAAACCGCGACGGCTAAGAGGGTTACCGTGACAACGCATTTTGAGATTCTCCCGTGAAGAATTCGATCGTTAGCTGTGGTGGGGATGCCGGTCGTTTGAAAGCGACAAGGCGATAGCGGTGGAACAACGGAAGGGTGCGTTTTTCCAAATCGTAAGACACGTGCTGAACGGAGATCACGAAATCTTTCGCGACTTTCCGGTTGGGCAATGTATTGGCGGGGGTGGTAGGGCGGGACTTTCGCAACGTCCAGGAAAGTTCCCAATGGCGTCGAAAAAGCGTTTGCGTAGCCGTAAGCACGCAGTGTAGTCCGATTAGGTATGAAAATCTCACCTCATCGGTTGGTAAAGCGTATCCGATTGGGTTTTCGGAGTCAAATCTTTCGGTGTAATCGGAACGGCCCGATTGGTTGGAGGTACCCAGCTAATTTGGCCGGTGCGCTCGGAAAGTTGATGGAAACAATCGAGAGACCGATCGCGCGATGGTGCTGCTGAAAAAAGTTTCCCAAATGGGGGGTGAAACGCTGGAGTCTGATTTAGCGAACGCATATGTTGATTTAGTTGACTCTCCTGTACGCAAGGGCACTTTCGATTGAGGGCACCAGAATGAAAAAGTCACTTTGGACCATGTTTGCGATCTTCGCTGTCACGTTGACAAGCCAGGCCAGCGGCGCCTTGGTCATCAGCCAATATGTCGAGACCAATTCAGGCTCGACTCCCAAAGGGATCGAGCTTTGGAATTCGTCGTTGGATGATATCGATTTCGCGACCAGTCCTCTGGTTATTTTGAAGGGCACCAATGGTGCAGTCCCGTCGAGTGATTTCTCGCTCGATACAGGTCTATTGGCGGCTGGCGATGTGATGGTCGTTGGCACGAGTGACATTGGCACCTATTTGGATAGCGCCTTCGGAGCGGGAGTCATTCACTTTCAAGACGAACCCTTCACTTTCAATGGTGACGATGCATTGGTGGTTCAGTTGGGTGGCGTCACGACGGACATGTTCGGCAAAGCAGGGAGTGATCCCGGGGCCGCGTGGTCCGGTAGCGACGTTTCGACGGCCAACTTGAACATCGCACTTTTGGACGGGATCACGACGGGAAACCCGGGCGGGTTCATCGATCCATCCACGCGGTTCTCGGTGATCAGTACTGACCCCTCCGGGGCTGGGGGACTGGCCGGGTTTGGGTTGGCGCCGACTGCGGTGGCGGTCCCCGAGCCGTCTACTGTCATGGCGATCGCCTGCATCGCCGCGATAGGGATTTGGCGAGCGAGACGTCCTAAGCCGGGCGTATCGTCCTAATCGGCTGGACAAATCGATGGCTCGCTGCCGGCGGGCCATGCCTAATCCACCCTGTTTTGGATGGCGCAGTCGAATCCCGTAGTCGGAATCGTGTTCGGTTACGGTTACACTAGGGCGTGACCACGCGGCTTATCTTTCCCGTTGCCAGCGCCCGCAAATGACCGACACTTCGCTCTACGATTTCCTTGAACCGCCGACTCAGGCAGGTGACCTAGGAGTCCTCGGCCACTACCGCGTGATTTCCGAATTGGGACGTGGCGGGATGGGGTTCGTCTTTCGTGCCGAGGACATCAAGCTGAAACGCTCGGTCGCGTTGAAGGTGATGAACCAAAAGATCGCGGCGGTTCCCAACAGTCGCAAACGGTTCCTCAGCGAAGCACGAGCGATGGCCGCGGTGCACCATGACAATGTGGCCACCATCTTCGAAGTCGGCGAAAGCAAGGGCACTCCATTCATGGCGATGGAGATGTTGGCCGGCCAGACGTTAGAAAAATACAACAAGACCCACGGTCAGATCGATTTCGAAACGGTGATCGAGTTCGCGATGCAGACGGCGCGTGGTCTGGCAGCTGCCCATGCCAAAGGAATCGTTCACCGCGACATCAAGCCAGCAAACATTTGGATCCAAGAAGGTACCGACCGGATCAAGATTTTGGATTTTGGTTTGGCCTTGGCATCGTCGCCGGTCGACCAGTTGGCCGGACGCGGCGCGGTGATTGGTACGCCGGGGTACTTGGCGCCCGAACAAGCTCGTTCGGATCCCATGGACGACCGCAGCGATCTGTATAGCCTTGGCGTGGTGCTGTACGAAATGTGCACCGGCAAGTTGCCGATCCAAGCCAAGTCGGTGCCGGGCCAATTGGTTTCAATCCTGGCTCATCGTCCGTTGCCGATCCAGGAACTGAATCCACAGATTCCGCAGCCGCTGTGTGATTTGATTCACAAGTTGTTGCGCAAAGAACCTCGGTCCCGACCACGTTCGGCTGAACAGTTGCAAGTGGAACTAGCGCGAGTCGAAGTCGAGTGCCAGAAAAGCACCGAGACGGCGCTGGCGATCAATCGTTTGAAGGAAGGTTTGTCCGAGGTTGTCACCAAGAAGTCTGCGTCGGGCGGATTCGACGCGGTTGGATTTGAATCCATCGGTTTCGATTCGGGTAGCAGCGATGAAATCGAAGTCGTTCATGATCCGTTGGCTAATTTGCCGGCGGCGCCTGTCGTCGGTCTGCCGTCTGCGGTGATGACGCCGCCGATGTCAGCGGCGACGCGGCCCACCAAGCCAGTCGCAGACGGCCCGGCTTGGCATATCTATTTGCCGATCGCTGCCATCGTTGCGGTGGTGTTTGTGGCGCTGCCGGTGCTGACGTTCTATTTCTCTAGCGCGGGCCGTTCTACCGAAGCCTATGTGGTCGACTTGGGGAACGAACCAGCCAATGTTACCGGCAATGTGAATTCGCCAAGCGGCGGTAACCCACCAAAGGGCAACGCTGGGGAAAATCAGGGCCAACCCAACCAGCAGACTTCGTCACCGCAACCGGTTCAACAGCAAACCCAGACCAAACCGCCACGTGACAACGATGCCGGTGGATCTGGCAAGCCGCAGACGCCCAAACAAAACGGTCAGGGCGGACGCAAGAATCGCAAGAATGATCCCAAGGCTGGACCAGACCCAGCGGAAAATTCGAACTCGGCAGGGTCTGATAGCGAAATGGAATCCGGTGCGGAATCGAGCCCCTCGGAATCTGGCCAACCGAGATCGCCCGGTATTGATGCGTCACCTACTGACGCATCACCTGCCGATGCAACCCGCCGGACTGATCCGTCCGTTCCCGATCCACTCGATTCGGCTGAACCGCCCGTATCTCCCGCTGTGCCGACCAAATGGGTCGCGATTTCAACTGCGGATGGACGCGGTGCGGATGCAATGGTGCAGAACTCCGGCAGTGACAAATTGGGAGAACGGACCACCATCGGGCTTCGGACGCGCAATGGAATCGAGGTGACCCATTCCTATCTGCGATTCGACTTGTCGCAGTTGAAAGACACGCGCGCGAAAATCGACAAAGCGGGGCTGATCTTGACCGTCGTGGGAAGCAAGCGACCGGTCGATGCCACGATCCGAGTCTATGGAATCAGCGAAGTCGGTAAGTGGGACGAATCCAAGTTGGAATGGGAGTCGACACCGTCGTGGGACAAAGCGGTCAAACAGATTCATCAGTATCCGTTGCTGGCCGAAGTCACGGTCGACGAGATGCCGGCGGACGTTGATCGCGACAAGAATCAGATTCGCATCTCGGATCCACGGCTGGCGAAGTTTCTTGCCGAAGAGGGGGACTTGGTGACGTTTGGGTTGGCGGGCGAGCACGGATCGATGGGAATGCGTTTTGTCAGTCGCGAAAAATCGAGCCAGGACGCACCGCAGCTATTGGTGGAAGTTCCTCTTCCATAGGCAACCTAGCGTCTCACTGTCCGGTTTCCATAGCCAGCGGGATGTGATGCTGCGTGTCGATGGCAGTTGCGAATCTGAATCGGACCAGGGCTACTTGGATTTCTTTTGCGGGCGGAAGGCAACGATTCGGCCTTCGTTGGTTTCCAGTCGCGGCCCGTTCAACAGGTCGATGCAATAGGGGATCGCGGCAAAGACCGCATCCAGGCATTCTGCGATCGCTTTGGGTTGTCCGGGCAGGTTGACGATCAGGCTGCCGCCACGGATGCCGGCGGTTTGACGGGACAGGATCGCGGTGGCGACTTTTTCGAGCGAAACTTTTCGCATCAGTTCGCCAAAGCCGGGCATCATCTTTTCGCAAACCGCTTCAGTGGCCTCGGGCGTAACGTCGCGGGCTGCCGGGCCGGTGCCGCCCGTGGTGACGATCAGACAGCAGCCTTCGATGTCGGCCATCTTCGCGATCGCGTCGGCGATCGTTTCTTGATCGTCCGGTACGACGGATTGCACCGGAGTCCACGGGGAGGTCAAGACTTCTTCTAGGTAGGCAGCGATGGCGGGACCGCCACGGTCTTCGTATTCGCCTCGGCTGGCTCGGTCGGATACCGTCAAAATGCCGATCTTGGCGTTGTTCACTTGGACGCTTCTCGATTTTGTAGATGTTGTTTGATGGCGCCGACGGCTTGGGCGACTTCGCTTGTGACGTGCTTCAGATGATCTTGGATTTCGTCCGCAGTCATCTTTTCGGCGCCGTGTTCCAATTTCTCGGTCACGCGGCTGGTTCGCAAGGCGCCTACGGACATCGAAGCGCCTTTCAACGTGTGTGCCGTTCGTCGCAGCGTTTCGCGGTCGTCGTTTCTGACCGCACGATCGAACGCTCGCGTCAAGCTTTCGACCTCGGCCAAATAGACACCCATCAATTCGGCCAGCAGATCCGGGTCACCACCGACCGTGGCATGGGCCTGCGGCCAATCGATGGCCCCATCATCCGACGGTGCAGGATCGGACTGCGGGTCGGCCTTTGCCGAATCGGTCGGCGTCCCACTCGGTTTCGAAGCGGCGGAACCGTTGGCGGTGGGGCCCGGTTGCTGTGTTGGCGGGTTTGGCTCTGCGGGTGGCGTAGAAATATTAGGTTCCAATGGTGTGGGGTCTGAAATCGTAAGCTGCTGGATCGCTGATTCCCGGATCTGCAGATCGACCGGCAATGATTCGGACTGGGTAGGCTTGAAGTGTTTCGTACCGGGCGGTTCCTGCGGACTCGCTGCGGACCGCTGTGGCGCAAGCGTTCCGGTGGCACTTTTATGGTCCACACCGGTGACGGGATCGCTCGTTCGGGGGCCGCCCAACGCACTTAGTTTTTCTCGCAGGGAAGCGATCCGAATCGGCTTGGGGATGTATTCATCCATACCGGCGTCCAGGCATTTCTCTCGGTCGCCTTTCATCGCGTGCGCGGTCATCGCGATGATGGTGGTGTGGCCGCCGTCGATGGATTCCTTGTCTCGGATCCGCTGGGTTGCTTCCAGCCCATCCATGACGGGCATCTGCACATCCATCAACACGACGTCAAATTCCTGTTGGGCTAGGTGTTCGATCGCTTCCGCACCGTTGTTGGCAACCGTCACTTCATGTCCGTCCTTGGTCAGCAGTCCGACAGCTAGACGTTGATTGATTTCATTGTCTTCGGTCAACAGAATTCGCAGTCGATCCAATGGTGGCCGAGTTTCGTCGGTGTCGTGGGTCAGCGCGTCTTCGGATGCATTGACGCCCAATGATCGAACGATCGCATCGAACAGTTCCGATTGCTTGACGGGTTTCATCAACCGTTCACAAACACGGAAGACTTCGGATCGTTGGCGCTCTCCTTCACGGTCTCCGCTGGTCAGGATGATGATTTGGGCGAATGGGATATCCGGATCATTGCGGACGTTCTCGATAAAGTCATACCCGCTCATGTTGGGCATGTTCACATCGCTGATCACCAGGGCATAGGGATCACCGGCGCTGGCCGCGGCCTTCATTCGTTCGATGGCATCGGCGCCAGAATCCGACAGTGACGCCACGATCCCCCAATTGCCTAGCATCTCGCTTAGGATCAGTCGGTTCGTTTCATTGTCGTCGACAACCAGGGCCTTGGTTCCACCGACGACGACGATGCCACGCCGGCTGGTTTCTTCGACATCATCGGGCGCCGGTTCCAGTTCCATTTGGAACGAAAAGCAACTTCCGACACCGACTTCGCTTTCGACTTTGATCTGGCCGCCCAGCAGTTTGACCAGCCGAGACGAAATCGCGAGCCCCAGTCCGGTGCCGCCAAATTTTCGCGTGGTGGATGTATCGGCCTGCTCGAATTCATGAAAGATCGTTGCAAACTTTTCGGGTGGAATTCCGATGCCTGTGTCACGAACGATGACTTCGATTCCGTTCGGCATCTCGGTCGACTGATACGGTCGAACGTCCACGACCACTTCGCCCTTTTCGGTGAACTTGATCGAGTTGCCGACCAGGTTGATCAGGACCTGACGCAGTCGTCCGATGTCTCCGATCGCGAAGCGTGGCACCGCAGGATCCACCCGGAACGCCAATTCGACGTCTTTGGAATGAGCCTTCAAGCCGAGCGTTTTCATCGTGTCGCCAAGGTTTTCGCGGACCTCGAAGACACGCGGTTCCAAGTCCAGTTTGCCAGCTTCGATCTTTGAAAAGTCCAGGATGTCGTTGATCACCGACAGCAGCGAGTCGGCGGATTCTTGAACCATCGACAGAAAACTTCGCTGGCTGGGATCCAGTGCCGTGTCCAGCACCAGGTCCGTCATGCCGATGATCGCGTTCATCGGCGTGCGAATTTCGTGACTCATGTTGGCCAGGAAATCGCTCTTCGCTCGATTGGCTTTGTCAGCGATTTCTTTGGCAGACAGGATTTCTTCGTCCGCCATTTTGCGCTGCGTGATGTCGTGCCCGATTCCGACGACACCAATCACATCGCCCTCCGGATTGAACAGTGGCACTTTGGTGGTCAACAGGCACAGTTCGGTCCCGTCGTCGGTGCGATGGGATTCTTCGCGGTCCAGCAAGGGGCGTCGGTCACGCATCACGTTCTGGTCATCGGCGACGTAGTCGCAGGCCAGTTCCGGTGGCGAAAAATCGTAATCGGTGCGGCCCAGCAAGTCATCGGGCGAATCCAGTTTCAATAGGTTCAGTAGCGAAGCGTTGGCGGTCACGAACCGGCCCGCCCGGTCCTTGACGTAGATCAGGTCCGGGACATTGTTGATGATGGTTTTCAGAAGATCGCGTTCGCGTCCCAGTTCTTGTTCGGCCCGTTTTTGCTCGGTCACATCGCGTGAAATTCCAAACGTACCGATGACGCGTCCGTTGGTATCCTTCAGCGGCACTTTGGTCGTGCTGCACCAACTTTCCGATCCATCCGCAAAGTTCTCGTACTCAATTTGCGACAGCATTGCCTCGCCCGTTTCCATGATCTTTTTCTCGTCCGCAAGCGCTTTCGACGCGTGTTCACGGGCAAAGAAATCTGCGTCCGATTTGCCCATGGCAAGTCGTGGATCGTCGAGTCCGAATTTTCGAGCACAGCTGTGGCTTAGCCGAATGAATCGGCTGTCGGCATCCTTGAAATAGATCGAATCGGGCACGGTCGCCAACAAAGTTGATAGCAGGAACCGTTCGAATTCGACTTGGTGTTCGGCGTTCTTTTGGCTGGTCACGTCCCAGAACATGATCTGGATTCCGACGACGTCTCCCTTGGCGCTGTAAACGGGCGCCTTCCAGACTTCGACGTGGACATGTTTTCCATCGCCGCTCTGATGCCGTTCGACATCGTGATACAGTTTTCCCGTTCGGATCACCTCGCGATCATCCGCCATGTACTTCTTGGCCAGATCGGCGGGAAACAGATCGAAGTCGCATTTGCCGATCAGTTCGTCGACCGCATGTCCGCTCTGTTCGCACGCGCGGGCATTGGCGTATTGAATACGCCCGCGCGAATCTTTCCGCAGCACGCTAAGCGGAAGGCTTTCGACCAACGAAAAATACACCGCCTCGGAATCTTTGATCGCCGATTCCAAATTTCGGCGATCGTTGATCGCCCGTGTTAGGCCGAAAAATGCAGGCTGGTCATCGCTGCTGGATTTCGACTCGGCAACGACTACGGTTTCGTGAACCCAACAGATCGTGTCGTCGGGTTTGACCACCCGGTATTCGTACGAAACCAGTTTGGTTGGCGAGGCACCTGCCGTCGACGGCGAAGCATCGGATTCCGATGCCGAGGAAGCCTGCGATTCGGCGGACGCGGATTGTGCGGTGGCTCGCAAAGCCGCCATTTCGCTGGCCACCATCGATCGATCATCGGGATGCACTTTCGCTAGCCGGCGATCACGTTGCCCCAAGATTTCATCACACTGGCAACCGAAGATGTGTTGGGCAAGCGGATCGATCCACAGCAGGTCACCGTCAATCGATGCGGTCCATCGGAACTCGGTAGCTCGACTTTCAAGAGCGGTCGGGAACGGCGGTGCGTCCGCTTGGGATCGAGTCGATGATCCGTCCATTGAAATTCAGTCCGACAAGTGAATCGAGAAAAGAGTTCGCCCCAGGGGCGTGAAGTCGGAAAACTTCGTCACCTTTCAATCATAAACACTCTGCGGCGTGCCCGTGGGATTGCAGCGAAGTTTCTCGGTCGCGACGCGTCGGCAAAACGGATAACCGGATTGCCCGTTTACATCCGCAGTCGCAGAAAATCGACACGGACCACGGTCGGGCACGGTGGATTTCGCAACTGTAGGTCAACGAACTGAATGTTTTTCAAATCCAGTGCACGACCGGCGTTGATCTGTGTCAGTTCATCGTGGGTGACGACCAGATGAGCCGTTTCGCCGCGATGGATGATGAACGGTTTGCGGAGGACGTCGTGATAGTCGTCCGCTTTCCCCGCATCGATCACTTGGATCCAAATTTCGGCTGTCGGTTCGGGATGGTCGGCGTCCAGCGTGACGTCGCACTCCAGCCCTTCCGCGGCCGTCCAGTCGGAAATCAATTCGACCATGGTGGCGGTCGGATGTTCCGAAACCGGGAAGTGAACTTCCAAGCTGCGTCGCAGATGGGTCGCGTCGCGAGAACTCAATTGACCTTCGCAGCGGTTGAAGTACCAACGTTCCAGTTCAGCCTGGGTTTCGAACGATCCCAGCAGGGGGAAATTGGTTCGCATCGCCCAGACGTCTTGCAATGTCGATACAGGTTGCCACCACACACATGCGATCAAGACACCGGCGGTTGCCCACAAGCATCTAGCAGTGCTGCGGCCACGGGCGTGTTTGCGACGCGCGTTGGCAACGGTGACGCACAGCCCGGCTAGGATTCCCATCCCATTGGATATCGCGTCGTGGATCGATGGCGTCCGGCCAAACTTGGCTTGGACCAATTCGATCGCGACGCCGAATAGAAAAAGAAACAGTGCGACCGCCACTAGGCGGCGCACCGACGAATGCATCGCCGCGGGAGCGTTCCGCCGCGATCCGGCCCAATGGTTCCACAACATCAACAACGCGATCGTCATCAATGCGAACAAAGGGCCATGTGCCATGTTGCCGATCGCAGCCGGGATCCGCCCGCTGTACGGCATCGGCATCAACAATCCGCCGGTGATCAATGCGACTGCGATCGCCGCGTAGGCGACGATTTTTGTTCGATTGATCGTGCCGCTCGAATCGACATCATCGGTGACGTCGTGCGGATTTTTGGGCAAGGGATCGATTACTTGCGTGCCGCCGCATGCTTCAGCGGCAACCAGGCAGCGTCTTGGCTGCTGCTGGCGACACACTGCTGGATGAAATACATGCCTTCGACACCGTCGTACACGTTCGGATAGACCGTGTTGATCCGTTCGAACGATTCGCCTGCGCCGCGTTTGGCCATGTCGTCGAATGCCGCCACATAGACGTTGGCGAATGCTTCGAAGAATGCTTCCGGGTGGCCGGCTGGCAGACGACAAGACGCGGCCGCTAGCGGAGTCGTGTAGGGAGCACCGGAATCACGCGTGTAGATTTGATGCGCCTTACCGTTTTGACGGAAAATCAACTCGTTGGGATTCTCTTGACGCCATTTCAGCGAACCCTTGGTGCCATCGATTTCGATCTCGACATCGTTTTCGCGTCCATGACTGATTTGCGATGCGGTCACGGTTCCTAGTGCACCGTTTTCGTATCGGATCACCGCGGTGCCGTAGTCGTCCAGTTTGCGGCCTTCGACGAACGTCTTCAGGTGGCAGCTAACGGTTTCGGGCAGTTCGCCGGTCATGAACCGGCCGAGGTTGTAGGCGTGTGTTGCGATATCGCCGAACGCGCCGGCCGCACCACTCTTGGACGGGTCGGTCCGCCAAGCGGCTTGTTTCTGGTCTTCGGCTTCCAATGAAGTCCGCAGCCAGCCTTGGATGTACTGAGTTCGGATCGCGTTGATCTCGCCAAGTTGTCCGCCCAGGATCATTTCGCGAGCCTGGCGTACCAACGGATAGCCGGTGTAGTTGTGCGTGACCGCGAACACGACGTCGCTATTCTTGACCGTTTCCAGCAACGATTCGGCCTGGGCCAGATCGAAGGTCATCGGTTTGTCGCAAACGACGTTGAACCCGGCTTCGACGGCCGCACGGGCGACTTCGAAGTGCATGTGGTTGGGCGTGGCGATGCTGACGAAATCGATCCGCTCGTCGGCTGGCAGCTTGGATTCGGCGTCCAACATGGCCTCGTAGCTTCCGTAAGCCCGAGAATCGTCAATGTCATAGTCGGCTGCCGATGCCCTGGACCGTTCAGGATTGCTGGACAACGCGCCAGCGGTCACGACGGCGCGATTGTCCAAACAAGCGGCGATCGAGTGAACGCGTCCGATGAACGATCCGGTGCCCCCGCCGACCATCGCCATGCGGAGTTTGCGATTCAGTGGTGCGTTGATTCCCATAGTGTCTTTCTTGGTTTCAATTCAAAAGTAAAGGCCAGGATGCGTTCGTCCGTGAAAACGCAATCGTAAAGTTCAACGCCAAAGCGTACAATTCCCTTCCCGGTGCTCGGCGGCCTCTTGAAACCGCTTTGCATGGGGACATGCCAGACGTTGATCGCAGTTCGCAGTTCGCAGTTTGCAGTTCGCAGTTTGCAGTTTGCAGTTTGCAGTTTGCAGTTTGCAGTTTGCAGTTTGCAGTTTGCAGTTCGCGGACCGATCGGGGTTGATGATCGGCCGCCGGTAATCGATCATCGGCGGTTCATCACCGACTTGTTGGTCGAACCATCGTAACATGACGACCGTCTGGGCTTGGCCCGCTGCACTCTCTTCCCAATTTTGTACCGTCCCGGAGCTTCCAGAGATGTCGTTTCCTTCCGATTTTGAAACTGAAAACACGGTCGAAAATGCTTCCTTGCCGGTGGTCGAATCGACTCTCCGTGGCCAGGGACCCGATCATCCAAACGTCTGTTGCCAAGGCTGGACGCGATTCGGTTTTCCGCTGGCGGGACTGTTGATGGTGGTCGCCATCGGGACGGCAGCCTATTTTGCGGGGCGGTCGCATACGGCTGAAACCAAGCTGTCGTCGATGGATTTGCCGCTGTTGCATGCCAATGCGGCGGTGACCAGCGAGAAGTTTTCTTGTGCGACGGGGACGATCAGCGAAGAAGCCGACGGATTGTTCGTTCTGGATCACAATTCCGGACTGCTGCAATGTTCGGTGATTTACCCACGACTGGGTCGATTCATGGGTCTGTTCACCGTCAACGTGGGCGAGGCGTTGGGGACCGGCGGCAAGGGCGGCAGCTTTTTGTTGTTGACCGGACGAGCCGACTTTCCGCGTGCCAGCAACAATCCCGTTGCCACGACCGTGGTCTACGTGATGGACACTTCGACGGGAAATTACGCGTCCTATTACGTTCCCTTCAATCGCCAGGCGATGACCGCTGGGCGTACTCAACAGGGTCTGATCACATTGATCTCGACCGGTTCGGCTAACCCGGTGATCGATCGCGACACGTTACGTTAGACTCGATCGGGTAGCCAAGATGGCCGCACCTTTTCTGATCGGTCTCTTCCATCCCACGCTACCCGCCCCCCCCTGCTGCTTTGACGATGAACAACGGACCGAACCCGCTGACCCAAGGATTGAACGAGGCACAGGCTGCGGCTGTAAAGACGCTGTCGGGGCCGATGCTGGTGTTGGCCGGTGCGGGGACCGGAAAGACTCGCGTGGTGACGTTTCGAATCGCCAATTTGATCCGGCACGGCACCGCGCCGGACCGGATTTTGGCGGTCACGTTTACCAACAAAGCCGCCGGCGAAATGCAGGAACGGGTCGGCGAGCTGATCGGAACGGGAAAGAAACGTCGCCGCAAGGGCGAACCGGCCGCTCCCAAGCCGACCGTCAGCACCTTTCACGCACACTGTGTGCGGATCCTGCGACGACACGCCAAAGCATTGGGGTATCCCGCCAAGTTCACGATTTACGATCGTGGCGACCAGGAAACACTCGCTCGCGGTATCCTGCGCGAACTGCGATTGCCCGGGACCGCGCTGAGCCCCGGCGACATGCTGAACATCATCGGTGGCTGGAAGAACCAATCGATCAAGCCCGATCAGGCTTCGATGGTGGCATCGACGGACAAGGAACACTTCGCAGCATCGGGATATCGTCGTTATCAAAATGGGCTGCGGGCCTGTGGCGCGATGGATTTTGATGACCTGTTGTTGAACACCGAAACTCTGTTCGACGAGCATCCGGCGATCCGCGATGAAGAAGCGTCGAAGTTTGATCATGTGCTGGTCGACGAATACCAAGACACCAACGGCAGCCAATATCGGATCACAAAGCACCTGTCGCTGAAGCACCGGAATCTATGTGTCGTGGGCGACGATGACCAGTCGATCTATGCATGGCGTGGCGCCGACGTGACGCACATTTTGAATTTTTCGAACGACTGGCCTGATGCCAAGGTCGTGTGCTTGGAGAACAACTATCGAAGCACGGCGGAAATTCTGATCCTGGCCAACCGGTTGATCGAATTCAACACCACTCGCCACGACAAAACGTTGATCCCCAGTCGGCCGGCTGGCAAACGGCCTAAGATCGACCAGCACAAAGATGAAACCACCGAAGCCAAGTCGGTGGTCGCCAAGATCCGTCACCTGATCGATAACGAACACGTCCAGCCGCGCGACATCGCGATCCTGTTCCGTACCAACGAACAACCGCGGCTGTTCGAAACGGAATTGCGTAAGGAGAATGTGCCGTACGTGATGCTGGGGGCGCAATCGTTCTTCGACCGCAAAGAAGTCCGCGATCTGATTTCTTATTTGAAGTGGATCGAACAGCCCAACGACGAGGTGGCACTGTTGCGAGTGATCAATACTCCGCCGCGAGGGCTGGGGAACAAGACGGTCCAGACTCTGATCGCGCGAGCTGTCGATCGTGGGGTCCCGGTATGGGACATCATGAAAGATCCGGCCTCGATCGAGGACTTGCCGGCTGCCGCACAGCGCGGGATCGAAAGTTTGACTTCGATTTCCGATGACGTCCGAAGCCGTGCTCAAAGCGAATCACTTTCGGCCGCAATGGACACGCTGCTGAAGCGAACGGCATACGCAGACGAACTGACACGAATCTACGACAAGCCAGAGGAACGCGAATCGCGGATGGCATCCATTGGCGAACTGACCAACGCGGTCGGCGCCTACGAAGATGGCGAAGGCGAAAAAGACTTGACGGGGTTCTTGGGCGAGATCGCGTTGTCGGGCAAGGAGATGGGCAACGAGAAAGACAAGCTGGCCAAGCAGAATGCGGTTTGGTTGTTGACGCTGCACGCCGCCAAAGGGTTGGAGTTTCCGGTGGTGTTCATGGTGGGCATGGAAGACGGTTTGCTGCCCCACAGTCGTAGCGTGAAAAGCGGAAACGATGAAGACATCGCCGAGGAAAGACGGTTGTGTTACGTCGGGATCACCCGCGCCCAAGAAGACCTGACGATGTCGTTGGCACTCACCAGGCGGAAATGGGGAAAGCCTCGCCCCACGACCCCCAGCCGGTTTCTATACGAGATCGTCGGGAAGGCCGAAAACCCCAACAAGTACCGCAAGAAAAAGCCCGGGCGGACGCTAGGTAAGTAGCCGGCAAGCAGTGGAGGCCCCCTCACCCAACGCCGTTAAGGAAATTTTTCGAGTGAATTAGGTAACCAGGATAGCTTTTGGAGGGCCATAAATGAAATAAGCCAGGCTCCCCCCAAAATCCTCGACTACACCGTCGAAAGAAAAGGAGCCTGGCTATGAGTAACAGTGGCAAGGATGCTGCTTCGAAACAGAAGCAATCAATGACTCAAGGTGAACAGCTGGCCAAAGCGATTCGCTGGATCGCCAACGACCAATTATTCGCAAAGGTTCGTGTTCACGGCAATGCCAATTGGGTGCCGACTCACTTGATGCAGGTCGCAATTCTATGGGTTTGGAGTAGTCAATCATTGCTCGTCGAATCCACCAAAGACGCGATCAAAAGTGTCGAGAGCTTATTCGGTACGACCGGGATTCATTCGTATCAGACGCTGATCACTGCACTGCAGAAGTACACCGAGCAAATCCTTCCGCCACTGGTCCAACGAATGCATCATTTGATGGAGAAGACAGATCAAGCAAGTTTTCGCATCGGGATTTGGTTGGTGTTGGCCGTCGACGGTTCCCGCTTGGATGCTTGCCGAACCCTGGCCAACGAGAAGCGGTTCTGCAAGCCAAAGAACAAAAGGGGATCGAAGAAGAACAAGAAGAACAAGCGTGGTCGACACGCCAACAAACGAAAACCGGTGAGCAAAAAGAAGAACTACAATCCGCAGCCCGTCGGTCCTCAAGTCTGGCTTACGCTACTGTGGCATGTCGGACAACGATTGCCATGGGCATGGAAAATCGGACCGAGTTATTCCAGCGAACGAGCCCATCTGTTGGAAATGCTGAATGCTTTAGACCTACCGAAAAACACGCTCATCTGCGGTGATGCTGGTTTCGTCGGCTACGACTTTTGGAACGCGATCGACAGCCACGGCCATCACTTCCTGACGCGTGTCGGAAGCAATTGTCGCTTCCTGAAGCAACTTGGACGGGTTCGCGAACGTGATGGCATCGTGTACTGCTGGCCGAAAGAAAAACAGCAACGCAAGCAGCCGCCGTTGGTCCTTCGGCTACTTCGCTTTCACGACGGACGTGGCGAAGTCTATCTCGTCACCAACGAATTGAACTCACGCAAGTTAAGTGATTCGCGTGCTGGGGAAATTTATCGAAAACGCTGGGGAATCGAAGTGCAATTCCGATCCTTAAAGCAAACTTACGGTCGTTCGAAACTGCTCGGGCGAACGCCGGATGTCGTCGAGCACGAGTTAACCTGGTCGCTTGTCGGTCTTTGGATGGCGCAGTTACTGGCGCTTCGCGAACAAATCGATCGGATCGAACCGGCGGCTCAAACGAGCGTCGCGATGGTGTTACGAATATTGCAAAACATCCTGCACTGCCCCAACGAGATACCCGCGCGGGGCGAATCGCTTCGGAGTCTCTTGGCCGGTGCGTTGACGGATACATACGACCGCGCAAGTAAAAAGAAAAGTCGCAACTACCCACGCCGAAAAGAGGAACCCCGGACCGGCCCACCCACAATTGAACTCGCCACCGCAGAGCAACAGAAGCTTGCCAAAGCTACACTGGACCTCTCAAATGCAGCATGAAAAATTTCCTTAACGGCGTTGCCCCTCACCCAACGCCGTTAAGGAAATTTTTCGAGTGAATTAGGTAACCAGGATAGCTTTTGGAGGGCCATAAATGAAATAAGCCAGGCTCCCCCCAAAATCCTCGACTACATCGTCGAAAGAAAAGGAGCCTGGCTATGAGTAACAGTGGCAAGGATGCTGCTTCGAAACAGAAGCAATCAATGACTCAAGGTGAACAGCTGGCCAAAGCGATTCGCTGGATCGCCAACGACCAATTATTCGCAAAGGTTCGTGTTCACGGCAATGCCAATTGGGTGCCGACTCACTTGATGCAGGTCGCAATTCTATGGGTTTGGAGTAGTCAATCATTGCTCGTCGAATCCACCAAAGACGCGATCAAAAGTGTCGAGAGCTTATTCGGTACGACCGGGATTCATTCGTATCAGACGCTGATCACTGCACTGCAGAAGTACACCGAGCAAATCCTTCCGCCACTGGTCCAACGAATGCATCATTTGATGGAGAAGACAGATCAAGCAAGTTTTCGCATTGGGATTTGGTTGGTGTTGGCCGTCGACGGTTCCCGCTTGGATGCTTGCCGAACCCTGGCCAACGAGAAGCGGTTCTGCAAGCCAAAGAACAAAAGGGGATCGAAGAAGAACAAGAAGAACAAGAAGAACAAGCGTGGTCGACACGCCAACAAACGAAAACCGGTGAGCAAAAAGAAGAACTACAATCCGCAGCCCGTCGGTCCTCAAGTCTGGCTTACGCTACTGTGGCATGTCGGACAGCGATTGCCATGGGCATGGAAAATCGGACCGAGTTATTCCAGCGAACGAGCCCATCTGTTGGAAATGCTGAATGCTTTAGACCTACCGAAAAACACGCTCATCTGCGGTGATGCTGGTTTCGTCGGCTACGACTTTTGGAACGCGATCGACAGCCACGGCCATCACTTCCTGACGCGTGTCGGAAGCAATTGTCGCTTCCTGAAGCAACTTGGACGGGTTCGCGAACGTGATGGCATCGTGTACTGCTGGCCGAAAGAAAAACAGCAACGCAAGCAGCCGCCGTTGGTCCTTCGGCTACTTCGCTTTCACGACGGACGTGGCGAAGTCTATCTCGTCACCAACGAATTGAACTTACGCAAGTTAAGTGATTCGCGTGCTGGGGAAATTTATCGAAAACGCTGGGGAATCGAAGTGCAATTCCGATCCTTAAAGCAAACTTACGGTCGTTCGAAACTGCTCGGGCGAACGCCGGATGTCGTCGAGCACGAGTTAACCTGGTCGCTTGTCGGTCTTTGGATGGCGCAGTTACTTGCGCTTCGCGAACAAATCGATCGGATCGAACCGGCGGCTCAAACGAGCGTCGCGATGGTGTTACGAATATTGCAAAACATCCTGCACTGCCCCAACGAGATACCCGCGCGGGGCGAATCGCTTCGGAGTCTCTTGGCCGGTGCGTTGACGGATACATACGACCGCGCAAGTAAAAAGAAAAGTCGCAACTACCCACGCCGAAAAGAGGAACCCCGGACCGGCCCACCCACAATTGAACTCGCCACCGCAGAGCAACAGAAGCTTGCCAAAGCTACACTGGACCTCTCAAATGCAGCATGAAAAATTTCCTTAACGGCGTTGGGTGAGGGGCAACGCCGTTAAGGAAATTTTTCGAGTGAATTAGGTAACCAGGATAGCTTTTGGAGGGCCATAAATGAAATAAGCCAGGCTCCCCCCAAAATCCTCGACTACATCGTCGAAAGAAAAGGAGCCTGGCTATGAGTAACAGTGGCAAGGATGCTGCTTCGAAACAGAAGCAATCAATGACTCAAGGTGAACAGCTGGCCAAAGCGATTCGCTGGATCGCCAACGACCAATTATTCGCAAAGGTTCGTGTTCACGGCAATGCCAATTGGGTGCCGACTCACTTGATGCAGGTCGCAATTCTATGGGTTTGGAGTAGTCAATCATTGCTCGTCGAATCCACCAAAGACGCGATCAAAAGTGTCGAGAGCTTATTCGGTACGACCGGGATTCATTCGTATCAGACGCTGATCACTGCACTGCAGAAGTACACCGAGCAAATCCTTCCGCCACTGGTCCAACGAATGCATCATTTGATGGAGAAGACAGATCAAGCAAGTTTTCGCATTGGGATTTGGTTGGTGTTGGCCGTCGACGGTTCCCGCTTGGATGCTTGCCGAACCCTGGCCAACGAGAAGCGGTTCTGCAAGCCAAAGAACAAAAGGGGATCGAAGAAGAACAAGAAGAACAAGAAGAACAAGAAGAACAAGAAGAACAAGCGTGGTCGACACGCCAACAAACGAAAACCGGTGAGCAAAAAGAAGAACTACAATCCGCAGCCCGTCGGTCCTCAAGTCTGGCTTACGCTACTGTGGCATGTCGGACAGCGATTGCCATGGGCATGGAAAATCGGACCGAGTTATTCCAGCGAACGAGCCCATCTGTTGGAAATGCTGAATGCTTTAGACCTACCGAAAAACACGCTCATCTGCGGTGATGCTGGTTTCGTCGGCTACGACTTTTGGAACGCGATCGACAGCCACGGCCATCACTTCCTGACGCGTGTCGGAAGCAATTGTCGCTTCCTGAAGCAACTTGGACGGGTTCGCGAACGTGATGGCATCGTGTACTGCTGGCCGAAAGAAAAACAGCAACGCAAGCAGCCGCCGTTGGTCCTTCGGCTACTTCGCTTTCACGACGGACGTGGCGAAGTCTATCTCGTCACCAACGAATTGAACTCACGCAAGTTAAGTGATTCGCGTGCTGGGGAAATTTATCGAAAACGCTGGGGAATCGAAGTGCAATTCCGATCCTTAAAGCAAACTTACGGTCGTTCGAAACTGCTCGGGCGAACGCCGGATGTCGTCGAGCACGAGTTAACCTGGTCGCTTGTCGGTCTTTGGATGGCGCAGTTACTGGCGCTTCGCGAACAAATCGATCGGATCGAACCGGCGGCTCAAACGAGCGTCGCGATGGTGTTACGAATATTGCAAAACATCCTGCACTGCCCCAACGAGATACCCGCGCGGGGCGAATCGCTTCGGAGTCTCTTGGCCGGTGCGTTGACGGATACATACGACCGCGCAAGTAAAAAGAAAAGTCGCAACTACCCACGCCGAAAAGAGGAACCCCGGACCGGCCCACCCACAATTGAACTCGCCACCGCAGAGCAACAGAAGCTTGCCAAAGCTACACTGGACCTCTCAAATGCAGCATGAAAAATTTCCTTAACGGCGTTGGGTGAGGGGGCCTGTTCTTCTGCGACTTGCGACTGCTTCGTCTACAGTTCTTGCAAGGCGACGCCGCCGGTTTCGATTGCTAGTTTCATGAGGTCGTCGTTGACTTCTTCGACGATGAAGACGTGCAGGATGATTCCCTTGAGTTCCTTGGCCTGCACGTTGATGCCATGGTCGCCGTCGGTCACGATGATCAGTTCGGGACGCTCGGCTTGAGTGTCCGTTACGATGGCTTGGATTCGACCGATGCCCTCGCGGATGGCTAGGTTGATGTCGGTGTCGTCGCCTACAAAGAACTCGTACGTCAACTTGCGGATTTCTTCTCGCACTTGGTCGACTTCGGTCACCATGACTTCGGGGTGTACCTGCGAGTCAAAAAAACTGTAGCCCAGAATGGCTTCGCGTCGCCCCACCGCTCGCAGCCGATTCATCAAAATCGCTAGCAGCTTGTATATCCGTTCGCCCTGCTGCATCGACTTGCTGCGGTCCAGCATGGCATAAAACAATTGCTTCCGATCACTCCGTTTGATCTTCTCGCGGACCATGAAACTTTTCGTTGCCAAGCGGTAGCGAAAGTATTTGGATGATGCGACTTTGATCGCCCAGGCCGAGGGGGCCATTTTGGGCAGCTCGTCAAAAGACTGCATCATCCGCATCCGAGTCTGATCGCCGTCGGCTGCGGGGATCATCTTCTTTTCGAAACGCGGTCGGAACGCAACGTATTCGTTTGCAATCCGCGACACTCGTGCCAGCGCTTCCAGACTGGGTTCGGCCAGCATGCGTGAGGCGACATTCAGCCGGCGAATCGCGAGCGGGTGGATCTCTTTTTCGGCGGTTTCCTTTCGCATCCCTCCGAAACATCCGCTCAACAGCGATGCAATCCGGCCTCGCGTGTCGATCGTCTCGACCAACTGGATCGATGGGATCCCACGATCCTTGCTCATCTGTTCGATGTCCATCTGGTCCGTCGGTTTCAGCAGGTGTTCGGCCGGAAGACATTCCAGCAGTTCGACCTCGTCGGCTTCCAGTTGACCGACCTCTTCCAACGCCCAATTGATTTGTTGAACCAATGCATCGACGGGGATTCCCAGAACCAGGGATCGTTTCGCGGTGGCGATGACGGCGACATTGGCGATCGCCCGGTCGATGTCGGTGCGTCCTTTGATCTGGTCAAAGTTGATTTCCCGCAGCAGGTTTGCCAATTGGAAATACCAATCGGCATCACGGACGGACCAGTCGAAATAGTCGTCCAGCCAGCGTGTCGGTGGCCACATTCGCATCCGGTAGGTCAGCCTTGTCCGCCGAGTAATCTCGGTCTTGCTGGCCACCTTGCCTTCGTCGATCAAGTGCACACCGTCCCAGATGATCGGTAACGGCAAGTGCTGCATCCCGATCAAGTCGAGTTTGCGGATCACTTCGTTGGTGTTGATCTGTTGCCGGCGTTCGCTGGTTTCCGGCTGCGTCACATGAGTGTGGAAACGAATGAAGTCGCGCAGACGTCGATCGACTCGTGTTGTCGTCATCGTTTAGGTGCCCGCTTCGATCTCTGCGGCAATCTCTCGCACGCGAGCAGTGGTTGCGCGTTGCCATGCCTGCAGTTTGGGGTCGGCGATTTCTAGCATGTTCAGTTCGTGTTTCAGACGATCCATGCTGCTCATCAGTTCCAGCATCGCGTCGATGGCGACATCGTTGACTTCACCGCGGCGGTTGGCTTCGACCTGTCGGCCAGCGGCAAACATTTCGTTGATGTCTTCCATCTTGCCACGCAACCGTTCGGCACGCTGGTCGATGTCGCTAAGCAGGACTTCGATCCCGCCTTCCAAGAGCGCCGATCGAATCAGACCTTCGATGTCGCGTTTGTAGGATTCCATTCCTTGGACATTTCGGATCGTCAGAATGTCTTCGACAATCATTTTCTTACGCCCGTGCCGACCAACGCTATTGCCGGCCAATCGCAATCCGCCAAGTGCGATTCGTGGGGAGACGTGGAATCCATTTTCGCGATCTTCGTTTAGGTTCGCGATCACGTGCGCGTAGATGCGATGCAGTTTGCGTTTATCAGAACTGGCGCCTGGGTTGGCCTTGCCAAACAACGCTTCATAATCGGCTTGTTCATACGAAGGCCAACGGACCTCCAGTTGCAGCGGGAAACGTTCCAGAAGCGCCTTTACCGCATCACTGTCTTTGGCGAATTGTCGCGGGTCTTTGTTCGTGCAGGCGATGATCACCTTGGACTTCATGGCCACCGGGTTGCTGCCGTTCATGAACGTTTTGCGCGTCAAGACATCTTTCAGCGGCAGCAGCGCCTGGGACGAAGCGTCTAGGATTTCTTCCAGGATCACGACTTCGTAGGGCAAGAAAGATCGGTCCGTGTCGTATTCCAGGCACACGTCCAGTTTGGCAATGTTCGGGCCGCCCCATAGCCGATCTTCGCTCATCCCTTCGCCAAAGGACTGCAGGAAGATTTCTTCTTCGGCATACCCCATCGCTTTCAGCGCCGTCATCACCATGTCGCTTTTGCCGTGCCCGCCCGGTCCCCACAGCAGCACATTGCAGGGCTGGATGAAGGCCAGGGTTAGCACGCGAACGATTTCATCACAGTGAATGAATTTCGGCTGCAGAGTGGATGCCACTAGTTTCGGAATCAGATGGCGCGGTTGACGCAGTGGTCCGTCGCCGGTGTTGGCAAAGTCGCCGTCGCCAAGTTGGATTCGGAAATCGGGTTCGCTGGGTAGGTGCCGATCGATCTTGCGGTCAAGGTCGGCGGTATAGGACTGCATCCCTTGGACGAAACGGATGTTGTGGAACGCGGGCGATGTAACGCGATCGTCGCCACGGGCGCGAGCGCTGCTGGCAACGACTTCCAGCGACTGCAACGCCATTCGCGGTGACATGATGAACGTTTTGGTTTCGTTCAGTCCGGCGATGACCGCGGCTAGACGCTGGTGAAGTTCGCGTCCGCCCTCGGTTGCCGAGGGGCGAGTCTTGGCAAACAGTTCGGCGTAGTTCTTTGCTTCATAGGCTGGCCAGCGAACTTCCTTTTGCAGCAAGAACCGTTCTAGCAGAGCCAGGACCGCATCGTTTCCGTCGCTGAATTCGCGTGGGTCTTTGTTCGTGCACGCGATCACCACCTTGGCGTTCAACGCCACTCGCTCGCCTCCGTTGACGAAGACACGCCGGGTCAGCACATCTTTCAGGGGCAGCAACGATTGGGCGGGCGCGTCGAAAATTTCTTCAAAGATGACGGCTTTGTACTGCGGTGCTAAGAACGAATGCGACGTGTCGTACCGCAGGCAAGTGTCCAGCGACGCCATGTCGGGACCGCCCCAAAGTCGATCTTCGCTCATCCCTTCGCCAAAGGATTGAATGTAGATCTCGTCACTGGTCAGACCCAGCGCATGCAAAGCCGACAACACCATCTCGCTCTTGCCGTGCCCGCCTGGTCCCCACAACAGCAGGTTGCAGGGTTCGTAGAAAGCTGCCGAGATCAGGTCCGCGATCTCGCCGGCGTAGACGAACCGCTGGTCCAGTGCGGATGCAATGACCGGAAGAATTTCGGATCGCGGCGTTGGCAGCCAGTTCCAATCGGGCGGTGGCAAATTACAGGATCCCTGCGGCAGGCAAGAAGTGGTTCGCGTTGTCCCTATCGTAATGTGCCAAGCCAGTGCGGTGTTTGATCGGTTGCCGCTTAGTGGGCTTCTAGCCAATTGCGGCCGACGCCCATTTCTACGACGATCGGAACCGTCATCGGGAGCGTCGTTTTCATGGCCTCTTCGATGACCGGCATGACGGTGTCTTGTTCGCTGCGCAACATATCGAAAACGATTTCGTCATGGACCGTTAAGACCATCTTGGTCTGGAATCCGCCTTCGCGAAGTGCCTTGTGCACCCGGATCATGGCCAGTTTTAGCATGTCGGCAGCGGTGCCCTGGATGGGGCTGTTCATCGCTAGCCGTTCCGCCGCGGCGACCACGGTTCGGCTCTTGGAATTGATGTCGCGCAGGTATCGTCGGCGGCCGGTTTGGGTTGCGACGTAACCGTGTTCTTTTGCAAATGCGATCGTCCGATCGATGTATTCTTGGACGCCCGGATACTTTTCAAAGTAGTTCTGGATCAATTCGCCCGCTTCGGATCGCGGGATGTTCAGTCGTTGCTGTAGCCCGAACGCGGAAATCCCGTAGATGATCCCAAAGTTGACGGTCTTGGCCTTGTCTCGCATTTCACGTGTGACGTCGGCGATGTCCGTTTTGTAAACCTTCGACGCGGTGACGGTGTGGATGTCTTCGCCGGACTGGAACGCTTCCAACATGCCAGCGTCGCCGCTGAGCTGGGCCATCACGCGGAGTTCGATTTGCGAATAGTCGGCGCTTAGGATCAAGTGGTCGTCATCGCGTGGCACAAACGCAGCCCGAATATCACGGCCACGTTCCTTGCGTACCGGAATCGTTTGCAGGTTCGGATCGTTCGACTGCATCCGCCCGGTTGCGGTCCACGATTGGCTGTAATGGGTGTGCAGGTGGCCGGTCTTTGGATTGACGGCCGCGGGTAGCTGGTCGACGTAGGTCGAACGCAGTTTTCTAGCGTTTCGATACTCCAACACGTCCGCGATGATCGGGTGTCGGGCCGACAATCGTTCCAGTTCGGATTCGCGAGTCGAGTATTGTCCGGTGGCCGTTTTCTTGGGGTTGGCTTCGACTTCTAGTTCTTCGTACAGCACGATGCCAAGTTGTTTTGGCGAATCGATATTAAAGTCATGACCGGCGGCGGCAATGATCTGTCCGTGCAGGCTTTCGATTTCGGTATCAAGTTTCTTAGAAAAGATTGCCAACGCTTCGGTGTCCAATCGGATGCCTTCGCGTTCCATGTCGACCAGCACCGGGATCAGTGGGCACTCGACTTCGTAACAGACCTTGCTGACACCACGGGCTTCGATATCAGGCCGCAGTGCCAGGGCGACTCGCCAAGTCACGTCGGCATCTTCGCAGGCGTATTGGGACAAAGCGTCTAGGGGGACGTCACGCATGTTTTTCTGGTCGGGTCCCTTTTCACCGATCAGATCCTTGGTCGGGATCGGCTTGTACCCGAGGTACAGTTTGGCAAGGTAATCCAAGCCGTGCCGCATCTCGGGTTCCTTCATCGAATGGGCCAGCATCGTGTCGAAAAGGTCCCCTCGAACATCGATGCCGTTCCACTTCAACAGCGTCAGATCGTATTTCAGGTTGTGGCCAATCTTGGTGATCGAATCGTCTTCGAAGATCGGTCGGAATTCATTCAGCACCGCTTGCGCCGATTCCAGATCATCGGGGCAAACGACATAGTAAGCTTCGTGCGGTTGGAAGCTGAACGACATGCCAAGCGGCGTGGCTTCGCGCGGATCCAGCCCCGTGGTTTCTGTGTCGAAACAAATCTGGGGCTGTTGTTTCAGTTGTTCGATCAGTTCGCGGCGCTGGTCGGGCGTCGTGATGGTGTGGTATTGGTGTGCGACATCGTGAATCGTTTTTTCTTCGACAGGTTCGTCGAACAGCGAAGCCTGGATTTCGGTTTCGCGCTTTTCACGGATGACTTGAGCACGGTTGGCAGCGGAAGAAAACGATTTGCCGAACAGCTTTTTGCCCAGCGAATCGAACTCCAGTTCCATGAACAGAGTCTTCATCTTTTCGGTGTCGTATGCACGGCAGGCGAACGAGGCCAAGTCGGCTTCGACCGGGACGTCCAGCAGGATCGTGACCAGTTTCTTGCTAAGTCGGGCCATGTCCGCATTTTCTTCGACCCGCTCGCGCTGTTTGCCTTTCAGTTCGCTGGCATGTTCCAACAGGTTTTCGATACTGCCGTATTGGGCAATCAGTTTCTGGGCGGTCTTGGGGCCGATTCCGGGGATGCCGGGAATGTTGTCGCTGGCGTCACCCATCAACCCCAGGATGTCGATGACTTGGTCGACGCGCTGAATTTCCCATTTGGCCAAGACTTCGGGGACACCGATGATCTCGGACTCGCTGCCCTTCCGCCCGGGTTTGTAGATCAACGCATCTTCAGTGACCAACTGGTGATAGTCCTTGTCGGGCGTGACCATGAAGGTGCGATAGTCTTCGCTGCCTGCACGGTGGGCCAAGGTGCCGATGATGTCGTCGGCTTCGAATCCCGGCATCCGGATCGATGGAATGTTCATCGCATCGAATAGTCGATCGATCCAAGGAATCTGTTGGGCCATGTCCTCGGGCATGGCGTCGCGCTGAGCCTTGTACAGTTCGTAATCGATGTGTCGCTGAGTCGGTTCGGACGTGTCGAAGGCGACTGCGATGTGGGTGGGTGATTCACGCGACAGAATATCCATCACCGTGTTGGCCATCCCGAACACACCGGATGTGCAGAGACCAGCGGAGGTCATTCGGGGGCTTCGCACCAACGCGAAATGGGCGCGGTAGAACAACGCCATTCCGTCCAACAGGAACAGTTTTTTGGTTTCGGGAAACAATTCGCCGCTGTGGTCAGCCATGGTGTGGTCACGAGAGGAAGAGATCGAGCGAAGGACAAGGCCGATCGGATAAGCAACCAGACGGCGTACACAATCACCAGCCCGCTAATCGGTCAGCGCGGCATGCTGTTGGGCCGTTAGATCGACGATGCCCTGCTTTGCCAGTCGCAGCAGTTCAGAAAGTTCGTTGTCATCGAAGGTGGCTTCTTCCCCGGTGCCTTGGATTTCTACAAACCGCCCCTTCCCGGTCATGACCACGTTCATGTCAACGTCGGCAGCAACATCCAGCGGGTAGTCCAGGTCCAGTTTGACTTCGCCGTCGATCAGCCCAACGCTGATCGCAGCAACACTATCGGTCAAAGGTCCGCCGGCGGCACCGTCGCTGAACCGGTATCCAGGTACCGCGATTTCGATCGCTTTGGCCAACGCGATGAAACCACCTGTGATCGATGCAGTACGGGTTCCACCGTCGGCCTGCAGCACGTCGCAGTCGACAGTGATCATGTTTTCGCCTAGGGCTTTTAGGTCGACAACCGAGCGCAGGCTGCGGCCGATCAGACGCTGGATTTCCGTGGTTCGTCCGTCCACCTTGCCATCGCGATCACGTCGTTTTCGCGGACTGGTGCTGCCGGGCAACATGTTGTATTCCGCGGTGACCCAGCCCTTACCCTTGCCTTCCAACCACGGCGGAACCTTCGCTTCGATCGATGCGGTGCACAGCACGATGGTTTGCCCGCATCGGTACAGCACGCTGGCCGGATTGGATTGCAGGTATCCGGTTTCAATTTGAACATCGCGAAGTTGGTCGGCGGGACGCATAAAGGAACGATCGTGAAGTGGTGTAGGGGATGAACGGGGAAAGTTTTTAGACGACGCAGTCGGATCAGCTGACGTTCTGGTCGATCCAAGCACGATTCAACAGCCAGACCATCAGGCCCTTTTGAGCGTGCATGCGGTTGCCGGCTTGGCGAATCACATCACTTTGGTCGCTGTCGATCACCGCGTCCGTGATTTCTTCGCCACGGATCGCGGGCAAACAGTGCAGCAGCCGTGTATGCGAAGGCGCCGCGGCCATCAACTTTTCGTTGACTTGATAGTTGGCAAACGCCTCTCGGCGAATGGCCGACTCGGCTTCTTGTCCCATGCTGGTCCAAACGTCGGTGTAGATCGCATCGGCTGAAGCGACGGCCACCATTGGGTCACGCACGGTTTCAATCGCAGCCTTGGGGTAGGCCTTGGCGACAAGATCCATCCAGCCGGCGTCCATTTCGTATCCATCGGGACAGGCCAACGTGAACCGCATGTCTAGCATGGCGCAGATCAACGCCAATGACTGCGCCACGTTGTTCCCATCGCCGACGAACACAACATGTTTTCCAGTCAGGTTGCCCAGCGATTCTTCGATCGTCAACACGTCGGCCAAAGCTTGGCAGGGGTGACACAGGTCGGTCAGCCCGTTGATCACCGGCACAGCATTGAAACTGGCCAGTTGCTCGGCACGGTCGTGTGCTTTGGCGCGGCAGACGACCAGGTCCACGAATTCGCCCAACACGTGCGTGAAGTCGCTCGGGGATTCCCGTTTGCCCCAACCAACGTCGTCACCTAGGAACAGACTGGATCCGCCCAGTTGTGCCATGCCGGTTTCGAAACTAACGCGAGTTCGCAAACTGGGTTTTTCAAACAACAACGCCACCATCTGACGTTCCAAGACGGCGGGACGATCCCCAGCAGCCAAACGCTGTTTCAGGTGCAGCGAGGTTTTCAGGATTCGTCGGACGTCATCCGGAGTGACTTCGAATAGGGTCAGGAGGTGTTGCATCAAATTTCCCTGCGTTACTGATGAATAGCGACGCCGCTGCGTCGGCTGTCCAGGTTGCATTTATAAACGGAGTGGTTGTTCTTAGGACTGAGCGGAAAACAGGTGTTCGATCCCTTTTGTGCGAAGCACCCGGTGGGGCGGTTCCCGGCAAAAGGAGGCTGACGCTTTTTTCTCACGCGATCCTTAGCTGGTCATCGCAACAGTCGATCGTTCCAAGTCCAACATCATATCGGCAATCGATTGCAACAAACGTTGCCGATCGCTGTCCGCCAGCACCAGCGGTGGTTGCAGCCGAATCGCTTGGTCTCCCGCCGCTTCGACTCGCAAACCGTGTCGTTGTCCCATCGGAACCAGTTCGTCCGATGGCAAATCGGTCTCGATTCCGATGGTCATTCCCGTGGCATGGATATCGCGGAGGAATTCGAACTGCGAAACCGATTCGGCCAATTCGACGGCAAAGTCGCGGGCTTCGTCGGCGATTCGATCGATCACACCGGACTGTCGGATCGATTCCAAGGTCTGCGTCGCGACATCACCGATCATCCGATAGCGATCGGTGTCTGTCACCGCGACCGGATGCGCCCGATCGTTGGCGATGACGATCCCGCCGGGCAGTCCTCCGAAGAGTCCGGCCGCCAGGACCGCCACATCCGCCTCGATTTCGGCGATCGATGAAAGTGTCAGTGGCGTACCAGCGGCGCCGAAAACCAACGCCGTTTCATCCACGATCAGCAACAGGTCTTTGTCGTCGCAAAGTTTGCGCAACCCCTGCCAGAATTCCGGTTCGTAAGACGATGCGGCCGCGGCAAAGTTGATGGGCGATATCAGCACCGATCCGGTGTGTTCGTCAATCATCGATTCGATCGCGGCTAGGTTTCCACCCGGTGCGTGTGCGAATCCGGCCATCATCGGGCCGAACTGGTCGTGCAGTTCGGGGATGCCGCTGGCGGTTCGGCACAGGCCGGTGCGACCATGGTCACTGCCGACGATGGCGATGGTTCGATACCTTTCTCCCGCTGTGCGAAAGCGGGCGATGGCGATGGCCTGTTCGATCGCATGGTCCGCCGACGGCAGCAACCAAGTCGATGTCGCTTGGATGCCCGTTGTCATGATGGCGGACAACGCGTCTGCCAAATCCGATCGCTGGGGATCGCCAGCCCGTTGGGCCGAAACGGATCCAGGGCTGGGGTAACGTTCGGCAAAGACATCGCCCTGATAGACGCTGCTGGCCAACTGCATGGCGGTCGCGATCGGAGCAAATCCGAAGCCGAAAACCGATGTGCGACCGGCCATCGCGTCGATGATCAACAGCCCTTCGCTGTCGGCGCGGCACAGTCCCTCGGGATCGCCGGTGTATGCGGGGCGAACCGGTGGCGGTACCGGTGCGACCGGTTCGATGTAGGCGGCAGCGGTGTCTAGCGGTGGCGAGTCGTGATTGGCCGAGTCCGACTGTGAGGCCGAATCGACAGGGATCTCGGATGCTGGTGCCGGCAACTCATCGTCGGCGTCGACACTGTCGTCCTCGTCCTCTTCTTCGTCGTCACCCTCGTCATCATCCTGTTCTTCTTCGTCGTCATCATCCTGTTCACCGTCCGGCGATTCGTCCCGCCATGGTTGCTGCGAATCGTCGGCGGCTGCCGGTTCCACGGACCGGTGCGGAATCGGTTTGACGGAACCATCGTCGTCGAACTCGACGAATTCGGAATCAAAATTCGGCATCGGGTCGGGATCGTCGTGTTCGTTCATTTCGCTCACCGAGGTTGCTTCCGTTCGAAAAGGGGCGAATGGCACAGAAGGACGAAGAAAAGTGAATCCGATGAATTGCGTTTCATCGGATCAAAACGATCAACCGGAATCACGATCAGGCTGGGATGGGTGTCACCGCGTTTGGCATCGGTCTGTGGGACGCCTGCGGTGACGGTGTCATTGGTTAATTTCGGTGCCGACGCCGCTGGTCGTGAAAATTTCTAGCAGCAATGAGTGTCGGATGGATCCGTCCACGATGTGCACCTTTCGTACGCCGCGGCCCAGCGTTTCTAGGCATGCTTCGACCTTAGGGATCATACCGCCCGCGATCACGCCATCGGCAATCAGTTGTCTCGCTTCGGCGGCGGACAACGAATGGATGATGGTTTTGGGATCATCTTTGTCCATTCGCACGCCGTTGACGTCCGACAGGAAGACTAGTTTTTCGGCGCCCAATGCCTGTGCCACGGCCATCGCTGCGGTGTCAGCGTTGACGTTGTAACGTTGGCCGTCTTCGCCGGCACACATCGACGGGATCACCGGAACTTGGTCGGTGTACGAAAGGCCTTCGATGACGCTACGGTCCACTCGCGTGACATGACCGACAAACCCCAGATCTTCGTCATCGGGTGTCGGGAGTTTCTCGCCGAACAATACATTGGTCGTATCGAAAGAAAGGTTCATGGCGCGGCCGCCTAACCGTTCCATTTCTTCGGTCAGGAACACGTTCAGTTCGCCGGCCAACACTCGCGACACTACATCCAGGGTCGCTTGGTCGGTGTATCTTCGTCCGCGAATGAAGTTGGGTTCGATACCCGATTTGGCCAACGCCCGATTGATGGCTTTGCCACCGCCGTGAACGATCACCGGTTTCATCCCCACCGATTCCATGAAAATCACGTCCAACAGGATGTGCATCAGGGCGTGTTCGTCATCCAGCAGGCTGCCACCCAATTTGATAACGGTGGTCTTGCCGCGAAAACGGCGGATCCAGCCCATTGCTTCGATCAACGTGTTGGCTTTGCCAATGGCTTCTTGCATGTCGAAGTCTCCGGGCGGTGGGGGCGTTAACGAGCTAGCAGGTGCAGGCATAAGTAATGGATCGAACAGAGTTGGAAAGGAATAGCTGACATCCAGCGATATGTGCCGCGGTGGGCAGCGCGGACGTTCGAAATGGACGCTGGAAATTCCCGGCGATTTTGCGGGGGTGTTCGGGATGGGAAAAACCGATCAATTTAGAGCCGCCGTAAGGCAGGGTCAATTGAGGACGAAAATGGCGGCATGTCCGTCGAAAAGGCAAATGATGAGTGAAGCAATCAATTTGGCGGTCATCGGCGGAGGCCAAATGGGCCGAGCACTCGTCAGCGGCATGTTGGCCGCCGACGTGGTTCAAGGCGATCATGTCCGGCTGGTCGACCGCAATCCCGCCAGCAAGCAGTGGTGGGCTACAAACCATCCCGAGGTGGTGATCACCGATCTGCCCGCCGCGGTCAGTGACAGCGATGTCGTCCTGTTAGCTGTTAAACCGCATGGAATGGAAAGCGTTGCCAAGCAAAAGGGCCGTTTCTGGAACAAAAAACTGGTGATGTCTGTTGCGGCGGGTGTCAGTCTGGGGTCGCTTGGCCAATGGATCGGCCATGAACGGGTGGTACGCGTCATGCCCAATACGCCCTGTTTGGTGGGGCTGGGGGCCTGTGGGTACTGTGTCCCCGAAGGCTTTCCCGATGCGGATATTGCGATCGTCGAAGCCATGTTGGGCGCCGTCGGCATTTCAGTCAAAGTGCTGGAAAAGCAAATGGATGCCGTCACCGGAGTCAGCGGATCAGGCCCAGCCTATGTGTTTTTGATGATCGAAGCGATGGCCGACGGCGGAGTCAAAGCAGGTCTGCCAAGACCTTTGGCGATGCAATTGGCGACCCAAACCGTGATGGGGGCCGCCAAAATGGTCGCGGAAACAGGGCGACACCCCGGTGAATTGAAAGATTCGGTGGCCAGCCCCGGAGGTACGACCATTGCCGCTTTGGCGACCCTAGAACACAATGGGTTCCGATCGGCAGTCATCGAGGCTGTCGCTGCCGCCGCCAACCGAAGTCGCGAACTAGGTGGTTGATTTCAGGGCGGATACGATTTTCCAACTTTTTCGCTGAAAGCAACCATGGATTCACCGCTAATCCGAATCGATGACAAGCACGTTCCGCTATATCGGATCGTTTGGGTGGCCGATGTGCCGCACTTTTGTGGCGAACCGGATTGCATGCACGAAGGCGACTACGAGGTCCGGCTGGACGTCGATGACTCGCTATGGACCGGTGCGAACGAGCGAGATGAAGTGATTTCGGCGCTGGCGAAATGGTGCAGCGATCCTCGCGGTGAAGAGGGCGGCGATTGGATGTAGCGACCAGCTGCATCGGTGTTTCACGCCGCTGCGTCCCTTGCGATTCACTGTCGGTGAACCCCAGAAGGCGAAGCGGTCAGCCCGCAATCATTCGGGTGATTGGCCGTTTGGCGATCGCAGCGAAGCATTCGTCCTCCACGTTTTCGGCGGTTTTCGTAGCGCAACTCGCCAAGAGTTTCGGCCCGGGGTCTTGGGATCCCCGAAAGTCTTGACGGTTCGTCGGTCTTGTGAGCCGTTAGGCGATAGCCTCGGTTTCGTCACCCAAGAACCGCGGCAATCGGCCAGGTGATTTCGTAGCCAGACGCGTAAGCGAGGGATTCGACTGATCCACTTCGGGTTGTGATTCGCTCGCTCGCTTCTGCGGCGGGATGTGATTTTCTCGCTCGCTTAGGCGGCGGGATTTGAATGATCCGCTCGCTCACGCTTCGGGTTGTGATTTTCTCGCTCGCTTACTCGTTGGAATTTGGCTGATCCACTCGCTTACGCTTCGGGTTGTGATTTTCTCGCTCGCTTCTGCGTCGGGTTGTGGCTGATTCACTCGCTTACGCTTCGGGTTGTGATTCGCTCGCTCGCTTACGCGTGGGGATTTGACTGATCCGCTCGCTTACTCGCCGGGTTGTGAGTTTCTCGCTTGCACTTCGGGTTGCGACTTCCGCTGCGAAATGCTGCGTTGCGTTCGGCCCAGCGTTGCTGCCGGCGTCGGATCACTGTTTCGCGTACTGGTCGTGCTTTGGCGTGATCGCTGGCGTAGGGGATCAGGTGAGATCCATGGGGTGTTTGCCGCGATGACGGTTAGGCCGAGCGAGGCGTTGTCCAGGAGTGCTTGATTGCCGGACCTGCGTCGCTCCGCTCCTTGATCCGGCCTACTTTGCTTACCCTCCGTTTTCAAACTGGAACGCGGCATCGGCCACTAGGGTCGGGATGCTGCCCCGAACAGGGTAGATCTGGTTTCCTCTCTGGGTGGTTAACCCCCCGTCGATCGGATCGGAAATCTTCTGGTCCTGGCGGTCCCGGAGTTCGCCCTTTTCGATGGCTTCGTTGATGCGTTTGACCAGTGAATCGTCGACTAAATGAAGCTGGCTGCCGTCGATCGGGCAGCGCAACATGGAAAGCAATTTTGGGGCAATCACGTATTTTGTCTCAGTTGGTTGTGCGGAAATAGCCGAAATTTTTGGTGAGGCTTCGGGGCGCGGTCAAACTGCGCACCGACATCGGGGCAGACGCTCGAATTGGAGTGTGTGAACCGGCTTCGCGATCGCGAGAGTCGCAGGATGCGGCTGTTTGTGAAAACGAAGCGGTTCGTTGCCAGTCTTACAACCGCTTGTCCGTAGTACTAGGCGAAGGATTGCCATGAAAGCTCGGATCTTATCTTTGGTTGTTGACCGTGGAATGACTTTCGCGGCAGCGACAATTGCAACGACGCTCGTCGTTTCTCAGCCGGCTTCGGCTCAAACCGGCAACGGATTTTACACGGATCCCAGCACCGGGATTGTGTATCGCAAGGTAGCCAAGACCATCGAAACACCCGTGGTAGAAACGAAGGTCGAATCACACCAAGAAACGGTCTACACGCCGAAGACCATCACCGAGACCAAACCTGAGTCCAGAACGATCTACCGTCCGATCGTTGAAAGCACCTGGCAGCCTCGGTTGAATGGCCGCTGGAACCCGTTCCAACAACCCTCGGTTTCTTATCATCACGTTCCCCAGACTCGCTGGGAAGCACACAACGAAGTCGTTCATCGCACACAAACGCGAACCGAGTGGGTTCCCGAAACACGCAAGGTCGACGTTCCCAAGCAGTTCGTTCGGATGCAGCGAGAAGAGAAAGTCGACTTCGAAGCGGTCGGCCGTGTCGCTCCCGCCCAGCAGTCCGCGCCCGGAATCAGCAACGCCATCGCATCGCGGCTTCGCCCGCTGGACGCCAACGAACAGGTTCAACCAATCGGCCAGTCGGCTCCCATGGTTGCACGCTACACCGCACCGCGGATCGCAGCATCGACGGTTGGCCGGATGACCAGTGACCCGCCTCGTCGGACCATCGGCCAAAGCGGAATGGGGACAACCGATTTGACTCCGCAGGGTCCCGGATACCATGGTCAAGCATTGCCGCCAAACGCGGGCGGCATCGGCGTGGCCACTCTACCAACCCTACCGTTCTTTCGGTAAGCGCAGCATCGCAGCAAACTTCTAGCGTAATGACGCTAGAAGGCTTGGCGGTTGAGGGTGCTGTCGCGAGGTGATTCCAGGCAGTGGATTGACTTGGCTGTTCAACCGGAAGCCTCGGTTTGGTCACCCCACGAGAAAATAAGCCTAGCGGCCCTTCAACACCGTGGTGAGACACAGACCGTGACGCCGCGGGTCCGTGACGACGTGGGCAATGCCTGGCCGCACGCGGATTGGCGGCCCTGCGTGATGCGAGGGGGGGGGGGCAGGTGATCCAGCAGTGGCGGGAAGTTCGAGTTCGAGTTTAAGTTCGAGTTGAAGTTGCCAGCCGGACTGCCGGTGAGGAAGCTTGTCCTCGTTCGACTGCCCAAACTTAAACTTAAACTCGAACTCGAACTCGAACTCGAACTCGAACTCGAACTCGAACTCGAACTCGAACTCGAACTGTTCCCCGGGATCGATCCGCTACCCCAGCGTCAATCAACTCTTCTGCCCATCAACGACAAAACCCCGCTGGCCTAACGACCCGCGGGGTATGTCATTTGAATCAGAATCGCTAGTGCGACGAACTACTTCAGTTCGACGGAGCCACCGGCTTCTTCGATTTCGGCTTTGACCTTTTCGGCGTCTTCCTTGGACACTGCTTCTTTCAGTGTTGCAGGGCAGCCTTCGACCATCTTCTTGGCTTCCATCAGCGAAGCACCGGTCAGGTTCTTAACAACCTTCACGACGTTCAGCTTCTTGTCGCCGAATCCGGTCAGGATGACGTCGAATTCAGTTTGTTCGGCAGCAGCTGCGGCGCCTTCGCCGTCGCCTGCGACCATCATGACACCACCACCGCCCGCAGCGGGCTCGATGCCGTAGGCATCCTTGAGGTAGTCGCTAAGCTCTTTGGCTTGCTTAAGAGTCAGTTCGGCGATCTTATCGCCCATTTCTTTGGTTTCGGCGCTAACTTCTACGACGGCGGTTTCGTCAGACATTTCTAAATACCTCAAAAACAGTTGGTGGTTTGATAAAGGATGGAAGACCAGCTAGATGACAAAGACTATTCGTCGCCTTCACTCTTCTTCTTGATTTGGCTGTTAAGTTTCTTGCCCGGTCCGAGCATTGCACCGGATAGTTGCGATCCAGGGCCAAGAATCTGACCAACCAGCATCGAAATTTGTTCTTGGCGGTTAGGCCATTTGCTGACGGCCTTCAGCCCATCGGCGTCCAGCTTTTCGCCATCCATCACGCCGCTGTCAGCGACGAATTTGTTGTACTTCTCTTTGTCCTTGTCTAGCTTGACAAGTTCTTTGACAAGCGAAACAAAGTCTGACGAACCCCAGCAAACTCCGACTTGGCCAGAGGCCCCTTCGAAGGCAGTATGCAACTGGGTTCCTTCGCTAGCCCGACGGGCCAGTGAGTTTTTGACAACCAGCATGTGGATGTCCTTCTGTTCCAACTCGCCGCGAAGCTCGTTGGTCGTGTTGGCGTCCATCCCCACACAGCTGACCAGGACAGCATCTTCGACTCCTTCGAGCCGACGCTTGATGTCGCGAGTCACGAGTTCTTTGACGTATTTACTCATCGATTGGGTTCACTTCGCAGGATCGTTTTCGGTCTGAATTTGCAGTGGACAAAGGCATGGCCTGATGAAATCCCAGTGTCGCGGTTCCCGGCCCGGTTGGGCGTGGGACTCTGACGCCTGTTCTAGGCCGTTCTTCGTCTACCCGGCCACTCGTACGCTTGGGCTCATCGTTGCACAGATGGCAACTCCCCGAACGTATGCCCCTTTGACCGATTGAGGCTTGAGGCCTTCGATGAAATTGGTAAACGCTTTGATGTTTTCGACAAGCTTTTCTGAATCGAAGCTCATCTTTCCGACCATCGCATGGACGTTGCCGCCCTTGTCGTTTCGGAATTCGACTTTACCAGCTTTGTATTCGCCGACCACTTTGGCGACGTCGGGAGTGACGGTTCCGGCACGTGGGCTGGGCATCAATCCGCGAGGTCCGAGAACGCGTCCCAGGGGACCAACAAGGCCCATCATGTCGGGAGCGGCGATACAGACATCGAAGTCGGTCCAGCCATCTTTGATCTTCTTGGCCAGGTCGTCTTGTCCGACTTCGTCCGCACCGGCTTCTTCGGCTGCCTTCGCTGCGTCGCCTTTGGCGAACACGACAACACGTTGTGTCTTGCCGATGCCGTTTGGCAGAACCAGCGAACCGCGGATGATTTGATCCGCTTGGTTCGGGTCGACGCCCAAACGCATGTGGACTTCGACAGTTTGGTCGAACTTGGTCGAATCGTATTTCTTCAAAGCCTCAACCGCTTGGCTTAGCGGGAGTGCTTCTTTTGGTTGCTTTTCAAGCGAAGCGCGATAGCGCTTGGATTTTTTACCCATCTGGTCACGACTTTCGTTGGTCGGGTGGTTCGGCGAAATCACCTGGCCCATCAGAGGCTTATCGGTTTAAAACGACAAGCGAATCACTGCCGATGGCGGCAAAGTCTCCCACTTCGTACAAGCTTTCGCTCGCGAAGTGCAGAATTTGGCGAACGTTGGCTGGATCGTCAACGCCAATCAGCCCTTTCGGCACGATATTTTCACAGATTCTATGTTTTTGACCCTCCACAGCCCGTCCGTTGGGCTAGGACGGACGTGAAATCGATCCAAACGACGTTCCGGTCCGCCCCTATCTGGTCGGCTCCTACTGGTCGGCTCCTACTGGTCGGCTCCGGCCGTCAATCGCCGCAGTCCCTCCAACACGACTTGGAATCGCCGTTTCGCGCGGTCAACCTCCTGAGTTTGCATTCGATCACGCGTTCGTTTGATCTGTAGGTCCTTTGGCGAAATCTTGACCTTGCCTGTCGAGATGTCCATCTCTTCGCGAGCCAGTTGCTGAGTCCGTTGGTTGGCATCCGAATTGAATCGAGAATACAGGGCGTCGATCGCGGCAAAGGCCAGATCGTATTTGCCCAATCGGAATTCGCGGTCGCGAACATGCCCGATCTGGTCGGCGCTGCTGACCAAACCGGACCTCTGAGCGGCGCTCATCAATTGGCCGAAGGCACCCATGTCCAAAACGTTTTGTTGGCCGTCGGTATCATCGAAATCGATATCGTCGGAATCGTGATCGCCCCGCTGATCCGATCCGCCCGAGGTGTGGTCGGAACCTGGGGGTAGAAGGCTGACTTGTTTGGTCAACAAGACCATCATCCGTTGTTGGCCGAGTTTGACAAATCCTTTCCGAGTGAACGGTTTCAGGGCCTGCGGGTCGGCCAAGTTCTTGGCTTCGATCGCGTCGTCCGACGCAGCGGTCAGCGATGTCTGGACCAAATAACTGTCATCGCCGGTCCGAATGAAATACACGGCGGTGGGATAGATGTCGTCGTCTGACAGGACTTCGCGAAACCCAAACTGATCATTGATCAGGTCCATGCGTTGGTCGTCGGTGCCGGATGCAAACGAATCGAGGAAGGATTCGGACAGGTCGGTCGCCGTTGCCAGCATGACGGGTGCCGACGATGACGGGTCTTCGGCGGTGTTTGATTCATTGTCCGGGCCGCCACCTGCGTCGTTGTTTCCGTCGGAATCCGATGCGACTGCGTCGGCGGAGTCATCCAGATGATCGTCGCTCTCGATGGCCGATGCGGGGACAGGTTCCTCGTTGATTTGGATCTTGGCTGCTTCTTCGCGCTTGGCCATTCGCTCGAGTCGCGGCATCAGTTCTTCGAACGACTTCAGGATCTCTCGAGTCTTCTCTTGTTTGCGTGCCAGGACTTTTCGATTTCGAACATCGTCCTTGCCCTTCCCCGCGAATTGCTTCTCCGGATCTTGTTTCATCAATCGCGAACGGCTTTCCATGTACGATTCGCGCGCATCGATCAACTTTTCTCGGGCTGCCGTAAAACGCCCTTCCTGGGCCAACGCCCGCGCATCCAGGACAGGGTTCGCCGACCGACTGCCGCGCAGCAGCTTGTACAGCTCGTCTAGATCATCGCCGATCATGGAACGGAATTCTTGTCTACGAGAAGGGGCAAAGCCGAAAAGATCGATCCATTATACCGGTAATTGCAACGCCGCCGTGGCTAGTTCCAAACGCCCGCATCGATCAATTGTTGGGTCGCCGATCCGGCCCAATCTTTGTTCGCAGCCGGTGATGCCGGGCTGGGGTGCAAGATACGCGCGATCGCGATTTCATCGGGCATATCGGCGATCGTTCGCTGCAAGCATTTCTCGGCATAGGCACCCACGCCAATCGCAATTTCGGGCTGCACCGCTTTCAAGACGGATTTCAAATGCCGATCGCAGGCAGCGTCTAGCGGTTCACGTTCGGACGCCGGCAGTTTGTCGGGCGTACGGTTTCTTGCCGTCGATTCCATGAACACCAGCGGGCAATAGTTGACGACAAAGTGTTCGCTGAAAAACGCGTCGGCACTCTCGAAACGCTCTGAAAATAGGCCCCAAAGACGGCGTCCGCTGACTTCGCTGCGCGGGCAATCGAACCCTTGGATCGGTCGTTTGGGGTGTTCGTTGACGGGATGTTTGACCGGTTCGTTGATTCCCATCCAGTCGCGGGCCGCTGCGATTTCGCCGAACGGCACACCGGTTTGGGCCATCCCCCATGGCCCCGGATTCATGCCCAACAAGACGATGCGGACGCCCTGATCGTTGATCTTCGACAGATACGCTTGGTGAGATTTCCAGGCGTAGTCCAGCGGGTTGTAGACGTGCGAAACCGGATCGGCGAACGACAACGCATCGACGTCCTTGGATAACCTTCGGGCGGCCGCGATCAGCTTCTTTCGCACTCCGCCGGTGACGTTGGATTTGGGTCGGACAGGCATGGCAGTGAGTGGTCCGTGCAATTTTTTGGGTGGGGAGCGAACTGCACGCGAAACGACGATGGCGTGACGAACGATTGGGATTTCGATGGCGAGCCACTGCGTGGCGGGGATGGGTGCACAGGATACCGCCGCAGCGAATGGGGACGTACCCGTAGCGGCCCGGTATCGAATCGGCCCGGTAGCACTGCGGCCCGGTATCGCTGCGGCCCGGTATCGCTGCGGCCGAGTATCGCTGTGGGGCGGCTATCGCTGGGGGGCGGTTTGGGGCATCGGTTTGGGGCATCGGTTTGGGGGGGCTTGGAAACGCCGTTGACCTTCCCGCTTTGAAAACCCTAAAAGGGCATCGGACTGCATGCACCTTCGTTTCCATTCGCCTCGTCGGAGAACTCCGAGTGATTCACCAATTCAAAACCTGGAAACGACGGCGGCGGGCTGCTAGACAGGAACGCAAACTGGCTGATCCAAGCTGTTACCCGGCCGATATGGACCGCGATGCCGTCGAAGCGATTGCTTCGGTTCGCGAATTCACGATGACGTCGACCGAACGAATCTATGGCCTTTGCGAAGCGGTTCGCTACATCAGCGAGACTGGGATCGAAGGTGACATCGTTGAATGTGGTGTGTGGCGTGGTGGCAGCATGATGGCGATCGCCAAGATGCTAGAAGGATCGGGGACGACCCACCGCAATCTGCACCTTTTCGACACGTTCGAAGGGATGAGCGAGCCGACCGATGCGGATGTGTCGGTCGACGGCGAAACCGCGGTCGAGCAATTGGCGGCCGAAGATCGCAGCGATGCGAAATCGGTGTGGTGCGTCGCATCGCTGCAAGACGTGCAGTCGAACATGCAGAAGACAAACTATCCGGCCAACAAAGTTCACTATCACGTCGGCAAGGTCGAAGAAACCATCCCCACCGCCGCTCCGGAAAAGATCGCTCTGCTGCGACTCGATACCGATTGGTACGAATCGACGGCCCACGAAATGGAACATCTGTTTCCTCGCTTGGCCGACGGTGGCGTGTTGATCATCGATGATTACGGACATTGGCAGGGAGCCCGTCGGGCAGTCGATGACTACTTTGCCAAACATAACATCGGAATGATGCTGCATCGGTTGGACTACACCGGCCGAATCGGCATCCATCACAACGGTGTCAAGCGATCCGCCGCGGGAGTTCTAAATCGTGAAGTTGCTTAACGTTGGCTGCGGACGCTGTTACCACCCTGCCTGGACGAACATCGATCTGGTGGCGGCGACACCCGAAGTGCGCGCCTATGATCTGCGCCGTGGATTGCCCTACGCCGATCACTCGTTCGACGGTGTCTATCACTCGCACGTCCTGGAACACCTAAGCCCGGATGCGGCTCGGTCCATGCTGCGGGAATGTCGCCGAGTGCTTAGCCCCGGCGGTGTGCTGCGCGTTGTCGTGCCTGATCTAGAAGGCATCACGCAACAGTATCTGCAGACGCTTCATCAAGCCGACCTCAGTGACGGGGATCCCGAATCGCTGGCCAAACACCGCTGGATGACCCTGGAACTGATCGACCAGATGACACGCCAATCCAGTGGTGGTTTGATGGGCCAGACCATTCGTCAGCCCGAAGCAACACCGACCGAGTTCATCGAGAGCCGGTTGGGGCATCAGGTCAGCGGCAACGCGAAGGTCAAGAATCGCAAGACAATCGCAATGCGAGTGACGCGATGTTTGTCCGATGCACGCAAACAGTTGGCTCTGGCTGCGGTCACCTTGATCGACGGATCCTCGGGGCGGGCTGCCTACCGCGAGGGTCGGTTCCGTCAATCGGGCGAAATCCATCGATGGATGTATGACCGCGTATCGCTAGGCCGATTGCTGGTCGAACTTGGATTCGATGCGCCACGACCTTGTCGTGCCGAAGAGAGCCGGATCCATCACTTCGATAGCTACCAGCTAGACCGTGATGGCGAGTCCATCCGAAAACCGGATTCGCTGTTCTTCGAAGCGGTCAAGCCGATCGCTTCGGCAGTCCCAGCCAGTTCCGAATCTGCGGCGCGGGCAGCCTAGTGTTTCGCGGCACCGCCTAGCACTGAACCTTGGTTTTCGGGTCGCGGAACTCGTCAACGGTTTGTCGATTGAGTTAGCCGCCTGAGGCGCTAGCCTCGGTTTCGTCACCTATGAACCGGGGCTAACGACCTGCCGATTTAGTAACCCGCTGCGTGAGCGAGGGATTCAACAGGATCCCTCGCCCACGCTTCGGGATGTGATTTGCACGCTAAGTTCCGGAAGACGATCAAATCAGCACGCCGCTAGCGCCCAAACGGCTAACATTCAGAATCGAAACGGGATTCAATCGACAAACCGTCAAGAGTTTCGGCCTCGCTGTGATTAACGAAAGTCTTGACGACTTCCGCTACGCTTTTTCCTTGCCGTGACGGCCGCGGGCAATGCGCAGCCGCTGACGCGACGCTAG
This sequence comes from Rubripirellula lacrimiformis, assembly GCF_007741535.1. Lineage (NCBI taxonomy): Bacteria > Pseudomonadati > Planctomycetota > Planctomycetia > Pirellulales > Pirellulaceae > Rubripirellula > Rubripirellula lacrimiformis. The sequence goes on from NZ_CP036525.1 coordinate 2,613,966, forward strand.
GCGACGCGACCAATCACTCATTCAGCGTTGGGTGGCGTGACCTGATCGGTCGACGTGTCGTCCGTCGGCGGCCGGCGGTTGCCCTTGGGACGCTTGGTTGCCGGGCCCGGGTCGATGCGAGAAAGCGATTCACGTGACTGTTCCAAGATCATGATCTTTTGCCAGATCTTGCGGCTCAGTCCGGTCGTCAGTTGCTCGACTTCGCTGACCGCCGCGACCGCATCTGCATCGTCGAAGTGTTGGACATACAGGGCTGCGATCTTCCCGGTCAGCGATAACATTTCGCTGCAGTAGTCCAAGTACCGATGCAGCAGGAATGGTGTCATCGATTGGCGCGGCGAATGTTTGGTATCGCGGTTCACCGATTCCGGGGAATCGGATTCGCCAAATTCGGTGCTGCCGATGGGCTGGTTGCGGAAGAAGCGTTCAGGGTCTTTCGTCAGTTGGTGCATGTCGATCACGTGTGCGATCGAGCGCAGTTCGTGAATCGCAGCGAGTGCACGGCGACGTTTGATGCGGTTTTCCAGACTGATCAGAAAGAAGATGGCGATCGCCAGGAACACGATGTCATTCAGGCCCGATTCGATCACCTGAATCCATTCCAGAACGCCGAAGGTTTCGGCCGGCGACGCGGTCTCGGGGCCCGCTGTCGGTCGGACGGCTAGGTTTTGGAAAGCTAGTCCGACCGCGGCGATCAACGCTAGGATCAAGCCTGTTGCGACCAGGTATCCGGAAACACGCAGCCATCGAATTGGCTTTGCGATCGCGGTCGATCGCTCGGACGCTTTGCAGGCCACGACATGCAATCGTTCGCACAGCCCGGCAAGCCCCGAATTGGGAAAGCGGTCCTCGATTCGGCTGTGCAACATGGCGACTGTTTCGATGATTCGGTCATCGCGAAGGACCATGTCGGCGACGGCGGTATTCATGTGCAGGTCACAATCGGTGGCGGAAAGGTGGTGCCGGCGCGTGGCTAGACGCCCAAGTATTCTTCGATCGCTTCGCTGATCACATCCACCGATGACGCGTACGGTGTGGATGTGAATCGGGTCCATCGTTCCAGGCATTGGTCCAGCATGCCGACGCGTCGTTGATGGGCCGTGACAACTTGGTAGCCACGGCGTGCAATTTGGTCGATGTCGGGATGGCAGCCCGACAGGTCGATCACCAGGGTTGTCCCATCGTCTTGCCCCCAATCGTCCAAGTCCAGTTCCACCGGGTCATCGTCATCGGCGACGACGATCAGTTGCGACTGGGAAATCGATTGGGCGCTGGCGTATGCGTGAACGTCGGCGACGTCAAAATTCGACGTGCTGATCACTCGCTGACGGTTAAGATCGTTGTCGAAGGGGCGGCCGATCCACAGTCGTTGCACAACCGGGTGGCGGTCGATCCGGGTTTCCAGCCACTGTTTTTGTTCGTAGCTGGCCTTGAACATCAATTCTTCATCGCGGTACAGACAATCGATTCCGGCCAGGTCGGATTCCGTTTTGTTGGCATGCCAGGCGGCCGCTTCGGACATCACCGACGGATCGATCATGACGCCCGCGATGCCGGTGACTTTGAATCCTTCCAACGCGGCTGCGATGTGGTGCGGATGGACATCGAACGAAAGCACTCGCCAATCGAGATCCTGGGCCTCCAGGGCGCGTTCGATCGCAAATTGGCTGGGGTTGCCGGCAATGGGGTGTCCCAGGACCGCGATGATCGGTTCGGTGGTACCATCCATGTTGTTTGGATCAACTTCGTGCGTGCGTTGTTGAATGAAGTAAAAATGGGACGTGGTATCGGAGTTGGATTTTGCAATCCACCGTTTCGACTATAGACAACGGCGACCGGCAATCGGGTTCCACCGGCGTTGGCCGGCAAAACCATGGGCACAGCAGCGTGGTGCTGCCCCGCGTAGGGTTTCGGTCGATAGCGGTGTTATTGGTGTTCGGGCTGTTCACCGCTGCGATTCGGTTCGCGGTGGCGATTCAGAATGATGGAGTCACGATCTACCGCGTTGATTTGCCGACTCAGATCATCTTGTCGGACCTGATCATCGTCGGCGTCGTGTACGGAACCTGTTCCGGTTTGATCTGGATGATATCCTGCCTGCCCCGGGCGTGGGCCCGTTATCTGGCCCGGTTCGCCGTTGTGGTCTCGATGGCGGCGATACTGAACTTTTGGGGCACCCATGATTGGCTTAAGAATCTGTCCAACATGGGCGGTCTTGCTCTGTCGCAGTGTACGATTTTCTTGATCCTGCAAGTACCCGGATGGCGATGGGGCAGCGCTATGCCGGCGGATCCGGGACCAGGCGATTTGTATGGTCGCCGCCAGTTCCAAATCTCGGACGTGGTCGTCGCTACCACCTGTACCGCGTTTCTGTATGCCGCGGTCGTTCGTTACGTCGCGCCCGTCGCTGCAGCACAGTATTGGTTGGTGACAATGGCCATCTGGGGCATCGGGCCGGTGATTGCCGCCTGTCTGCACTTTTCGATTCTGGTATCCAGCCGATCCAAGCGAATCGGATTGGCGATCGGCGGCGTCGTGTTGGCGTTTGCTGGGACTTTGGGGTTGGCGATTGCACAGGCGTCGGCATCGTCGCTGCAGTTTCCGTCCCTGCGGTTGCCGATTGGCGAAGGCCCGGGCACGGCTGTTGCAGCCAGGACCGCGGTCCATGTGGGGGACGCGACGCCATTTTACGGGGCATTGATGATCGGATTTGTCGTCACATTGGTCATGTTTTCGGCCGCCGGGCGTCTGGAAGCGATCTTTGTTCGCAGCACAGGCCAAGAAAGCTAGCCAATCGGCGAAAACTATCTTGCCGATAGGCTCTACAGGAAGGTCGGCAGGTCGTCCGAACGGCCAACCCAGGACCGCAGTGAATCCAGTGTCCGCCCTCGCCCAACGAAACGAGGGGGGCGAACGCGACTTTCGCCTATAATGCAAACGCCGGTGCGCAGTGCACCGATCAACTCTCTTGATTGGAACCCAGCCGTGGCGCGTGGTGATCATTTTTTCGTTTGGCGGCGGCAATACGGTGTCGGCCGGTTCCAGCACCACGGGATCGACCTGGGTGACGGAACCGCCGTGCATTTCACCGATGGCGGTGACGGCGTGGCCGGTCCGACCGGGCCCAGCGAGAACTTTGTGATCCAGCGGACGACAGTCGAAGTGGTGACACGTGGTGGCCAAGACATGATGCATGTGGTCGCCCATCGCCAGCGATTGGATGTGGAGATGACCGTGGATCGCGCGATCAGCCAAGTGGGAACCGGCAACTATCACCTCGTTTTCCACAACTGTGAACATTTCGCGGCGTGGTGCATCCACGACCGGTACGAGAGCCGTCAGATCAATGTCGCGTTTGATCGGGCGACGGCCGTGGGCGTCAAAACATTGGCCTCCACCTCCGCTCGTGCAGTCTCTCGGTTGGGAACCAAGGGCATCGTCCGCGGCGTCTCGCCATGGATGTTGATCGCCGATGCAGCACAGTGGGCGACCGAAGCAGGCGGGCATCACATCGGACTTCGTGATCCGCAACGTCGCAAACAGGCCAGTCGTGCGGTCGGGGTGACCACCGCGATGTCGATCGGCGCATTGGGCGGTCCGGTCGGTGTCGCGGTCGCAGGCGGGCTGTGGTGCGTGGGCGAAGTCGCAGGTGAAATGTCTCAGGCCGCCTACGAAAGGGCTCGGCTGCGTCGAACCAGGCGTGCGGCTGATGATGATCCAGTCGGCTAGCGACTTCGACAGTGCGCCCTGCGGAACTTGCTGCCAACGGATTCGGTCTCCGTTTCCGACGCTACATCACAGCGCCCGTTCGAGCGTTTGGTCTAGGCGTTCTTTCAGCAGTTCCATCTGGTCGGCGCTGAGGCTTTGCCCGATCTGGCTGGCGATGTGCAACCCTAGGATCAGCAGCAGTCCCGTTGGGATCATCAACAACGCCCAGGGGCGGTCGCCCATCCACCATTGGACGTAACCATAGACCGCTGCTCCGGCCACCAATATCGCCACGACAAAATAGATTGCCATGAACATGGTCCAAATTTCTGGACGTGGTGCATAGCGGCAGTGCAATTGGCTGCCAGATTCGGTGTCGGTGACTTGGACCGACAGGTGCGGGGACCAGAACCTTTGGTCTGCGGCCGCGATCTTGTAATCGATGCACATCGACGCGGTCTCGGCGAACGGCCGCAGGTCCGGTTGCTGCAACGCTTTTCGGACGCGTAAGATCACTTCCGATGCCGGCAGGTCGGATTCGATCAAAAACGACGGTTGTAGTCGTAGCCACTGTCGCATCGCGAGCTGTTCCGGGGCTGTTGGCCAGTCGATTGGTGGGGTGGGGACGACAGGCTTTCGGCTTCCCGCTTGGCGATGCTGCGCTAGCTCGTTGACTGTTTGCTTTCAGACGACTGCATTCGTTCCCGCAGTTCCTTGCACGCATCCGCCGGATTGCTGCACAGCCCGCAGGCAGTGCTGCCGTCGGGGTTCGTCTTGTTGGCCAGTCCGCCACACGAACCACTGATGGCTCGACGTCCGAAGATGACGCCGATCGCCATCAGGAACAGAATTGTACCAAACGCAATCGTGCTGATGGCCATGGTCGCCCAGGGGGACCCGGCGGCGGACTGCGGTCTGGCTGTGCTTGACGTTGCTGGATCGGCATCGGTGGCGTACTGGGCCATCGCTCCGGAACCTGCGCGAGCGAAGCCGTCCGCCGTGCGGCTGATCAGCAGCGCGGAAATGTTTTCGCGTTTGGCGACTTCCAGGCCGTCGACCGGTCCCAGCACGTTCAGTGCGGTTGCCCAGGCGTCGGCATCCACGCACTTTGCTGCGACGACCGACACGGATGCCAAGTCATGTTGGATCGGGCGACCGGTGCGAGGGTCGATGGTGTGCGAGTAACGGATCCCGTCGGCTTCGAAGAAATTGCGATAGTCTCCCGAAGTCGCCATCGCGTTGTCGTTGCCGCTGCCGGTACTGAGCGCGTGAGCCACGGTCCAGGCATCGGTCGCCGCATCGGGCGTTTGAATCCCGACTTTCCACCATTGTCCGGATTTGGATCCGCTGGTGCGAACCTCACCACCGATTTCCACGAACACATCCGGGAATCCTTCGGTGTTGAGGTATTCGACAACGCGATCCGATCCGTGTCCCTTGGCGATGGCGGACAGGTCGATCTGCAGAGCGGCGATTGCCTTCTTGATCGCTGGCGGGTCCGTTCGCACGGCCAGATTCTGATAGCCCGTCGATTGACGAAGAGCTTCGATCGCGGCGTCGTCCGGAACCTTGCCCGTTCGCTGGTCCGGACCAAAGTTCCAGGCGTTGACCAGAGGGCCAACGGTGACATCGAAGGCACCGTCGGTCTGTTCGGATATCCGCTGGGCGGTTTCGACCACGCCCGCGAATTCGGGGCTGACGTCAAACCACTCGGTGGTCTGCGATTGGTTGAAGCGACTGATTTCGGACGATTTCAAGTACGTCGACATCTGGTCGTTGACGTTCCGTAGAACGCCATCGACACCGATTTGGACGTCTTGCATTCGCGCCAGGCTGGGCGTGTCGGCTACGACATGGATCTTGACCGAATAGGTCGTCCCCATGGTGCTGCCGCCAAAGGACACCGTCTCGCCCTGGTCCGCGGACGCGGCTTGGTTCAGGCAAGCGGCGATGAAAAACAGAGCAAGAAAGCGAGGCATCAGCTTGGTATTCCCAAAGATCGATTAGCCACCGAAGTCGTCGTAGGCGATGTTTTCCGGTTCAACGCCCAGGTCATCCAACATGCGGAAGACCGCTTGGTTCATCATCGGTGGTCCACAGATGTAGTACTCGATGTCTTCCGGCGCCGGGTGAGTGCTGAGGTAGTTTTCGAGCAGGACTTGGTGGATGAATCCGACGTAACCGTCCCAGTTGTCTTCCGGGGCAGGTTCGGAAAGAGCGATGTTGAACTTGAAGTTCGGGAAGTCCTTTTCGATGTCACGGAAGTGATCGACATAGAACAATTCACGAGCACTTCGTCCACCGTACCAGTACGAGACCTTGCGGTCCGTCTTGCCACGTTTGAACAGTTCGAAGATGTGACTACGCAGCGGAGCCATACCGGCACCACCACCGATGTAGACCATTTCGGCGTCAGTGTCCTTGATAAAGAACTCGCCGTAAGGGCCACTGATCGTCGCTTCGTCGCCCGGTTTCAGGCTAAAGATCCAACTGCTCATTTGACCAGGCGGCACATCGGGCATCCGCGGCGGCGGTGACGCCACGCGAATGTTCAGCATGATGATGCCTTTTTCGCCGGGATAGTTGGCCATCGAATAGGCACGCACCACAGGTTCGTCGACCTTCGACACGTAACGCCAAATGTCAAACTTGTCCCAGTCGCCGTGGAATCGTTCTTCGATGTCGAAATCTTTGTACTTCACTTCGTGCGGTGGGCACTCGATTTGGATGTAACCACCGGCCTTGAAGTCGACTTCTTCGCCTTCGGGAAGTTCCAGGACAAATTCCTTGATGAAGGTTGCAACGTTGTGGTTGCTGCGAACCTTGCACTTCCACTTCTTGGTTTCGAAAGCTTCCGGTGGCACTTCGACCGTCATGTCGGTTTTGACGGCCACTTGGCACGACAGACGTTCGCCTTCGGCTGCTTCTTTTTTGTTGATGTGGCCTTTTTCGGTTTCCAGGATATCGCCACCGCCCGACGACACTTTCACCTTGCACTGGGCACAGGTGCCACCGCCACCGCAGGCGCTGCTGACAAAGATGCCGGCATCGGCCAACGCACCGAGCAGCTTTCCGCCAGCTGGGATTTCGATGGTTTTCTGGTTGTTGATCAAAATTTTGACCGGACCCGAAGCCACCAATTGTTTCTTGGCGGCCAGGATCAAAAAGACGAGCGCGACCACAATGATCGTGAACATCGCGACGCCGAGGAAAATGGTCATTTTAAGAACTCGTAAGTGGTTTACAGGCTGATTCCGCCGAACGACATGAAGGCCAACGCCATCAAGCCAACGGTGATGAAAGTGATTCCAAGGCCGCGAAGCGGCGGAGGCACGTCACTGTATTTCATCTTCTCGCGGATGCCGGCGAGCGCCACGATGGCCAAAGCCCAACCGATACCGCAGCCCAATCCGTAGACGACCGATTCGCCAAAGTCATAGTTGCGGTCTTGCATGAACAACGAACCACCCAGGATGGCGCAGTTCACGGTGATCAACGGCAGGAAGATTCCCAAAGCGTTGTAAAGCGGTGGGAAGAACTTGTCCAAAACCATTTCCAGGATCTGAACCATTGCCGCGATGACGCCGATAAAGCTGATGAAGGCCAGGAAGTCCAAGTTGACGTCGGCAAAGTCGATCGTGCTGGTCGGGACGCCTAGGTCGTTGATCCATGTCATCGCGCCTTTCTTCAACAACCAACTATTGATGACTTGGTTGGCTGGGATCGTGATCGCTTCGATCACAATCACTGCCGCGCTTAGTCCCAAAGCCATTTTGACGTTCTTGCTGATCGCCAAGAACGTGCACATGCCCAGGAAGAACGCGAGTGCAAGGTTTTCGATGAAAACAGCTTGCAAAAAGATGTTGATGTAGTTTTCCATGGTTCGCTTACGCCTCTTCGATTTGTTCAGGCTTCCAGGCGCGGATCGCCCAGATCATGAATCCGATGATGAAAAATGCGCTGGGCGGCAACAGCATCAAGTTGTTTGGGTTGTACCAACCACCGTTTCGATCAAGCGCGAATACTTCCATGCCGAAGATCGTTCCGCTGCCGAATAGTTCGCGGAAGAACGCGACCACCATCAGCACCAAGCCGTAGCCCAAACCGTTGCCGATCCCGTCTAGGAAGCTAAGTCCGGGACCATTTTTCATCGCGAATCCTTCGGCGCGACCCATCACGATGCAATTGGTGATGATCAACCCGACGAACACCGACAATTGCTTGCTGATGTCGTAGAAGTATGCCTTTAGGAATTGGTCGACCACGATCACAAGCGATGCGATCACGGTCATCTGAACGATGATCCGGATGCTGCTGGGGATGAAGTGGCGGATCGCACTGACGCAAAAGTTGCTGGATGCTGTAACCGCAATCACGGCCAACGACATCACCAGCGATGTTTCCATTTTGCTGGTCACCGCAAGCGCCGAACAGATTCCCAGAATCTGAAGAGCGATCGGGTTGTTGTCGACCAGTGGATCGACCAACACGTCTATGGGTTTCTTAGCCATTGATCGATTCTCCGGATGTGCGAATGTCGGCGGATTTGGCCTCGGTGGCGTCCGCGGTTTCTTCGTTGACCTTGATTTGATCCAAGATCGGCGTGCCGTCTTGGATGTCCTTGCCTAGTTTTGCTAGGAAAGGGCCATACGCGTCGTCACTGGCCCAATAGCGGACCATCTTGGTGACGCCGTTGCTGGTGATGGTCGCACCCGACAATCCGTCGACCGCATAAACGTTGTCGGCTGGTGCGGGGCCTTTGAAAACCATCGCTGCGGGCTCGCCATCGGCGTCGTAAAGTTTGCGTCCGTCCCACTTGGCTTTCCAAGCTGGGTTGTCCACTTCACCGCCCAAACCGGGCGTTTCTTTGTGTTGATAGAACGTCAAGCCTTGGATCGTTTCCAAGTCGCTTTTCAGTGCCATGTATCCCCACAGCGTTCCCCACAACCCTTTGCCGTAGATCGGCAACACGACCTGTTGGATCGTGTCGCTGCCCGGTCGGGTAACGAAGTAGACCTTCATCACCGAGGGGCGTTTTTCTTCGCCGGGATCGTATTCGGGATCGACAATTTTAACGGCGGTGGAATCCGAGGCCGCTTCGGCCAGTTCCCAGTCCGCTGCGTTGACTTCGTTGTTGAACGAGCCATCGTCCATATTGATCAGCCCTTCGTGGACCCATCCATACAGTTCGTCAATTTGTTTCTTGGACAGCTTGCCCGCAGGCACGCCGTATTCGCCGATCGCCAGACCGGCCGCATCCAAGATGTTCTTTTGTTGGTCCAACTTTTCGTTGGCCAATTGGGTTGGTCGCAGTGCAACCGCCGCGGCGCTAACCGCCAGCGAGCAAACGATACATAGGACCGCCGCGGTGGCGACGGTGCTCATTAGGGAATCACGTCGTTGCATAGCGTGCCATCCTCCGGCGAACGTTAACTTGAACCACGAAGTAGTCGATCAGCGGCGCGAATACGTTGCCGAACAGGATCGCCAACATGATCCCCTCGGGGTACGCCGGATTGACCACTCGAATCAGGACGGTCATGAAGCCGATCAGCGCGCCGTAAATCCATTTGCCTTTGTCGGTCATCGATGCGCTGACCGGGTCGGTCGCCATGAAAACCAAACCGAAAGCCAAGCCGCCGATCACAAGGTGCCATTCTGGGGGAACGCTGAACATTGCGTTGCCGCCCATGTTGACGCCCATCATCAACCAGGATGTTGCAAACACGCTACCGATGATGGCAGCCATGATCTTCCAAGAACCAACACCGCTGGCGATCAGGATGAATGCACCGACGATGCACAGCAGTGCGCTGGTTTCGCCGATACAGCCTTGGACGGTCCCTAGGAACGCATCCATCCAGCTGATCGAACTGACCCAATTGGCCTGTTCGGCTGCGGCCGATCCCATGGTGTATTGAATTTCAGAGAGAGCATCCGTCGCTCGGGTTCCTTCCGGAGCCGAAGCCAGTTTGCCCAGTGCGGTTGCCCCGCTGAACCCGTCAACGGCTGTCCACACTCGCTCGCCGCTGATCTGGCCGGCGTAGGCGAAGTATAGGAAAGCACGGCTGCTCAAGGCCACGTTTAGGAAGTTACGACCGGTCCCGCCAAAGACTTCTTTGGCGACGATCACCCCGAAGGCGATGCCCACCGCAACCTGCCACAGCGGGATCGACGCCGGCAGGGTCAACGGGAACAGTAGCCCCGTCACCAAGAACCCTTCGTTGATCTCGTGTCCTCGGAGCACACTGAATACCAATTCGATGTGCCCGCCAACAAACATGCAGACGATATAGATCGGTAAAAAGTGGATCGCACCGAGCACGAAGTTATCGGCAAGGTTGGTCGAATCGTGACCGAAGCCGAGTGCATGATGGATGTCGTAGTGCCAGTCTTGGTCGACGCTAACGCCAACGGCTTGGCCCTGTTCGATCGCAACGTTCGCCAAATGGCCGACGTTCCACATGCCGAACATGGTCACCGGAATCAACGCCAATACGACGGTGATCATCATTCGTTTCAGGTCGATCGCATCGCGAACGTGCGTCGTCCCCTTGGCGACTTCGCCAGGCGTGTAAAGAAACGTGTCGAGGGCTTCGTAGACGGGGTAAGCCATCTCGAGGGGCCCGCCCTTGGCAAAGATCGGATGAACTTTGTCGAGGGCTGTTCGGAGTGCTTTCATGGATCAACCTTCTCGTTCGATCGTGCTCAGGCTCTGACGCAGCAGTGAGCTGTATTCATATTTCCCAGGACAGACAAACGTGCACAGTCCGAGATCTTCTTCTTCCAATTCCAACACGCCCAATTGCTGGGCTTCGTCGGTGTCACGGTAAATCAGCGAACGCAGAAGCTGGGTCGCCAAAATGTCCAGCGGCATCACCTTTTCGTAGGTCCCAAGCGGCACCATCGCGCGTTCGCTGCCGTGGGTGCTGGTCGTCATCGGGAACTTCTTGTTCGGAATCCCCGCCGACGCAAAGACTTTGGTGGTCGAGTACTTGTCGAACCCAGGTTTTTGCCAACCCAGGAATTCTCGCTCGTCACCCTCTTCCAGAACCGAAATCTGATTGTGGTAACGGCCCAGGAAATCGTGGAAACCCAGTGCCGTGCGTCCGCACAGCACGCTGCCACTGATCGGGCGAATCTTGACCGATTCGTCGTATTCGCCGTTGATCAGTTGGCTGATGCTGGCGCCGATGCGGGTCTGCAACAGACGTGGGCGGCCGATCATCGGGCCGGCGACCGAAATCACGCGGCGAGTGTCCAGGGTGCCGGTTTGCAGCATCGATCCGATGGCACAAACGTCTTGGTAGCCGATGTACCAAACCGTTTTGTTCGGGCCGACAGGATCCAAAAAGTGGATGTGTGTGCCAACCAAGCCGGCCGGGTGCGGGCCGGAAAATGATTCGACTTGCACGCCGTTGACGCCCGAGCCGGGAACGTCGCTGGTCGATGCTTTGCAAACAAAGACGCGGCCGTCAGTCAACTGTGTCAGTGCTTGCAGGCCCAAAATGAATTGGTCCTTGCGGTCCGCGATGACGATCGATGGATCGCCGGCGAGTGGATTGGTGTCGATCGCTTGGACAAAGATCGACGATGGCGATGAGCCGATGGCCGGAACTTTGCCAAATGGGCGTGTTCGCAGGGCGGTCCAAAGTCCGCTTTGCACCAAATGTTCGGCGATCGATTCGCGTCCCAACGATGCTGGGTCTTTGCCGGCCATCCCATCGAATTCGACGCGATCGTCGCCATCGACGTCAATCACGATCGATTCGAACTTCCGCTTGGCACCGCGGTTGACCTCGGCGACCGTTCCCGAAGCCGGGGCCGTGTACAGCACGCCCGAGTTCTTTTTGTCTTCGAACACCGGTTGGCCCAAACGGACGCGATCACCCGGGGCGACCAGCATCGTTGGTTTCATGCCGATGTAGTCATCACCCAGCAATGCCACTTGGGACACTTGCGGTGCGATCTCGATGTGTTGTTCCGGACTTCCCGTGATAGGAAGATCCAGCCCTCGCTTGATGGTCGTCATCAATGACCCTTTTCAACGGTCGTCAACAGTGAATCGTGTTGGCAAGAATTGCAGTGCCCCAGCATCGATGAAAACGCAGGAATCGGGCGAACTTGGTCTCCCAAATCACCGTCTACCCCCCTGTTGCAACACAGGCCGTGGTCCATCGTGTGCCGGACGAGCTTTGCCGATTAAAAATCTGTCCGTTCGCCAAGCACGACCGGGAAATAACGCGGCCGAAGACAACCGCCTCGTTCAGTTTGTGAAAAAAATCACAAACTTGGTCCGAGTGAACGCCCGCGTAGAAAAAATCAACGCGAGCCATCGTCTTCATTGCCATCGATGGACATGCGATTGTCGAGGTCCGACGACGGGGGGATTCGAGCAGTCAGGGCGAATACGGGGACATCCATCGAGACGAACCTGCACTGAAATGCTGGTTGCCCGCGGACATCGGATGCGCCATTCCACTCGATCCGTCGTTGGACGCGGCATTCACTTGCCAAACGTTCCATGATCGTGCTGCAAATCGCTCGTTCGAGCTCACTGTACGAACCGTGCTAAGGCGCGTGCAATCAACGCTAAGAAGCGAATTCTTGCGAGTCAGAAATATGGCATAGTGACCGATTCATCGCAACGCCACTGAGTTTTCGACCTCCGAAATCTGCGTCTGACGGTGATAATGTCTTGATCCCACCCGCTAAGTGTGCCGGAAGGGCATTGCAATCGGGAGGGTACCCACTTGCGTCTCGACTTTTAGGCCCCAAATCGATCAGATATTCGCACAGAGGCGGCGCGCATCTTGAAACGGAAAGTTGTTGGGGCTGAAAAACCATCGATTTTCCATCCCGCCGAATCTTACTGGCAGACTGATGTAGTGTTGGGGCAAGGCAACCGTTTTTGCCCGGCCCAGCCGCTTAGGCACGGTCTGTTTTGGATACGCAACTTTTCGACACGCCATTTTTTTTTGAGGTCACCGATCGTTATGAATCGAGCATTCACCCTGCTGTCCTGTGCCCTGGTTGCCACTTTCGGATTCACTGTTTTGGCAGGTTGCGGGTCGTCTTCGGCTCCGCCGGCCGAATCTGCGGATCATGGCCACGACGACCACGATCATGAAGGCCACGACCACGATCATGACGATCACGAGGGGCATGACCACGACGATCACGGTGACGATCACGAGGGGCATGACCATCCTGCCCACGGTCCCAATGGCGGCCATATGGTCGACCTGTCCGGCGGCGCACATGCCGAATGGGCTCACAACGACGACAAAGAACTGATCACGGTCTATCCCGAAAATGCCGACAAGGTCACCAAGGTGGAAATGAAAACCACCATCGAAGGTGACAGCACGGTTTACCCGTTTGCGAAAGCGGACGATGACGGCCAGACCATCTATACCCTGACTAGCCCCGAACTGCTGACGGCCATCAAGATGGGCGATGCGGTCAAAACGGAATTGGTCATCACCACCGCCGATGGCGAGTCGACCGGCAAAGTCGCTCACCACGCTCACTAAAACCCAGTACTGGCTCACTCGCATGACTGATGCATCCACCTTGGTCGCTGACCAAGACCCGACCTCGTCCGCTGACACTAACCACGCGACTGTTAAATTGCGCCGTCAAGATATTCGAAACGTCGTCATTATCGCTCACGTCGATCACGGCAAAACCACTTTGGTTGACTGCCTGCTACGACAAAGCGGACAGTATCGCGACACCGAATTGCAGGGCGAACGGATCCTCGACTCGAACGATATCGAGAAAGAGCGCGGGATCACGATTCTGTCCAAGAACATCGCGCTGCCTTACGAAGGCGTGAAGATCAACGTGATCGATACGCCAGGTCACGCGGACTTCGGCGGCGAAGTCGAGCGAGTCGTCCAGATGGCTGACGGTTGCTTGGTGCTGGTCGACGCAGCCGAGGGCCCCATGCCACAGACGCGTTTCGTCTTGGAAAAAGCTTTGCAGGCTGGTTGCACGCCGATCATCGTCGTCAACAAGGTCGATCGTCCGGACGGACGTCCTTTGGAAGCATTGGACGAAGCGTTGGAATTGCTCGCCGAACTCGGTGGCGAAGAACAGCTGGACAAGGTCAAGTGCGTTTACACCAGCGCCAAAGAAGGCTACGCGACTTTGGACCCATCGGTCCGCACCGAAGACATGCGACCTCTGTTTGATCTGGTGATCGAGGCTCTGCCGGGTCCAGAAGTCGTCGAAAACGCTCCGCTGCAAATGATGGTCACCACGTTGGGCTGGAGCGAGTACGTTGGTCGGATCGCGATTGGTCGGATTGCCGCGGGCAAGATCGAAGCGGGCCAAACGATTGAACTGCACCAGAAAAGTGGTCCGGTCAAAGTCAAAGCTGCCGGTCTGTTTGTGTTTGATAATCTGGGACGCACCGCTGCCGAATCGGCCAGTGCCGGCGACATTGTTGCGTTGGAAGGTTTGACCAACGTCGAAATCGGCGACACGATTTCCGCCGTGGATGCGAACAACGCATTGCCACGTCTGACCGTCGACGAACCGACTTTGGAAATGGTTTTCAGCGTCAATTCGTCGCCCATGGTTGGCCGCGAAGGCAAGTACGTGACGACTCGCCAATTGAAAGCTCGCCTTGAAAAAGAGCTCGAACGTAACGTCGCGTTGCGAGTCGAGATGGTCGAAGGCGTCGAAGCCTACGCCGTGAAGGGGCGTGGCGTGCTGCACTTGGCAGTGTTGATCGAAAACATGCGACGCGAGGGCTTTGAACTGTCCGTTGGCAAGCCACGCGTGATCTTCAAAGATATCGATGGCAAAAAGAACGAACCGTTCGAAACATTGCAGGTCGAAGTGCCCACCGAAACGATGGGGCCAGTGATGGAATTGGTGGGTCTGCGCCGCGGACAGCTAGAGGAAATGACTCCGCGTGGTGAATACACCATGCTGAAGTTCTTGATCCCATCGCGTGGTTTGATCGGACTTCGTACCCGATTGTTGAACGCGACTCGCGGAACGGCGATCATCAACCACCGCTTTGAAAGCTATCGTCCGATCGAAGGCGAAGTGCCCAAGCGATCCAACGGTGTGCTGATCTCGATGGTTGCTGGCAAGACGGTCCCCTTCGCGATGTACGGTTTGCAAGACCGTGCGGAACTATTGGTTCCCGCTGGAATCGAAGTCTACGAAGGAATGATTGTCGGCGAAAACGTTCGCGATAACGACATGACGGTGAACCCGTGTCGCGAAAAGAAACTGACCAACATGCGAGCCTCTGGCAGTGACGAAAACGTCATCCTGAAGCCACCACGCGATATGTCGCTGGAAGCCGCACTGGAATACATCGAGGAAGACGAACTGGTCGAAGTCACCCCTCAGAATATCCGGTTGCGGAAGATCATGCTGAAGGAATCCGAGCGTCGTCGTAAGGGACGCAACGCCTAATCGGCAGCTTCCAAAGATCGCCATGAATCCAAGAAGGCCAGGCTAGTCCTGGCCTTCGTCGTGCGCCGACGAAGGCTTCGCGGCGACCGTATCGAACGTCGCCAAGGCTCTCGGCCGACTCGCGCGCTGCTTCGCAGCCAAGCTCGCCCCGCCGCTTCGTCCTTCGGCTACTGGTTCTTTGTGGGGTCGTCGTTCAGATCGCCTTCCGTGATGATCGTGAACCCTTTCTCGTGCAACGTCTGCATCGCGAATTCGATGTTCTCGACCATGATGGCGACGGCCGGTTTGCCGTTGGGGCGGACGATCAAAGGATACGCCTGTGTGATGTTCAATTCCGCTTGCAGCAAGGCCGAGCAGACTCGCAGCAGTGGTTGTGGGCCTTCGGGCAGTTCGACGCCGATCAGATCGGTTTCGATGATCGCCAAGCCGCTACGTTCCAGGATCTCGCGTCCTCGGTCAGCGTCACTGACTAGAAAACGGACGAAGGCACATTCGGCGGCATCGCTGACCGAAAGGGCACAGATGCGAATTCCGGTGCCTTCGAAGCGTTTGACGACTTCCAGCAATTGGCCGACCCGGTTCTCCAAAAAGATGGTGAACTGACGAAGAGCCGGGAAATTGCGACCGCGAATGGTTTCGAACGCGGTGGTTGAATCGTCGCCAATGCTCATCGCTGGTTCATCCTGTGATGGGTTGTTTTCCGGCAAAGCTGAAAAGTTTAGGCTTTCTAAGGCTTTGCGGTCAATTCGATCGCTGGATTCGGGGGCCTTCGCTGCCGCAACCCGGCGCTAAAGTGTCAACCAAGGACGTACCGAAGATGGTTTTTAATCAGGAAGCGGCGCCGAGCGATCATCCGTTGATGCGCCACTGCGAGCAAATTCGTGTTGCGTATCAAGAAACCGACGGTCAGCGGCGAGTGCACCACGCCAATTATCTGAACTATTTCGAACGCGGTCGAGTCGAGATGCTGCGGGCTGCGGGCGTCAGCTATCGATCCTTCGAAGACGACGGACAGATGTTGGTCGTGACAGAGATGAACGTGCGATATTCGGCAGCCGCAGAGTTTGATGATCTGCTGGAACTGACCGTTACGGTCACCGAGATCCGTCAAGTTCGCATCCGGCACCACTACGTGATCCAACGCAATGGCGAGACGATCGTCGAGGGCGATTCGACGATCGCATGCGTCAACCGAAGCGGAAAGCCGTCCAAATTGCCCCAAGCATTCCTGGACGCGCGAGCGTATCTAGCCTGAATCCACCATCCGCCGTCTTCCGCTAGGTTGAACGTGGATGGTGGGGGGCGTTGAAGTCGGGGGGCGTTGAAGTTGGGGGCGAATGGCCGATCATCGACGTTGTGAATCCCGTCGATCTTGGCGGGGCCGTTCACACCGTCGCATGATTCGGCGGATCGGTTCATTGGTTGCCCATCAGTTGGCTGGCCTTGCGGACCATTTGAATGAACTCGGTTCGCAGGCCGTTTTCGTCTTCGCCTTGGGACGACTTTGCGGCTGCTAGGACATCGTCGATCGCCCAGGATCCGACGTAGGGGCTGCGCCGGAGCTGCATGCCGAATCCTGCCACGGCCGCGGCGAACCGAGTGTCGATGTCGGCATCGTCGAACTGCTTGCCATCGTCCACGACCGGAAACTCGACCAGCGTGCTGGTGTCGCCATCGGGCTGCTTGTAACGCAGTTTCAGTGTCAACGTTTCGTCGCTGTCGGCTGCCGGGGCGGGTTTCGATTTCACTTGATACTTCAGGTCATCGACCTTGGGGGCTGCCGCGTCGGTTTCCTTCCCTGCGGGGACCAATTCGTACAGGGCGGTCACCGAGTGGCCGGCACCGATTTCGCCCGCGTCCTTCTTGTCGTCGTTGAAGTCCTCTTTGGCCAGAACACGGTTTTCGTATCCGATCAGTCGGTACGACGACACCTGTGTCGGATTGAATTCGACTTGCAGCTTGACGTCCTTGGCGATCGTGACCAACGTGCCGCTGATCTGGTCGACCAGGACCTTGCGAGCCTCTTGCTGGCTATCGATGAACGCATAGTTGCCATTGCCGCGGCCACTGATCTGTTCCAGCATCGAGTCGTTGTGGTTGCCCATGCCGAATCCCAGCACGGTCAAGAATACACCGCCCTTGGCTTCGGTTTCGACCAGTCGAACCAGGTCGCTGGTGCTGGTCGTGCCCACGTTGAAATCACCATCGCTGCACAGGATAACGCGGTTGACTCCATCGGTGATGAAATTTTCGCGAGCGGTTTGATAGGCCAACTGGATGCCTGCGCCACCGTTGGTGCTGCCGCCGGCCGAAAGCTGGGTCAGGGCCTTGCTGATCTTCTTTGCCTTCTTGGCTGGCGTCGAATCGAGCACCAGGCCCGCCGAACCGGCATAGACCGCGATCGCTATACGGTCCTTGGGACCAAGCTGTTTGGCCAGCATCTTCATGCCATTGATGACGAGCGGCAGCTTGTTCGACGAGTTCATCGATCCGGATGTGTCGATCAGGAAGACCAGGTTGCAAGCCGGACGCTGTTTCTTTTGCATCGTCTTGCCCTGGATGGCGATCCGAGCCAGTCGATGTTCGGGGTTCCAGGGGCAGGACGAAATGTCGACCGCCGAAGCGAACGGGTGCTCGGCGTCCGCGGCGGGCGGTTGATACGCATAGTCGAAGTAGTTGATCAATTCTTCGATCCGTACCGCATCGGGTTGCGGCAACTGGTTGGCACGCATCAGATGATCGCGAGTCTTGCTGTACGAGGCCGTATCGACATCCACCGAAAACGTGCTCAGCGGATGTTCGTCGACTCGTTTGAATGGGTTGTCCGTGATCGGTTCGAACTTGTCGCCAGATGCCTGCGGTCCACGTCCCAAGGTGGTCTGGCGAGCTTTGCCCCTGATCGAAATTTCAGTTTGAAGCTCGTCGAAGAACAGGTCTTTGTTCGTCGGTACGACAACGATGGCCGGTGGCTGAGGCCCGCCGGGGACCGTTCCCATCGATTGGGATTTTTCCAATCGCTGACGATTCATGGCCAGTAATGGTTTGGAAAGAGTTGGTTCTGGAGCGAACGGGGCAGCGACGTCCGCCTGGATATCGTCACCGGCAACGGTGCTGGATTGCAGTTGAACCGAGTTTGGTGCCGCGGGGGGCGTCGGTGCAGGCATGCCTCCCATCATTCCACCATCCATCCCCATTCCACCCATCCCCATTCCACCCATATCCACTCCACCCATATCCATTCCACCCATCCCCATCATCATGTCATCCATCTCCATGCCGGATGTATCCATGTCCATGACTCCCTCCAGATCCATAGCCATATCCATGCCGCCGGCTCGCCGACTACGACGCGATCGCGTTTCGTTCTCCGGTGCGGGGGCCTGGTTTGGTGCTGTCGAAGCGAGTTGGGGCGTCGTCTGCAGAGCGTCATTGCGTTGAAACGAGAAAGCCGTTGACGCAGGTTCCGGCGGCCGTTCGTTGGTCGACTCGGCGATGGGGCCCAGGCTGTCCGATTCGGTTGATTCTGTGATCGACGAGGTGGGGTTGATGTCGTAGGCAACTTCCGCGTCCGGCTTCAGCATCGGCGCAACGCCGACCATCAAGGCCACCACCGCCGCGGTCGCCAACATCAACATTGGAATCTTCCACGATCGATTGCCGCTGTGGCCCGGTTGCGTACCAGGGTGGATGGGGGGCGGCCCCGTGCGTACCGAGGCGACTGAACCCGCGTTGATCGCGCTGAGCCGGTCGTCGGTCAGTGGCGGAGTCGATTCGGCATCGAACAGGTCCGCCAATTTGTCGGTCACGTGTCGCGCTTCGTCGACAGCCGACTGCAGTTCAGCGTTGGACTGGATTTCTCGCTCGAACGCCGCCAGTTCGTCGCCGGACAGTTCACCGATCACATAGGCGGTGATGCGGGGGTCGTCCCAGGTGGATGGGTCGGACATGGATGGTCTCTTTCAAGTGGTTCCGACAGGCATGCGACTGGCGCGATCGGTGTCGGAAAGGGAGTGTGTGGTGGTGACGGTTTCGACTGCGCCACTGGTGGGACG
Organism: Rubripirellula lacrimiformis; assembly: GCF_007741535.1. Taxonomy (NCBI): domain Bacteria; kingdom Pseudomonadati; phylum Planctomycetota; class Planctomycetia; order Pirellulales; family Pirellulaceae; genus Rubripirellula; species Rubripirellula lacrimiformis. The sequence continues at coordinate 2,633,168 of NZ_CP036525.1, forward strand.
CCGGGTCGACAAATGGATCCGCTGGGGGGCGTGACCTAGTGGGCCAGCGCGGTGCGCAGACTGCGGACGGCTTCGTGCAAATGGAAACCGACGTTGCTGACTGACAATCCGGTGACGTCGGCGATCTCGCGGTAACTCAGTCGCCCGGTCATCCGCAGTCGCAGCACTTCTTGTTGACGCGGCGACAGGCCGTCCATCAGCGTGTCCAGGTGGACGTGTTCTTCGGCGTCGATGGCGGCCGTCTGTGCATCGGGCGCAGGATCGGGCATCGGCGATTGCGATACATCGATGGGCATCGCACGAGCTGTTCGTTGCATGTCAATCACTCGGCTTCGGCAGACAGAGAAGAGCCAAGCTGCGATGCGGGCATCAATTTTTTCGGGACGCTCGCGACACAGCCGCAGGAACGTTTCCTGCACCGCATCCTGGGATCCCTGCCAATCGCCACCATTCATACGAGCCGCATAGGCAAGCAGTGGCCGCTGGTATCGATCAACGATTTCGTCGATCCGGCCCGGCGGCCAGGGGCTTGGTGGCGTTGTCATGGATGGCGACTAAGGCAGAAGAAAAGAACGCGGTTTCGCAATGACAACGATCGGCCAAGAGATTTCTTAGGCCAAGAATCGAAAAAGTTCGAAAGCATGGCTCAGCAAGCCGCGTTCGGGGCACAAAACCACGTAGCGAAAGTCGCCAAGACTTTCGGCCGTTCTCTTGGCGGTTTGTCGATTGAATCGAACTTTCAACGGCGTTGATGAGCCGCTGGCCGTGAAGCCAAGGGCATGGGGGGGATTCCCGGCCGCTGACGCGATCACGGCTCACTGAATCGACAAGCTCTTGGCGGTTTGTCGATTGAATCGAACTTTCAACGGCCATGGTGAGCCGCTGGCCGTGAGGCCACGGGCATTGGGGGGTGATTCCCGGCCGCTCACGCGATCACGGCTCACTCAATCGACAAGCTCTTGGCGGTTTGTCGATTGAATCGAACTTTCAACGGCCATGGTGAGCCGCTGGCCGTGAGGCCAAGGGCATTGGGGGAGGATTCCCGGCCGCTGACGCGATCACGGCTGACTGAATCGACAAGCCCTTGGCGAGCTTCGCTACGGGATTGGATTCAGCCAAGCTCGGTCTGCCTAGACCAACTTGGTTTTGCCGGGGATCGCGTAGTGCGATTCGGGGCGTGGACCGTTGATGTCGAAATCTTCGGGGAACATCGCCAGCTTGGATTCGTTGGTCAAGAAGTCCCAGGTCACCTTTTTTCCGGTGTAGGCGGCGACGCGTCCCAGCACGGCGGTCAGCGAGCTGGCGGCGGTCTCCTTCAGTTCGACGATCGGTTTGCCGTTGCGGATCGAATCGATCAGGTCTTTGTGTTCTTGTTGATAGGCGGCGCCGATGTCGCCCTTCATCGAAAAGATTTCTTTGCCGCTGCGATCGACAATCTCGACACCCTTGTTGATGCCGTGGATGGTTGCTGTTCCTTCGGTGCCGTAGATCACGTTGGAATTCTCAGTTGCGGCGCCTGGAATTTGGCGGCATTTGAACGAAATCATTCGGTTACCCGGGTACTGATAATCGACCGACATGCTGTCCCACATCTCGCTGCCTTCGGGGCGAGTGAATCGGCCTCCCGATGCAAACGCCGACTCGGGCGGACCGCCCATGACCCAGTTCAGTGTGTCGATGTTGTGGACGGCCTGTTCGACGATTTGGTCACCGGATAGCCAGATGAAGTGCATCCAGTTGAACACTTGATAGGCCGTGTCGCTTTGGTCTGGTTTGCGGATTCGATTCCAGATCCCATTGGAACAGTAGCGTGCGGTTCCCGAGATGATGTCGCCGATCGCACCGTCATGGATCTGTTTGATCCCTTCGACATAGTTGGTTTGTCGACGGTATTGGGTTCCGGTAACGATCGCAGTGCCGTTGGCTTCGGCCTTTTCGTGCGCGGCTACACAAACTTTGTATCCGGCCGGGTCAACGCAGGTCGGCTTTTCGGCGAACACATGTTTGCCAGCTTCGACCGCTTCCATGATGTATTGGGGGCGGAACCCGGGTGGGGTGGCGAATAGGACGACGTCGACATCTGCGTCATCGAGGATGCGTCGATAGCCGTCGATGCCGCTGTACATTTTATTGTCAGCGACGTTGGTCTTGGTGTCGTGCCGTTTCTGCATCGCCGAACGCAATGAACCTAGCTTGGCTTCTTCCAGGTCCGCGATGGCGACCAATTGGATGTTTTCGTTGATGGACATCGAATCGTTGATCGCACCGCTGCCCCGTCCGCCGGCACCGACCAAACCGATCCGAATCGGTTGATCCGAACCGCTGGATGATCCGGTGGTTTCGCCGGCGTGAACGCCACGGACACTGGCTAGCGAGGCGGCAACGCCGGCCGAAACGACCGAGCCGGACTTGATGAAGTCGCGCCGCGAAGCCGCAGGTGTCGAATCCGAGGAATCTTGAAGGCGAGATGTGGCTGGTTCGGTATGGGCCGATTGAGATTCAGGTTTCATCAAAGCAGTTCACGCAGGAGGGTAGAAAGGTGAGTGACAAGTGGGGAGTCTCGTCATTTCTGCATTCTAGTCCGCCGCGGCCATGCGGTGTGGAAATCACTGGGCTGCCCCAGCGACGATTCGCGTTTGGACGTCGTGGGATTCGCCAGAAGTCTGCTGCGGAAGGAAATTCTGCGGGGCGAAATTCATCGGGAGAATTCATCGGGAGAATTCTTCGGGGGGAATTCTTCGGGGGGAATTCTGGCGAATCTCACGACGGGGGGCTCGCGCGATCGCCGGACCGGCGAATTTGGGCTGTGACCCTGGGCTAGGCTGCCCGACGCTGGCACAGGTCGGCAGATGTTTGCTCGGATGGGTTGGCGAGCATCTGCAGCAGCGGGTCGATTCGGTAAGGTTTGCTGACCACCATTTCGACGCCTCCTTGGCGAGCGTGTTCCAGATCGGCGGAACTGGATGTCGATGCGATCCAGGCGTGCCGAGGCGAGCGGTCACAGGTTTGGAACGTCGCGATGCGTCGCCGCCAAACTTGGCTGCCGGCCGGCGGGGCGACCGAATCGTCCCACCATACCGCGTCGATGTTTCGCAGCGTGGTTGAATTGGGCGTTCGGCACCAAACCGCTGTTGCACCGGATGATTGAGCTACGTCCATCAGCGGTTCCGCGTTGGCCATCGTCGATGCGATGACCGCGACGCTTCGCACCGGCGGAACATCGGACAATCCGCTGTCGTGGGTGGCCAGAAATCGCGGCAGCACTTGGTTCGATCGATGCCAAGGGTGTCGCCCGGCGTCGAAAAATGGTTCCGGCATTCGGCTGATGGCAGCACACATCGACCCCAGCAGGTTGACGCGAGATGCGTTGGGATACATCGTCCCCAATGCAGTCAAGTCATCCGATGCGATGTCAAACCGAGTCGATTGGGTCACGATGATGCGATCGACCGCACCGGCGGGACGCCGCAATGCGGATTCCAATTCAGCACGCCACGCAATCTGGGACGCCTGCGATTCGCATTGATGATAGATGTTGCGAAAGTCGACCGAATCGCGGTCGCCGATCCACAGCAGCGTGCCCTGCGGACAATCGCTGCCCCGATGAATGACCTGATGATTGGCCTGGTCATTCCCGACGGCTGAATCGCCGTGGGAACGTTTGGCTGGCTGCGGCTGGGCGGCCGATGGCGGGTTCACGTGGGTCACTCGATTCCATCCTTGTATCGTTAACATTCCGTGCGACCGACCGTACTTGGCCGAGCGATTTTGCCGGTTGAGGGATTCCCAAAAGCAGACGCCAACGTTTGCTGGTTACTCCGCTTCGTCGATCGCTTCTTCGACTTCCTTCAGCACGTGCCACGCTTCGGTGGGTGATCCGGCGGCGCGGATCCGATCCAGCATGCCGTCGGTCGAAATCATTCGACTCAACTTTGCCAGGATACGAAGGTGGACCGTGTCGTCGTAAGAGCAGATCAGGAAGAAGATGTCGGTCATCTGCCCCTGGTCCGAAAATGGAATCGACGACGGACAGACTGCCAATGCGATCACCGAATCGGCCAAGATCGAAGTTTGGGGACGCCGGGGGTGCAGCAGGGCCACGCCGCAGTCCAGTGCCGTTGGGTGCATTTGCTCGCGCGCCGCAACCGCTTCGGCCATCGCCGGCGCGTCCCACATCAACCCCGTTTGCCCCGCTAGATTGCACATCGAACGAATCACCGATCCGCGGGTTCGTGCATTCAACGGGATTTCGATCGAATCGATGCTGCACATTTCGTGGATCGGTCGGTCGACGGCTTGCGGATCGGCGCGGTCCAACACGTCCTGGACCTTTTCCAGCTCCTCTCGGTCGCTGACGCCGATCTGTTCTTCGAGCCAGTGGTGGATCTCGGCTTCGCTGAATCTCCATTCCCCGCCCACTTTTCGGCCCGGTAGTCGACCGCGCATGGCCATCTTGCTGACCTGATCGGGCAGCAGGTGCAGATAGGCGGCAAGTTGGGCAACGTCTAGATCTTCCATCTTTCGGGAGCTCGCTGGGGTGGGGTGGGGCACGGTGTTCAATGGATTTCGTAGCGTCATGATAGCAACGGTTACCAGATTTCAAGCGACGATCGTGACGCGGCAGGAAAGTAAAACCGGCCCGTGGAACGCTAGCAAACCGTGGTCGCTCTTGTTTTTTTCTGAATCTGGTCTCGCTCCCGCGGCCTGATGTTGCCGATATTGGGTGCACGATGGATCGGCCGATGCGGACGTCGATTTAGCAATTTACGATACTGCCAACGGAAACCAAAGATGCGTAACCTTTTCATCATCGGCATGCTTGGCGTTGCCGCGTTCATGGCTGGTTGGTTCAAGATCAATCGCGATGGCGACAGCACCACGATCGAAATCAATCGAGCCGAGATTCGCGAAGATGCTCGCAAGGCCATCGAGAAAGGTCGCGAAGTTCTCGATCGCCGCGAAATGGCGGACCAGGAACGATATGCCGATGGCCAGGACGCAAGTTATGGCAGTCCGATGGGACCGCCGATCGCAAACGGATACCCCGACCAAGCGGGATACCAAAACCAGCCACCGCAACGTCCGACCGACGTTTACGACGATCGTGGTTTCGGTCAACCCGCTGGATACGGTGCGCCAGCGTATCCGCCATCCTATGGCAACGGTTATCCCCAAGGCACCAACCAGTACCCCGGCCAATCGGCCCAGTACCCTCAGCAGCCGCAGCCGAACTATCCCGTTCGCTAGTTCCTCCGCGATACGTTGTGAAGTATTCATCCCCACGTTTGTGCGGTTTTGCGTATCGGAACTCGTCAAGAGTTCGTCGATTGAGTGAGCCGAGAATCGCGTGAGCGGCCGGGAATCCTCACCTGAAAATCCCGTGGCCTCACGGCCAGCGGCTCACCATTGTCGTTGAAGGTTCGACGAAATCGACAATCCGTTGACGACTTCCACTTTGAGGATCGCCGCGGGTTTGCCCGAACGGCTGGAATCTTCGAGCCTAATTTCATATTTGGGTGTCGCACACGATATCGATGGTGACTCGATATCGCAGGGTTTGGTAACAGTGCATCTGAACGGCGGAAGTTCGCCGTTGCCACACCCACTGGATAAGCCAAGTTTTGGCTTGGTCGGAATTGCGATGAAACATTTCCCACACGGACGCCTGTGTGTCACTGTCTGTGCCGCGATGCTTTGCTGGGGATTCGGGATCGGCTTGTTCGCCATGTCTGCCGCCCTTGGTGCTGGCGATACCCCGGTCACCACTCCATCGTGGATGCAAGGCATTTCAACGTTCAACGGAACCGGATACGACACGGTTCCCACACCGTCGGCGCCATCGACACCGTCCACTGCGGCGACATCCGCAACGCCTAGCTACACCATGCCGGTGGATCCCAATGATCCGCTGCGTAGCAATCCGTACTTTCCTGCCGTTGGCACGGCCAATCTTTCAGGCGTCGATGGATCTGTGCACAGCAATCCACTAGCCACCCCAACCAACCCGGTCCAGCATGTTGCCGGTTTGGCAGCGGCAACGGTCGATCAGGGGGCTTCGAAAGTCGAACAGGCCAGCGAGACGGCCGGGGCCGGAATCGATTCGATGGTCAAGGCGGTTTCGGGGGCCACATCATCGCTACCAATGCCGCTTCGCAGTGGCGACGGTTCGATGTCGCTGCAAGATCCGACGGGTACATCGGTCGATCAAATTTTGCCGTCGGCATCGGACCAGATCATTCAGCAGCTCAATGCGGGGACGACGGCCGAGGTGGCACCGCTACAGGAAGAAGTGATTCGCTGGTACCAGTACCCGGCCAGTTGGATGAAGGGATGGGATTCGCACGCCGAATTTGGACTCGACGGCAGCGGCGGTAACGCTGAAACCCTGGCGATTCAAACTGGTTTGGAAACCAAACGCAAAACCGATCAGTACACGTTCTCGCTCGACGTCGACTACCGGCAAGCCAGTAGTCGTGGCGTGACGACCGAGGACAACGGTCGATTCAATTTAGATTACGACCGCTTGCTCGGTGACTCGGCTTGGTCGGTCTTCGGCAAGTACGGGATGGAATGGGACAAGTTCAAAGCTTTTGATTTGCGGCTGAACGTCAACGGTGGTCTTGGGTATCACTGGATTCGAACCGACGATGCATCCTTGGTCACCCGCTTTGGTGCTGGTGCGTCGAAAGAGATCGGGTCGCCGGACGACGCTTGGTCGCCGGAAGCTGTGTTTGGGATCGATGCCGAACGGCAATTGACGTCGCGACAAAAATTGAAGGGCAAAATCGATTACTTCCCCGCTTGGGAGGACTTCGCGGACTATCGAATGGTCGCCGACGCATCTTGGGAAATTCTGCTCGACGGCAGCGACAATCTTAGTCTGAAACTATCGGTCACCGATCGCTACGACAGCACGCCGCAGGGTGCTAAGCCGAACGACATCTATTATTCGCTTCTGTTGCTGTACAAGTTCTGATCGGGGATGACGTTTGGCGAATTCTTCCCCGCCGGATGATTTCCATGCCGGCGGCCGTCATCCGCTGGCCGATTTTGAACGGCCCCCAATCGGTTGATCCGATACATTCGATACGACCGATCCGCCTGGCTGGGGCGATCACGATGAATCCGGCCGTGAACGCGAAATGATGACGCGGGATCCAGTGGCGACCTAGGTTTTTAGGTACCGTCTCTATCGCCCTGGTTCTTTATCATCGTCATGAATTCATCGCCAATTCCGTGGAAACACGTTCGCAACGTTTTGGTCCTGTTTGCTCCTTTGTGGGCCGGTGCTGTGTTGATGTTCGGCGCCGTGGGGATCGTCTACGCGATGTTCAGCAGCGACGTTTACTCGGCCCGTCAACCGCTTGTCGTGCGCGACGAAGCGACGACCGCCGTGGACCGACTGGGACGATTCGCCAGCCAAACAGATTTGAAAGCCGCACAGGAAACGCTGCTGGAGATGACTCAGAATCCCGAAGTGGTTGCCGCGGCCCTGCGCCAAGTTGGGCCACCGTCGGGCAAGCCGTCGGAGAACTGGCCGAGCACGAAATTGATTGACGAGGTTGCCACCAACGCCGTCAATCTGGTCGCGCCGAAGGGATCGGAATTCGGGAACACCGAAGTCGTGTACCTTCAAGTCAAAGCGAACGATCCAAAGCGAGCTTCGGACTTTTGCGAAGCGATGTTCGAACATCTGACGCAGCAATTGCGCAAAGTTCGCCGCGTCCGAGCCGACAGTGTGATCGCGGAACTCAGTCATGCTCGCGACCTTGCTGAGCACGATTTGGATGAAGTTTCGGCCAAGCTGCGCGAGATCGAAATCGGGTTCGGCGAAGACCTGGGAGATCTGCGAAATTTGAATGACACCATCAGTGGTGATGGCACGAATCGACGAACGCTGGAAGAAACCACTCGCGAGGCACAGGTCGTCGAAGTCGAGTTGGAAAAGATGCAGGCTTTGAAAGCAGTCCTGATTGCCGGTGCCAAGGATCCTCAGCAGTTGTTGGTCAGCGGCAGTGATCTGCTAGCTAGCCAACCATCGTTACAGCGTTTAAAGGATGGGCTGATCGATGCTCAGTTGGCCGCTAGTCAGTTGGCGGGCATCTACACGCCTGAGAATCCAAAGCGACAAGCTGCCGAAGCCACCGAGAACGAAATCAAGCGTCGCATGCAGCAGGAATCCATCACCGCGCTAGGGGCGATGGAGCCGACGCTGCGTCTGCAAGCCGAACGTCTGAGCCGACTTCGCGATCGAGAAGCCGGGCTGAAGAAACGATTGGACCACTTGGCGACGATTCGAACGGATTACGCCAAAATCGATGCCGACGTCGAACACCGTACCGCGATCCTAGGCGAAGCGAAACGTTCACTGTCCGAAGCCGAAGCGAGCCGATCGGCCGCACTGTCAACCAACTTGATCGCCGAACTTGGTCCGCCGCAGGTCAATGATGATCCGATCGGGCCGGGCGGTGCCACCGTGACGGTCGGTTCGATGATGGCTGGTCTGATCTTCGGACTCGGGGCCGTGTTCCTGATCGCTCCGGGCCCGACCGAGATTCAGGGTGGCCGCCGTTGGAGCGATTACCTGGGTGCTGGTCGACGTTCTAGCGATCAAGTCGGGACCGTTCCCACGGCCGAACGTCGCCGCCGCAGTAGCGGTGACACCCCCACGCCGCCAACAGCCTGACCCCATCCCAAGGGCGATCTTCGGAGTGCATGTAGGTCACCGAAATCGCCTGGGTTGGACAGCCAACAAGCGGTGATCGCTTCTTGCCGCTGGCGCCGGCCACCCGAATGCCGGTGTGACTAACGAATGGACACGGTCATGGTGTCCCCGACGTTGGGGCGATCGGTCAAAGCGTCTTCGTAGGCCGGTGGGCCAGTGATCGAACGAGCGTCTTCGGAATATCCGTATCGTTCGTTGGGGATCCCCAGCCGATTTCGGTTCAGCGTTTCATCGCTGTTTTCGTCGTGATAGGCCGCGATCGCGAACTTCTCGGGCACCATTTCGAATGGGATCAGAATCTTGGCTTCGCCCTCTGTGATCGGAGCCGACATCTTCAAAAACGCACTTTCCGGGTCGTTGAAACTGTTCGCCGATTCGTAGAACGCGATCCGAATCATCCCGTTATCGCTGCCCGCACCGATCACCGAAAGCACGATCCCTTCGTCGGCGTTGGCCGGGTTCGATACGGCTGATTCGGTCGGATTGTCGATCGCGTCGGCTTCGGGGAAACGGACCGGTACAAAGCGATTTTGACGATACAGCAGGATCAGGGCACCGATCAGCAGGATGACCGCAAAGAAAACCAGCAACAGGTTGCCATGGTTTTCCTGCCAAACGGTCAGCGTCTGGTGGTGCGGAATCGGATCCGATTCGATGGACGACTGTTCTGACAAGGAATTAACCGGCGCAGGAGAAGAACAGGGGCAGGGGATGTTGATCCACCTACGTTATACGATATCGGTTGCTTTTCCCACGCCAGGAACCCTGAAAACGCCCCGGGGGGGATGGGGTTTTCCTGCGCCGCATCGACTGAGCGATCGACGAAAGCGATCTCGTTGATTCCAAAACGCATTTCTAGGCTAGCGTCCGGGGCTGGAAAAAGGCGACTTTAGCTTGGTTGCCAGCGCGATAAAGTTTGATGGCAGGACACCGATCCCCGCTCGCTGCACAGCCCCATTTTCCATCTTCGTTTTGATTCCCCAGGCGCTGCGACCATGGCCGGCCCAATCGCCGAACCGAGTGAACGAAGTTCCAATCATCCGCCGGTGTTGTCCATCCATGGGCTGCGGAAGTCGTTCGGATCACGGCACGCATTGCAGGGGGTTTCGTTTGATTTGAAAGCGGGCGAGCGGTTGGCTTTCTTGGGACCCAACGGAGCGGGCAAAACGACTCTGATCCGCTGCCTATGCGGTCGTTGCACACCCGACGCGGGAACCATCCAACTTTTGGATCGGCCAATCGACGACCTGGGTGTCCGTCAAGCGATCGGGCTGGTGCCGCAAGAGATTGCGATCTATCCCGATCTGACGACTCGCGAAAACTTAACGGTCTTTGCCAAGTTCCACGGGCTCCGCCGCGACGCACTGGTCCAGCGAGTGGATTGGGCGCTGCGTTGGACAGGGCTGCAGGATCGCGCCAGCGAACTGGTGGGCGGATTTTCGGGTGGGATGAAACGACGCGTCAATCTAGCCTGCGGTGTGATGCACTCGCCCCAGGTGCTGTTGTTGGATGAACCCACCGTCGGAGTCGATCCGCAGAGCCGCGAGAAAATCTTTACGATGCTGGACCAATTGAACCAGCAAGGTACATCGATCCTGTTGACCACCCATCATTTGGACGAAGCCGAAAGCCGCAGTGACCGAATTGTGATCATGGATCAGGGACAAGTCGTAGCGGACGGGACGATCGGCGACTTGGTGCGAAAGTCGGTCGGGCCATCCAGAATGGTGAAGCTGCGGTTGGATCGACCGCTGGAACAAGCGATCTCGCTGTTGCCGGATGATGATGGCTGGTCAAACAACGACGGTGAATGCGTGGCGACAGTAGGCCAACGGGAAATCCGGTTGCGGATCGGCGACGTTGCCCAGCAGTTGCCAGAATTGCTTCGCCGCGTGAAAGAATGTGGGTATGACATTGCCGATGTCGAGGTGCATGCGCCGTCGCTGCACCACGTGTTTTTGCATCTGACCGGTCGCGAACTGAGGGAGTGATCCAGCCGATATGATCGCGACAGTATTCGAAATCAGTTTGCGTCGGTTGCTGCACAATAAGGTCGAACTGTTGATGACCTTTGCGGTTCCGATTGCGTTCTTCAGCATCTTTGCGTTGATCTTTGGCGGTGGCGTCGGAAGCGGCACGACACCGAAAATCAAAGTCGTGACCGTCGACGAAGTTCAGTCCGAACAAAGTGCAATGGTGGTCGATGCCCTTCGTGAAAGCGCGGGGCTGCGGTTCATGCGGGATTCGATCCCGGGCGGCGGTGCCATCGATCGTCAGGCTGCCGCCGAATTGGTCCGTCGCGGGTCATTGACGCTGGCGATCGTGATCCGCAACCAGGATGGCAAATTGGTCGCCGACCTGCTGGCCGATTCGTCGGACCAAGTCGCATCGCAGGTGGCCACTGGTTTGGTAGGCCGATCGTTGATGATGGTGGATGCACAGTCCCAAGCATTCACGTTGGATCTTGAATCACTCAACCAAGCGGCCGATGAATCGGGTGCGGAAGTTGGCCCACCGCGGGGTGTCAGCACCGCTGCGAGTGTGGATGCCAATACGAGTGTGGATCCGGTGTCGGAAATCGTCCAAGTGGTGGATGTCATCGGCGAAGGAAAGTCGAACCCGGTTGTCAGCATGTACGCGGCCGGGATCGCGGTCATGTTCCTGTTGTTCGGTGCCACCGGCGGTGGCGGATCATTTCTAGAAGAACGTGAAAATCAAACACTGGACCGATTGCTGTCGACGCAGCTGACCATGGATCAATTGTTGCTTGGGAAATGGTTTTACATGACCTGCATCGGTGTGATCCAAGTCAGTGTCATGTTCCTATGGGCGCAGTTGGTCTTTGGCGTGGACCTGCTGGGGCACCTGGACGGGTTTGTGACGATGACGGCTGTGACCGCGTCCGCCGCATCCGCGTTTGGATTGTTCTTAGCGACGTTGTGCAAAACACGTGGTCAATTGAACGGGTTGTCAGTGATCTTGGTGCTGTCGATGAGCGCCTTGGGCGGATCGATGGTGCCGCGTTACGTGATGAGCGACCAGATGCAACAGTACGGACTGTGGACGTTCAACGCTTGGGCGCTGGATGGGTACGACAAGGTGTTTTGGCGTGAACTGCCGATCGAGTCCCTGGCACCGCAGTTGTCCGTGTTGATGATCAGCGGGTTGGTGTTCATGGTCGCCGCGCGGATGTTGGCCGTCCGCTGGGAAACCGACTGAATCGTGTTTCGCTAGGCAGCTTCGCCGTCGGCGATCTCGCCATTCTCGCTGACGTCTTCGAATCGGATCGAGACTCGTTTGCTGACTCCCGATTCTTGCATCGTGACACCATACAGGGTGGTGGCTGCCGTCATCGTCTTTTTACTGTGTGTGACCACAACGAACTTGCTGTGATCCAAGAACTCGCTAAGCACGGTCACAAAACGGCCGATGTTGGCTTCGTCAAACGGCGCGTCAACTTCGTCCAAGACACAGAACGGGCTGGGGCGATACTTGAAGATCGACATCAACAGGGCTACCGCGGTCAACGCTTTTTCGCCACCGGATAGCAGTGAATTGTTGAAACTCGGTTTGCCGGGCGGCGTGGCAACGATCTCGACGCCGGCTTCCAATGGATCATCGCTTTCTTCTAGGATCAGGTCGGCGTGACCACCACCGAACGACTTGCGATACAGTTGTTGGAAATTGACGCGAATCGCTTCCAGGGTATCCAAGAACAACCGCCGCGAATCGGCATTGATCCGTCCGATGATCCGCTGCAGTGAATCTTTGGCCGCGGTCAGATCTTGGTACTGCCCGTGCAGTTCGTCGTATCGTGACTGCAAGCCTTCGAGTTCTTCGAGGGCTTCCATGTTGACGCTGCTGGTCCGCTGCAACTGGGCGCGCAGGTCGCTGATTTCTTTTTCGACAGCGTCGCGATCTTCCGGGGCTTCCATATCCTCGGGCGGCTCGCTGGCCTGCAGGTCGATCTCGTAGTCTTCTAACAATCGTTGGGATAGCGTGTCACGTCGCAGCCGTGCGCTGTCGCGGTTGGCGGTGATCGAGTGGACCGCTGCGCTGGCCTGCGTCGCATCTTTCATGGCCCGTTCGCTGGCCTTCATGATGTCGCGATTTTCACGCCGGACCTGGGCGGCATACTGGGCTAGGTCTTTCAGTTCGGCGCTGCTTTGCTGGGCATCGACTTGCAGTTTGGCCAGATGGTGGGTCGCATCCAGGATTCGGGCGTTCAGTTCGGCGATCCGGGTGCGTCCCGACTGCGCTTGGACGCGGACTTCTTCGACCGCCGCTTCGCGTTGTGTTTGGTCGCGTTGTTGCTGCTGCATCGTGGCCGACAGTGCTTCGAACTTTTGTTCGGCGCGGGCGACATCGACGGAAATGGCCATCACACCGCTGGTGGCGGTTTGCAGCGCGGTTTGCGTTTCGGACAACATCTCGTCAGCTTCGGCGGCGTCCAGTTCCAGCTGTTCGACTTCTTGGCGGCCGCTCGTGATCTGAGTTTGCAGCCTGGCGTTTTCAACCTTGGCAGCATCGCGAATTTGGGTTGCCGATTGAATTTCGCCGGTGATTTCCGCGCACAGAGTTTTCTGGACCGTCAGCCGTTCGTTGCGGTGACGCAGTTCGGCCTCGGCGGCGGCGCGGTCGGTGATCATCCCCCGATGGCGTTGTTCGATGCGGCCCAGGGCAGCGGCTTCGCCGTCGACCCGTTTGGCCAAGCGGGCGGTTTCGGCTTCGGCTTCCTGCAATTGGTACTGGTAGTGTTTGGTTTCGGCTTCGGCGGATGCCAATTCACTGCGCCGGCTTACCAATCCGGTCGATGCGGCAACCGGACCGATGACAGTCGATCCGTCGTTTTCTAACAGTTCGCCGGCGGCGGTCACGAACCGCAACCCGGCCCCGCTTAGTTTGCGAAGTCCGTAGGCGGTTTCCAGCGAATCCACCAACCAGGTGTTGCTCAATAGGTGCCGCACCAGCGGTTCGAACGCGTCCTGGCATGTGACCAGTTTGTCACCGCGACCGATCACGCCTTGCAGGCCGTCGAGTCGAATTCGGTCGCCCGGTCGGCGGGTCGGCAATTCGTCCAACCGAATCAGACCGACGCGGCTGTTAATCTTCAACACGCCATCCAGGATCGCACGCTGCAGATCGCCATCGGCGGTGATCACATATTGGCTGCGTTCGCCCAACGCCGAATCGATCAACGGTGCAACCTTGAGGTCGACTTCGAAACAGTCGGCCACGATGCCGCGGATCTTCTCGGACAGGGGCGATGACGACGCACGCAGTTCGTCCAGGATCGTCTTGACGCCTTTGGAGATGCCTTCTTGGCGGAGCTGCAGATCGGTCAGCACCCTGACTCGCTCGGACAGTCCCTGCAGCCGCATCTTCATCGCCGACACTTCTTCGCGGCGTCGTTCCAGCGTGCGGCGACTCTCTTGCAGTGCAGCATCGGCCAGATCGCTTTCTTTGGCGACCGCAGTGATTTCGTCGTTCAGTTTTTGGACGCGTTTGGCGGCCGCCTCGGCTTCGCTGCGTGCATCGGCAAAGATGCTTTCAGCGGCGGCGATCCGTTTGGCTAGGTTGGCTAGATTGCGGCCACCTTCGGCGACCTGTTGTTCGGTCCGTTGCCGGGTGGCTTCCAAATCGGCAACCCGTCGCACGGTCGACAGGTGTTGGTGTTGGATCTTGTCGCGGCGCTGGCGAACGTCGGCTGCTTCGGCTTGGATCTTGTCGCGTTGCGTTTCCGCTTCGGCGCTGCGGGCGCGGACCTGGACCAGTTCGGTTTCGTACTGGGCCAATCGCTGGACAGCGCCGCGCAGTTCGGCTGCGGCCGAACCGGCTTGGGTTTGCAGCAACCGGACTCGGCGGAGCGACTTGGCGACGGATTGTCGAAGGTCGACGATCGCGGCTTGGTCGGCATCACGTCGGCCCGCGAACTGGGCGATCTGGTTCAACCAGCCACCGCGGCGGTCTTCGATCTGACGAGCGTCTTCGGCGATCTGTTGCAGTTGCCCGTCGGCAACCTGCCTCGCTTCGCTCATCTGGGTGCGAAGCGTCTCCAGTTCGGTTTGTTTGGCGATCGCGGCGGCCAATTCGGTTTCCGACGATGTCAGATCCGCCGATAGCGATTGCCAATCTGTCCAGGCAATTTGCAAACGCAGTTCTTTCAGCCGTTCGGTCGCCTGGCGATAGCGTTCGGCCTTGCTGGCTTGGCCGCGCAGGCTTTTCAGCCGCGAAGCGACTTCGTCGACGATGTCACCCAATCGGGTTAGGTTCGATTGGACGCGGGCCAGACGCCGTTCGGCCTCGACTTTTTTCGCTTTGAATCGGCTGATGCCGGCCGCCTCTTCAAAAATCGCTCGGCGATCCTTGGCGTTGGCGTTCAACATTTTGTCGACTTTGCCCTGTTCGATCAAACTGTAGGCGTCGATGCCGATCCCGGTGCCGCGGATCAGGTCTTTGACGTCCTTCAATCGAACGGCCTGGTTGTTGATCAGGTATTCGCCTTCGCCGCTGCGGAACACACGCCGAGTGACGTGGACCTCCGGTGCATCAATCGGCAGGGCGCCATCGGGGTTGTCAAAGACGATCGTGACTTCGGCGGACGCTGAGGGGCCGCGAGTCTGTGATCCTTTGAAGATCACATCCGACATGTCTTTGCCGCGGAGACTCTTGGCACTCTGGGAACCGAGCACCCATTTCATCGCGTCGACGATGTTCGATTTTCCGGATCCGTTGGGACCGACGACGACCGTGATTCCATCAGGAAAGTCGAATCGCGTCTTGTCCGCGAAACTCTTGAATCCGGCTAGCTCGAGCGCTTTTAGCATGAGTAGTTCGGAGTCGGCTTCGGTTTGGGCATCGGGCGTATTGCGGGGGAGGCAGGCGAAATCCCGCAGGAAATCCATCAAAACCAGAGTAAATGAAAGCTAGCCTGGGGCCTAGCTCTGTTTTTGCGGGTTTCCCCGTTGGTTCTTGTCTAAGTCTAACCAGGCCGGCGAATCAGGTTCGTAGTACCGGATTTCGAGAGCGTCCAGCTTACGGCAGCCTCGGAGAGGCGAAAGCATGCTTCCGCGTGGGCGGGCCCCACGGATTCAGCGTTATTACCGCCCCCTCACCCCAACCCTCTCCCCCTGGATCATCGAAGCTCCACTTCGATGATCCAGGGGGAGAGGGGGCAGAAGAAAACCAACCAACCGCCATGTCTCCCCCACCTCGTTCTGCCCCCTCTCCCCCGCGTTGAACGCGAGTTCTGCTCGCGTTCAATGTGGGGGAGAGGACTGGGGAGAGGGGGGCAAAGGAAAACCAACCAACCGCAGTGTCTCCCCACCTCGTTTTGCCCCCTCTCCCCCGCGTTGAACGCGAGTTCTGCTCGCGTTCAATGTGGGGGAGAGGGTTGGGGTGAGGGGGGGGAATACCTTTGCCTCTTCCGAGGCTGCCGTAATCTGGGCGCTCTCGAAACGCGGTATGACGAACGATGAACGGATCGCCGTTGGCGAGCCTTGAAGCATGGGACGCCGCTGCAATTGTCGGCTTGGCATTGCCACGGCCACGCAAAATAGGCTATTTGGACATTCTCGTTGGGGCAAGGATCGCCACTCACAAATACGGGCGGCAGAGGATGGAGTCGAGAAAAAGAAGGCTTTGGCAGCCACGAAAGGTCGCTGCATGGACGTTTTTCGTGCTGATCGCCACCTGTTCAAATCACAGCGGTTTGTCCGCCGCACCCCCCGAAAACGTCGGTTTGGGGGACCAAACCCAACCGGTCGCCACCGCCCAGCCCCACGACATTGTCCGGTTGATCGCTGCCGGTGAACTGTCGTCGGCGGCCGAAATGGCCCGCCAATTGGACGGATCGTCGGATCCAACCGTGGATTTGACCATGGTTTTCGCTCGTTTGGGGCGTGCCTACCAAAAACAAGGCGACCTTAAATTGGCGACCGAGTTCTACGGTCGATCGGTTTTCGCGTCGCGCCAGCCGGCTGCGGCCGCGATGGATCCCGAGAAAAAGATTTTTGTACAGTTAGCCGCCGCTTCGTCGATGGTTCAGTCACAGGAACTCCCCAAGGCGTTCGAGGTATTGCAGCCGATTCTGGGCGGTTCGTCCGGCGCCAGTGCGGCTCAGGTGCATACGGCCGTCGATATCAGCATCCAGATCGGCAATCGAGCTTTGGCGGCAAACGATGCTCCGATGGCAACGCGTGCGTACACCTTGGCGGCCAGCCATGCCGACGAAGGACAACGCCCCACCGTGCTGTTGGGGGCGGCTTGGGCGACCGCGGTTTCCCAGGTTTCGCCGATCCAGGCGGCCAAGCAACTCGCCGATTTTGTCAGTGAGTACCCGCAACACGCCGATGCACCGCGAGCCAGCAGGGCCTGTGCGGAATGTTTGCGTCAGGCCGAAAGGCCACAGGATTCCGCGGCGATGATCGCTGACTTGCTGCGTCGTTGGCCCGAATCACCCTCCGCGCTGGAGGTGGTCCAGGGATACACCCACGTGGCGGCAGCGCAGGTTCCGAGTTCGGTTCGCGACTGGTTGCTGCAGCGATCCCAAGCGGGGCAGGTCAGCCAGTGGGACGAAAAAATGACATCGATGGCCATGATTTTTGCCGGTGAAGCGGACCAGCAACCAGCCTGGAGCCACCTGGCGCGTCACTTAGCAGCGATGGACGGATCGGGCAAAACGATCGCTGATCTGCTGGCTGCGTTGGACCAGGACGGCAGCCGCGATCGAGCCGAACGACTAGCGACTTCGTTGATTTCGCCCGAGCCCGATCAAGTGGTATCCCCGGGGGCAAGAGAATCCGCCTGTCGATGGGCCGGACGAACCGAGCGTTGGTCGATGCTGGCCATGGCCGCGGAATCCGAAATCGACCGGATGGAATCCCCTGCCCCGTCCCGCAGCGTCAATGTCGAGCGACTGTTTGCCGAATCATTGATGCAGTTGGGCCGCGTCGACGAGGCCCGCAGGTGGTGGGACCACTTGGTGGATGTTCGAAAATTGACCGATTTTGCGACGCTGTTGCGATGCGCCGAAGCCGAAACTTCGGTGGGCGATGACACCAATCTGGCGGGGCAGCGAATTTCGTTAGCGCGAACCGCCGCCGGCCAGAACTCCTTTGAATCGATGTTGGTCAACCTATTGGCCGCCGAACTGGCTATCCGAAGGTCTCGTTTTGACGAAGCCAGGTCGTTGCTGGAAAGCGTCGTTCGGGCGACCGATACAGGCGTTGGATTGCGCGGGCGTGCCCAGTGGCTGATTGGCGAAACCCACTATCTGCAGGCACAGTTCACCGAAGCGATCGAAGCCTATCGACAGGTCGAAGGGATGGATCCATCGGGGGTCTGGGTATCGGCCGCCTTGGTCCAAGCCGGCAAGTCTTTCGAACAATTGGGGCGGACACGCGAGGCCGCGGTTTGTTACGGAAGTCTGATCGGACGATTCGCCGAGACTCCGCACGCGCAAATCGCCCGTCAACGAATGGCCGCGATCGATCCGAACCTTCCCTCATCCAACAATTCGATTCGAAGATGAACGATCTGAATCCAAGTTCCGCTAGGCGCCGTCTGATGCGTGCCCAGCCCATCACCGCACGTCGTCACATGGCCGGACTGGCGTCACGTATCTTGCCGGTTTTTGTGCTAGCCATCGGTTCGTTGTGGTGGATGATCGCAATGCAACCGGCGCTAGGGCAGTTCCCCCAGGCCCAAAATTACGGTGGAACCGGGTTCAACCAAGCACCCCCATTCCAAAACCAGATGCCGGCCGCTGGCGCCGCGCCCACGATCCCGTCGGCTGCGATGGGACAATCCGAACCGATGGCCGCGCCGCAGGTTGATGGCGAGCCGGCCGAGTCGAAGGAATGGCCTGCGTTCTTTGAAAAAATTCGCCAGGGCGGATGGTTGATGGTTCCGCTTGGCGTGTGCTCGTTGATTGTCTTTGCGCTGTCGATCGAACGGATGATAACGCTTCGCCGTGGCCGAGTGATTCCGCGACCGTTCGTGCGCCGATTCACCGAATGCGTCGAAGATGGACAGCTCAGCTACGAAGAAGCGACGGAGATTTGCGAAGAATTCGACTGCCCCGTTGCCGAGGTTTTCCAGGCCGCCGTCCGCCGCTGGGGACGCCCGATGTTCGAAGTTGAACAGGCCGTGATGGACGCAGGTGACCGCGTCGCCGATGGACTGAAACGTTTTCTGCGAGTCTTCCACGCGATCAGCAACGTGGCACCACTATTGGGGCTGCTGGGCACCGTGTTGGGCATGATCGAAGCATTCGACATGATGAGCAGCCAGGAATCGATCGGCCGTCCGGAAATGTTGGCTTCCGGAATCAGCGTGGCGCTTGTGACCACCGCCGGCGGGCTGGCCGTCGCGATTCCAGCCTACTTGGCATACATGTATTTCAGCAGCAAATCGGACCGATACCTGAACGAAATCGACAAGCTTTGCCAGCGAGTGGTCGATTGCATTTCAGCCGAAGGACTCGAAAGCTCGGGCGGCAACAGCCGAGGCAGCGGCCGGAAACGGCGTGCGGCCTAAGCAAAAGTCGTCAACGGTTTGTGAATTTGTGAGCCGCGATCGCGTAAGCGGCCGGGAATGTCCCTCTGCCGCCAATCAGGTGGCTTTACCAGCCGCCACGCGCAACCGTCCGGTTGATTTCGTAACCCGCTGCGTGAGCGAGGGATTCAGGTGGGATCCCTCGCTCACGCTTCGAGTGATGGTTTGCACGCTCGTTGCTACCCGGAAACGAAGGTGCCGCGAAGTACTAGCCGACACCAAAGGAACTACTCATGTCGAAACGAACCAACAGCGAAGAAGCGACCATTAACCTGACGCCGATGATCGACGTCGTGTTCTTGTTGGTCATCTTTTTTATGGTCGGCAGCAAGTTCAGCGAAGCCGAAAGCCGGATCAAAGTCAACGTCCCCAGCGTCGGCGAGATGCGTTCGATGACGCGCGTCCCGGACGAACGAGTGGTGGCGATCGGTATCGACGGCAGCGTCACGCTAGACGATGCGCCGATGAGTCTAAGTCAGTTGACGCAAACGCTTCGTCAAGAACACAGCAATTATCCAGGTTTGAAGGTTGCCGTTCGTGGTGAAGCCGACGGGTCCCAGCAACAATTGGTCGATGTGCTGCAGGCCGTCCGCATCAGCGGCGTGGATCAAATTGGGATCGCGACCAAGAGGATGCAGCGTTGAATGATCCCGTCCAACTGTGGGCCGATCCTAGGCTGGTCTATACGGTCGCGGGTGCCGCGGCTGCGACCTTGTTGTTCACGATCTGGTTGTTCGGCCGTCGCAAACGCGGTGGACGTCCGGCCGGTGTGATCTGTCTGATGCTATCGATCGGGTTGCATGCCGCACTGATTTTCTTGGTGCCCATGCTGCCTTCGTTCAGCGGTGGATCGTCAACGGCTGATCCGACGACCGATCAGCAGGCGGGCATTGATTCGATTTCGTTTTCGACATTCGATCCCGATATGATCCCGCAGGATGCGTCGGGCGAAGATGCCGATGCGATGATCGCGCCGCTGCCGGTTTCGAATCTGACGGACCTGCTTACCGATCCGGTTGCCCAATCGGATCCCGAGCCCGAACCGGAGACTGCAGACGAACCCCAGGATGCGTCGGCGATCGACGTGGCCCCTGAATCGTTGGTGATGGCCCAGCCGTCGCC
This sequence comes from Rubripirellula lacrimiformis, assembly GCF_007741535.1. Classification (NCBI taxonomy): domain Bacteria; kingdom Pseudomonadati; phylum Planctomycetota; class Planctomycetia; order Pirellulales; family Pirellulaceae; genus Rubripirellula; species Rubripirellula lacrimiformis. The sequence goes on from NZ_CP036525.1 coordinate 2,653,572, forward strand.
GACCAGCCAACCGCTATCCGAAATCGACACCGCGTTGGGCGAATTTTTGGACGATGCATTTGCCGAATCCGAGGCTGTGCCCGATTCGCCTGATGTGCCGACGCCCGAATCGGTGGCCGCAGACGCCAGTGAATCAGCCAGTGCGGCGGAACCGATCGCCAAGGCCCCCGTCACGCGGCAGGTCGACGCGCCGTCGCCCGTGATTGTCAAAGCAACCGATCCCGTTCAGGCAGCACCCGTGTCTACGACGACCGCGCCTGGTGCGATGGTGGCAGGGGATGTCCCCGACGATTTCGCAAACCGCGTTGGGAAGGCCAAAGAGGTCGCGATCCAGCGGACCGGCGGAGACGCCAACACCGAGGCGGCCGTCGAAGCGGCGCTGAAATTTTTGGCCGAAACGCAACGTCCCGACGGCGCCTGGGATCCTCGCGCCTCGGGCGCCGGAAAGGAACGCGCCCCGCTGGGAATGACACGTGGAAACGCAGGCGCCAAAGCCGAAACCGCGATCACCGGTCTGGCTTTGCTGACCTTGATGGGGGCCGGTCAAACTCATCAACAAGGTCCTTATGCCGACAATGCCTATCGCGGGTTGGCGTACTTGATCCAGCATCAGCAGCCCAACGGATCGCTGGCCGGCAATGCGTCGGTCTATGCGGCCACCTATAGCCATGGGATGGCGGCGCTGGCGATGTGCGAAACCGCCGCGATCACTCGGGATCCGTCGGCGATCCAGTCAGCGACTCGGTCGATCAACTTCACCCGATCGATGCAGCACCCGTCGACCGGCGGATGGCGATACACCGCTGGCGATCCCGGCGACCTCAGCCAATTGGGGTGGCAGGCGATGGTGCTGGATGCGGGCTACCGCGCCGGCGTTCCGGTCGACCGCCAAAGTGTGACCGGAGTCCAACGGTTTTTGCGCAGCGTGCGGGCTGGTTCGGTCGGCGGTTTGGCAAGCTATCGGGCGGGCGAGGCACCCAGCCGGACCATGACCGCCGAAGCTTTGGCCACGCGATTGCTGATCGGCGAAAAGGTTCCGCCTGCCGAAATTGCCGAAGCCCAGCGATATCTGATGCAGCAGCCCCCCGGTGTCGGGCAAGACAACTATTATTACTGGTACTATGCAACGCTAGCGCTGCACCAGTTGCAGGATGAAACCTGGCAACAGTGGAACACGGCGCTGAAAAATCGACTCCTGGCCACCCAACGCAGCGACGGCAGTTGGCCTGCCGATACCGTTTGGGGCGGCTACGGAGGCACCATCTACACGACCGCCATGGCGACCCTGTGTCTGGAAGTCTATTACCGTCACACAATCCGAAGCGATTCCGACCGGATCGCCAACCAGATCAACCAGCCGTCGATGCGGTGAGCGGTCCTTTGATTCCGACTGATTCGTCATCGACACAGGCGTCCGTGGATGGACTTCGCGACTTGATCGCTGCCGAAGGGTTCACGCTGTGTGGGATCGCTCCCGCGGTGGATTCGTCGGGGCACTCGGATTTGGTCCGCTGGATCGAAGCCGGGTACGCGTCCGAGATGCAGTACTTTGCTGATCGGATCGACGCCTATCGGCACCCCGCCGGCGTACTCGGCGGTGCCAAGTCGATCATTGCGATGGCGATGCCCTACCCTGCCCGCCCGGCTCAACCCCTGCCGATCGGTCACGGCAAGGTCGCTCGGTACGCATGGCCGGGCGTCGACTATCACGATGTCATCCACCCCAAATTGAAACGACTGTGTCGAACGATCCGTGAAACTTTCACCGGGGCAGCGGCCCGTGGCGTCGTCGACACGGCACCGTTGATGGAACGCGAGATCGCTCAGCTTGCTGGGTTGGGGTGGCGTGGAAAGAACACGTTGTTGCTGAATTCGGTCCAGGGCAGCTATTTCTTTTTGGCCTGCGTTTTGGTGGACATCGAATTGCCCACCGATGGGCCGCAGGCGACCGCGCATTGTGGCACCTGCACGGCTTGCTTGGATGCCTGTCCAACGGATGCGTTCCCGTCGGCCGGCGTGCTGGATGCCAGCCGCTGTATCAGCTATTTGACGATCGAACATCGTGGCCCGATTGACCCGCTGTTGCGACCGGCGATCGGGGATTGGGTTTTCGGTTGCGACGTCTGCCAACAGGTTTGTCCGTGGAACCGCCGACCCGCCCGCGCCGATCCGACGCCGGAGGTGCCGATGGAAAGAATCGAACTGTCCTCGCTCTTTGGAATCAGCGAAGATGATTTCCGCCAACGCTTTCGCAAGACGCCCATGTGGCGGACTCGGCGACGCGGACTGTTGCGAAACGCCGCGATCGTGCTGGGGAACCAGGGGGACGCCAGATCGATCCAAGCGTTGACGATTGGTTTGCATGACGACGAAGCGATCGTGCGCGGGGCCGCGGCCTGGGCGATCGGACAAATCGGCGGTAGGCAAGCGATCGACGAATTGGACCAGCGATTGTCGATCGAAACCGACCCCGACGTGATTACTGAAATTGATGCCGCACTGAGCTAAATCCGCTATCATTCTGCTATGTCGCGATACGAAAAAATCAAACGTGTGTTCTCGCGTGTCGGCCAACCTGCGGCGGCTTATGTCGCCGGTTCGGCCGCCGACCCTGTGGCCCATCCCGTGACCACGGCGGCGAGATCCAACAGTGCCATCCGCCCTCGTGATCCCGCCGTGCTAAGCAAGTTGGCGGGCGAGGTCGCGCTGCGGACGTTTCCGCGTGCTGAAATCGATCGAATGCAGCGAGAGATTCACGAGCAGACATTGCAGTTAAGCCGGACCATCAATCGGCCTAATTTCACACGTGTCGGACGCGAAGATCTGATGCGGATGATCCGCATGTATGACGAACGTTTTTTCGGTGGCAAAATTCTGCCGGTTGCGATGGCCGAAGGTTTGACCTTTGGCATCTCGTCCCGGATGACCAGCGTGGCTGGCAAATTGGTGACCCATTACGCACGCGGAAGGAACACCGGACCGCGCAAGTTTGAACTGGTTTTGTCGTCGACCCTGCTGTTTCAAACTTTCGAAGATGTGGATCGTCCGGTGGAGGTCACCGGTCGGTTGTGCCGCGATCGTTTGGAAGCCATGCAGCGGGTCGCCGAGCATGAATTCACGCACCTGATCGAAATGCTGATCTGGAACGATGGGAATTGCAGCGAGTCGCGTTTCCAATCGATTGCCAATCGGTACTTTGCCCACACCGACTATCGACACGCCCTGATTACCCAACGCGAACGAGCGGCGATTAAGTTCGACATTCGTGTCGGCGATCAAGTCGTGTTTCGCCGCGATGGCCGCGAATTGATCGGCCGCGTCAACCGAATCACTCGCCGGGCAACGATTCTGGTCCCGGATCCCAACGGCGAACCGTTCAGCGATGGTGGTCGCTATGTCCGCTACTACGTGCCTCTGGAACGCCTGAAGAAGGCCAGCTGATCGGTCTCTGCCTTGCTATCAAGGCCGCATTTTCGTCTTGTAGCCGTTGAACCTCGTCGATACGCTGAGCATTCGAAGCAGGATGTTTCACGGTCTCGGTTGGGCCGGTTTGCCGATTTGCCAGGGAGGGCGATAGCGTGTTGAAACGAAGATCGATTCGAACGAAGTTGATCATTGCGATGACTCTGTTATCCGCAATCGTCCTGCTGCTAGCATTCAGCAGTTTCTGGGGGCTAAATCGTTATCGCAGGTTGGCCGAAGCGGTCAGTCAGCGGGCCACGGAAATTCCCTGTGTCAACGAACTGAACCGGTACGCGTTGACGATGCGGGAAAGCCACCTGCGATCCAGCGAGCTGAGCGACCACCAGGGCATGATCCATTCATCTTCGATGGTGGATCCCTTGTTCGACATGCGTCAGGTTGAAAACGCCAAGTTCAATCATGCTGTTTTGAAATTCGGTTTCGACCTGGCACGTTACGAAAGCAGGGTCGAATTATCCTCCGGAGCAACTTCCTTGTTGGTCGGCGACGTCCAGCAAATCGATTCGATCGACGCGATTGTCCGCGCGTTTGATCGATTGGAAGCGTTCCGCCGAAAACCTCGCGTCATGGACGCAATCCAAAAAGCCGAACTTGGTCAGCTGATCGATCAATTGGTCGACCTGACCGATCAGCACCTGGCGATCATCCACGGATCGATGGCCAAAGTCAGCAATGACGTGCGTGGTGAATACCGAACATGGATGACGCTGGCGCGAACCTGCAGCGTGGCAGCAATCTTGATCATGGTGGTCTTGCTGTGGTCATTCAATTCGTTGGTCGTCAAGCCGTTTCGAACTCTGTTGGACGGATCGCGATTGGTCGCCGGTGGCCAGTTTGATCATCGCATCGATTTAGGCACCGGCGACGAACTGAGCGAGTTGGCCGTCGCGATGAACCAAATGACCGATCGATTCCAAGGGGCGCTGGCAAAAGTCAACGCGTGGTGCAACAACTTGGATCGCCAAGTCCAAGAGCGAACCCGCGAAGTGATCCAAAACGAACAATTGGCCAGCGTCGGTTTTCTGGCTGCCGGTGTCGCGCACGAAATCAACAACCCGTTGGCGACGATCGCCTGGAGTGCTGAGTCGTTGCAATCGCGAATGAGCGAATTGGCGGGAGTGTCGCAGTCGCAACGGATGGTGGACGACGAACTTTATGACGCACTGACGACCAATCTGCGACGCATCGAAGACGAGGCGTACCGCTGCAAAGGCATCACAGAAAAACTACTGGATTTCAGCCGGTTGAACGAGGTTCGGCGTGCTCCCACCGACCTCACGGAACTGGTGCAAGACGTGATTGCGATGGTCGGAACCGTCGGCAAGTTTCGTTGCAAGTCCATCATTCCACACACCGAAGGCCCGGTCATCGCCGAGGTCAACGCCCAAGAGATTCGCCAAGTCGTATTGAACCTGCTGACCAATGCGTTGGAAAGTGTCGATGTGGATGGCGCCGTCCAAGTCCAGGTCCGCGGCGATCAGGATGGGGCGATGATCGTGGTCGAAGACAACGGTTGTGGGATGAGCGAAGAAGTCATCCAGCATCTGTTCGAACCATTCTTTACCCGTCGACGTGACGGAACCGGTACCGGTTTGGGATTAAGCATCACGTACCGAATCATTTCTCAACACGGCGGATCGCTGACTCCACAAAGTGATGGTGTTGGCAAGGGATCACGAATGGAACTTTCACTTCCCTATCAACCCAGCGATACAGACATCCACGGTAGCCACCGATTCCCCATTCGGCCGATGCAGCGAATTTCGCAAGCGGCGTAAGTTCCCCAACACCCCAGGTGTGCGGTACCGCTGTCCAGGGACTGTCCCTGCCAGTGGTTTGCAAAATGGAACCGAGCACCCGAATCCCGTTGGCTCTTCATTCTTTTCAGGTCATGGACGCACGATGAGTAAGAACAAACAAAACAAGCCGCCGGCAATGCACATTTTGTTTGCCGACGACGAGAAGAATCTGCAAGAACTGATGCGCCAGGAATTGCCTCGGATGGGCTACTCCGTCACGGTTTGTCCCGATGGGCTGACCGCGGTTGCTGCGCTGGAACGGGAATCGTTTGATTGTTTGCTGGTCGACCTGGACATGCCCGGCATGAACGGGATCGACGTGATCGGGAAAGCACGTGAACTGCGCCCCGAAATCGAAGCCGTGGTCATGACCGGCAAACCGAGTCAAGAAACGGCGATTGCCGCGCTTCGTCATCAAGCGTTTGACTACCTGACCAAACCATGTCGATTGGCCGATGTCGCCGGCTTGCTGGGACGCGTCAACGAGCGGCGCCAGAACAAAAAACAGCTGACCGCGCTGAACCTGCGCCTGCGGCACGCCGAAGGGGATTCGAAATTGGTCGGCAGCGGCAAGATGATGGACGCGGTCCGCACGTTGATTTCGAAGGTTGCACCGACCGATAGTTCCGTGCTGATTCGAGGCGAGACCGGGTGCGGTAAAGAATTGGTCGCCCGCGCGATCCACGACGCCAGCCTGCGTGCCGACAAGCCGTTGGTGCCCGTGAACTGTGGTGCCCTGCCCGAAAATTTGATCGAAAGCGAATTGTTTGGACACTGCCGTGGGGCCTTCACCGGCGCCGACGTTGCCCGTACCGGACTGTTCGAAGTCGCCGATGGTGGCTCGATCTTCTTGGACGAAATCGGTGAACTCCCTTTGCAGATGCAAGCCAAGTTGCTGCGTGTTTTGGAAACCGGAGACATCCGACGACTGGGGGATAACCAAACGGTGCATGTCGATGTTCGCATCGTTTGTGCCACCCACCGTGATCTGGAAAAGATGGTCGAAGAAGGCACGTTCCGCGAAGACCTGATGTTCCGGATCAACACGTTCGAAGTGCATGTGCCGGCGCTTCGCGAACGGACCGAAGATCTGGCCGTCCTAGCCCGTCACCTGCTGCGTCGGCATCGCACCGATGGCGCCGACGACAAGTTGTTCTCGGCCGATGCGATGGAACAATTGATGTCGCATCGTTGGCCAGGCAACGTGCGTGAATTGGCCAACGTGATCGAACACGCAGCGATCCTGAACGATTCGTTGCCGATCGAAGCCGAACACCTGCCCCGCCACTTTGGCAAACGACAGCTGCGAAAAGAGATCCGAGACTCCGGACCGATGAAGTTGCGGGATTTGGAAATGCTTGCCATCGACAAAGCGATCGAACGAAACGATGGCAACAAGCCTGCGGCGGCCGAGGAACTAGGGGTCAGTCTGAAGACGCTGTACAACAAACTGAATGCGGCCGAAGAAAAACGAGCCGCTGGTTAACCGCGTTCCCCAACCGGTTCAGCTGCGTACCAATTTTCGGAACGCTTCGTTCAACTTCGTCGTGATCGGGCCCGGTTTTCCGTCGCCGATCGTGCGGCCGTCCAGTTTGACCGCGGCGATCACTTCTGCGGCACTGCCGGTCAGAAAGCATTCGTCGGCGATGAAAATGTCGTGCCGCGTCATCGGATGTTCCGAGGTTTCGATGCCCGCTTGTTTGGCAAGTTCCAGCACGGCGTTGCGAGTGATGCCTTCTAGGATGCCGGCGTCGATCGGAGGTGTGGAAAGTTTGCCGTTCTTGACGATGAAGATGTTGTCGCCGGTGCACTCGGCAACTTCGCCCTTGATGTTCAACATCAGTGCTTCGACACATCCGGCTCGCAAGCCTTCCATCTTGGCCATGATGTTGTTCAAGTAGTTCAGCGATTTGACGCGTGAACTCAGGGCCGCCGGATGGTTGCGGATTGTTGCCGCTGTGATCAGTTCCAGGCCGTTCTCGTACATCTCGGCGGGGTACAACGAGATCTTGTCCGCGATGATGATGATCTGCGGATCGCTGCACTTGTACGGATCCAGCCCCAAAGGTCCGCAGCCGCGGGTAACCACCAAACGAATATAGCCGTCATCAAGGCCGTTCTTGGCAACACATTCGTCGGTGTCTTTGGCCAACTGTTGGATCGTCATGCCGATGGGAAGCGCGATCGCGGCGGCGGATTCGAACAGTCGAATTAGGTGTTCTTCCAGTCGAAATACTTTGCCGCTGTATATGCGCATGCCTTCGAAGACGCCATCCCCGTACAGCAGCCCATGATCATAGACGCTGACCTTGGCATCGGCGCGCGAGAAGTATTCACCGTTGATGTAGATCTGTTGGCTCATGAGAACATTGATGGCGGACGAGGAAGTGAAGGTCAGAAACGATTCGTAAACACGTTCAGTATCAGAGAACAAAACCGTCGCGAAAGTCGCCAAGACTTTCGGCCATTTGGCACGTGCCCGAAACCCTTGGCGAGCCTAGCGGCGGTTCGATTCATGGCTAGCCACTGAATATTGGCAAACCACTAATCGATGTCGGCGGCGGTCACGGCGCCCACGATGGATGCATCAAAGTAGTTGATTGACATGCCGGCATCGACCACGATCGACTGAGCTGTGATCCCGCTGCTGCGCGGGCTCAGCAGAAAGGCGGCAGTCGATGCGACTTCATCCGTGTCGACCGCACGTCCGCGCGGGATCACTTTTTCCGCATACAAATAGGAATCGACATAGCCGGGGATGCCGGCTGATGCGCTTGTCTTCAGTAGTCCAGCGGCGACAGAGTTGAATCGGACTTCGCTGAACTTGCTGAACGATTTGGTCAGAAAGGCCAGGGATGATTCTAGGGCGGCTTTGATCGGGGCCATGAACCCGTAGCTTTCGCTGGCCATGCGAGTCGTACTGATCCCGATCGTGACCACCGACGCGTCCCGAGCGAACGTGTCTTTCAGCGCGTTGCAAACATTGGTCAGCGAGTACGCCGAAATGTCGATCGCTTGCAGGAACTGCTTGCGAGTGGTTTCGTGGAACGGGCGGATCCCTTCGGGGTAATCGGCAAAGGCGATCGAATGGACCAGCCCTGCCAATTGGATCGAATCGGCGGCCAACGTGGCTGCGAGTTGATCGATCTCCGATTGCTTTTCCACGTCGCAAACGATGATCCGGCGGTCGGCCAATAGCTTCGCCAGACTGTCTTTCCGCGACTGACTCCGCACGCTGTAGATCACTTCGGCACCGGCCTGTTCCAAAATTTTGGCGATTCGGAAGGCGACGCTCTTTTTGTTGGCGACGCCCATGACCATCACGGTCTTGCCGGACAGACCCAAAAAATCAAAGCTGGGTTCACGATCGCTCATGTCGATGTCTCCTGATCGGGGCGGCTGGATCCCGATGGCGGCGTGGGGGCTGGGCTAGAAAGGCTGCAACTGAAATCCAAACGCATCGCCAGTTTCCCGCCGACCTTCATTTTGCCAGTCATGTAGAACGCGTTGCTGACCTGGTCGTTCAACGTCGCTTCGATCTCGACCGTGTCGCCCGGACGGACCATTTTCTTGAATTTGACGCCATCCATTCGCGTCGCAACCGGAACCGCATCGGCGGCGACATCCCCGGATCGGCCAGCCAACAGAATCGCACCGGCCTGCAAACAACATTCGCACTGGATCACGCCCGGCACGATCGGCGAATCGGGGAAGTGTCCATCGAAAAAGAACTCGTCGGCTCGGAACGTCTTTCTGCAAACGATCGAATCGGCAGTTTCCGAAACGATTTCGTCGACCAAAAGCATATTTCCCCGGTGGGGGATGCGCTGCTGTATTTGTTCAGATGTCATGGCGTTATGAGACGGCAAATCAGCACCTGAAGTCAAGCGGGGCGGGATCTGGTAGGTTGGCGTTTTGGCCGGTTTTTGACTCCCCGTTTTCATTCCCAACGACATGACCACCTACTACGCCAACGGCAGCGAATCGCACTCCCTCACCAGCGACGATCTAAGGGACGCGTTAAAACAGGTTTTTGCCCAGATCGGCCCCAAAAAGAAGGTGCTGTTGCTGCCGCCCGACCAAACCCGGCTTTTCAGCCGCGCCGGCGAACTGACCGTTCAGTGCTGCGAACTGTTGGGCGATGCCGTTACCGACATCATGCCCGCGCTTGGCACCCACGACGAAATGGAACCCGATCAACTGGACCATATGTTCCCCGGCGTGCCCCACCACCTGTTCCGACCCCACCGTTGGCGTGACGATGTGGTGACGTTGGGCGAAGTGCCAGCGTCCTACGTGCACGACGTTACCGGCGGCCTGTACGACAAACCCTGGAAAGCCCAGGTCAACAAGATGCTGGTCGACGGTGGACACGACCTGATCTTTTCGCTCGGACAAGTCGTGCCGCACGAAGTCATCGGGATGGCGAACTACAACAAGAATGTGTTCGTCGGGACCGGCGGTGTCGAAGGAATCAATGAAAGTCACTATTTGAGCGCCGTATACGGGATCGAACAGACGCTCGGCCAAGCCAACACCCCGCTGCGACAGATCCTCAATCATGCTCAGGATCAGTTCTGTGGCGACATGCCGCTGCTGTATGCATTGACGGTGATCCAGCAGATGCCCGATGGCAAACTGCACACCCGCGGGCTGTTCATTGGCGACGATCACGAGACGTTTTTTGCAGCCGCCGAATTGGCTGGAAAGGTCAACATCACGCACCTTGATCACGCCCCGCAGCATGTGGTGGCGTATCTGGATCCGCGAGAATTTTCCAGCACCTGGCTGGGAAACAAAGCGATCTATCGGACCCGTTTGGCGATCGCAACCGGCGGACGCCTGACGGTGATCGGGCCAGCGGTGAAAAAGTTCGGCGAAGACAAATCGATCGACCTGCTGATTCGAAAGTATGGCTATCGCACCAAAGCGGAAATCATCCAACTGTTTGCCGAGAACGAAGACTTGCGAGCCAATCCATCGGCCGCCGCGCACCTGGTCCACGGATCTCACGAGAATCGGTTCGAAGTCGTTTACGCCGCCGGTAAATTGACCGCCGAAGAAATTCGTAGCGTCAACTACACCCCCGGTGACGTCAACGAACTGATGAACCGATACGACGTCAATCAATTGGAAGACGGTTTCCATCAGGACATCGATGGGTCCGAATTTTACTTCATCCAGAACCCAGCACTGGGGTTGTGGCAGGCCCCCTTGTAAACCAGGAAACGCTTGTTTGCGGGTTGTTTTGTTCCTTTATGTGGAAATAGCGGTTTGTTTCGTGCCTTTTGGCCGTTCCTGACGTATCATTGATTGCATGAGGAAAGCGAGCAACATCGGCTCGGTTCGCAGCTCGCTTTTCGCGTGTCGTTCGGTAACGACGTTCGCTACCGGATGAAGGCAATCTGACTTGGCTGGTTCCGAGCCGGCAGTCGACTGATGCGTGGGAGGTCCGTCATGGGTTTTCTGTTCCGCACGGGATCGCCAGGGGAAAGTTCGCCGCAGGAAAGTTCGCCGCAGGAAAGTTCACTAGGCCAAACTTCGGTAGGGATCGCAGCCGACCGCGAAACCGTCGACCGTGAAGCAGCCGACCGTGAAGCAGCCGACCGTGAAGCCAACAAGCGCGAAGCCAACGAGCGGGCATCGGGCCCACGCCCCACCGGCATCACCTCGTATCGTGATTTGCCCGCCTACGGTGTCTTGCAGCACGCCGCCGAACAGATCCCCACACGGCCGGCAATCGTTTACGGCGACCTGGTTTGGAACTACGGTCGGCTGAACTACGACAGCATCCGAGTCGCGGCTTTGCTGCAACGGATGGGAGTCCGACCGGGGGACCGGGTCGGTATCTTGCTGCCCAACGTTCCAGAATACGTCATCGCGGCCAACGCGATCTGGCGCTGCGCTGCGGTGGCGATCGCCATCAGTCCGTTGATGGTGGCCGAAGAAATTTCGGCCCTTCTTTCGCGGACCAAGTGCCGGATCGTCATCTCGCTGGACATGCTTTCGGACGTCATCGTAGACCCATCGATTCATCGGTTGTTGGTTTCGCTGCGCCAGCATCTGCCGTCGCTGTATCAACTCGGGTACCTCTGGGCACGGCGCACACGAACCGGCCACTGGACGCTTCCGACTGGACCGCGGTGTCAGTGGCTTTGGCAGCAAGTCGATAGAACCACCAATCGTTGGCAGCCAATCACGATCGACTGTGCCAACGACCCGGCGTACATTTTGCCGACGGGAGGCACCACGGGGACTCCCAAAGCGGTGACGCTTAGCCACACCAACCTGGTCGCCAACGCGTGGCAACAATACCAGTGGACCGGTTGCTCGTTCGCCCGCGAAACGATGCTGGCGGTACTGCCGTTCTTCCATAGCTACGGAATGTCCGCGACCGTGATGGGCGGCGCCGCGACGGGGGCGACGTTGGTGCTGCACCATCGATTCAACACTCGCCAAACCATCGATCTGATCGAAAAGCATCGGCCCACGGTGTTCCATGCGGTGCCCGCGATGTTGGTTGCCATGAACGAACGTTTTCGAAAGCATCGACCAGACATCCATGGCCTGCGATGGGTGATTTCAGGTGGTGCTCCACTCGAACAAGAAGTTGCGTCAGAGTTTCGTGATTTTACGGGTGCCTTGGTTGTCGAAGGTTACGGATTAAGCGAGGCGTCTCCGGTGACTCACGTTGGTCACCTGTTTCGCGACCCTCGCTACGGCGTGATCGGATTGCCATTGCCCGAGACCGAATGTCGAATCGTGGACGAAACCGACGGTGATACCGAGGTTTCCGAAGGCCAGGTCGGGGAACTGATTATCCGCGGTCCGCAGGTGATGATCGGATATTGGGATGACGACGCGGCGACTGCCGCTGCGATTCGCGGCGGATGGTTGTTTACCGGTGATTTGGCGGTCCAAGAAACCGAAGGGTATTACCGGATCGTCGGTCGCAAAAAAGACCTGATCATCACCTCGGGATTCAATGTGTATCCCAGCGAGGTCGAAGACGTGATCCGCGGTGCGCCCGGTGTGTTGGATGCGGCCGTGGTCGGGGTCGTGGATGACCATCGCGGTGAACTGGTGAAGGCGTTTGTGGTGATGAAACCTGGTGCCGTATGGGACGAATCTGTCTTGGACGGACATTGTGCGATGCACCTATCCAAATACAAGCGTCCGCGACGGTGGCAACGATGTCAGGACGACCTGCCTCGCAACTTTCTTGGCAAAGTCCTCCGTCGCAACCTTCGTGAATCCGATGTTTCGGCATCCGTCGATGAAATCAAGGAGACCATGTGATGATTGTTTCGAAACCTGACACCATGAATCCGGTCGCCGTGATGGCGGCAGCCCGCACCCCCTTTGCCAAAGCGTTCACGGAACTGTCCAAGGTTTCGGCGGTCGAACTAGGCAAGATTGCGTTGCTTGGCGCGGTCGGTCACAGCGGTCTGCGGCTTGATGATGTGGATGAAGTCATCTTTGGCAACGTCGCTGGGCCAGCGGACTCGGCCAATATCGCTCGTGTGATCGCGCTCAGTTCGGGCGTGCCACAGGATCGAATTGCGCACACGGTCAATCGAAACTGCGCCTCGGGAATCGAATCGCTTTTGGCGGGATGTCAGTCATTGAATTCCCGCCGCGCGGGACTGGTCGTGGCCGGCGGCACAGAATCGATGTCGCAGATCCCGTTGCTGTTTCGCCCAGCGGCCGCCCGGCGGATGATGAAACTGGCTCGCGCCCGTTCGTGGCGCGAAAAGTTGCGGGTGTTGGTCAGTCTGCGGCCAGCCGACTTCAAACCGGTGGTGGGGATTGAACTGGGGCTGACCGATCCGGTGTCCGGATTGAACATGGGGGAAACCGCGGAGGTCTTGGCCAAAGAATTTGCCATCACCCGCGACCAACAGGATGCGTTCGCGATGGATAGCCACGTGAAGGCCGAAGCGGCTCAAACCCGATGTTTTCTGTCAGGCGAAATTGTCCCGGTGCCGGAGTCCACCGCAGGAATGGATCGCCCGTTCGCCAAAGACAATGCGATCCGCTACGGCCAATCGATGCAGTCGCTGGCAAAGCTGCGGCCGATTTTTGATCCGGCCGGATCGGTCACCGCGGGCAACAGTTGTCCGTTAACCGATGGTGCGGCAGCGGTCGTGATGGCACGAGAAGACGAAGTGGTTCGGTTCGGGACTTCGCCGCTTGGGTACATCGTCGACTATGCGGTGGCGGGATGTGACCCGCGACGCATGGGGCTTGGCCCCGTCTATGCGACGGCCAAGCTGCTGGACCAACGGGGATGGTCACTATCCGACTTTGATTTGATCGAGATCAACGAAGCCTTTGCAGCGCAGGTGATCGCCTGCGAACGCGCGTTCGAATCGAAACAGTTTGCCGAGCGTGAACTCGGTCGCGGAAACGCCGTGGGAACCATCGATCGGTCCAAATTGAATGTTCACGGCGGCGCGATTGCATTGGGGCATCCCGTCGGAACCACGGGGACTCGATTGATCCTGACCATGATGCGAGCGCTGCGTGAATCGGGCGGCAACCGTGGGTTGGTGACGTTGTGTGTGGGTGGCGGTCAAGGTGTCGCCGTGGCGATCGAAGTGCGTTCTTAACAGGAGATGAATTCAGATGAATACCAAACCCTATCAAAACTTTGATGTCACGACCGATCACCGCGGTGTAGTGACGGTATCGATGAACGTTCCCGATCGGCCGTTGAACGTGCTGACACGCTCGGCAATGTTGGAATTGGTTACGATCGTTGCGGACTTGGAACGGTCCCAAGGAATCGTGGCGGTCGTTTTCTGTAGCGGAAAGGAGAGCGGGTTCTTGGCGGGAGCCGATGTTGCGGTGATCGCCGATATCCAGTCGCCCGAGGAGGCTTCTCACATGATCGAAGCCGGACAGCAAATGTTTGCGCGTATCGAATCATTGCCAATGCCAACCATCGCAGTCATCCACGGCCCATGTTTGGGGGGTGGTTTGGAATGGTCATTGGCCTGCGACCATCGAATCGCTCGTGACAACAGTTCGACCAAGATCGGATTGCCCGAAATGAAGCTTGGGTTGATCCCCGGATGGGGCGGCACACAGCGGTTGCCTCGTTTGATTGGGCTTCGTCAGGCTCTGCCATTGATCCTGACCGGGGCGCATGTTGACGCCAAGAAGGCAGCGAAGATTGGGTTGATCGATCGAGCGATTTTGCCTGATCGATGGGACTACGAAATCGATCAGTTCGTCGATGATGTTGTCGGGGGGCGAATTCCGCAGCGAAGTGCAGGATCACTTTGGCACAGAATGCTGGATCGCACTCGGTTAGGACGTTTCGCCACCCTGCAGATTGCGAACCGGTCGGTGCGGTCCAAGGCCAAGCACTATCCAGCACTTCCCGCGGCGCTGCGGGCAATGTCACACAGCCATTTGAATCTCACGGTCGGGATGGCGGCGGAACGAACGGAGTTTGTGAAGCTGTTATCGACCCCGACTTGTCGTCATTTATTGTCGCTGTTCTTTGCACGCGAACGGGCTCGCAAGCCATCGACATGGTCCACGGCGTCCACGGTAGCAATGCATCAGCCACCGATTCGCAAGGTGGGGGTTGTCGGTGCTGGGGCGATGGGCGCCGGCATCGGCCAATTGGCCGCGACCTTGGGCTATGACGTCACCCTGAACGAAGTGGACGAAGCTGCGGGGCGTGCTGGTCAAACGCGAATCGACAAGCTGATCGACGACTTGGCAAAACGCAAGCGATGGGATGATGCCGGACGTAAGGCTTTGGCAGATCGTATTCGCGTCTGCTGGGACCCCCATTCGCTTGCCGATTGTGAACTGGTGATCGAAGCGGTGGTGGAACGCGCCGATGTGAAGGCTGATGTGTTCCAGCAATTGGATGCGGTGGTCAAACCATCCGGGATACTGGCCAGCAATACGTCATCCCTTTCGGTGACTCGGATGGGCGATGCCACCACACGAAGCCAGCAGGTCGCGGGGCTTCACTTTTTCAATCCAGTCCACCGGATGGAACTGGTCGAAGTGGTCCGCGGTCGTGACACCGACGACGTGACGATGGCACGATTGGTGGGTTTTGTTCGGACGCTGGGGAAGACGCCGGTGGTGACGACCGATACCCCCGGATTCCTGGTCAATCGCGTGTTGTTTCCCTACTTGGGGGAAGCCATTTTGATGGTCGCCGGTGGCGGCGACACGGCGATGATCGATCGCCAAGTCAAAAAGTTTGGGATGCCGATGGGGCCGCTGGAACTGTTGGACCAGGTGGGGTTGGACGTTGCCGAGCACGTCGCCGAGTCGCTTCGCGGAGTGATTGCGGACGTGGAACCCGTGGTCCAGTTTCTGCACCGCATGGTGTCCAAGGGACATTTGGGACGCAAGTCGGGACAAGGTTTCTATCGCTACGAAGATGGCCAACGCCGGCGGGCCTTGTCGCTGCGTGGTCGCCGCCGGGCGGACGCGGATCCGGAACTAGGATTCCTGCCCGATGGGTTTTCGCCCACGGCACGGCGGTTGGTCTATCCGATGTTGATCGAAGCGGTTCGTTGCCACGACGAATCGGTCGTCGATTCCGCTTGGGCGATCGATTTGGCGATGGTTCTGGGCACCGGGTTTGCGCCTCATCTAGGCGGTCCTTTGCACATGATCGACCAGATCGGTCCGGGCACGATCGCAACCAACCTGCGGCGTCTGCGTGATCTGCATGGGGATCGGTTCGTGGTTCCGGATTCACTTCGCGCGATGTCTCAGTCGGGGGAAAACTATTTCGACCAGTTGGTCGACACGCAATCGCCATCGGTCACGGTGGAAGGATAACGAACATCGATCGGTTGGATTCTCGATACTGTAGGAGTATTGATCATGAGCACTGACATTCGGAAACCTTCGAACAGCGACGATCAAAGCCGGGAAGTCAAACGGCACGTTTCGCCGACGAACGATTCAAATCCATCAGCCGTCCCTGTGTCGGCTTCGGCTAGCCATTCGTTTGCCGAGGTTGCACTTCGCTTAGGTGGCGCGTCCGACGACGAAGCCAGACGCACCGGGGTGCTGGATACGGCGGACGATCAGGTCGAGGGCCTCTTTGCGCCTCAGTACCAAACGGTCCAAAGTCCGGCTCACCGTGCTGTTTGGGATGCGCATGTTCCCACCGAACTGTTCCAAAGCGAAAACGGCGAATCCGATGCAGCCGTGGATGGGGTGATCGAGCGATCGTTGCAGGTCGTCCGGTCGCACCGTGATGGTGGGACGCTTGTCAACGATCAGGGGAAAATCACTGACGAAGTCCTGGACCAGCTTGGGGAAGCTGGATATTGGGGGATGTTGGTGGACCGCGAATTCGGTGGCAGCGGCGCATCGATGCGGCAATTTTCCAAAATGATCACTGCGATGGCGACCTTGGATCCAACCGTTGCCGGTTTGGCGTCGGTCCATGGCTGTATCGGCGCCGTGGACCCTGTCCGATCTTTTGGATCAGACGCGCAGAAACGTCGATTCCTGCCCAAGTTGGCTGACGGTACTCGGCTGTCTGCGTTCGCGCTCACCGAGCCCGGTGCGGGCAGCGATCTGACGGCGCTGCGAACGACCGCGGTGCTGGACGGTGATGACTACGTGGTCAACGGCGAGAAACTGTTCATCACCAACGCCGTTCCCGGTCGCACGATTGGTTTGGTTTGCAAGATTGATGGGGTCCCCAGTGTGTTGGTGGTCGACCTTCCCGAATCGGAAGACGAGACCTTCCAAATCAATCGCTACGAAATCTATGCACTGCGTCGGGCGCACAACAATGGACTGGTATTCCGAAACTTCCGCGTCCCCGCCAAGAATCGTCTGGTCCCAGCCCACGGTGACGGCTTGACGATCGCCTATCACGGGTTGAACCTGGGGCGAGTCGCGTTGTGCGCCAACGCAGCGGGGACGATGCGATGGATGTTGGCCGAGATGTTGCCATGGGCCGATTACCGTCACACCTATGGTCAAGCGATCGCAAGACGCGAATTGGTCCAACGTCGCATCGGACGCATGGCCGGATTGATCGTCGCCTGCGACGCGCTATCGAGTTGGTGTTCGGGGTTGCTGGATCAAGGGTATCGCGGCGAGATGGAATGCATCATTGCCAAGATCTTTGGCAGCGAAGCTCAAAAGGAAGCGGCCATTGAATTGTTCATGAAGACACACGGCGGGCGTTCGTTCCTGGCAGGTCACCTGTTCGGTGACAATGTCCATGAATTCCTTGCGCCGTGTATCTACGAAGGCGAAGGCGAGATGCTGGGGATGGCGTTCTTCAAGTCGCTGGTCAAGGATCATGGAAAACGCTATTTCGAACCGATCGGACGGATTCTGCATCAGCGGGGAATCCAACAACCCAACCTCGCAAACCCGCGCCATCTTTGGGCGCTGAAAGAACCGATGATGGCGTATGCCCAGTGGTATGGGGTCCGCGGTTTGGGGGGGGCATCGTGGACGAAACGTCCAAGGATGTCGGATTCTTTGGCGCGGCATGCCAAGTTCGCGCAAAACGTTCTGTCCAGCGGTGCGTTGGATGTCAGCGGAACGATGCGTGCCCATCAACTGAAATTGGCTGATCGTCAGTGTCGTATGTCGGCACTCTCGTCCCGATTGCAGGATGCGATCGTGATGTTGGTGACGGCGCTGTATGCCAACCGATCCGAGGATCCGGTGACGCAGGCAGCCGGGAACGTGATTTGTTCGGAACTGCGCCGTCGGTTATCGCTCGCGGCGCCTTCGGACCGAGACTTTCGTCAGGTCACTCGATTGGGGGCAACGATCGCGTCCCAGGGTTGGAATGAATTGAAAGGTGTGGGGGCCACCCCCATTCTGATGCCGTATTCGAAGGGAGGCGGTTGATATGATCGATCTGATGCGGTTCTTTATCCCTCATCGGCCAACCTTTGATCGGGACCCCCAACGACGCCAAAGCGCAGCGATTGCACTTGGCGGTGGAGGTGCGCGGGGGCTGGCGCACCTGGGCGTGATCGAAGCCATGCAGCAGACTCACTTAACGGTGGATCAAATCGTCGGCGTCAGCATGGGCAGTTTGATCGGTTCCATGTTTGCCATCGACGGAGACATCCAGCGAGCCAAAGCGATCGCGGTGGAATTGCTGGGGTCACCCGACTTTCAACATCGCCAACAGGTGTTGTTTGGTGCCGCACCACCGGCCGAAGATGAATCGTTGGGAGGAACTTTGGGGTGGTATTCGCGGCTGCGCAAGATGGTTTCGGCGCATCGGAAACTCAGCCGCGCCGTGACGGGCCCTTCCCTGTTGTCGGATGCCCCGCTGCGGGATTCGATCGAAGCCTTGCTGCCCGATATCGATCTTGCCGACCTGGCGATTCCGACCAGCGTTGTGGCGGTTGACCTGTTGACCGGACACCGGATCGTGTTGGAACGTGGCTCGCTCCGCAAGGCGGTGTTGGCGTCATCGGCGATCCCTGGAATCTTTCCGCCGGTGCCCTGGGACGGCATGCTGCTTTGTGACATCGGAACGATCGAAGCGGTGCCGACGATGGTGGCAAAATCCTATCGCCAAGACCTGACCATCGCTGTTGACGTGGGACAGAGCGATACTCGCGTTGAAGCCTGTTCAACGGCGCTTGACGTGATGATGCGAGTCGATGATATCGGGCAACGATTGATGCGACGTCATTATTTGCAGGCTGCCGATTGTGTGATTCGTCCCGACGTGGGCACGCGAGCTTGGTTCGACTTCAGCAAGCCAGACGAAATGATCCGCGAAGGACACCGATCCGCGCTGGAAATGTTGTCGTCCGTTGTCCAAATCCAGGCGGCATGAGTTCCGCGATATCGAAACCGATCAGCCGCGGACGATGTCGAAATCCGCTGCCGCTGGCATCCGCAGGTCATTGGGTCAGGATGACCAACACATATCCAATCCCGACCATCGATCCAAACGCGGTTACCCCCCAAGCCGTGTAAATTCGCTTGCGGCGGTTCGGGT
The DNA here is from genome assembly GCF_007741535.1 of Rubripirellula lacrimiformis. Classification (NCBI taxonomy): domain Bacteria; kingdom Pseudomonadati; phylum Planctomycetota; class Planctomycetia; order Pirellulales; family Pirellulaceae; genus Rubripirellula; species Rubripirellula lacrimiformis. The sequence goes on from NZ_CP036525.1 coordinate 2,672,844, forward strand.
GCTGATGGGCCTCCGGTGGCAAACGCCAAAGCAGCGACATGACGTACAAGGTTGAAATTGGCGGAAACAGAAAGACCGCAGCGAATGCAGCGATCAGTACCCGCCGAACCTGTTCATCAAGATCATCGCTGGACACCGCGGCCGGTGACGCTTGGGAGTTTTCCAAACCGACGGGCTTCTCCGGCGTGACCAATACCGGGCGGTAGGGATTGCCGTCTTCGCGAGTCGACGCCGGGGCGGGCGGATCGAAGTGATCGTCAAATCCGTTGGCGACGGGAATCGGCGGTTCTTCGACGACGTCTTCGCTGCGGATCCGTACGTCGTCATCACGGCGCGGCTTATTGCAGCTCCAACACAACTCGAACGCGGCATCGTTGGGCTCGCCACAGCGACTGCACTTCCAGTCCCCTGCTTCAAGCGTGCGGCGGGCGTCGTTCAGAAGAGTTTCGTTAGCAAGGTCGTAATCGTCCGGATGCACTTCGACACGCACCAGTCGGTCTGTGCCGGCGCCACCCATGCTGAGCGCCGATTCCATATCGGTACCGGTCACGAAAGCACGAATGTCGGCTGCGGCCAAGCGGTCGCGAACGATCTCGGCTTCGTACACCGCGGCGTATTCGCGTAGCGGTCGAGTCGACTGTTGCATCGTGGGAAAACCTGTGCGAGCGAAATTCAATCACCGGTCCATTCTATTCGCTCTGCCCTGCGGTGCACCGGTACCGGCACGGTATCGTTGACCCTTTGACGCAGGATTCCGGTCTAGCGTCCACTTGTACCGCCGCGACTGGCCCAACGCGTCTCCCACGGCCAGGGTGACGCGGGAATCCATTGGCCAAATTCGCTGACGGTGCTTGTGATGCGCAGCGGATTCAGGCGGCTCGGGTGCGCATCGATACGTTGGATGTAATCGTTTCGCATTCGTTGATCCAGCGTTTCAGACGCCGCGTGCTGGGCAGTCGACGACCGCGCAGTTGGGCTTGCCCTTGACTGCTTTCTGCGAATCGTTGCAGATCGCGATGGAGCGCTGCGGCAGATTCACAAGCGAGGCCTCGGACGCCGCGGCGATGAATGCTGACCAACAGCATCGCGTCACGCGGCATCATGCCGGGAACCGATGCCGCAAATCGAATCGATCGACGGTATTGCTGGATCACTCGCAGCGCCTTACGCGATGCGGTGAAGTGGCTGGCCAGTCGTTCGGGATTGGCCGCAGCCAAGTCTCCGGCGGTGATGATGCCCAGTTCGGCAAGTCGTTCACAGCGTTTGGGGCTGCAGATCCGGATGTGTTCAATCCGCATGCTGAGCAGGCGTTGGCGATGGCCGCCTGAACTTTGCCGTCGCGCAGTGTGATGCTTGCCATCGATTTTGGCATGGCAATGGGGGACGGAGCGGCCTTGGGGGGCAGCGGTCGGTAGTTGGGCGTACAGCACCACCGACTGGGATGTTTCCGTCGGGATGGGCTTGGGAGCCGTTGGCGTAGAAAAGAGACGCAGAATAGATCGTAGCAACATGGTGTCCCGTGTGGAGTGAGAGAAGAGATAAGGCACTCGACACTTTTGAATTACCGAACTGACCGGGCCGGACGCCAGAGCGAAAATGTTGACACCGACTATTGAACGGACCGAGAAGTTTGAGATTGGTATTGCGTTTGGAACCGAGAGCGGCCCGGATCCCGGGTCCGCGATTCACATTCGGTGAACGAGGAAGGATGGGATAGCGGATTTCTTGGTCCCGCATACTTCTATTTCGTCGGCCTTTCGGCCCCTGCTCGTTTCACCGCGTGCCCGTCGGGCCGCGCGTTTTGGGTGCGTGGACGCACGGGGCGTTGCCCACGCGGTGAAACGATTTAGCGCACGAGTCGCATGCGCGGTGCCTGATTGCTCCCGCTCGTTTAACCGCGTGCCCGTCGAGCCGCGCGTTTTGGGTGCGTGGACGCACGGGGCGTTGCCCACGCGGTGAAACGATTTTGGGCACGGATCGCATGCGCGGTACGTGACTGCCCCTATCGTTTAACCGCGTGCCCATCGGGCCGCGCGTTTGGGTACGTGGACGCACGGGGCGTTGCCCTCGCGGTTAAACGATCCAGCGCACGGATCGCATGCACGGTACGTGACCGCCCCTATCGTTTAACCGCGTGCCCATCGGGCCGCGCGTTTTGGGTGCGTGGACGCACGGGGCGTTGCCCACGCGGTGAAACGATTTTGGGCACGGATCGTATGCGCGGTACGTGACCGCCCCTGTTCGTTTAACCGCGTGCCCAGCGGGCCGCGCGTTTTGGGTGCGTGGACGCACGGGGCGTTGCCCACGCGGTGAAACGATTTTGCGCACGGATCGTGTGCGCGGTACGTGACCTCCCCTGCTCGTTTAACCGCGTGCCCATCGGGCCGCGCGTTTTGGGTGCGTGGACGCACGGGGCGTTGCCCACGCGGCCAAACGATCCAGCGCACGGATCGTGTGCGCGGTACGTGACCGCCCCTATCGTTTCACCGCGTGCCCATCGGGCCGCGCGTTTGGGTACTTGGACGCACGGGGCGTTGCCCACGCGGTTAAACGATCCAGCGCACGAGTCGCATGTTCGGTGCGTGACGGCCCCTGTCGTTTAACCGCGTGCCCAGCGGGCCGCGCGTTTTGGGCGCGTGGACGCACGGGGCGTTGCCCACGCGGTGAAACGATTTTGGGCACGGATCGCATGCGCGGTACGTGACTGCCCCTATCGTTTAACCGCGTGCCCATCGGGCCGCGCGTTTTGGGTGCGTGGACGCACGGGGCGTTGCCCACGCGGTTAAACGATGCAGCGCACGGATCGCATGCGCGGTGCGTGACGGCCCCTATCGTTTCACCGCGTGCCCGTCGGGCCGCGCGTTTTGGGTGCGTGGACGCACGGGGCGTTGCCCACGCGGTGAAACGATCCAGCGCACGAGTCGTATGCGCGGTACGTGACCGCCCCAGTCGTTTCACCGCGTGCCCGTCGGGCCGCGCGTTTTGGGTGCGTGGACGCACGGGGCGTTGCCCACGCGGTTAAACGATCCAGCGCACGAGTCGCATGTTCGGTGCGTGATTGCTCCCGCTCGTTTCACCGCGTGCCCGTCGAGCCGCGCGTTTTGGGTGCGTGGACGCACGGGGCGTTGCCCACGCGGTTAAACGATACAGCGCACGGATCGCATGTTCGGTGCCTGATTGCTCCTGCTCGTTTAACCGCGTGCCCATCGGGCCGCGCGTTTTGGGTGCGTGGACGCACGGGGCGTTGCCCACGCGGTTAAACGATCCAGCGCACGGATCGTATGTTCGGTGCCTGATTGCTCCTGCTCGTTTCACCGCGTGCCCATCGGGCCGCGCGTTTTGGGTGCGTGGACGCACGGGGCGTTGCCCACGTGGTTAAACGATTTTGGGCACGGATCGCATGTTCGGTGCGTGATTGCTCCCGCTCGTTTCACCGTGTGCCCGTCGGGCCGCGCGTTTGGGTGCGTGGACGCACGGGGCGTTGCCCACGCGGTTAAACGATACAGCGCACGGATCGCATGTTCGGTGCCAGATTGCTCCTGCTCGTTTAACCGCGTGCCCATCGGGCCGCGCGTATGGGTACGTGGACGCACGGGGCGTTGCCCACGCGGTGAAACGATCCAGCGCACGAGTCGCATGTTCGGTACGAGACCGCCCCAGTCGTTTCACCGCGTGCCCGTCGAGCCGCGCGTTTTGGGTGCGTGGACGCACGGGGCGTTGCCCACGCGGTGAAACGATCCAGCGCACGAGTCGCATGCGCGGTGCATGACGGCCCCAGTCGTTTCACCGCGTGCCCATCGAGGCTGTGAATAATTGAGTTTTGGCTTGTTGGATTTCTACATGGGGCTAAATTATTTGCATGAAAATTCCAACCGATGCTCAGCAGCGTGGTTCCGCTCGCACCCACCGCCCCGAACGCAGCCAAGTTGAGATGCGGTTCTATTCGCTCGACCAGATGGTGGCCCGCGAGCACCGCGTTCGTTTGGTATGGCAGTACTGCGAATCGCTCGACCTCGGACCGCTTTACGAGAAGATCAAATCGAAAGTAGATGGTCGTGGTCGTACCCCGATCGATCCGCGAATCCTCTTCGCCCTGTGGTTCTACGCAACGCTCGAAGGGATCAGTAGCGCCCGCCGTTTGAGCGATTTGACCACCCGCGACTTCCACTACCTGTGGATCTGCGGCGATGTCACGGTTAATCATCACACCCTGAGCGACTTTCGCAGCGGCAACGCCGAGTATCTCGAGAAGTTGCTTAGCGACTCGATCGCCGTGCTGCTGAGCGAAAAACTGATCACGTTGGATACCATCGGGCAGGATGGCATGCGGGTGCGTGCCTCGGCCGGCAGCAGTTCGTTTCGGTCCGAATCGACGCTCCAACAGATGCAAGAGGTTGCCGAAGACTATGTAAAGGAACTCGCCGAGCGATCCGACGAGGAAGCTGCCGCGGCAACTCGGGCCGAACAGGCCGCCCGTAAGCGTGCTGCCGACGAACGACTCGAGCGTATCAAGGCGGCTCAAGAGAACCTCAAAGAACTTGAGCGACGTCGTAAAGAGAAACGATCACGCAAAAGCAAGTCGACCCCACGAGCCTCCACAACGGACCCCGAAGCGGCGCGGATGAAGATGGGAGACGGCGGTTTTCGCCCCGCCTATAACGTCCAATTCGCCAGCGACGGCGACTCTCGAATTGTCGTCGGCGTGAGCGTTGACAATCAGGGCAGCGATCAAGGTGAGATGCTTCCGATGTACGAGTCGATCTGCCGCACCTATGGGGTGACGCCGGCACACTACTTGGTCGACGGCGGGTTCACCAAAGCGAGCGATATCGAAGCGATGGACGCTGCGGGGACGGAGGTTTACGGTCCACTGAAGGACATCAAAAGACAAGTCGCTAACGGCAAGGATCCCCATGCGAGCAAGCCGGGCGATAGCGACGCGATGGCGAGGTATCGAAAGAGGATGGGGACACCCGAGGCGCAGGAGATGTTGAGACGACGTCCATCGATAGCTGAATTTCCCAACGCGGAATGTCGTAATCGCGGTCTTCATCAGTTCCGGGTTCGTGGCCAGAAGAAAGCAATGGCCCAAACGCTTTGGCACGTGCTGGTGAACAACTTCAATCGATTGAACAACCTAGGATTTTTACAAACACTGATGAGGCAATCCTGTACTGCGACGCCTTGAGGTTGGCCTCCGGCCTCCAATCGTTGGACGCATCGCGTCCAACGAAGCTTCAAAGCGATCCACCAAGACAAAAGAACCACCGAAGCTTCAACCTGAAACTTTGACGACGACCGGCAATCCAAAATTTTTGAAAAACCACTTCAAAAACACGGCGTCAAGCCACAACCGGCCAATTATTCACAGTCTCATCGGGCCGCGCGTTTTGGGTGCGTGGACGCACGGGGTGTTGCCCACGCGGTTAAACGATTTTGGGCACGAGTCGGATGCGCGGTGCATGACGGCCCCTATCGTTTAACCGCGTGCCCATCGGGCCGCGCGTTTTGGGTGTGTGGACGCACGGGGCGTTGCCCACGCGGTTAAACGATCCAGCGCACGAGTCGCAGTGAGTGCCTTGCGGTGCGAGCCGTCAGGTTTGCTTGCACCATTGGTTCTGCGCCAGACCCGGCATGCATTGCCAATGCCGGCGAGTGGAAATCAGTTCTTGGCCCACGGTGTCGCTGGAAGATTGTTGACACGATCACGCAATCGATCCAGATCGACCGATTCATCCGCGGCGGGATACGGGCTGTCCCAAAGCCACCAAACTTCCGTGAACGATGCTGACTGGCCCGGTGAGATGGTTTCGGCGGGACCGATGGGTTCGACTTCGACGGTTTCGCCGCTGGCCGGCGCCCAGGTCGACAACGTGATGCCGGCGACTTCGTTGTAAAGCCTGTCCGGGAAAGTCGGGTACTGTTTGACAAACATCAATCCGGCGGGCTGTTGATGAGCGACCCAGCCGGCGAAACTGTCCATGCCTAGCTTGGGTGTCTTGGGTGGACCGATGACCTCTAGGAATCCATCTCGAATGCGGATGTTGTCATCGACAGGCTTGGTCAAAATGCCGCCGCCCTCGTAACGCACGTAACGCTTTGGGAATCTCGCGTGACCTGCCAGCGGCAGCAAGGCGATCCCGGCGCCATTGGCTAGCGTGCGGCTCCAGTGACAGTACTGAACCGTGCGGTCGGAAATGTTTTCGATCCTTTGAGTGCAAACCAACCGAGATGTTTGGTGGTCGAGCGAAAACTGACGTACCAATCGAACCCCAGTCGTCGGACAGTCCGGACTAGTCAGTTCGATCTCGTGATCGGTAGACGACGTCACCGTCCATTGACCACGGAAAAGCGGATCCCGTTTGGGGACGATCTGTTCGGGGCCAATGTCAAACCGGCCAGCCGATGGATTGTGTTTCCAACCATCATCTGGCTGCCCCAATTCATACGGGGACACGAACAACGCATTCTTGCCGTCCAGCGAATACTCCAGCACGCGGCCGCCAACCTGCGGGCACAATACAACACGTGTTCGATCGTTTCGAAGCACGGGGCAGTCTTGATAGCGGCCAAAGTCGACCACTTGAGTGGACGGTGCTGCGATTTCAAATGCCACCGCGGCCATCCACAAAGTCCAAGCAGCAATAGGTGACATCGACAGGTCCAGCGTGCGAATGAGGGGCAAGATTGTTTGCCGGCGACGGACGGTTCACTCCGCTGCCACGAACAAAAGGTTCGCCCCGTATTCTACTGCAACGGGCCTGCTAGTAGCCGATCCCGAGCCGGAAATTGATCCCGTCATCGATGTCGATATCGTTCGCGCTGTGTCGATATTCGATGTCGCGATTGAACACATAACCGACCTCGAAGAACCCGATGCGACGACCGGCGCGGATCGCGTCGCTTTGGCCCCATTCGATACCGCCGATCAATCGAATGTCATTGATGTCGACACTGTCCTCCGCACCGCTGGCACGCGTGACGGTCCAAGAACCGCCGCCGTAGTCGCCGCTGATGTACCACCAAACGTCTTGGGTGCCGATCGTGCGGCAGTAACGCGCGAACTTTGGCTGTGGAAAGAAGATGTCGAAACGTGTCATCGGGTTGGGTTGCCACAGCAGTCCACCGGCCGGGACCAGTTTCGTGTTGTTACGGTCCAGGTAGTAGACGCCACCTTTCAGTGTCGATTGTGGGGTCATCCGGAAACTGACCAATGCTTTTCCGAGGACTCGAATGCTTTCGTCATTGAAAGTGTCAAAGTCGGTGAAGGCACCGACGCGTACGCCCAATTCGGTGCTGAACATCTGGTTGGGGTCCGAGTTCCAGCCCAAGTCCAGGAAGGCACTGTAGGCGCTGCCGGGCAGGTCCGCCCCGTTGGGATAGTTTTTGGGGCCATCCCAAAGGTGCATCGAAAACGACGGCACCACGTAAAAGGGTTGATTGGTGTACAGGAAATTTGGGAACGCAAAGACGATCGAAAGATCCATGTCGTTCATGTTCAACGAGTCGTCATCGTCACCGGATCCGACGTACCCGTAACGGAACCGTGGTCCACGCAGCAGACGATAGGCACTGTAATTGTCGACGCCGGTACCCGGAAAAACGCCACCCTGGAACAGACCTTCGGGGAACAGCGTCGAAGGTGACGACGACGGGTAGATCGAACTTGGGTAACCGGGGGCGGCGTAGCCACCCTGATTTCCATAGACATTGGTGTTGTCATAGGGCAGACCCGGGACGCCGTAGGCGGGTGCGCCGTTGAAGGTGGGTGCACCGACGACGGGGGCACCGTAGGGCGATGATCCGTAGGGGGCCGTGGTTCCAAAGGGGACGCTGGTGCCGGGGGCCTGCACCGGGGCACCGAATCCGGAGGGGACCGGCGCGGATGCGGGTTGCGAAAACAAGCCACCGAAGATGCCCGAGCCGGTACCGGTGGAAAATGGTGATCCCGCATAGTTGGGCGGCGCTGTCACGCCGGCCGGACCTGTGGTGCCGATCGGTGCGCCGATACCCGAGGTGCCACCGTAGGGAGCGTTGGAATACGGATCAAAACTTCCATAACCGCCCTGGGTGGGCGGGGCGGATGGTGGGCTGATCGGTACTAAGTTCGTCTGTGGGTTTTGGGGGGCACTGCCGGTGCTGGGATATTGACCGTGGGCAGGCTGGACCAGCAAAACCAATATCGCTGCCAAGCAGAGGGCCGGACTCGACTTGCCAAAATGCTTGCGGTTGGAAATAACAACAGCCGGCCAAGACAAGGCCGTCCAAACTTTGCTCGGCATCCTAGCGATGCTAGGTCCAGGCATGGATGATCCCCGGTGATCCCCGGAATGAAATCCAGTTCGGCGTTCGCTAGGGCTTCGACGATCAGTCGTTTTCATCGCAGGGCTGAACGGGACAAGTGGTTCGGGATCCGCAGTGCGGAGGGGAACACGTGCCTGTCCGCATCCTCGAATTACCTAGACCCGTCGTTGCCGGTCAAGGCGAATTGCTCGGCAAAGGGCATCCAAATCTTGAGCCGATTTCTAAAAAAGGCCTCCTTTGCCCTACCAGGCCAAGAATCGCGTCAACATTTCGATTCCGGGTTCGGTCAGGAAACTTTCCGGATGAAACTGCCACCCTTCCATTTTGAATTCGCGGTGCCGCACACCCATGATCTGTCGGATGCCACCGGTGTCGGTCCAAGCGGTGACGACCAATTCAGGTGGCAGACTGGACGGTTCGATCACCAGCGAATGATAGCGTGTGGCAATGAACGGATTGGCCAAGTTGGCAAACAGCCCACTGTCGCTGTGGTAGATTGCATCGGTCTTGCCGTGCATCAATTGCGGGGCGCGGACGATATTGCCACCGAAGGCTTGCCCGATCGATTGGTGCCCCAAGCAGACACCCAGCAACGGAACTCGCCCGGCGAAATGCTTGACGCATTCGACACTGATGCCAGCTTCGTTGGGGGTGCATGGTCCCGGAGATACGAGCACACGCGACGGCGAAAGTTCGTCCAATTGTTGGACCGTCAATTCGTCATTGCGGAACACTCGAATGTCGATCGTCGGATCGATCTCGCCGAGCCGCTGGACCAAATTGTAAGTGAACGAATCGTAGTTATCGATGACGACGACCATCAGGTTGTTCCCGCCGAAGAAGTCAATGGAGATTCAAGTCGAAACAGGCAAAAAAGATATTCTTTCGCTACTAGCTTAAACGCTCTTTAGCCAGTTCCGATACGGTGCCTATAATGGCGATGTCGCTTTGTGCGATCGATGACGAGTCGACGGGTGGATACCAGACGGCGTCGAACCGGAACGACAATGAGCCCCCAGTTGCGACGGCTCGCCCTTGGCAAGTGGACGCTCTGCGTTTGGCTTGCTTTGGATCTAGAGCTTGCGGTAACTCAATAGTTCTCACATTGAATCATCTCTTTGTTCGTGTAACGGAAATCTGCTGTGCTTTCGGTTCGTCCTAAAGTTGCCGAATTGGCATTTCACGTCTTCAGCCGTTCGCTTCACCCCGAACTGTACGCGATTCACAAGAGTCGTCGCGTTGAACGTGATCACTACCATGCCCAGATCGATATCACCAATTGCGGTCACGTCGTGACCTGGAATGCGGACGGCATCACGCTGTGCGAAGTCGCAACCAGTGCCCAGCAACCACTGCCCAAGCGGCGATGTTTGTTGTCCAAGCCGCTGAAAGGCAGCCGAACCGAACGCGCCAATTGTCGCCAAGGGTTCAGTTATCGCACCCATTTTCAACTTGAACCTGTCGAACCAGACATGTTCTGGATGGTCCAACAACAGTTGGGCAACGGTCCGACCGAAGGTTTGTTGCACAACTTCGACGCCAGCGGCCGGATGGCCCTCGGGGCACTCAGCTACGTCAGCGTTGAAACACGTCGCAGTTCGATGTTAATCCAGGCGATCCATACTTTCCCCGACGATTTTGCAATTGTGAAGGTGGAAACATTGTTCTCCATCGGTTCGGACAAAGAATCGGTTTGATCAACCAGCTTGCAGCAGCACGAAAGCTTTCTAGCTGCAATCCCCCCATCGACCGAACCCGGTCGATCAAGCCCGATCAAGATCTCTGCCAATCCAGCATGGCGGTCGCCGATTCGATCATCGGCGTGATTGATCTGAAGAACGGGCAATCGGTTCACGCGGTCGCTGGTCTCCGAGATCAGTATCGACCCGCAAACGGCGGTGATGGTTCGCCCACCCATCTGGCATCGCATTACCGAAGCATCGGTGTCGATCGACTCTACATTGCGGATCTGGATTCGATCCAGTTTGGCCGCGTTTCAGTGGACGTGATCGCCGAACTGCTGGACATCTACGCCGGCTGTGAAGTGCTGGTGGATCTGGGGTGGCGGAACCCATCCAGAATCGAAATCGTTTCCGCCATGAATGTTTTGGTTGCCCGATCCGAACATGTGTCGTTCATTGCCGCCACAGAGTCCGCGGAATCGTTGGTTTCGGTCCCGCAGATGGCTGACATCGTTCCAGCAGACCGCTGTTTTCTAGGTTTGGATTTTCGAAACGGCCAACTCAATGTTCCATCCGGCAGCCAGGCCGATTGGATCGATGCGGCGGCGGACGCCCGTTTTGCCGGCGTCGTGGTGTTGGATGTGGCCGAAGTTGGAATGCGGCGTGGCCCGGTCACTGCGACGCGGTGCCGAGAAATCGCCGATGATTTTCCCCAGTTCCGCGTCTATACCGGCGGGGGGATCCGATCGTTGGATGACGCAAAACGGCTTGTCGATGCGGGATGCCGTGGATGTTTGGTGGGGACCGCCCTGCTGCCCCAACACTAAATCGGGTGGTGTTTCGACGGCGGGTATCGAACGGTTTGGGGTCCAGTGGACAGGCATTGATACCGAATCAAACGTCCACTTTCCGTTCGAATCGTTCGATCGACTTTGCTTTCCCATTGTCCTTCGCTTCGATGATCGCGCCGCACAGTCGGACGTCGCGGGTTGCGACATGGAAGTGGCATGGTTCAAAAGTTCGTGTCGTCTGGGTGACGCGTCGAATATCACGGCCGATGATACTGTCGTACGGACCGCACATTCCGACATCACATTGGAACGCGGTTCCACCGGGGAAAATGCATGCGTCTGCCGTTGGGACGTGCGTGTGAGTGCCCAAAACAGCCGTGACTTTGCCATCCAAGTATCGCCCGATCACTTGTTTATCGCTGGTCGCTTCGGCATGGACATCGACCAGAATGTGTTTCGCCGCGTCTCCGATCTCTTCGATCGCGCGGTCCAACGCATCGAATGGGCAATCCACCGGCCGCATGTAAACACGCCCCATCACCGAAATCACCCCGAGGGGCCCCTTGGACGTATCGATCACGATCCAATTGCGACCCGCCGAATCGGCTGGATAGTTGGCTGGTTTGACGATCCGATCGCTTTTTTTCAGCGTCGCTACGATTTCTTTGCATCGATAGATGTGGTCGCCCAAGGTGACAGCGTCCACGCCGACTTCTAAAAATCGCTTGAATTGCCTTGGCATCAGTCCAGATCCGTCCGATGCGTTTTCGGCATTGATCACCAACGCATCCAGATTCAGTTCGGACCGCAGGGCTTCGGCATGTTTGGTGACCGCGACGTAGCCAGGTTTGCCGACGACATCGCCTAGAAAAAGAATCCGCATGGCGAAAATGTCACTCCGAAATCAAAGCTAGTCGGTCGAAAATGGGGGCTGCCTATCGATGACGGCATGATACGCGATCCATCGATTCAGTTCACCGGTCGATCAAAAGACGAGGGGGGGGGAGAGATGAGACGACTCATTCGTTCTCCGCTGGTTCCATGCTCCGGTGGTTCGATGCTTGCCGCAGTGGGGGGGAACCTATTCTATGGAAATGGTTAGACTGTTGATGCAGGTGTGTGTGCCACATAAAACGGAAAAGATGCTCGATGAAAAATAACGTAAAATTGTTTCCCCCGTTTCTCAGTGCAACCAAGTCGTTGATCCTCCGTTTAGCGGTCCTTGCGGTGATCGCTGCGTCCCCGTGGACGGTTGAATTGGCGGCGGAACCGCCTGCCGGCGAACTGGAATCCGCCAATTCAACCGAGCAGATGATTCGCGACGTCTTGGAAGGCAAAGAGCTGGGTCAGGTCAGCGATGGAGTCTTGGAGGACGTCTTTAATGTGATTCGAGATCGTGGCAGCATTCTGGACGGCAGCATTTTGGACGACAGTGCAGACCAGGAAAGCCAAACCGAAGTCCGCAACCGCGGTGGTAGCAAAAAAACGCATTCGGTGTCGGATCGCGGCTCTGCGGTCCATCGTCGTGCAGTGGCCGCCGAACAGCTTCTGCGAGCGGCGCGTTTGTTGGTTCGCGTGGATGGGGAAGACGCTCAGAACGACCTCGTGCGACAGATGCGATCGGAAGCCGCACGACTGCTCGCAATCCCATCGCATGCTGAACGACCGATGGTCGATTCGTCCGCATCGGTCGATTTCGTGGAACCGAAACGCCATCAAGTTGGTCTACGCAAAAGTAGGGCTGGTAAAGCCAGGCGAAACGAAACCGAGTAAACTGCGTTTTGCCGGCCACCGCCCGTGGCTTTGCATCCAATCTATGACGTGGAAACCGACGCTTTTGGCGTCGCCCCTGAATCTCTGACCCGACCCAAGTCAATTGCAACCGATCTCTTCTCCGCTCAAGTCCAAACGGTTGGCATTGGTCGCTGGCGCCGCGATTCTGTTGCTCGCGGGTGGCGTGTTTGCCGACTACTGGTCCGCACGACCACCCGAGACGGTTGCCACGTATGTCGGACGCGCCGCGTGTATCGATTGCCATCAAGAGGAATCGTTGGCGTTCACTGGATCGGATCACGACAAGGCGATGGACTTAGCGACGGACGAGACCGTGCTGGGCGATTTCGACGACGCCACGCTTGACCATGACGGGATGACCAGCCGAATGTTTCGCGACGGCAAGCGATTCATGGTCCGGACCGACGGCCCATCCGGCGAAATGGAAGACTTCGAAGTCAAGTACGTCTTCGGCGTCGAACCGCTGCAGCAATACATGGTCGAATTCGATCGAACCGATGACATGTCACCCAACGAAGTGCCCAGGTTGCAGGTGCTTCGAATCAGTTGGGATACGATCAACAAACGTTGGTTCTATCTGCGTCCCCCGGACGTCGATGACAAACTGTTGCCCGATGATCCATTGCACTGGACTGGCATCGCCCAGCGCTGGCAGACGATGTGCGCCGATTGCCACTCGACCAATCTGAAAAGCAACTTTGATCCGGTCACGACCAAGTACCACACGACGTTCTCGGAAATTGATGTCAGTTGTGAAGCCTGTCATGGACCGGGCAGTCTGCACGTTGAATTGGCCAATGCGAAATCGTTGTTCTGGGATCGCAACCACGGCTACGGTTTGGCTCGGCTGAAAGGCCCCGACGCCGAACCGCAGTTGCAGTCGTGCGCACCCTGCCATAGCCGGCGCAGTCTGCTGGATGATCAATTCAAGCCGGGGGACATGTATACCGACCACTACAACCTGGAATTGCTGCGTGCGGACACGTATCACGCCGATGGCCAGATCAAGGACGAGGTTTACGTTTACGGTTCGTTCATCCAAAGCCGGATGCATCACAAGGGCATTCGTTGCACCGATTGTCATGACCCGCATACGTTGAAACTGAAATCCACTGGCAACGAAACCTGCACGTCCTGTCACCAGCATGCGGCTGGTAAATACGACGTTCCATCGCATCATCACCATGCCGTCGGCACGCCCGGTGCGATGTGTGTGAATTGTCACATGCCGCACACGACCTACATGGACGTGGACAAACGACGGGATCACAGCATTCGCGTGCCCCGTCCGGATCTGTCCGTCGAACTGGGGACGCCCAACGCATGCAGCCAATGCCACGTTGCGGACCAACTAAAATCGCTAGATACCAAACGGCAAACGGAGTTTGCGACCAAAGAGTATGCCGACTGGATTTTGGCTGCTCAGGCCGGTGACGAATCCGTGGCCGATGCGATTCTGCGTACCGATACCTGGTGCGACGAAGCCTGCGATCGTTGGTACGGCGACAGTCGCAAACAACCGGATCACTTTGGTCAGGCCATCACTGCATTTCGACGCGGCGAGCCCGATTCCGTTGCTGGCATGCTGCGGTTGGCGATGATGCCGACCGAAACCCCCCAGGGACAGTTGACTCCCGACATGGCTCGCGCCTCGGCGCTAGCGGAAATGGCATCCTCGGGTGCCGCCGAAGCAATTCCGACGGCCAAGAAACTGCTGGACGATCCTGATCAACCGCCGATGGTTCGGGCTGCCGCTGCGGGTGTATTCCTGATTGCGTCGCCGGAAGCCGCTCGCCGCGCGTTGCAGCCGCATCTGCAAGACCCGTCGCGTTTGGTTCGCACCGAGGTCGTCCGCGTGTTGGTGGCGTCCGGTGGATACCAGACGTTGACCGGCGCCGAACAGTTGCGTGTCGACCAGGGGCTAGAAGAGGTTCGAGAGGGAATGATGATGGCCGGCGATCGCGCCGGTGCTCATATGGCGTGGGCGATGCTTTGTGAAGCGACCGGACGGTACGACGAAGCGATCAAAGCCTACGAAGCCGCCATCCGTGTCGAACCCAATACGACCGGTCCGCGGTCGAATTTGGCCACCCTGATCGAGAACTTGGCACAGCAATCGCAATCGCCGAATTCGGTGTCCATGTTGCAGCGTGTCGGTGAACTGCGAGCCGCCGAACTGCCATTCCTGAAACGCGATGCTAACCTGGCGCCCGATAACGCGGCGGTTCAATATCGTTTCGGATTATCGTTGTATTTGGCGGGACAGTTCGACGAAGCGCTCGACCAGATTGAACTTGCGATCGAACTGGCACCGGATGTCGCCGAATTTCGTCAGGCTCGTGACTTACTAAAAGCCAAACTTGCCGAGTAAATCGGCGACCGTTGGTGACTCTGTGGAAGGTACCCGAATGCGCATCCTGTCTCTGATTGTTTTTACGCTGATTCTGGTTGGGCACTCGGACGCCGAGTCACCGCTGCCGGCGGGAGGACATAGGGTCGTTGAATCGGATTCGTCGATCATCGACAAATTGGATGTCCGGTTAGCCGATGGCACGTGGGGGACCAGCGTGATCAGTGCGGTGGACCATCCCCAATTTGAAAAGTCGCTGCGCATTGATCTGACGAAACAGCCGCAAAATACTTGGGACGCCAGCTTCGGAATCGCAACGACTGGTCCGGTGGCCAAAGATGACATCCTGTTGGTGGGGTTTTGGTTGCGCGGCAATGCGTTGGAAAACGATGGCGGCGCAGTTGCCGAATTCGTTTTTGAACGGTTCGGCGAACCGTACACGAAAAGTATCCAGTTTCTGGCCGAGTCGCCTGCCGACGGATCATGGGAACACTACTGGGTCCGGTTCCGAAGTCTCGAAGACTACGATGCCGGCGTCGCAGGACTGAATTTTCAATTGGGCTATCAGCGTGAGACCATCGAAATCGCTGGTTTGGAAGCATGGAATTTCGGAAAAGATTTCAACATCGATTCGCTTCCCAACACGCAACTGACTTATCAGGGGCGGTCGCCCAGCGCTGATTGGCGGACCGAATCGGCCCAGCGAATCGAAACGCTTCGCAAACGTGACATCAAAATCACGTTGGTGGACGAAAACGGGGATCCGCGGTCCGGCGTGAAGGTGTCCGTCGAACTCGATCGGCATGCGTTCGATTTTGGTTCCGCCGTATCGGTGCCCATGGTGACCGGTCAGGGCCCCGACCATGATCGATACCGAGAAACGTTCCTCGATACGTTCAACTGTGCGGTCATCGAAAACGGATTGAAGTGGGGCGTGTGGGAGCAGACGCAGGACCGGCGGACGGCAACCCTGGACACGCTTCGCTGGCTGAAACAGGAAGGCGTCCCCAGCCGCGGTCATGTGATGGTTTGGCCCAGTTTCAAGAATTCGCCGGGTTGGGTGGCACCGATCGCAGATCACCCGCAGTCGTTGGCGCACACGATCGATACCCATATCCGCGACGTTGGGTATGCGACACGCGGTTTGGTTCGTGACTGGGACGTGCTGAACGAAGTCTTCGACAACCTCGACTGGACTCGGATTTTGGGCGACCAAGCGATGGTGGGTTGGTTCAAACTTGCCGACGAAGTCGCGCCCGATGCCGATCTGTACTACAACGACTATGCCGGTTTGGTGCGCGGCGGGTTTCCTACCAAGCACAAGGATCACTTCGAAGAAACCATTCGGTATCTAAAAGACAATGGTGCACCGATCGATGGCATCGGGATCCAAAGTCACTTTGGTTCGTTGCTAACCCCGCCTCAGCGATTGATCGCCGAATTGGATCGTTGGCACGCCTTGGGACTGAAGGTGTTGATCACCGAATTCGACGTGGTGGTTCCGGACGATCAGTTGCAAGCGGACTTCACTCGCGACTTCCTAACGGCTTGTTTTTCTCACCCCGCCGTCGTCGGTGTTCTAACCTGGGGTTTCTGGGAAGGTGCTCACTGGAAACCCGATGCCGCTTTGTTTTCGAAAGACTGGTCGCCGACCCCGATGGGCAGTCAGTGGATCAGGCTGACGCAGCAGGAATGGACCACCAAGACGTCGGTCGTGACCGATCAGAATGGCGTGGCTGGTTTTCGTGGATTTGCGGGGACGTACAACGTCACCGTCGGCGATGAAGCGTATCGGGTGGATGCATCCCAAGACGGGGAAGCCCAACGCATCGACTGAAAATCCACGCCCAATGGCTGTGCTGGTTTAGGCCGGTGTGTCGGACCACGGTAGTCGGCAAACTCCCCACTGACCATGGTTTTCATCGACGCCGACTTCGATCCAGTGGATCGCGTCGCCGAACTGTTCGCGGGTCTGCTCGCGAACTCGTTCCGCGATCACGCGAGCCATTTCTTCGGCCGTGGTGTTGGTGACCGGCAGGATGACACAGTCTTCGTTTGGGAACACCCATCGTCGGTCACCGAAGGTGGCTGTGGTTTCTTTTTCGTCGCTTGTGATTTTGATTTCAGCGTGATCGCTAGGCAGCACCACGTGGTGATCCAATAACTGCGTTTGCTTCAGCACGGCATCACGCAAAGCGATGAAGTCCACGACATATCGGTTGGCGTCCAAGGGGCCTTCGACCGAAGCGCGAACGCCATAGTTGTGACCATGCAGTCGTTCGCAAATGTCACCTGCAAACGTGATGAAGTGTGCTGCCGAGAAAACGAACTGTTCTTTCGTTACATCGACGCGATAGGTTGCCTGGTTCATGGTTTCGATTTTCGTGGGTGGGGAAGCGTACTGTCTAAAACGTGCCCGCGTCCGTCCGCAACAACAGATACATGCTGGCTGCAATCAAGTCGGCGGTCGTTCCCGGATTCAATCGGTGGTCATCGGATCGTAGGTAGGTGTCCAATGCCAACATGTCTTCGGCATTGTCGACGTCGACGGTGGCGGCGCTTCGCTGCACTTCTTGGGCAACGGTTGGTCCACATTTGCGAGCGATCAGGGTGTCGGGGGCCTCGGAAAGAATCCGTACATGGGCCCGTGCGATGCCGCTGATGACGTCACCAGATTTCCGAATCTGATCGGCAACGACTGGCACGACGTTTTCTATGAGATCGCGAAATCCGGTCGCATACTGTCGTGCGATACGGTCACGCTGCTTTGCCGAATCCATTGCACTGACGATATCGATCGACTCGTGATCGTGTCGAACGTCCATCGAATCGACTTCGCCTAGTCCGCCGGCAGACGCCGCGCCGATAGCGGCATAGATATTCTGGCCATCGGCCGCGTCGAAAGTGCGGATCACTTTTGCGATCTCGTTACACCAGTCCGCTGGGCAATGCAGCGACCGGTGGTTGGCTTCGTCCGCAGCGACGATGGGGCCCAACAGCAGGATGATTCCCAGATTCACGTTCGTATGGGTCGCACGCTTGGTTTCGATCGCGGCGTCTTTCATCCGCTGTGTGATGGGGATCGACGGGGGCGACAATTCTATGGCGCAGGTTTCGGCTGCCACTTGGAAATCTTGATACGTCAAATCGTGAAACGACTTGCCCGGATAGACATTGCCGGCTTTGGGCGCGGTTGCTTCCAGCAGGCATGCCCAGCGGATGGCATCGGCAGGATTGCCCACGTGACTTCGAAGCAGATTCAGCGTGTCAGGCATCAGTGCTGTTAGCCAGGAATGATTCAATCGCTTGCAGGGTCTCGTCCGGCGCATCCTCGATCACGTAGTGGCCGGCGTCCGCGATTTCCACCGACGTGGCAGAGGGCCAAACCGACTGAAAACGCCTCAGACACTCTGGGCGGAAGCACCAATCTTTCATCCCCCAGACCAGCAGCGAAGGCAGATCCGCAAGACTGGGCAGCGCGGCCTCTAGATCGGCCAACGTTTGATAGGTGGGGTGGCTCCGGTTCATCGGGATGTCCTGGACGAACGCGTTGATCGCGACCCGATTTTTCCAGCTGTCGTAGGGAGCCAGCAATCCAGCGGCGACGTCGGGATCCATGCGGTTGCGGTCCATCGCCATGGTGATGGCTGCCTTGGCAAACGCATTGAGGCCCTGGACGGCAGCGGGACCCACCACAGGGATCCGACAAGCGGCGATCCGCCTTGGCAGGTAGGGGGGCGGGAACGCCGCCGTATTGAGCAGCATGATGCGATTGAATCGATCTCGCCGTGCCACTAGCGACGATAGTCCGATCGCACCGCCCCAGTCGTGAGCCAGTAGTGTCACGTTTTGAAGATCCAAATGGTCGATCAGGGCAATCAGGTTGTCCCGGTGGTCGGCCAAGGTGTATCCAAAATCGCCTGCCGCCGGTTTATCGCTGCGACCACAGCCAATATGGTCGACCGTGATCACGCGGAATCGGTTTGAAAACTGCTCGACAATCTTCCGCCAATAGAAGCTCCACGTCGGATTGCCGTGGACACAAAGGATCACTTGATCGCCAGTTCCCTCGTCCAAATAGCGCAGCGTATGGCCGCCGACGTTGAACTCGGCAGATGAATAGGGCAATCGTTCCGACGCAATCTGTTTCATGAGCAAGAGTTTCGCCAATTGAGCCGGATTTTGAAACCGGTAGGACACGGAATGTTCTGGGCTGGGAACTGCGAATTGTAACCACTTTTGGGCGTGATTCGTCTTTACCCGAAAGCACGGAATTTCGTAGCTTGGGTTCGTTGGCAGGAATCCTGGCAATCTTTTCTCCTTTTCTTTTCTCTCCGCGGTTCGATGGGCCCCCCTTCCATCCACCCATCAGGAGACATCCATGATGTTGCATTCTGCGCTCACCGGTCCTTCGTATCCATTCGGACTGTTTCGACATCTAGCGGCGCCCTAGTACTTCGCTGCACCTTGGTTTTCGGGTAGCGGAACTCGTCAAGAGTTTCGGCCTCGCCGTGATCTACGAAAGTCTTGACGACTTCCGCTACGGCGTTTGCACGAAAACTAAGCTGATACGGAGTACTAGGGCACGGCCCCCGTTCGATACGGCCCATTTCGATACAGCTGCAGTCCGTTCGGGACCTCAGCGATCCCTCCCCTGTCCAGATTTGTTCTCCTTCGATTTCTGCTGGCACTGTGCCAACAGCGAAACGATGGCGTCGTCGGGGGCGGTATCGCTATGCCAAAACGATGGCTGCGGTTTTAGGTTCTCGCTCGAGTTCGATTCAACCAATCAGAAGGTTCGTTTGGTGAGCTTTTTCACTGCATTTGCTGCGCTGACCGCTATGGCCGTCACCGCATCGTTGGGGTTTCTGTTGGAAGCTTGGCTCTACCGTCGGCGGCTTCACCAGATTCCTATCCGCATTCATGTCAACGGGACGCGGGGGAAATCTTCCGTCGCTCGGTTGATCGCAGCGGGGCTTCGCAGCGGCGGAGTCCGGACTTGCGCCAAAACGACAGGCACATTGGCCCGGATGATTTTCCCGGACGGTACAGAGATGCCCATTTTTCGACCCGCCAGGGCCAATGTGATCGAACAGAAACGTGTGGTCCGTGCGGCCGTGAATTCTGGGGCGGAAGCCTTGGTGATTGAATGCATGGCACTGCAGCCGCTGTTGCAAACGGTGTGCGAATTGAAATTGGTGCAGTCCACTTTAGGAGTCATCACGAACGCTCGCGCCGACCACCTGGATGTGATGGGACCGACTCGCTTGGATGTGGCCAGAGCATTGGCGGGAACCACTCCCGTTGGCGGCACTCTTTTTACGGCGGAATCCCGTGCGGATTCGTTAAGCGTGATGCAGATGGCCGCGTCGGATCGCGGCAGCCGGATGGTGCGGATTGACCAGCGGGATTCGGATCAAGTGACGCCCGAAATTTTGGCAAAGTTTTCGTACATGGAACATGCCGAAAACGTCGCGTTGGCTTTGCAAGTATGCCAGGCCGCCGGGGTTGATCGCGAGTCCGCGTTGCTTGGCATGTGGGCTGCATCCCCAGACCCGGGCGCCATGCGAGTCCACTGTTTGGCGTTGGGGCAAAATTCCCAGTGGCACTTTGTGAATGGTTTTGCAGCCAACGATCCCGAATCGACCGAGGGACTGTGGGCGTCCGCGTTCGACCGATTTCCAGGCACCTCTCGCCGAGTCCTGGTGATGAATTGCCGAGAAGATCGTCCCGATCGATCGACGATCATGGGACAGGCGGTGGGGGCATGGTTACCAGCCGATCAGATCATCGTGATTGGGACAGGGACAGAAATGTTTGTCCGAGCGGCTTTCGCCAACGGTGTCGCCGCAGAAAAACTATCGTTGCTGGGCGACGCGACCAGCGAAGAAATTGCCAATGCGATTGCCGATCACGCCACATTGACCGAACCGTCCGTGATGGTGATGGGGATCGGAAATGTGGCGGGGCCAGGGTTCCGCTTGGAACGTTTCTTCGAACAGAACAGCGTGGCCGTGTGTGGCGACGACGGCAACGCCTGGACACCCACGCGGTTGCCCGAGGTGTCCCGTCGGTTGGCCGATCCCGTGGTGCCCGCGGAAACGGCGTACCCCGTCGAAGTGATCTTTCAACGGATCCAACCCACGAACGAAACGACTGCTGCGTCGCTTCCCTCTGTTCCAAACGCGTCGGCAATACGGACCACGCCGTCACGAACGTCATTGCCGGTCCACGAGCTATCAGGAGCTGTTTGAAATGGAATGGGTTGCTGTTTCTATCGGGTTGGGTCTGATTGTCAGTCTGCTGTTCACCGAGGCCTTTGGGTTAAGTGTTGGCGGAATGATCGTGCCGGGATACTTGGCGCTGCATTTTGCACAACCGATGACGGTCGTGTTGACGATTGCTGCGGCCGTGGCAACGTGGGGGATCGTCCGTGCGGTCAGTCGACACGCAATCGTGTTTGGTCGCCGCCGTGTGGTTCTGACCATGTTGATCGGATTCGCGGTCGGCGAAGGGATGCGGATGGCGTTGGCTTGGTCGATCTCTGGTAGCGGCCCCGAAGCGACGACATCCGGATCGATGGCGGGCGTGACGGTGGTGGGATTTGTGATCCCCGGTCTGGTCGCTTTGTGGATCGACCGAACCAGCATCCTGCAAACACTCTCGCCTCTGTTTGCGGCATCGGGGTTGGTCCACCTGACGCTGATTGTTCTGGGCATGCAGTCGTTCTAACAACGGAAATTCGATCATGAAATCGCTTTACTATCGTTCACAGAAAATTTCGGACACCGCCTTTGTCTCGATTGCGATGACGACACTGGCAGTGCTGGCCGTCGTTCAGTGGTGTCGCAACGAGACACCGACGGCGCTGCGTCAACAGATGATTGAAGCGGCCACGCAGACGGACGCATCCTTCGCTGCGATCCGCCATCATCGCAGTGAATTGGGACATCGAATGCTGTCCAGCCAAGATCCGACGCAAACCGGGATGTTGGGCCCATCGATGTCGTTGGTGACGACGCTGCCCGGACATCTGGACGCCAAACAGACATCCATCAATCCCAACTTTGCTGCGGTCGCCGTTCGGTTGTTTCATGATGCGGGCGTCGATCCCGGCGATCGTGTGGCGATCGGGATGACGGGAAGTTTTCCGGCTTTGAACATCGCTGTGCTTCAAGCTGCTCGCAGTATGGACCTGGACGTCGCTCTGGTCAGTAGTGCAGCGTCCAGCCAGTTTGGTGCCAACCATCCAGAAATGATGTGGCCTGATATGGAACGAATACTGTTCGACGAAGGCCTGATCGGGCAGAGGTCCTTGGCAACTTCGCTAGGAGGTTTCCGCGACGCAGCAGTCGGTATGACCGACGACACACGTTCCTTGTTGGTCGATTCGGTGCAACGAAATCGAGGCGTGCTGTTGGAATGTGAATCGGTGGCTGATTCCATCGATCAACGAATGGCGATGTTCGATCGCTCCGAAAATGGGCGGCCGGTGGTTGCCTATATCAATGTCGGTGGCGGGTCGGCGTCCGTCGGTGGAACGAAGGGGAACGATGCGTTGGGCAGCGGAGTGATCTTGCCGACCCAACTGACTGCGTTGTCATCGGAAATCGATAGCGTCGCCACAAGGTTTTTGAAACGCGACATCCCGGTGATCAACATGATCGAAGCGGTCTCGCTCGCTAATCGCTATGGTTTAGCGGTCCAGCCAGACGTTCGCCCGAACGTCGGCGAAGCGAATGTGTATCAAGCGTCCGAGTACCGCAGGTTATGGGCAGCGACGGGGATTCTAGTCGTATTGATGGTGACCAGCCTGGCAGTGCGGCCACCACGCCGCTGGGTCGCATGGATCCAACGACAAAAATGGTGGTCAGCCGAAGAACACCAACCCCAGTGGATGGTCTAATCCCAAGCCTCAAGCCTCAAGCCTCAAGCCTCAAGCCCCAACCGCCAAACGGCGTCCGTCCCATCCCGTTGTCCGTCGCAAACGCGAGCGTAAGTCTTTCGGCCTTCCCCTCCCCCACCAATCGATTTGGCGGGCCGTCAATGTGTCGCCAGCCGCCAAACCGCGCGTAAGCCGAAAGTCTTGGCGACATTCGCTACGGGGGCAGGTGCAGCGTTGACCTCGTGCCAACCTAGGGCTGGCTGGCGACCTGAAGCGATAACCGCTGATTCCAGAATTCTCGAGCCGCTTTCACGTAGGGAATGTGCTTTGCCAACTCGGTCGGTGGCAGGCGTTTGAGTCTTTCCTCGTAATCGCTTTGCCACTTTTGAAAGAACAGCACCGCGTCGGTGGTGACCCGGCGATGTCCATCAAAATCGATGTACCAGGGGGCGCTGGTTGCGATGCGATAATGGTCGTCATGCAGTGTGACCACTCGCATCATGACCCAGCTGCTTTCTTTGATCAGCAGTGGAGGAATGATGCCGCCGGCTTTCGCAAACTCATCCAGCCTGGCCTTATAATGGACCTGGCCATTCTGGATCACCTCCAAATAGTCGACCGGATCTCGCGTCGCCAACCGCACTTCGGGATGCATCTCCAAAGCTTCGCCGGTGGTGGCGTGAAAGACATGCCCGGGAATCTTGCCAGCCAAGACCGGACGCAGCATCGGACCGTTGGTGGCGACGCTTTGCCCAGCCCATGCGGACCGCCACCAATTCGTTTCGCTTTGGACCGGGTTTGCTTCCAGTTCAGCGTCTTCGTTGTACGATTCCAACGGTTCGGCAACATATAGCCGGTTGTAACCAATCGGTGACAGACCCGAATCGTCACCGCTGCCGGCAAGCGGAGCGATCCGAAACCCGGCGTCTAGTAGTTTCCAATAGATCTGTTCGGCCCAACGTCCCACCGCATGGTGCGTGCCTTTGACCAGGCTTTGCGTTTGCTGCCCGCTGCGAACGGACAAGACCTTTCGATCCAGACGAAGCCAGTCCCCCAGCACAAAGAATCCATCGATTCGTTCGCTGGCTAGCCAGATCGGTAGCGCCCAGGCGAAAGGGTTCTCGATCGCGATCTGTACATCGGATTGGTCCGACGTCGCAGCGATCCACTGGCTGGGGATGGATTCAGACGGCGGGTGCTGATTGGGATCCAGGCCATAAAACGCCAAACCATCGTGCGTGGCAACATCGTCGCGAATCCACATGGGATCGATGATGGGTGGGTCATCGCGATCGCGGCGGGGGATCGGCTTGGCGTCGACGTGGCCCATCACGGCGGCTAGGTGCAGGTCTTCGGAAACCATCCGAAGCGGCAGGCTATTGGGGGATGCCGTGACGCAGGCATCCCCGCTGGTCCATCCCTTGGATCGCATGTTGACCATGCGTGGCAGATCGACGTTGTGTTCGTCCAGGCTGGCTTTTTCGAGTGAAAAGTTTCCTGTGATGATCCGATACTCGGGGCCGCGAATCATTCGGAACTGGTAGCCGCCGTCGGGCAGCGAAAGTTCCAACGATCGGTCCAGCACCACACCCATCCCGGCCGGCACCGACTTTCGAATCTTCATCGGTTTGTCGGGTTGTTCCAACCGAAAGATTTCGACCCGGGTGATGGTCGGATCGCCCGTTTCTTCGTCGTGAACGGTCAAGTTCAGGACGCCACCGGCGGCCTGGCATGGCTGGGCCATCATGGTGCCCATCGAAAGCGTCGCAGCCAGGCCGATAAGGATGGCCAGCCCGCGGTGATGCTGGTTCGGTTGTCCGGCGGCGGTCGGAGCCAATCGGGGGTTGGCAACGAACTTGCAACTTTCGTCCTCGGCGGCGACTTGTTCAGGCTTGAAAACTACACTCGCCATCACCGCGGTGTATCCTTGATTGACCCAATTACCTCGAGTGAAGGACCTTCGATGCGACATTCAGTCATCCTGTTGTTTTGGCTTGTGACCACGGGAATCTACGCGGCCAATCGACCCAATATCGTCTATGTCTTGTCAGACGATATGGGGTTTTCGGACATCGGGTGCTACGGCAGCGAGATCCCAACGCCTCATCTGGATTCGTTGGCCCACGATGGGATCCGCTACACACAGTTTTACAACACAGGCCGTTGTTGTCCCACGCGGGCAAGTATGTTGACCGGGTTGTATCCGCATCAAGCGGGTATTGGCCACATGATGGATGATCGCGGATTGGATGGCTATCGCGGCGAATTGAATCGCAACTGCGTGACGATCGCCGAAGCGTTGAAACCGGCCGGGTACCGAACCTACATGTCCGGCAAGTGGCATGTGACCAGCAGAATTGACCCCAAGTCGGATGCCGACAAAGCCAACTGGCCTCGCCAACGCGGTTTTGATCGGTTCTATGGGACCATTCATGGTGCCGGAAGCTTCTTCGATCCGAATACGTTAACCCGAGACAACGAATACATTTCGCCGTTTGCCGATCCGTTGTACACGCCCGATCAAATGGCCAACGGAACCTTTTATTACACCGATGCAATCGCCGACCATGCGGTCAAGTATGTGCACGATCACCATCAATCCCATGGCGATCAACCGTTCTTTCTGTATGTCGCGTTCACCGCAGCGCATTGGCCGATGCACGCATTGGAAAAGGATATCGCCAAACACACCGGGAAATATGACGCCGGTTACGACGCGATTCGTGACGCTCGGTATGCTCGGATGCTATCGCTTGGCCTGATTCGTGAATCGAATACCGTCAACTTTCCAATCTCGGATCGCGCCAAACCAGATATGTTCTGGCAGTGGGACAAACGAAACATGGAAGTCTATGCAGCGATGATCGACAGCATGGACCAAGGCGTCGGACGCATCGTCGACGCGCTCAAAGGGACCGGTCAGTTCGACAATACGCTGATCTGTTTTCTGCAGGACAACGGGGGCTGTGCAGAAGGCTATGGCCGGGGCGGTGTTGGATCGGCGCGAATCCAGCCGCCATCGATGACCCCGTTGTCGGACGACTATCTACAGCCGCACATGACGCCCAAGCAATCGCGAGATGGTTACCCCATGCGAACCGGCAAGGGAGCGATGGCGGGACCCGCCGATACGGCGATCGGATATGGCGAGGCTTGGGCGACCGTGTCCAACACCCCGTTTCGCGAATACAAACACTTCGTCCACGAAGGCGGCATCGCGACTCCGCTGATCGCCCACTGGCCGGATCAAATCAAACGTGCCGGTCAATGGGATTCAACCCCCGGCCACCTGATCGATTTGATGGCGACCGCGATCGATGTTTCCGGGGCGACCTATCCCAAAACTTTTCATGGCGGCAACGCAATCAAGCCAATGGAAGGCAAAAGCCTTGTGCCGACCTTCGCAGGAAAGACGATTGATCGCGATGCCATCTATTGGGAACACGAAGGCAACCGAGCGATCCGAGTTGGCGATGATAAATTGGTTGCCAAGGGAGCCAAAGGAAAGTGGGAACTTTACGACATCGCGACCGATCGCAGCGAACAGAATGATCTCAGCGAGCAGAAGCCCGAGTTGGTCAAAACGCTGGCGGCCAAGTGGCAAGCCTACGCGGAACGCGCCAACGTGTTGCCGCTAACTCCGAATCGTCCAGGTGCGGCGAAGAAACACTGACAATGTTTGGACGGACGCGTCCAGCTTACGACAGCCTCGGAGAGGCGAAAGCATCATGCCGGTGGCCTCGGCCACCGGCATTTGGCCACCGGATATGGCCACCGGATATGGCATCGACCAATGATTTTCTTGGCCGGGCGCCCTCCGGCGGCCCGGCCGAGAAGATCAAGATTTCATCAGTCATCGCTAACCGTGGGGCGGGCCACACGGCAAATAGCTGCCGCCGCTCCGCGGCTGAACTGGACGCTCGTGCCACAACCCTTAAGTTCCGTCCGGTCAGGTGCCGCCAATGACCGGAGGGCTCGCGCCGCGGGCGCTAACAAAGCACCCCTTTCGCGGTGGTAAAGTAGGTGGCATTGGCCGTGAGGGCACGGGCAACGGGGGATGCCCGGCCGCTTACGCGATCACGGCTCACTCAATCAACGGGCCGCTAGGGGCAAAACTGCTATTCAACCGAACGACTTCCTGGCTATCTGCTTGCCAGCAGGGAATGCTGGCGAATCCCATTGCCCGAGCTTGGCTGGTTTAGGCCAGGCGGTGCAATCGACGCGTGACCCATTCCATTGTCAGCATCGTCGCGATCAGCCACATCAGCACGACATTGCGACGTTCACCAAAGTCAACGTCGGGGGTGCCGGGCAGGATTGTGGTTTGTGGTTGCGGCCGAATCGATCCGATCAGTTCGGCACGGATCGATTCGTCGCTGGTGTCGTCATTCATCGGCAAGAAAACGCCGCCCGTCGTGGATGCGAACTGAGTCAGTTCGGCATCGTTGCGACGCGGGCGTTCCAGTTCGATCGTGGGCAGCCGTACTTGAACGCTTTGCCGTAGAACCTGTTCGTCCAAAGCATCGCCGAGGGTCAACCGAATTTCATAGCTGCCCGCTTCCCGGACGACGAACCGGCCGCCGTACGTTCCGGCGCGAGGTTCACCCTTGAGCGGCAGCAGTCGCAAGTCATCGATGCGTCCGCTGGGGGCCAGCAGCTTGGCTTGAACTTCGGGGACATCCAACGGTTCGAACTGTTCGTCCGACAACACCGCGCGGACTGTGATCGTGTCCCCGACCATCGCACGCGACGAATCGATCAACAGGATCCCGCGGTTGCTGTCACGCAGCAAACGCCCTTCGCTGACCCATCGGATCAGTTTGGTGTAGTAGCTGTCGAAATAGGCGTCGCTTTCACCACGCAATCGCCACATCTCGCCGCTACCTTGGAAATAGATTCGGCCGGCGCCGTAAAATTGGGACGCTTGATAGATCGGCAATGAACCGGCAATCTCAGTGGTCGGGTCGCTGAAATAGCTGTAGACCTTGGCACCCGGTTTGGCGCTTTTGGCATCGACGTAGTCGTACACGCCATCGAAATCGTCCCACACTTCGAAACTGGATTCCGGCGTTTCCGCGATCCAGAAAAACTCGGCTCGACGAGCCTCGGGGGTGAACTGTGGCGGCCACGGTGTTTGCCCGCCTTGGCGTCCACCAGAAAGCAGAGGCGATTGGGTGGATAGATTGACCGGAAAGAAACCGCGGATTCGCGAGACGCGTGGATCGGTTTGGCGGCGGATCCAAAGTGGGTGATAGACCGGGCCAGCGACCAACACCATGCCGCCGGCTTGTTGGCTCAGCCAGCGGTCCAGCAGGTCCAGTTGTTCGGGCTGGATCGCGGTCCAGTCCGGGTCGAACATGGCGATCGCATCGTACTGGAAAAGTTCTTCGGCCGTCTGGGGGAACGACATCAGTAACCGGTTGGCATCTTGGCTCATCCCGGTTTGACCGGTTTGCAGCCAAGCGTCCAGTTCAATGGATTTGTCGCGGTGCAGCAGGTTTCGGACAAACCGATACTCGCGGGTCGGGCCACCTGCGATCGCTAATACCTTGAGTTTCCGTGCGACGACTTCGTAACGCGCGTCTCGGATATCGTCGCGATCATTACGGTCCTCGGTTGGCGCCACGACTCGCACGGCCAATCGTCGCCGGCCAACCGATTCCGGTTCCAGTTCGAATCGAATGCCGGTCAGTGTGCCGTCGTTGTTGACTTTTACTTTTTGCGACTGCACGACATCGCCAGGCGGCGAAATCTTGCCATCGGCACCGCGATTTTGGCTGTCGTCGGCGGGACTATCTAGCCCGTCCAATAGTTGCACTTCGATTTCCAGTGGCTTGGATCCGCTGGCCTGCAAGACCGCTGTGATGGCAAACTTGTCGCCCGGGTAAACACGACGCGGTGCATCCAAATCGACGACGCGGATATTGGTGGGGGCATCGCTGCTGCCCAGGCCAATCGGATAGACCGCGACTTCGCTGCGTCTTGCTGATGCGATTGCTGCGCCGGGATCGCTGCCACCGTTGCTTTGGCCGTCGGTGAACAGGATGATTCCGGCAAGTGTCGCCGGATCATGATCGGTCAACACGCCGCGAACAGCGTCGCCGATCCGGCTTTCCGCATCCGCGGCGGCAATCGCTTCGTTCCAATCCGTGACGCGAATCGGCTCTGGTGTTTCCGGTTGGTCGTCGGGCAGCACCTCGGACGATTCGGATTCCTGTCCAGCGACGCCGACGATTTCTGCCAACGATCGCTCGGTATCGACGCAGTAGGCCGCGCCTAAGATCACAATTCCCGGTATCAAGGTTGCGGCGCTGGCCAGAATCCAGGGGCCGACGAACGTGCCACGACCGGCGGCGCCGATCAATAGCGAAAGCACCGCCAAGACAATGCCAAGGCTGATCAACGCGATGCCCAGATGAGCGAAAGTGGATGGGCCGGATCGATCGGCCGTGTCCGTGGTCGGTTTTTGGCCGTCGCTGACGGATCCGATCGATTCCAACAGACGCGGTTCTGAATCACCACCGAATCCATACACACTGACGCGGTGTTCGGACGACAGATCGTCCAATAAATCGGTATCGCCAAGCAATTGTTGGACCCGCTGGGACCGGTTTTGGGTACCCACCGATGTCGCTGATGAACCCGATGGCAAAGACATGCTTTGACTGGTGTCGACCAGCACCACGACCTCGCTGGGCCG
The DNA here is from genome assembly GCF_007741535.1 of Rubripirellula lacrimiformis. Taxonomy (NCBI): domain Bacteria; kingdom Pseudomonadati; phylum Planctomycetota; class Planctomycetia; order Pirellulales; family Pirellulaceae; genus Rubripirellula; species Rubripirellula lacrimiformis. Next base: position 2,702,350 of record NZ_CP036525.1, read on the forward strand.
AGTGACCAATCGCTGAGCCCGCCGCTGGAGATCAAAGAAAAAGAACACGAGTGCCGCCAGAGTGCCGATCCGAAGAGCGATCAATCCCCACCGCAGCGAAGGGGAAAGTTCAGCGACGTCGCGGCGATAGTAGCGAATGCAGATCCACATCGCCGCAGCGATTGACGCGACCAGCAATGCCCAGACCCACCAACCTTCTAGAGTCGCGGCGCGAGCGAATTCGTAAATGATTTGACGTGTGTCATTTGCCATCGGCGTTGAAGCGGACTCGTTCATGCTTGTCCTCCCGCGGCGGATGGTTGATTCGATGGTGGTGTCGGGCGGTGGCGGTGACTGGCCGATTGAGTGGTTGGCTTGGCGTGATAGCTGGCCCAATATGCCAGTGCCTGTTCGGCGGCCAAGAACAGTGCCAACAGTCCTAACAACAACAGCATCAGTGTCGAACTGCCGGCGGTGCGGTTCTGTTCGCTCCAGGCACTGCTGCTGACAAACGTGACTTCGGTGGGCAGCAATTGTTGAGTAATGTCGGCTTTGTCGGCGCGGTCCAAGTCGCCTTCGCCGACTTGGATGACTGATGCAACGGGCAACACTTCGCCGCGGCCGTCGGTGCGATTGAACACCCATTCGGAAATGCCGGGACGCAGCACTTCGTCGACTTCACCCTGCCCTTCGATCACCATTTCGTTCGGCGCGATCACAAAATGAAGCCTCGGGTCGTCGCCCAGTGCCATCGCGTTGTCGGGACCATCATCGGTTTGATTCGATTCGTCGTCCGGTGTCGCAGCGATCTCGATCGGAATTCGCGGCGGCGAAAGACTGGCCGGTAGGTAGGTCGCCTTCGCTGCGTAATCGCGGGATGAACGGATTTGATCGATCGGGTCGTCGACCATCCGCTGGGTGGGTGGCGCCGCACCGCTCCACAGCAACGCGTTGGACTGCAGTAGGAACACGACAAAGGTTGGATCCCCAGGCCAGTTGGACCAGCCACCGTCGAGTCCCGACAAAACTGTGATGACACGACCGCGTCCGACATCGTGCTGGGTCACCCAAGGCAATCCATCTCGCCGTGTCAGCACCGTCCGCACGCGCGGTTGATCCGGCAACGGATCTTCGCCCAACGCAGGTTTTCGCAGCTGCCAAGATTGGGTTAGCCGCACCAACGAAAATGCACTCTCGCCCACTGACTGCAGTGGCGCTAGCAACAGAGATGCGGATTCACCGAGCCCAATATCGGGCTGGTTATCGGTCGGCGGTGGCAGCGGAATCGCTGGCATCAATTCAGCGGGCAGCAGATGGCGGTCTTGGGCCATCAGTGATCGGTTGTACGATTCGCTACTGGCTTGTGGGCCGATGAACCAAGCCAACCCACCACCCCGGCGAACGTATTTGGAAATCGCGTCGGCCGCGTTTTCGCCAATCTCGGGAACGTCGACCAGATAGATCGCACGATAGGCCGCAAGAGATTCTGCAGTGGCCGAGCGTAGGAACGACGGTGGCTGCACGTCGGGGACGGCGCCGATTCGAACCTGGCTGCCGGGATCCAAGACGGATGCGATGTGATAGGCACCCCGTCCATCGATGTCACCATCGATCACCAGCACCTTTTCGGCATCAGACAGCGGCAGCGTGCAAGTTCGGACATTGTCGATCGCAAGTGAGTCATCGGGAAGCGAGACTTCGATCGCATGCGTCCCGGTTTGTGTCACGAACACTTGGAAACTTTTGGTCGCTTCTTCGCCTGCGGCCAGTTGTTCAATCACCATCGTGGGAAGCGATTCGACTTCGCCGCTGAACGAACGTGTCGGATCGGCGGCGATGACGTCCTGCGAATATCGGATCACGCGGCTCGACAACGTGACGTTCTTGGCCACCGCAGACGAGTAGTTTCGAACCGTGACTCGGATAACAACCGGAACACCCGCGACCCAGACATCACGTGCTGGCGAAACATCGGTGATCGCCAAGTTGGGGCCGGGCGGTGCGGCGCAATCGATCATCCGAACGCTGACGTCGTTGTCGAGTTTCCGCATCGATTGGGCCAGACGTTCGGCGGATCCCCAATCGCGTTGCCGGAAATCGCTGGCGACATACAAGTACTTTGCGTCGGCCGGTGTCGCATTGATCAACTCGGTGACTTGATCCAAGGCCGGTACCAAATCCGTTCGAATCGGGGACGCTTCAGTCGCCATCACGCGGTTGATCAGGCGGGCGTCACCGGTGACGGTTTGAACGGATAGGTCGGCTGCGGCGTCGGCTGATTCGCGCCCACCGCGGGTGGTCATCGCAGCCCGACTGGCACGGATGACCGTCAACTGATGCACGCCATCATCCGACGCCAAGCGTCGTGTTAGATCCTGCAGCGCTCCTAGCGAACGCTGATAGGCCGACGCGCCGTTGTCGGCGGATACCAGTGGTGTGCCGGACCCGATACTAGAGTCGGCCATCGAGTAGCTGTCATCCAGCACCACCACGTGATGAGTCGTCGTACCACCCAGAACGCCAAAGGTTCCTTTGCCGCCTGTCCAACCGCACAACATCGCGATCAACAATGCGGCGACTGCCAAGCGAGAGAGCAGCAGCAACAGTTGACGAAGCCGGATCCACTTTTTTTGCTTGCGATAACTGGCCAGCAAAAAGTCCATGGCGGCCCAGGCTTGCTTGCGATGCCGAAGCATGTTGATCAGATGGACCAACAATGGCACCGCGACAAACAGAAATCCGATCGTCAGGGCTGGGTAAAGGAACAAGAGTCGTTTTCAGGTGACAGGTGACTGGGGATGATGTATGCGGGCGTGACGTGCCGTCGTGCGGGCTATTTTTTCAGTTTGGGCAGCGAGTTTCTTGCCGCTAGGAATTTGGCCAGCACGGCATCCAGTGGTTCGCTGGTCCGCACCTGGACGTAATCAATCGACAGCCGACCGCACGCTTTCTTGGTCTGGTCCAGGAACTGGTTCAGGGCTTCTAAATAACCGTCGCGAAGAGCGCGTGGGTTGCAGTTTAGAAAGTCGTCGCCTTCGAGTCCTTCGAATCGTGTGGACCCGCTGAATTCAAAGTCCAGTTCGTCGTCGTGCAGCACGTGGAATAGCACCACGTCGTGACCGCGACGACGCAGCACTTGCAGTCCGGCGCGAAGGTTGTCGACCCCCAACAGATCCGAGACGACCACGACGACACCGCGTTTGGGAATCCCCTGGGCGATCTGCTTGGCGACCCGTGTTAGATCGGTTCGGCCGTCGGCACCGACGCTGTCCAGCATCGTCAGGATCCGCGTCAGTTGCTGTTGGTTGCTTTTGGCCGGAACCGATGCACGGACTTCGGTATCGAAGGTGAACAACCCACAGGCGTCTTTTTGACGAAGCGCCAGATAGGCAAGCGATGCGGCGATCGACGCGGAATAATCGAACTTGTTCGATTCTCCTTCGCCGTAGGCCATCGATGCACTGCGGTCGACCAACAACGTCAGTCGAAGATTGGTTTCCTCTTCGTACTGTTTGATATGCAGTTTGTCTTGGCGCGCGTACACCTTCCAATCGATGTGACGAATCTCGTCACCGGCGGTGTAGTTGCGGTGCTGTAGGAATTCGATCGATTGACCAAAGTACGGGCTGCGGTGCATCCCCGACAAAAAGCCTTCGACCACGCGGCGAGCCGTCAACTCCAGTCGACGTATTCGCCCAGTTACCTCAGGACGCAAATATCTTCTGGAATCGGGCATCGCGTGAAAGCTCGTCTTCGGTCGTTGGCGTGGCTGCGATGATCCGTTGGATCACATCGTCGCTAGTGATTCCGTCGCTTTCGGCCGCAAAGTTGACAACCATGCGGTGGCGAAGGACGGCATTGGCGAGTGCTTGGATGTCTTCGACCTGGACGTGGAATCGGCCTTTCAGCAACGCCCGGGCTTTGCCACCCAAAATCAGGAACTGAACCGCGCGAGGTCCGGCACCCCAGCCGACCAATTCGTTCACAAAGTCAGGAACGCCTTCGCTGCCGACCCGCGTTTGGCGGACCAGCGATAGCACGTAACGCACGACATGATCGCTGATCGGAACTTGGCGAACGAGTTGCTGCAGACGCAGGATTTCTTCCGCGGTCAAAACCGGTTCGACGACCGATGTTTGGGTGCCGGTGGTTCGGCGAGCGACCTCGAATTCTTCGTCAAAGCTTGGGTATTCGACAAACACCTTGAACATGAACCGGTCTTGCTGGGCTTCGGGCAGCGGGTAAGTGCCCTCCTGTTCGATCGGGTTTTGTGTCGCCAGCACAAAAAACGGATTGCCCAGTTCGTGTCGGTTGCGACCGACCGTCACCTGCCGTTCCTGCATCGCTTCTAGCAACGCTGCCTGAGTCTTGGGCGGTGTGCGGTTGATTTCGTCCGCCAAGACAACATTGGCGAACAACGGGCCCTGCATGAAACGGAATTCGCGGTGGCCGGTCGCGCGATCCTCTTCGATGATCTCGGTACCCGTCACGTCGGCCGGCATCAGGTCAGGAGTGAACTGAATGCGGCTGAATGAAAGGTCCAGCGTTTTGGCCAGCGTGCTGATCATCAGCGTCTTGGCCAGTCCCGGAACGCCTTCAAGCATCACGTGGCCGCGGCTGAACAGGCAGATCAGGATCTCGTCAATGACATGTTCCTGGCCAACAATGACCTTGCCCAGTTGGTCCAGAATCCGTTTTCGAGCTTCGTGCAGACGGCTGGCGTCGGCCTCGCTGAGAACATCTACGTTTCCCGCAGCATCATGCGACATGCATTCTCTTTCGCTGTTGAATCAATCGTTGAGGGTGGGATCAGGGACGCCCAGGCATCGGCCGATACATTCTACGACCCTGCCAAACCCAAGCAAAGGATACCAGCAATCCAGGCCGGGGGCGGCATCGCAACCGCATCGCTGGTCAGATTCGATCATTGACGACGCTGTTTGGGCCCTCGCCGGTCGGGGGGCCATCGTCTGGTAAAACGTCCGATTCCAGATCCTGGTCGCCCTCTGCTTCCTCGAGGCTCTCATGCACCTCGGCGCCGGCGGTCCAATAGAACACCGTTCCGATGATCGCCATCACCACTTTGACGATTTCAAAGACCAACGCGACCAGCGTTCCCGAGGCTTCGGTGGGGACGGCCGGGACGCTGCGGTACAGCGTTTCGGTCACAAATTCTAATACCCCGATCCCGGCCGGGGTGATCGGCAACGCCGACGCCAACATGCCGATCGGGACGATCACGAAGTGTTCGGCCAACGTCGGCGGATCGGGATACATCCCGCGTGCGACCAAGTACATGCTGATCACCAACAATCCCTGCACACCGATGCTCATCAAAATCGATGAACCAAACGCAAACGGATGAGCGTGAAACATTCGCAGCGGCGGGCCCACGGTCCGAATGATGCCGCCGATCAGCGGCAAATCACTGCCCCAGCCGATCAGCCGATCCACCCCGCGGCCACCCATCACCAGGATCGCTAAGACCGTCGATCCGACAACGATCAATACGGCTGTCGCGGTTTTGATCTTGTCCATGTCCAGTGCCGAATCCACGGAAGCCGGTGGCGCCGAAACCATCAACCCCGCAGCGACCAACAACAGCAGCCCGTACAGTCCAGCACCGCGGTCGACGAACACCGAAGCCACCGCAGCAATTCGCTTGCCGGGACGTCGTTTGGCCAGAAAAACGGCTTTGAATACATCGCCGCCCACCGAACCGGCGGATACGAACGAAAGCAAGAATCCGATCGATCCCAGCCGGAACGCTTCCAACATCGACAATTCGATCCCCTGGCAGCGAACCAGCACACACCAGCGAACGAAGGACAGCATCATCGCGGCCAGCGATACGACCAGGGCCGCAGCCAGCAAACCGTAGTTCTTGGGTTGGGACGATAGCTGTTCCCACTGTTCTGGTTCGATCCTCCAGATCAAAAATCCAATGATTGCCGCCGGGAAGGCAAACTTGGCGAGCACGACGAGAGCGGTTTTGGCGGTGGGATGCATCGTGAAAAGGATAGTTGTCGACGAAACGGCATCCAAGCGGCCAACCGAACAAAAAGTGTCGTTCGCGGATTCCCACCGCCGCCGCTACCGCGCTAAGAATCTTGCGGGAAAAACGTGTCCGAGTCCCTTTTGCCGCGTTCCCGGCCCTTGGGGTGGTTTGCACAAAAGTTGAAACGCGCCGCCTGGATGGGCACACGGCTAAACGACCATGAAGCGGACCGGAGCGATTTTTTCGGCCTACCGTCGACCCCCGTCGGTTTGATACAGGTCGGATTCTGGATGACTTCTTTTGGTTCCGTCGACACTCACAGCCCTCTTTGCCTGCCGTGCCCACTCGTCTGACACGTTACGTGCTGCTGGAGATTCTGAAGATATTCTTCGTTTCTTTGATCGCGCTGACGATGTTGATCCTGCTGATCGGCGTAGGGCGAGAATTGATTCGTCGTGGTTTGGGGATCATGGCGGTGGTCCAGCTGCTGCCGTTCGTTTTGCCCATCTCGTTGCAGTTTGCATTTCCGGCAACCGCACTGTTTTCGGTCTGCTGTGTCTATGGACGGATGGCGGCCGATGGCGAAGTGGCGACCGTCAAGTCGTCGGGGATTTCGCCGCTGAAACTGTTGCAGCCCGCGTTCATTTTTGCTGCTTTGCTTAGCCCCGTTGCCGTCTATGTCTCCGACTTAGCGGTTTCTTGGGGGCGGCCGGGCGTGAACCGAGTGGTGATGCTATCGATCGTGGACATCGCCTATCGCGTCTTGGAATCCGAGCATTCATACACATCCGAGCAGGGGTTTTCGATCAGTGTCCGCGAAGTCGACGGACGGACGTTGGTGCGACCGCGGGTCACCGTTCACAACAGCGGCAATTCAGGGCCGATGATTTTGACGGCCACCACGGGCGAATTGAGTCTGGATCCCGAGTCCGAGATGCTGCTGTTGAAGGTTGTCGACAGCCAGTTCCAAGGCGGCAGTTCGTTCCAGTCGCTGGTGCCCGGCGAGAATGAGTTTCGGATTCCGCTGTCCGACGCGATGAGCAAGAAAGACATCAGCGACCAGAGTCCAAGTGAACTGCCGTTGCGGCTGATCAGCAGTGAACGGATTCGCCAGGACAGCCGATCGCACGAGACCGTCGGCAAGATGGCCGCCCACACTGGTTTTTCGATCCTGGCGTCGCGAACCGAAGAAATCGCCGGTGGCGAAGGCCAATCGCTGACCCATTCGCTCTCTCGCAGCAAACGGCGGTTGGTCCGACTGCAGACCGAACCATGGCGACGATGGGCGTGGGGATTCAGTTGCTTTTTCTTTGTCGTCGTGGGAGCACCGCTCGCCATGATCGCCAAGACCAGTGACTACTGGACCACGTTTGGACTGTGCTTTCTGCCCACGTTGATCGTCTACTACCCGCTATTCATCTTTGGATTGGAACAGGCCAAAGACGGCACCGTTCCGCCCTATGGGGTTTGGTTGGGCAACGGAATCCTGGCGATGATCGGGATGGGATTGATCGCCCGAGTCCGCCGGTATTGATCGATCCGACCCGCTGACGATCTTGCTTGTCGACCTGGTCACCGATTGTGAAAGAATGTCGCCGGAATCGTCGGCCATCACGCCACCCCGATCGGGAATTGGCCGCCAGCGGCCAACGGATTTCGTGAGCCGCGATGCGTGAGAAAACGTCCGGCTTACGGCAGCCTCGGAGAGGCGAGAGCATGCTGCGGTGTGGGCGAGCCCCACGGATTCAGCGTTACCACCGCCCCCTCACCCCAACCCTCTCCCCCTGGATAATCGAAGCTCCACTTCGATCATCCAGGGGGAGAGGGGGCAAAAAAACAACCAACCGCAGTGTCGCCCCACCTCTTTTTTTCCCCTCTCATTTCGCCCCCTCACCCCATCCCTCTCCCCCTGGATCATCGAAGCTGCACTTCGATGATCCAGGGGGAGAGGGGGCAAAAAAACCAACCGCAGTGTCGTCCCACCTCATTTTTCCCCCTCTCATTTCGCCCCCTCACCCCATCCCTCTCCCCCTGGATCATCGAAGCTCCACTTCGAATATCCAGGGGGAGAGGGGGCAAAAAAACAACCGCAGTGTCGCCCCACCTCTTTTTTTCCCCTCTCATTTTGCCCCCTCTCCCCCGCGTTGAACGCGAGTTCCGCTCGCGTTCAACGTGGGGGAGAGGGTTGGGGTGAGGGGGCCCGACCTTCGCCGCTCCGCGACCTTCGCCGGACGTTGTCGTGAGCGGTCGGGAATCCCGCGTTGCGCTGTTGCCCGTGGCATCAAGGCCAGCGGCTCACCATTGCCGTTGGATGTTCGACCAAATCAACAGAACACTAGCCCGCGGTTCTTGGGTGACGAAACCGAGGCTAGCGCCTAAACGCTAGCGCTGCGAAGCATTTCGTAGCGGAAGTCGTCAAGACTTTCGGTGATCTCACATCCGAGGCCGAAACTCTTGACGAGTTCCGCTACGAAAAAACGCCCCTAGCATGGGGAATGAATGCTTCACAGCGTTCGCCTAAACGGCTCACTACATCAACAGGCGGCTAGTGCTTCGTTCTAGTTTTTCAGAGCCATGATCACGTCGTCGGGTTCGGCGCGACTTCGATAGTCGACGTTGACGTATCGCCAGATCACCACGCCGTCGGCGGAAAGCACGAAAGTTGCCGGAATGGGCAGCACCGCAGCGTTGCCGTTGTTGATTTGTGCCAGATCAAGGCCACGGTCTTTTCGCATATGATCCAGGATCAGTTCGGGCACCTGCCATGCAACGCCAAACTGTGCGGCCACGCGAGCATCCTGGTCGGACAAGACAGGGAATTCCAGTTCGGCTTTTTCAATCATGCTTAAAGACTGTTCGGGAACTTGGGGGCTGATCGCCACCAGCTCGGCACCGAGTGCATGGATCTCGGACAGCCGCGTTTGCATCGCGCGCAATTGCAGGTTGCAATAGGGGCACCATCCGCCGCGATAGAACATCAACACCACTGGCCCTCGCCGCAGCAGTCCGGATAACTTCGTCGGATCTCCGTTGGAATTGGGCAGTTCGAAATCAGGTGCACGCTGCCCGACTGCGATTGCTTGGCCGCCTTGTTTGAATTGCGTTGCTTGAACCATCAATTCATCGATCCGATCCATGAATTCAGGTTTGGCTTGCCGCGTCTTTTCGATCTGGGCCTGGGTTTGCTGTTGAAGGCTTGTCACGGGAACTCTCCGATATTGTTTGGCAATCTCTGAATTTGGATTCGAAACGGCACTGGGACAGAAGTCCACCGTTGCCCAATAGTGACCAGGTCAGTGGGGGCGTTGCCCAAATGAGCGCAGTCCAAGGCATGCCTGACCCGCGCGGTCAGAGGATGATTGAGGCGAGTTTTGCGGTCGGTTGAGGACGTCAATCCACCGTTACAGGGGGGCTGCAACCACATTCTTGATTGCAGCATCCAGATCCGGCCCGCTGACCGGTTTGGTGAGGAAGGCCTGGATGAACTCAGAATCCTGTTCGGTGGGCCTTTCGCGTGCCGAGACGACGATGATCGGAATCGTCTGCGTCTGCCGAATCTGCTTGGCAGCGTCCAAACCGGACAACTCGGGCATGCGAATGTCGGTAATCACGACATCGGGCAATTCCGTCCGGCATAGTTCGACCAGTTCTGCACCGCTGGCCGCTTCGCCAACAACATTGCAGCCGAGTTTCCCCAACAGACGGCGGAAACCATCTCGAATATCAAGTTCATCATCAGCGATTACGATTCGAAGACGTCCTGTCATGTTGGCTTTCGTGGCAACTCAATGATGAATTCGGCACCAATGATCGATTCGTCTCGGATCTTGATAGTACCTTGATGCGCTTCGACGAACCTACGGGCAATTGCCATGCCAAGACCGGTGCCTTTGACCTTTGTCGTATGGAAAGCTTCGAAAACCTTCCCGCGAATCTCCTCGGGCAATCCGGGCCCATTGTCGCGAACGCTGATTCGCAGGTGGGGCGATGAAACGTCGTACAGATTTTGGCTCTGTACGGTTTCGCAGGACACGGTGATCTGGAGCGGATCTTTGCCGGCCGCCAGCGAGTTTTCGAACAGGTTTCGAAACACCTGCTCGATTCGGAACGCGTCGATTGGGCAGGTCAGATCGACATCCGCAATCTCTTCGACCAGTTGGGCATTGCGATCTTTCCTGGAAACCTGCAGGTTCGACCATGCTTGACGCCAAATTTCCGCGATATTGCACGTGGTGATGTTCAGCTGAATGGGACCGGCAAAACTGCGGAGTTCGTCGTGCAATTGCTGTAGGTCAGCTTTGGCCCGGCTGATTCGATCCAGGTCGTCGCGGGACTCGTTCTCTGGTTTGATTTCGTACTGCAGCATGTCCACGCCGACTTGGATTCGCTGAAGCGCGTTGCGGCTTTCGTGTGCGATCGCCGAGATCATCTGGCCCATCGCGGCTAGCCGCTCGGCCTGAACCAATTTAACTTGGCTGGCGGCAAGCTCAGCTTCGGCGGCCTTCCGATCGGTGATATCGCGAATCAGTCCCAGAAAACCGATCGCTTGGCCGTCATCGTCGCGAACAACGGTGCCAACCAGTTCCCCGAAAAACGTCTCGCCCGACTTTCGCCGCCACAGGATTTCGGATGCCTCCAGGTTATCGCTGTGTTTACCACTGAACCTCACCTTTAAATTAAGGATGTAGTCTTCTCGGTTCGCGTACAGGCGTTCCGTTTTTTTCCCCAGCATCTCTTCGATGGTGTAGCCGAACAGTTCAGTGGCACCGCGATTGAAATGAGTGATTCGTCGATCAAGTGTCGTTGAAATCAACGCATCGGGCACGCTACGGATGATCGTTTTGAACATGGCGCGTTCATGTTCGACTTGGAACTGATAGCGAACGCGTTGGATCGCCAGTGCGGCCAGGCTGGCGCCATTGGACACAAACGCCAATTCGTGTTCGTTGGGCGCACGCGGGCTCCGGTAGTACATCGCAAACGTGCCCAGCACTTCGCCGCTTGCACTGATGATCGGTTCGGACCAGCAAGCGTGTAGATTGGCTCGCTGGGCCAACTGGCGAACGTCTTTCCATAGCGGGTCGGTGGATATGTCTTTGACGATGACCCGCTTTCCGGTGAACGCAGCCGTCCCGCAGGAACCCACGCTTGGCCCAGGCCGCAGGCCATCGACCGCTTTACAGTAAAATTCGGGTAGCTGTCGGGATGCACCGTTTTCCAGGCAACCGGTTTGTTGATTGATCAACAATACCGACGCGATCATGTCAGGACGTGATTCTTCAGACACTTCGACCAGCGTTTGAAGCACTTCGTCTAGCGATGCCCCCTCGGCCAATCGCTTCAATACACGTGTTTGGCAGCGCAAATCGCTCTCCAACATCGCTTGGATTTTGCTCATTTCGGGTTCCATGTCGTTTGAGATCGATCCAAAGCGTACTGACTTTTGATATTGGCGACTGGCAGTCTGACTGTGCGACCTGCATTCTCGTACAATAACGTTCTAACCGCCCGAGAACTGTTTCGACCCCCGCGAATTTGGCCATGGCCGATAAAACTTTAGACCTTTTGTTTGTCGAGGACGATCCAGACTTTGTGGCTGGCTGCATTCGTTGGTTTCAACGCAATGGCCATTCGGTCACCCATACGACCAGCGGCCAGGATGGAATTGACCAGTGTGTCAAACATGACTTTGACGTCGCCGTGCTGGATTGGAATTTGCCGGGGCTCAGCGGACTGGAACTGGTCCAACGCATGCGGGACATGAATCCCGAGACTGAAATCATCGTGCTGACCGGCGAAGCGACGATTGAAAATGCTGTCGAGTCCATGCGCCAGGGTGTGTTCGACTTTTTGTCGAAACCATTTCCGATGGGCGAACTGGAAACCCGCTGCCTAAGGGCATTGGAGCGCAGAAGTTTGCGGAGAGAGAACGCGCTGCTGCGGGAAGTCATCGATCGGGCCATCCGACCGCAAACCCAAATGATTGGTCAGTCCGAACAAATCGCCAAGGTGTTCCGCTTGGTCGATCGCGTGGCCCCGACCGATAGCCCCGTTCTGATCGAAGGCGAAAGCGGGACGGGGAAAGAATTGGTGGCCCGGGCGATTCATTTAGGGAACGCTCGCGCCGGCCGCCCCATGGTCACGGTGAACTGCGCGGCTCTTCCTGAACAGTTGGTCGAAAGCGAGTTGTTTGGGCACGAAAAAGGATCCTTCACCGGCGCGACTGCCGCCAAGCCCGGTTTGTTCGAAGTCGCCAACGGCAGCACCCTGTTTATCGATGAAATCGGCGAATTGCCACTCGCCCTTCAGCCCAAGTTGTTGCGGGTATTAGAAGATGGTTCCTTGCGACGAGTCGGATCCGAGAAAGAACGTCATGTGGATGTGCGGATCGTCGCGGCGACCAATCGAAACTTGAAACAAGAAGTCGAAGAAGGCCGTTTCCGCGAAGATCTGTATTATCGGATCAATGTGCTGACCATCGGTTTGCCGCCACTACGCGAACGAAGCGGCGACATCTCGTTGCTGGTCAACCATTTCTTGGGCAAAGGGTACGAACTCGATGACGATGCCCGGTCTGCTCTTGAATCCTATCACTGGCCCGGCAACATTCGGCAACTGATCAACGTCATCAAACGAGCCAAAATCCTTGCCGATGACGTGATCACGATGGACGACCTGCCCGAGGAATTGGATGTTCCCACGTCGGCCAGTTCAACCGAATCGGTGGACGTCGAAGGATCTCTGATCTCGCTACAACGGGATCACATCCATGAAGTCCTGGGGCAAGTCAGCGGCAATAAGTCGGCTGCTGCACGTATCTTAGGGGTGGAGCGTCGCAAGCTGTACCGAATGATGAAGCAGCACGGAATCGAAACCTGATCGGGCCGCCGACGCAGCCGCTTTCTCTCTTTCACCCCGTTTCTACGTCTGATTGTCCGCTTAGTGACAACTGTGTTCGCGAAGGTGCCCACATCTGGGCACCGCGGCGGCACCACTCCGTTGGGATGTCCCCAGACGTCGCTTTTTCACAGGTTTGTTGTCGTTTTTGCGAATTGGCACACCAGTTGCTATACGTATGCTCAGAAGCCAACGGGTGAGCTGGGAGTGACTTAACGAGACGGGGCATGGTCAAGTTGACTGTCCTGCCAGATTCACATCGAAGCAAATTCAAAGTGGATGTTCCAGGGGCAAACTTGAACCTCATCTTGTTGGCTGAATACTAATCACTGCTGCACGGGAAGCGACGCTTTGACGTACAGCGAGACTTAGAAATGCATTGTTCTAGACGCTCGGCCGCATTCGCGACCAGTGATCATGGGGCAGCGGATTTTAGGTCATCGCGACGCATCCTAAAAAGCAATCACCCTCGGGATACTTCGAAGGGCCAGCCGACAACTCTTTCTGAATTGCTCCGCAATTGCGGTGGGTAGAGTTGCGTCGGAACCTCCTGCGAATCACCTGAAAACTGGATGGTCGACAACTCTATCGGTTGTTGAACTACACAGTCGGGATCTGCATGATCGTACTAGAAATCATCATCAGCGGCGCATTCTTGTACGCCGGGGTGAGCAAACTATGGGGCGCCCCTTCACTGGCGGATCAGTTCGATGACTTTCGACTTCCCCGATTCATGATGTACGTGATCGGAAGTCTTGAAATTATCGGCTCGATTGGTTTGTTTGTGGAACCTTTGACTTTATGGGCCGCGGTGGGCCTCGCTGCTTTGATGGCTTTGGCAGTTGCCAGCCACATCAAGGCAAGGCACACGTTTGATAAAATTGCACCATCACTGTCTTTGATGATCCTCGCCACCATGCTTGCCGCGATCATCTATCGCTAGAACGCGAAGTCGGCACACATCGGAATGTGTCGCATCGAAAGCTTGTATCAGTCTTGATCTGCGATGCAGATAATCTCTCGACTGGTGCGTTGATACAGACGTCCGTTGGCGGCCGCGAAAGGGCTTAGCGTCCACGTTTTGCCCGCTTCACCGAGGTCGTTGACTGCGACCAGCGAACGTTCATCAAATCGCTCGGTCGTCGCGTCGACCACGTAGACCGTTCCCAATACGGTTGAAAAGTAGATGTGGTTGTTGACGACGATTGGTGTGGCTGCGGAAATGTGTCCGAACCCGTGACCAAGCCGACGCTGATCCCCTTTGACAGAAAATCCAGATCCCGTGTCATCGCCGGATCGAAATTCTCGCCACGATGGTTTCCGCTTGCCGTCTTCGATCACGATCTGAACGGGCACCTGCAGATAGCTGACTTCGTCCGTTTCGATATCGATGCGACCCAAGATGCCCGGCTGACCGCCCATGAAAAAGTGGTACTTGCCGACGCCGATGTTGGTGCGGTGGGTCAACAGATGCTGCGACTTCAGAATCGAAGCAGCCGGTCGCTGTTGATAGCGGCCACTGGCTTCGTCAAACATGGAAACGTTGCCGACGTCGCGGATACGAATTTGCTTGATCGTCGCGCCCGTTGCCAGATCCAAGACGAAAAAGTCTTTCTTGTCGAAACAATAGGCGTGCTTTTCGTCGATGAAGTGCGTCCCTTCGAAATACAGACCGGGCCGTTCCCAGATCAGGTCGTGCGTGGGGTTCAGACGAGTCAGCCCGATGCCATAGGGTTTTTCAGGCGGGCTGTGACCACCACCTTTGGCGTGCAGCAAAACGGGCTCGCCATTCAGGGTTCCCAAGGCGCCTTTGCTGTGAACGCTGATGCCTTCGGGTAACACCGCCGTGGGCTGGCCGGTGAACGCGTCGAAGCATCGCACATGCATCCACGGCCATCCGGTCTTGCTGTTCTTGTCGTAGTCCGTTGCTGTTTGCGGGCGCCGCATCGGATCGCTCGCGTCACGCATCATGGCGTAATACAGGTTGCCGCCGTGCAGCAGTGGTTGGAACTGTTTCGCCGAGTGCTTCGTACGAACTTCGAATTCCTTGCCCCACACTCGCTGGCCGTCGAACGTGTGACATGCCATGAAGCCGCCCGCGTTGACGAACCAAACATGTTTGCCATCGGTCACCGGCGTCGGGGTCGTCGAATCGGTGAAGGTGCCGTTGACCTGGTTAGGCCGACGTCCCGGCAGATCACAGCTCCATAAGATCGCCCCCGAATCCGCCGACAGACAGTATCCCCGGGTTTCGGACACCGATGTACCATCGGGGCCCTGGTCCCCGTCGGTCAATGTTCGAAAGCAGGTCAGGAATAACTTGTCGCCTGCGATCGCGATGCCGCTGTGACCGGTTTCCGGCAGAGGCATTCTCCAGCGAATGTTGTCATCGTTGGCAACGCTCCACGATTTCGGGTAGGGATCATCCGAGGTCAGATGATAATTTTGATTGGGGCCACGGTGTTCGGGCCATTGATCTTGGGCTACCGCTGCGGAGACGAAAGCGGCGGCAAGCACGACAAACGCCAAGGATGTGCGAGGTGTCACTTTCGTGTCTGCCTGTGTTGAAAGGGGGGGCGATCTGTCGGCGCAGAACGTCTGCATCCGACGGCCCTCTCTTAAAATACACCAACGGGCCCCCGATTTCGGTCCGCTTCATACCATCGGCATCCATCAGGGCCAGAGCAGTTCGTTTGATCCCCGTGTTCGCACCGAAATAGGGGCCCACATTGGAACCAAATCGCAGACACGTCGCCGATCGCCATCCAACTTCTCTGGCCCAACAGGATTGCCGTTACGATACCTCGACCACTCGGTCGCCTAGAACATCCAACTTGGGAACCACACCCAATCCGGGGGCGTCGCTTGTCTTCATGAAACCGTTCTCACGCTGGGGCGCCCCATCGGCGGTGCTGACCGTGACGTAGCTGTTGAAGTCCGTGCTTGTGAATCGCAGCGGTTCCGGTGTGCTGTGAGCCAGGTGAGCGATGGCGGCTGTCGTGACATCACCGCCCCAACTGTCTTCAAGCGTCATTGCGATTCCCATCGAAACGCAAAGATCGCGAGCTTGTGCGGCTTTGGTCAATCCGCCCAGTTTGCTGATCTTTAGGTTCACGACATCCATCGCGAGGTCGCCTTTGGCTCGCAGCAGCATGTCCAAGCAATCGATGTTTTCATCCAGCACGAACGGATGGTTGGTGTTGCGTCGAATGGCCAGGCATTCTTCGTAGCTGAGGCAAGGTTGTTCGATGTAGACGTCTAGGTCTGCAACGGCTCGGACCACTCGTTGGGCCTCGTGCTGAGTCCATCCGGTGTTGGCATCGGCAACCAAACGCTCTTTGTCCGAGAGGACGGCGCGGGTCGCTCGAATGCGTTGGATGTCCGTGTCGGGATCGCCACCCACTTTCAATTGAAAACGCGTGTACCCTTCGTCGCGGTAGCCCGCTAGGTTGCTGGCCATTTCGTCCGGTGCCGCCTGCGAAATCGCGCGGTAGAGCCGTACGGATTCGCCAAAACGTCCTCCCATCAAAACGCATACCGGCAGTCCACTGACTTTGCCCAGGATGTCCCAGCAGGCAATGTCGATCCCTGATTTGACGTAGGGGTGGCCCTTTAACGCCGCGTCCATTCGCAAGTTCAGAACCGACAATTGACGTGGGTCCATGCCGATCAGATGCGGAGCAAGTTCACGCATCCCAGCTCGGACGCCCTCGGCGTAGGCGGGCAGGTAAAACGGTCCCAGTGGACAGACTTCGCCATAGCCAATCAGACCGCATTCGGTTTCAACGCCCACAACCGTGCTGTCGAAAACAGAAACGGATTTGCCGCCGGACCAGTGGTAGGATCCTTCTTTAAGAGGCAGTTCGACACGATATGCAAAGATGCGAGCAATCTTCATGACGGGTAGTCTCGTGAATGTTAGGGTTTTTGTATCATCGACCGCAGTTCCCAATCAGTGTAAGAAGCCAAGCGGATCGTTTCTTGGTTCAGAAACAGCCGATTCGATGAATCCGCGCATAGCCCCCCCACACGTATCGATTTGAAATGGCGTTATCCAAGATCGACGTATCGCTGATGGGCGATCTGTTCGACCACGCCCCCGATGTCGCGTTCTTTGTAAAAGACGTCGATGGTTGCTACGTCGCAGTGAATCACTCGCTGGTCAAGCGTCACGGATTCAACGACAAGGCCGACGTGATCGGCAAGCGTCCCGATGACATTTGTTTCGGCGACTTCGGCCGGTTGCCCTGCGAACAAGACGATCGCGTCCTGCGAACCGGCCGACCATTGCTGGAACAATTGGAAATGCAGTGGTACCGTCCGAACGATCCCGTGTGGTGCATGACCACCAAGCTGCCGATTCGCGATGCGACCAATCGGGTGACCGGCTTGGTAGGGTTTTCCCGAGATGTTCGGGTGCCAGTTCAGCGAGACGAAATTCCACGGAAGTTCGCCGAAGCACTCAATGAGTTCGAACTGGGCCTGTTCGAAACGGTTACGCCCGCTTGGTTGGCGGAACGCAGCGAGATGACGTCTCAGCAACTGACGCGGTTGACCAAACGCGTGCTAGGACTGACGCCCAGCCAATTGATCACCAAGACGCGTGTCGCAACAGCGTCCCGGTTGCTACGAGAAACGGACAAATCTGTGGCGACGATTGCCCTGGATTGTGGATTCTATGATCACAGCGCGTTCACCCGCGCGTTCCGCACCGCCACCGGCGTCACGCCCATCCAATTCCGCAAGCAATAGACGTTGATAAACGGACAGTTGATTGAGTCGAACTTTCAACGGCAATGGTGAGCCGCTGGCCGTAAGGCCACGGGCAATTCCCGGCCGCTTACGAGCGGCCTCGGAGAGGCAAAGGTCGCGCCCCCTCACCCCAGCCCTCTCCCCCACGTTGAACGCGAGCGGAACTCGCGTTCAACGCGGGGGAGAGGGGGCTAAAAAGTGTGGCGGTGGTTGAGGCGGTTGGATTTTGCGTTGGACTTTTTTTGCCCCCTCTCCCCCTGGATTATCGAAGTGGAGCTTCGATTATCCAGGGGGAGAGGGTTGGGGTGAGGGGGCGGTGGTAACGCTGAATCCGTGGGGCCCGCCCACACCGCAGCATGCTTTCGCCTCTTCCGAGACTGCCGTAATCCGGACGCTCTCTGACGCTTCGCGGCTCACTCAATCGACCGGCCGCAAACGCCTTATCGGTCACTGGAATCGATTCACACCCCCAGCATGTCGCTCGTTTGTCTTCAGAGGGCCTTGGGAATTCCCCGGGCGCTAGTCATCGGAACTGGCTTCGGCAACGACTGGTCGGCTTGGCGTGCGGTATAGAAACGCGTCGGAAGTCAGCAGCGAAACCAACAGTGCATTCATGCTGCCGCCGCTATCTCGGTAAGCCCGGTGAGCTTCCTGTAAAACGGGAGCGTCGTTCAGGGTTTCGTTGCGGCCCATCCAGAATCGGAAGGCGTGGCGGACGAAGACTTGTTCGACGCGTTCGCTTTGGGCCAGTCGTTGGATCAGATCGATGGCGTTTGTGACTTTGCCGTCCAACGCCGGATCACCCGAGTCGATGATTTCCCCCGATGTATCGACTGGTTTGCCTTGTTCGATTTCTCGGTACAGACCAGCGTGGTTGTACATTTCGAACGGCAAACCAAGTGGATCCATCTTTTGGTGGCAGGTCCAGCAATAGTCTTCCCGAGTGACCCGCATCCGTTCACGCAGTGTGCTCTTGGGTTCGTCCGGCAGCATTGCGTCGACGGTAATCGGCACATCGGGAATACCGCCACCGAGCAGTCGTTCGTGGATCCAACGACCGCGGCGGATGGCGTGATTGTCCATGGCGTCGGAATGGGACACCAGCCAACTGGGGTGGGTCAGGATGCCCATGCGTTGGCCTTCGGGAGCGGTCGTCAGCATCCGTTCCGGTTTCATCGATCCTCTGCCGAAGCTGCGCCGACTCACTCGTGCAAAGATTTCGGGACCGGCAAGATGTGCTTGGTCGACGTTATGATTGACCGTCGACCGTTTCTTTTTCGTTTCCGGCGGTTCTTTCCCGGGATTGGCCAGTTTCCAGGCCTCCAGTTCGGCGGCTGCCTTCTTTGCCGCGGCGGCCAGTACCTTCTTTTCGGCGGCAACAGACGCTGCGATTTCTTCGGGGGTACGTTTGCTGCCGAAATAGACGCGATCGGTCGGGGTGGCCACGACCTTGTCGGTGGTCAGCAGTTGTTTCAGGACATCTTGGTCCTGTTGCAGAATCAGTTCAATTAGCCGGTCGGTGCTGGCTGCGGCATCGAACATCGCATTGTAGTGAGCCTGTCCGCGATTGCTGGCCCCGGTCTCGGCAAGCGCTTTCAAATCTTTGCAGATGTAACCGGCCAAGTCGTAATCGAAGTAGTCCCGAAAGAAACGCAAGATCCGAGGCTTTCGAATGCTGTCGTCGGCCAAGATTCGCTCGACTTCCCTTTTCACGTCGGCCCTGGTGCGCATGCGGCCTTGGGTCACAGCACTGCGCAGCTGTTCGTCCGGTCGGATGTATCGCAGCGCATGATTGACCGCCATGCCCAGTTCCCAGTCCTGCAGCATGACGCGGCCGTAGGAATCCGGGGTGCCCTCGTTGGCCAGTTCCGGTCGGAACAGTGCGTCGCGATCCAAGAAGATCGATGACAGTCCCAACACCACACCGTCCCGCTTGCCGATCTTTTCGATCGATTGTTTGACGATTTCTACGTACGCGTCCGATTCGTTCGGTTCAGGAGGCCGAAACGTCAATGCTTCGAACAAATAGTCGACCGCGTTTCGCAGTCCCTGGTCCGTGACGCCGTCTTGCGACATCAGGTCGTAGACAGGAGTCAGAGGCCGGACCACTTCGGTGCTGTACACCAAGCTGGTCGGCAGCCCACGAAGGTCGCCTTTCATTTTGTCCGCGATCGACTTGGGATCGTCGGTGATCTGATAAGGCTGGGCGATGCTTAGCGGACCTTCGGCCATGTATCGAAGGATGTCGCTGGCAACACCCATGATCTGGGTCGCTTCGGCGCTGTTGACGGTATAGAAATCGGGATAGTTTTCCAGTCCGTGATTTCGCGCCGACGATAGGACCGCAGGCACGCTTTTGACCGAAGTGGCATAGGCAACCGTTCCCCCTTGCCACTGGATGATGCGATCGGTGCCGAAGTACAGTTTCAGTTCGCCGCCGTGGTTGGTGGGGACGACGTCCCCGTGAGTGCGCAGGCCCGGTTTTTCTGGATCAAAATCGGGCTCTGTGTTGATCAGCTCGTTCAGCCGGGTGATGTGTTCTTGTGGGGTCACCCGCCAAATGCGTGCAGGTGACGATGTCGGTTCTAGTTGGATGCCATCGGGTAGCGAACCGAAGATCAATTCGTGATCGACGAAGTTGCCTTTGTCGGGATCCAGGTGCGCATGGAAGCCACCCTTGTCGCGCATGACCCGCGACAGCTCACTGACAATCCCATCGGAAAACTGCAGACGGTGCACGACCTCGGGCTGCGTCATATCGGGAGGCGGCATCTGTTGGATCGTGACCTGCGCCCAGACGCTGCGCCAGGTACTAGCGTTGATCTCGTCGACCGCGCCCAGACCTTCCAGCGAAAGATCGCCTTCGGGGTCCGTTTCGCCATGGCAATCGATGCAGTAGTCGGTCAGGAACGATTCCGCAAAACGATCGAAGTCCTGTGGGAACGCTTGCCCCGGCGTGTAGGTTTCGGCATGTGCGGTGGGCAGCAGCCCCAAACACTGAACCATGAACAAACCGGCGATCCGTAGGATAGGCTTCCAGCCTGTCGCTTCCGATGCATCCGATTGCAGGCTGATCCCGCCGAATTTCCGATCCCTGGTTTCGCCGGACGAAAGGCGACGCCGGGTCATGCCAACACTTCCTTCAGCGGGCCGGTGCTGTCGTCAAACTTCTTGGCCATCTTTTCGTCCATGTTGAATCGATCGACGTTCTGCCCGGCGGCCCGCAGCAGCGATGTGTACAACGCGTTGATCGGGCGCTTGCCATCCAGTTGTGTGAAGCAACCTGACTGGAAGGCGCCGTCCAAATTGCCCAACAACATGACGGGCCAGTTGGCGCCGTTGGTGTGCTGTTTGTCCGCATTGTTGCTGGTGTAAACGATCAGCGTATTGTCCATCATGGAACCATTCCCTTCCGGAACGCTTTCCAGCGTTTCCATGATCCGGACCAGCATGCGGCTGTTGTATTGGCGGATCTTGATCCAAATCGGATTGTCGGGCTGATCCATGTGGCCAAGGTTGTGTCCTTGTTGGTCGACGCCCAGTCCCTTCCAGGCACCAAAAATTTCGCCGCGGCCAGAGCCGATGGTCAGCGTATTGGTGATCCCCGAGGTCAACGCTGAAATCCCAAGGTCCAGCAGCACGTCGTGCCAATCGGTTTCAAACTTCGGCTTGGTGTATCGCTCGTCGACGGCCGGCGCGAATTTACGCAAGTGATCGGAAACGGTGTCCAGTCGGGTGCGCAGCCCGTTGACGTCCTTGAATCCCTGGACGTATTGGCCGTAACGCTGTTGGTCCGATTCCGGCAGTGACTGTCCCTTCATTGCGGCCAATTTTTCGACCTGACTGAACACACCGGATCGGGCTTCGTGTTGCTGACGAATGTTGCCAGACGAAATGCCACCGTACAGCATCTGGTACAGGTGGTTGGGGTTCGAATGCATGAAGATCGGTTGACCGGCACCGCTGGCCGACAACGTTGCGATCGTCGGCTTGGCTTTCATGTTTTCGATCGAATCCATGCCAATGCAAAGATGCGGCAGAAGCGTCTGCGGCAGAACCTTGCTCAGTTCATAATCAATCGTCGATGCACTGGGCGGCACACCATCGCTGCCGCGATAGCCACCAAGAGCACCAAAGAAAGCACTGTGTGACGGGCTGGTGTGGATGCCGTGCAATCCGTTGATGATGTGCAGTCGTTCTTTGTAAGGTTCCAGTGCGCTGATCGGTTCAGGCAGTTTTACCTTGGCAAGCGAACCGCTGTTTTTCATTCCTTCGGGGATACAGGTCTTCGGATCGAAGCCCTGGTTCTGCATGAAGAAGATGATCCGTTTCGCAGCGCCGTCCGCGGCCGGTGACGCAACGGCGCGTTCGGCAGCAATGGGGACGCCGAACGCGGCACCGGTGCTGGCTGCGATTCCTTGCAACATTCTTCTGCGGCTGAACATCATCGATCTTTCAACGTGTAAACGGTCGATTGTCTGGCGTCGGCTTGTCTGACGAACGGATGGACCCGTACAGACTCTGTTTCGGCTATTCACACCCCAGCCGCACAGGGAAATCGCCGCACAGGGAAATCGCCGCACAGGGAAATCGTCGCGGCGGGCAAACGTGGTCGCAGTGGAAGGCGGGGGTGAGGCGGGATTTGCCAGTCGATTTCGGAAACAACCGGACACAAGCATTCTACCAGTCCGGGGGGCTGCCGCAACAGAGTTTTTGGTAGGCGTGCTACGCCGCTCACGAAAGCTCGGACGCAACGCCTCGCACCGCCATACTGCGGCGGATTGGCCGCAATGTCCGCTTTTGGGGTGCTCGACACCGTACGTCCCGGTGGGATTTATCGGGGCGATCGGAGGCACTTCGCAGCAAGATTGCCCCCGATCGACCAGCATGTTTCGGCAGCCGCCCCGGATCGACTAACGGACGCAATTCGAGATTTTCTCCAGCATCGCGTCTCCGTCGCTGGCGATTGGGTTCCGCTCACTCGGCCGCAATCTCCCGCCGCAATCTCGCGCCGAACGACGTCACAGAGGGAGCGTCCCCATGCGGTTCGGGGGCGGCTACCGAACGCGTTCACGATGCAAATCGGTTTGTCTCTAGCGTCCCTGCAAGACCGCCTCGGCGATTCGTTTGCCAACTCCTTCAGCCGAAGCCGGATTTTGACCAGTGATGAGCCGACCATCCGCTACGACGCTCGATTGAAAGTTGGCTGATTTTTGCATCGTCGCACCACGTTGACTCAGCGAGCTCGACAGCAGGAAAGGAACCGTGTCGGCAAGCCCCACCGCGCGTTCTTCGTCGTCGGTAAACGCCGCTACCGTTTTTCCATCGACCAGATACCGACCGTTGGAAAGTTTGACATTCACCAGCGCTGCGGGACCGTGACATACGGCTGCAACCACACCACCGGAATCATATTGCTTCGCGAGGATCCCTTGCAACGCTTCGTTACCAGGCAAGTCCCACATCGCACCGTGGCCGCCGACGACAAAGATTGCCGAGTAGTCCGCTGGATTCACTTGCGCAATCGGCTTGGTCGATGCGAGTTGCTTGCGAACTTGCGGGTTGGTCCAAAACAGATTGACCACTGGATCTTCTAACTTCAATGCATCTGCCGGAGGTTCGCCGCCTTTGACGCTGGCGAATTCGACAGCGATGCCCGCATCGGTCAACACTTTCCAAGGATGAGCAGCCTCGGGAACGTAATAGCCGGTCTTGCGATCCAGGTCGCCCATCTTGGAATGACTCGTCAATACGAACAGGGCGGGCTGAACATCGACGCGGGCTGCATGGGGCTTCGTCGCCGGAGACTCCGCTTGAGACGAAGCAGTCAATTGAAACAACGAAAAAATCGTTACCGTGGAAAGTGCAATCAAAAGGGTGCGTTTCATCGTGGTTCCTTTGGGGGGGACTAAGTGGGTTTCAGTCGACGTGGCCTTCGATCACTGAAGCAGCGAAGTGAATGAGCGGACGATGAAGCGATCATCGATACGGAAGTGCCCATGAAGACGTTGGCCCGGTGAGGTGCCGTGCCGTGAGGTGCCGTGAGGTGCCGTGCCGTGCCGTGACACTTCGTGACCAAACCGAAGTGCTGATCCGAGTGGACGACACACCACGCTACCTCAATGCCGTCGGCGTGGTTCCGCCCGCCAAAAATTGTCAGTTTTTGTTTCGATTCGCTTGGTGGGGAGCGAATTCTGGCGAATCTCGCTGCGTGCAGTCACGCCACTTTTCGATCGCGAGTGAACCGACCGGCGCTGACGTGCGTGCTGATCGTCGGAACGCTACACCACGCGTTCGGGTTGAATTTCCACGGTCGACCGGAGGCACTTCCCCGCAACAATGCTCTCGATCGACCAGGATGTTTCGACAGCGGTCTCCGGATCGACTATTGGATGCTGTTCAGAAATTTCTCTAGCATCGTGTATCCGTCGCTGGCGATTTTGTTTCCGTCGGCGGCATCGTTGGGGTCCAGTCCGTTGGCCGTTTCCCACTGGTCGGGCATGCCGTCGTGATCGGCATCTTGCACCGCGACGGAGCTTTTCAATTCTGGCCAGCCACCAACATCATTTTGCGAATCGATGATGCCCGTGACCTTCGATGGGTCGGCCACTTTTTTCACCGTGTCGTAAATGCCCTCGTAGGTTGCTGTCCCCGTGCGTGTTTCCTCGACAATTCGTGTGTCGATTGAATCACGCCGCGGCAGGTTCGCGCCGGCAGTGGCCAGGACGGACTGAAACGCGTCGGCCGGCGTCTGCTGATGGATCGGCATCGCGTCCCACGGTTGGTCAAGCTTAACGAAGTTCCCGCCGCGAACTCCCGTCCAATTGTCGTCGGATACCGAAGGGCTGCCTTCGACGAAGTTTCCGGCAACGTACCAGCTGCCTTTGTCGTCTGGTCCGCGCGATGATGGATCGGCTATTTCGGCCTTACGCGCTGGATCCGTTGCGGGCCCAGGCTTGTAATAGTTGGCCACCATATTGATGTTCGAAAAAGTGAACTTGTCGCTGCCCTTCTGGACGGCTTCCCCGCCGTAACAACTGCGATACCCCCAGTTGTACAGAACATTGTTGCGGTAATCGGTGTTGCCACAGCCGGATGCGAAACGCGGATTACGGCTGGAGTGATTGGCGATCAGGTTGTGGTGGTAGGTGCTGTGGTTGGATCCCCAGATGCCGCCGAATCCATGCTGGCTCTTGCTGTGGTTCGAATTGAACATGCTCTCGGAAATCAAGCACCATTGCACCGTCATGTTTTCACAGTGGTAGATCGACATCGTTTCGTCGACGCTCCAGCTTGCCGAGACATGGTCCAGAATCAGATTCTTGACGTACCTAGCCGAGATGGCATCGGCGTCTTTCCCGGACTCGTCACCGAATCGCACTCGGATGTATCGAATGATCACTTCATCAGCGCTGATCATCAACGGATAACGTTTGATGCAGATGCCATCGCCCGGTGCCGTTTGCCCGGCGATCGTGATGTGAGAGTTTCGGATCCGCAGGTCGCTGTTCAAATCGATCGTGCCGGAGACTCGGAACACAACCGTCCGTGGACCCTTGGCTTCGACGGCGTCGCGCAGGCTGCCTTCGCCAGAGTCATTCAGGTTGGTGACTTCGAATACCTTTCCACCGCGTCCCCCTACCGTGTGCTTGCCGTATCCTTCGGCACTCGGGAATGCCAAAGGGCTCGCCGCAAAGCAAGCGGAACCTACCGCCGCGAAACCCATCAGCGTCATGGTCATGAAAATGGTTTTTAGAATCATTCGTTTTCTCTCGGGGTGGACTTGGTCGATGGAAGCGATCGGTCGATGAAAAATCATGGATGCTTTGGCCTGGCAATGGCGGCAAAAGTCTTGCCGATCGTTCATCGCCGGCGCTATGTTTCGCTGGCTACTGGATTTCGATCACCACGCGTTGGTATCGGGACAACGCTGGCGTGCCGTTGTCTGTCACCTCGCAAATGACATGGATGGTTTGTCCCTGTTTGCCTTGGTCGGGAACGACCACGGATGCCATTGGGGTGCCGGCATTTTGAATTTCGACTGCACCGCCGTAGGTGCCCGCTTCCTGGTACTGCCACCATCGGTAGGTCAGCAGGTCATTGTCCGGGTCGACGGTCTCTTCGGCGTTCATCGGGATCGTCGTCCCAGGCGGCGCCTGGAAGTCCAACGGATTGGTCAACGTAACGACCGGCGGATGGTTGGCACCATCGAACGGTTCGACACACCAGTCGGCCCGTGCTGCGAAGTCGTTTTGCATCGCTGCGGTCCAACGCCAAATCGGCTTCAAGTATTGCGTCAGCTCGCGGTCATCGGGGATTGCTTGACGCAGCCGAACACGCCCCCATGCCGAATCGCCATACCATCGGCCTGCGGGATACTCGTACGTTGGATCGGCCACTGGATCCAACCATGTGTTGTCTCGAACCCGGGTATAGCGACCACCCCAGCCACCCCAGTCGGGAGATTCAAGACTGCGCAACCCTGTGGGGATCGTGTGCAAGAATGCTGGCGAATCGCCTTCGGATCGGAAGTCGCCATCGACAAAATTGCCTTCGTCCGAATCGCGATTCGCCGTCGTGTGCGATTGGTACAGCGAACACAGTGGGCCGTGATCGGCCAGCACGTTTTGCTTCATCCACTGGCCCGCAAAGTATGTCTGCTGTTCGGCCGGAAGATACTTTTTCCAGTGATAGAAGATGGCGATGAATTGGTCCGAGATGATCGTCGGAATGTTGTACTTGCCCCAGTGCGGACGGATGTAGGACTGGTAAGTCGAATCCTGTTCCCAGATGAAAAAGAACCGCAGTTTTTGCGCCACGTAGGCCATCTTGTCGGGATGGTCGTCTTCGATCGTTTTCAGCGCTCGGGCGATCGTGTTGGTACCACCCCACGCTTGAATCCAGATCGGACGGTCATCGGATTCATCCAGCAAGACTCGGGCGATGTGCTGGGATCCCGGCGTGATTTCATCCATCTCGCCCTCGGTTTTTACGTTCCCCAGAAACGTTCTTGCTTGCAGGAAATCGGCTGTCGGATAGCCACTGTCATGCTGAATCAGGTTGGGGTGAACCGCGGCGTAGGCTTTCAAGTACGGCTGAACCCAATCGTCACCAGCCCATTTATGCCCATGCCAGTGATACTGAGAACTGGACGTCACGATCCCTTCGATATCCCATTGGTTGGCATACAGCAAGAATCGAACCATCGAGCATTCGTCATCAATCTCGCCGTCACTGGTAACGATGACACGCGGCTTGTCGGAAGATTTGGATGGATTCGAATCGCGAAGCAATTCAATCTTCGGGATCCAGTCACCGTCGAAGTTCACAGCGGTCGTGTTACGCGCCTTGAAGATGTTTTCCTTGGTGTATTCGGCCGCTTCTTCGTCGGTCAATTGATGAGTCCAAGGAAGGCGATTGTCGCTTTGAGACCCCGGTCCGTGGTTTTTGTATTCAGCGTAATACGCGGTTTGGTGGTTGGGGCGGCCTTTCCACGGCGACCATCCTTCGGCTCGGATATGCGATCCAAGATCGCAGTTCAAAAAGACGACTCGCGCCGCGTTTCCCCATGGTCGGCCCAGTGCCGCGCGGGTCACATCTTCGTCGGCGTGCTTTTCGATCTTGCAGTTTTGGAAGACGTACCCAAATTGATTGACGTGCTTGCCGTTTTTTAATTTTTGGCTGTGCGCCGTGATCGTCGAATTTTTGCGACAGACGATCGTGCAAGCTTCGAACATTGCGATGCCATCGCCGTAAATGAAATCCGTTGTGCCTTCGATCCGGCAATCCTTGTGGTACGACCGGTTGTTGCCACCGGTGTAGTAAGTGTCTTGGAATCCCATGATTCGGCATTGAAAAAACACCGACCGATCACCATCCATTCGCAATGCTGCCGCCTGTCCTCCATCGATGCCGGATCGACTGTCGATCGTGTTTTGAAAGGTTACGTTTTCCGCGTAGAAACCATCCGCCATCACTCGAGTGCTGGCGTAGTCGGACGTCTTTCCGCCGTAGTTGTTGAAGGTCAGGATCGTTGTTTCGGACGATTCGCCCAGCAGTGAAAGGTTGATGGCGTCCGAAGGCACACGAATCTTCTCTTTGTACGTGCCTGGCTGGATGAAGATCGTCGTGCGTATTGATTGGTTCTTTGGCACTGCGTCGATGGCGTCTTGCACCTTGCGGAAATCGCCACTGCCATCGGCGGCAACGACGAAGTCGGCAGCTTCAGCAGTGAAACCCATCAAGATGCCAAGCAATGCGAATACGGACAAACCGATCCACGCAAGTTTTCGTTTCAAGTGCGTCATGGTCATGCGATCCTGGCCAGTTGGCGTCAGTTTTTTGCTTCTCGGGGGCGAATTTTGGGGCCGCGTTTGAGGCGGGAGGCCGGGAGGGTTAACGAGAAAGAGCGATTCGGTTGGTTTGGTTCGTTGTGGATGGGAAGTTCAAGTTCAAGTTCAAGTTCAAGTTCAAGTTCAAGTTCAAGTTCAAGTTCAAGTTCAAGTTCAAGTTCGAGTTCGAGTTCGAGTTCGAGTTCGAGTTCAAGTTCAAGTTCAAGTTCGAGTTCAAGTTCGAGTTCAAGTTCGAGTTCAAGTTCGAGTTCGAGTTCAAGTTCAAGTTCGAGTTCAAGTAGGGATACAGTTCAAAAACTTAAACTCGAACTTAAACTCGAACTCGAACTTTCTTCCCCCGCACCCACTCCCGCACCTATCCGCTACCCCGGTCTACCGGTCTCCCTCGATCACCTCCTTCACCCGTCCCACGTCCGATCTAATCAGTAACATCAACGATCACGCGGCTATACCGCGTCAACGCTGGGGTCCCTTGGTCGGTCACCGCCAAGATGATGTGCATCGTTCCCGTTTTGGGTTCCATGACCAAGCGATCGGGGACGGTGAACGAAGCCTGGGGCTGATCAAAGTTGTCGATCGCCAATGGCTGACCCGAGCGCGCCGTTGAAGTCGTGAACGTGCCGACTTCGGGGTAATAGAACCACTGGAACGAAAGTTCATCCCCGTCCGGGTCCGTGCTGCCAGCGGCGCCAAGTTTGACGACGTCGTCGCGTTTGGCGGTGATGGTCGACGGGTGATCCAGCTTGACGATGGGCGGGTGATTGGCCTGGGCGTACGGCTGTGTGGTCCAGTCGATGCGGGCGGCGAAGTCATTCTGATAGGCACTTCGCCAACGCCAAATCGTTGCATGGTTGCTGGTGTGCCAGTTACCGTCAAAGCCTTTCACTTCGTCGACAGTGTTGGTCCATAGCGGCCTCGTTTCGGGTTCCTGGAACCACTTTTGCATTCGCGGTTGGTACAGTTCATAACGACCGCCCCAACTGCCCCAATCGGGATGTTCTAGGTCGTTGAGTCCATTTTGGACCAGGCCCAGAAAGCTAGGGGTATCGCCTTCCATCAAGTATTCGGTGTGGGGATGTTGTGCGCCCAACGGGCCGTGGTTTTGGCGGATGTGCTGGTCCAGCCAATCTTTGTCAACGATGCTGAAGTCGGCTCCGGTGAAACGAGCGTGAAATTGATCGCCGCTAATGCCGCTCCACGTGGCATAGTGATACGCACCGCCGGCGTGAATGCCGGGACTGGCGATGTAGAACAGGTTCGGAAAGGTTTTGCGGATCCACGGTCCGCTATTGTCCTGATCCGAGATCGTGTAGACACGCAGTTTGGCAACGAACTTGGCAAGCTGTTCCGGTGTTCGTGTGGATTGAACTTTCCACAGCGCCTGGGCCAAGACGTTCGGTCCGCCCCATACTGTCACCCATAGCGGCCGCGCGTCGTCGCGATCGACCGCTGCGATCAGCCATTCCGACCCCGTGGAATCCTGGCCTTCCCCCACCGCGTTCATGCCATAGTCAGGTCGCCCCTGGCGTATCACCGATAACAGTTTGTCGGCCGTCGGGTAGCCCGGTTCATGCAACAACAGGTTCGCTTGCACATCGCCATAAGCCTTGACGATTTTTCGGATGCGATCCGGTGCCGTGCGTTTCTGTTGATGGATGGACGTGGTGGCGACCAAACCTTCGATGTCAAATTGATTGGCGTACGTCAGAAAACGCACCATCGATTGAGCGTCGTCGGGTTCATTCTCGATATCCGTCAGAACAAACACGCGATGTTTGGACTCCTCGGCATACGAGAATTGGCCCAAGCCCAGAATGATGACGACAAACAGCCAAAAGGTCGAACAAGATTTCATCGCACGGTAACTCACGTGATAGCCGGTGACTGGTAAACGTTTCGCTTGAAGCAATCCGTGCTCTGGGGCAAACTCACAAAATGGATCGCATCGCTTTTCACTGACTTTGCCAGCGAAATCAAATTCACTCGGTCGGTTCGAAAATGATTCGGCGATAGCTGGATAGATGGTGATCTCCGTCGTCCGTCACTTCACAGATCACATGGAACGTCTTTCCTGCCGAACCATGGGGGACTTCGATGGAGGCAACGCTCTTGTCGCCGTTTGTGATTTTGACGTCGCCGGGCAAGGTGCCAGCGGCGGACAACACCCACCAATGGAACGTGAGCTTGTCGTCATCGGGATCGGAGGAACCGGATGCGTCCAGGGTGACGGTCGATCCTTGCTTTGGATTCCGGGTCAGGATTTCGATGCCTTCGCTGTCGTCGATCGTGACGTTTGGATTTCGGTTTCCGGTTCCATCATTGGCCCAGTCCATGCGAGCGGCAAAGTTATTGAACGTGGCCGGATAGAAGTGTCGGTGCAGTGATGTGCACGTTGCTTTGGCGTCGCCATCGTGGTTCGTATAGCAAAACGTCGTGCCGTCTTCACCTTTGCCCCAGGTGGAATATCCACCCCAACCGCCTTGATTGGGAACGTTGGGATCGTTCAGCCCAACGGGCATCAGATGCAGAAACGCAGGCGTATCGCCTTCGACTCCGTATTTGTATTTCGGGTACACCTTTCCCAGGTTCCCGTGGTTTTGGATGTGCTTGGCGTATTCAGGCCAGTTCTTTTTTCCAGTTCCGTTTTGGAGTTTCCAGGCGCATTCGTCCCAGATGAAAAACAGGTCGTCGGCGAATTCCTTTCGTAACCACTGATGCGAACTGTCGGAATACGGGGTGCGTTGTTCGCGATCCTGGTCCGTGATCGTATACACGCGAAGCTTGTTTAGAAACTTTTTGAACTCCTCTTCACTGCGGTCTTGCTGGACGCGCCAAACGGCTTGGGCAAGCGTATTGCCGCCACCCCAAACGGTGATCCAAACCGGGCGGTCGTCATCTTCGTCAGCCAATTCGATGATCAGTTTGCTGCCGGGGGAATCGTTTCCTTCGCCGACATGTTCTGCGCCGCGTTTTTTACTGCCTAACATCGTGCGGTCACGAAGATACTTTGGACTAGGCCAGTAACCGATTTCTTGCCGCGTTTCGTCTTTCTGGTGCTGGGTTTGGCTGGACCGTTTTTGGAGATTCGGCAGGTCCTTTTCGTACGCGTTGACCGCGTCATGGATCAGTCCGATGAAGTCATCGCGAGTCTTGTCCAGGCTCCAACCCGTGCTGAAGACCAGACCTTCGATTTCCAGCATGTCCGCATGAACCATCAACCGAACCAGGGATTCGCTGTCATCGGTTTCCCAGGTGGAAACATCGGTCAACACGACCATTCGAGGTTTAGGCGGTGCCGCATCTGACGTCTTGGCTATAGCGAAAAACGCAAACAGGACGGCGAAAGTTGTAACGGCTTTCGGCATCGATCTTACCCATCGATATCTCTCAGCGGCTTTCGCTGCGGGGTTCGGTTTCTGGTTGGTCGAAGTCTTCATTTGCTGATCCATGGGGTGAGTTCATCGGAAGTGGGAAATGACGTTTGTGTGCCGATTCGAGTGACGGAAATGGCGGCGACGATGCGGGCGATGCCGGCCGCGTCTCGTAATTCCAGGCCATCTGCCAACGACACGGCTAAGGCTGCGGTGAAGGCGTCTCCGGCGCCCGTGGTGTCGACCGCGGCTACGCTGATTGCGGGAAGGTGTGTAGGACCAGTGTCGTCCAGCACCAATGCGCCTCGACTGCCCATCGTCAGGACGACCTGCTGGACGCCTCGCCCTCGCAGACGCTGTGCAGCACCGATCGCATCGTCGAAACCTTCGAGTGTCTGAACCTCGCGTGACGGTATCTCGGGTGCCTGAATCTCGGGTGCCTGAATCTCGGGTGAAGGGCCGACCCGTTCGGTGTCAGCCGGTTTTGTGGTCGTCTGTGGACAATCGGCAAGCACTGCGATCTCCGTCATGTTCGGAACACAAACATCGCAGAGTTCCAGAAGTTCGTCGGTGACGCATCCCACCGGTGCGGGCGTTAGGACGGTCGTCACGCCCGCGGCACGCGCGATTCGCATCGCTGCTAGGGATGCTTCGATCGGGGTTTCCATCTGGCACAGAACCAAGTCGGCTTGTTCAATGAATGACGCTGCCGCCTGGATGTCGGTGGCAGTTAAGCCGTCGTTGGCACCGGCGACCACGATGATGCAGTTCTCTGCGTGATCATCGACAAGGATCGCGGCGGTGCCGGTGGGCAGATTGGCATCCTTTTGAACGAAAGATGTGTCGATGCCATCGGCTTGGTAGCCGTGGATCGCCTGATCGCCGAAGACATCGTTTCCGACGCGTGCGACGAAGGTGACTTGCGCGCCCAGTCGGGCTGCTGCGACAGCTTGATTGGCACCTTTGCCACCCATTCCCTGATGCAGCGAACGGCCGGCCAATGTTTCCCCAGGCAGCGGTAGTCGCGGTGTGCGGAACGTCAGATCAACGTTGGCCGAACCAATGACACAGATACGACTGGATCTCTTGAATTCATTCATGGGATGCTAGTCTTCCTGTTGATTCATTCGGTCAATTGCAACGGCCGCTAGAATCACAAAGCCTTTGACCACTTGTTGCCAGAACGGCGAAACGTTTAGCAGGAACAGGCCGTTATTCAGGATGCCGATGATCAAACAGCCCAGCACAGTACCGATCACACTGCCACGCCCACCCGAAAGCGAAGTGCCACCAATCACTACCGCAGCGATCGAATCGAGTTCATAGCCGAGTCCCGCGTTGGGCTGGGCGGAATCGAGTCGGGCGGTGACGATCAATCCGGCGACGGCCGATAGCATCCCGCCCAGGGTGTAGACGGCGACCTTGACCCGTTGGACCGGCAGTCCCGTCAATCGTGCTGCGCGTTCGTTACCGCCGACGGCATAGATGTATCGGCCGAACCGCGTCTTGCGTGTCAACACCACAAAGACACCGACCAACGCGGCCGTGATCCAAACCGGTACCGGAATGGAAAACAGGATCCCTGTACCAAGGAAACCGAAGGACGACCCCAGGCCCGTCACGGGGAACCCGCCAGTCCACAACATCGTCAGACCTCGAGCGATGCTGAACATGCCCAACGTCGCGACGAACGGTGGAAGCTTGAACCGGGTGATCGCCAATCCGTTGAACAAGCCACAGGCAGCACCGGCCAGTAAGCCCGCGACGATCGATCCGAATACCGTGAAGTCCAACCCCACACCCAGTGTTGGAATCGCTACACCGTTCTTCAGAAGGCCCGCGGCGATCGCACTGGAAAGTGCCAGGATGGCGCCGACGGAAAGGTCGATTCCACCGGTCAGGATGATCAGTGTCATGCCAATGGACAAACACAGATTGACGGAGATCTGGCGAAGAATGTTCAGACCATTGTCGGCCGTCAGGAATCTGTCCGACAGCATGCTGATGGCAACGACCATTAGCACCAGCGCGATCAGCGACTGGAACTTCATCAGTTGTTCGCGGTTGATCTTCAACATGGCCTGGGGATTGGTAGGGTTCGTTTTTTGGGGGGGCGAATTTGTTCGACGGTTTCGACGGGGGTGGGGTGAGTGTGGCCGAAATCCGAAGTGATTTTGGTTATGGGATTGTGGCTGAACTGCATGCCACGGATGGCGGCGGACTGGAACGGTGGCTTCCCGGCAATGCCGCACGCATGATCTTTTCTTCCGTCGCATCTTGGCGGCTGAATTCGCCGCTTACGCGGCCTTCACAAAGCACCAGAATGCGATCGGAAATCGCCATGACTTCGGGCAGTTCGGAAGAAACCGCCAACACCGTCAAACCTTCGCCGGTCAACTCGTTGATCAAGGAATAGATTTCGTTTTTGGCTTGGATGTCGATCCCGCGTGTGGGTTCATCCAACATCAACACCTTGGGCTCGGTCGCGAGCCATTTGCCGAGAATGACTTTCTGTTGGTTCCCGCCGCTTAGATTGCGGATCTTCTGGTGCAGTGACGGCGTCTTTACCCGGAACCGCTGCAGTGATTTTTCAACTTGACGAAGCTCTTTACGGCGGTTCAAAAATCCGAAACGCTGGGCACCATCAAGGCTAGCCAAGTTGGCGTTTTCGGCGACGGTCATCGGCAAGACCAACCCATCACGTTTCCGATCCTCGGGGACCAACGCCAACCCGTGCGCGATCGCGTCGCCCGGCGAACGAATCGAAACGGGATGACCACCGATCAAGATGTCGCCGCTGCAAGATCGATGGTGCAATCCAAACAAACATTCCAGCAACTCCGTTCGGCCCGCACCCATCAATCCGAAGATGCCTAAGACTTCGCCTTGCTTGACGTTCAAACAAACTCGGTTGACTAAGAAATCGCCAGGCCGTGTTGGATGTTTTAGCATCATGTTTTCGACCCGCAAAACCTCCTGGTCCGTCGCTGACGACGTCTGAATCGATGTTTTGACATCGCGGCCAGCCATCATTCGTACGATTTCATCGCGACTAATGTCACCGATCGCGGCGGTGCCGATCGTGTGACCATCTCGCATCACGGTGACTTCGTCGGCAATGTGATTCAGCTCTTCTAACCGGTGAGTGATATAGACGATGGCGACGCCCTGTTTTTTCAGGTCGGCGATTCGTTGGTACAGCACTTCGGTTTCATGTTCCGTGATCGCCGATGTCGGTTCGTCCATGATCAGAATACGGACGTCGCCGGCAAGCGCCCTTGCGATCTCGACAAGCTGCTGTTGCCCAACTCGCAGACGCCCGACCGGTGTCGTCGGTGACACATCCAAATCCAGACGCTGCAACCATTCCGCGGCATTGCGATTCATGACGCGGTAATCGATCATCCCAGTCCGCGCAAGTGGTTCCCGTCCTAGGAAGATGTTCTCTGCCACCGTCAGGTCGGGGACCAGGCTTAGTTCCTGGAAAATCATGGCGATACCGTGGTCGCGTGCATCACGCGGGGTGGTCAATCGCACAGGGTTTCCGTGAATCAGTAATTCGCCTTGATCCGGTGCCAGTACCCCCGCCATGACATTCATCAGCGTCGATTTGCCCGCCCCGTTTTCGCCCAACAGAGCTGTCAGTCGACCGCTGCGCAGCGTCAGGTCAACGCCCTCCAGCGCTTTCACACCGGGAAACGACTTCGATATCCCGCGCGCCTCGAACACGATATCGCTGATTTCCACGAACGTCATTCTTCCGAAATTGAGTGAGGGTGGGTCGTGCCAAATGCCATCACGACTCTTGGCGTCTTTGCTGAACCTTTCGGTCAAGCATCCAGCTGGGCCAAACGATCAGCCAGCCTCGATGATGAATGGGACGACACGCAACGGTTTCAAGTCCGTGTCTTCGTCGGTGATTTCCACGCAGCCAACAAAGCGAAGCTTGACGCCCGGTTTGGCAATCTTGCGAAGTCCGGGCAACACGTTGGTTTCAATGCGTCCATTGATCTGTGACGATACCGAGTTGAAATCTTGTGAATTGGCGAATCCATTCACGTCTAGTAAACCCGTTCCATCACGGACCGCATTGCCGAAAATGTTGCCCGTTTCCAACACCAGCGGAATCTGTGTCTGGTCTTCTTGCAGCGACAAACCGATCGAATTCTTGTCGACCGAAACAACGTTGCCCGTACCGGCGATGAAATAGTAATAGGTGCTACCCAGTCCCACGCTGTGACCATGCGTCTTGCGAGCCGAGTGGTGATCTTGTTGGATGATCGACACCAATTCCAACGCGTCCACGGCACCGTCCGATCCAGGAATCAAACGTGTTGTCCAAAATTCATCGACAAACGCAACCGGATCGAAGGTGGCGGCGGCCGACGACTGCTGCGGTGCGTCGCCGCGCGGGAATGGAACCACGTGGAACAGCGGCATCCAAGACAGCAAACCAGCGGTTCCCGCCGCGATGCCGACACCCCACGCCCAACGACGTCGCGACCCTGTCACTCGGAATTCTCCCGGCCATAGTCGCTGTACTTGCTGGCGTTGCCCTGATGGACCAGTTCGACTGCGACAGGAATTTTTTGAGGAAGTGTGCGGTCGCCATTCAAATATTTGTCCGCGGATTCCGCAGCGGCGCGAGCCATGACTTTGGGGAACTGCATCCCCGTGGCAACGATCTTTCCTTCGGCGATCAGCTTGACCGCATCGTCCGCCCCATCGAATCCGAACACCTTTACCTGTTTGTCTTTTCCCGCGGCCAGTAGGGCTTGATAAGCTCCCATCGCCATCGCGTCGTTGCCACAGAAGACAGCGTTGATGGTCGGGTTACCCTGCAACATCGCCTCCATCACCTCCAAAGCCTTCGCGCGATCAAAATCACCGCTCTGTTGAGCGACCATTTCCAGTTCGGGGTAACGATCGACAACACTGTGAAATCCCTTGGATCGGTTCCAGGTGTTGTTGTCGCCAACCAGTCCAAGCAGTTCGACGTATTTTCCGGATTCGCCCACCTCCTTCACGAAATGTCGCCCCAACGCGACGCAGCCAGAGTAATTATCCGAAAGGATTTGCGAGACCGCGGCATCGGTGGCGTTGATTTCTCGGTCCATGCAAAACACCGGAACGTCGGCCTCTTTGGCGCGGCGGACGTTCGCGACCGAACCATCAGCGTCGGTGGGGTTGAACAGGATGGCAGAGTATCCCGACGCGATCACGTTATCGAAGTGCGATGTTTCTTTGGCCGGATCGTTCTCGGAATCAAACACGACCGTTTCGTAACCCAGTTCGATCGAACGCTGCTTGGCGGATTCGGCCAACACGACAAACCAGGGATTGTTCAGCGTCGAAATGATGACCGCGACTCGTGGCTTTGCATCCGACGTCTCTGTGCTGTTGTTGCAACCGACCACCGTGATGACCAAGGTCAGCAACAGCGTCACGGGCAGTGAATAGTAGATCGATCTCATTCGCGTCGTCTCCGTGTACCGTTGCGAAAGCCGTCACGACTTTCGGATTGCAAAGGAACTGAAACTCGGTTCGAGTTCTGTGTTCCAAATCAATGAATCATGGTCGTCTAGAATACCACGCCCGATTTCAGCAGGACGTTGGCGTAAGGGGTGCATTCACCAGTTCGCACAATCGCTTCGCTTTGGCATGTCAGTCGCTTGAATTCATCATGCGAAACCTCGGTCACGCGAGGTGACATCTGATGCGATTTCAGTATCTGGATCATCTCTTGAAACAGTGTGTCATTCTTTTCGTGGATTTCGCTGGCCACCACGATTTCTTCTACCATCATCTCGCTAAGCATCGCATCCAGCGTTCGCAAGAAAGATGGATACCCGGATTCAATCGCAAGATCGATGCGTTTCACACCCGCGGGGATTGGCAGACCGGCATCGCACAGCGTGATCGATGCGGTATGCCCAATCCGACTGATTTCGTAGCTCAATTCGCTGTTCAATAAACGATTGCGTTTCATCGGTCAGTCGCATGCGATTTTTTGGGGGCAACGGCAGGTGTCGTGATCTCAATTAGCGTGCGGAACGACTTCGATCTTCACACACTCGTCAAACTTGGTGACCGTTCCGAACTCTTTGACCAATTGGTCTAGCCCCATGCGGTGCGTGATCAGCGATGCGAAGTCGTAGCGACCGGACTGTTGGTTCAGGACTTTCAGCACAGGCCGCCAATTGGTCCCACAGTGGAACACCGAATGAATGTGCAGGTTTTTCGAACTGATATGCTTCATCACGTCCAATGCGACCGGTTTGCCAAGATCAACCCAGTTGCCGACCTCGATGACCGTACCGCCTTTGCGCACCATCCGCAGGGCTTCGACGAACGCCTCGGGTTCACCTGCCGATTCGATCACCAAGTCGGGGCCGACTCCTTCGGTCAGATCCTTTATCTGTTCGATCCGCTGTTCCGTTGGCACCCGCGAAGCGTTGATCGTGACGTCGGCATACAGGTCTTTCGCTTTGGAAAGTCGCAGGTCTGACAGGTCCGTTGCGATGCTCAGCCCGCCACCGTGAATGCGAGTCATGATGCCGTGCAAAATCCCCAGCGGGCCATTGCCCAGCACGGCAACCGACATCCCCGGACCGAATCCTTCGTTCACTGGCGCAAACGGTGCGCAGGCGCGTCCGACCGAGTGAAATGCGACCGCCATTTCCTCGACGAACACCGCCACGTCGGTCGGCATCTCTTCAGGGATCTTGAACAGATGGGTCCCCGGGACGATGTGCATGTACTCCGAAAAACCACCGCGTAGAAACGGCGCGGTGTCGGCGTTGGGATGCAGTCCATAGGCCATCACCTGATGATCACAGGTTGTGTTGTTGTATTGATTGCGACAATAAAAACACTCTCCGCAATTCACTTCGACGGCTATCGCTACTCGGTCGCCGGGCTGCAAAAGTTGGCCGTCATAGTCCATCGTTCGTGCAGCGGTGTCACCGATCTCGACGATCGTTCCAATCACCTCGTGACCACCGACATAGGGAAAGATCGACTTGCCCCGCAACATCGGGGCTTCACCCTTGTAGATGTGACGGTCGGTGCCGCAGATGCCCGTCATTTCCACCTTCAAAATCGCGGTGTCGTGACTCATCGTCGGGTACGGATACGTCCGCATCTCGGTCTGGCCAGGCGCTGTCATCGCCACGGCCCGGACGGTTTGTGGCTTCGTCTCGGACACCGAAAGCTGTTGTTTGTCGTGGGACAATGTTGATGACGCGTCGGCCATGCTTCGTGCCTCTGTCAGGAAAGGGGGCAAGCAAATCGCTCGCTGGGTGTTCAGTCAGTTTTTGAATCTTAGCCTAAGGATTTGCGAAGTTCTTCCTGTTTGGGGCCGTTAACTAACGGTATCCTAATGCTTATGAGCCAGATCCAAACTTCGCCACCGGAATTCTCTGCTTACGGTTTTACCTGCGAACAGTGGGAACCGGCCCGCATGCAACGCCCGGACCGCCACAACGAAATTGAACTGAACCTGTTGATGGCGGGCTCGCTGACCTATTTGCTGGGCGGCCGTCGAACGACGATCGAAGCGGGAAAGCTGGCGATTTTCTGGGGCGCGATTCCTCATCAGATCGTGGAGTTCGACGGAAACGCACCGTACTTTGTCGTGACGGTGCCGCTGATCGAATTCCTGAGGATGGGGCTGGACCAAAGCGTGGTGAACCCCATTCTGCTGGGGACAGTGTTGACCGATTCCAAAGGCAACGATCTGGACGATTCCAGGTTCCGGCAATGGGAACGGGAACTACGTGGTCAGGATCTGGCGTGCAAACGGGCGACTCGTTTAGAGGTCCAAGCACGATTGCTTCGTTTCGCCAGCGGCACCTCCAACGCGCCCGATCACCATTCGATCCAACTGCTATCGAACGCCGACCAGTTGGCTTGTTACATCGCGCGGAACTACCAAGAACCGTTGACGTCGAAGTCGATCGCCGAATCGATCGGTGTTCACCCGAACTATGCAATGAATCTGTTTCGCCAAACGTTCGGCACGACGATGACGACCTTCATCACCCAGCACCGAATCTCGCACGCCCAACGCCTACTGGTCACGACCAGCGAAGCGATTCTTGACATCGCGTTGGAATCAGGTTTCCAGAGTCTCAGCCGTTTCAACGAAGCCTTCAAAGCAACCTGTGGCTGCTCGCCGCGCGACTATCGGAAGTCGCACAAAGCCAAGCCGGCCTGAATCGGTCACGGCCGCCATGACAGCGTTGCGAAGTTGTCATTCAATTCAGCGGAAGCCAGACGGTCATCTCGCCGCGCTGTCGATTGGCCCAGGCGTAATAGGGAACGAACGTTGCCGGCACGGTGGTTACGGGTTTGGGTGAGTACTGGCGATACAGCGTGCCTTTCCAATCACCTTCGGGCCGCGACGATAGGTTGCCTTCTAGGACCGTGACGCCCTGAAGCAGGTCGGCGTCGAATCGCGGTCGCAACACTACATCGGCTGGCACGCGGATGTCGGCCATCGACGTTCCATGGGGCAGATCGCTGGACTCTAGGCAATACACCATGGGGCCGCGTTTGACGGCGACGTGATTGCGAGTCTCTTCGACCATCGGATGCGTTTCGATCAACATCACAGGCATCGGGATTCGTAGGTCAATCGACATCCCCTGACGCAGACTCTGATCAATGGTCGCATAGGAACCTGGAACGGCAGCTTTACCCGTTGGTACCCCGTCGACATGGATCGTTGCTGAATTTGCCCAACCCGGGATTCGCAGCTTTAGTCCAGCCGAATCTGAATCGCACTGCATCACTGTCAAGCGAACTTTCCCGTCCCAGGGATAATTCGATTCTTGCTTCAAACGGACACGGCTGCCATCTTCCAGCGTGGTGTCCAGCGTGTTGCTGCCGTACAGATTGACCCAAACCGTGTTCGTTGACTGACCATAGGCATAGCCGTTGGTTGCCGCGATGGTCCGAGCCACATTGGGTGGGCAGCAAAATGCCGTCATGAATGGGACGCGTGAACGCGACCAACGAAGATCGACGGGGCCGCCATCGTAGTGCCGCAGCGGGTTGGTGTAGAAGAACTCGGTGCCGTCCAGGCTGACGCCCGAAAGAACGGAGTTGTAAAGCGTTTGTTCCAGCACATCGATGTATTTCGATTCGCCACTGGCAAGGAACATCCGCCAGTTCCACAGACAGTTTCCGATGTTTGCACAGGTTTCGTTGTGAGCGGTGATGTTGGGCAGTTGGTAATTGCGTCCAAACGCTTGGTGGATTCGCGTGATGGATTTTTGGTTGCGAGATCCATCGGGGGATGCACCATCAAAAAGAGCACCGCACCCGCCGGTCAGGTACATCTTCTTTTCAACCACGTTCTGCCAGATCGGTGTCAGAGCTGACCACAAGTTCGCATCACCGGTTTCAGCGTACAAATCGGCAATCCCGGCGTACAAGTAAGTCGCCCGAACCGCATGCCCCACCGCTTCGTTCTGATCGGTAAACGGAATGCGATCTTGATTGTCGTCGCCACCATCGACCACCAGATCTCGCATCTGGATCAGCCGCTTTGCGAGTTCCAGATACCGCGGTTCTTTGGTCGTTCGATACAGATCGATGATGCCCATGTAGTGCGATGGGCAAATGGCGTGTCGAGCGTTCTCTGGCGTCGGATTTCGAAACGCTTCGTCCAGGAAGTCCGCAGCCTTTCGAGCGATCGCCAGCAGATCATCCTTGCCGGTGACCTCGTGATGCAGACAGGCCGTCGTCATCAGATGCCCCATGTTGTACATCTCGAAATTGAAACGATCGCCGAACGGGATGGCGTTGAAGTCTCCGTTGCGAGCCGCCACTAGGACAGGGGTATGGAGATAGCCGTCGGCGCGCTGTGCCTTGCCGATGACCGCAATGATTTCATCCAATTGCTTGTCCCGGGCTGGATCGGGGTCGACAGCCTGAATCGCACATGCCGCTTCGATCCATTTATAGAAGTCGCCATCATTGAACTGTGCACCGTGGTACTGACCTTCGGCGAGCCCGGCGGCGATACGAAAGTGTTCTAGGTACGGCTTGTATTTGGTGCCCTTCATGATTTCCCACATGGCGGGAACCAGCTTGTCGCGGCAGGTCGAATATCGTTGTTGCCAGAATCCGTCCGTCCAATGCACACCGGACAAAGGAACGCGCGCGACCACCGAATTCGGCCGGGGTTTGTTGGTCTGTACGGTCGCATCTGGTACCACGGCGGCCATGCAGCGATCCATCCGATCGGCAAAGTCGCGAAGGAAATCTTGACGCCATCGATTGACGGTTTTGGCTCCTGGATGAACGCTCTCGGCCATCGCCGGATCGGGATCGTCAATCCACCAATGGGGGTGCACTTTCGATACAGATCGGGTGCGGGATGGCGGCGGTGCGATCGCGGTGACTTTCCCTGACTTGCCGTCAAGTTCCTTGCAATCGCTTTCAACCACATAGGACCAAACCTTGGCGTCGCGTGGTGCGAATCGGAACCGCAATGTATCGCCTTCGATCGCAGCGGCGGCGGTGGGTCTGCCCCGATTGAAGACCATTTGGGCAGTGTGGTTGGACGTGAATCCATCCGGACGAGGCAGTCGGAATTCTGTCACGCCAAAAACTTCGACGGTATCGGACGCGGTGGTCAGTCGATCGAAAATCGTTTTTCGTCCATCCCAAATCGGAACGTACTTTCCGCCCCAACCGGGTTTCGTTGGATCGTCGGAAACGCCGTTTAGCAAACGCGCAACCGAAGGCGTGTCGCCCATTTTGATGTCGGCTTTGGCGTCGACGAAGACTTTGCCAAGGTGGCCGTGCCCTGCGATGTGCTTGGCCACAAAGCCCTTGTTTCTCCATTCGCCTTGCTGCTTGCCACCGACGAACCATCCGCGATAGGTCGCGTTGGCTTCGATGATCCAAAGTTTGGGATGGTTTTGTTCGACGTAGTTGTACGCGTCGACACACCATTTTTTGTTCGGTCCACCGATAAAGTAGACTCGCAACTTTGGCAAGATGTCAGGCGCATCGTGCAGTGCTTGCGCCAGATCCTCGATGCCGCCCCAAACCAGCACGTGCAGCGGTCGCGGATCATCCGCTCGGGCTCGCTGGACGATCCACTGCGAACCTTCGGTTGGTTGTCCCACCCCTGACGCGTC
This sequence comes from Rubripirellula lacrimiformis, assembly GCF_007741535.1. Lineage (NCBI taxonomy): Bacteria > Pseudomonadati > Planctomycetota > Planctomycetia > Pirellulales > Pirellulaceae > Rubripirellula > Rubripirellula lacrimiformis. The sequence continues at coordinate 2,744,855 of NZ_CP036525.1, forward strand.
GGGCGTGTCGATCGCGCCTTGTTTGCATATCCCACGCAGCGTATCCGGTGTGGGGTAGGTGCCGTCGTGTGAGTGAAGCTGCGGAAAGTCTTTGGCATATGCGTCAATGACGTTCAGGATATCCCGCTTGCGTCCGGGCCCGTACGGTGACGAAACTAAGCCTTCGATGTCGATGCAGTCGGCATAGACCAGCAGATGCACCATCGACTGGACATCGTCTGGATCCGTGCCACCGATATCGGAAGACACCAGCACTCGGTGCCGCACTCCGGTCAGTGCACCGTCGTCGGCCCTGGCTGTCAGTGCGATCGAAATCAGGAGGCAGGTTAACGCGGCGGAGGAGACAATACGACGTGCCAGCGGTCCAGGGATGATTCGTTTCATGGTCTTGGAGTCGTTCTTGGAAAAGAGGCGGTGGACGCCAGCACTGGAATGCAAGAAACCATAGTATCGATTCCCGCTGCCCCACACGTCTTCCTGGATTGGGACGCGAAGTAGCCGTATTCACAGATGCATCGATCGTGCCCGAAGCTCCATGGGGGCCCGACCGCGAAGGAAGCGGTGTCCGAGCATTCGGGGCTGACGGAATGCGGGCTGCTGATTTCGTTAACCGTTTAGTCGCTAGCCTCGGTTTCGTTGTTCAGGAACTTCGTCATCCCGGAACTGGGGCTCGCGCCCAAACCGCTAACATTCGAATTTCTGAACTGAATGTCCCCCCTCACCCCCGACCCCTCTCCCCCACGTTGGACACGAGAAGAATTCGTGTCCAACGCGGGGGAGAGGGGAGGCAGTACTCGTGTACTTTCCCCCTCACCCCCGGCGCCTCTGCCCCATGTCGGACACGAGAAGAATTCGTGTCCAACGCGGGGGAGAGGGGAGGCAGTACTCGTGTACTTTCCCCCTCACCCCCGACCCCTCTCCCCCACGTTGGACACGAGAAGAATTCGTGTCCAACGCGGGGGAGAGGGGAGGCAGTGCTCGTACTGGTGCACTCTCCGCCCCCACCTCAACCTGTCGCGTCAGCGACAAGCCGGCAGTCCGCCGTTGCTTCGCGGACTGGCCAGATCGCCCAGCGGTCTCGCTTCCTTGCATCGATTGATTTCTGGTGCATTTGCCTCTGTTACCGCCAGTCTTTAAGAAACTGGCGATTGCGCCGATAGCGGCCGACCTCCGGTCTGTTCTAGAATCGAGAGCAGCTGATCCGCCGCCTCTTTCCACGTCCAGAGACGTGACCGATTTGGCAACCAATCCAAGCTCCGACGACCCGACATCCCGAAAGACTGTCCTGATGAAATCAAAATTAGCGTCCCCTTTGCTCGTACTGGCCCTGACTATGGTTGGGTGCCCAATCGGTCGAGCGGCGGAGGTGACCCCGGCCGAAGTGACCTCCATTGCGAAAGAGGCCTACATTTATGGCTACCCGTTGGTGGACAGCTATCGCATCCAGTACGCCTACTTCGTCGATCAAGACAGCCCGTCGTTCAAGGCTCCTTGGAACCAGCTGACCAATATTCCGAACGTCTACACGCCAGCGGACACCGCGATCCAGACGCCGAACTCGGACACTCCGTATTCATGGGCAGGTTTGGACCTCAGGGCCGAGCCGATCGTGATCTCTGTGCCCAAAATTGAAAAGGATCGCTACTACAGCATTCAGTTCATCGACGCGTACACGTTCAACTTCGCCTACGCCGGCAGCCGCACCACCGGCAATGGCGCCGGATCGATTCTTGTCGCAGGGCCAAACTGGAACGGGGAAAAGCCTGATGGGATCGAGGAAGTGATTCGCTCGGAAACCGATTTCATTCTGGCGGCCTTTCGTACACAGTTGTTCGATCCAGCCGATATCGACAACGTCAAGAAAATTCAGTCGCAGTACAAAGTTCAGCCGCTGTCGACGTTTCTTGGCACAGCCGCTGCTCCGGCAGCGCCAACGGTTCAGTGGGTCAAACCGCTGACGACCGAACAACAGAAGACATCTCTGGATTTCTTCAATGTCCTGAACTTTGTGCTGGGCTATTGCCCGGTCGATCCTTCGGAAGTGGAACTTCGTCAACGCTTTGCCAAGATCGGCATCGAGGGCGGCAAAGCTTTCGACCCCGCCAAGCTGACACCTGAAATGAAGGCTGCATTCGAACAGGGGCGGTCCGAAGCGTGGAAGGCTTATGCTCAGGACGCCAAGAAGCTGCAGGAAGGCTTGATCACGTCAGGCGATATTTTCGGCACTCGTCAATTCATGGATGGCAATTACCTGGGACGTTGGTTGGCGACGATCGGCATCTATGGCAACTCGAAACAGGAAGCGATGTACCCGGTGTATCAGGTGGATTCCAGCGGCGATCCGTTGACCGGCGCCGACCGTTACACGTTGACGTTTCAACACGGTCAGTATCCTCCTGTGAAGGCATTCTGGTCGTTGACCATGTACAAGCTGCCGTCCAGCCTGCTGGTATCCAACCCCATCAATCGCTACCTGATCAACTCGCCGATGTTGCCACAGTTGAAAAAGAACGCCGACGGTGGAGTCACGATTTATGTCCAGAATGAATCGCCAGGCAAAGATCTGGAATCGAACTGGCTGCCCGCACCCAACGGACCATTTTCGATGTACATGCGACTGTATTGGCCCGCCCAAGCCGCGTTGGATGGATCGTGGAAAGCACCCAAGTTGGAAAAGGTGAACTAACCGAGTCAACCAATCTGCGGACAGCCATTCCAATCCACACGAATCCTGACAGTAGCACACTGGACACAAGCAATATGAAAACCACTCACCAACGATACGCCCCATGCTTAATCGCGGGCTTCATTACCATGCTGTCGTTGACCGCCTGCGACCAAAAGGGCGACCCGATCACCGAGGCGGCAAGTGCCGACCAACAGGCGGGCATCGACGCATCAAGCAACGCCATGCCGAGCTTCGGCGAAACCAAGGCGATCGCCGAAGAAGGCTTCATCTACGGCCTGCCGCTGGTGATGAACTATGCGGTCATGAACGAGTTTTGCGTGGACAAAGAATCCGGACAGTACAAAGCTCCGTTCAACCAGATACTCAACGAAGCTCGCGTGTTCACCTACAAGGACACCGCGGTGGTCACGGCGAATAGTGATACGCCCTATTCGAGTCTATGGTTGGACCTGCGCGCCGAACCCATGGTGATCTCTGTGCCGGCGGTCGAGAAAGAACGCTATTATTCGGTTCAGTTGGTGGACGGCAATACCTTCGTCTATGGCTACATCGGCACTCGCGCAACGGGCGTCGAACCGGGCGACTATCTAGCGGTGGGACCCGATTGGAATGGGGAGACACCGGCGGGGATCAAGAAGGTGTTTCGATCCAGCACTCCGTTCGGCCTGACCATTTTTCGCACCCAGCTGTTCAGCCCCGACGATATGCCGAACGTGGTGAAGGTGCAGTCGGGCTACAAAGCCCAGCCGCTTTCCGCCTTTCTCGGTCAACCCGCGCCACCGGCCGCCGCGAAGATCGATTTCGTCCCGGCCACGACGAAGGGGATCAAGGACAACTTTTACGAATACCTAGACGCCGCACTGCAGTTCGTGCCGGAGACGCCGGAGAACAAGTCCGTCCGGGCAAAGCTTGCCACCATCGGCATCGGACCTGGGAAAACCTTCGACTTCAAAGACCTTTCACTGGAACACAAAGCAGAAGTGCTGTTGGGCATGAAGGCCGGTTCCGACAAGGTGGACGCCTTTGTTGCCAGCGGTGGCAAGGACCAGAACGGATGGCAAGTCGGTGGACTCGCGGGCGGAGACGAAGCGTTCTTTGGCGGCAATACTCTGAAGCTTGCAGCGACCGCAAAGGCGGGGATCTACGCCAACGTGCCGGCCGAAGCCATGTATCCCGCGACCCGCAAAGATATCCATGGCGATGCAATCGAAACCAGCAAACACAACTACACGCTGACCTTCCCCGCCGGACAACTCCCGCCGGTAAACTCGTTCTGGTCAGTCACGATGTACGATGGCAAAAGCCAGTTGCTGATCCAGAATCCGATCGATCGTTACTTGATCAACGCACCGATGCTTCCCGACATGAAAAAGAATGCTGACGGATCGCTGACGCTGTACATTCAGAAGGACAGCCCGGGGGCGGAGAAAGAGAGCAATTGGCTCCCGGCGCCCAACGGCACTGCTTACCTGGTGATGCGTCTCTATTGGCCCGAGACCAAGGCACCGTCCATCCTGCCGCCTGGTGAAGGCACTTGGTCGCCGCCGGGGATTGTGAAAGCGAACTAATCGGGCCGCACGTTGGATTGCTGCCGATCTGTTCGAACACGCAGGCAAGTCGCTGCTGGACGATTCCAGTCAAGCTGCCATTCGGAATGCGGCGTCGCAAACTCGCCGCAAAGTACAGTGATGCTTCAGTGCTTGCCGCCACCGTCCGATCGGGAAGTTCCAACCGTCTAGACGATCTGTCACGATCGAACTGATCTCGGTTACTGTGAATTCACTCGATCCATTCGCTGTTTCCAGTCTTCCAAGTATTCCCGCCGCCACTGGTTGACCGTTTTGGCACCGGCCCGATTGCCGGTGGATAGTTTGCGATCGGGGTTGTCGGTCCAGTAGTGCGTGCCGTGGTCGGTCGCTATGAACGCGCCACCCCAATGCGGCGCTGTGGGGGCGTCTGGGTTGCCGCGCAGTAAGTACAGGAATGACGGGGTATCGCCCATCTTGATGTCGCGTTTTTTCTGGACGAACAGATCCCCTAGTGATCCGTGTCCCTGGATGTTCTGTTCGACGAAACTTTCGTTTCCCCACTCGCCTTGCTGCTGACCGCCCATGTACATCCCGCGAAACGTGGTGTCGTTCTCGATCCACCACAAATCCGAATGCTGATGGAATAGGTAGTCCCGTGCAGCGGTGTCCAGTTTGGTGTTCCATGATCCAATCGAATAGACACGAACTTTGCTTTTGATCGACGGGTCATCGTGGACTGCCTGTGCCACATCCGTGATGCTTCCCCAAACCAAAATCCACAACGGACGTTCGTCGTCGGCGTGAGCCTGCTGGACAATCCATCGTGACCCGTCGGTTGGTTCGCCCCAACCTTCTTGCGGCGCCTTGTCGACGGCCCCTTGCTTTGTGATGCCACGCAGTGCATCCGGACTGGGGTAATCTTTCGAATGACGTTTCAGCTGTGAGTGGTCGCTGGCGTAGGCATCAATCACTTCCAAAATGTGCTTTGATCGCCCAGCGTGTGGCGGTGATGAAATCAAGCCTTCCAAGTCGATCACGTCGGCGTAAAGAAACAGGTGGACCAGCGATTGAAAGTCGTCCGGATCGGATCCGCCCACATCCGATGAAACGATCACACGCGGTCTGTCGCCGTCTAACGCGCCGCCCGGAGGTGACGCCGAAACCACTCCTCGGTCACCCATCGCGATCACGTATAGGAAAGCAAGCAGGATGGTTTGAGTGATTGGTTTCATGTGGTTGCTTTCGTAAATGGTGGACAGGTTGGATTGCGGAAGGGTCACGCTGGCTACGGTCACGCAATGCGTGGCGATGGAAATGAAAGCGGCGAACCGAGGTTCGTGTTTCGACGGCCTGGAAAGGCCGTGCTACGGGAATCACAATGTAGGATGGCCTTTCTAGGCCGTCGGTGACTTTTTTTCACACCAAGACGGCCTAGAAAGGCCATCCTACGACTGTCACAATGTAGGACGGCCTTTCTAGGCCGTCGACTCATTCATGCACTAAGCTGACGGCCTGGAAAGGCCGTCCTACTTGGAGAGGATCGATGACGAATGGCACCTTCAACCTTGAATCGCCTGCCGGGTTTCGGGGGTTACAGCCGGACATCCCGGTCACGATGTATCAGCGCCACTTGCCTCACTGGCGACAGAAAGGTGCTACTTATTTCGTCACCTTTCGACTTGCCGATGCCCTGCCCCAATCCAAACAACTGGAACTCAAGCGTTGGCGTGCCGAATGGGAACGCCAGAATCCGGAGCCTCGCACAGAGCAGCAGTGGGATGACTTTGCACGTCAGCAAGCGATCGATGTAGAGCGGTGGTTGGATGAAGGGTTCGGTGAATGCGTTTTTGCATCCGCCGAGATCGCAGATGTTTTGTCAGGTGCCATGTTGCACTTTCAGGACCAACGCTGCGTCACCTACGCGTCCGTTGTGATGCCCAACCATTGCCATGTTGTTGTAAAACCTCGAGGTGAATGGGATCTGGAACAGATACTGGACAGTTGGAAGGGCTTCGTCGGACATGCGGTGAACCGGCTGCTTGGACGTGCCGGGCGGCTGTGGCAAGAAGAAAGCTATGATCGCATCGTTCGGGATGAAGAGCACCTGTATCGCGTGATCCAGTACATCGGCAACAATCCGCGAAAAGCAGGCCTGCCGAAAGATGCTTGGTTCCGCTGGATTCATCCGGACTGGGAAGAAGCTGGTTGGGGATTTCGAGATCCGCAGTGAACCACATTTCCGACCCACAAAGTAGGACGGCCTTTCCAGGCCGTTGTTGAGTTTTGTCTAGTTCAAGACGGCCTGGAAAGGCCATCCTACGTTATCCAACTGCTAATCGACGTCTTGCCGCGCAGAGGGTCACTCGTCCGGTCCGTCGTGAATCGGAAGAGGGATCGGTACGTGTTTCCTGAACTTCTGTGAGCCGATGCGATGGTGTTTTTTAGACTGATCCCATGTTGGGGCCAGTCCTGCTTATTGGCTGCCCAGCCGTAGGGAACGAGCAACAACTCTGGTCTCTGTCGCTTCATGCGATCGACGACGGACGCGTCAAAGGTGTCTGCACAGATGACCAATCCGATTCGACCATACTTCGTCTCGACGGTTTTGACATCGCTTCCGGGTGTGTAGGGAGGAGACATCAGATGGTCTAACGTGTTGATCTTGCGATGCTTGAGCGCCTGGTTTCCCTTGTCGTCGATCAGCACGGCAGAGTCGTGCAGGTGATCGCCTTCTTTTTCGGCCAATCCAATCGATAGATAAACGCCGTATCGCTTTGCGAGAGCTGCAAGAGCGTCGAAGTCTTTGCCAGGGATCGGTTGTGCTCGTTCGTGGGCTTCAGGATTCACCCATCCGTAGATCGCTGTTTCCGGAAAGCAGACGATCTGAGCCCCTTGTTCGGCAGCCTCGGCGAGCGCATTTTCGATCCGTACAAGGTTTCCGTCTCGATCGCTATCGATGCAGGAAATTTGTGCGATCGCGACCTTCACAACCACCGTCTCGCCCAGGCAGGTTCCCGTCGTGATCATGGACAGCAGGCAAACCGTGATCCATCCCCAATGGTTCATCATCGTCTTCCGTCGAGTAAACATCGTCAGCTTCGATCTCGAAAAAAAGGGTTGCGGTGCGATTGATTGGGCAACAGGGAACGATTCAATCAATCCAGATCATTCAGTTCCAAGTGCCAACGTCCTGTCAATGAACGACTTGCCGGACTCATTCTGAACGGCAAGTCGGTGGTGGATCCCATCCGTCGCGATGGTTGGCAGTCACTTTCGGCTGGAGCGGAAAATTCGTCGCCTGATCAAAGCGTGTAGTATTCTTCCCAACCTTTTCTGGGCGGATGCCCCTTTAGCAGTTGGTTGGCTCGTTCGTTGTTAGTGATCTGCTTCTTCTCGGTGTCGAAACTGAGCGTTCCGCCGAGTCGCTGTGCGATGCAGCCGAGCATGAAGACCTGTGTCAGAGGGCCTGAGACGGCGAACTTCGAGTTGCACTCTTCCTTGCCCATCGCAGCTCGGAGAAAGTTCTGCATGTGATTCTGGTGGGTGTCGCCGGCGGGGATTTCCGGCAACTTTTGCTTCGGATCGATCTTCGACAGAATGCCCAGCTGCGCGCTGTGAGTGGCGCCCATGAACGTCAAGTCGTCGCTATAGATCACCTTGCCGCACGCTGGTACCGAGTTCTTTCCGCCAAGTTCTTTCGGCTGCGGAGGCTTGTTGTCGACACCATCGTACCAGTTGATCGACATCGCCGGCATGTCGGGGCCGCGCTCGGCAAATTCGAACGCGATGGTCGTCGCCATTGGGTAGATGAAATCGTTCTGGCCTTCGAGCTTGTCGGCTCTGATTTCATAAGGCAGTCCCAGTTCTAGAAAGCGATGAATGGTGTCCAGCGTGTGCGGTCCCCAGTCGCCGAAGGCGCCGTTGCCGTAGTCATACCAACCTCGCCAATTGCCGCCGTCAAGACGTTTGCTGTAGTCGTGCATCGGCGCCGTTGCCGTCCAGACATCCCAGTTCATTTCGGCGGGCATCGGTTCCGCAGCGGGAAAGCCGGTGACGTTTCCCCAAGGGTGCCAACGTCGTGGTTTGTTCATGCACGCATCGACCCGACGCACGTTCTTGATGATCCCCTGATCAACCCAGGTCTTGAATTGCATTCGTTGGGATGATGAGTGTCCTTGGTTCCCCATCTGGCAGATCGCGTTGTGTTTCTTCTCTGCGGCGATCAGCAGTTCGCATTCTTCGAAGGTATGCGCCAGTGGTTTTTCGACATAAACAGCGACGTTTTCTGCGATTGCACGCATCGTGATCGGAAAGTGGGTGTGATCGGGCGTGCCTGCGGTACAGGCGTCGATCTTGTCGCCCATTTCATCGAACATCTTTCGGAAATCGTCATAAACCTTGGCCCCGGGATGTCGCTTCTTGAAACCCGCCGTGCGTGTCGGATTGACATCGCAAAGGGCGACGACATTCACCATCCCTGACTTGATGGCCTCGTTGCCGATGCTTCCACCGCGGCCGCTACAACCGATGATCGCCAGGTTCACTTTGTCGCTGGACTCTGCCGCGTTGGCGGTAGGAATGCTGCGGGTGCTGATCGCCGCCGATGCGACGGCGGCAGTCTTTAAAAATGATCGACGGTTGGATTGGTTCATCGTGTTGCTCATTGCGTGATCTTCCATTCTTGGGGTGGCGACGTTTCGAAAAAAATCGCCAGGTGTGAGGTCTGCTGTCGATTGATTTAAGGCAGATCATGCTAACCCATCGACCAGCCCAATGGAAAACGTGCCTGTGGACTGGCCCCGAAGGGCCGGTTTTTTCGCTTGGAAGTGCGCAATCGAGCGTTATTTGCCAGCTGAACATCAATAGCGATGTCAGTTTGTCGATGTCAGTTTGTCGATGTTCGGTGGAACCTAGGAAAGGATCTGTTGGATCACTTCGCCGGCAACGTCGGTCAATCGGTAGCTGCGGCCGTTGTGGAAGTACGTCAGTCGCTCGTGGTCGAGTCCCAGCAGTTGAAGGATGGTGGCGTGAAGATCATTCACGCTGACCGGGTTCTCGACAGCCTCGTAGCCGATCTCGTCGGTTTCCCCGTGACTGACACCTCCCTTGATCCCCGCGCCGGCCATCCACTGCAGGAACCCTTTTGGATTGTGGTCGCGTCCCTTTCCGTTTTGCGAGATCGGCATGCGGCCAAACTCACCACCCCAAATTACGAGTGTCGAGTCGAGCAATCCGCGGGCCTCTAGATCGGACAACAGACCGGCCACGGGTGCGTCGGTGGCGGCACAATGATGCGTGTGGTTTTCTTCGAGGTCGTCGTGGGCGTCCCATTCCCCGTCGCTGTAGACCTGCACAAATCGAACACCACTTTCGACTAATCGTCTTGCCATCAAGCACTTCGACCCAAACGACTTGGACGCCGGGTTGTCGATCCCGTAAAGGCTTTGCATGGCCTTCGTCTCTTGCGAAAGATCCACCACTTCGGTGGCCTCTTTCTGCATCCGAAACGCAAGTTCGAACGATTGCATGCGGTTTGCGAACTCGGCATCACGCGTGTAACTGCGCATGTGTTCGTCGTTCAACTTTGCCATCAAGTCAAGCTGTGCACGTTGGTCTTGCTTGGTAATCTTCGGTTGCCGGTTCAGATTCAGGACCGGGGCGCCCTGAGATCGGAAAAGGGTTCCTTGGAATGTCGAGGGCAGGAAACCGGCGCCCCAATTGTGCGGACCGCCTTTGGCGCCTTGGGTGTTGCCCATCACGACGTAGCCTGGCAGATTCTGGTTTTCGCTGCCCAAGCCATATGTCGCCCAAGCGCCCGCGGTAGGAAATCCAGGTCGCGGCAGTCCACTGTTGATTTGGTAGATCGCAGGGACGTGGTCGTTCGATTCGCTGTAGCACGATTTGATGAACGCCATCTTGTCGACGTGCTTGGCAACGTGGGTGTACTTGTCGCAAACCCACTGTCCGCATTCACCGTATTGTTTGAAAGAAAACGGTGACTTCATCAACGGTCCAGGGTTGCCAAAGAAGGCCTGGATGTCAGTGGTGTCACCGTCTCGTTTGTCGAGTTCTGTTTTGCGGTCGAACATGTCGACAGCACTGGGGGCACCTTCCATGAACAACCAAATGACCGACTTTGCTTTGGCCGGAAAGTGGCTTGGACGCGGAAGCAGTGACGTCACTGGGGCGGATGGGCTTTCCGATGCCGGTGCACCCAACAGATTCTGGTCTGCCATCAGGCCCGCCAGGCCAATCATCCCTGCTCCCGCACCGGATCGGCAGAGACACTCGCGGCGACTAAGCATGTTGGCGACGCGACCGCAGGGAAACGATTGTGATTTTCTAGTCATATCAGCTCACTCAATCGATGTAGATGAATTCATTGAGTCCGAACAGCGACTGACAAAAGTCAGTCAGTGCTTCGATGGGTGGATCTTGTTCTGATCGTGCGGTTCGTGCTTTCGTTTGTGCCTCGATGAATTGGATCGAGGTTGCGATTTCACGTTCTGTGGGCCGCCGCGCGAAAGAGATTTCAAAAGCTTGTTCGATGATCGGCCGAAGATCGGATTTTGCCGAGATCGATTCACCTGGTTGCGTTTTCACCAGCCGATTTGCAAAGTCGCCTGCAACGGTGCGGACAAAGCGATCGTTCAGGATCACCATGGCTTGGGGGGCCACCGTCGTGTTTTGCCGGCGATCACAAGTGGTCATCAAGTCCGGGCGATCGAAAGCCTGGAACATTGGATATGGAATCAGACGCTTGTGGAACATGTAGACGCTGCGTCGCCGGGTGGTCGCGTCGTCCTTTGCGTCTTTGGGATAGCCTTCGCCCTGGATGTTTCTAGCCAGGTTGGCCTCGGGAGAAATGTAGGGCTTGAATCCGGGACCACCGGCTTGAAGATTCAGCGTATCGCTGACTGCCAACATCGCATCTCGCATCGCTTCGGCCTCGAGACGCTGTGGGATCATTCGCCACAGCAAATCGTTGGCGGGATCGATTTCGGGGCCCCGTTGGTCGGCGGCATCCTGCGTGCTGGCCTGCTGCCAAACGGCGCTGGTCAGAATGTTCCGGTGCAGCGATTTGATTTTCCAGCCGCTGTTGATGAAATCGTTTGTCAGGTATTCAAGCAGTTGAGGATGAGAGGGGGTGTCGCCGTTGACGCCAAAGTCGCTTGTCGTGCGCACCAATCCTTTGCCGAAGTGATGATGCCAAACTCGGTTGACGATCACACGAGCCAGCAGGGCTCCACCGCCTTGCTTGGTGTCGGTGATCCAATCGGCCAGGGCGCGACGCTGAAGCGTGCTTCTCGCCTCGCCGATTTCGCCATACGCCTCCTTGGCCTTCTGCCAATAGTCGTCGGCCGCTGGGCCGGACGACAGCATCGCCGGAAACCCGATGCCCACTTCGATCTCCCGATCGTAGAAATCGCTTCGGCGAAACAACCAAGTGGTCTGACGCTTGGCGTCAAAGTCTTGGAAGAAGAAGCCGTCTTTCCCGCTGGGCAGTTTGGCCGATACGCGGTCGCCGCTGTGAAAGACGCCCATCAATTGGTAGTACTCTTTCGCCGAAAACGCGTCGTATTTGTGATCGTGACAGCGAGCGCAAGCGACGGTGATCCCTAACAGTCCGGACCCCAGCGTCGAGATCACGTCGTCCATCTCGTTGTAGCGATTTGCCAGACGCTCGCTTTCTAGGAACGAATCGGGCAACTTGAAGGCAGGCCCCGAGGTCAGGAATCCAGTGGCCGAAACCGCCACGTCATCGTTCGGTTCGAATTCGTCCCCGGCAATTTGCCAACGCACAAACTTGTCGTACGGCATGTCGTCGTTGAACGCCTGGATCACGAAATCGCGATAGTGATACGCGTGCGGACGGTCCATGTCGGCTTCTTGTCCGTCGCTGTCGGCGTACCTGGCTACGTCCAGCCAATGTCTCCCCCAACGCTCGCCATGGCGGGGCGAATCCAACAATTGGTCCACTAGATTCTGCACCGCCTTGTCAGGATCTTTTGAATGCGAGCGGATAAATCGAATCGTTTGTTCTGTCGTAGGCGGCAACCCAGTCAGATCAAAATACAATCGCCGTACCAGCTTTCTCGCATCGGCAGGTTGCGATGGTCGAAGCCCCGCGCCATCGAGTCGCCGTAGCACAAATCGGTCGATCGGCCCCTTTGACCAATTGTCATCGGGCCGCAGCTCAGGTGCTTTCGTCTGTTCGAGTCGTTGAAATGCCCAGTGGATTTTGGCACGATCTAGTTTGGGATCCACGACGTTTGCGTCATCGGGCCAATGCGCGCCTTGGTCGATCCAGGCACGAAGCAGGCCGATCTGCTGTTCGGTCAGTGGCTTGTTTCCATCCGGCGGCATCATGCGGTCTTCGTCGCCCCCGGATACCAGTTCGATCAGCAGGCTATCGTCGCTGACGCCTGGCACGATCGCAGCTTCACTGTCTCCGCCCAGGATGGTTTTGGCCTGGATGCCCAGGTTCAGGCCGCCCTCTTCCGTAGTCCCCGCGTGACACTCATAACAGTTCTCTCGCAAGATCGGTTGAATCTGCCGTACGAAGTCCACCGGATTCGAACCTGTTGTCGGTGGTTGTGCGGCGGCACTGTTTTCAGCAGTGACGCCCGTGTCCTGCGCAAAGGCGATGCCGTTAAGCAATCCAAGGCCGATTGCCATCACCGCGATGCGGCGATCAAACGAAAGAATCAAAGGAAGGACCTTCATGCGTATTCGCTGAGAGGTGGGGAGGAACCAAGGCGGGAGCCAGCGAACCGCATGGGGTTCCGTGGTGAATGTCGCCTTTCCAACATAGGTGAACTGAGCCGCACAGCAATTCGCAAATGCGCAAATCAATTGCGATTTTTGCACTCCGTCAACTTAAGTCGGCCGGTTGCGTCGTCGGTATTCGCTAGGCGTGGTGCCAAAATGCTGGCCAAAGGCTTGGGACAACGACGCACCCGTCGCGAAGCCTGCTTCGGCTGCGATCGACGCGATCGGTTTGTCGGAATCGATCAGCAGTTGGCCAACATGGGCCATGCGAATTCGGCGAATTTCTTCGGCCGGGCTGCGATTGAGCTCCGCTCGAAAACGCTGCTCCAACCTTCTGCGAGAGATCGGAAACGTCTGCAGCAAGTCGGATACCGTCATGCCAAAAGGCGCCCGCTGGCGAATGTACCGCAATACTTCGGCGATTTCGTCGTCTGACATTGCGAGGACATCGGTGGAAAGCCGGCCCCGAACCTGAAGCGGTGGGATCAGAGTCGCGTGCTTCGCCGTGGCACCACCATTCATCATTCGCTGCAACATCTGTGCTGCGGTTTCACCGATCCGATGACTTGCCAGTTCGATCGCCGAAATCTGTGGTGAAGCTACATTGCACAGCAGATCATCATCGTCTCCGGACAGCACAGCCACTTCGCCGGGGATACGAATCGATTCTAGCGAACAGATCTCGACAAGTTGTCGTGCCGGGTAAGGATCGGCGGCAAAGATTCCCAATGGTCTCGGCAGAGTCGCCAGCCAACGACGCACGTTGGAATAGTTCGTCAACCAACCTGCGGCGTCGTCGCCGGTCGATTCGTACATCGCACATTCGTATCCGCCTGTCGCTACCGCGTCTGCGAAAGCGGTGGATCGCAGGTCCGAGTAACGGCCGATCGGGGGCGCATAGCACGCAAAGTGGGTGAGCCCACGATCGCGAAGGTGGTCAAAAGCCATTTTGCCGCGTGCAGCATCGTCGGTCGCGACGCGCGCCAACCAATCATATTTGGGAACCATGATGCCGACATCAACGACCGGTAGATTCAGGTTCTTCACATGACGGACCGAAGATGTGGTTCGCAGGGAAGCGATGATGCCGTCGCCGTTCCAAACCTTCGGTAACCGCAAGCGGCCCTGTGAGTCGCGCGGCGCGATTAGATTTGTCCAACCGCTTGAACGGCCGAACCTACAAACGGCTTCGACGACTTTTCGACCCCAGGAATCGTCGGTCTCGACAAGAATGCCCACATGTTGTGGTCGTTGGGTGGTCGTCACGGAGCATGATCCTATCAGAGGTGGTCAATGCGCAATAACGTAACAAAAGTGCGCAGCTGCGCAGGCACGCGGTGGTGAACTTAGGTAAAGTTCCCTGCAAGTCAGCTGCTGAAAATCTTGCTGATCCACATCGTGCCATTGGTCGATCGACCGAGTCCGAAGTCGTTCAAATTGTTATCGTGAATGTCTGGCTGGTTCACAAGCCAAACGGTTCTATCCATTGACGGCGCCCGGTTTCGATCCATGAAATCGGAACCGCCGCCAAGCATTGCTATTGGGAAGAGGGGGGGCTGCCGATGACGACTGCCGCACAGATCGCTGTGATTGGATTGGGGGCGATGGGCTATGGGATGGCATCGTCCTGTTTGCGAGCCGGGCATCCCGTGTGGGGCACCGATCTTGCGCCCGAACCGGTCGAGCGGTTTCGTGCTAGCGGTGGCCAATCGGGGAAAGTCACGGACATCGCAGACACGCTGGATATCGTGGTTGTTTCGGTCCTGAACGCCGACCAGACAGCGGCGGTTTTGTTCGGGCCGGATGGGGTGGCGCCGTTGATGAAAAAAGGGGCCGTGGTTGTGGCTTGCGCAACCGTATCGCCCGATTTCGCTCGTGCGATGGCTCGCCAATGCAGTGATCACGGATTGCACTACCTGGACGCGCCGATCTCTGGTGGCGCTGCAAAAGCCGCCAACGGTCAACTTTCGATCATGGCGGCCGGCTCGGATGCAGCCTTTGATGCGGCGGCTCCCGCCCTTGATGCGATGGCCGAAACGGTGTTCCGGCTAGGGGATGTTGGTGCAGGGTCGGCGATGAAGGCGATCAACCAACTGTTGGCGGGAGTCCACATTGCTGCGATGGCCGAAGCGATCACCTTTGGCATGACCCAGGGGGTGTCGCCGGAAAAGTTTCTGGAAGTGATCCCGCAATGCGCCGGAACCAGTTGGATGTTGGAAAACCGAGCACCCCATATCGTCGCCGGCGACTATACCCCGCTAAGCCAGATCAATATCTGGCCCAAGGACCTGGGCATTGTTCTGGACATCGCACGCGATGCCAAATTTGCCGCTCCGCTGACCGCTGCGGCATTGCAACAGTTTCTGGCTGCCGCCGGCATGGGAATGGGCGGGATGGATGATGCGGCCGTTGCCAAGGTCTACGCTCGAAGTGCTGGGCTAACCTTGCCGGGGGAAATGTGATGCTGTTGGGTTGGATCGACGATGATTGGACCGACCGTTCCGATCTGGGCAACACCGTGATTGACGCCTTGGCAAAGTGTGACATGCCAGCGGATCGTTGCCGCCACTTTCCCCACGTTGTGGCTGCACAATCGGTTCAGGTCGTTGTCAAAGCCTTTGATCAAGAGTGGATGGCATGACCCGATTTTCCGCCAATCTTGGATTCTTGTGGACCGATCGACCTTTGCCCGACGCGATCCGCGCCGCCAAGGCAGCCGGTTTCGACGCAGTGGAATGTCACTGGCCTTATGACACCCCCGCAAGCGAGGTGAAGAGGGCGTTGGTGGAAACCGGTCTTCCCATGTTGGGATTGAACACCGTTCGCGGCGATGTTGGTGCGGGCCAGATGGGGCTCAGTGCCCTGCCCGGCCGTCGCGATGACGCGGTGTCCGCCATCGAACAGGCGGTGTCCTACGCGGACGAAACGGGGACAAAGGCGGTGCATGTCATGGCCGGCATATCCGAGGGTGCCGAAGCCGAGGCGATCTTCATCGAGAACCTTTCCGTCGCCTGCGATCTGGCGATGCGCCGTAGATTGACCATTTTGATCGAACCGTTGAACGCCTTCGATGCACCAGGATACTTTCTTCGATGCACCCAGCAGGCGAAGTCTCTGATCGAGCATGTTAACGCGCCGAACCTGAAACTGATGTTCGATTGTTATCACGTCGGTCGCACCGAAGTCGATGTGCCCACAACGCTGAACAAAATGATGCCGGTGATCGGACATGTTCAATTTGCCGCCGTCCCCGATCGCGGCCCCCCCGATCACGGTGACGTTGATTACCGACCGATATTTTCCCAGATCGCGGGTCTTGGTTGGGACCAACCCTTGGGCGCCGAATACAAGCCCGGCGGTGACACCGATGCGTCGCTTGGTTGGATGGTCAAGTTTCGCTGATCGATTGCACGCTTTGTTGTGCATAGGTTTGCAGGCGATCCTTGAAGGCCTCGACCAATCGGCTTTGAAACCGATAAGGATTCCAGATCACGGCGATCTTTCGAGTCGGCTTCTTTCCACTCAGCGACCGGTAAACACGTCGGTTGCTGTCATCAAGGATTCTTGCCATCGCTGGGATCATGGACACACCGTGCGACAGGGATACCAGTTCTTGAACCATGGTCAGCTGACTGGTCCGTTCGACCGCCACGGGTTGAAACGATCGTTGGCGACAGAAGGTAACGATGTTGTCCGAAAGGCAGTGGGCTTCGCCAAGCAGCACAAATGGCAGCGGCTCGATGTCGCTTAACCGAATCTTGGACTTCTGGACCAATGGGTGATCCGGGGGAAGCACCAGTAGTAATTCTTCCTCGAACAGTTCGGCGACTCCCAGATACTTCGTCGAAACCGGCAAGGCTAGAATCGCTAGATCAATTTCATTTTGCGTACAACTCTTGATCAGTGCGTCGGTCGTGTTTTCTTGCACGATCAAGTGAGCCTTGGGAAACTCGGACGAAAACTGCTGCAGCAGGTTGGGCAGAAAGTAGGGAGCGATTGTCGGGATCGCTCCCACCCGCACGCGACCACTTTGGCCATCGTCGGTGATCTCGGCTTTGGTGTCTTCGATGATCGTCAACACCTGCTGAGCCCGCGACTGCAGCAGGACTCCGGCTTCGGTCAGCGAGACCGATCGGGCCTTGCGTTGAAAGACTGGCTGGCCGAGCTCTTCTTCCAGCTTCTGAATCGAACGGCTCAGTGCCGGTTGCGAGATGGCTAAGTCCTCCGCTGCCCGCGTGAAGTTGGCTCGTCCGGCAACCCGCAGGAAATAACGCAACTGATCGAATTCCATGGCAAGTGCTTTCGCGTGTGGGTCTATACCTTGAGTGCATGGCAGATAGTAACACAATGCATTCGACATATCGAAGTCGGGCGGTGATACTGCAGTGGCGAAGAATGGCCAGCTGATTCGCAGTGTAAGCGTCGAAATTCACCTTGAACCTAGGACTGATCATGAATTCCACCACTCGCCTCGCTCGTGCAACGACGGGGATAGCGGTGCTATGCATCGCCAGCACCGCGTTAGCGCAAAACTCACAATCACCTCGTGGGAACGAGGATGCGAAAATGGAGGCCACGGGTCAGTGCCCGGTCATGGGCAATGTTGCCCCGGCCATGGCCAGGCAAACTGCGGCCGGCGCCATGTCCAACGGCGATTGGTGGCCCGAACAACTGAACCTTCGGATCCTGCATCAAAATTCCGCCAAGGGCAATCCGCTGGGCGCCGGCTTCGATTATGCCCAGGAGTTTCAAAAGCTTGATTTGGCGGCGCTGAAGAAAGACCTCGAATCATTGATGACGACTTCGCAGGACTGGTGGCCCGCCGATTACGGTCACTACGGTCCTCTTTTCATTCGCATGGCTTGGCACAGCGCGGGCACCTATCGAGTCACCGATGGTCGCGGAGGGGCCGGGTATGGCACGCAGCGTTTTGCGCCGCTGAACAGTTGGCCCGACAATGCGAACCTGGACAAGGCTCGCCGTTTGCTCTGGCCGATCAAGCAGAAGTATGGCAACAAGATCTCGTGGGCGGACCTGATGGTGCTAACCGGCAACGTGGCTCTGGAATCGATGGGCTTCGAGACATTCGGTTTCGCCGGAGGTCGCGCGGACGTGTGGGAGCCTCAGGAAGATATCAACTGGGGACCGGAGAGTACTTGGTTGGGGGACAAGCGTTACACCGGTGACCGTGAACTGGAAAATCCGCTGGCCGCCGTTCAAATGGGTTTGATCTATGTCAATCCGGAAGGCCCCAATGGCAAGCCGAGCGCATTGGAAGCAGCGAAAGACATTCGTGAAACCTTTGGCCGGATGGCGATGAACGATGAAGAAACCGTGGCCCTGATCGCTGGCGGACACACCTTTGGCAAGTCGCATGGCGCCGCGAGCGCGGAGAATGTCGGACCAGAACCGGAAGCCGCGGGTATCGAGGCACAGGGATTGGGCTGGATCAACAAGTACGGCAAGGGAAACGCGGGCGACACGATCACCAGCGGCTTGGAAGGCGCTTGGAGCACGACGCCAACCGAATGGTCGAACCATTTCTTCGACAACCTGTTTGCCTACGATTGGGATCTGGTCAAAAGTCCGGCCGGCGCATGGCAGTGGACTCCCACCGACCCGGCTGCGCAGGGGACCGTTCCCGATGCACACGACGAATCAAAATCCCATGCGCCGATGATGTTCACGACCGACCTAGCGCTGCGGATGGATCCGATCTACGGAAAGATTTCGAAGCGTTTCCACGAGAACCCGCAAGACTTCCAGGTTGCCTTTGCCAAGGCGTGGTACAAGCTGACGCATCGTGACATGGGCCCCGTCACACGCTGTCTAGGACCGGACGTCGCCGAGCCGCAGTTGTGGCAAGACCCGGTTCCCGCAGTCGATCACGAATGGATTGGTGATCAGGATATCGTTGGTTTGAAGCGACAGTTGCTGGCTTCGGGAATTTCGATTTCTAGCCTGGTTGAAACCGCCTGGGCATCTGCATCGACTTTCCGCGGCAGCGACAAACGGGGCGGAGCCAATGGGGCCAGGATCCGTCTGGCGCCTCAAAAAGATTGGGCCGTGAATCAGCCCGAGGAACTTGCAAAGGTCTTGGCGAAGCTTGAAGCAATTCAAACGAAGTTCAACGACTCTCAGGCCGGCGGCAAGAAAGTTTCGATGGCGGACCTGATCGTGCTGGGCGGTTGTGCAGCCGTTGAACAAGCTGCGAAGAACGCTGGGCATGATGTCCAAGTCCCCTTCGTTCCGGGCCGCACCGACGCAACACCGGAGATGACCGACGTGGAATCCTTCGCCGCTCTTGAACCGAAGCTGGACGGGTTCCGCAACTTTTTCGCACACCAGCTGGATCGACCGGCTCCCGAATCGTTGGTTGACCGGGCTTCGCTGTTGACGCTGACTGCACCCGAGATGACGGTCCTTGTCGGCGGCATGCGAGTTTTGAACACGAACGCCGGAAGCGGGCCACTCGCCGATCTGGGTGTCTTGACCGAGCAACCACAGACGTTGACCAACGACTTCTTCGTCAACCTGCTGGACATGAGTACTCAGTGGCAGAAGTCGCCGGTCTGTGAACACTTCTTCGAAGGACGTGATCGCAAGACGGGGCAGGTCAAGTGGACGGCGACTTCGGTCGATCTGGTGTTTGGTTCCAACTCGCAACTTCGAGCGATCGCGGAAGTCTACGCCAGCAAAGATTCGCAGCAGAAGTTCATCAACGACTTCGTAGCGGCTTGGAACAAGGTGATGAACCTGGATCGATTCGACTTAGATCCAGCAGTCCGAAATGGCGCGAAGCTTGTGGTACTTCGGTAACACAAGAATTTCGCGACGGAGTCTTCAACCCAGTGGGTCGCCGGTCGGCTCGGCGCCCGATTGGTGGCAACTGGCAACTGGCAACTGGCAACTGGGGCGTCACGATCGGAAATTCGCCGCGAGGATTGGATTGTTCCGGCGAAGCCAAGGACGGCTTTCGCTATCCGGAATCCAACGTTGTTGAACCTGCCAGCGCATCGGTTGCAAAATTCAGGCTACCGTTGCCACGGAACAAAAAAAAACAGCCCGCCGCAACTGAATGCGACGAGCTGTTTTTTCGTTCAAGTCGGGCCGACAGGATTTGAACCTGCGACCTCCACCACCCCAAGGTGGCGCGCTAGCCAGGCTGCGCTACGGCCCGATGGAGACCAAGGACGTGAGTCCCGGTCACCGATTGAAGATGCAGATGCTAATGAACGTTGGCTCGCTTGACTAGGTGACCTTGGACGATGTTTCGAAGCGTTTTAGCATTCGGCTAATTCATCGGCTGCAAACTCCGCAGCGGATGACCTGTTTTCCCCATTTTGGACGTTCAAATGAGTTTTGCGGATCGATTGGCAGCAGCGGTCAAAGCCACGGGTTCGGTCACTTGTGTCGGATTGGACCCGCGCAAGGCCCAGTTGCCGGCCCCCATCCGCGACGCTGTTTCCGGGGATTCGCCGGATGCTTGGGCAGCCGCCTACACCCAGTTTTGCAACGAAATCATCGATGTTGTGG
Organism: Rubripirellula lacrimiformis; assembly: GCF_007741535.1. Taxonomy (NCBI): domain Bacteria; kingdom Pseudomonadati; phylum Planctomycetota; class Planctomycetia; order Pirellulales; family Pirellulaceae; genus Rubripirellula; species Rubripirellula lacrimiformis. Next base: position 2,765,381 of record NZ_CP036525.1, read on the forward strand.
CCGGCCGGGTCGCTTGCGTGAAACCACAGGCGGCCTTTTTTGAACAACTCGGACCCGCCGGCATGGTGGCTCTGGGCGAAGTCATCGCTCACGCCCGCCAGGCTGGGTTGTTGGTCATTACCGACGGCAAACGCAACGACATCGGCAGCACGGCCACGGCCTATGCGGACGCCTACCTGGGCCAGCAAAGCCCCTGGGGCAGCGATTCGTTGACGGTCAGTCCCTATCTGGGCCGCGATTCGCTAGAGCCGTTTGTCGAAGTTTGCGATCAACGCGAAGCCGGCATTTTTGTGCTGGTCAAGACTTCGAATCCTGGTGGCGGACTGCTGCAGGATCGTAAAACCGATGGCCAGACGGTGTATTCGGCGGTCGCCGAGTTGGTGACGGAGTTCAATTCGACCCGATTGGGGCAAAGTGGATATGGGCCGGTCGGAACCGTGGTCGGGGCAACCTATCCCGAACAATTGGCGGAAATGCGAGCCGAGTTGCCGGGAAGTTGGATCTTGATCCCCGGTTTTGGGGCTCAGGGAGGCGGTGCAGCCGACGTCCAGGCCGGGTTCGACGAGCGCGGACTCGGAGCGGTCGTCAACAGTTCGCGGCACATCATTTTTGCTCACGCCCGCCCGGAATTTAAAGACAAATTTGGGGACGCCCAATGGCTCGATGCTGTTTCGGCAGCAACCGACGACATGAACGCCCAGCTGCGGTTTTAAAACCGACCCGATCGGGCGGCGATTGGATCTCGATGGCGACTTCTTGAAAGTTGTCGGCAGGCATCGGAATTGGGTTGGAACGCCCATTTTCGTCGACAATTTTCGTCCTTCTTTAAAATTCCGCTCAAGTTTCGCCGTTGGTGACGCGGCGGAAGTGCCCGATCACTCTTGCCTCACCTTTGGCGTTGTCGGTATAGCCACCCTTGGTCTCTGTAAGGATCCGATGGTCTAGGAATCGAATCGATGCGTCGTCTTGTCACTTTTCTACTGCTTGCTTTCGTCGTCATGTTGGGCGTCGAATCTTCGCACGTCTCTGGTCAGGGGATGGGGCTGCCCGGTGGCACGACTGCCGCGGTCCCACGTACGCCTGACACGCCGCCCAGCATGCAGGGGCAAACACCCAATCCGAATAACAACAACGCATTTGCCGGGCGTGCAGCTGCCGCTCCGGCAACGTCGGCGATGGCCCCACCGAGTTCCGGCGGCAAACTGCCTCGCACCGCCGGCCAAGTGCACCGCGTGTACGATCTTCGCCCCTACACGGGCTATCTGACCAAGCACGATCATCCCGAACAAGCGATCATTGACTGGGTGTTGCGAGAGACGGGGACCGACGTTTGGTTCACCGAACCCTTTGGTTTCTTGAACGCCGACCGCGATTCCGTATCGGTTTATCACACCGACGAAATGCACGAAGTGGTCAATGGTGTCGTGGACCGATTTGTGGCTGGCGAAAAAGAGCCTCAGGTGATGCACCTGCGGGTCATGACGGTCGGCAACGCCAACTGGCGCAGCCGGGCTCACATGTTGATGCAGCACGTGTCGGTGGATTCGCCGGGCGTGCAAGCATGGTTGTTGAGCAAGGAAAACGCCGCGTTGGTCTTGAACCTGCTTCGTCAACGCACCGATTCGCGCCAAGTCCATGATCTGAACATCGTCACCTACAACGGGCAAACCGAGACGCTGGCTAGCACGCGAGGCCGCAACTATGTCCGGAATGTGCGTCCGGCCCCTCAGGCATGGCCTCCCTACGAGCCGGAAACCGGCGAAGTCCAAGAGGGATACCGATTGTCGATCAGCCCGCTGCTTAGCACCGATGGTCGAGCGATCGATTGCATGATCAAGGCTGAAATCGATCAGGTCGACAAGCTGAACCCGGTCGACTTGGAATTGCCGCTGCCCAACAATCAAGTTCACCGCGCCCGTATCGACGTTCCACAAGTGGTCAGTTGGCGTTTGCACGAACGTTTCCGTTGGCCGTCGGACATGGTGCTGTTGCTCTCTTGCGGCGTGGTGGCCAGTCCGGAACGCGCCCAGTCGGCGATTCCGATGTTGAATATGAGTGCCTTCACCGGGGCGACGGCCGGTCGCGCCGACGCTCTGATGTTCATCGAATTTCGCGGTCGCGCATCCGAAAACTTGACCACCGGGCTGACACCATCGTCATCGGTTCCTCAGGTAGCCACCCAACCGGGCGGTGCGAACCGAGGCCGTTACTAGGGGATTTGGTCGGTCGGATGTCGCTCTGACCCTCTTTGGATCAGGCCCCCTCAAAGACGCGGGGTTTGCTGTTTACAATCGCGGTCTCTGCACTTTTCCGCCGCCTCGAATATGCGTCAATCGTCCATGGTTACCCCTTCGTCTCGCCGTGTCGTTATCACGGGCATCGGAATCGTCAGCCCCCTTGGCAATGATCCCGACCAAGTGCTCTCTGCCCTCCGCGACGGCGTCAGCGGCATTCGCCCGTTCACTCAGGTGCCGCAGGGCGTGCTGGGGATCGACCATGGGGCGGAAGCCGTCGAATTCACCGGCGACATCAAGGACTACGGTCCGATGGAAAAGACGCTGGCTCGCACGATCCGCAAAGGCAGCAAAGTGATGTGCCGCGAGATCGAAATGGGGGTCGCGGTGGCTCAATTGGCTCTGAACGATGCTGAACTGAACCAGGAAAATCGTGATCGTGACCGCACCGGGGTCCTGTACGGTTGCGATTACATCATGTCGCTGCCCGAAGAATTTGCTGGCGGAATCCAAAAGTGTTTGGACGAAGACGGCAACTTTCATTTCGAAGATTGGGGTGCGAAGGGCAAGCCCGAGGTGAACCCGTTGTGGTTGCTGAAGTACTTGCCCAACATGCCGGCAAGCCACATTGCGATCTACAACGACCTGCGTGGTCCCAACAACTCGATCACGGTCCGCGAAGCGTCCGCCGGCGCGGCACTGGCCGAAGCATTTTCGACGATCCAACGTGGGCATGCCGACGTTTTGGTTGTCGGTTCCACCGGATCGCGTATCCATACGCTGCGAACCCTGCACGCTTCGCTGCAAGAAAAGTTGGCGGCCAACCAAGACGATCCCGCGACGATGTCACGCCCATTCGATAAAACACGCGATGGCAGTGTCGTTGGCGAAGGCGCCGCGGCCCTGGTTTGCGAAACTCTGGAACATGCGCAGGCACGCGGTGCGACGATCTTAGGCGAAGTCGTCGGTTACGCCAGCAGTGCGGTGGGCCCGACCGACCAATACAAAGATTCGCACATCCAACAATCGATCGCAAACGTTTTGCGAGGGGCCTTGGGCAGCAGCGAAGCGACGTCCGTTGGACATATCCACGCCCATGGTTTGGGCACGATTGAATCGGACCAGCAAGAAGCACAGGCCATCGCTGCGGTGTTTGGTCCCGCTGAATCACAGCCTCCTGTGACGACGGTCAAAGGCCACATGGGGAATCTTGGCGCAGGTGGCGGGATGGTCGAGATCGTGGCCAGCCTACAGTCGCTGGGCGGCAACCTGTTCCCCATCCGGAACCTATCCGAGTTGGATTCCGATTGCCCGATCAACGCATGCCAGGATTCCAGCACGCCGGCCGGTGATAGTTTCATCAGCGTCAACGTGACGCCACAGGGCCAAGCCTCTGCGATCCGCATCGCAGCCTTCACAGCCTAGCGAGAAGTGGCGTTTGTCGCTCGAAAGTTCTCGTAGCGCAAGTCGCCAAGACTTTCGGCTGGCGTCGCGTCAGGCGTTCAAGCGTCGAGACACTCGCCAGCGGCGAACGTTTTTGTCGTAGCGCAAGTCGCCAAGACTTTCGGCTGGCGTCACGTCAGGCGTTCAAGCGTCGAGACACTCGCCAGCGGCGAACGTTTTTGTCGTAGCGCAAGTCGCCAAGACTTTCGGCTGGCGTCACGTCAGGCGTTCAAGCGTCGAGACACTCGCCAGCGGCGAACGTTTTTGTCGTAGCGCAAGTCGCCAAGACTTTCGGCTGGCGTCACGTCAGGCGTTCAAGCGTCGAAACACTCGCCAGCGGCGAACGTTTTTGTCGTAGCGCAAGTCGCCAAGACTTTCGGCTGGCGTCACGTCAGGCGTTCAAGCGTCGAGACACTCGCCAGCGGCGAACGTTTTTCTCGTAGCGCAAGTCGCCAAGACTTTCGGCTGGCGTCACGTCAGGCGTTCAAGCGTCGAAACACTCGCCAGCGGCGAACGTTTTTCTCGTAGCGCAAGTCGCCAAGACTTTCGGCTGGCATCGCGTCAGGCGTTCAAGCGTCGAAACACTCGCCAGCGGCGAACGTTTTTGTCGTAGCGCAAGTCGCCAAGACTTTCGGCTGGCGTCGCGTCAGGCGTTCAAGCGTCGAGACACTCGCCAGCGGCGAACGTTTTTCTCGTAGCGCAAGTCGCCAAGACTTTCGGCTGGCGTCGCGTCAAACGTTCAAGCGTCGAAACACTCGCCAGCGGCGAACGTTTTTGTCGTAGCGCAAGTCGCCAAGACTTTCGGCTGGCGTCACGTCAGGCGTTCAAGCGTCGAGACACTCGCCAGCGGCGAACGTTTTTGTCGTAGCGCAAGTCGCCAAGACTTTCGGCTGGCGTCGCGTCAAACGTTCAAGCGTCGAAACACTCGCCAGCGGCGAACGTTTTTCTCGTAGCGCAAGTCGCCAAGACTTTCGGCTGGCATCGCGTTGCCCGATTGGCTACTGTGCGCCGTGGTGGCGGCGATTGAACAGGTCGGGGCTGAATGGGTCACTGACACGAGGCAACCGTGCGGGGCCTGTGGGGCTTGGTCCATCGGCTTGGTCTGCCAACGATGGATGTGTGCCCACGCTGGGGCGTTCGGCTAGGTAGGCGTCGGGTCCATGGGCGTCGGCTCCATCGACCATTTCGTCCAGCGGTTGGCGGATCGTAGTCCCCTGTTCGAAGGCGGCGGTATCCGGCGTGTCCAATCCAGGGGCAACGTTTTCGGCTGCGCTTCGTTGCGGATCCGCGGGGACTGCTGCGTCATCGCTGGGCGTCGAGGCAGGGTCCGGAGCGGTCGTCATCTGCGCCGCAACGGACAGCCACAGCTTCAATGCTTCGATCGATTTGGCGTGTCGTGGATCCAGCGGTGTTTCGGATCCACCGTGCGGCGTCATCGCTTTCTGCAACAGGGGGCTGTTTTCGGGGTTCGTGCCATCCACGAACTCCAATGCCGCGTTCAGGTTTTCTCGCGTGATCCGGGACGATGCGCGAGTCCCGCGGCCGGGGACGATCATGGACCAGGGACGCTGAGAATCCTGGCTGTGGCAGTTTCCACAGCGATTGATCAGGGTGGGTTGGACGTGCCCGGCGAAAAAACGCAGCGTGGGCAGGTCGATTTCGATGGGCTTGGGGACAGGGTCTTGATGGTCGACCAGATGGACGTTGCCGGCGACGTCGTGGTGGTGAGCGGCTGCGACCTGCGCTTCGCTCGGTTGGGGCGACCTCGCTCGCGCAATCTGAGCTCGAATCGAAGCGGCTTCAGCATTGTTGGGGGCATGCTGACGAATGACTGCCAATTCTTGGTCGGCCAAGTCAAAGAGGTCGTAACGGACGCACCAACGCGCGTCTCGGAGCCGCGTCGAAAGGTCGTTTCGCGTGCGGTGGTCGACGCGATATCGATACAGATCACGAACCGATGGAGCCCAACAGGCGACTTCTTTTCGGGGAAGTCGAACTTCACCGCCCAAGCCGTCTCGGATGACCACGTATTCGCCTACCTGCTGGGCCAGGCCGAACAGAACATTGTCATTTTGCAGCAAAACACAGGGTTTGGCGGCATGGACGCCATCGGTGGCCGACACCATCGCCGGCCCGTTGGCCTGGATGGGGGCAGACGTCGACGGTGGCATCTCCGACTGCGCAGACGCCTCAGCGCATGGCACGGATGCAAGCAATAATGCGGCCAAGGCCGTTCTTTGGATGGTTTGATTCGCCATAATGCGTTGCAACTAGCATTTGGCGGCCCCCGCCGTCAACGGAAAAAAACGCATCGCTCAGCAAATGTGGCAGCGGATTTCGCAGCGGTGCCCGAGACATGGGGGCTGACCGGCGTACGGTTTGGCAAACGATTAGAGCCGGTCCAGGCCTTCGGGCAGCGTTCCGGCGGCGACTTCGTCATCCCATTGGTCCATCAGTGGCCAGCTGTCGGCAAGCGTTCCAAAGTCTGCCATCTTCAAGTATCCGCGAACTCGGTCGATCGTGCGGTTCATGAATTCAGGGTTGTTCGCGAAGATCGGACCATGGCTCGGTGCCAGCCATTTGACGTCACTGTCACGAATCCGTTCGAGGGACCGCACAAAGTCCTTGATGTCGCTGCCGTGGTGAGCGTCGATCGCGCCGATGCAACCGTCGCGATAGATATTGTCACCGCTTAGCAGGACGTCTCCGATTCGGAATGCCAATTGGCTGTTGGTGTGACCCGGCGTGTGCCAAACTTCTAATTCCAGCGATCCGACGGTGATGATGTCGCCGTCGTTGACTTGGTGTTCGATTTGGACAGGCGGCATTTCCAGTTTTAGATTCTGGGCGGTGATTTCCGCCAACGTGATCAGCGTATCACCGGTTTGCAGAGGCTCGACCGCATTGGGGTGAGCTGTCACCGATGTCTTCAGGATCGATTTGGCTTTTGCCAGACCTTGGATGTGGTCGACGTCCGCGTGGGTGGCCACCAGCGTTTTGCAGCGTGAAAGCGGAAAGTCCAGTTGCCGAATGATCTCGATAAAGTCGTCCACGGTTTCTTCGTAGCCGATATCGATCAACAGCCATTCACCGGCGTCGTGGACCAAATATACGTTGCAACCGAGCACTTCCCCCGCTTGGAAGTTCAGTTCAATGACGCCGGGGAAGATCGGTTTAGGGGTCAACATGTGTGGAGTCGTTTTGAAAAGTAGCGATCGGAAGGAGTGGCAGGCATTGTAGGTAGCAAAGTAGCAATCGGAAGACCCGGCAATTCGCCGCTGGCGACCGGTTTGCCCCGTGATCTCAGTTGCGGGGTTCCAGTTCCCCGTCGTCATCGACTTCGTCATTCTAAATTTGTTTGATCGCTGGAAGGGATCGGTTCGGTGCCGGCATCGAACCGATGTTGTGTTACAGCACCGCCGCCAGACCTTCGCGGTAGGTTGGAAACGCCAATCGCGAGACCAAGTCGGATTTCATGCGTCGATTCCAGATCCGTTTGTCACTATCGGATCGCATTCGATCGCTGGCCCCGGCAGGCGGCGAGGTCGAAAAGCTGGGCTCGGCCGCACCCACTTGGCGGGCGATTTGGCGATAGAAATCGGATCGGTGCATCGGTTGATCATCGCTGATCAAATACATTCGGCGTCGATCCAGGCCGCCGCTGTGGCGATCCCAGTTCTGCACCACGGCCCTGGCACCGTCGGTGACGTGGATCAGGTTCAGGTACCCGTTGCTGGGCAATGCGATCGGTCGGCCGGCGATCACGTCGGCTGATCGGGGAACGCGGCCCGGGCCATAGATTCCGGAAAATCGCAGCACGGACCAGGGGGAATCAGGCCGCATGCGGTGCAGCAGCGATTCGGCCTGCAAATGAACTCGGCCGCCCATCCGGTTGGGATGACAGGGCGATGTTTCGTCCACCCAGCGTCCGTCGGTTTGGTGATAAACGCCGGTCGTGCTGATGTAGCAAACGTCGGTGCTAGGCGGCAAAACTTGAAGCAAATTCCGGAGCCCGCCGACTTGGGAATCGTAGCGGCTGTGGGGGCTGCGGGAATCGTAGCTGACCGATACCAAGACCCGATCGACCTCGGGGAGTCCGCGTAAAGTGCGTCGATCGGTCCAGTCCAGATGCAGTGGCTGGATCGGCCCGCCAGACATTTGGCGCATTTTTTGAGCGTTGCGGGTGGTCGCCCAAACCCGATCACCGGCAAGGTCGGCCAGATCCGCAACCTGGCGACCTAGAAATCCGTAGCCAACAATCAGGGTGCGTTTCATGAAATTACCAGTCGAAAACGAATGAAAGACGGGGAAACAGGCATCTTCGGATACGGTCCAGGGGCCGATTCTTTTCTGTCGAGGACGTCGGGAACCGTTTTTTCAATCCATCCGAAACAGGGTACAATGGATCCGCGGCAAGATTGAGCCCCAGCGATCCTGCTAGCCGCGTTCCAGCGGGGCTGCGATGCCGATGGTTCCGACATCATTGCTGTTTCGCGATGCGGCAAGCATCCTGGTGCGGTGTCCGTTGATCGGCTGACCCGTTTCGTTGCTGAACCGTTTCGTTGCTGAACCATGTCTGTTGTACCGTCACTTGATTTTCTGAACTGAGTCCGCCGTGCGCCGCGTACCTCTCTACTCGCCGTCTGCCATTGTGCCCGATTCCGTTGCGGCGATTGTTGGTCATTGGGTCGCGGCGATTTCGGCCTTTGGAATTTGGGGACTTCTAGGTGGCTCGATCGCGTTGGCCCAGGCCCCGATCGTGTCTGGCAATTTCCCACCGGGTTATTCGTCGCCGCCGATCGTGATCGATCCCCCAGGATCCAGTTTTCAGTCGCCTGGAATTTCCTCGCCATCCGGTCCGGTACCGTCTGCGGGGGCGCCATCGGCCGGAGTTCCATCGGCCGGAGTTCGGGCTGACCGTCTGTCGCCGAATTCGCTGCCAGCGGTTCCGTCGTCGCCTGGTCAGCTAGATCGACTCGAATCGACGACTGCCCCTGGAACCGCATCGGGCAGTTTGTCCTCTGGCACACTGGTCACCGTGCCCAGCGAACTGCAGGCGTTGCTGCGTACCGGTGGTGTGCCGCGTTCGATCGACCATTTGCGTTTGATGGAAACCCAACAGAACAGCGTGTCCAAGGCCGCCGAATCGTGCACCGTCAGTGTGCAGATCGGCCCAGCCCAGGGCTGTGGAGTGATCATCACCGAAAGCGGTTTTATCCTGACCGCCGCCCACGTTGCGATGCGTCCGGGGAAGAGCGCGCTGGTGACCCTGTCGACTGGCCGGACCGTGCGAGCACGGACTTTGGGCATGTATCGAAAAGTGGACGCAGGCTTGATGAAGATTGATCCCGATCAGAACGGGGGCAATCCCTGGTCGCATGCGTCACTGGGAACCAGCGAAGACTTAATGGCGGGAATGTGGTGCATCGCCACCGGACATCCGGGTGGGTACGACCCCGATCGTGGCATCGTCACGCGAGTCGGTCGGATTTTGCGAGTTCGCGAAGGTGCGATCGAAACCGATTGTGCCTTGATCGGTGGCGATAGCGGTGGACCGCTGTTCGATCTGTCGGGGCGTCTGATCGCTGTCCACAGTCGCATCGGCAACGATGTTTCGGAAAACTTGCACGTTCCGGTCGATTACTACGGTAAATATTGGAATCAGATGCGTGACGGAGAAGCGTGGGGGTTCCTGCCCGGCTTTCGTCCCGTGCTTGGCGTGACCGGCAGCCCGAACTCCGAACGAGCGATCGTGGACGTGGTTCGGCCGGGGTCACCTGCTGAAGATGCTGGTATCGAACGAGGCGACGTTGTCGAGCAGTTTGGCGATGTACCGATCAAAGATTTTGCATCCCTGAAAGCCGCCGTCGACGACACGATGCCAGGGGAACGAGTCGCAATTTGGATCAACCGAGATGGCAGCCGTAAACGAGTCAGCGTCGAAGTGGGGCGTGCCGACTGAGACATCGTGCTAGAAAAAAGTGTCCGGCACGATTTTTTGCAGCGACGTCGATCGAAAACATCATGCGTCATTATTCATTCCGGTTCCCTCGCCGCGGATGCATCCCGTCCAATCATCCTTTTTGCTAGTTGCAAAGAACCCAAACATGAATTCATCCGTTCATCGTAGATTTGCTCGGTCGGTCGCTCGGGGGCTGGGCATGGTCATCGCAGCCGGATGGATCATGGTGGCTGCCGAAATCGCCGTGGCGGACGAACGCCGTGACAATTCCGAAATGATGCAGTTGATCCGTCCCTTATCGGATTCGGTTCAGTACTCCGTCGCTCAGGTGCTTTCCGGTGGTCGGCCGGTGGCGTTGGCAACGGTGGTTTCGTCGGACGGATATTTGTTGACCAAGCGTAGTGAACTGAGTGGTGATCCGATTCGCATTCGGCTGCACGATGGTCGCTTGTACCCGGCGCGAGTTGCGTCGGTGCGGCGACAAAACGATCTGGCTTTGTTGCGTGTTGACGCTGACGTTTCGTTGAAACCACTTCAATTGGTGGATCACAAGCCGTCGATCGCTAGCTTCCTGATCAGCCCCGGTCGGACCGGCCGCCCGGTCGGGATCGGTGTGATGGGCGTCGGTGCTAGGAAGATCGAACACCAGGGACGTTTGGGAGTGATTCTGAACGACAGTCCCGACGGTCGTGCGTTGGTCGAAGAGGTGTACCCCAACAGTGGCGCCGATAGCGCGGGGGTGGTTCGGGGGGATTTGATCATCGCCATCAACGGCATTCACGAATCCAATAAAACCAGTGTGATCGAGACCTTGCGAGACATGTTTCCCGGTGACGAAGTCCGTTTGACGATCCTGCGTACGAACCGTTCCAGCGGTTTGGATACGCTAGAGATGGACGCCCGAATTCGCGACTTTCACTTGATTCGCGAGTCCGAAAATGATTCGCGAGTCAACGGGCCTCGCAGCGATCGGCTCAGCGGATTCGATCGCGTGTTTCAGCACGACACGGTCTTGGATCCCGATGAATGCGGCGGTCCGGTGCTGGATACGTCGGGCCGCGTGATTGGCATCAACATCGCGCGTGCTGGACGCGTCGTTAGCTACGCTCTGCCATCGTCACTGGTGATCAGCGAATTGACCAGCATGTTGCAGGAAGCTCGCGGCGCCGAGTAATTTCCGCGGGCGCGCCGATCGTGTCCGGGAAAGTGCGAAAGTGCGAAAGTGGATGGCCGGTGATACCCGGCATCGCACTTTGGTGTGCCCCTTGGCAGGCTAAGCAAACGCTTTGCGCAGCATCGCGAGACTCTTGGGGATCGCGGTTTCGTGATCCTGTTTGCCTTCGAATTCTAGGCTGATGTATCCGCGATAGTCGACGTCCCGCAGGATTTTCGCCACCTTTGGATAGTCGATGTCCAGCGTGTACCAGGTACCGCCGCCATAGTAAGTCTTCGCTTGTACGAACACTGCTTCGGGAGCAAGCTTCGCGTATTGATCGTACTGGTCTTCCAGGAAATTGCCTGTGTCCATCGTCGCTCGCAGCCAAGGCGAATCGACTTCGCCGATCACACGCAAGACACCATCGGCGGTCCGCCCCAGACCCCAGTGGTTTTCCAATCCCATCACGACGCCGCACTTCTCTGCCACCGGCAAACACTTTTCAAATCCTTCGCGAACCCATCCGAATCCATCGTCGTCGGTGTAGCCTTCCAACCTCGGTTCAATTCCCTTGTTCGCCATCAGTTCATCGAAGTTGCCCGAAGTGCCCCAGCGTCCAGTGTTGACCCGGATGGTTGGGATGCCCATCGCGTAAGCCAGTTCGATGCAATGGATGGTGTGGTCGACGTTTTGCTGTCGTTTGGCCGGGTCGGGTGTCACAAAAGATTGGTGCGTTGACATCGCGCACAGGTCCATGCCATGGCGAAACGCCCGCTGTTTGATTCGCTGTAGCGTTGCGTTGGATTCGTCTTCCATTTGGACATGCAACACTTCGACAGCATCGAAACCCGCGTCGCCGGCCAGGTCGACGCATTGTTCGATCGTCAACTTGCTGTCGTCGCGGTAACGCCAATACGAATACGTCGACACGGCGATCGGGTTGGGTTTTCGCGGTGATGGCGTGGGTTCAACGTCGTCCGCTGAAACGCGGTCCAAATCCAGGCAAGAGGCGGCGGCGATCCCCATCAATGATGAGGCGAGCATTTGGCGGCGTGGAAGCGTGGACATGATGGATGGACTCCGCATGGAAACGATACAGAACAGACAGGTCAAGCGACCGTGGATTCTACCACGGCATCATCCGCTCGGATTGTCATTCCTATTGGCTGCGTTGGCCTGGGGTGCGCCGAATCACATCTCGAAATTCGGCGGCTTCGGCAACTACGAAGTCAAAATGTTTATGGACGCAGGGGTGACTGACGATAGAAAACCGCAACGAGGACACCGATGATGATGGCTGGTCGCTACAGGATCTTTTGCAGGATCGTCAGATCACACCATTTGCCATCCATGTGACCAATCTCTTTTTGCGTTCCCACCAATTCGAACCCATGGCGGTAGTGAAATTCCAAGCTTCGTTGATTGGTTGAAATGATGCGCGCGACCAGGTGATGGATTTGGTGTTGGCGGCAACGTTCTTCGACTTGTTGTTGCAGCGACTGGGCCACACCGCGGCCGACAGCGTCGGGCGACAGATAGATCGCACTTTCAAGACTCAGTCGGAATCCGTGTCGGACACTGAATTGCCGGGCCGATCCCCATCCCAAGATTTTGTCTCCATCGGCCGACACCAACCAACACTCGGGAACCGTCGTGGGCAACATTTCGGCGATCTGTTTCGCTTTCCACGTTTCGGCATCGAAGGTCGAACCGCCTGCGGTGATGTAGTGGTTGTAGATTTCCGCGATTGCGGCGGAGTCGTCGACGATCGCGTCGCGGACTAGCGGACGCGTTTCTGGAGGGGAGGCTGACATCAGATGGTTTCCGGGTTTGTTTGTTTCCATAGCCATTGGATCGCTGATCGAATCGTTTCGGCTTGTTCGTCGGTTGCGATTCCGTCGTGATCAAGGCCTGCTAGTTTCACCACTTGATGGTTGCCCGCGTACCGACGGATGACTTCATTTTGGATCGATGGCGGAACCAGGCTGTCGTTCAGGCATTGCAAGAACACAGCAGGTCGGTCGACCATGGGAGCCAACGACAGGGCGTTCATTGAATCCGTCAGGCTTTCAGCGATGGGGCCGACAAGTTTCCCCAGCGGGTACCGCTGGGCGATCCGTTGAACGACCGGTATCAAAGGCGGCGGGTTTCGGAGCACCAATCCAACTGGCAGCGAAAGATCGTCCAGCGTGGATGCGACGTGCAGCGCCGTATTGCATCCCAGACTGTTTCCCACCAACCACAGGCGTGTGGCGGTCGGGGCGTGCTCGGACAGGACCGTGCGTGCGAAGCCTTCGGCCGATCTTGCGATTTTGGTCAGGCTGGGCCGGCCGCTGCTGCCGCCATAGCCGGGGGGATTCCAGGTCCAGACCTCGCCGCCCATCGAGTTCACCATCGAAATGGGAAACTCGGACGATCGTTCGGCGCGGCCAGCGGTTCCGGGGAACTTTAGCACCAACCAATCCGGCGGCTGGTCCCCGATCGATCGACTGTGCACAAAGCACTCGATCTTTTCGCCGTGGACGTTCAGCACCTCCCGACGCTGCAACCCATGATCCACCAACCCTCGCGATGGGCGCAGCACCATCCTGTCCAATAGATATCGCCGCAGCGATTGAACGGGATGGGCTAGCATCGTGATCATAGATGACAGCAGCGACAGGGCGCTGCGAAAGCGTCGGAGGTGGAGTCCGGTTTAGTGGACGCGCTGTCCAGGAAGGGCCCCTTCGTCGATCCCCAACACGAATACATCGGCGCCACCTGGCCCGGCTGCCGTGACCATCCCTTCGCTAAGTCCAAACCGCATCTTCCGTGGTTTTAGGTTCGCGACCATCACGACCAACCGGCCCACCAAGGCTTCGGGTTCGTAGGCAGCCTTGATGCCTGCGAACACTTGACGACGTTCGTCGCCACCTAGGCTAAGCGTCAGCTTCAATAGTTTGTTGGCTTCGGGAACATGTTCGGCGGCCACCACTCGAGCGACTCGCAAGTCCACCTTGGTGAAATCGTCGATCGTGATCTCGTCGGCCAACGGTTCGTCCTTGAGCGGTTGATCGCTATCGTTGAACGCGTTGGCAGCTTGGGCTGCGGCATCTTGGGCGGCATCGGCTGCGGAAGCTTCGGCGCTGTCGTCAATCATCTTTTGCAAATCCTCGGTTTTAAGTCGGTCTAACATGCGCTGGAACTTCGCCACAGGCGTGCCCAGCAAGGGGGTTTTGCTTTGGTCCCACGCGGTGATCGGATCACCTAGCAGGTCGCCGCATTGATCGGCCAATTCCGGCAGTACCGGGGCCAGGTAAATCGCCAATTGGCGGAATAGGTTCAGTGCTACGGTGCAGACGTCACGAAGTTCGCCGGTCCGCTCGGGATCTTTTTTCATTTCCCAAGGCTTGGCGTGTTCGACGAACGGGTTGGCCGCATCGGCAAGTTCCATGATCCTGCGCATCGCCCGGCTGTAGTCGCAGGCTTCGTAGGCAGCCGCGATCTCGTCGCCGGCCGCCGCTGCGGTGGCAAACAGGCCGCCATCATCAGGATAGGTTTCCGATAGGCCCGTCTGTCCCGCAAACTTGCCAACTCGGCTGGCCAAGTTGACGACCTTGCCGACCAAGTCACTGTTCACCTTTTCAGCGAACTCTTCGATCCCTAAGTCCAGGTCTTCGACACGCGGCGATAACTTGGTGGCGTAAAAGTATCGCAGGTACGACGGGTGTGCGTACTTCAGATAGGTTTCCGCGGCGACCAGAGTGCCATCGCTTTTGGACATCTTCTTTCCGTCGACATTCAAGAAACCGTGAATGTGAACTTTGGTCGGCAAACTGAACCCGGCGGTCTTCAACATGCCTGGCCAAAACAACGTGTGAAAGTACTGGATGTCTTTGCCGATGAAGTGGTGAATCTCCGTCTGGTCACTTTTCCACCAATCGGCCAGTGATTCGCCGTTGGCTTGGCACCACTGAGCCGTGCTGGCGATGTATCCGATCGGGGCATCGAACCAGACGTACCAGTAGTTGCCTGGGGCATCGGGAATTTCAAAGCCGAAATACGGCGCAGGCCGGCTGATGTCCCAGTCGCGTAAATCGTCGGCCAGGAAGTGACCCTTCAAATAGTTGGCGACTTCGGTCTGCAAGGCGCCACTGGAATCGACCCATTCGGATAAGAATCCGTGCAACTTTTCCAGTTCGACAAACAGGTGTTTCGCTTCCTTCAGCACCGGCGTCGCACCGCTCAGCGTGCTCTTCGGATCGATCAGTTCGGTGGGCGAATACGTGTGGCCGTTGTTGCAGTTATCACCGGCTTGGTCGGTCAGTCCGCACTGCGGACAGGTCCCGCGTACGAACCGGTCGGCCAGGAACGTTTCGGCTTCGGGGTCGAACAGCTGCTCGATCGTCCGTTCGGCGATGAGGTCCGCCTCCCGAAGCGACTTCCAAAATTCGTGACAGATATCCCGGTTGGCTTCGCTATTGGTGCTGCCGTAGTGATCGAACTGGATTCCGAAACCGGCAAAGTCGCGCTGGTGATCTTCGCTCATCGCTGCGATCAAAGCTTCTTCGCTGCGCCCTTCTTTTCGAGCGCGAATCATGATCGCCGTGCCGTGAGTGTCGTCGGCACAGATGTAGATGCATCGTTGGCCGCGCAGTTTCTGGAATCGGACCCAAATGTCGGTCTGGATGTATTCCACCAAATGGCCGATGTGGATCGGCCCGTTGGCATAAGGCAGCGCGCTGGTGACCAGTAGTTTTCGTGTCATGGTTTCAGTTTCGCTGGATTGGTCGGGCGGTTTGGCTCGCTGGCCGTTTCTGTGGTCGCGGCCGGAATTGTAGTCGCGATGGTCCAACTCGACGACGTGTGGTGGATCGGACGACTGGCGATCGGGCCGGCGACGGGTTGGCGGCCGGTCCGGCCTGGAATGTTTTTGCTGTTTTTTGGCTGTGAAACACGAAAAAAAGTTAAGTTCGCGGCACCTTTGACCGTTTGCACTTGCCTTGCGATAGCCCCTTGCCGCACTATCGCCCACGTCGCTGCCGGTCGTCAGGAATGTTCAACCGGTGGGGATGGATCGCGAACGTCAGCCCAGCAGGATGCAGGACGGACGATAGCGAGAATCGAAATCAGAGACACTGTCCGACGGCGACAGTGGCCCGCAGAGACACTGGTCCATGGAGGGACGCACGTGACACGGCTGATGTTCGCTTGTTTGGCAATGGGATGTTTGGTTGCCAACGCTTTTTCAGGATTGGCTTCCGCTGCCGATGCCATCTTGATCGAATTTTCGTCCGCTCGGTGCATGCCGTGCCAGGCGATGAAGCCCGTGTTGGCTCAACTGGAACGGGCCGGCGTCCCGGTTCGCCATGTTGACGTCAGTGCCGAGTCCGCGGTTGCGGCTCGCTATGGGATCCGCCAGACGCCCACTTTTGTGGTCGTTTCGGGCGGCAAAGAAGTCACTCGCTTGGTGGGCGTCCAGTCGATCGAGCAGTTGTACACCGCCCTGCGAACCAATCCCGCTGGGCCCCTGTTCGACACCCGCAGCAAACAACGCGTCGCGGACGCATTCCCCGCTCCCCAGACTCGTTTAGCACCCGTCGGCCGAACCGGATTCGGTGCGGCAAATCAATCCAACCCCGCGACACTGAATCGTCCTCGCGATCCAAATGCGGGCTCCCAATCGCCTTCGCGAACTCTGGTTGCCGCGTCGCCCCCGGCGTTCGACCCACGCGGTGAAGCGATGCCAAGCATGTCGATGGCGGACGCTGTTCAACGAGCCCAAGGGGCCACCGTTCGTCTGCGAGTCCACGATGGAAACGGATACGGCGCCGGTACCGGCACGATCATCGACACCCATGGTGAAGACGCCCTGGTGCTGACCTGTGGCCACCTGTTTCGCGACAATGACGGCAAAGGCAAAGTCGAAGTCGACCTGTTCGTCGGCGGCGAAGTTCGCACGGTCAGCGGCGAAGTCATCGACTTCGATGCCGATAGCCGCGATATCGCTTTGGTCGCGATCCGCCCCGGATTCGCCGTCCAACCGGTCAGTGTGATCACCACCGATCAGATGCCTCGCAATGGCCAAACCATGTTCAGTTTCGGCTGCGACCGAGGCGACGATCCATCCCGCCGCGACACTCGCATCACCGGAATCAACAAGTACAACCAGCACCTTGGTGCATCGAATATCGAAATCGATGGTGCACCGATCGACGGGCGAAGCGGCGGAGGATTGTTCGACGCACAAGGTCGTTTGGTCGGTGTCTGCAACGCGGCCGACTACAAGAATGACGTCGGCATCTACGCCGGGCCGGGATCTGTGCAGTGGCAACTTGACCGCGTGAACCTGTCGCACCTGTACCAGCCCAAATCGGGATCCGCCGCTATCGCGGCCTCCGCATCGAACGCATCCGCACCCCTGGCGGCACCCCAAAACCAGCCACCGGCGGACCGAATGGCCTCGCTTGCACCGAATCCCCCATCTGGGTTTTCGGCCCAGCCATCGGCGATCGCACCGGCGGGATATCAGGAAACCGTTGGTGGTGCTGGCCAACCTAGCAGCGACCAAGAAGTGATCGTGATCGTCCGAGATCGCAACAACCCGGCTGCGACATCGCAGGTGATGACGCTTCACCAACCGACCGCGGATCTGATGCAAATGATCCAACGCCACGCTCGATAGTCGACAGATTTGCTTGGCGGTCTTGCTTTTTGATCGCTGGCGTCGCAAGCTGAGGGGGGCTGTTATCCCTCCCTTAAATTTTCGAGTGACGTCATGCGATTCGGTTGTTTCTTTGCACTGGTCTTGGTTGGTGTCGTCTCGGTCGCCGATGATTCAGCGGCAACCAGTGATGCTGGTCCGCCCGAAAGTCATCCGATCATCGCCGATGGGGTTCAACTGCAACTCGCTGGCGATGGCTACTCGTTCACCGAGGGACCCACTGCCGACGCAGATGGCAACGTCTATTTCACCGATCAGCCCAACGATCGGATCGTCTTCTTTGACTTTGCGACTCGAAAGGCGTCGACCTGGTTGCAGCCGGCCGGACGCAGCAACGGTCTTTACTTTGTTGCAAAGGACCGAATGATCGCGTGTGCCGACGCCGAGAATCAACTTTGGTCGTTCAATTTGAATGACAAGTCGCACAAGGTGCTGTTGG
This sequence comes from Rubripirellula lacrimiformis, assembly GCF_007741535.1. Classification (NCBI taxonomy): domain Bacteria; kingdom Pseudomonadati; phylum Planctomycetota; class Planctomycetia; order Pirellulales; family Pirellulaceae; genus Rubripirellula; species Rubripirellula lacrimiformis. The sequence continues at coordinate 2,783,318 of NZ_CP036525.1, forward strand.
AAAACAACAACGGACAGCGGTTCGGCGGACCCAACGATTGCTGGGCCGATCAGGACGGATCGATCTATTTTACGGATCCGATGTATCAACGCCCCTATTGGAATACACCGTTACCAGCGGACCATCCGCGTGGCGTCTACCGTTTGTCAGCCGGCGGGGAACTGACGCAACTGCTAGACAATTTGGTACAGCCCAACGGCATCATTGGCGACGCCGAACGACGTCGGTTGTACATTGCCGATATCGGTGACAAGAAAACGTATTCCTACCGCATCGCTCAGGACGGATCGTTGATTGATCGCGAATTGTATTGCACATCCGGTAGTGACGGGATGACGATCGATATCAATCGCCGCTTGTACCTGACCGGCAGCGAAGGAGTCACGGTTTACAAAGACGATGGTACCTTGGTGGAAACGATCGCGGTCCCCCGAAAATGGACGGCCAACGTTACTTTTGGTGGTCCTGAAAACAAGCACTTGTTCATCACCGCCGGCGATTCGGTGTTCACGATCGAAACCACCACCGAGGGGCTGTAACCGATCCGAAGCTGGCCGGAATTCGCCAAGCCGCGTCAACCGTTGCGGCGGTAGTGATGCCCCAGCACGCATAGGCTGACCAACCATGTGGTGCCGAATATCAACGGGGCGTACAGAGGGCTGAACGCGGCCAGCATTGCGGCGCCTAGAAAAACAGCGCCCAGGATGGCGGCGCCACCCCAGATGTGCCCGCTCATCGCGATGAAACCAAATCCGCTGAGCACCGCGGCGATCGGAAACAGGTTGGCTTCGTCGATCTTCCCCGACAGTATCAAGACGTTCATCACCGACAGCGCTGCTAGGTAGCCGATCCAAATCGAATAGACCGGTCGCTCGGCGACGGTCCGCGGCGTGATGCCGCCGCCGCGAGCGCGCAAGATGATGACCAGGATGCCAACAAGCATCAGCAACCGGGGCGTCCAGAAAGAAATTGAATTTGGCAGTTCGCACAAATCCATGGCGAACATCGCGACGTGAAACGCAAAAATCGTTGCGCCCAACTTCACCAGAGTTCGCCCCCAATCGACGAAGTGGCTTTGATGCTGGTCACGTCGGATTTCTCGAGCCACCAGGTCGATCAACCCACTGCCTTCGGCGCTGGTCGTTTCGCCAGTGAGGTATTTGTCCAGGTCGTCTGCCAGCGCGTCGGCCGTGGCATATCGTTGCTGCGGTTCGAACCGGATTGCCTTCAAGCAGATTTTCTCTAGCACCACTGAAACATCACGACGGTAATGCCGCGGAGCCTCCGGTTCATCTTGAAGTACGCTTCGCAGCACTTCCGCGGCGCATGTCCCGGCGTGGGGCGGTCGGCCGGTTAGCATCGCGTACAGAATGGCGCCAAGCGAATAGATGTCGTTGGCCACATCACCATCACCACGCCCACAGGCTTGCTCGGGGCTCATGTAATTCGGTGTGCCAAGGACCTGGCCGGTGCGAGTCAGCATGGTGCCTTCGCGGTGCCATTTGGCCAGCCCAAAATCGGTAATCAGAGGGCGTCCATCCTCGCTGATCAGAATGTTATCGGGTTTTAGGTCCCGGTGGACGATCCCGCAGCGGTGGGCGTAGGCGACCGCGCGAGCGATGTCGTGGACGACTTTGGCAGCGTTATGATCGTCAAAGTGGTCGGATTCGACTTGTTGCTGCAAGGTCGGGCCGTCGACCAGCGTCATCGAAAAGTACTCGTACCCTTCCCAGGACCCGATTTCGTGGATCGCGATGATCCCAGGGTGATGCAGACGGGCGGCTGCTTCCGCTTCGATTCGAAATCGTCGGCGTTCTTCGCGGCTCGCTAGCACCCCGGTGCTGATCAGTTTCAACGCGACCGGGCGATCGAGTCCCTGTTGGCGAGCCCGGTACACGACGCCCATCCCACCACGGGCAATTTCAGATTCGATTTCGTAGGGGCCAACTCTTTTTCCAGCCAACGATGGCGGGGCCAGCGATGATGAATCACCAAACCATTGATGGTTGCGAAAAAAACTGCCCAGATCGTCCGCGAATTGCGGGTACGCACGCAGGTACGCCTCCGGATCGGGCGTTTCACCCCGCTCGGTCCGTTCCAGGTAGTCCGCCATCACGGACTCAAAATCGGTGAATTCAGAGGGCTCGGTGCTCATCCAGCCAATTATCGCAGATTCAGGCGAACTTTGCGCAGTCGATCCCAACGAAAGGGCTCCGTGAAAGGTAGCCTCGCAGTGCTGCCGCCGCTCAATGCCCGCCCCTTTTGACTGATCTGAATCATGGATTTCCTGCTGTATGCGATGTTGGTTTGGGGAGTGATCACCGTTCTGGGGCACGGAACTTGGGTCCTGATCCGCAGCATGGTCCAGTTCGTGACGGGCACCGACAGACCGCCGGCGGGCGACGTGTCCCAGCGTCAAGATCTGGCTGCCGCACGCCGTGTGGTTCAGCGACTGGAATTGCGAGGCGTTCTGGATGCAGCCACCGCGACCAAGTTCCAACGTGGAATCCAATCGCTGGAACTCTCCGGTGACGATCGGGCCACTCAATCCGACTCGAGCCCACTTGCCAAAAGAGCGCCGGGGAATGTCGTCCCACCGCTTCGAAATGCGGCTGCGGGAACAGCCGATCGAGGCATCGCGTACGATTTCTGTGACGACGAAGTCGTCGAAGCAGTGCTGGTCGAACCACCGGAATCACCGACGACTTCGCAGCAACAGTCGTTGGCCGCTGATCGCCAAACATACGATCGTTTGGATTCAGATCAGCCTGGTGTCGACCATCCATTCCATGCATCTGAGCAAGAACCCGTCGCGCCGGCGCTTTCAAAAGCAGAGGTGATCGGATCGTTCTTGGCCCGACGCAACATTCGTTGGGGGGAATTGGTTGCTGGGATGCTGATCGTGATCTGTTCGATCGGGCTGGTGATCAGTTTGTGGAGCACATTGGTGCAAACCCACCGCGCGATCCCTTCATTGATTTTCCTGGCAGCCAATGCGGCGATCTATGCCAGCGGGTTCTATACCCTAAGTCGATGGAAGCTGCGTCATACCAGTCGAGCGGTTCTGTTGATCGCATCGTTGCTGGTGCCGCTAAGCGTGTTAGCAGGGATGGCCGCATCCGGAACCGAAGCCAACGCCATTCGGCTCGGCGACCCGGTAACCCTGATCGCGATCGCCGTCGCAGCGTTGGTGTATGGCACTTTGGTTTATCGGGGCGGTCGGGCGCTGGTGCGTCGGCACTTGGCTTGGCCGTTCACCCTAGCCGTGATCGGGCCGGTGGTGGTGTTGCCGTTGTTGCCGACTGCGGTCCAGCGAATGGGATTCGATGCCGGATGGATCTTAGCGATTGGTTCCATTGCCGTCGCCGTCGCGGTGGTTTGGGTGACTCGGGTCGGGATGAAATATTCGGACCGATTCCAGCACCGACTAGGCCAACCCGAATCCGAGCCGCGGTCTTCGGATTGCATCGCTCGCGCTAGTTTTGCTCACGTTCGATCGCGGATGACTGTGATCGGGTTGGGTGTTTTCTCGCTAGCGGTATCGATTGGGTACGCCGTCTATTCATCGCAGTTGATTGCCCAGGAAACGTTGGGGCCACAGTTTTTACTGCTGATTGCGATCGCGACGATCCCCGCATGCTTGGCGATCGCCACGGCAGCGCGGTATTTGATGACGACGGCGCGGGGTGCGTTGGGATCCATGGCGGCAGCGGTGCTGCTAGTGATCGGTGCCGCAGCGCCGATGACGATACTGCCGGCCGCGATGACATCCGAAGCCTGGGTTTGGACTTGGGCTGTGATTTTTACGATCAGTGCTGTGGTCATCGGAGGCGTCTTGCGTCAATCGTTGATGACCGTGATCGCACTGCTGCCCCTTGGTCTGGCCGCGACTTTGACATCGCCCAACTGGATGTCTGGATTGGACTGGGCAAACGTATCGATGACGCGGCGGTTGATCGGCGGCGAACCAATGTTGGTCACGCTGACCTTGGCTACTGTATCCGGCATCATCGCTGCTTGGCCCGGTGCCAATCGTTATCGGCAATGGTTGGCGATCATGGGTTTCGGATGGATTGGTTGGGCCGCTGTGATGGCGATGGTGTTGTCCGTTTCGCCGCCATCTGCGATGGGGATCGTCCCGGCCGCCGTAGTCACGATCACTCTATTGGCCGGTGCGATCGTTGGCGTGGTCCTTTCAAGATCGCAGACGCGACTGCATCAGCAGTTGGGATTCACGCTGGGGGCAGCGGCAACGGCCCTGACCTGGGTGTCGATCCTGCGTCCGTTCCAGTTTGGCCAGGGACCGTTCATGGTCGCAATGGACACGAAGTTGATTTCCACATTGATGCAGGTGATGGCCGGATCAGCCGCGATGGGGATTCTGTATTGCGAAGGGCTGCGTCATTGGGACCGGCGGCGCGGAATGGCTGCTTCGGGATCCGAATCGGCGTTGGGGATGCCCGTGCCATCGTCGGCTGCCCATCGATGGTTGGGGATGTCGGTCAGCGTCTGGGGGATCGTTTCGGTGGTCGCCTGTGCTTCCGTACGATTCAATGCGTCGGTTTCGACTTGGATTTTGGGCGGGGCGGTGTTGGGGTTGCTGTGGGCAAACAGTATTCGCCAATCAACGACCTGGATTCGGATGACTCAGGTCGTCATGGTGGCGCTAGCGATCTTGATTGGATATCGGGCTGATTGGGATGGTCTGTTCGCGGTCCAGCATTGGCAAATGGGACGATCGCCATGGGTTTGGGCGATTGTATTGGCATCGGCTTCGGCCGTATGGTCGGTTTGCCGATTGGCAACGGGAGCGATCATTCGTGAACGTTGGCTTGGGCGGCAGGTCGCCGATGGCGTCTGCGGGCGCATCGGATTCGTTGCATCCGCAAAGAACCAAAGCAGCGGGATGCCAGTCACCGTGGCGTTTGATGCGGCGGTCGGGTTCGCCGTGCTGGGGGCCGTTTGGCCCTATGCATCGATGCTGGTTTCGGTCATGGGCAACGCCGTGGTACCGCTGTCTTTGGGATGGCTGCCGATTGTATCGCTGGTGGGATTGTTCGGCGTTCAGTACGTCACCTACGCGGTCGGAAAGTCGACATCGGATCGCGAACAACCAACTGCCATGGGAAGCCTGTACGGATTGATGATTGCCACGATCGTTTGGTCGGTCGCACAGGGTGTCTGGGCATTGTCGTCGGTTGCATCGTTGGCCATGGACGAAGCGCAAACTTTGGTGCTAGCGACGTCTTTGATCGCTGTGATTGCGTGGGTGGTGGGCCGCCGGCGTGAATCGATTCGCCGGATCCAGTGGGTCGCACCCGTTTCGGTGGCGGTGTCGTCGTTGGTGTTGATGTGGAAATTTTGGTGGTTGCCATTGTCGGTCAACGAATTGGCCGTCGCGTTTCCCGTTATGTCGGTGGCGGTCTGGTGGATTCTAGGAGCCGTGGTATCGTTGGATGCAAGCTGCAAACGAGACGACGACAGACTGCCTATGCTGTCCGCCGGATTGTTGGCGGCGGCCATTGGCATCACGGCGTCCACGATGGCTTTGTCACCGGTGATCTGGGTACAGGCGGCGTCGATCGGGTTGTTGTGCTGGGCTGTCGGAGTTCACCATGGGGGACCGTGGTTTGGCCGGCCAAACGCAGCAAGCGTGTGTGTGCCAGCGGTCCACGCAGCGATTGGCCTGGCAACGGTGACCGCGTTGATCACGGCGACCACCGTCACCATCGCAGTCCTGACTGCGATGTCGTCGATGATGGTGTTCGCCAGTCAAACGGGTTTGTTGTTGTCGGTGTCGACGATCTTGATCACCACTTGGCCACCGCTGCGACCGTTGTTGCCAAGTCGAAAATTGGGATCGATGGATCTCTGGCCGCTGGGCATTACCTGTGTGGCGGGTCAGTTGGCACATCAGGCCTATGCCATGGGTTGGGTGACGGCGGCGCAGGCGATCCCATTGATGGGAATGCTGTGGACGTTCGGTTCGGCGGCGGCCTGTGGGCGGTCGATGTTGCGATCATGGCGCGGCAACAAGGTTCGGCATCTGGAACTGGCGCTCAGTGTTCTTGTTACGGTCGGGTTAACCGCGGTTGCCTGGCAGCATCAAATTTGGAACCTCGGTGGAGCTACCGTCGGCGCCTGGGTCGCATTGATTGCTTTGCTGATCGCCGGTGTCCATGTGGCAGCGGTTCAGTGGTCCCAACCGAGTGATCGTGCGATGCAGGTCACCTCGCGACAGTTGGGATGGTGGGTCGTCTTGGCTGGCCCCACGATAGTGTGGATTTTGGACCTTTTTCCGGCCACCAGACAAGTCTCCGTGACGATCGCCGCGATTTGGGTTTCCAGTTGGTGGGGCATCTGGCGGATCAGCAGCACCCGCGTATCGGAATTGAAGTTGACGGATGCGAAAATAACGGATCCGAAGTTTCATGAACTGGCCAACGCTGCCCCAGACGCCGGCCTCGTCGGCATCCTGAGCTTGGCGCTTGTCGGCGAAATCGCGTGGCTGGTTTCGGATGGTGGTGGAACCGGATTCGCCGGGCTTGCCGGTGTCGCAAGCGGGCTGCGATTGTTGACCTACGGTGCGATTCCGATCATCGGATGGTTGACTCTTTCGCAACGTGTCCGCAGTGGGAATCTGTTGCTGCTTGCCGTATCCGCCGTCACCCTGGTAGCGGTTCATGTGGTCAACCTGTTCGATACAACGATGCAAATTCGCTGGATGGTGGCTGCCCTTTCAACGGGAATCGCGATTGCCATGATGTCCCATTGGTTGCCCTGGTTGGTCCGAAGCGGCGGCCTCAACGCGTCTTCACCGGACATGCGGGTATTGGCGCAAGAAAGACTCCGGCATTGGTCCTTGGCGGCATTCCGTATCGCATCGGCCAATGGATGCTTGGCGATCTTTGCCGCGGTGTTCATGATCGTTTATGAGGTGGCGGACCAACAGACTGCGTGGGTGACTCAGTTGACAATCCTATCGGTAGCCATGTCGGGTTGGGCGATCGCGGTGTTGGCTGACCTGACGGATCGGACGCGACTGCGACATGTCGCGGTGGCTTCCGTGATGATCACGGTTGGGTTATTGGCGAGCGTCGAATCCGTGCAAAGTTCCCACCCAGTGCTGGAAACTTCCATGCGTTGGTTGGTCGCGTCGGTTCTGGCAACCGCGACGTGGCTGATTGCGTTTCCCAAATTACTGGGGGATCGAATTGCCGTTCGCTGGTCCGACGCGTTTCGTGGCGGTGCAATCACGGCGGCAGTCGCGGGGATCGCTTCGCTGATGGTGATGCTGACGATCGAAGCCATCTTGCGATCCGAGGATCGCACGGGCGGGATATCGCAAGTCATGGTGATCGGGGTCGCCGTGACGCTAGCGGTGATGAGCGGATTGTCTGGATGGATCGGATTGGTCAGTCGACCGGGATCGCACTGGCAAACCAAATGGCAGTTGTCCGATTCGACACGCCGAGGGTTGGTCGTTGCGGCCCAAGGGATTGCCGCGCTGTGTTGGTTGCACCTGTTTTTGTGTAAATCGCCCTTGGCGGTTTTGGGGCTTCGTCAGTATTGGCCGCTGATTGTGATGGTGCTGGCCTTTGTCAGTGTCGGTGCGACCGAGTGGGCGAGTCGCCGTGGAGACCAAGTGATCGCCGGTGTGCTAAAGCAATCAGCGCTCTACTTGCCCCTGATTCCGATCTTCGGATTCTGGATCAGTCTAGGTACCAGCGACCAGTCGGCGTGGAAGTTCATCGGCGACACCGTTCGGTACGATGTGGTGCTGGTTGTCGGCGCGTTGTACTACGCCGGTTTGTCGACGATCTGGAAAAGTGTCTTCCCACGTATCAGTGCGGTGGTCATGGGGAACGCGGCACTGTGGATGTTGTTGGCGCAAAAACCGGGATGGGGATTCTTGATGCACCCACAGGCATGGATCATTCCGCCTGCGGTATGCGTTTTGGTCGTCACCCACTTCTATCGAAACCGAATCAGCGGCCAAGCCGCCGCTGGCATTCGGTACGCGGCCACCTTGGTCATTTACGTCAGCAGTACAGCCGACATGTTGATCGGACAAATTGGAACGTCGCTGAGTGGACCGATTGTTCTAGTTGGGTTGGCATTGATAGGCATGATGGCGGGAGTGGTGCTGCGGGTAGGGCCGTTTTTGTACCTGGGTGCGATCTTTGTATTCTTGGGATCGGCCAGCATGGTTCGTCACGCCCAGCAATCGATCGATGCCGTCTGGCCTTGGTGGGTGTTCGGGATCACGACCGGGATGTTGCTGTTGGTCGGATTGACTTTGCTGGAAAAGAACAAGTCCCGATTGCGAAATTACGCTCGGTCATTGAATGGGTAGACCAACTTGCCGGGGGGGGCCAGCAAAACGTTCGTTGTCGTCATGCTTGGGATTGTACTTCGGTGGATGAGTCATCAGAATTTCCGGTGCACTTTCAACCTGGCACGAAGCTAGCGAGTCCCGACGGTTATGCTTTCTCGAATCTGTTCCAATGAATTTCTAAGCGGCGACCGCGCTCGTGGTTCGCGTCAGTCGCTTCGAAATCGAATCGACATCACCGAAATTGGTAGCTTGGGAGCGTTAGCTGTTACCGAAGGGTCTGCCGGTGAAGAATATATCCTGGGTGTCGATTTCCAAAAAATCGACGATGGCCAGTTAGGTGTTTCCTGTGATTGTCTGCGTTTCCAAGGTGGAAATCCGTGCAAGCATCTGTATGCATTGCTGAGCAAACTGGACCATCTTTACGACGCCGTTCCCAGCGGCACCAGCCGGCTTCGGTTCTTCGATATCGATTCGACGATATTGGACGTCGGTAGCAAACTCGATCGACGCCGCCCGAAAAAGGGGCTGGCCAAAAATCCGAGCAAGACGACGCCCGCTGGCCGTTCGCAAGCAAGCGATCGTGAAGCCTTCCGCAGTCGAGTGATGGAATCGATCCTTGAATCGATGAAGAAAGATGGTCACGTTGCTTCGAGGGCAAGCGCCATCGCAGACATTCCAAACACAGTCACCGCTTCGACTGCGACACAATCATCGTCCGGCAAATCGAATGCAAAGTCCTGGAAGGAAACTTTGCAACGTATCGGTGCTTCGATAGACGATCCATTGGAGTCCACGAATTGGGGGATTCCATCCAAGGTATTCGAGCAAGACCTGGTTCCAAAGCAGCACTGGTTCGTTTGGTCTTTGTCGGAACGACAAAGCGAATCATCGATGATCGTCCAAGTGATGCACAGCGTGCGAAAGAAAAACGGCCAGTGGGCGACTCCGGTGTCGGTCTCCAATTCACCCCCGTTGGTGGATCCGACGATTGGGAAGTTGGATCGAGCGGTGTTGGCAGCCTTGTCGCCATCCGAAAATCCCTCGCAATCCTATGGTTACCGAAGCTACCAAGCGAGATCGCATGACCGCTTGAAGGTGGATCCAGCGTCGTTGGAAGTCTCTTTGCGTGCGTTGGCGGCCACCGGACGGTTCGCGTGGAAACTAGGCCATTCGAAACGATTCGAAGATGCCCAAGCGATCCTCAGCGTCGACACGGGGCCGCGATGGAAACTCGCATTGGTGATCCGGCCCAATCCCGCCAAAGCAAATGGTTTGGTTGTCGAACCGGAATTGGTTCGTGGCAATGATGTGCTGCCGATATCGTCCGTGATGCTGGCCTGTGACGTTGGCTGCGGTGTGATTCAATTGCCGGGGCCGGTGCCAGCAACAGGCCAGGTTTCCGCCGGCGTCGTTTGCTTGGATCCGCAGGAAACCGCTGCCATCCGTGCCTGGCAATCGGTTGGCAAGGTCGCTGTTCCGGGGCGTAGCATCAACACAATGCTGACGGAACTTTCGGCCACACAGGGTCACTTGCCGTTGACAATCGACCCGTCGATCGCAGTGACGGAAACGACCGGAACGCCGATGCCGCAATGTCACCTCAGTCAGGTCGAGCCGGGGGTTGCTCGTTTTTATGCTGAACTGATGGTGCGTTACGACGACCATTCTCACTCCTATGACGCTCCACGTCGCTGGTGGTTTGACCGTAAAACGAAGACCTTGGTGCACCGCAACGTGCAGGCCGAGTCCGAGCAACTGGCAAAAGTTGATGCCGCGGACTTTGATGTGAACTTGAACGATTACGAATCGAAGCTGATTGTCGGCCGTGATCGTTTTTTGACCGTGGTCGAACGACTTCGATCCGACGGTTGGGAGGTTTTGGCGGACGGTGTGGCGATCCGGTTGGCGACCGATTTCAATGTGTCCGTCAATTCCGGAGTGGATTGGTTCGATCTACACGCCGATGCGGACTTCGGCGGTGTGTCGGCCGCGTTGCCAGAACTGTTGGCCGCACTGCGCAGCGGCGATCGCACTATCCTGTTGGATGATGGTACGTTGGGGATGCTGCCCGAAGCCTGGCTGAAACGCTTTGCCAGCTTGGTGGACAGTGGCAACACCGTCGACGGGGCCGTTCGGTTCGGACGCAGCCAAGCGATGTTGCTGGACGCGATGTTGGAAACGCAAGGAGACGTTTCCGCCGATCGATCCTTTACCGACTTTGTTGGCAAGCTAAAATCGTTCGATGGCGTCAAGTCGGCACTGCCCCCGAAATCCTTCACCGGGACTCTGCGGCACTATCAAGAGGTGGGGCTGGGGTGGTTCCAGTTTCTGGAAGAATTCGGATTCGGTGGCTGCCTTGCGGATGACATGGGGTTGGGCAAGACGATCCAGGTGCTGGCATTGTTCGAACACCGGCGGCTCCGGAACTTGCCGAAGAAAATCGCTCGCAAGCCATCCATTGTCGTTGTCCCCAAAAGCTTGGTGTTCAATTGGATCCAAGAAGCGAAACAGTTCACCCCCGGTTTGCGAGTCATCAATCACACCGGTGTTGATAGACAACAAGAACCGCAATCTTTGCTTGAAAGTGACTTGATTGTCACGACCTACGGAACGTTGCGGAACGACGCACCGTGGCTAAATGAAGTTGAATTTGACTACGCCGTGTTGGACGAAGCACAGGCCATCAAGAACCCCAGCAGTTTGTCGGCCAAGGCGGCGCGTTTGCTAAAAGCCGATCATCGTTTGGCCATGACGGGAACGCCCGTCGAAAACCACTTGGGTGACCTCTGGTCGTTGTTCGATTTTTTGAATCCGGGAATGCTGGGCAAAGCACCCAAAACGGTGCAGTTGGATGACGAACAAGATCGATTGCGTATCGAACAGGTCAGCCGATCGCTGCGGCCGTTCATCTTGCGGCGAACGAAAAAACAGGTGTTGACCGAGTTGCCGGAAAAGAGCGAGCAAACTCTGGCCTGTGAAATGAGCAAGCCGCAGGCGAAATTGTACGACGAAATTCGCGAACACTATCGTTTGCACCTGAGCAAGAAAGTTGCCGAGCTGGGGATCAAGCGATCCAAAATCCATGTATTGGAAGCGCTGTTGCGGCTGCGTCAGGTTGCTTGTGATCCGCGTCTGGTGGATCCGACCAGCAAGGTTTCCGGCGCCAAAATCGATTCGCTGTTCCAGCAGCTCGAAGAGATCACCAGCGAAGGACACAAGGTGCTGGTCTTTTCGCAGTTCACCAAGCTGCTGGGGTTGATCCGAAACGAAGTTCAACAACGCGGTTGGGATCATGAGTACCTGGATGGCAAGACGCGGCGACGCGACAAGTGCGTCCAACGATTCCAAGATGACGATGATTGCAAACTGTTTTTGATCAGTCTGAAAGCAGGCGGCAACGGCCTGAACCTGACCGCGGCGGACTACGTGTTTATCTTGGATCCGTGGTGGAATCCGGCGGTCGAAGCCCAAGCGATCGATCGCGCCCATCGGATGGGGCAAACCAAGCCGGTGATGGCTTATCGAATGATCTGCACGGGCACCGTCGAGGACAAGATCATGGAACTGCAGAAGTCAAAACGAGACTTGGCGGACGCCATCATTTCGCAGGACAAGAGCCTGATTAGCGGGCTGACGGCGGATGATTTACAGGCGTTGTTGGCTTAGACGTCATCCTTCCCATCACGATCGATGACCTTCGTTGGCCTGGATCAATCTTGCCTGAGCGTCGCAGCGATGGTTGGCGAATCGGGATCAGTTTGGAAGGATGGCGACTTCGTGACCCGCACGGGTGGACAGGTGTTGCCAGAGTTCGCGATCGATCGAATCGTTCACCATTCGTACCGAACCGTCCATCAGCGACGTGATGACGCCGCCTTGGTGATAGCTTCGCGAAGTCACCGCTGCGTAGGTTCGCGGGATCGGCGAACCGGATGACTTGCCTTCGCGAAAATTGGTGAAATCAAGGTCATATTCAATGCCCGATTCGGTGCAAATGACCTTGGTGTTGGGTGTGAACGTGGTCGTGAATCCGCTCTGGTGAACGCGGCCGTCGACCCATTCGGTGTGCCCTGTATCGGTCTTGAATGAACCCGCCAATGCGCAGATGTCGGTTTCAACCACCGGGGTGTCGATGTTGCCGGCTGTCGCGGCGTCGCGGTAGTACGGAGTCCACGATTTGACTTCCGAAAACGCTAGCGTGTTGCTCAGACCGTCCAAGCAATCCCGGAACCGTCGTCCTCGTTGGGCCGTGAACATCCCATCGCCTACCCGGTTGTTGTTGGCATCGTAAACGAACCAAACACCTGCGTTGTAGGCGTAGCTAAGGGGGTAGTGTTCCGGCCCGTTGTCGCCCGGCCGTGGTCGGTCATTGACGTCGCTGGGGCACTGGTAGGTGGGGACGCGGAAGCTGGAAACCGGTACGTCCTGGCCGTCGATGTGAAGCGTTGCGGCGCCGTATCCGGCAGCGAAGTCGACAGCCGTCGATAGTGCCAGGGCTTCGATGTATGGCAGCAACCGCGCCTGTGTCGACCATCCGTCACCCGTCATCGCCGGTTGGCTCCAAGCCGCGGGCAATTGCTGGGTGGCAGATTCGTAGTTGTGACAGGCCAATACGATCTGTTTCATATTGTTCTGGCAACTCATCCGCCGAGCCGCCTCGCGGGCTGCCTGAACCGCTGGCAACAACAGCCCCACCAGCACGCCGATGATCGCGATCACGACCAGAAGTTCGACCAAAGTGAAACCTTGGCGATTGAATTGACGCATCAGCGGAAGCCTTTGGGATTCGTTTCAGAATCACACTAATCGTATTGAGAATCAGTCGCAACAGACCGTGTTTTAGTCGCTGACCTTATTTGTCGCAACGATCCTAGCGACAATTCCGGGTACAGAAAGTCAAGGTTTTTGCCGAACGGGTCTTTCGGATAGTTCTGGCGAGGGGGGGGGGGGCGTGCGCGGCGGCTCGATCGCCAGTGCAGCGTGCCAGCGTGCAGCGTGCAGCGTGCAGCGTGCAGAGTGCAGAGTGCAGAGTGCAGAGTGCAGAGTGCAGAGTGCAGAGTGCAGAGTGCAGAGTGCAGAGTGCAGAGTGTCAGGCGACGTTTTAGGCGATCGATCCGGATCCGAATCCAGCTGCGCCGATCAGGCCGCCACGGGCCCCTACAGCCCGGCGGCCGAGGATTTCAGCCAGGCTTCGACTGCCAGCCGGTTCGATTCGAACGCCATGTTGTCCAGATGATCACGCGTTGGCCGCACCCACAGATGGTGATCGAGTTCATCATCATCCAGTGCAAACGAATCCAGGGATCCCGGCCGGCACTGGAAAAAGACATCGATCACGGGGGCCGTCACACCGCCGTAGCAGTACTGGTTCGGTCGCGACATCAGATACTGAGTCTCGCGGAGAGTCAGTTTGGTTTCTTCGTGAACCTCGCGCCGCAGCGCCTCTTCGACCGATTCGTTTCGGTCCACGAATCCGCCCGGCAAACCCCATTGGCCGAGCCCAGGGTTACGAGCTCGGCGAACCAGCAGCAGTTCGCCCGAATCGTTCACGATCAACCCACCGACGGCCGCCACCGGGCCTAGATAGAGGGTCATCTGGCATGATTCGCAGTGGAATGGAATCTGGCCAACCGAATCGTGGGCGTGACCACACCGAGGGCAGAATCGATAGGAATCTTCGATCGGGAGGTCGGTCATGGCCGGTCGTTCAAACATCCAGTGGGCAGGCGATCGGCAACGAAGGGGTGGCCGCAAACAGCGTTAGCGAATTAGGCTCATGTAAAAACTGAAGACTCGCACATCGTCGGTCTCCGCTTTGGTGACCGGATAGGCAAAGTCGAACGCCAGTGGTGCGGGGCCCAACATCGGAATGGCAACGCGAAGTCCCAAACCGGGTGCGACTCGGAATGAATCGGAGTCCAGTTTCGCTTTCTCTTCGACCGTCCCGAAGTCGACGAACGCGACGCCGCGAAAGGCATCGTCCGCCGTGATCGGGAACATGTATTCGACACTGTTGAGCCATTGGAAACGCCCACCAAGTTCGACACCGTTGACCGGGTCGACGGGGCCAGCCCCACGGAAATCAAAACCGCGAATGGTGGCGTAACCGCCGGCAAAGAAATTCTCGAAGATCGGGGTTTCTTCGCCGCTGTATCCGACCTTGGTCGAATACGACAGCGTTTGTTTTCCGGATCCGTCGGCACGTTCGCGAACCAACCAGTACTGACGGAATTCGGTTTCGAAGCGAGCGTAATCGTAGTCGCCGAAGGCTTCGGAGAATTTGAACTCGAAGTAGTGTCCCTGGCTGGCTTGGATCGGGCTATTCCGCGTGTCGTGCGTCAGCGAAACTTCGCCTGAATACAGTTCGTTCTCGCCGACCGATTGGGTCAGCAACGCGGGGCCGGTACGGTTGGTTTCTAGGTCAACCGACTGTCCCGTCATGCCGAACGAGATCGAAAGGTCGGGAGTGATTCGATATCCGAATGCCAAGCGACCGCCCAACCGTTCTTCGTCCCAGTCGTTGAATCGACGGTCATACAAGAAACCGCTGACCGACATGCTTAGCGGCAGGTAGCCGAACAGGTTGGGGTCCACGAACTGGGCCGTATATCGTTTGAAGTCGCTGCCCGGTGCCATTTCGATTCGGAACGTCTGACCGGCACCGCGGAATGCTGTGCCGCTGAACAGATCGCTGAACGATCGCGGGAACCGCATGATGTCGAAGTTGCGTTCGTCAATCGTGACTTGACCGGTCACACCGGCGTCGCTGTTGACCGCACCGCCCAACATGATCCGGCCGGTACGAGCAGGAAATCCGTTGATCACCAAGTCGGCTTCGCGGATCCGGGGACCCTGGACCGCTTGCGTGATCGTGCCGTAGGGCATCGCCGGGGCGTAGGGGTCTGCCAATCCGGTGCCGTCCAACGAGTTTGCGTTGGGGACGCCATTGTACTGAGGTGCTGCGTTGTATTGGGGTGCAGCGTTGTATTGGGGTGCAGCGTTGTACTGGGGTGCAGCGTTGTATTGGGGGGCCGCACCATTGGGGGCAGCCGGGTTGTACGGTTGTCCGGTGTTGTATTGGGGCGCGTTGTAGGTCGGGGGTGGCGACGGGTTTTGCGGGAATTGGCGGGCCGTATAGCGTTCGTCAGCGACCGGTTTGGCGGCGACCGTTTGGCCGACTGGTGTGTAGGCGGTTTGGGCGACTGCGCTGCCCGGATTGTCAGCAAAAGCCGGAATCGGGGTCATCGATAGTGCCGCATCTGTCCCCCCGATATCGGATGCTGCGGTGTTGGATGCCGTGGTCATGCCCGGCGTCGCTTGGGTTTGCCAACCCGATTGCGTGGCCCAACCCGGTTGGGTCGAGGGAACGCTTTGCAGCTGGGCGCAGCCGGCTGTCCACACCAACGATCCGAAGATCGCAAGTCGGCCGATGGAACGAGCCATGGGCGAGTGGTTGGAATCCTTCATGCGGTCAGCTTTGACGGAGGTAGGTTGGAGATGCTGCGGTCGATTCATCGGTTGCCCAGCGGAGGACTGCCCTCGCAGAGCAATCTGCGTCGACGGATGGTTCTCGGTGTCGTTCATCAGAAACGCTTGCCGTCCTCGTCGGTCGGGACAACTTTGATGTCGGGTGGTTCTGCGACTTGCGGATTGGTTTCCAGCAGTTGACTTCGTTCCAAACGGGAACGGTTCATTTCCAATGCTCGTCGATCGATGAAATCGCCTTCGCGAAGGTCGATCAGGTTCAGCATCGTGTTCTCTTTCATCAGATGCGGATCCCCATCGATTTCGACTCGGATCTTGTCGATCTTCCAACGATCGCCTTCGGCAATCTTGTAGACCAGGTCGACGATGTTGTCTTCGTCTCGCATCACGGTTTGCGGTTCGACTTCGGCATAGATGAATCCAAGTTCGCCGTACCCGTAGACGATCTCGCCGACGTCTTGGCGAAGCTTGGTGCCGTCAAACGTGTCACCGGGTTTAAGTTTCAACCGTGACCGAATCGAATCTTCGCTGGCGTATTGGTGCCCGATGATCTGGACGTCATTGACCGTGAACCGAGGTCCTTCGTTGATCACGAACGTGACGTAGATCCATTTGCCGGAATCGTCGTACTTCAACGTCCGTCCGACCGTGGCGGTCAGGAACCCAAGGTTGTGGTAGTACGCGGCCAAGATGTCCACGTCCTGGTCGACTTTGGCTAGGTCGGCGGTGTTCCCGATGTACGAGATCACGCCGGCGAACCCATCGCGGCTCTTGATGATTTTTTTCAGTCTCGCTTCGGAGACGATCGTGCAGCCTTCGATTGCAATGTCCCAGATCCGTTCTTTGGGACCTTCGTTGATGCGAAAGACAACCGCCGATGCATCGCTCTTGATTCCGGTGTTGGCTTGCACCGAAACCTGGTTGAAGCCTTCTTCTTTGTAATAGTCGACCAGGCGTCGCCGCGCCGATTCGATCGAAAATTCGCTCAGCGGATCCGCGGCGCTCACGCCGGCACGTCCTTTCAATTCGCGGTCGTTCATGGCGCGGTTGCCATGGAAGATGACCTGCGAAATGGTCGGTCGTTCGTGGACTTCGAATGTGACGTAAAACCCGCCCGGTTGTTCGTTCAGTTTGAACGTGACGTGATCGAACGCGCCCATGTCGTTCAGACGCCGGACGTCGCCCAGGACGGTTTCGTAATCATAGAAACGGTCTTGGCGAGTTTGGATGTTTTGCAGGATGCGGTGGCTGGTGATGCGTTGGTTACCGACGATGCGGACCCCTAGCACCAATGCATCGCCCTTTTCTCGCCGCAGTGCGATGCCCGCACCGTCGTGAACGTGTTCACGAAATTTCGGTTTGTTGTCCGGACCGGGAACCGAGGCTCCGCCGCCACCGGCACCGCCCATTCCGCCGCCACCAAACTGTGCTGTGGCAGGCATCGACATCGGTACAGCCAGCATCAACCCCAATGCATATCGCCGGTAGCCGACGGTTCGGTAACGGGAAACAAGGGGAGATGGCAATAGGTTGGGTAACCGTCGTGGCATACCGGCAATCCGCGTAGACGAATAGGCTTCTAAGGGATGAGACCAAGCGTCTGAAACCAGACACTCGGCTCACTGCCATCGGTAACTACCAACGGTTTGCCGGCTGCCACAAGCCGGATTTAGTCCTACCGAGATGATTTACGAAGAAACTGGACCGTGAAACTGATTTTCGCCGGATATTTCGATTCGCTAGGCCGATTCCCGGCGCATTGCGGATCTCCACCGACGTTGCCATCGATCGGGTGGTTCAGCGGCTGCGGCGCGTGAATCGCGGACTCGGAAAGCCCTGAAATGAAACGCGGGTGCCGGATCGGTTGCCAGCTGGAATCTAGGAGGATGCCAGCTCGCTGGACCCCATCAGATTGACCTCCACATTCTGGATTGGCAGCTCCAACCAGTCGGTGATCAGCACTCGCTGAACCAGCGGTTCGTCGAGGTGTTTGAGGACAATTTCCATCAATCGTTCGCGAATCTGTGTCTGTGCCGGGTCATCCAGCCATGCCGAATCGACTTGGCGTAGCAGTTGTTCGGAGTCTTCGCGGATTTCCATCCTCATCTGTGTCATCCGTTCCATACCGCGGTGCAGTTTGGACGGATCGAGCACCGCATGCAGCCGGAAATGATAGACGGTGCCTAAATCTTCGACGCTTTGGAACCGGAAATTGCCGATTTCGACCGCTGGCGATTCCATACCGGTCAGCCGAGCAACCCGGCTGCGAACGTATCCAATGACCGCAGCGTGAATAGCCACGATCAGCAAAATCAGGCAAGCACCCCAATAGCGTCGAAGCATCGTCACGGAAACAGGCTCTTTTGAAACGGAGGAGGTCAGCGTCCAGGGTGTCGGGTCATTCCGGATGGTTGGAATTTAACGACCGCCCCATCGTGGTGTGTCGGAACGATTCCGAGATCCCACGCTGAAGAAAGCTAGGTCACCATTTCGATCAAGTCCACGCGTTTCCCACTTTCACGGTAAAACACAATGACAATGGTTGCCACTTCGATCCCCCGACCACCGCAGCCCGGCGGGACGACGCAAGTGCGGCATCCACCGGCTGCCGCGATTCCGCATTCCTCGCTTGAATCGATCTTCCCCATGGACCGTTTCGCCATTTCGCCCACCAACCGCTTGCCATCGTCGCAGATCCCGGCATCGGAATCTGCAATGCCCGATGTCGTGATTTTCACAAGCCCCAACGCGGGCACCGGTGCGGGACGCCAACAGCTGCCCCGTTTGGTCGACCGGCTGCGGGAACATCACGTCCGATCCACCATCGTCGATTCGGTGGCCCAGTTGGTGGCGGCCGTCGACGGTTCGCCCAACCCGATCGTCGTGGCGGCCGGTGGTGATGGCACGCTGTCGCTCGCCTGTGAATCGATCGGTGCCGACGTGCCGATCGTGCCGATGCCGATGGGGACTGAAAACCTGCTGGCAAAACATTTTGGTCATCGATCGGCCGCCGACGCGGTATTGGAAACCATTCGCTTTGGCCGCGAAGTGCGTTTGGACGTTGGCCAGGCGAATGGAAAGCCGTTTCTGATCATGGCGACCTGTGGCTTTGATGCCGAGGTCGTGCGAGGGATGCATCTGACGCGGCGAGGCCATATCCACCGGCTCAGCTATCTGCGTCCGATCTTGCGAGCAGTTCGTCATTACTCGTTTCCGGGATTGGAAATTCGAGTCGATGGCGGGCCGCCCATCCATGCGGGTTGGGCAATGGTTTTCAATCTGCCCCGCTACGCGACGTCCTTGTCGATTGAACCCGACGCGATGGGCGACGATGGGCAATTGGACCTGATCGCTTTTCAGGGTCGCTCGGTGTTGACTGGCCTGCGGTATTTGGCGGGGATCACGACAAGCCGACATCTGAATTTTTCGGATGTGATCCGCCGACGTGGCACAGCGTTCCAGATTTCCGCGTCGCAGGACGTCAATGCCAGTGGGTCGTTCAGCGGGGCTGGATCGGTCAGCACTGACGGGCGGCGGAAAGTACGTGTGCCGGTCCAGCTAGATGGTGATTTCGCCGGACGCTTACCGGTCACGATCCGAACGTTACCCGGTCGAGTGCGATTGTTGGTTCCCGCGGAAGTCCAAAATTTTGCACGCTGATCGCAATCTACCTGTGATTGCTCAGGCGCCGACGATCGTCGAAGATTGAGGGATGAATACCTCATCAACGCCGCCACCGGCCATCTCTCCTGTCCAAATCGGTTCTTATGTTTGCGGACCCGGTCAGCCATTGTTGCTGATCGCTGGCCCCTGTGTTCTGCAGTCGATGGAATTATCGATGCAGATCGCTGACGTGCTGGTTCGGATCAATCAGCGTGACGACGTGAATGTGGTCTTCAAGGCGTCGTTTGACAAGGCAAACCGAACGTCGCTGGCGGCCAAACGTGGCCCGGGGATCGACGAGGGACTACGGATGCTAGAGGAGGTCGGCCAGCAATCGGGATTGCCGACTACCACCGACGTCCATTTGCCCGATCAGGCTGCGGTGGTGGGACAGGTTTGCGACCTGATTCAAATTCCGGCCTTTCTGGCTCGTCAGACGGACCTGTTGGTGGCCGCTGCGATGACGGGCAAACCGTTGAACGTCAAGAAAGGCCAATTCATGTCGCCGGAGGACATGCAGTATGTGGTCGAGAAGGTTCACGGGACCGTGCCCGAGAATTGCAGCAGCGGCGTGATGCTTTGCGAACGAGGCACTTTTTTCGGCTATGGGCGGCTGGTCAACGATATGCAGTCGATCCCGCTGATGCGGGCTCTGGGCGTGCCGGTCGTGTTCGATGCGACCCACAGCGTCCAACGGCCAGGCGGTTTGGGCGGCGCCACCGGCGGAAACCGGGAAATGGTCGAACCATTAGCCCGTGCGGCCGTAGCAATGGGAACCGATGCGCTCTTTTTCGAGACTCATCCGCAGCCCGAGTTGTCGCCCAGCGATGGCGCCAACATGATCCCTCTGGAAGCTTTCGAGTCGACCGTTGATCGGTTGTTGGCCCTACGCAAGGTCGTCGCCCAGATGGATGCGTCTGCGGGCTGAACCTGGGTCGGCCCCCCCCTGACGACGTCGACGCGATTTTTTCCTATTTCGATCAAGCAAATTTTCCGATGATCGCACTCTACCGGTTGATGACTTCGCGTCCTGTTTTCTCGCTGGCCTGCCCCGCGTGGCTGATCACCGCCATGGTCGCCGTGGTTGGCATGGCCACGATCGGTGGATGCTCGGACGACTCGGATACGGTCCGACGGATTCGCGCACAACGCCAGTCGCGGATGCAGACCGAGTCCCAGCAGGATCACATCGGCGAAACGGTCAGCTTGCTAAGCCGGTTGGTGGAATTGAATCCTGACGAAGCGCGTCGTCAAATCGCCTATCACCTGAATCGGTGGTCCGACGAACGGTCGCCACAGCCCGGTGATGACATCAGCGAATTCATCAAGACGGTCAGCGAACTGCTGCCGCCCGAAGTCGTCGCCGAACGAATCGATCGCGAAAGTTACACCCGCGATGATGTCGATCATTTGCGGGATAGTTATCTGTTCAGCCGAGTCGCCGAATGGGTCAACACGGACGCCAGTGATGATCCCGTGCTGGCAGACTGGTTTGCCGAATTGGAACAACAGGATGCATCGGCGGCGCTCCAGCTTCGCACTGCGAGTCGATTGTTTGATTGGACGATGCGTAACGTTGCGTTCGAACCGCTAGTGCCGACCGCTCCTGCACCGCCGGCGCCTCCGCTGGCGTTCGACATGAAATTCCAAGGGGCTGGGTATCGCCAATCCGACTACCAAACACTTTGGCGCGGGACCGGCGATTCGCTTCAGCGTGCTGGTGTGTTCATCCTGTTGTGCCGCCAAGCCGGAATCGATGCGGCTGTGTTGGCGATCCCGTCGACCGATGACGGATCGCTTCAACCATGGTGCACCGGAGTTCTGATCGGCAAGGATATCTTTCTGTTCGAACCCGAATTGGCCACCTTCGTTCCAGGTCCGAACCAGACCGGGATTTCGACGCTAGCCCAGGCTCGAAGCGATGCATCGGTGCTGCGTCGGTTGAACGTACCCGGATTTTTTGACTATCCGATCAGCAAAGATGATGTCCAGCAAAGCGTCGCCTTGCTGAACGTCGTCCCGGAAGCCGTCAGCCCGCGGATGAAGTCGCTGCAATCGGGATTGGCTGGCGATCGCCGGATGGTCACCTACGTGGATGTGAACGATCTGGCAAAACGTTTTGATGCGATCAGCGGGATTTCCGGCGTTCGTTGGTGGTCGGTCCCGCTGTTGGCCGAAGCCTACGCCCGCGACCTCGCCGCCGCCGCCCAACGCGATCCCCTGTTTTCGTTCTGGTACCAATCGCGATGGGCCATCTTGGAAGCTCAGATCGAAAATTCACGTCAACTGGCCAGCGCCAGGTGGCGACATCTGCATGGCCAGTTTGACAACGATGACGAGGCCAATGTGCCCGGCGCTCGGGGACTGTATCTCGGACAGCGGGCACCGGAATTTGAAATCGAAGACCTGCGTATCGATGTCGATCTGCAAAAGGCCTACGGCATCCGACGTGAACTGGGAACCGATTCGAAATTGTACGATCGTCAGGTTCAACAGGTGCAAATGATGATGCGACAGGGCAAGCGGACGGCGACCTACTGGATCAGTCTGATTCAGTACGACGACCAACGTTATGACACCGCCAAGACATGGTTCGAAAAACGCGTGCTGGATCCCAATCAACCATCGCCATGGGAACCTGCGGCACGCTACAACCTGGCTAGAACAGCCGAGCATTTGGACGAAATCGATCAGGCTATCGAACTCTACAAGACCGCCGGCGACCCACAGGAACACGGCAATCGGATTCGAGCTCGTTTGGTATCGAAAGCGTCCGAGTAAAGATCGTCCGACTGCTAGACAATCGGTTTCGCGGCCGATCGGTGATCCGCTACGGCAATCGTTCGACTCGCAAGTTTCCGGTTCGTGGCATCAGGATTGCGGTCGCGCGGTCGATGATGCCTGTTTCGATGCACTGCGAAACGGTGATTCCCTGCGGAACATCACAGGACTTCAACAGCACCACCTCGTCAGCCCGTGTCAGTGTCCCCAGATAGGCGGCGATCGCGTCCGATGTCGTGTCCCAATCATTGGGAAGACCCGAACCGCATCCCGGGAAATAGAACGCCGGGATGGATATCAGTGTGTTGGCTGCTTCTGTGTTCCCTGATCCATGCGGTGGGCACTTGGACCAACGGGTAAACGCGTCCCTATCCTGGATACGATTCAAGCCGTCGACGATCTCAGCCACGACTTGCTCGGTTTGTCGCAATAGGTCGATGCACATCCAATGAACGGTTTCCGGATCCAGGTTGTGCACCATCGCCAACTTGCGAACGGCATCGATCATCTCGCCGCCGCCGACGATCAACGCATGCTGGGCCGGCGGTTGTCGCAGCAACCATGTCGACAGTGACCGACCCAGGTCGGGGCGAAGCAGCAGACTGCCGCCGACTTTGACAACACGGCGCATCATTGCTGACCTGCTTCGGACGCGATTGGCGTTGCAAGTCGCGTCCACCGTTCGGCGACGGCCCACGCCGGTGCGCATCGTGACCGATCGCGGCCAAGCACAACGCCCAGATCGATCACCTTGCGTTGGCGAGGGACATCTAGCAGATCGCCGCCATGCCCGCTGATCACAATCGGGGCATCGACGTCACCGGAATCGACTCGTTCCAGTGCGCCGTTGATCTCACGTTTGGCGGCGGTGATGATTTGTTGTGCCAGCGGTTCAGCGGCCTTGGTTGTCATCGTCTTTCGATCGTGCCCGACCATTCGCAGCAGGCGGTTCGCTGCCCGATCACGCGTCCGTGGACCACCGTCTGCGCTGTCGCAATCCGCATCGTCCTGGGCTTCAAGTCCCAGCACGATCCGAGCATCATCGATCGTTGCAAACCACTCGTTCATCACCGGTGTGGTGATCCCGTTCAGCGTTAGTCGATGGACCAGTCCGCAGACGGGAGTTCGCCGACATCCGACATAGACCAGGGATCCTTCGGTCAATCGATCGTAGTCTGTCATGGCGTTGGTGCTGACGCGGCCATCGGCAAACGGAATGATATCGGTCGTCGTGGATCCGATGTCCACCAACGTCCCGCTGGATGTGACGACGCTGGCGACCGCACTGGCCAAGGCGTGCCAATTGGCTGCCGCAATCGTATTGGGAATCTGCTTGGCCTGGGCCCCGTGATGGAACCGACCGTCGACCCCATAAAAAACACATGCGGGTGCGGTGGTGTCGATCGGGCCTGCCAAACGTTTCGACGCTTCGTGGCACGCATCGACGATAAATGCGACCCCCTCGGATCGGTCCACAAAACAGTCCGCCAATTCGCCCGTCATCGTGATGGCCAGGCAATCGGGCGTTCCCATCGCTGCGATATCGTTGGCGATCGCCTCCGCTAATTCGGCAGAACGCTTCCACATTTCGAAGCCACGTGAAAATGCTTGGCCGTCCAAAGACGCATATTTCAAATTGGCTCCCCCGATATCGACTCCGATCACGCTCTGGGGATCAGGGCGTTTGTTCGTCACGCTGTCGTTAGAAGTGTTCATGGGCAGGGGACGTGCCGGTAAGCCGCCAGGTCCTTGGGGGGTGGTTCCGGACCGCTGGGGGGCCAGCGGTGAAAAATGCAAATACAGGATGGTTACGATGATTCCGTGATTCGACACACCGCGTTAGATTGACGATAGCAGGCCGGAAATCGCCGGTACGAATGAATGGCAACCGATAGTCGACTGAGCATCAGGATCGATTTGATGAAAGCACTCGTAAAGCGTGACCGGGCTCCTGGATTGTGGCTCGAAGACGTCCCCAAGCCAACCGTCGGGATCAATGACGTCCTGATCAAAGTGGATCGTACCGGCATCTGTGGCACGGACATCCATATCTACAAGTGGGATTCTTGGGCTCAGAAAACGATCCCGGTCCCGATGGTCGTTGGCCACGAATTTGTTGGCGAAATCGTCGAAACCGGCGACAACGTGACGGATTTCTATCCAGGCGAAATCGTCAGCGGCGAAGGTCACGTGGTGTGTGGACGCTGCCGAAATTGTCTGGCAGGCCGACGCCATTTATGTGCCGATACCAAGGGCATCGGCGTCAATCGACCCGGCGCGTTCGCCGAATTCATCTCGTTGCCGATGACGAACGTTTGGCACCACGACCCCAGCGTCGATCGCGATGTCGCGGCCATCTTTGATCCGTTCGGCAACGCCGTGCATACCGCACTTAGCTTTCCTTGTTTAGGCGAGGATGTACTGGTCACCGGATGCGGACCCATCGGTTGCATGGCCGTTGCGGTGGCAAAGCATGCGGGCGCCCGGAACGTGGTCGCCACGGATGTGAATCCATGGCGTTTGTCGTTAGCCAAGAAAATGGGCGCAACGCGAGTCGTGGATGTCCGCAGTGAAAGCCTGACCGAGGTGCAGGCGGAATTGGGGATGCGCGAGGGGTTCGATGTTGGACTGGAAATGTCGGGCAACCCGGATGCGTTTCGCAGCATGATCGATCAAATGTGTCATGGCGGGAAAATCGCGATGCTTGGAATTCCGTCGGAAGATATCGCGATCGATTGGAACAAGGTCGTCTTCAACATGTTGACGATCAAAGGCATCTACGGCCGCGAAATGTACGAAACGTGGTACAAAATGCGAGTGCTGCTGCAAAGTGGCTTGAACCTTTCACCCGTCATCACGCACCGCTTTCCCTATCGTGATTTTCAAGCTGGTTTTGACGTGATGATGTCGGGCCAAACCGGCAAAGTGATTCTGGACTGGAACGACGCTCCGGCGTCCTGACTCTTCTGCGAACGAGCAACGATGTACGGCGATTTTCAAAACCATCTGAAAGACCAGATTCAACAAATTCGCGATAGCGGTCTGTACAAGTCCGAGCGAACGATCACGTCGGCCCAAGACGTGCGAATCCGCGTGGGCGACGACCGGTCGGTGTTGAATCTATGCGCAAACAACTATCTGGGGCTGTCGGATCAACCGGCCGTCCGTGAAGCGGCTCATCAGGGGTTGGACCAATGGGGATATGGTCTGTCGTCGGTGCGGTTCATTTGCGGAACGCAGACGATTCATAAGGACCTGGAAGATCGGTTGAGCACTTTTCTGGGGATGGAAGACACGATTTTGTATACATCGTGTTTCGATGCCAACGGTGGTTTGTTCGAGACGATGTTGACCGCCGAAGACGCGGTCATATCGGACGAACTGAACCATGCGTCGATCATTGACGGCATCCGGTTGTGCAAGGCCCAGCGGTATCGATATCGCAACAACGACTTGGCCGACTTGGAAGCTCGATTGCAGGAATCCCAATCGGCGCGGTTCCGCATGATCGCCACCGACGGCGTGTTTTCGATGGATGGCACGATCGCCAACCTGCCGGGAATCTGCGATTTGGCGGACCGATACAACGCGATCGTGATGGTCGATGATTCTCACTCAGTCGGTTTCATGGGACGCCGTGGACGCGGGACTCACGAACATCACGACGTGATGGACCGAATCGATATCATCACCGGGACACTCGGCAAAGCGCTTGGCGGAGCCAGCGGCGGATACACCAGCGGGCGACGTGAAGTCGTCGATCTGCTGCGACAACGGTCGCGCCCCTATCTGTTTTCCAATTCGGTTGCGCCGCCGATTGTTGCCGGATCGATTGCTGCGATCGATTTGCTAAACGAATCCACCGAGCTCCGCGATCGGCTGGAATCCAACACGCGGTTCTTCCGAGCTGGGTTGGAAAAAGCCGGCTTTGACTTGGTGCCTGGCGAACATCCCATCGTGCCCATCATGTTGGGCGACGCGGTGATCGCGACTCAGATGGCTGACATGATGCTGGAAAAAGGCGTCTACGTCATCGGTTTCTCGTTCCCCGTGGTGCCCAAGGGCAAGGCACGAATTCGAACGCAAGTTTCAGCCGCGCATTCGCAAGAAGATTTGGCGATGGCGATCGAAAAGTTCACCGAAGCGAAGCATGAACTCGGGCTTTAAAGCAGTTGGGCAGCAGTCGTTCGGTGGATTAGCCGTTTGGGAAAACGTAGCGAAGCGTTCATTCCCCAAGTCTGGAGCATTTTTTCGTAGCGGAGCTCGCCAAGAGTTCGTCGATTGAGTGAGCCGTGATCGCGTGAGCGGCCGGGAATCCCCCTGCAAAAAATTCCCGTGGCCTCACGGCCAGCGGCTCACCGTTGCCGTAGAGCGTTCAACTACATCGACGAGCCGCCACGATTTTCGGTCGATGAGTGTGAAGTCACCGAAAGTCTTGAGGGTTCGTCGATTGAGTGAGCCGTGATCGGGTGAGCGGCCGGGAATCCCCCCCCGCAAAAAATTCCCGTGGCCTCACGGCCAGCGGCTCACCATTGCCGTTGAGAGTTCGACAACATTAACGAGCCGGCACGAGTTTCGGTCGGTGAGTGTGAGTCACCGAAAGTCTTGGGGGTTTGTCGATTGAGTGAGCCGTGGTCGCGTGAGCGGCCGGGAATCCCCCCCGCAAAAAATTCCCGTGGCCTCACGGCCAGCGGCTCACCATTGCTGTTGAGAGTTCGACAACATTAACGAGCCGGCACGAGTTTCGGTCGGTGAGTGTGAAGTCACCGAAAGTCTTGGGGGTTCGTCGATTGAGTGAGCCGTGATCGCATGAGCGGCCGGGAATCCCCCCCGCAAAAAATTCCCGTGGCCTCACGGCCAGCGGCTCACAATTGCTGTTGAGAGTTCGACAACATTAACGAGCCGGCACGAGTTTCGGTCGATGAGTGTGAAATCACCGAAAGTCTTGGGGGTTCGTCGATTGAGTGAGCCGTGATCGCGTGAGCGGCCGGGCATCCCTCCCCCGCAAAAAATTCCCGTGGCCTCACGGCCAGCGGCTCACCATTGCTGTTGAGAGTTCGACAACATTAACGAGCCGGCACGAGTTTCGGTCGGTGAGTGTGAAATCACCGAAAGTCTTGGTGGTTCGTCGATTGAGTGAGCCGTGATCGCGTGAGCGGCCGGGAATCCCCCCCTGCAAAAAATTCCCGTGGCCTCACGGCCAGCGGCTCACCATTGCTGTTGAGAGTTCGACAACATTAACGAGCCGGCACGAGTTTCGGTCGGTGAGTGTGAAATCACCGAAAGTCTTGGTGGTTCGTCGATTGAGTGAGCCGTGATCGCGTGAGCGGCCGGGCATCCCTCCCCCGCAAAAAATTCCCGTGGCCTCACGGCCAGCGGCTCACCATTGCCGTAGAGCGTTCGACTACATCGACAAACCGCCACGATTTTCGGTCGATGAGTGTGAAGTCACCGAAAGTCTTGGGGGTTCGTCGATTGAGTGAGCCGTGATCGCGTGAGCGGCCGGGAATCCTCCCCCGCAAAAAATTCCCGTGGCCTCACGGCCAGCGGCTCACCATTGCTGTTGAGAGTTCGACAACATTAACGAGCCGCCACGAGTTTCGGTCGGTGAGTGTGAAATCACCGAAAGTCTTGGTGGTTCGTCGATTGAGTGAGCCGTGATCGCGTGAGCGGCCGGGAATCCCCCCCTGCAAAAAATTCCCGTGGCCTCACGGCCAGCGGCTCACCGTTGCCGTAGAGCGTTCAACAACATCGACAGGCCGCCAACAGTTTCGGTCGGTGAGTGTGAAATCACCGAAAGTCTTGAGGGTTCGTCGATTGAGTGAGCCGTGATCGCGTGAGCGGCCGGGCATCCCTCCCCCGCAAAAAATTCCCGTGGCCTCACGGCCAGCGGCTCACCATTGCCGTAGAGCGTTCGACTACATCGACGAGCCGCCACGATTTTCGGTCGGTGAGTGTGAAATCACCGAAAGTCTTGAGGGTTCGTCGATTGAGTGAGCCGTGATCGCGTGAGCGGCCGGGCATCCCTCCCCCGCAAAAAATTCCCGTGGCCTCACGGCCAGCGGCTCACCATTGCTGTTGAGAGTTCGACAACATTAACGAGCCGCCACGAGTTTCGGTCGGTGAGTGTGAAGTCACCGAAAGCCTTGGGGGTTCGTCGATTGAGTGAGCCGTGATCGGGTGAGCGGCCGGGAATCCCCCCCGCAAAAAATTCCCGTGGCCTCACGGCCAGCGGCTCACCGTTGCCGTTGAGAGTTCGACTACATCGACAAACCGTTGGCGAATTCCACTACGCGAAGTGCCTCGCTTTCGTTTGGATACTTGACGCATCACTCGTCCTGATCTGCCAAGTCCAGGTACTTCGATAGTGCCGCGTCGAAACTGGTGAAGTGATCGCCGGGCACGATCTCGAGGTGCAAGTTCGATTCGCCAGGGGCTTCGGATTCTGCGATGGCGATCGAATCGCGTAGATTGTCTTGTTCGCCCAGGTAGGCATAGTGGTCACGCTGCATGTGCGAAATGTTCCCTAGCAGCAGTCTTGCCATGCGTTCCTCGGGCGTGTTGTTGAACGGCACATCGCTGGCCCAGCCCAGGAAAACGACTGGCGGATACAGGCCGCCGGAACTGCCGCTGTGTCGGATCGGCACTTGGTCCAACAGGCTTAGCATGGCCGACACGCCGCCGCCGACGCTGTGTCCAAACACATAGACGCGGTTCGGGGCGACGTCTGGTTGCGATGCCAACCACGTCGCAGCAGCCTTGGCATCGTCAGCTTCGCCCAGGAACATTTCGAAGTTCCCAGGGTTCCCGTTTTCGCCCCGAAGTGCCGGGGCCATCACGACGTATCCTCGATCGGAAGCTTCCTGGCACGCCAACAGGTCGCCTATTCCAAACGCAAAACCGCCATGCAGAAACACAAGCCCTGGGCGCTTGGGGGGGCTGCCCGGTTCGGCACCCGTTGCGGTTTGCTGCGGTCGCATCACCCATGCTTTTAGCGATAGGTCACCCGATGGATAGCTGACCTGTTCGACGCCCGGTGGCAACGGTTCGTCGTCGTAGTCTTGCGGTGCCGGGCCAGGCGTCAACAACTGAGTTTGAAAACCGTCACGCCACTGCGTGTACGTCATCCCATCGGGCAGTTCGGCCGACCCCAAAGACTGCTGATAGAAGCTGTTTGCAAACCAGCCTCCGACACCACAGCAAACCAACAACATCGCGGCAATCACGCCGCCGATGATCAACCACGTTTTGCCTGAACCGATAGAACTAGCCACGATAAGTCTGCTTAGCGAAGTATGAAAAGATGAAATCAGGAAATCATCGTACCACTGACCAAGTGGCAACGTCAGCGTTTGTTGCCACGATCCATGGGGTCAAGCAAACTCTGCCACAGCATTGTTGATCCATACCTCGCCTTCGGAATTCCACCTGACGGAATCCACTGGCGTGCAGCAAGAAACCGGGCCGGTTTCTAGGTCAAACAAACGCGCAGCCAGGTTGCCGTGGATCATCCGTCGCAGACCCACATAGGACGTCGTCAATCGTGGATTGATCTCGATCACGAAGTCTTCGCTGGGACGTTCGCCCAGCAGGATGTCCAGGCCGACGATGCCTCGTACCGTTGGTGGCATCACTTCGATCGTTCGCATCGCAAGCGCGGTCGCACGACGTTGCGCGTCGTCATCCAGCGGCCCTTGGCCTCCGGTGTATTCGCAAGTGTTGTCGCAAAGTTGCTGAGAAACTGCGGGCAGGAAAACCGTATGAGTTTTCGAAGCAACCAGTGCGATGGAGATCGACCGGCCGGGCATCCAGGCCTGCAGGATGCCGTTCTTTTCCAGCGACGCGCGGGCTTCTTCTAGCGAATCAAATTTCTTGATCTCTTTGGTTCCACAGCCGTCGCGTGGTTTGACCACAAATTTGTTGTACTTGGCGAGTTTCTTGACGAACCGCTTGTCGTTCAACGTCATGTAGATCGGGTGGGCAACGCCCGCGGAAATCAGTGTCTTGGCGGTCAGCCATTTGTCGCTGGCGACTCGCAAGAAATCTCCGCTGCCGGCGATCACGTCGACCCCGCCGGCGCGAAGCATCGCAACGGCTTTGGCCAGGACGCCATCGCTTTCGGGGGCAACGATGAGGGCTGCATCGCAGTTTTTAGCGGCCTCGATCCACTGCCCCCACAAAGGTGCGCTGGGATCGATTTCGATGGTTTCGGTGACGTTTAGCGGCATCGACGCAAAGCGAGCATCCAACGGGACCACCGTCTCTGCAACGCTGGCCAAGTCGGTTGACACACTGCGCAGCATTGCAGCGCCTTCGCGCCTTAGGGATAGCGGAATCTGATCAATGGCGTGCCCCGCCAATCCACCGCCACAAACATACTCTCCTACAAAGATACGCATCCATTTCTTCCCAACTGGGAACACGAATCACGGCAGCGCCGTGCGGTCGCATTTATCATAACAAATGCAGCGAGGTCTGATGGCGAAAGCCCCCAACTGTCGAATCCCCCAGCTTGGGGTAGCGGTCTGGGCGAAATCGATCATCGAAAGGCGAGCAAAAATGGCCCGGTTTGGCGTGTTTGGCCGGGTGGCGATTGGGGCGTTCGTTTTGGGGGCGCGCGGGGCGTTGCCCACGCGGTTAAACGATTGAAGTGCACCGCTGTTCGCGCGGGGCGATGCCCCTCTTTATCCTACACATCTATTTTAAGCCTTTGATTGCCAAATAGGCTTCGTGGTAGGCATGGGCTTTGAGCAGACCACGCCAGATGGTCGTCGAGCCTGGAGGTCCTTGCCCGTGTTGGTCTACGTAGCCACCTAGTTTGGCAATCACTCGACAAAAATCTTTCAGCGTCGGTGGGGTATCGCTGTGCAAAACACCGCCTTCAACGACCGTCATCACCGCTTGCCAAAACGTCGCATCGTAGATCGCCCCGCAGCTTGCCTCCGGAGTGACACGCGAAGCGCTTTTAAGTTGCTCGACTCGGAATGCCGTGATCATCAAGGCGGCCACAGCGTTCAAATATGCGTCAATACTTTGATACTTCAGCTTCTCTATCCTCATCCCGCTCTTGAGCGTCTTGAAAAAAACCTCGATGTCCCAGCGCCTGCAGTATGCTGATAAAACTAGCTCGATCTGAGCCAAACTGGTCACCGCGAGTGAAGTAAAGAGTACCCAGTGGATCGGCTCGCACCCCACCGGAGGATCAAGCTCAACCGCTTCGACAACTTGAAGCTCCACGCGAGCAACCTTTCCGCCGGGACGCTGCGGGCCATGCACTTGAACCGTCTTCGCACGAACCGAGATCGTTGCAGTGCGGCCGTCGCGGTTGCTTCGGCGTTTGCGGCTTTCACCGCTAATTAACGACTTTCGTGGCGAAACACTGACTTCAAATTCGTGCGAAAAAGGGACTTCGGCAATCGCCTCGCTCAGCACCTTGGGTTGTTCAGCAGAGCCAAGATAGACTCGCCGATCCTGACATCCGCGGATAACGAAATCATAGTTTTCGGCCAGATCATTGTTCTGGATGAGCAACTCGTAGATGTCTGATTCGCTGTCCGAGACGCCGATGTAATGAGTTTGAGGGTTTGCCAGAGCGATCTGTTCGCCGCTTTGCATCAGTTCAAGCCAACGAGCGCTTTCCTTTTCTTCAAACGCCATGGTCCTGATCTCGCGATCGCGTTGAGCTTTGCCCACGTTTTGGCGAATCGAGTCACGTGTCCAGATAAGTTGGTCAACGCAACCCAAGACGAGACCATCGAGAGTGACGGCATAAAGCGGATGCAGAAAGAATCCCCGCTTTTTTACGTCCTCCAGAGGCCCGGCACCGACGACTTGACGCGAAGGTTTGGTGAGATCGCAAACGGTGGTGTCCTGTGCCAGCACGACGACATCGTACTTGGCTGACCGCTCCATCGTGGCTTGATTATGGGGCTGCAGAATTGCCATCCAGTTCACACTGGGGGTGTTGAAAAGCCGGTAAGTGGCAGTGAGGTCTGCAACTTCTCCGCACGCCGCCGGTGTCGAGGGCGCTACCTGATCGAACTGCTCAAGAATTCGCCTGAAGCGTTTACTTCGACGCTTGTCACCCAGGTCCAAAGTCCGAGTCTCTTCCTCAATCCATCCTGGACACATCGAATCATCTCCGTCCCTTGAAGAAATGTCAGGGACGGAGTGTCTCAAGAAAGATGTGTAGGATAAAGAGGGCGATGCCCACGCGGTTAAACGATTGCAGTGCACCGCTGTTCGCGCGGGGCGTTGCCCACGCGGTTAAACGATTGAAGTGCGCCGCTGTTCGCGCGGGGGGATGCCCACGCGGTTAAACGATGCAGGCCTAAAAGATGCCCAGGTGGTCTCTTGCGTCGTCGGACATCATGTCTTGGCTCCACGGTGGCTCCATCACGACTTTGACTTCGCAAAGGTCCACTTCGTCCAGGCCTTCGGCGGCGCCCTTGGTACCGGCAACCAGTTGTGGGCCGGCTGGGCACATCGGGCTGGTCATCGTCATTTCGATGTTGACGTCGTGACGCCCGTCTTCTTTTTCGTCGCCCACTGCCACCACGTAGATCAACCCTAGGTCGACGATGTTGACATACAGTTCAGGGTCGATGACTTGCTTTAAAGCTTCACGGACTTTGTCTTCGGCAAGTGCCATGGCATTCTCTCTTACGGAACTACAGTTGGGGGATCAGTGGGTAGCGACAGGGATCACTCGTACTCGCGTACTTGGCGAGCGATCGCTTGACCGAGTGCGTCGCGAACGCTTTCGATCGAAATGCGGTCAAAGATCTGTTGGAAGAATCCAATCACGATCATTCGGGTCGCTTCCTTTTGGGTGAAGCCACGGCAACGGGCGTAGAAGATCTGTTCTGCGTCGACCTGTGCAGTGGTGCTACCGTGTGTGCAGCGAACGTCGTCGGCTTCGATTTCCAATCCCGGAATCGAATCGGCTCGCGATGATCCCGAAAGGACAAGGTTGTCATTCCGTTGATAACCGTCGGTCTGTTGCGCGATCTTGTCGACCTTGATCATGCCCTTCCAGACGGTGCGGCTTTGATCTTGCTGGGCGGCCTTGTACAGGAAATCACTGTGGCACTGTGGTGCACGGTGATACTGTTGGGTGTGGTACGCCAGGTGTTGGCGACCTTCGGTGAACATCACGCCGTTGACTTGGCAATCGGCGCGTCGTCCGATCATGTCGACCGATTGGTTGACCTTGGACAGATGGGACCCCATCGCTGCGATGGTCCACTGCAGTGTGGAATCGCGATCGATGACGGCTTTCTGGTGCGCGAAGTGGTACGTCTTCAGGCCCCATTCTTGCAAGTTGACGTAACGCAGGTGGGAACCAGGCTTCTGGATCAATTCGACCGAACCGATGTGCAGACCCTTGGCGTCTTCGGACACGCTGTTGGATTCATGCAGCACGGTGGCTTCGGCGCCTTCGTCCAAGACAACCAGCGTGTGGGTTGTGTCCGTTCCGCCGTCGGACAGGATCGAACCAATGTGGATCGGTTTTTCGATCACGACGCCACGTGGAACGTACAGGAATTGTCCGCCGGAAAAGAATGCCGCGTGCAGGGCGGCGAACTTGTCGTAATCGGGATCGAATGCCGTGAACAAGTGCTCGCGGACGAGGTCCGGATGTTCGGCAGCGATTCGTTCCAGCGATCCGAAAACCACGCCCTTGGCCGTCAGTTCAGGATCGATCTGTTCGCTCGTGACGCGGCTGTCGATCGTTTCAAGAGAACCGGCCAGGTCGACACCCTTCAGCAGTTGGTGGATCTGTGTGGTGTCGATCGATGGCAAGTCGCCGTCGATCACGGGAACGCCAAATTTCTTGATTTGAAACGCTCGGATGTCAGTGCGGATCCATTCCTCGGCGCGCCGCTCGGGCCACGCCATGGCGTCGGCGTGTTGCCACGCTTCCCGGCGCATGTCGGTCAGCCAGTCAGGTTCGTTGCGAGATTCGATGAACTGGTCGAATCCGGCCGCATCGAACGAAGTTTCAGTGGTTGGGGTCATCAGGTTGGTTGCACGAAGTAAAGCGAGTAAGTGGAGGACCGATTCTGCGCCGGCGACGCGGGGTGAGCGCCATCGCCGGTGATGGGATTGGAACGTCGGGTTAGCCGACGCTGCCTTCCATTTGCAGTTGAATCAGTCGATTCATTTCGATGGCGTATTCCATCGGCAACTCTTTCACCAGTGGTTCGATGAAACCGTTGACGATCATCGTGCTGGCTTCCTGTTCGGTCAGCCCGCGACTTAGCAGATAGAACATCTGTTCTTCGCCGATTCGCGAAACGCTCGCTTCGTGACCGATCTGAACGTCTTGTTCAGCGATTTCGATGTACGGGTACGTATCGCTGCGGCTTTCCGGATCCAGAATCAGAGCGTCGCAAACGACGTTGTTCTTGCTGTTGTGAGCACCCGGTTCGACCTTGACCAACCCGCGATAGCTGCTGCGGCCACCGTTCTTGCTGATGCTCTTACTGATGATTTGGCCCGTCGTGTTGGGGGCCGCGTGAACCAGTTTGGCGCCAGCGTCTTGGTGTTGCCCGGCGCTAGAAAACGCGATCGACAGGATCTCGCCACGGGCGCCCGGTTCCATCATGTGGACCGCTGGGTACTTCATGGTCAGCTTGCTGCCCAGGTTGCCGTCCACCCATTCCATGGTCGCGTCGCCGTACGCATAGGCACGCTTGGTGACCAGGTTGTAGATGTTGTTGGCCCAGTTTTGGATCGTCGTGTAGCGGCAACGCGAATTGCGTTTGGCGACGACTTCGACGACCGCACTGTGCAGACTTTCGGTCGAATACATCGGGGCGGTGCAGCCTTCGACGTAGTGAACGCTGGCACCTTCATCGACGATGATCAATGTGCGTTCGAACTGTCCCATGCTTTCCGCGTTGATGCGGAAATATGCTTGCAGTGGGAAATCAATGTGAACGCCCTTGGGCACATAGATGAACGATCCACCCGACCATACGGCGCTGTTCAGAGCCGCAAACTTGTTGTCGTTTGGCGGGATGATCTTGCCGAAGTATTCACGCAGCAATTCAGGGTGTTCCCGAACGGCGGTGTCGGTATCGGTAAAGATAACGCCCTGTTTGGCCAAGTCTTCTTCGAGCGAACCGTAGATCACTTCGCTTTCGAACTGAGCCTTCACGCCGGAGAGGAATTTCTTCTCGGCTTCGGGAATTCCCAGCTTGTCGAACGTGTCTTTGATTTCCTGAGGAACGTCGTCCCAGGTCTTGCCCTGTCCGGCGGTCGGTTTCAGGTAATAGAAGATGTCTTGGAAATCGATGTCGATCGATCCGCCCCAGGTGGGCATCGGACGTTCTTCAAAGATCTTCAGCGAATCGAGTCGGAACTTACGCATCCAGTCCGGTTCGTTTTTGATATCCGAAATCTGGTGCACGACTTCCTTGTTCAAGCCTTTCTTGGCTTTGAAAACACCGGTGGTTTCGGTGCGGAAGTTGTACTTGTTGATTTCACCGACTTGGTCGGCTTCTGATTCGGTAATGTCCGTAGCCATGTCGTATTCCTAAAGTTGATGTTCGGTAAATGGATCGGTGGGCGAAACGACAGTCTGTTTAGACGGCGGTTTCTTCGGCCAACATTTCTTGGTTGGCGGCTTCGGCGTCCGGGTACGCATTGCGAATTCGCTCGTAGCCCTTTTCGTGCAGTTCTTCGGCCAGTTCTTTGCCACCGGTTTCGACCAACCGTCCGCCCAACATCACGTGGGTGTACTGTGGCGGGTTGTGGACCAACAACTTGTCGTGGTGAGTGATGATCAGTAGGCCCATTTTTTTATGGCCGATGTCTGCAATCGACTCGCTAGCCAATCGGACCGCGTCGGCGTCCAGGCCGCTGTCGGTTTCGTCCAAGATCGCAAACTTTGGCTGCAGCATTGCCAATTGCAGGATCTCGGCTCGCTTCATTTCGCCACCCGAGAAGCCGTCGTTGACATAGCGACGAGCGAACTCGACGTCCATTTGCAGGTGAGCCATCTTGTCCTTCAGTTCCTTGCGGAATTCCCGCATCGGAATCAGTTCTTCGCCTTCTTTGCGGTCCGGGCGGCGTACGTTCGTGGTGGCATGACGAAGGAAGTCAGCCATCTTGACGCCAGGGATCGCCATCGGGCGTTGGAAGGCCATGAAGATTCCCTTGCGGGCTCGTTCGTCAGGTGCCATTTCCAAGACGTTTTCACCGTCCAACGAAATCGATCCACCGGTCACGGTGTAGCCTGGGTGTCCCATGATGGCCAAACCAAGCGTGCTTTTGCCGCTACCGTTGGGGCCCATCAAAGCGTGTGTTTCGCCGTGATTGATCGTCAGGTTGACGCCGCGAAGGATGGGCTTGTCGCCGACTGAAACTTGCAGGTTTTCGATTTTCAAAACGTGTGTCATCTTGAACCGTTATCTAACTGAGTGGTATGGATCTAAAGTTGTTGCAAAAATGGATTGTTTAGGCTTTGTCAGTCGCTGCACTGGACTCTGCGGTATCCGATTGGGACCCCGCGGCCGAGAACTGACAGCACGAGTCACCGTCGAGTCGGCAACTGCTTAGATGAACCGGCGTTCCGAGCGCTTCGGAGATCATCTCTTCTTCTAATCGACACATCGCTCGATCGTCCGTCGTGCCAGTCAACGACGGATACGGGCAGGCCCCGATATCCAGAACCGGCAATTCACCGGTCTGGGTAACCACCGTCACCATGTGGCGAGCGGTCATGACCTCGGAAAGTCGGGTGATGCGACTTTCCAGCGATTCGTTCGTGTCACCATCGGTGCCCATCTCGGCGGCAAATTTCTTGCCCAACCGCGACGCTACACCGCTTAGAACTTGACGACGAACCGGTTGGTCTTCGATCAACAGGATTTCCCGCCACATCGAATCGGCCAGTTCGACCGGGTTCGCACCCGCCGCACTATGCCCGGCGACCGTTAGGAAATACTTGTACGTAGGGCGTCCCCGGCCAGCGACCAATTTTTCGCGATCGATCAGGCCCAATTCCAACAATCGCTCGATCCGTTGCCGGATCGCTGTCGCCGTCACGCCCAGGATATCCGTCAGTTCACCAACGCCAATCGCGTCGCCACCCCGCATCGCCAGCAGCAACTTGCGATCGACTGTTCGCAGTTCTTCGGTCAGTGGAGCGGAGTGAGACATGGCATCCATGGGGTGGACGAAAGGACCGTTGGAATGTCCAGTAATGCGTGCCGCCGATCCATTCTTGACGTGATCGATTCAGCGACTGCTGTGCCCTAACTGTTACGCAGTTTGCTATTTTTGACAAGATCCGTAGCGAAAAATGCTGAGCGATTGCGATTCAGAGATCCCCAAGACGCCCGCAGCGGTCGTTTCTTAGCCTTCAATTGGCTGTTACTGCGACGATTTGGCCGTTAATCGGTCTCAGATCCCCTCTCACGCAGACTTGCCCTGCCTGATACCATCCCTGCCTACCGCCGGTGGAAATGGCAAATGAGTGCATCAAGACAGGTGAACTGTGTGCGTTTTCACGCCAAATACCGCCGCTGGCCTTTCTATCCAACCCTTCCCGAGTCGCTTGAGTTTCTGACATGAAAGCTGTCGCTGTTACCCCCGGAACCCCCCACAGCGTCCACCTGACCGATATCGAAAAGCCGACTCTTGATCAGGTCGACGATGGTTTGGGTGTGTTGGTGAAAGTGTTGAAGGTTGGTGTGGATGCTACGGATCGCGAAATCAATGACGCGCTGTACGGCAACGCGCCGACCGGCGACAAGCATTTGGTGATCGGTCACGAGAGTTTCGGGATCGTCGAAGCGGTCGGTCCAAACGTCAAGCGAGTCAAACCGGGTGACTTTGTCACCGCGACGGTGCGTCGTCCGGGTGGATCGATCTATGACCTGATCGGCACCAACGACATGACCAGCGAAGAAACCTATTACGAGCGCGGGATCAATCTTCGCCACGGTTTTTTGACGGAGTACTTTGTCGACGAAGAAGAGTACATCGTCCGAGTTCCTGCGGGCCTGAAGCACTTGCACGTGCTGATGGAACCGATGAGCTGTGCTGCCAAGGCGATTCATCAGGCTTACGAAGCCCAACGTCGAATGAAGGTTTGGCGTCCCAAGTTGGCCTACGTCCAAGGGGCGGGCCAGATTGGTTTGCTGGCGACGTTGGTGCTGAAACTTCAAGGACTCGAAGTCTTCACGATCGCCCGCGGCGAAGGACCCAACCTAAAGTCCGAGATCGTCGAAGGAATGGAAGCGACCTACGTCAGTACCAAGCAGACGCCTCTTGCGGATCTGGTCAAACAGACTGGCAAACCAGACTTGATCGTCGACGCGACCGGCAGCAGCCGATTGGCGTTCGAAGCGATGGAGCACGTCGGACACAATGGCGTGGTGGTCTGGACGGGAATCACCGGCGGCGACAAGAAGACCGAGATCCCATCGGACAACATCAACTTGGATTGGGTGCTTGGCAATAAGTTGTTGCTAGGAAGTGTGAACGCGAACCGAACACACTTCGAAAGCGGCATCCGTGACCTAGCACTGGGCGACATGATGTACCCCGGCGTGTTGGCCAAAATCCTGACCAACCCGGTCGATGGGTTAGACAACTACGCCGAAATGATGCGTCTGTTGGTCGAAGACGATGACGCACTAAAAGTGTTCGTCAACGTCGCCGACGAATAGACCACAACCCAGTGCCCCAATCGGCAAACGTAGGACGGCCTTTCCAGGCCGTCGTTGGTGTGGATTCAGCGTGCAAGACGGCCTAGAAAGGCCATCCTACGGGCGTCGCATGCACCGATCTAATTTCGGCCCCTCACCGACCATCCCAACTCGAGTCGTCGAACCCAACGTCTCTAGTGCACGATTCAACTGCAGCGACTGGCCAGCGTTTCGATCGCTTCTCGCATGGCATCCGAATCGATTTCATGCACGTTGATGGGTTCGCCGACGGCTTTTAGCATCGTGATGGTCAGACGGCCGCCCAGGTGTTGGCGGAACTCCTCTAGGCCTTGCAGCAGTCGATCGATCGGGTGGATCGAATCGTGCCAAAGTTTCATGCCCATCGTCGTCAAACAGTGGATGACACGATCGGCATCGGCCGCCGGGAATCCGTGCTTTTTGACCGAATACAGGCAGTCAATCGCGACGCCGATCGCGACCGCTTCGCCATGGCGAAGGCTGTATTGAGTCAGTGGTTCTAGTCGGTGCGCCGACCAGTGGCCGAAATCCAGCGGACGCGCCTCTAGCATTTCGAAAGGGTCGCCGCCTTCGGTGATATGGTCCAAGTGCGACAAGCAAGATTGATGGATCGCCTTTTGCGTGGTCGCGGTTTCGCGGTCATGGATTAGTTGGGCGCGATCGCACAGCCACAGAAATTGGCTACGATCTTTCAGCAGTGCGACCTTGACCGCTTCACTGAATCCGCTGTGGAAATCGCGATTGGGAAGCGTCGACAAAATCGACATGTCGTTGACGACCGCCCAGGGAACGGCAAACGTTCCGATCCAGTTCTTCTTTTCGAAGTAGTTGATCGCGTTTTTGACGCCCACGCCGGAATCGGCTTGAGCCAAGACGGTTGACGGGATGCGGATCAAACGAATCCCGCGGTGCGCGATTGCGGCGGCGAATCCGACGGCATCCAACATCGCTCCGCCACCGACGGCGATGATGTAGCTGCGTCGATCCAGGCCATATTGGTTGATCTTGTCCAACATCTGACGAAGCATCGATTCGCCATTTTTGATCGCTTCGCCGCCATCGACCATCGTCAACGGTGTGACTAAGTCGACCTCCGGTGCAGCGGCCAAGCGCGACGAGAGACGTTGGGCGATCGGTTCCAAGACCGACTCGCCAATCAGCAGCACGCGCGCTGGTCCGGCTTCGCCACACTCCAACAGGTTTTGAAGCGCATCGAAGTCGCGGCCAGCCACGTCGTTTGTCACTCGCAAGCGATGCACAAACGGCACTGCAAACGAACGGTCGTTATTTTTCGAAAGATCAGGCATCAAGTCGGCAGATATTTTCTAGTACGTTTCGTCTAGTGCGTTTCGTTGGTCCATCCACGCCACAACCATCGCAGCGAATCGGGAAAGATCGCTCCGCCATGGTTGCCGTTGTGGCCGCCCGTACCATAAACGAACTTGTAGTCGTAATCTGCGAACGCCAGGGACTTGGCCAACTGTTGATTCGCAAGCGGCCAGTTGCCGTAACGATTGTCAAGGTCTCCGGAACCGTCTTGCAACAGGATCCGCAGCGGCTTCTTGTCGGACTTACGTACTTGGGCTTGGTAATCGTGGCCGCCGCGAATGTCGGTGAAGCTGCCGATGTGGCTAAGTACTTTGCGGAACGAATCGGGACGATTCCACGCGACTGAAAACGCACAGATCCCACCGCTGCTGTTTCCACAGATGGCACGCAGTTCCGGGTTCTTGGTGATCCGATAGTCTTTTTCGACGATCGGCAGCAGATCCTTCAACAGAAACTCGGCATAGTCGCCGCTGACGGTGTCGTATTCGACGCTGCGGTTCGACGGGGTCGGGCTCCATCCACGCTTGGGGCCGAGTTCTCCTTTGTGGCCGGGGTCCACCATCACCGCGATGGTGACCGGCATGTCGCCCTTGGCGATCAGGTTGTCGAACACGACTGGCAAACGAAAATCGCCCTTGGTCCCTTCGAACGCGTGTCCGTCCTGGAACACCATCAAAGCGGCTGGGGTTTTGCCGTCGTATTGATCCGGCACGTAAACCGAATAGCGTCGACGAGTGCCTGGATAGACGGTGCTGTCGTCGAGCCTGTGTTGGGTGACTTGGCCATGCGGAACCGAATCATTGGGCTGGGAATCGGGGCCGTGTTGGTAGCGTTCCGGTTCAGCCGCCATCAGGTGGGGCAGGTTGGATGATCCGGAAATCAACAACAGGCATCCAGCGAGCAGCAGGCTGGGGCTTGAGAAACCAGCGAAACGCAGGCCGGGCAAAAGGCGGCAGGTGGGATTCATGTTTGCGGCGACAACGTGAATGGGTGGGGGGGGAGGCAGGCAGGGTGCGTGGGAGGATTGGCACCGTTCCGCTATTCTAACAGCGATCGCTGAGGTTACAGCGATACGGGGGCGAATTTTTGCTGTCCGGCTGGTTTTCGGCCCCCCACTTCCACATCTGATTTTCTCTGTTGTGAAAACGATTTGATGCAGCGACGACGACTTGGCGGCAGCGGTTTGGTGGTATCCGACATCTGCATGGGCACGATGACGTTCGGATCTCAGTGCGACGAAAAGACCAGTCACGAGATTTGCGACCACGCCTGGGACGAGGGGATCGATTTCTTTGACGCCGCAGAAATCTATCCGGTGCCACCCCAAGAAG
Source organism: Rubripirellula lacrimiformis (assembly GCF_007741535.1). NCBI lineage: Bacteria > Pseudomonadati > Planctomycetota > Planctomycetia > Pirellulales > Pirellulaceae > Rubripirellula > Rubripirellula lacrimiformis. Next base: position 2,824,948 of record NZ_CP036525.1, read on the forward strand.
AATCGTTCGGCGTGACCGAAGAAATTTTCGGGCGGTGGCTGAAAACCAAGCCACGCCAGGCCGTCATTGTCGCGACAAAGGTCACCGGTCCCGGCCACGGTTGGTTCACCCCCCCGGTCCGGCACGGCAAGACCGCACTGGATCGCCGCCAAATCGTCACCGCCTGCGAAGATTCGCTTCGCCGGTTGGGCACGGACTACATCGATCTGTACCAGATCCACTGGCCCGATCATGGCCTGCCCTACGAAGAAGTGTTGGGCGTGCTGACGGAACTTCGTGACCAAGGCAAAGTTCGCGTCATCGGGTGCAGCAACGAAACCAGTTGGGGGCTGATGAAAAGCTTGTGGGCGGCCGATGCCTACAATGTCGATCGATATCAGACGGTTCAGAACAATTTCAGTTTGATCAATCGCCGTTGCGAGAGCGAACTGGCTCAGGTGTGTCGCCGCGAAGGCGTCAGCTTGCTGCCCTATTCGCCACTGGGCGGCGGGGTTTTGACGGGCAAGTACGAAAATGGTCCGCCGCCCGGAGCTCGTTTTTCTGCTTATCTGACGGACGGAAACGAGCGTCAGAAAAAGATGGCTAGCCGGTTTGTGAACGATCGTACGGTGGAAACAACACGGCGACTTGCCCAGATTGCGGATTCGATCGGTGTCTCGGTCACCGCATTGGCAGTGGCTTGGAGTCGCCAACATGACTTCGTCGCATCCACGATCATCGGGGCAACTTCGATCGACCAATTGGTCGAATCGTTGGCCGCCAAGGACCTGATTTTGGATTCCGAGACGATGGATCGTATCGATCAGGTCGATGCGGAGATCCCCACACCGATGACCGAAGACGGGTTACGACGGTTGTAGGGATTGGAGGGACGGCTTTGGGATGCTGGACCAGAAAAGTGGATCGAATGAACGCCTGTCGCGAAAACGCGAACTATTTTGGCGTTCATGCCTTCACCCGTCGTCTCCCTCATCGCTGGCCGAACATTCGCCGTGCATTCGTCTGCACTGCGACCATCGGACAGACTGCGCCCGGCAACCTGGTTGGGATTGGTACTGGTTGGATTCGCCTGCATCATCGCTGGCAATCCAACGTCGGTATCAGCGTCGGATTGGTTGACGCACCCCAGCACGTATTCCCATGACCCGGCCACCGGGATGCGAGTCAGTCAGTACGCACCGGTCGCGGCACCAGTCGCACCCGCGGTTTCGAATTTTCGGACCAGCGGCTACACGCACACTCGCAGTTCGCTGAACTACGGGCCGTCGGCCGACAATTACCATCGGGTCGAAGCATGGGGCGAACCGGTTCGTCCCTATGGTGAATGGCAGTTTCCTTACCGCCCCTACAGTTCGCCATATCCGAATTGGGGACCACCCTATGCGGGCCTGAATCTTGGGCTCGGCGGTGTTTACCCTGGCTACGGTCCGGGATCGGGTGGCGCAGGCTACCCGCCCAGCGGTGCAGGATTTCCTCCTCGTGGTTCAGGTTATCCACCCGGTGGCGCCGGTCACCCATCCCGTGGTCCCGGTATATCGGGGCAAGGACGTGGGGGTTATCCGGCAGGCCAAGGCGGTGTCCGCCCCAATCGGCCGAATCACTCTGCCGCAGGCCCGGGCTCTCCCTACCAGATCGCGCCCAACGATGGCGGATTTCATCCGGTCTACCCCGAGTAATCCGGTCGATCGCCGGCCGCGTCAGTGGGCGTGATGCCAGTCGAGCCGTCGGCCTCGGGTCTGTTGATGTTGCGCTCGGAGGAAAAGTTCGAGTTCGAGTTTAAGTTCGAGTTTAAGATTTTGAACTCCTCTTCAACCGAATCGATTCTGGCCTCTGGCTCGCTCTAGCCGGCAATCGTGGGATCGCCAAAATCTCCACCGGCAAACTTTAAAACCCTTCCATTTTCTATCCCCATTGGCCTGCAATGACAGTCGATGGTCCGATCGTGGTCGCGCGTTTGCCAAGCGATCCGTTTGCGATCTATCGGGTGCAAAGGTTGGTGGCCCTTAAAATGGATCGCAAGAAGAATGGGGCGCCGTCCCAAGCCCTAGGTCGTCAGCGGTTATCATTTCTGAACGAACTGATCTGATCCTCGTCCCCGTGTGATGCTGCCCATGAACGTCTCCATTCGCTGCCTTTTCTTTTTGGCATGTTTGCAGGGGGGGCTATCGGCGCTTGCCGCCGACCAACCCAATGTCCTGTTGATCATGGCCGACGACATCGGGATCGAAGGGCTTGGCTGTTACGGCGGAACTTCGTATCAGACGCCAAATTTGGACCGGATGGCTGACGACGGCATTCGTTTCACCCACGCCTTTGCCCAGCCGCTTTGCACACCCACTCGCGTGCAGCTGATGACGGGGAAATACAACCATCGCAATTGGCGATCGTTTGGGATCTTGCCACCGGATCAAACGACGTTCGGTCACCGTATGAAATCAGCCGGCTACGCGACCGGCATCTTTGGGAAGTGGCAGCTGCAATCGTATGACCCGCCCGACTACCCCAGTGCTGACCTGCGGCGTGCCACCGGCATGCATCCCAAGGATGCCGGGTTCGACCAGTACGCATTGTTCCATTCGCTGCACACCGAAGACAAAGGATCTCGCTACGCCAACCCCACGATGCTAGAGGGATTGGCCGGCAGCGATGGCGAATTGAAAACTTATGCCGGCCGTTACGGGACCGACATTTGGGTCGAACAGATTTTGACGTTCTTTGACCAACACAAGGGTCAGCCGACGTTCGTCTATTACCCGATGGCCCTGCCGCATCATCCGTTTGAACCCACGCCTGCGTCGCCAGGTTGGGATCCATCGCTTCCGCCACCGGCCCAGGATCCAAAGTTTGCAAAGGACATGATCCAGTACATGGACACGGCGGTGGGGCGATTGTTGGACGGATTGAAACAACGCGATCTGGACCAGTCCACGCTGGTGATCTTCTATGGCGACAACGGAACTCACCAACAGGTCCGGTCGTCGATGGATGACGGGCGAGTGGTCAGCGGTGGAAAAGGACTGACCACGCAGACCGGTATCCACGTGCCGCTGATCGCGAAGTGGCCCGGACACATCCGCCCCTCGGTCAGCAATCGGATTGTCGATGCATCGGACTTTGTGCCGACCCTATTGGAAGTCGTCGGCGCGACCGTGCCGGATGACCAGCAATTGGACGGCATCAGTTTCAAAGGGGATCTGTTGGGTGCGCCGACGGTGGATCGCCCGGCAGCGTTCTTTTGGTACGACCCGCGTCCGGGCTGGGACAAGGACGCTTTCACACGCAGCGTGTTCGCGGTGGATCGTGGCCACAAGCTGTTTCGCGACGGCCGCCTGTTTCGTCTGTCCGATCTTCCGTTACAGGAAACATTGATCGATCGCGACGATTGGAACGACGACGACCGTGCGGCAGCCAAACGATTAAGCTTGGTCATCGCGGAACAAATGGCTGGTGTCGACGAACCACCGTTGGTGGATGAAACGGGTACCCCCGTCGATCCAGCCGTTGATCCAGCCATTGATCCAGCCATTGATCCAGCCATTGATCCAGCCATTGATCGGCGCCGCTAGCCGCCTGCTGGTTGAGTAACCCGATGTGCAAGCGAGGGATTCGATTCCGCCACGCGCTGACGTTGCGGGTTGTGATTTCATCGCTACTTTCTCGACAGCGACCAAGTCAGCAGGCCGCTAGCCGCTAGCCGCTATCCGGCCCTCGCCGGGCCGTCGTGAAGCCCCGGGCGGTGAGGGGGTGAACGTGGCCGGTGGTCGGCGATCGATCGGCGATTCGCTAGCGATTCGGCGAATGCATGACGGGGGCATGGCCGGGCCAACGCAGCGGCTGATTCCACGGGGGGATTTGAACCTGGTTTGAATCCGTTACGCTTCCGGTCAGGAAACGGTTAAGAAACCATCACGACGAATGGCATCGCTGCTGCGATTCCCTTGACGTCGAAAGTTCTCTGCCGCCAAAATTGCCCTCAACGAAGATCACCCGAGATGGATCTGACTTCCGCTACCCGCATCAACGGATCGATTCCCGCCTCCTGCGACCCGCAGGGGCGTTCGGCGGACGCGCCCCAGGGATCCGGCGATTCATCGACTGGCCCGCCCCGTCGTGATTCATCGCCAAGCATGTCCGCTCGCGATTTTTTCGGACGACTCTACGGTCCCATCCAGGATCCCTTGTCAGCCGTCGAAGATCGGATTTTGTTGGAACTGCAAAGTCCCTACGAAAGTGTCGGTGAACTGCTTCGCCATGGCACTCAGTTGGGCGGCAAACGGTTGCGACCTGCATTGGTGTTGTTGGTCGGATCCAGTTTGGGAACGGTTTCGGACGATCATGTCGTGCTGGGCACGGTGATCGAAATGGTGCACACCGCGACGTTGATCCACGACGATGTGTTGGATGAAGCCGCAACCCGGCGGCACGTCGCGACGGTCAACGCCAAATGGAGCAATCACACCAGCATCTTGTTGGGCGATTACCTGTTTGCCCAAAGCTATCGATTGGCGGCGACACTGTCGTCCACGACCGCGTGTCGTTGGATCGGCGAAGCTGCGCGATTGGTCTGCGAAGGGGAAATGCGTCAGGTTTTAGGGCGAGATTCGCTGGACCTGGACCAAGACACCTACTTTGACATGATCCGTGGCAAGACGGCTGAACTTTGCCGGGTCGCCTGCGAATTAGGGGCCCACCACAGTGGGGCCAACGACGATCAAATCGCTGCGTTTGGACGCTACGGAAATGCGATTGGAATCGCCTTCCAGATCGCTGATGACTACTTGGATCTGTGGGGTGACGATGAAACGGTCGGCAAGACGCTGGGGACGGATATCGAACAGGGCAAGGTCACGCTGCCCATGATTCGGTTGTTGGCCACCGCATCGGATCAAGACCGACAACGAATCGAATCGATTCTGCGTGGCCCGGCCGCTGACCGGGTTGCCGCGATCCGTCCGTTTTTGGCCAATAGCGACGCCCGAGAGTACACCGAGGCCACGGCCCAGCAGTTTCGATCCGAAGCGATCCGGGAACTTGGATTCCTGGAAAAGTCGCCGGCCAAGGCGTCGTTGATGGCAATTGCTGATTTCAGTGTGGACCGGCGATTCTAGGGGGGCGAAAGGTTGCCACAGTTTTCGGGGGCAGATCGTACCACCGAAGACGATTTCATGGCATAATGGCGTGCTGTTGCACCTTCCCGCCATTTAACGTCCCACCCCAAACGATCACTATGTCAAGATTGAATCGCCGTCAATTCACGTCGGTTGCTGCATCGGCCGTCGCCGTTGCCGCCACGTCTCGCGTTTCTGTGGCTCAAACCCCCGGTCCCAACGAACAGCTCGGCGTCTGTGTCGTGGGCGCGAATGGCCGCGGTGGCGAACACATCCGCGGATTCAACAAAGATCCTCGCACGACAATCCGAGCGATCGTGGACGTGGATCCTGCGGTTGGCAAACGACGAGCCGACCAGATCAAGGAATTGCAGGGCAAAGCGCCCGAGGTTTACGTCGATGTTCGCGATGCATTGGCGTCCGGAGATTTTGACATTCTGTCCTGTGCCACGCCCAACCATTGGCACGCCCTGATGGGTGTGTGGGCGATGCAAGCAGGCAAAGACGTTTACATCGAAAAACCGATCAGCCACAACATTCACGAAGGACGTGCGTTGGTCGCCGCCGCCGATAAGTACGGCCGGATGTTCCAGACCGGAACCCAGTGTCGCAGCAGCGGTGCCTGCATCGACGCTGCTAAGTTCATCGCCGATGGCGGAGTCGGCGAAGTCAATTTTGCTCGCGGCCTGTGTTACAAGCGTCGCAAATCGATCGGTGCGCTCGGCAACTATCCGGTGCCTAAAGACGTTGATTTCGAATTGTGGTGTGGTCCGGCGACCTACACTGATCCGAAGTTGACCCGTCAACAGTTCCACTACGATTGGCACTGGCAACGTCACTACGGCAACGGCGACTTGGGAAACCAAGGCCCGCACCAAACCGATATCGCTCGTTGGGGCTTGGGCGTCGATCGTCACCCGCAGTCGATCTTCAGCTACGGCGGCCGACTGGGTTACGATGCCGAGCGGAAAGATCCTCGCTATGTCGATGCCGGTGACACCGCCAACACCGAAGTATCGATTTACGATTACGGCGACAAGTGTTTGGTGTTCGAAACCCGCGGCTTGGATGTCACCGAATCGGCTGGCCCCGTGGTGGATGCCATGTTCGGCAAGGGCGGCGGCAACAAGATCGGCGTCATTTTCTACGGCAGCGAAGGCTACGTCGCACAGGTCTCGTACAACCACTGCAAAGTGTTCGACAAAGACATGAACCTGACGCAAGAGTTCCGAGCAAAGACCAGCGTTGGCGATGATCACTTTGCCAACTTTATCGATGCCTGTCTGTCCCGCGATGCAGCAACCCTGAATGCCAACGCGATGACCGGTCACCTCTCGGCAGGTGTCAGCCACCTGGGGAACATTTCCTATTACCTTGGCGAAAGCAATAAAGCATCCGTCGGCGAAATCGAAAAGGTCGTCTCGGGTGTGAAGAGCTTGGATGACAACTCCGAAACGCTGGCGGAAACGGTCAAGCACCTGGAATCCAACGGTGTGGATCTGGACAAGACCCCGCTGTCGCTTGGTCCCGTGCTGAAGTTCGACAACGAGACTGAAAAGTTTGTCGACAACAACGCCGCCAATTCGTTGCTGACTCGCAACTACCGCGAAGGCTTCGAAGTGCCATCAGCCGAAAACGTCTAGTTCGTTCCGGCATCTGATTTTCGGGTAGCCCAATTCGGGTCCTGCGCAAGATTCACCGCAGGATCCGCTACCCGAAAATGGGGCAACGACGAACGACACTCGTGTTCGCACTCGTTGCGTAGCGGAACTCGGCAGTGGTTTCGGCAGTGGGAATTGCCGAAAGTCTTGGCGACTTGCGCTACGCAACGAATACGTGATCGGGCGCTTGATCGGTGGACGTCGTGCTCGTTTTTGTCTACGGCGTCAGCGGCAGCGGGCTGCTGCACAATTGGTCCCACAGGGGAACCAAATCCGATTCGCTGGGCACGTTCCCGCTGCGATCGATCACGATCCAGGGGCGTCCTTTTCGGATCACACCTTTTTCAAGAAACTCGCCGAACAGCCGCAGTCGTAGCAGCGAATCGGTGGAGAGGTTGGTGGTGAACGGGCCGTCGTGCGGCCCCAGCAATACCGCTAACGATTCTTGCTTGGATTTGGCCAGCGATATCGGGGCACACCCACTGCCCTGAACCTGAGGGCTACCCCAAGCGTCACCCGGGACAAACGAATCGATGTCGTCGCACGTCACATCGATATCGATTTTGGGGTTGGTGTCCAGCAGGTCCGTTTGAATCGACAGGCAGACTTCCAGCACCAGTCGGTCGGCGGTCGTCTGGATCGGGCAGAACGCCAAACGTAGTGCGAACGATCCATCCACTTGAGGATAATTCACGTTCCAGTGGTCGCCCCGAATGAACTGTTCGGCGGCGACCGGCAAACGGTCTTGGTCAACACTGGACAATGACAATCGACGGACGCTGGATGCATCGTCGGTTGGCAGCATGCCAATGCCATGCTCTCCACCCCGCGCGTCGAATCGCCAAATCGATCCTTCGGATTGCCAAGATGCGATCCCAAGTTGGTCGGTGTTCCACATGGCGCGTATCGGAGTGCGGGGAAAGAGAGAGTCTAAAGCCAATTGGATCACCCCGTTTCCGTTCAGCGAACGGATCGAGGCTGTTCCTGGTCGCAGTGGTTACTTGGCGTATTCGGCGCCGAAGAACTCTTTGCTCTTCGCGACGTCCGGCTTGATCGTTCGGCTGCCTTCTTGCCAGTTGGCTGGGCAGACTTCGCCGTTGGTTTCGAAGTACTGAAGTGCCTTGACCATTCGCAGTGCCTCGTCGACGCTGCGGCCCAATGGCAAATCGTTGACGACTTGATGGCGAACGGTGCCCTTCTTGTCGATCAGGAACAAACCACGCAGCGCCACGCCACCGTCTAGCAGGACGTCGTAATCACGTGCGATCTGCTTGTTCAGGTCGGCGATCAACGGGTACTCGGTCTTGCCAATGCCGCCTTCGTTTCGGTCGGTGTTGGTCCACGCCAAGTGGGTGAAGTGGCTGTCGATCGAAACGCCCAGGATCTGGACACCCAGGTCGGCGAAATCTTTCGCTCGGTCACTGAACGCGATGATTTCGGTTGGACAAACGAAAGTGAAGTCCAAAGGCCAGAAGAACAGCAGGACGTACTGGTCCTTGTAATCGCTGAGCGAAACTTCTTTGAATTGTCCATCCGGCATCACGGCGGTGGCGGTGAAATCGGGAGCTTGTTGGGTCACCAGGACGCTCATGGCTATCTCTTGCTTTTCTTGATGATCGGGAGGTGTCAAAACGGGATTTTAGGTCCCCCACCACTATTGGGCGAAGACCCGATTTCGGCAACCCGGCACAGTTCGGCAGGCCGGGGCCGAAATCCGTACAACAGGCTCGCATTCGGTCAACCAGTGTCCCTCTGGCTGAATGCCGACTGCGATTAGCGGTGCAAATCTCAGCGACGGATTCCAAGCATCCGTCATCGGACGATTCCTATTGGATGGCTTGATCAGGATCGATCAATTTTTCTTCCCAATAAAACCCGTCGGTCCGTTCCTCGAGCACTCGATGGGCGCTGCCCACCGCTAGCGGTCGTTCGTCCCGCGGCAGCCAGGCGGCCAAACGGTCGGCCTCTTGGCGGTATTGGTCAGCGACGCTGGTTTCGGAACCTTGTGCGTTGCTTCGCTGCGACGACTGTGCCAGCAAATTGGTGGTTTCGTTCGGGTCGGCGTCGCGGTCGTACAGTTCTTCGGATCCATCGGCATACACGATGTATCGCCATCGTTGGTCACAGACCGAATGGTTGCCCGCGTTGTGGGTGCAGATCGCTGGTCGCCGACGCAGCGTTGTGGGCGAATCGATTTGCCGCTTCAGGCTGATCCCTTCCAACCCGTCGGTTTGGGGCAGTCCGGCCAATTCGGTCAGCGTTGGGTAGATGTCCAGCAGTTCGGCGGGTTGGTCACAGCGAAGACCGTTGCCAATGCCGGGGCCGGCCAGGATCAGCGGCACGTGAGTGGAACGGGCCCACAAGCTGTTCTTTCCAGAGATCGCTTTCTCGCCAAGGTGGTAACCATGATCGCTCCACAGCACCACGATCGTGTTGTCGGCATAGGGCGATTGTTCGACCGCATCCAGGACGCGTCCCACCTGGCTGTCGACGAAACTGATGCACGCAAGGTAGGCGCGTACCAGCGGTCGCAGTTGATTGTTCTCTTTCAACCAACTGGTCCGGGGTTCGGGCAGGTCCCAGTGGATGAACCAGGATGCCATCGGCGTATCATCTCGGTCGCCGGCAATGATTGGCGGCATCGTCAAGGTTTCGTCCGGATACATGTCAAACCATTTCTGCGTCGCAAAGCATGGCACATGCGGCAAAAAGAACCCGACGGACAAAAAGAACGGCTGGTCCGAATTCTGTTTCGGCATGGTCTTGATTTGGTTGACTGCCCATGACGCGACACGCCAATCGCCCTTGTCTTCATCGCGGTGGTCGAACGTGCCCCAATCCATCAGCGGATGGTTGCCACCGGGAGTCGGTGGGATCAGTTTCTGTTTGGGCGTCACACCCACCTTGGCCGGTGGTCCCCACACATCGCACTCTTGCCCTTCGTCGCGTCCGCGACCGTTGCCACCGTGATAGATTTTGCCACCGATCAACGTGCGGTATCCGTGGTCATGAAAATGTTGTGGCATCATCTTGATATCGGCGAACTCGGGGCACTGCCGAATCCACGGGGCTAGACCATAAACGCCTGTCGAAGTGGGGCGTCGACCGGACATCAGCGAGGTGCGGCTGGGGTTGCAAAGCGGCGCTTGGCAGTGGGCGTTGGTAAACGTGATCCCACGCTGGGCCAATCGCTGCATCGCAGGTGTCTTGACATCGGGATGTCCCCCCAGCGGTTCGACCCAATCGTTCAGGTCGTCGATCGAAATCATCACGATGTTGGGCCGTTGGGACTGGGCACTAGCGACAGTGGTCAACACCATCAACAGCAGACAGGTCCATCCCAGTCGTGATCCGGTCACGGGATGGTTGGTGGATCGAATCAAGAAAGCGGTCGCAGCACTGTGCATCAGAATTTCTTTCGTCAGTCAGATGTGTGTGTCGGGGCGGGAAAGATGTGGTCGCGGGCGTAAGTTGCGTGCGAACGCAAAACCGGCCGGCGACGCACCTGTGGTTAGGTGGGGGGGCGAAGCGTGGCGGAAAAAGTCGCCGCCGTCATTCGCCGCCCATTCTAGTCGATTTGACTCGTCATGACCTGTCCGATCCGAACAATCGGGGCAACCCGGCAAACGGACTTTAACCGTTACCAGCGGTGGAAACGGTACCGCGTCCCTCCCGATAACGAGGGGTTGGCTAGAAGCTTTCGATCAGTGAAGGCGGGGTGGTTGGGTGTGTCGTAGGGTTGAGCAATGAAAATTGCGCCGTCGCAAAAGCAACGCGACACCGCTGGATTGCCCCCACTGAATCCCCTCTCTGACCATCCCCTCGCTGTTCATGTCATCGACCAAGCTCGCCGCGCTGAATGCTCTGACTCGACTTGCCCGGCCGGTAAGACGGGCCCGGCTTCTGCAGGCTGCGAAACAAGGGCGAGCGCCCATTTCCATTTCGTTCTATCATCGGGTTTCGGATACGCATCCCAACGGATGGACGATCAGCAACGATCAATTTCTGCGGCACATCGATCATTGCCAGCAGCATTTCGAAATGATTGGGCTGGATGAAGTCCAGCGCCGCGTTCGCACCTCGCAGTCCCACACGGCCGCCATCTCGATCACGTTTGATGACGGATATGGTGACAACGTCGACTTTGCGATGCCGTTGCTGATCCAGCGTGGCATCCCCTGCACTTACTTTGTGACCACGGCCAACGTTCGCGATCAAATTCCGTTCGAACATGATGTCAATCTTGGGGTGCCATTGCCTGTCAACACGATCGGGCAAATCCGGGAATTGGCCGACGCGGGGATCGAAATTGGTTGCCACACGCGGAACCATGTGGACTTTTCCAAAATTCACGACCCCGAAGTGATTCGTGATGAAGTCGCGCGAGCCAAGGACGATTTGGAACAGATGATCGGTCGGCGAGTCCGGTACTTTGCCTTTCCCTTCGGCATGCCTGCGCAGCTGACCCAGGCGGCCATCGAAGTCATTGGCGAGTCGGGATTTGACGGGTTTTGCAGTGCGTTTGGTGCCTACAACTTGGTCGATCGCGACTGGTTCCATCTGCGCCGGTTCCATGGTGACCCCGAGTTCGCTCGGCTCCAAAACTGGCTAAGCATTGATCCCCGAAAGATCCGCCAAGAACCAACGATACGGTATTTCTTGCCGCCGGCTCGATCGTTCATCGAAACACGTGCCACGATCGGGGAATCGACCCCTTCGTTGGCATCCGCTCATTGAATTCGTTCACCAAGGTCAATTTTGACGATGTTGCTTACTCGATCCCGTCCCTGGCGCTCGATCCCTTCTCGCAGCCAGGCTGGTCCGCTTCGCTGTTTGTTCGTAATCACCAGCATGCCAGTAGGCGGCGCTGAAACGCTATTGGTCAACATGATGCGAAAGATGGATCCAAGCGTGATCCGTCCGGAAGTCGTGTGTTTGAAAGAACCTGGGCCGCTGGGAGAAACGATTGCCGACCAGTTCCCGGTCCACAGCGGACTGCTATCGAAAAAATGGGATCTGCGTGTCTTGCCTCGACTGGCCACTTTGATGCATCGCCAGCGTGCCGATGTGGTGGTGACCGTCGGCGCCGGCGACAAAATGTTTTGGGGCCGATTGGCGGCGCATCTAGCCGGCGTCCCCGTCATCATGTCGGCACTTCATTCGACAGGTTGGCCCGATGGGGTCGGACGATTGAATCGATACTTGACCGGAATCACCGATGGCTTCATCGGCGTTGCCGATTCGCACGGGGAATTCCTAAACGAATTCGAAGGATTTCCCGAGTCCAAAGTGCATGTGATTCGCAACGGAGTCGATTGCCAGCGTTTTGTGGCCAGCGACGCCGACCGTGCCTCGGTTCGTGAGGAACTCGGTTTGGGATCCGACACACCGTTGATCGGCTTGGTTGCCGCGCTGCGAAGTGAGAAAAACCACAGCATGCTGGTTCGCACCGCTGCGGCGCTGCGCAGTCGGCATCCGGACGCTCACTGGGTGATCGTTGGGGATGGTCCCGAGCGTGCAACGATCGAAGACTTGGCCGAAACACTTGGCGTCGCAGATCGTATTCACATGTTGGGTACGCGACACGATACGCCGCGTTTGGTAGCCGCCCTGGATGTGTTCACGCTGTCTTCGTTGAACGAAGCGTCGCCTGTTTCGATCCTAGAAGCCTTGGCCTGCGAAGTGCCCGTGGTCGCGACCGACGTTGGTTCCATCAAAGAATCCATCTTGCCAGGCAAAACGGGATGGTTGGTTCCATCGCAGGATCTGGACGCGATGGTCGATCGTGTGGATCAACTGCTAAGCGACTCGGCGATGCGCCGCCAAATGGGGAAAGCCGGACGTGATCTCGTCATCCGAACCGGATCACTGGATTCCATGGTCGACGGATACACCCGATTGGCCACGCTGCTGTACGACCAAAAAGTAAGCCGACCGGTAGCAGCGTTGGCTGCTACCAAATCGGCTAGCGCTTGATCACTCGTTCAATCGAATGATCCAAAACTGAAAAGCGACATCGGGATTCCGGTATCGCTGTTTCGAGAGCCCGAAGTCGGGGGCTACTTAGCGTCTGCGAATCGCTTCGACACTGCGTCCCAGTCGACAACGTTCCAGAACGACGAAACGTAATCGGGACGTCGGTTTTGGTAGTTCAGATAGTAGGCGTGTTCCCAAACGTCCAAGCCCAGGACGGGGATGCCACCGATGCCAGCGACGGCGGCGCCCATCAGCGGGCTGTCTTGGTTGGCGGTGCTGCCGATCTTTAGGCTTCCGCCGTCGACGTACAACCATGCCCAGCCGCTGCCGAAACGAGTCGCTGCGGCGGCGGCGAACTGTTCCTTCATGGCGTCAAAGGAACCAAACGCCGAATCGATGGCTGCGGCCAGATCGCCCGACGGTGCTCCGCCTTTGCCAGGTCCCATGACCGTCCAGAACAAAGAGTGGTTGGCGTGACCGCCACCGTTGTTTCGTACAGCACCCTTCTTGTCGTCGGGAACCGATGCCATGTCGGAAATCAGGTCTTCGATCGACTTGGATTCGAGGTCGGTGCCGCTGATCGCGTCGTTGACCTTGGTGATGTAAGCCTGATGGTGCTTGGTGTGGTGGATTTCCATCGTCTTGGCGTCGATGCTGGGCTCGAGAGCGTCGTACGCGTAAGGCAGTTGTGGCAGTGTATAGGCCATGGCCGAAGGCTCCTGGAAAGGGGACAATTGGGGGATCGGATGAAACACGTCCCCACTAGTGTCCAGGACGATAGCGATGCGTCCAGCCCCCGCAAGTGCCCAAAGGGATCTGCACCGCCCGGGACCGCCCAAAACCGCATTCGCCGCCTACCCCGCTGTCCCCCATTCTTACCCAGGTGTCCAGCGAACGTTCGATATCGGCGGTGTCGCCGTTTCCGCGGCGATCTCTGTGCCTCCATCGCCCAACCGTCATCCATCGGGGCCGTCTACGGACCACTGTCACCACCACCTTGCGGGCGCCCGAGTTCCAGATTGGGTGGACGCGTCAGGTTCGCTTGGGCAGCCGAACTAGGCTAAATCGGAACGTTTCAGTTCGCCCATCAGATAGCTTCGCATGCTGTTGATCACTTGGGCGAAGCAGGCGGCGACCTCTTGTCCGCGGCGGTCTCGATTGCGAATCGGCTGCAAGCGGACGTGTACATTCGTCGTCATCACGCCACGTCGATTCTCACATTCTTTTCGACCCTCACTTAGCGTCAATTGAACATTGACCGCCATTTGTTGGTCGGCCCGTCGGCGGCCACCCCGCGAATACGTGACGTTCAACTTCAGCGAGACCTGGTCTTCATCGACATGGATGACTTCGGCTTTGTGGTCGGCGATAAAGCCTTTTAGTTTCTCGATCGCCAAGTCGACCGGTACCGGTGTGACGATGTCGATCTCGCTGACTGCCGACTGGTTGTGGCCGGTCAACCAGTCCAACCAGCCTCGTGAATTCACGGATTCGGAGCTAGGCGACTGGACGACATTGCCAGCACCCAACTGGATCACTCGGTTGCGACCATTGTCTTTGGCTTTCAGCAACGCTCGGTCCGACCGCGCCAGGATCGTCTCGGGACTATCACCAGCCTGGAATTCAGTGACGCCGAAGCTGGCGGTGACCGCTTCGCCCATCAGACTATCCAGCGGTGTGGATTCCAGAGCGATTCGGATCGCTTCGGCACGTCTGGTGGCCGTCGCGTTGTCGCAATTGGGGGCCAACAGCAAAAATTCTTCACCACCGTATCGGGCCACCGTGTCGCCGTCACGGCTATGCGAACGCAGAATCTCGGCAAAGTTCTTCAAGGCCTCGTCGCCCGCCGGATGCCCGTGCACGTCATTGACGCGTTTGAAGTGGTCGATATCACAAATGATCAGGCTGAAACTTGGACCGCCGGCGCTGGTTGCATCGGTTCGCTCGGCCAACATGTGATCAAAGTGTGCTCGATTGGCGATATTGGTCAACGGATCCAAGGTCGTTTTGACGTGCAGCGTTTCAAGTTCTTCTTCCAGCGTTGCTTGGTCCGAAAGGTCGCGAACGATCACAATCGTGCCATGGATGCCCGGTGTCGATCCCACCACTGGGGAAACTTGAATTTGCACCGGAGTCGGGGTGCGGCCTGGCTGTTCGATCAACATCGAATGGGTTGATGCAGTGCCGCTGTCCAAACAGTCACGCACGAAGCTTTCGCAATCGTCGCGTGTCTGGTCCTGTTGACGAAGTCGCAGCGATTCGTTGCTCCATGATTGTCCAACGATCGCTTCGGGAGCGATCGAGGTCAGATGTTGCATCGTGGCGTTCCACTGGATGATGGTGCCCTCGGCATCGGTAAATGCGATGCCGTCCTTCAGGTTCCCGATCAGTTGTTGATGGAACAACGATTCACGTGAACTGGCTCTGCCAGCGTCGGATGGCATCGAGTTGTCGGCTGGTGCCGCACCCCAAAGATGAGGCCCCGAGCCTTTGTGCAGTTGTCGCAGCCATCGATCGACAACGATTTGCTGAAGCATTTCTGGACGTGCTTCTAGCATCCGGCTGAAATCTCTGACCAATTCGGGATCAAATTGCGAGGCTCCGCCCTGCATCAATTCTTGGATCGCCCGCTCGCGGCTCATCGCTCGGCGGTAAACGGTGTCCGTGGTCATCGCATCGAACGCATCGGCGATCGCCAACATTCGTGAACCGATCGGCAGTGCGTCGCCACGTGGACCTTCCTCATGCCGACGGCTGTCAAACCAAGTGTTGGCGTAGCGGACGATGTCCAATAGATCTTGGTCGCTGGTGCAGCCGCGAAGAATCTCGCAGCCCAGTTCGGGAATCAATTCCATCGACAGTTGTTCGTCGACCGAAAGTTTGCCGGGTTTGCGAAGAATACGGTCTGGGATGCCAATCTTTCCCAAGTCGTGCAGCAACGCGGCCACTTCGATGCGATCGCGGGTGTCGCTGTCCAAGCCCAGTCGTTCTGCCCATGCCGAACAGGAAAGTGCGACACGAAGACAATGGCCGGCTGTGGCAGCGTGTTTGGTCCGAAGCGAATAGAACAACGATGTTGCCATGCCCAACCGGACCACCGCCAGTCGGTTCTCGAAAGGTTGGTCCTCGCTGGCGCTGGCAGTCGCTTGGGGGGCCGAATCCCGCAGGCCAGCCAATAGGTCGCCGACCCGTTCGAATCCGGCTTCCTGCACGTGGCCTTGCGAATCAGAAGCGCCCACCGCCTGCACAGGCACCGCAAAGTCGGTTGCCGTCAGCGAAGATAGCGCGGTTGTCGAGGTTATGTCGGTCATGCAGAGCTGGCAATCTTGGTGCAACGGTAGTCAGTGTCAGAGCTACTGAAATCTAGGTTACGCAGGACCGTTGATCGCGAAATGTCGCGGAAACGTCACGACTTGCCAGGGTTCAGTTGGTCGGCAGGGCGCGATCACGACGAATATCGGGGAATGCTTGCGATTCACCCCCGCGCTACCTACCATGCAAATACCCTCATCGTCGTTTTGTCGCCTCGCATTCGCAGTTTTTTAGATTGCCGCGACGCGAATTCTGGCGGTGGGGTCCGGTTCTCCCCGAACGTCGGGGGCGGTTCTTCTCGCATGATCGTTGGTGCTTTTCGAGTGAGTCTCTCAGAGGTCGATCGGCTACTGCTTCAACGATGCTTGGACCAAGCTCCACGCGCGTGGCAAGATTTCGTAGACCGATTTCTTGGTCTGGTGGTGCACGTCGCCAACCATACATCCCAGTCTCGTGGCATCACGATCGACCGCGCAACGCGGGATGATCTGGTCGCCGAAGTCTTTCTGACTTTGGTGGGGAACGATTTTGCCGTGCTCAGGCGGTTTCGACGAAACTGCTCGTTGGCGACTTACTTGACGGTGGTCTCACGACGCGTCATCGCACGGCGATTGGCAAAGTTGCGATCACACGCCGCTGGCGGTGAAGCGTCCGTCGATGCGGAATCCAAGCACGCAGACCATCGGTCCATCGAATCGAGAATCGCGGACAAGGACGAAGTGCAGCGGTTGATGCAGCAGCTGGGGCCCGTCGAAGCCAACGTCGTACGGATGTATCACCTGGAAGGCCGAAGTTACCAAGAGATCAGCCAGGTCGTCGGCGTCAAGGAAAACAGCGTCGGACCCATGTTGAGTCGAGCCCGCCAAAAAATGCGGAACGGCCGCCCCTAACAAGCCTCTCCGATTTTACGTAGGGCAACTCGCCAAGAGTTTGCCGATTTCGTGAGCCGTGATCGCGTGAGCGGCCGGGAATCCCGCGAATGCCCGCGGCCTCACAATCAGCGGCCTCACAATCAGCGGCCTCACCGTTGCTGTTGAAAGTTCGACTAAATCGACAACCCGTTGGCATCCTTCGCTACGAACGCGGGAGCATGCCTGCTTCACGCGGCCTGCCCCGCTTGGGGTGCGATTGACTGACGAGCGGTCGGCGACCTAGCTGATCGGTTCGATCGTGGCCGACATGCTGCCCTTGCAGCTGGCGATCAATTCGTCCTTCCCAAAGGCATGGATCTGGTCGCGTTTCAGTTCGGCGTGTTCCAGCGTCGTGGTCAAGCAAATCGCCTTGCCGCCGTTGTCGACCTGTTTTGCGATCTGGAATCCCATTTCGATGGGATGATGAAACAACCGTTTCATCATCAGCACGACGTAGTCGTAGCTGTGATCGGCATCGTCCCATAGGACGACGTTGTACCGAGGTTGCTTCTTCGGCTTTTGTTTCTGTTCTCGTTTGAGCTCCACTTCGGGCTCGGCCACCATCGTTTGCTGATCTGCCATTATCGATCATGCTCCTTGCAATCTGAACTTGACTGGCTCAACCGCTGGACTTGACCCTGATTCTCGGCCACCGCGATTGACGCCTATATTGTAGCGCGGTCGCATAGCGATCGGCAGTCCCAAAAATGAACGAAAATCCAAGATGAATTCGAACATGTCGACTAACTCTTTGCTGGAATCCCTGGAAAAAAACGCCCCACGCCATCTGGAGGAACTGATTCAGTGGCTTCGGATCCCAAGCGTTAGCAGCGATTCAACCCACAAAGACGACGTGATCGAAGCAGCCACTTGGTTGGCGGACAAGTTCCGCGGGGCAGGACTGGCGGTCGAAATTTTGCCCACCGAAGGCCATCCGATGGTGTTGGCAGAGACTCCGCCGGTCGACGGTGCACCCGTGGTGGTCGTTTACGGGCATTATGACGTCCAACCGGTCGAACCCTTGGACCAGTGGATCACTGGACCATTCGAACCGACCGTCCGTCAGGGCAACCTGTATGCCCGCGGTGCGACCGATGACAAAGGCCAAGTGCTGACGCACGTCCAGAGTGTTTGCGACGCGCTGGCCGAAGGACGCCCCCTGCCGATCCAGATCAAGTTCCTGATCGAAGGCGAAGAAGAGGTCGGCAGCGAAAATCTGGAACGGATGTTGCCCGACTTGGCCGAGCGGATGGCATGCGACTGTGTCGTGATCAGCGACAGTGGGCAGTACTCCGACGGACAACCGGCCATCACGTACGGTTTGCGAGGCATCGCCACCTACGAATTGAAAATCGATGGTCCCAGCCAAGATTTGCACAGCGGTTCATTCGGTGGTGCCGTTATGAACCCGGCGATCGCACTGTCGCACGTCTTGTCGTCGATCGTCGATTCCAATGGGCGAATCCAGTTGCCCGGGTACTACGACGACGTGGTGGAACTGAGCGATCAGGAACGGAAAGCTTGGCAAGCGCTGCCGATCGACGAAGCCGCCTTTGCAAAGTCGATCGGCGTCGACGAATTGTTCGGTGAATCAGGCTTCACCGCCGATGAACGCCGCTGGGCACGGCCAACCTTCGACGTCAACGGCATCACTGCCGGACACCAAGGGGAAGGCGTCAAGACCATCATCCCTGCCACGGCATCGGCCAAGTTCAGCTTCCGATTGGTGCCCAACCAAGATCCCAAGAAAGTCACTGCATCGCTGGAAACACACTTGGCCCAGCACATGCCACCGGGCGTCCGTTACACGCTGACCCCCGACCACGGTGCACCGGGAATGTTGGCCGATACCCAAAGCCGGTTCATGGCCGCGGCAAACCATGCGATCGAAGCCGCGTTCGGGAAAAAGCCCGTTCTGATTCGCGAAGGCGGATCGATCCCGATCGTGACCCGTTTCCAAGAAGTGCTTCAGTGCGATTGCCTGTTGCTCGGCTGGGGACTGTCGGACGATAACGCCCATAGCCCGAACGAAAAATTCCGCATCGCCGACTATCACCGGGGCATCCGTGCGTCGGCGCTGCTGTGGGACGAACTGGGCAAACTCAAGTCGGCACCCTAGCATCTGCGTCACTCATTCTCTTTCATTCGCGAACACTCGATACCTCGAAGACCTACCGTCATGCTCGATCGAAAATTCATCATTCAGAACTCGCAACTTGTCAGCGAAAACTGTGTCCGCCGAGGTGTCACCTGCGATGTCGATCGTTTGGTTGCGTTGGATTCGCAGCGGCTAGAGAAACTGCGGTTGGCGGAAGAGTTGAATCGGCAGGCCAACGACACCAGCAAACAGATCCCCAAAGCAGCCGATCAGGATGCTCGACAAGCCTTGATCGAACAGGGGCGTAAACTGCGTGAACAGAAAGATGCCGCTCAAAAAGAACACGACGAACTAGAACTGGCGATCTTGGAAATTCAGTCCGAGATTCCCAACCTGACTCACCCCGATATTCCTACCGGCGGTGAAGATGACGCCAAGGAACTGTCGTTTGGAAAGACGCCCAAACCAGCTTTCGATTTCAAACCGCTGGACCATATTCAGCTGGGCGAAAAGCATGACCTGTTCGACTTCGAAGCCGGCGCGCGAGTTTCCGGCGCAGGCTTCTATTACCTAAAGAACGAAGCAGTCCGTTTGGATCTGGCGCTTCAGCAGTTCGCGATCAGCCTGTTGTCGGATCGTGGATTCACGCCGGTGACGACTCCCGACTTGGCGCTGACGCACATCCTGCAGGGCATCGGTTTCAATCCGCGCGGTCCAGAAACTCAGATCTATAGCGTTGAAAACACCGAACTGAACTTGGTCGGTACCGCCGAAATCACCTTAGGCGGCATGTTGGCGGGGCAAACGATCGACGCCGAATCGCTTCCGCTGAAATTCTGTGGACTCAGCCACTGTTTCCGAACCGAAGCCGGCGCCGCTGGTCGGGCTTCCAAGGGACTGTACCGCGTCCACCAGTTCACCAAGGTCGAAATGTTCGCCTTCACGGCGCCCAGCGAAAGCGACGCGACCCACGAAATGATGCGCTCGTTGGAATGCGAAATCTTTGACGCGTTGGAAGTCCCCTACCGAGTCGTCGACACAGCAAGCGGCGATCTGGGCGGACCCGCCTATCGCAAGTATGACCTAGAGGCATGGATGCCTGGCCGTGGCGACGGCGGCGAGTGGGGCGAAGTCACCAGCACCAGCAACTGTACCGATTACCAATCCCGTCGCCTCAATGTCCGTTCCAAACAGGCCGGACAGAAGGGCACCGAGTTTGTTCACACCCTGAACGGAACCGCCGTCGCCACCGGTCGTGCCATGATTGCGATCATGGAAAACCACCAGCAATCCGATGGCACGATCAATGTCCCCGCAGTGCTCCGGCCCTGGGTCGGAAAGGACACGATCGGCTAGCGATCAATCGGCCAAGCCCAGGCGGACGGCGCGGACGGCGGCGTCGGTTCGATCGGTCGCCTTGGTCTTTCGCAGGATGTTTTGAACATGCTCCTTGACCGTTTCCACGCTGATCACAAGTGACTTTGCGATCTCTTTGTTGCTAAGCCCAAACGCCACGTGACGCAGGACCTGGCCTTCGCGACCGGTCAGCGGCAGTTCGGGCGGCAGGTCGCGGGGATTGATTTCCTGGCCCATCAATTTTGACAGCCGCAGCAGTCGGCTGTCGGGCGGCGGCGGCTGATCGCTGGCGATGCGTTGCAATGTAGGCAGCAACGACGTTGCAAGCGTGTCTTTCAATAAGTAATCGTAGACTCCCAACGCTGCCGCCCGAGCGATGTAAGTCGGGTTGTCGTAGGCGCTAAACACGACCACCTGCAGATTCGGATGATCGGCCCGCAACTGCTGTGTCGCGGCCAACCCGTCCTGCGATGGCATGCGAATGTCCATCAGCACGACGTCACAAGTGGATTCGCCCGTCATTGCCTCGACTGCCTGTTCGCCGCTGGCGAACGAACCTGCCCAGTGATGGCCTGCCGATTCCAATATTTCTGCGATCCCCAAACGAGTCACTTCGTGGTCGTCGACGATCATTACCCTCAGTGTCATACGCTGTGCGTCCGTTTCTGCAGTCGAAGCCAATTGAAATCCGTTTCTGATCGGCAAAAATTCCCATGGATGTCGACTATTGTTCACTGGGTGAACGGATTGCACCAGCGGGTCACCGCAATTCGTTCGGCAAGCCCCAAATCCCGCTGCGAAATCGAGTTTCCAGGCACCTCAGCCACCCCCTTTCGTCCAGTCCGTTAGCCGCATTTACACGTCGTCCCTCCGCTCTCCTGCCTCCCCTCTCCCCCACGAAATCGAGTTTCCAGGTCTATCAGCCACCCCCTTTAGTCCAACCCGTTAGCCGCATTTACACGTTGTCCCTCCGCTCTCCTGCCTCCCCTCTCCCCCACGTTGGATGCGAGCTCCACTCGCATCCAACGTGGGGGAGAGGGGCCGGGGGTGAGGGGGGGGGGGGGCTGCCCCAATGCACCGGAAATGCACCTATTTATTGACCCGCTAAAAACTGTGACCTAGATACAAGTGGTCGTTCGCATCCCAAGAGTCCGTGAATTTACGGGATCGATTCCACGGATCGACGCTTGATTAGCTTCGAGACCCTCTGCCCCATTCGAGTCTTCGCCACTTGTGCTTGTCGGAATCAACATGACTCCCTCTGCTTCGATACTACTGGTCGACGATGACCGCCACCTAGCCGAATCGATGGCCCTGTGGCTGCGTGAAATGTCGCATCAGGTCGAAACGGTGGCCACGCTGTCCGAAGCCAAACAGGCCCTGGCGACACGTCGCTTCGATCTGGTCATGACGGATTTGCGTCTGGGCGGCGAAGATGGATTCGAATTGATCGGTTACACCCGCAAAAAATTCCCTGATGTCGCCGTCTTGGTGATCACCGGATACGCGACCCCCGAAACCGCCGTCGAAGCGGTCCGCGCCGGGGCCTACGATCTGCTGACCAAGCCACTGATCGATGACGAGTTGACGCTGGCGATCGAACGAGCCATCGGGCAACGCGAAATCACACGCCAGAACGAAGAACTACGCCAACAACTGGATCGTCGCGCCGGGCTGGAGAACATTCTCAGCCATGACTATCGGATGCTGAAGATCTTTGACGTCGTCGATAGCATCGCCGACGCACGTGCATCGGTTCTGATCACCGGCGAAAACGGAACAGGTAAAAGCATGATCGCGCGGGCCATTCACGCTCGCAGCCAACGTCGCAGCGGCCCATTTGTCGAAGTCGCCTGCGGTGCACTGCCTGACACACTACTGGAAAGTGAATTGTTCGGACACGTCGCTGGTGCCTACACCGGCGCCAACACCGATCGTGCTGGCAAGTTCCAATTGGCGGACAGTGGGACGCTGTTCTTGGACGAGATCGCCACCGCAACACCTGCGATGCAGGTGAAACTGCTGCGAGTGCTTCAGGAATTTCAGTTCGAACAGCTGGGCGGAACCGAGACGCACTCGGTCGACACGCGAGTGATTCTGGCGACGAACGAAAACCTAAGCCAAGCGGTCGAAGCGGGACGGTTCCGCCAAGATCTGTACTACCGAGTCAACGTCGTCAATATCGTGCTGCCGTCGCTGCGGGAACGAATGGGTGACCTGCCATTGTTGGTCGACCATTTCCTTCGCGAGGCTGCTGAAACCTGCGGGCGGGACGTGGATGGTTTCGACATGGACGCGATCGAAACGATGCAGGCTTACGCGTGGCCAGGAAACATTCGCCAGCTAGAAAATGTTGTGGAACGAGCTGTCTTGCTGGGGCGTGGTCCCGTGCTGACCGTCGAAGATCTGCCACCGGAATTGACCGGCAGCGGCGCCGATGCATCAACCAGTTTGACCGCCGGCAGCGCACCAACCGTCAGCCTGGGCGATGTTTCCGGCAAAACTCTGCGTGAAGCTTTGGAAGGACCCGAACGGCAGATTATCTTGCAAACGCTGCGAGCGAATCATTGGAACCGCGCGGCAACGGCCGACGATTTAGACATCAATCGCACCACGTTGTACAAAAAAATGAAACGCCTAGGCCTCGACGATCCCCGCCTACAATTCGCTTAGGCCGCCCGATTCACGGCAGCCAGTCGACGTCGTTTATCCCATCGCCAAAGATCATTTAGAAGTGGCATGGGCTTCCAGGGTGTGACGTAAGTCACTGGCTAGCAGCTGTAGACTACGGCACCATTTGCCAGTTTGAAAGCGGCGTCCCGGACGTCAATGCATCGGATCGTTACGGTGGCTAGTCCCCGTCCTAGCAAGTTCGAGTCAGTTTTGCTTGGCCGTATCGCGTAAAGCGTCTGCGTTCCACAGGATCCGCTGGATGTCTTGTTGGCGAAGTGCGTTGGTTTGCTTTTGTTGCTGCTGGCGGTTTAGCTTTTCGGTGACTTCTTTGTCGTGGACGCCTAGCGGGACATTTTCCAGGGACCAGTCATCGCTGCGCTGCGTGGCGAAAGGGATATCGGTCATACGGTCGGCTTGTAGGTTGCCCAGCGGACTGCGGCCCCATGCGTATCGGTAATGAACCGGCTCAGGAACCAATGGGCTACGCAGGACGATCGCTTTCTTGTCGGTTTGATCTTGGCCGCGATCGTTGGTGCTGGTGACCAGGTGCTGGGCGCTGGCGGGTTGGAACTTGCGATCCTTCCCCGCGACCGCAAACCCCAGAATCGGGCCACCGTCGTCAACGGCACTGGCCGCTTCGTCGAGCCGTAGGATGATTCGATCGTTTTCGATTTGCATGTCTTCAACGATCGGTGGCTTCCAACGGATAGAACGATCAAAGCCGTACTGCGTTGCCAGCGCCCATCGTGCGATTCGTTCGCCCGCCGGGATCTTCAACTGCGGGTGATACCATCGGCGCCGGAGGTCATACGTGCTGACGAAACCGATGTTCTTGTCGCCGGTTTGATAGAGATCCAGGAAAGTTTGGTACTGGGCTTCGCGAATGAATGGACCAGGGTTGGCCATCATCTGGCAATAGTTTTCCAGCGTTTGTGCGGTGCCTTCGGTACAGAGCGACAAGATGCCAAAAGGCATCGCGGGATCGTCAAACGCTGTTCGCCAGGCAGAGATCATTTGGGGAAACACTTGACGATACATCACTGTCCCGCGAGTTCCATCAAAACAGTTGTTGTAGCCCTGGTGAAAAATGGCACCTTTGACGGCCAGACCACTCAGCGGCTCCATCATGCTGGCGAAACAGTTGCCCGGATGGTTCGGGTCCATCGCCGGACCGGGGCGAAGATCCGATGGCTCGGTTTCGCCCGCGGGCATCGGACGGCCCTCCTTTTGAAACCGAGCGACTTTCTGGCGATAGTTCTGGATGCGGTTTTCCAAATCGGCCTCTGCATCCCAGTCGCTGACTTTCTGGTTCCAGTCCGCCATCATCGATTTCACCAATGGCGAATCCATTTCGGCAAGGACGTCCGACGGCGTCCATGTCTGGACCGTGGTCCCACCACGCGATGCGTCGATCACGCCGATGGGCACTTCGGTTGCCATGTGGATTCGACGTGCGAACACATAGCCGATCGCGGACAGTTCGCGGGCGATTTCGGGAGTACAGACATCCCAGTCGCCCTTGCGATAGTGACGCCCGAACCATCCGCTCCATTCGTGCAGTCGCGGGAAGGCCGTCTTCGGCTGCGGACCGTTTTGGGCTGGCACCGTTAGAATGCGGATGTTGGGAAAGTTGGCCGACACGATTTCCAGCTGGCCGTTTTCGATGCGGTCCAGCGGAAACTCCATGTTGCTTTGTCCGCCCAGCACCCAGACGTCACCGATCAGAATGTTGTCCATGGTCAAGCCCCGATTTGATCCCGCTACCGTCATGGATTGTGGTTCGGAATTGGCAGCCAAAGCGGGCAAGGTGGCTTTCCATGATCGGTCGTCAGACGCGGTGGTGGCTACTTCATTTCCGCCGAACGTCACGACGACGTTTTCCCCAGCATCGGCCCATCCCCAAATGGATATCGGCTCATCACGCTGCAGCACCATGTTCGACTGAAACACGTTGCTGACGCAAAGTCCCTCGCCGATCGCCGGAACGTCAATGACGTCCTGTTTGGGCATCTGCTGCGAGCGGTTCTGGGCGTCCAGATTGCTATGGAAAAGCAACCCCACAAACATCCATGAAAAGAGCGGAAGGCGTGACATTTACACATTCTCTTTGTGTTTGGCGTGACAAAAACCCATCCAGGACAAGTTGTCCGTCGGCGGGCGCTTACGGGAATGAAAAAATCGTGGCTGTGGTATGCTGTGCCGAATCATCGAAACGAATTTTATTGTCTCCCTTTCAAGTTTTCGCGTCAGTAACCTCCATGCCGAATCGTCGTACCTTTCTAAAAACCAGCCTCATGGCGTCCGCTGCGACGGCTGCTTTTTCTCCATCCGCGAATCTTGTGCACGCCGCAGCCAATGACGTGCCGGCCGACGAAAATCTGATCGGGCATGGTGACTTTCGCTATCGCGTCAACAAGGACTGGGCACAGGTCAATCCGTTTCGGTTCCCGATCGACAACTGCCACGAGATGGTCCAGGATTCGAAGGGCCGGTTGGTGATGATCGGTGACGACCCACGCAACAACATCATTATCTTTGACAAGTCCGGGAAAATCCTCGACAGCTGGGGGACTTACTGGCCCGGCGGTCATGGTCTGACTTTAGTCGATGAAGGCGGCGAAGACATGCTGTACGTCTGCGAAAGTGGCTGGGCACGTAGTCTTCAGGACGGCGTCACGATGGTCCGTCAAAATGGATACGTCGCTAAGATGACGATCGACGGAAAGATGATCTTCACCATCAGCCATCCGATGACCGTGGGCGCCTACACTCCCGAGATGCTGTTTCAGCCCACTGAAACGGCGGTTGCGGGCAATGGGGATATTTACGTTGCCGATGGTTATGGATCCGACTTCATCCTGCGATACGACCAACACGGCAAGTTCATTCAGAAATTCGGCGGACGCAATAACGACGACAAAAACTACAACTTGGTCAACGCACACGGCATTGCACTGGACAACCGGGATCCCGCCAATCCTAGACTGATCGTGACCAGCCGTTCCCAGCAATCGTTCAAGTACTTTTCGTTGGATGGCAAGTGGATCAAAACGGTGCCGTTGGCCAACCTAAAGATCTGCCGACCGGTGATCCATGGCGACCAAGTTTACGCCGGCGTGTGCTGGAGCCACAACTTTGCGAAAGTCAACGTGCCCAAGCCGTGGCTGTACCAATCCGGATTCACGATGGTCATGGACAAAAACGATCGCGTGGTCTCTTGCCCCGGAGGTGAGCAACCGATCTATGAAGACGGCGTTTTGCAAACGGTGAACCAAGACAAGGCCAGAACGTTCTATCACGGTCACGATGTTTGCATCGATGAAGATGACAGCGTTTATGTTTGCCAGTGGAACGGCGAACGCACCGCTCCGGTCAAGCTGGAACGGGTTTAGTTCAGAACGGCGGGCACACTAGACGCCCGCCATTGGCTCCCAGATTTTCGGTCCTCTTCTATGACCAGCATGCATGTCGAACACAAATCCTGAAAACAGTATCGCCCTGTTGATTGATGCGGACAACGCGCCTGCCGCAAAGATCGACTTCATCATTTCGGAACTTGCCACCTATGGCGTGGTCAATATCCGTAAGGCGTACGGGAACTGGACCAAGCGTCCGCTGGATGGTTGGGTCAAAGTGCTGCACGAGTACGCGATTACCCCCAAACAGGTGTTCGACCTGGTGAAGGGGAAAAACGCGGCTGATATGTCGTTGTTGATCGACGCCATGGACATCCTGTACACCAAGCAGGTCAAAACATTCGGACTCGTTTCATCGGACTGCGACTTCACCCCGCTGGTGCTGCGACTACGCGAGGATGGCAAGCAGGTGATCGGATTCGGTCGGCAAAAATCGCCAGAACCCTTTGTTCTAGCGTGCAGCCATTTCATTTATTTGGATGAAGACGACACCAGCAAAACGCCGCAAAAGAAGAAGGAGAAGTCTGTCTCGTCGCTAAAGCAGAATACAAAACTGATGAACACGCTTCGAACGGCGGTCAAGGAAGCAGCCGACGAAGACGGTTGGGCAGCCCTGGGGCCAGTGGGGGCCCACATTTCCAACCAGAGTCCATTCAATCATCGTACCTACGGTTTTCCCAAACTCAGTGACATGTTCGAAGAGATTGATCTGTTCGACGTTAAAAAGAGCACGCAAGCTGGACAAGCGTCGGTGCGAGTGCGGCTTCGAAAGTAGTCGTCGATTGATCGTTCGCCATTCGCTTGATCAAGCGACGATGCATGGTTGTCGCTAGGCTTGGGACGATCGAAGGCATCCTTGGTGTCGAACGCCACGCAGCAATGCATTCCAGAGCTCCCAAACCAAGAGGGCCTTGGCGATGCCGTCCGGCGACATCATTCGGACGCGCTGTTCGGTCGGTTGTAGTCCAGCCATTCTTGCAGGCCTTCGACGGTTTGGATGATCTCGACTTGGTTGGCGGGCGAAATGATGGTTGGCTTGGTTGCTGCACCCGACCAGACATAGCACCGCCGCACCGATCACTAGCCATGTTGAATTCGTGGAATGTCGCATCGCAATGAATCTCGACGGTAGGTTGAGGAGAGATCCGGCGGGCTGGATCCGGTGGTCGCTTGCTGGCCGGGTTCGGCAATCACAACGGTAATGCATTTCTAGCGGCGATGCCCTGCTTTTCCAGTCCGATCGGAATTGGGTTCGTTATCAACAGCGGTCTTGGGTGCCGGGACCGTTTCCGTCTGCCGAACTTGGATCACGACACGAAGTTATACTTGCCGCGAAGGATCGTGCGATAAAAATGTGTCCGCTCAGTCCAATGTCATTGCCGTCCTCCATCCCAAGAGAATCTCGTGACCATTCTGTGCATCATCAACGGTACTGCTGTTCTGCCCGACCGTTTGCTTCGCGATGCGGTGGTTGTTTGTCGCGACGAACGGATCTCTTACGTCGGCACCGCTCGCTCTCGTGTTCCCGCCGGGGCGAAGGTCATCGACGCAAAGGGCGCCTACATTTGCCCAGGATTCGTTGATATCCACATTCACGGTGGCGGTGGCGCCGATGTGATGGACGGTACGGTGGATGCGGTCAGCACGGTCTGTCAGTCTCACTCTCGACATGGAACGACGACGCTGTTTCCGACGACCAGCACCGGGACCGATGATCAAATCCATGCGATGTTGGCGGCTTGCGTCGAGGTCCGCGATGGTTGGACCGTGGACGCGGGCAGCAAGATTGGCGGCGTACACCTGTACGGTCCCTACTTTGCCAAAGGGAAGGTTGGCTGTCACAACGAATCGGTTTGTCGTACCCCCAAGGCAGCCGAGTTTCGACGCTACTTTGACACTGGCATCGTCCGAGTGGCGACCTGCGCGGCGGAACTTCCAGGAGCGGCTGCGTTCTATCGCTATGCGACAAAGCAAGGCTGTTTGGTCACTTGTGGACACTCCAATTCCAGCTGGTCAGAGATGGACGCTGGATTTGCAAATGGAATGCGGCACGTTGATCATTTCTGGTGTGCGATGAGCAACGTGTCGTCGGTTCGCAATCGACTGGGCGTTCCGATGCAAGGCAGCATGCTGGAATACGTGTTGTCCAATCCGGAAATGAGTACCGAAGTGATCGCTGATGGAAAGCATCTAGCACCCGAGCTGCTGAACTTTGCTTGGCGAATGAAGGGCAGCCAGCGACTGTGTCTGGTCACTGACTGCAACCGCGCGTTGGACATGCCACCGGGGCGTTACCGATTCGGCCCCAAGTCCGACGGGTCTTGGTTCACGAGCGATGGCGAAGTCGGTTGGGCGTCCACGGGATCACTGGCCAGCGCCGTGATGGGAATGGATCACATGGTCCGAACGATGCACAAGATCGGCGGTGTTCCACTTCACGAAGCTGTTCGGATGGCGACCCTGACGCCAGCCGAGCGAACCGGGATCGACGAACACGTGGGAAGTCTGGCCAAGGGAAAACAAGCCGACATCGTCCTGCTGAGCAAAACCCTAAAAGTAAAACAGGTCTACATCAACGGCCACCGAACGAAAAAAGGTGTCAGGACTCTTTTCGAGTGTTGAAAAGTTTTAAGCTGTTGAAATGGGGCGACCAAAACGCGCAATCGAAAAAGGTGTCAGGACTCTTTTCGAGCATTAGGAAGTTTTAAGGTGTTGAAATGGGACGACCAAAACGTGCAGACGAGGCTGGTGGGATCTATCACGCTCTGAATCGGGGCAACGCGAAAGCGGACATTTTCCACAAGCCGGAGGACTTCGATGCTTTCGAGCGAATTCTTGCCGAGGGGCTCAGCCGCTATCCCTGCCAGATTTTGGCTTATCAGCTGATGTCGAACCACTGGCACTTTGTGCTTCGTCCGACCGCCGACGGTGGGATGAGTCAGTTTCTTGGATGGGTCACGCTGACCCACACAATGCGGTTGCATGCTCACTACGAACGAAAAAAGGTGTCAGGACTCTTTTCGAGTGTTGAAAAGTTTTAAGCTGTTGAAATGGGGCGACCAAAACGCGCAATCGAAAAAGGTGTCAGGACTCTTTTCGAGCATTAGGAAGTTTTAAGGTGTTGAAATGGGACGACCAAAACGTGCAGACGAGGCTGGTGGGATCTATCACGCTCTGAATCGGGGCAACGCGAAAGCGGACATTTTCCACAAGCCGGAGGACTTCGATGCTTTCGAGCGAATTCTTGCCGAGGGGCTCAGCCGCTATCCCTGCCAGATTTTGGCTTATCAGCTGATGTCGAACCACTGGCACTTTGTGCTTCGTCCGACCGCCGACGGTGGGATGAGTCAGTTTCTTGGATGGGTCACGCTGACCCACACAATGCGGTTGCATGCTCACTACGGAACGTCCGGCGAAGGACATGTCTATCAGGGCCGTTTCAAGAGTTTTCCCGTCGAGGACGATGACCATTTTTACACGGTGTGCCGTTACGTAGAGAGGAACTCCCTGCGGGCCAACGTGGTGGATCGCGCAGAAGATTGGCGCTGGGGATCCCTCTCACGTTGGCTCGAAAAGCCCGAACGCGATCCGAAGTTACTTTCTCCATGGCCGATCCCCCGTCTTCCGAACTGGTGCCAGCGAGTCAGCGAAGCTCTATCGGACGATGAGCTGAAGGCGGTTCGTAGGTGCGTTCGGCGAGGCAGTCCCTTTGGCAGTGAGGCGTGGGTTGAAACGACCGCCCGGCGAATGAACCTCGAGTCGACGTTGCGTTCACGCGGTCGCCCCACGAAGCCGCGTCCGCAGCCGTCGAAGTCGAAAAAAGAGTCCTGACACCTTTTTCTTGGGCTCGATGTTGCGTTCACGCGGCCGCCCCACGAAGCCGCGTCCGCAGCTGTCGGAGCCGAAAAAAGAGTCCTGACACCTTTTTCGGGGTGACACCTTTTTCGGGGGCACGTTTCATTGAATTGGTCGACAGCGGATCACGCTCTACCAGTGGTTCATCGTGTTGCGTTCATCAATGGCGTTACCAAGCGAAACGGTCAGCTTCGGTCAGCTTAGCAGCGTTCCGTTGACTTTGGCTTGAATCGTTGATGGCACGGGATTCATGATCGATTGGTGGATGAAACAACTGTTCTTGCCGACTTCGATCATCTGTTGGATCACTTCCTCGGGTTCGTCCGATTCGATGTCCAGGTGAGTGACGACCTCGACGCCTCGGCCGGCCAGCGTGCCTTGAATAACGGAGCCCTCCATCGTGAACCGCGTCTCCTGGGCCAGCTTCATGCTGCTGATCTTCAGCTTCTTGATCGCCGCGTAACGTGACAACTGAGTCAGCAAGCAGAACGCGATGCTGGCACTGTAATAGGCCAGTGGCGGTGGCGCCGAATCGTCCCCGCCCAAATACGGGCCTTCGTCACAGATGATTTCGAATGTGCTGCCCTTGGGTTGGTCGACTCGAACCGTCGCCCGCTTGCGCATGTTGTCCAGCGATTCGGCCTCCAATCGCAGCACCACTTCCCTTTTCTGGACCGGCTGCAGACTGGATCCGTGCTCCTTCGGATCGGAAGATTCTTCGACTTTGCGGACGATAGGCGTCAGTGACTCGTGCGGCGCCATGGATTGGTCTCCAGTTCCAAAAAGTGGGATGGTCCATTGATCTGCTTGCTATTAGTACGTGTCCGTAGTAATGTTGCAAGTGCGATGTCCAAAGCACGCACGAAATTTTGGGTCGGCAATGGCGGATCTCGCTGCCGATTCTAGCCGGAATTGTGTTTTGGCCAGACATCGTTCCGGTGATTCAGATCTCGGTTTGGCGCCCCCGAAACACCAAGTTCAGCTACGAAAATCGTGACCAATGACTTTTGAAGATTCGATCCCGATGCGGTTGCGACGAGCGTACCTGGCGATCCATCGGGTTGCGCAAGCGCACTTCGCTTCGTTCGACGTCACGGCGGATCAGTTTGTGTTGTTGTCGTTGCTGGCAGAGGAGGATGGAGTCACACAATCGCAACTGGGTGATCGCATGGCGTCCGACGGGAACACGGTGACAGCAATGCTAAAGCTGTTGGAACAGCGTGATTACATCCGTCGCAAACGTTGCAAGATTGACGGTCGCGCCCGGCGAGTGCATTTGACCGCGTCGGGGCGGCGGCTTTCCACAAAACTAAGCCGCAGCACGGAAACCCTCCGGTCGTCAATCGAAAACGCGGTGTCACCTTCCGATCGAAAACACTTCCACGCGTCGCTTGATTCAATCATTGACGTTGTCACACCCAAGGACAACGAGAAGTAGAAAACCTGACCCCAGTGATTGTCCTGTCGCCGCATCGCGAATCCGTTCACTTCTCTTCCAACGATCCGAAAGCCTCATCATGAGAAACGTTTTCAAAGGTATCCTGCTGTGTGCGTCCGCCGTCGGTTGTGCCTCTTCCGTGCGTGGCCAGGATGCAGCCCCGGAATGGTTTGATGGCAAGCCACGAACGTTCGTTGTCAACGGCTATTCGACTTCGTACCACTGGCCGGCGATGTTGCAGCGCAAGCTAGACCGATACTTCGATGGAAAGCGAATCATTGAAGTGAAATCGGCGACGCAGGGATCGACGCCGATTGCGAAATGGATGAATGTCAAAACTGGCCAGCCGCTGAAACCATGGACGACGAAGCTGCGACCGCTGCTAAACGACCAATCACGGCCGACAATCGTGCTGGCTCAGCAATCGCTGCAGTGGGCTTTTGGCGGTCGATCGGTAGGCATTCGTGACAAAAACGATCGCGTTGCGATCCGCCAAGGTGCAGAGGTGATGAAGGTGTACACGGATCTGTTGAAATCCGACGGCGCGGATGCGGTTGTGATGGCTATGCATATCTACAAACAAGGAATGGAGCCTGAGATCGGCAATGAACGACTTTCGTTAGCAGCTTTCATCGAATCCAAACCCAACGCGGTATTCGAAGGGCCAGACGTTTGGATGCCGACCAGCAAGATCTGGCCGCAAGCGTTTCAGGCTGACAAGATTCACCCCAACGGCATGGGAGCCGAAGTGATGGCGCATCACTGGTTTGTGTCGTTGTTGAAACTATGCGGAAAAGAAGTTCCGCCATGGAGCGAAGAGGAAATGCAGCAGGCGATCAAGAATCCGCCGGCACTCGCAACATCGGACCGAAGGCCACAGCGTGGCGAGGGCCCCGGCATGGTCGACCGAATGCGTCGTCACGATGCCAACCAAGACGGCAAGATCACAAAGGAAGAATTTCGCGGTCCGAAATCGATCTTCGGTCGGTTCGACGAGAACGACGATGGCGTCATCGATTCCGAAGAGTTGTCCGGACCGGGGCAATAGCAACCAGCTAGCGCATGATCCATCAGTTCGGGACTGCATTCGTGGGTTTCGTTTGCGGGGCCAAACGGCGAAGCGATGGTCTATTGCATGGCTTCTTTCTGATCGATGTCATTCAGATTGAACCGGGTGGTCACGACGGAGTGTTTGTTTTCGTCGGGGCGATATTTGATGTAGGTGGTGGCGACGAAGGTGCCATCAGGCAGCAATTCAAGACCTGAATAGCCACAATCCCAACCTGCGTTGCTGTGCAACAACTTGATTCGATACTGGCCCTGACGGTTCGACACAATGTCTTCGTACGTGCCGACCCAGGCTACGAAGTGTCCCAAGGTCTTGGAGGTCGTTGCGGTGTCTCGCATCACCAGGACCAAACGCCCATCGGGAGCGTAAAGCATTTTGGGGCGGTGCCCCGTCAATGCGGCTGGCAGCGGTCGAACCTTGCTCCAGCTTTTTCCTTCGTCGTCGCTTACCGAGAACAGTGAATGGGAGTTCTCGTTGCGAAGCACCATCAAAAGCTGCTTTCCATCGGGCGATCGGATGACCGCCGGCTGTCCCCAACGCGACTCGGTACGAACCACAGGCCGCTCTGGCGACCACGTGAGCCCACCGTCAAGCGATTCGGCCTCCCAAATGTACGGGGCCGCATCGGGGCGATTGGCGGCGAACGGCCCACGTCGATCGCACCACATCACCAAACGTTTGCCGTCGTCGAACGACAGGATCGTCTTGGGGGCGCATTCGGCGGCTAGTCCTGTTTCCTTCATCGGTGTCCACGTCACACCACCGTCTTCCGAGTAGGCCTGTCGTAGACGCCCCGGAAAGTCTTGGCCACCGAAGACAAAGATGCGACCGATGCCATTCGGATCGACCAGATAGTGAATCGTGGGTGTTGTCTGCGTGACTTCCGTCCAGTTCTTTGGCACCTCTAGCAGCCCGGTCCAGGTCTTGCCACCGTCGTTGCTTCGGGCCAGCGGTCCAAGGTGTCCTGCGTGATTGATCGACCACGTGCAAAACATGGTCTTGCCGTCGGGGAGCAAGACTGTGCAGGGATGTCCTTGATAGATTTCAGGGGTGCCCTGGGCGACGATCGTATGGCGTGATGTTTCGTGCGAGATATCGATTGTCGGAATCGAAATTGTTTTCGATAGCGGGTGGTCGGCGGCAACATCGCTTGCGTTGGAATGCCCCCCATCAACGCAGCAAAACGCAAACGCAAGGGAAGCAAAGCGGAAGACGGATCGCATCTTGATTAAGGACATGGGGTTCTTGCTGATCGGCGGGGTGAGACTATGCGGGGATCAGGTAATTTCCAAGCGAGACATTCTACCAGACGACGGGCGTCGGGGCAGGACGACGCGGCGGTGATGGCAACCGCTGCGAATGATCCCGTTGACTTGATCGCGCAGGAACTGGAACTGAAATCCGCCCAATGAGATCGACGATTGAGAAATTCCGGCGTGCAAGCTAGCCAACTGAGATCCCGCGACCACAGCCGTACTATCCGGAGCTCCACCGGTCGCCAGCTGCACGAGGTGAAGTGTGGCCTCTTCTTGAACGTTGTAATCCGAAAGGGTTCGGTCATCCTGCAACTCTTTACCGGCAAAGATCAACACCTGTTGATCGGGCGGAATTCCCTCCTTCTCTTGCAATTTTGATTTCACGTTTTCAATCGAGTCACTGGCCTGAACATCCAACGTCACTGTCTTCCCCCCCAGCGTCTTGACGAAAATCAGCATCGCGGAGACGGGTGAAACGCCCACGAACACCATGATCGAAAGAATCGCAAAGCTGCGAATCCCCATCGGCAACGACTGCCGCAATTCTTTCAGAAGGAAACTCCGATTGTAAAACCGGTGGTGGCAACATCGCTGGGGCGACTCTTGGGGAGTCGCTGATGTCGCCGTCGCAATGAAGGTTTTCATTCGATTTCATGGAAGGGTTAAAAGATGCCGCGGCCGCCGATAGGGGATGGCATCTAGAACTGGTGAAAATGATGTCAGACTCGTCCCCGATCGGGCCGGGCCGAAAACGGGATGTCCCATTTTCTTTTTTGACAGCGTCCCGCTTGCTCGGGGACGATTGGGAGTCTTCGACGCCCCACTAACGCATCCAGACTAGGCCGCCACTGCCGGTGTGGAATCTTTGGCGGTCGTTGACTTGCAGGTCGTAGTTGGCGTACAGCGTCAATGCGGCGTTGCGATCACCTTGCAGGCCGACGCCCAACAGTGCCCAGTCACGACCTAGGTCCAATCCGTTGGTTGCGAAACTAGATCCGCCCTGAGTGCCCGTCACGCTGGTCGCCGGGTCCAGATATTCGTGCATCCAAGAGGCTCGGGAATTGGGTGTCCAACGCCAGCCGAGCGCGCCATGGACGTGGCGGTTGCCGTAAAAATTGGCGCCCACCATGCTGCGCAGTGAATGACCGTCGACATCATCGATCGACGCGCCACCGGTTTCGACATGGTCGTCTTGGTGGACCCAAAGGTATTGCAAGGCAACGTTCGGCTGGACCTTCAGTCCGCCCAAATTCCGTTCCCAACCGCGTTCCAGATAGGTGCCCGTTTGCACGCCGTCAAAATTGCTGGTAATGCCGCCGATGCGTGAAGTATCGTAGTCGTCGTATGACGCGCTGCTGGCTAGCGTGTAATAGTTGCCTTCGTGATCATTGCGGTGCAGGAACATGCCCAGCATGCCGCTATTGACATCGGCCTCGGAACCGTCGTCTGTGCTGATGTTTTGATAGCCGTAGGCACCAAAGAATCCAACCATCGTGTGCGCGTCGATGTGACGGAACAGCCCCAACTGGGTACCGCCACCGCCGTAGTCAAATCCTGACACACCCAGATGTCCGTCGGCGCTGCCGCCGATGCCGTATCCTTGCATCCAACCACCCCAACCGCCTCGGGTCAGCGGGGAGGTTCGTTGGCTGCGACTGCCGAGTTGGCTGCCCATACCGCTTTGATAGCTGACCTGATCGACGGTGGAATCTTCGTAGCTGACCAGCCCGATCGGTGCATATTCGCCATCAGCGGTGCGCGGTGGTGGGGTCAGGGAGACCAGGTCCATCGAATAGCCACCGCCCGAAAAACTGCCGGCCATCGTTCGCACTTGGTTGCTCAGCGATTGAAACTGGTAGTTCTGGTTCTGGAATTGAATCTGCGTTGTGCTGCCGAGCAACTGGCCTGCTTCAAAAGACGGCAGGTGAAAGACGAAGTCGATGGTGAAGTCGCCACTAAAGCTTTCCCAGAAGAACGCATACTCTCCTGGGGCTATCGTGCTTGGGGCCGGGACGTCGGTACCATGGTCCAGCAGGTTGCCACTCGATTCAGCAAAATCAAACCTCCATTGCTCGCCTTCTCCCGTTAGGACTGTGTAGAAGTAATTGCTCTCTGCAGCAACGTTGACTGCGTAAACGGTCTCGCCGGATGCTACGGTCAGTGTTGCATTTCGTGCCCGCCCATCGATTTGCGTCAGGGTGGAATTGGACGAGTTGATCAGCAGTGGAGGTGTCGCTTGTGCGGCTGTCACACAAAGGATCAGCGCGCATGTGGTCCATGAACGAAACATACTTTTGCCCCTATGATTCGTGTTTTTGAATGTCGATTTGTATTGGCATTCATTCGGCTGGGCGAAACCGATAAATTGAGCAACACCGCTGCATGGCGTTTAATCGTCACGACCGTCCTAGGTCCGTGTGCACCTTGCACGGGAACGCAGTGGATCCTGTCAAAATCCGTTCGATCGGAGGCTTTGCCGAGATCCGATCGAACTGACCGGATTGCCAGATCTGGACCCAGCGATGTGCATTGCCCCGACCTGTATGGTCGGGTTCCCATCGGGGATTCGACCGTCAATCGAACAAGGGGGGCGCCGATCCGAAGTCCCGTCGTCGGGAATTCACCTGGCTACCGTCCCGCGGCGCAGCGGCGAAAACCGAAACGCTGGTAGACACCAATGGAAGATGCCGCCTCCTTGCAGCTCTTTTCGAAATGGCGTTCCACTTTGACACACAACGCAGATACAGGCATCGGTCATGCCAATGTCCGCCGCGGCCGATCGCTAATCGGGCCTATGCCCAGTCACGCTGCGGGCGAATGCGAAGCCGATTGGCTTCGTCGTCGTTTTGAAAAGTTTCCGTTTTCGGATCGATCACCAGGGTTCGGTTCAAGATCCACGCGAGCGCTGCGGCGTGACAAGCGACGTGCGACCGACGCATGACGGTTGCGTTGCAGGTCGCTTGTTCCCGGCTCTTGATGCAATCGAAGAAGTTGCGGGCGTGTGCGGTCACGTCCAAGCCCCGGACACGGCGGATGGATGCGAGTTCTTTTTGCAGTGCGGGTGACGATGCAACAATCTCGCCTTCATCGCCTGTTTCGACAGAACCTTCGTCACCGATGAATCGCACGGGGCATGTTCCCAGTCGAGTCAGCCAACGGGGGCTACGATCACCAAAGGGAGTTTCTAGGAAATCCACCACCAACCGAACGCCGTTGGCATAAGTGCAGGTGATCGCTGTTTGCGACGGTTCGTATTTGACGGGCATCGTATCGTCAGCGCTGGCGGCCCATTGGCAAAGGTCCAGCGTATGCGCGCCCCAGTCCAGCAGTCGTGCACCGCTATCGAAGTCGTACTGGCCGCGCCAACCTCCGCTCACGTATTTGTGGTTGTACGGTCGCCAAGCGGCCGGCCCCAGCCATAGATTCCAGTTGCAAACGGCGTTGTCCGGTGTCGGTTCGGCGGGCAACCAAGTGTTGTCCAGGGTCGGCAGATAGGCAGTGGCTTGCAACTCTTTTAGCTGGCCTAGTTTCCCAGACTGAGCTGTCTGAACGGCTTGGATGAAATTCGGCACACTGCGTCGCTGGGTGCCGGCTTGAAAGATTCGCCCGGTTCGTTTGAACGTCTCGTCAATCTTTTGGCAGTCGTGAATCGTGATTCCGCAAGGTTTTTCGCTATAGACGTCCTTGCCCGCTTCGGCCGCCATGATCGATGCGGCGGCGTGCCAGCGGTCGCCGGTTGCGATCAGGACCGCGTCAATATCGTCTCGCGCCAGCAGTTCGCGAAAGTCGTGGTACAGTTTGCAATCCTGGTTGCCGTAATGATCATCCACCAATTTCTTGCCGGCATCGCGTCGTGACTGTTGCACATCCGCGATCGCAACGCATTGCACGTCTTTTAGCTTCAATATAGCGGTCAAGTCGTAGGTGCAGCGTGGGCCGATTCCAATCACCCCCAGCGTGATGCGTTCGGACGCCGCTACTGAATCTTCGGCGCCCAAGGCTTGGGATGAAACAAAATACGGTGCCGCCAAAGTCGCCGCTCCCGCGGCCAACGTGGTGGATAGAAAGCTGCGTCGATGCGTCATAGTTTGAGGTGGGGATCGAGGAGGCGGGATGTGTTGGGTCAGGAGTGTTGGTCGCAAATTGGCGACAGGCTCGTCAGTCCCGACGTCCGTTACATTCTAAGCTAGGCGAGAGGGCAATGGGGCGATGTCGGGTGGCTGCAATGCGGCATCCTGCTGAGCTCGCAAATCACTGCAACTCTGATCTGCGGAACGCGAATCGCTGGATCGCTATTGAAGGCTCAGTTCGCTTAGTCGGATGGTTTTTTCGATTCGCGGCTTGCCTTCGATGTCTCGAACACTGATCTGGACCAGCGGATCGGAGTCCTGCCAATCGACCGAAAGGATTCCGAAGTTCTCGCGGTGATACGTGTTGCTGATGCGAAAGTCGTTCTCGGTCGGGGTGCCGCGGGCGTGCAGTTGATTCAAGCTGCTGCAGGTGACGTCGATCATCGGGTAGCCGCCGTCGGGCGTGACCGAGGAAATTTCGGACCAGTGTCGATCGCCGCTGATCAACAGGACTCCGGTTGCCCTGGTGGACTGAACCAGATCCATCATTTGTTTCCGTTGCAGCGGCAGGTTGGCCCAACATTCTTGGCCGGCCGATGATGCGACGAACTGAATGCTGGATACGATTAGCCGCAGTTGGGCAGGCTGCTGCAGTTGAACTTTCAGCCATTGCCACTGCTGGTCGCCCAGCATCGTCTTGGTCGGCGTGTCGTCCGGAACGTAAGGGCCACCGACACGGCGATCGCCGGTTTTTAGCGCCGAGCGGAAATAGCGTGTGTCCA
Source organism: Rubripirellula lacrimiformis (assembly GCF_007741535.1). Lineage (NCBI taxonomy): Bacteria > Pseudomonadati > Planctomycetota > Planctomycetia > Pirellulales > Pirellulaceae > Rubripirellula > Rubripirellula lacrimiformis. The sequence continues at coordinate 2,863,929 of NZ_CP036525.1, forward strand.
ACAAGATGACTTGTGTGCGCTGGCCAGCTGGGCCGAAAATTTTGGCATCGTAAACACCGCTGCGTTTACGAAGGGGGGATTGCTGCGGTGTCTGCCAAAATTCTAGGAACTCGGTTTGCGACTCTTCCCGTTTGGCGTAATCCGCTCCCCCATCGTTGGCGCCGTAGTCATGGTCGTCCCATGTCGCCAGAACCGGACAGGCATTCCGCAGCGCAGCGAAGGATGGATTCCGCGCCAGCTTGTCATACTTCGCTCGCAGGGTTGGCATATCGTCGGTGTCGCCATAGATGTTGTCGCCGGTGAACAGCAACAGTTCGGGCTTGGCCGCCAACATCGGCTGAAAGATGGGTGTGGGTTGGTCTTGCTTGATGCAGGAACCGAACACGATCCGCGAAAGCGGTTCAGCGCGGCTGGATGGTGCTTCGGCGTGCAGGGCCGAGCAAGTCATCAACACCGCCACACCGCACAACCATGGTTTGATTTTTGTGTTTTGCATCCCACGATTGTACAACCACGATCGTCGCCAATGGAGTTCGTTTGCGATCAGAGGCGATCAGAGGCGATCAAAATGGTCGCTCGCCACACACACGCGTCCGGTCCGTCATGCTTGGGGCAGGACTGGCGACCGGACGCGATCGCGTGGTGTCTGATGAAACTGCAACGCGAGTGCATCGTCTGACACCATCCGAGTTCGACGCACCGTGTTGCTGGCGCAACTAGGTTGCGCTGACTTCGATGCGACGAGGCTTCGCTCGATCCGATTTTGGCAGGTGCAGCGTCAGCACGCCATCGCGCAGTTCAGCCGAAATGGCTTCGCTGTTGATTGCTTCGCCGACCGTAAAGGATCGTTGGAAATCGCCCACGCGGTACTCGCTGCACAATGCATTTTCGCCATCGAAACAACGCCCGACTTTCCCGTGGACGCTCAGCTGTCGGTTTTCGAAAGTGACAACCAAGTCGTCACATACCACGCCGGGTAGGTCACCGTATAGGATCCACTCGTCGTCACCTTCCCAGATGTCAAATCGCGGTTGGAAAGTGGGCGACATCGGTTTTTGGGTACCGGAATCGAATCGCGGATCGTTGGTGCTGTGGGTTTCGCTTGGACTGGTTGTCGTCATTGTCGTACTCATCACAATTCTCCGAATGATAATGCTCCGAACCATTGTTCAACACTTTTGACGCTCAACAGTTTTGACGCTCAACAGTTTGATGCTTGTCTGTTTAGCGGATGTCGATACCTGATCAGGTCGACTTCACTTCGATGCGGCGTGGTTTGACCGCTTCGGTCTTCGGCAGAGTGATGTGGAGTATGCCGTGATTGAGTTCAGCGGACACGCCGTCGGCATTGATTTCAGTCGGCAATTCAATCATGCGACTGAATTTGCCATAGCCGCGTTCTTGCCGATGCCACGATCCACCTTCGTGCTGCGGTGGCCGACGTTCGCCTTGGATCGTCAGTTGGTTTCCCAACACGTAGATGTTCAAATCGTCGAAAGCAAAGCCTGGTAGTTCTGCTTCGGCATAGAGGTTGGCATCATCTTCCCATACGTTCAAAGCGGGAACGCTGCCGGCACCAGCCAGGCTGCTTTGACCGTTGCCGCCACGATGAAACAATCGATCCATTTCGCGGCTCAGTCGATCCAGTTCGGTCCAGGGTTCCCATCGTGTTGATAACATCTTTTCGCTCCTTTGAAGCGGGGTCAAAAGAAGAGTGATCCGTTTGTGTTTGCCTTTTTGACAGTCGGACCTTTCGTTGCCTAGAAAATGCAACGCCCGTGCCAATCGAAACCGCCGCGTCCGCAAAAATTTCCCCACCCGTTTGCGAGTGTGCCCGATCCGTGCCGATGCCGTTGGATTGGAATCGAAGGGTCGGCAACGAGCGACGCAGGCGAGCAACGGATCGCGAACCGCTTGACCGTTGCTCGCCAATTGGGGCGCCGCGATGCAGGGATGGGGCGGCTATTCCAAGGCCTTTTCGGGGAACGGGCTTGGGAAGGCAGCCAATGCATCCTGTGCTGCATCGAACGTGCGGTAACGTGCGTCGTCGACTAGCACGCCGCCGGCTGCTTTCGCGGCCGTCTCCGCGTCTGATCCTTCCGGGACACCGGCAATGGTGTATCCATGGTCCGTTTCGATAATCACGTACTCGATCATTTTTCTTCTCCCAATTCAGTGCATTGGTTACGAGCTACCACGACTTTGGATGGCCGCAGGATGCTGTCGCGCAAGCGATATCCCTGCTGGACCACGCCAACGACGGATCCATCTGGATGTTCGTCGTTTTCCTGTTGCCCGACGACACGATGTTGGGCCGCATTAAAGGGGCCCGGCGAGCCAGCAAGCTTCTTCAAACCGTGGCTCGTCAGCGTGTCGAAAAACTGATTTCGAACCAATTCGACGGCTTCCATCAACTCGTCAAAATCGCCGCTATAGCGACCTGCCAGGATCGCGCGTTCCAGGTTGTCCATCACCGGCAATAGGTCACGCATCAGCTTGAAGGTGGAACGGCTTTCACTCCCGTCGGGGCCGCTGGGATTTTCAGACGCACAGCGCTGATGAGGGGAGCAGCGTTCATGGGTAGAACAGCGATCGCGCTGACCGTGTTGTCCGAGGTCCCAGTCTGGGCAACTGGCCCCGACTGTGTTCTCGGTTGACGATCGATGGAACGCGTCGTGGAATGGGTGGGTCGTGGTGTGATGAACGTTTTCATTCATTGTCTTGCCTCCGGTGGGTTGGCAACAAACTGAAAACCTCCGTGAATCAATCGTTGATTCCGACGATCCTTGGAAACGCAAACGATCCTAGGAATGCGTCGTCCGTTCGCACCTTCATTATGAAAAATCGGCGGGCAAATTTCAAATCAATCGAAACCGCTTTTTGTGCAGGGGGCCTGGCCGGAGTGGCAGGGGACGCTGCCCTCAGCAAGCGAGGGGCGGTTCGGGGCTTTCCATCACAGGTGGTTGCGAGTCGGCACACCGTAAGACGTATGGATGATTTAGCCCGGATGAGTGCTCACTGATTTCCAGCGCGATTCAATCGGTCGGCAATTGCGAGTTGGTGGAACAGGGGCCGTTTGCCGCACCGCTATCGCTGCGACTTTTGACGCCGTGTTCGTGCAGATGCAAGCGAAGGGTGGCATCCATCTTGGGCCACTTGCGAATGAATTGATCACGCAGCTTCTTGGCGGTTTTGCGTTCAAGCCTTGCCATGGTCTTGATCTTCTTGGCGTGAGACGATCTGGGCGGGTGCGACCGTAATCGTTGCAAGCGTCGCCCCAGTACGACGTGATCATTGATTCGCCCCAGCCGGTTCTGAATGTCCTCGACAACCTCAGCGAGATGTTGGGTGCGGTTTTCGGGTAGCAAGTACGCGAAAAGTTCCAGCGTATATCGCATCTGTTTGGCCTGAATCCGCAACTGGTGCAACTGGCGAAAGCTAGAGAAGTCCGTTGGTGTCGCCGAGAGAATCCCTTCGGTGGACTGCATGATTTGCTGTTCCGCCCACTCCCTCAGCGACTGGTTTGCAAGCGAGGAATCGCTGTCGACGGGAATCGCTCGTAGCATCCGATCAAGGCGTGTTTGCAGTTGTCGTTTTTTGATCAACTTCTGGTGCAGTTGCCAGATCGGACGCTGCGCATGACAACGTTCCTTCATGAATTGGCGGCGAATTCTCTTGCCGTGCTTTCCTTTCTTTGTTTTGCAATTTTCCAGCAATACATCCAGGTCGCGCGCATCGCCAGCCGCTCGGCGAATGCGATTCATCTGCTTTTGAAACCACTTCCGTTCTGTGCGAGGCAATATCCCAGCGTAGGCGTGCAACGCCGCCAGTGTGCGGCGCGACCAAACGCGTAATTGATGCACGGTTTCCGAAGAATCGGGAACCTCTTTTCCCGATTCGGACAGCCAGTGCATGACCCAGCACACTCGCAATCGAATCATCGACCGTGCGGCGGCGTCGATACGGTCGCCAGCGTCGGCCAAATTGTCTTCCTCCAACCCAGCGGAGTTTGGCGGATTCGTGATGGAAACATTCATCCGCGATACCAAGCGTTTTTCAAGATTGCGTCTCGCGGTTCCACTCACAGGCGGCACCGGATTTACGGTCGGACGTTTCGGGTGAACTGATCGCGGACCGTTCCGCCTTCTAGCAGGCAGGTGCCCTGTAGCGTTTCGTTCGTGAATTTCAACACGAACACATGGTTGCCTTGGTCGGCCATGCCGGGGGATTGCAGGAACCAACGGTCGGGTTTGGGGGTTCGCTGGGGAACGCCCAGTCCGCCTTCCCCGATGTAGACCACACCGGTTTCGTCTTGCACGCCGCCGCGAATCGGGACAGTTCGTTTGATGTTGTGTCCGTCCGCTTCGCAAACCAAGTCGACGTTGTACTTTTCGAACAACGGCACCCAGCTCTTCAGACCGGAACCGGGTGACTTGACCGCGGGGTAGACCGGGCGATGGTATTGGGCGACTACCCAGCGATGGCTGGCACGCGATTGTTTCAGTTCCGCCTTCAACCACTGTGCTTGGTCGCCTGCGGTGCTGGTCTCGGAATTCAACGTGGTGAAGCGAACTTGGGGACCGATGTCGATGCCGTAATAGTTCAGGTCGCCCTCGGGGAATCCGAACACTTCGTTGAACGGTTTTCCTTTGTCGTGATTCCCACGGGCGGGGATGACCGGCAGCAATCGACCGTCCGGTGTGGTCGTCATTTCGTGGTCCGACAACCATGCGGACCAAAGATCCATCTTGGTGCCGGTGACCACATAGTCGCCACCGTGGGCGAGCGCCAAGATGTCATCGCCCAGGTCATCATTGTCGTACGAAGTCGCGACCAGATCGGCAATCATCTGGTTCATGCGTTGCCGGGCTTTGTGGTCCGAACGTGAATCGCCACCATGCAGAATGCTGAATTCGCGATCGGTTGCCGGAGCAGTCACAAAATAGAACACGGGCGATTGGTCCGCGTCGCTGACCATTTGGACTTCGTAAGCTGTCGCGGGTTGCAGATCGGTCAGGCGAACATGGTGGTAGTGCAGTTCGGATTCACCGCCGGTGTAGCGGCCCGAGTCAGCCAGTTGGGCGGCCTGGCTTTCATCGCTGCCTTTGACACGAAAGCGGAGCGAGTGGGACTTGCCGGCTTCGGCGGTACTCCAGGAAACCGTCGCCGTGGTTGCCGGATCGTCGGTCCAGACCACACGCCATTGGGCTGGTTGGGTACCGGATAGCGGAGCGGCGGCATCGGCAGTTCCGGTTGCCAACGTCAAGCAGCACAGGATGCCCAGAATCAGCGAATGGGCAGGTTTCAGTCGTGTCATCGGAATGCGAATCCAATCGATGGGATGGGTGGGGGCGGTCTGCCGCTAATTGCGACGGCCGCGGTGAGGATGGGGGGATGCGGAGCTAGTCGGAGGGCGGAGTTGGTGTGGTTGCGGTCGGGGGCGGCGGTTGTGACGTCATCCAATAGGCCAATAGCGCCAAAGGGACTCCGCCGTTTGCGATCCGGATCAATGTTTCGGGCCAAGCGTCGCTGCCGAGTGCCGTCATTCTACTCGCCGCCGTTACAAAGCCCCAAACGACCATGTAGAACGCCGCCCAACGCGACCGAAAGACCAACAAGACCAAGGCCACGATGATGTCCGCGATTCCGATCACAACCAGCACTTGTTCGGCCGTCGCCTGGGTACATCCGGTGTCGGTCCATTGCATGTCCGATAGCAGAATTAGATCGGTAAACGGGGCGTAACACTGGTACGCCTTGTAGCCATGTGCGGCGAATGTGCAGGCCGCCGCGACGGTCAACATCAGCACGATGTTGCTGGTTCGCCGGAGCTGCGCGGACGCTTTCAAAGGGGCTCCCCAGCCAGCACCACCGCAGACCGCCAATGCCAATGGGGCAGCGTAACGGACCGCGTGTTCGGGTAGCGCCAATTCCGCAAACACGGCTGCTCGCATCATGTGCGCCGCGGCGAGCAACAGCATCCAAATCGCGATCCATGACGCGGCCGCACGGTCAAGCCAACGCACCAATTTCGATCCCGATGGTCCATTGGGATTTTGGCCCATCCACCAACCGGTCACACACAGCAGTCCACCGGCGACCAATGTCGCCAGTGCACCCCCGTTGTCGATTGCTTGGGCAACCGTTTCGGACCAATGGCAATCGAAATACAGCCAACCGTAGATGTCGCTTTCCGTTTCGAAAGACGAAAACAGATAGCGTCCGCCCAGCCCGAAACATTCGATCACGACCACCATGCGCAAGCACGCCATCATCCGACGGGTGGCCGAATGGTCGCTGAACGTTGGTGGTGCGGGTGCATTCATGGACGCAGCATCATAGTTTATGAATTGCGTGGATGGGGTCTGGGTGGAGGGGGCCTGGGGAGAACCACCGTAACAAAACTATTCGAATGCGAAACCGATGCCCGCTACGGGACATCGGTCTTCAAGCTTTCGCAGCGCCGTCACTCAATGGCCGCGGGCACGATGATCGCGCCCTCTTGCCGTAAAGTCGAGGCGTTGGCGGTTCCGCGACAAAGACGGCTGATGCCTTCGGACTCGCAGATCGAAGCCACCAAACACAAGAAAGCATCCGCACCATCAGGGTCCGTTGAGGACGTGCGATACGTTTCGCAAAAATGGCGAATGTCGCTGTCGAAAATCAAGTCGATGTTTCGGTTTTGTAAGTATTCGAGTGCCTTTTCCAGACAGGCTTCGGGGCATGATTTATAGCTTCCTCGGAATCCAATCCGATTGGCAACTTCGCGGGGGTAGGTTTCGAAGATGGATCGATGCGAGTTGGCGTTTGCCGTGTCCAGCAGAGTGCAGTACCCGTCGCTGGAAAGACGGCCTAGCAAGGCGGCACCGCAGATCGTCATGGAGAACACATTTTGGAACAGATGTTTCAGCGGCGGGCTTCCTTGGGTTGCCGTGTCGGTGCACCGGCGCTGCCAGAAATCCTTGTCTTTCCAAGGTGTGAACTTGGCTAGGTCAGTCATCTCGGCGCCCGCGTTTTCGTTCGCAAACCGCAGGGCAAGCTGGTCGCTGACATAACGAACCCATCGATCCCGAGTGCGAAAAACGGGTTGCCCCAATCGTGCTGCGAATTCGGGATCGTTCAGCAAACCTATTGGAATCGAGAACGGGAAGTCGAATGCAGCGGATCGAATCGTGCAATCGCTTTCCAGTGAATCGGATAGTTCAGGCAGCGTCCAACCGCGTCGGTTGTGTTTCCAGGATTGCTTGCTGTCGAAGGGACGCGTTAGGCGGCGATTGCGACCTGTTGCTTCGATGGCGTACTTCTTGTCACCCAACCGAATCGCTTCCATCAGGATGATCTTCTTTGCCTGATCGCCTGCCTTCCGCGGAGCACCAAAATCGGCACCCATCACCCTGGGACGGAACCCCAGGCAAGCGTCCAGCATCGTTGCCAGCGACTGGGGATCCGCGAGACGATGGTCGGTTCCAATTTCGATCAACGACGTCGGCGGCAGGCCACTGTTCGAAATCAGCGACTGGCTATCGGTTAGTGGAATCACATCGTCCTGAGGTGAGTGCAAGATGATCGTGTTCTGCGACACGCTTGTGACGGTGCCCCATCGCTTCCATGCGGGACAAAGCAGCACCAACGGTGTTCGGCCACTGTTCATGTTGATTGCGACGGCGCCGCCGCGAGACGATCCGACGATCACGTCAGGCTGGTGCCGGACCAACTCCGCTTCCGCAATTCGAACCGCTTGGTCAAAGTCCTCGTCTGGAAGTGCGGGGTTGAAAACTTCATGACCCGCGTCCGCCAGGAAGCTGGGTTTGCGGCCGCCGGTGACGGAATTCCAGCCGTGTAGAAAAAGGATCTTGATGGTGCGGCCTTGTTGTCGGTGGCTGTCAAACGAGGTGGGATGCGGTCGTGGGCGTTTTGTTGGTAGTACCGCCTTCAGGCGGCGTGCAGCTAGCTGCGGAGCGGCGGCAGCCAAATCCGGTTGCCGAGGCAACCGGCATGAGGCTTTCGCCTCTCCGAGGCTGTCGTTCGCTGGACACTCTCTTTAGGCGGAATTGTATGGGTTGCCGGGTATCGAATCCGGCTGAAGCCGGTACTACGAACGGTGGGGACTTGTTTTGATCGTGGAGGGCTGAACTCGTTCTCGGTTACGGAGGTTAGCAGCTTCACTCCGTCATGGATTTCTGAGCGATCGCTCCTCTGCACCTTCGGCAGTCCGCTATTTAGTAAATACTGTTTGCTTAATGGGTAGAGGAAAGTTACGATCGTACTTTTGCGGGAAGGCGGTCGCGTGTTTTCACAGGAGTGATACCTTGGTTTATCGTTGGATTCACTGGCTGGCGTTGGGTTCAACGGGGCTGGCCTTCTGTGGGGCGACGTTGGCGGTTGCGGATGAACCGGTTCAGTTCGAGCGTGATGTTGCGCCGTTGCTGCTAAACCGCTGTGTTGAGTGTCACCAGGGGGCTGAACCGTCCGGCGGACTGTTGCTTACCACGCAGGCCGGCTTGTTGGCCGGTGGCGAATCCGGTGCGGCGGTGGATCTTGATACGCCCAGTGATAGTGAATTGCTGCTACGCGTCCACGGTGGTGAAATGCCTCCGGCGCAAAAGGGTGTATCGCAGCAGTTGCCAGCGGATGAAATCGCGGTGCTGCAGCGTTGGATCGCGGGGGGAGCCGACTGGCCTGCGGACCGAAAACTGGACTGGTTTGAACGCACCAGTTCTGGCCGAAGTGGCCGTGATTGGTGGTCGCTTCAGCCGGTCGTCCGGCCGAGCGTTCCGCGACTCACTTCGTTGCCTCAGCCGCCCAATCCGATTGACGCTTTTGTTTTTTCGGGCCTGGAACGGGCGGGATTTGTTCCTGCGCCGCAAGCCGCACCGCGTGTTCTGCTGCGACGACTGTACGTGGATCTCACCGGTTTACCACCGACCCAGATGCAGATCGAAGCATTCGAAGCTGACCCGTCGGACCAGGCATGGGACCAGGAAATTGATCGCTTGTTGGATTCGCCGCAATACGGACAGCGGTGGGCGCGGTACTGGCTGGACTTGGTCCGTTACGCGGACACCAGCGGGTATGAACGGGATCAAGAAAAGCCGTTTGCGTGGAAGTATCGCGACTGGGTGGTCGATGCGTTGAACGCCGACATGCCTGTGGATCAATTCATCATCCAACAGTTGGCGGGTGACGAGATCCCCGGTCGGACCGAGAAGTCCACGATCGCGACGGGGTTTCTGCGGCTGGGAACTTGGAATGACGAACCGAACGACCCGCTGGATTATCAATACGACCGCTTGGAGGATTTGGTCCATACGACGTCATCGGCGTTCCTGGGGCTGACGGTCAAATGTGCACGTTGCCACGCGCACAAATTTGATCCCATCATGCAAGAAGATTACTACCGTATGGCATCCGCGTTTTGGGCGGGACCGATTGGGCCACGCGCACGCGACTTGCTGGGTGGCCCCAGTGCGAAAGAATTGGGGTTCGACGATGTTCTTGGCTGGACGGATCTGACCAGCAAGCCAGAACCGATCCGGTTGCTTGCCAATGGGGAACGTGATGCACCGCTACAGGAAGTACGGCCCGCTTCCCTGTCGATGTTTCCCCAGCTGGAACGAGAATTTGAAGCACCGCCCGAGGATGCAAGGACGTCGCAGCGTCGACTGCAGTTGGCCCAGTGGATTGCCCATCCTGAAAATCCGTTGACCGCGCGAGTCTATGTCAATCGACTGTGGGGGCATCATTTCGGTGCGGCGATCGTTCGGTCTCCCAATAATTTCGGATTTTTGGCGGACCCGCCGACACACCCCAGGCTGCTGGATTGGTTGGCGGCCGAGCTGGTTTCGGGGGACTGGAAAACCAAGCGGATTCACAAGCTGATTTTGACATCCCAAACATGGCGGCAATCGTCGTTGCATCCGCAATCGGACAAGTACGAAACGAAAGATGCGGGCAACCGTTTGTGGTGGCGAGCCAAGATCCGGCGTCTGGATGCCGAAGCGTTGCGGGATTCGATGTTGGCGACCACGGGTGAACTGGATCTGCGACTTGGCGGACCCGGTTTCCAACCCGAAATCAGTGCCGCCGCGCTGGAAGGGCTGTCGCGAAAGTCAAAGGCGTGGCAGGTGTCGCCGCAACAGGAACAGTTCCGACGAAGTTTGTACCTTTATTCCAAACGCGCTTTGCTGTCACCAATGATGACGACGTTCAATTTTTCGGACGCCAATCAATCGTGTGCACAACGAGACGTGACCACGGTGCCGACGCAGGCATTGGTGATGATGAACAACCCGTTTGTGCATGATCGATCGCAGAGTTTGGCCAAGAATGCAGTCGCCCAGTCCGATCCGGTGCAAGCGATGTGGTCGGCCGTATTGGCCCGATCCCCGGCCGCGGATGAGCGGCGTGACGCCGAACGATTTTTGGCATCGCAGCGAGATCTGTTTGCACAATCCAGCGACCAGTCCGACGCGCCGGCAAGCGTCGCCCCCGACGTCAAGGCTGCCGCCGATCCATCGCGCACGCCGCCCATCGATCCCACCGAACTCGCGCTGGCCTCGTTGGCACAAGTGCTAATCAATTCGAACGAATTTCTGTACGTAGACTGATTCCCGCCACAAGGATCTGAGTCCAAATGTCTGATCAACCGAAGTTCCCCTGTGGTCAATCACGTCGTGAATTCGTCTGGGAAATGGGCGCCGGGTTCACCGGTGTCGCCCTAGCGGGAATGTTGTCCGGAAACGGTTCGGCGATCGCGGGCCAGCCCCTGCGCGGCTCTGCACTGGCCAGCGCTGTACCGCGGGCAAAGTCCGTGATCTTTCTGATGATGAACGGTGCTCCGTCACAGGTCGACACGTTCGACTACAAGCCCGAGCTGGAAAAGGCTGCGGGCAAACAATTGCCGGCGGACAAAAAGTTCACCAACTCGGGCGGCCGGGCAATGGGTTACCTGACCCCAGCGTGGCGACCGTTTCGGCCGGGTGGCGAAAGTGGCCTGATGGTTTCGGACTACTTTCCGAAGGTCCGAGAGCATGCCGACAAACTGTGCGTGATCAATTCCTGTCATACCGACAGCCACGCCCACGGTTCTGCGCTGGTGGCGATGAACACGGGCAAGACACAGATTGGACGCCCTTCGCTAGGCAGTTGGTGTGTGTATGGGATGGGGTCCGAGAACGAGAATTTGCCTGGCTATGTCGTCATTCTTGACAAACGGGGTGGCCCCATCGGTGGTCAGTCAAATTGGTCCAGCGGTTTTATGCCCGGCACGTACAACGGAACGCTGTTTCGTCCGGTCGGCAATCCGATCTTGGATCTGAAAGGCCCTGACCACATTACACAGGCCGTCCAACGTGAACAGTTGGATCTGTTAGCGCGTTTCAATCAAAAACATTTGGCGGCACGGGCAGGTCGCCAGACGCTGGCCGATCGGATCGAAAGCTTTGAGCTGGCGTATCGCATGCAGGCGGCAACCCCCGAAGCGGTCGACCTCAGTCAAGAGAGCGCCGCGACGCTGGAAATGTATGGCGTCGGGCAAAAGCCAACCGATGAATACGGCCGAAACTGTTTGATCGCCCGGCGGTTGGTGGAACGCGGGGTTCGCTTTATCCAACTGTATTCCGGCGGCGGTCACTTAGAGGAAACTTGGGATGCTCACGAAAGCATCGAAAAGAATCACGGTGGCCACGCCGCAGAGGTGGACCAGCCGATCGCCGCACTGCTGACAGATCTGGAGCAACGCGGAATGCTAGAAGACACATTGGTCATTTGGGGCGGTGAATTTGGACGCATGCCATTCAGCGAAGGAAAGGATGCGCCCGGCCGCAACCACAATCCGTATGGATTCACGATGTGGATGGCCGGTGGGCATGTGAAGGGTGGAACGACTTACGGCAAAACCGACGAGCTTGGGTTCGAGGCCGTCGAGGATAAAGTGCATTTGCACGATTTGCACGCAACGATTCTGCATGCGATGGGGATGGACCACGAGTTGTTGTCGTGGTTCCATCAAGGGCGTGAAGAGACGCTGACGGACGTGGGAGGCCGCATTATTCATGATCTATTTGCATGAGTGTTGGCGAGCCCCGGCGGATTCGTATCGGCGGATTCGTATCGGCGGGTCGGTTTGTGGGCGTCCGTTTCCGTGCCGGGATTCTCGAAGCATCGTTTGCCATGATTGAACCTGTTTCCAGTGACCCCAAGCTGCTGAGTCAGATGAACCAACGAGCTGTGCTGCGCATTTTGCAAAGCCACGGTCCGCAATCGCGTGCCGAGGTGACGCGTTTGATCGGCGCAACGCGGCCAACGGTTTCGAAAGCAGTCGCGTCGTTGTTGCAGTCGGGATTGTTGGAAGAGTTCGAATCGCCGCAAGCGACCCGCGGACGTCCGGCAAAGAAATTACGACTTGGCGGGGAAGCGTCCCAGATCATCGGACTCGTCGTCGATTCGCCCAACTGCCGCATCGTTGCGGCAGGGCTCGATGGCGAGCTGCGGCCGCAGACGATCCAAGCGTTTGCAACGCCATGCGACTATGACCAATTGCTGAGAATGTTCGCTGACTGTGTCGCAGCCCTGTGCGGCGGCCGGATGCGGACTTTGGGGATCGGCATCAGTGTCCCAGGGTTGTTTGACTACCGCGAGGGCCGATCGATACTGTCACCGAATGTGCCGGTGACCAACGGCCGTTGCTTGGCCGCCGATTTGTCCGCGCGATTGGGCGTGGAGTGCACGGTGCTGCAAGAGTCCGATGCGCTGTGTTTGGCCGAACGTCATTTCGGACTGGCGACAGACCTTGGCGATTTTGCCATGCTGGATGCCAGTACCGGGTTAGGGCTGGGCGTCATGATCGCCGGAGAGTTGTTGAAGGGCAGCAGCGGATTGGCGGGCGAAATCGGGCACTTGCCGATGGTGCCCGACGGAGTTCGTTGTGGGTGCGGCCGTTCGGGATGCCTGGAAACAATCGCCAGCGATACCGCGTTGGCGCGGGTCGTTTCGGATCGATTGGGGGAAGTGCTCAATATCGAACAAGTGGTGCAGCGCGTGCGTGATGGTGAAATCCGGGTCGATCGGGAACTGCGTTGGGTGTCTCAGGGGTTGGTATTTGCACTGGTGACAGCCATCAATTTGTTCAATCCGGAAACCCTGTTCGTGCATAGCCGCATGCTTGATCTGGACGATAATTTTTTGGATCAGCTGATTCGAGAAACCGAATCCAAGGCGCTAGTGCCTGCATTTCGAAATTGCCGGATCCTCCGCGCCCGCGGCAGCAAACGAGAAGGTGCGATCGCCGGCAGTATCGAACATCTAACCAATTCACGCATCACGGTGTGATCGGGTTGAAGTGGGAATCAATGATCGCAACGAAATCCAAATCCCAAGCGACACGTAGGGCGGTCTTTCCAGGCCGTCGTGGATGTGGATCCAAACCCAGGACGGCAACGCCGTGCCGACGAAGCGGGACGTCCCCATGGTGATCCACTTCGTAGTCCCCGTTTTGAACACGAATCGCGGTGGACTTCACGTCGGAACGTCCGTTCTAGAAAAACGTCGATCAAAGCTGCTGCTAGAACGTCACGCCGCAAGAAAGGAACCAACCGAATAGCCCGGTGTCTTCGGAATCGTCGTCGACAATGCCCGCGTGTTGCTGGGCTTCCGCTCCACCGCGAATGAAGGTGTTGTAGCCAGCGACACAATTGTTGTACTGACCACCAAGCTGAAGTTCGGTCCAACTGGCCACCAACCCTTCGCTGCCAGCCGCCGGGTCGTCGCCGACGAGGATTGAGTGTTGCATCCAGCCGTACAGGCTAAGGTTGCATCCCATGTCCCGCTGCAGCATGGCGCCCAATGTGAGGCCATCACCCTTGAAATCGGCGTAGTTATCGTCCTGGTACAGTTCTTCCAAATTGGCGTGGCGATAGCCCGCGGACAAGATGCCATCGAACTTGCTGAGCCGGAACTGATCGGTGACTTCGAAATCGAAATAGTCGGCCTTCAAGCCTCCCCGGCCATCGGGAAACTCTTGCGCTCCGTCGTAGTCGAAATAGCGAAACCGAGCGCCCAGTCCTTCGCTGGTTTGGTAGCCGAGGTTGATGCGGTATCCATTCCTTGCTCGCGGGACGCCATCGTCCGAATACGTGTCCCCTTCCGACGCGTGCGCTTTCAGACGCAGGAATTGAATTTCGCCGTAGTAACCGCCCGCGTTCCCGTTATCGCAACAAGCGGTGCCGTGATGAAATTCGCCACACGGCGCTTGTTCGCAACCTTCGAGCGTCGCAAAGTTGCCCAAGGGAGATCCCTCTTGCGCCGATGCTGAGAGGCAAAGTGCAAGTAGAGCCGCGTGGCATGCGACGGCTCGGATGCCGGTCTTCTTGATTGGATCCATCACTCAACCCCGATCTTTCAAAACGTGAATTCTGTGGCCGCACTGCGCTAGTTCCAGCATCATTGCGGATAAACCGATTGATGACGATTTTGTGGTGGGGCGAGTACGCGAGAGGTTCTGTTATCGAGTGGAGTGGCGCGAATGATCAGTGGCGTAGTGATTGGTTCGGTTATTCGGGTTGCGCCGGAAAAGGTGTCGGGTTTTAGACACTGGTTTTTGGTGGGGGGGTGGGCTCTCCTCGCCCCGTGGCCTCCCCTCACCCCCGACCCCTCTCCCCCCGCTCGGTCGCGAAGTGGAACTTCGCGACCGAGCGGGGGGAGAGGGGAGGCAGGCAAGCAGCCGGTACACGGCGACTGGCGGTGGCAGCGGGGAGGCGGGTCGCCGGTGTGCGAGCATCGACGGAAGTAGCGGGCAGGCAGGTGATCGGTGAGCGACTCGCGTTGGGGTGTGTTTCACAGCGGTTGATGTTGGCGGCGATTGGTAACCGGGCAATCTTTCTTAATCCTCAAGGTCGTGCTGACCGATACAATTGATACGTCCCGATTGGTTGTGTTTGGGCGCGTCCCCGCTACTAGAGGTCATGGTCCATTGTCCGAGTCGGCTGCATCGATTTCGAGTTTGCCCCGACGAGATAACGCGTCGCCGTTGGTCCGTTGGGTGACCGAATGGGGGTCTGCGGTAGTCGACGGCATCATGACGATCGGCGATTTGTCGCTGTTCACGTTTCAGATGCTGCGTTGGATGTTCACGCGATTGCCTTCGCGGGGAACCCTGCTGATCAATTTTTATCAGATCGGTGCGCTTAGCCTGCCCGTGGTGGCGCTGACGGGCACCTTCATCGGAATGGTCTTGGCCGTTCAAAGCTATGCCCAGTTTCACGCGATTGGTTTGGAGACACGGCTGGGCGTCGTGATCAACAGCAGTTTGGTCAAGGAACTTGGGCCCGTGTTGGCTGCGACCATGCTCGCCGGGCGTGTTGGCAGTGCGATGGCGGCTGTGCTTGGCACGATGCGTGTGACCGAACAGATCGATGCATTGACGACGATGGGAGCCGACCCGATTCATTATTTGGTGGTGCCACGATTCTTGGCGTGCATCCTGTTGATCCCGGCGCTGACGATCATGGCCGACTTCATGGGGATCGTCGGCGGCTATTTCTATAGTGTCATCATCTTGGGAATCGACCACGCTGCGTACCTGAACCACTCTCGCGAAGGCGTCGCCGGTTTCGACCTGTTCAGCGGGATCTTCAAGAGTGTGTTTTTCGGCGGCATCATCGCCATCGTTTCTTGCTATCGCGGGTTCCACTGCGAACCTGGGGCCGAGGGCGTTGGCAAAGCAGCGACCACCGCCTTTGTCTACTCGTTTGTGTTAATCCTTAGCGTCGACCTGTTCCTGACCATCGTCTTGAATTCGATCTACTACTCGCTTTATCCGTCGGGGGCATCGTTCCTGTGAGTACGGAATTCGAAACCCGCGATGACTTTGGAACCTCAACGGGCAACACTGTGGCCATCGCTGAAAATTTGATCGAGGTGTCCGACGTATCGGTCCAGTTTGGCGGCCAATGGATTCTTCGCGATATCGACTTGAACATCGCTCGCGGCCAAACGCTTGCCATCATCGGCGAAAGTGGATGTGGCAAGACCGTGTTCATGAAAACGTTGGTGGGTTTGATCACGCCGACGACGGGCACCGTTTCGTTTGATGGCAGCCGGTTGAACGGACTGAGCCAGAGCGAGATTGCCGAGATCCGACGCCGAATTGGTTTTGTATTTCAGAACGCCGCGTTATTCGACAGCATGTCGATC
Source organism: Rubripirellula lacrimiformis (assembly GCF_007741535.1). Taxonomy (NCBI): domain Bacteria; kingdom Pseudomonadati; phylum Planctomycetota; class Planctomycetia; order Pirellulales; family Pirellulaceae; genus Rubripirellula; species Rubripirellula lacrimiformis. Next base: position 2,880,120 of record NZ_CP036525.1, read on the forward strand.
TTTGACAACGTCGCGTTCCCCCTCCGTCAGAACGATGCATCGGCAGGCGAAGACGAAGTCCGTGAACGCGTGATGCAGCACATCGCCGAAGTGGGACTACCCAAAGATGTGACTCGCAAACGCCCGGCGGAACTGTCCGGAGGGATGCGAAAACGTGTCGGTTTGGCTCGCGCGTTGATCTTGCGTCCGGATCTGTTGGTGTACGACGAACCGACGACCGGTCTGGATCCGATCATGAGCGATGTGATCAACGAGTTGATCATGGACACTCGCCGCCGCTATCCGGTGACCAGCGTCGTGGTGACACACGACATGCATACGGCAAGAAAAGTATCGGATCGTGTTTTGATGTTTTACCCACGGCGTCGTCTGGAGGAAGGCGAATCGCAGATCCTGTTCGACGGTTCGCCCAGCGATTTGGAACATGCTGTTGACAGTCGTGTTCGTCAGTTCGTTCGCGGTGAAGCCGGCGAGCGACTCAGCGAGATGGGGCGAGGTCTAGAAGACTAGGACGTCATAAAAATCATGGATGAAAACAAACTAAAATTCGGCGTCGGCGTGCTGGTCATCTCCTCCATTGGGGTCGGCATCATTCTGACATTCCTGTTTGGCGCATTTCCAAGTGTGTTCAACAACGACTATTCGTTGCAGGTCGTATTCCAGTCGGCCGAAGGCATCGGTTTGAATACGGCTGTCTATCGCGATGGAGTCCCGATCGGACGAGTGTCCGACATCAAGTTGCGCGACGAAGGCGGAGTGCTGGTTTCGCTGGCTATGCGAAGCGATCAACGTCTGTCGCATCGCTATATCCCGCGCATCGGATCGGGCAACTTGGTGACCGGCGACTCGAAGTTGGAATTCGTTCGCATCAATGATCCGCGGCAACTGCCCAAGCAGATCCGCGGTGACGAAAAGTTGCTGGACGCGCCGTTCACCGACGACGAGTTCATTGATTACGGCAGAAAGACCCCTGGCCTGTTTGAGATGCAGGATGGAGTCCAGTCCAGCGTCGATGCCATTCAATTGGCAGCACAGTCGATCGCGACGGCCGGTGAAAGCGTCAATCAGCTGGCGATGGAAGTCCGCCAAGTCGTCGGCGGAACCGATGGACGCATTGATGCGGTGGCCAAGGATGCACAGTTAGCACTGCAGGAGTTTCAAGGTGCGATTGTGGACGCTCGCAAAATCATCGGGAATCCGGAAACTCGCGCCAACCTAGAAGCATCGATGGCAGAGCTGCCGATCTTGTTACAGGATGCTCGTGCCGCCTTGGAAACGACAAAGACAACCTTCGAAAGCTTCGAACGAGTCGGCAACCAGTTCGAAAAGGTCGGTCATGTGGCCGAAGAAACCGTCAATACGGCCAAGGACACTGTCGAAGGCGCCCGAGGCGTGATCGGCAACGCAGAGAAGACGTTCGCCAACCTAGAGAAGTTCACCGAACCGCTGGCCGATCGTGGCGACGAATTGGTGGCACAGGTGCTGCAGACGCTTAGCTCGGTCGAGCGGACGCTGATGCAGGTCGAACAGTTCGGCGAATCGCTGAACAATAGCAACGGATCGGTCAAACGATTCTTGGACGACGACGAACTGTATTACCAGGTGCGCCGCACGGTCGAGAACATCGAGATGGCGACCGCCCGGATCCGTCCGATCATGGACGACGTTCGTGTCTTCACCGACAAGATAGCCCGGGACCCACGCGAGTTGGGTGTCCGTGGGGCACTGACCAAGCGGCCTAGCGGTGCTGGTCTGAAATAAGCTAGCGGCCGTAGTGGGATTCGCCACGACTCCTGACCGATAGATCGGCGGGGGGAATGGTGGCGAATCCCACTACGTTTTTAAAGGCAGGGGAAGCTTAGCTTGATGCTCGCAGCTTACCGCGAGCCTTGCGGATGGCGACCAGTTTAGCGGCCATCTCTTCCTGTTTCGAACTTGGCAACGCTCGAGCATCGTTCAGCTCGTCGCGTGCTTTGTCGCTATCGATCAAATCGACTGGGATCAAACGTCCGGTAAGCACGTTGACCACGTTGTCTTCGACTTGGGCAAAGCCACCGTCGACATAGTATCGTTCCGGGCCGGCAGCGGTTTGCAAACGCAGCGTACCAAAGCCCAAGCGACCAATCATCGGCGCCCGGCCCTTCAGCACACCCAGTTCGCCGTCGTCCATCGGCAGCGAAATGTAGTCGGCTTCGCGGTCCAGTTCGGTTTTCTCGGGCGTCACAACGACGCATCGCAGAGCTGCCATGATTACTTAGCCTTTTCTTTTTCGGCCATCTTTTTCGCTTGAGCTTCCGCTTGCTCGATCGAACCAACGTACATGAATGCTTGCTCGGGCAGGTGATCCCACTTGCCGTCACAGATTTCTTCGAAGCTGCGGATGGTGTCTGCCAGCGGGGTGATTTCACCTTTCTTGCCGGTGAAGACTTCGGCGACCAAGAACGGCTGGCTCATGAATCGTTCGATTCGTCGAGCGCGGTGTACGATCGTCTTGTCTTCTTCGCTCAATTCATCGACACCAAGGATGGCGATGATGTCTTGCAATTCGCGGTAACGTTGCAGTGTCGTTTGGACACGGCGGGCGATCGCGTAGTGACGTTCGCCGACGTACTGTGGATCCAAAATTCGCGAGTTCGACGCCAACGGGTCAATGGCTGGGTAGATACCCTTTTCCGAAATCGACCGTTCCAGATAGATAAACGCATCCAACTGGCCAAAGGCCGTCGCCGGTGCAGGGTCGGTCGGGTCATCGGCAGGAACGTAGACGGCTTGCACCGACGTGATCGCCCCGTTCTTGGTCGACGTGATTCGTTCTTGCAGGGCACCCATTTCGGTGGCCAGCGTGGGCTGGTAACCCACGGCCGATGGCATCCGTCCAAGCAGAGCGGATACTTCCGAACCGGCTTGCGAGAAACGGAAAATGTTGTCGACGAACAACAACGTGTCCGCACCGGTTGAATCGCGGAAGTATTCAGCCATGGTCAATGCCGACAGAGCGACGCGAAGACGCGACCCTGGGGGCTCGTTCATTTGGCCGAACACCATACAGGTCTGTTCGATAACTTTGCGTCCGGTGTCACCGATTTCGGTGTCCTGCATTTCCAACCACAGGTCGGTGCCTTCGCGGGTTCGTTCACCCACACCGGCGAACACCGAGTAACCACCGTGGGCACTGGCGATCCGGGCGATCAGTTCGGTCAAAATAACTGTCTTGCCCAGACCTGCACCGCCGAACAAACCGGCTTTCCCACCCCGCACGAACGGTGTCAGCAGGTCGACGACCTTGATGCCCGTTTCGAAGACTTCGGTGTTCGTCGACAGTTCGTGAACGGCCGGTGCTTGGCGGTGAATGGGACGATAATCGTCGGCGTTGACTTCGCCACGTCCGTCGATCGTTTCACCCAAAACGTTGAACACTCGGCCCAAGGTGGCTTGACCCACAGGGACCGTCACAGGCTTGCCGGTGTCAACGACATCCATGCCCCGCATCATGCCTTCGGTGCTTCCCAAGGCGATTGCACGCACGCGTCCACCACCGAGGTGTTGTTGGACTTCGCCGGTCAGATTGATCGTCACACCTTTGTGCTGCGAGTTGATCGTGACAGCGTTATAGATCGGCGGCAGTTTGCCTTCGGGGAATTCGATGTCGAACGTCGACCCAATGACCTGGGTAACGCGGCCGATAGCAGTTTCAGTTGCGGTGGACATGGGGATTAGGTTTTAAAGGGTTAGATATTGGGTGTAAGGTTGATCCGGCAGTTCGCTGGGATCGGCTCGGGAAAGCCGCTTTGGTGACTGGTTTGTGACCAGTCGGCGGCTCGCTTGCGATTAGCCTTCCAGGGCTTCCACGCCACCGATGATCTCCATGATCTCGCCGGTGATTTGGCTTTGACGGGCACGGTTGTAAGTCATCGACAGTTGTTTGATCATGTCGCCGGCACTTTCGGTGGCTCCCTTCATCGCGATCATTCGAGCCACTTGCTCGCTGACCGCTGAATCCAGGAAGCACTTGAACAGCTTGGCTTTGAAACTGGTCGGAACGACCTCTTCCAAAATGCTTTCAGCCGAGGGCAAGAATTCGTATTCCTTCGACGGGCCGCCGGTCAACGATTCGGCATCGGTGTCGTCGGATAGCGAACCGAGCGGCAACAGGGTTTGGACCGTTGCGATCTGCTTGCTGGTGCTAACAAATCGAGTGTAGACGACATCCAAGCGGTCCATTTCACCAGCGATGTACTTTTCCAAGTACATGTTGGCGATCTTTTCGACTTCGGCGTAGGCCGGTTGATCTTCGAACTGTTGGTAGGTGTTTTCAGGTTCGATGCCGCGGAACTTCAGGCCGTTGATTCCTCGCTTGCCGCTAACGTCGACACCAATGTTACCGATCGAACCTTGCAGTTCGCGGATCAAAGGCATCGAAGTCCGCAACACGCTGGCGTTGTAGCCACCGCACAGACCGCGGTTGCTGGCCAAGACCAGCACGCGAGCCGCTTTGGGGTTGTCACGTTTTTCCAACAGCGGGTGTTGGACCTCGGTACCGGCCGCAGCCAGGCTGGCCACGATTTGCGACAATCGATCGGTGTACGCCGTGACGGCGGCAGCCCGATCCATCGCTTTTTTGTAACGAGCCGTCGCGATCAGTTCCATCGTCCGCGTAATCTTGCGGATGTTCTTGATGGATTTGCGGCGTTTATCGAGGGCGCGAGCGTTGGCCATGAATCTTCAGAAGTTCGTTGTTGTTCTCGTGAGCCGGATCGTTCATACGATTCGATTCCGGCTAATGGGAGGAAGCACCTTTGGGGGCGCTGTGTCGTCGACTACTAAATCGCCGCTTCAACCGGCTTGTAGCCACTCTTGAAGTCCTTGATGCAGGCTTCGATCTTCTCGGTGATTTCGTCCGTCAGGTCCATCTTGTCTTCCAACAATGCGACGGTCGCGGAGTGCTTATCGCGAGCGAACTGCAGGAAGTCGACTTCCCATTGCGGCACAGCCTTGACTGGCACATCGTCCAAGAAACCGCGGGTACCGGCGTACAAGCTAAGCACTTGATCGGCGACGCCCATCGGGCGGTACTGTGGCTGTTTCAGCAATTCGACCATGCGGTAACCGCGATCGAGTTGCGATTGGGTGGCCGCATCCAGGTCAGTACCCAGTTGTGCGAAGGCTTCCAAAGCACGGAAGGCTGCCAAGTCCAAACGCAAACCACCCGCGACTTTCTTCATCGCTTTGACCTGAGCCGCACCACCGACGCGAGATACCGAAATACCAGCGTTCATGGCTGGACGAATCCCAGCGAAGAACAAGTCGGGTTGCAGATAGATTTGTCCGTCGGTGATCGAAATCACGTTGGTTGGAATGTAAGCCGAAACTTCGCCTTCCAGCGTTTCGATGATCGGCAAACTGGTCAACGATCCACCGCCCAACGCGTCGGATAGTTTGGCCGATCGTTCTAGCAGCCGACTGTGACAGTAGAACACGTCTCCAGGGTACGCTTCGCGGCCCGGTGGACGACGCATCAACAGGCTCATCTGACGATACGCGGTGGCTTGCTTGGACAAGTCATCATAAACGATCAACCCGTGCCCACCGTTGAACATGAACTGTTCGGCCATGGCGGTACCGGCATACGGTGCAACGTATTGCAGCGGAGCAGGAGCTGACGCACCAGCGACGATGACGGTCGTGTATTCCATCGCACCGTTGCGTTCTAGGACGTCAACGATCGAAGCGACCGCAGAATCCTTTTGGCCGATGGCGACGTAGAAACACTTCACGTCTTTGCCCTTCTGGTTCAGAATGGCATCGATCGCGATCGCGGTTTTACCGGTCTTACGGTCACCGATGATCAGTTCGCGTTGGCCGCGTCCGATCGGGGTCATCGCGTCGATCGCTTTGACACCGGTTTGCATCGGTTCGGTCACCGGTTGGCGTTCAGCAACGCCAGTTGCGATGATTTCGACGGGGCGAGTGATGTCGGTTTGGACAGGGCCTTTGCCGTCAAGCGGATTGCCCAGCGGGTCCAGCACGCGGCCGACGACTGCATCGCCGGCAGGAACCGACAACAGGGTCCCCAGTGCTTTGACTTCGTCGCCTTCTTTGATCGTTAGGTAGTCACCCAGGATGATGACACCGACCGAGTTTTCTTCCAAGTTAAACGCCAAGCCGATGGCGCCATTGGGGAACTCGACCATTTCGCCAGCCATCACGCCGGAGAGACCGTAGACGCGAGCGATCCCGTCACCGACTTCCAACACGGTGCCGACTTCGCGGACGTCAATCTTGCTATCGAATTGTTCGATTTCTTGCTGCAAGACCGAAGCAATTTCGTCGCTGCTAAATTTCATGATTGTTCAGGTGCGCTGAAAGGGAACGCTTGGATGTTGTGAAATAGTGTGAGGCCGAGATCACCCGCGGGGCACGATCATTCGGACGTAAACTGACTGAATCGGTCAAGCAATTTGCTTGAAAAACCATGGCGTGCTTTGACGGCCAACTTGCTGAGCCGGTTTTGAACACTGCTATCGAAAACTTTGTCGCCGATACGAATCACCATCCCGCCGATCAATTCAGGGTCGACCGATTCGTTGAGTTTGATTTGGGCGTTCATGACCGACCCAAGTCGGTCGACGATTTGCCCACGCGTTGCGTCATCCAGCGGCACTGCCGTGCGAACCGATGCCACGACACGGCCCATCATGTCATCAAAGATGTTGTCCGCTGCGGTGCGTACCGCATGGACGTATCCAAGCCGATCTCGCGAAACCATCACCTTCAAAAACTTGAGCAGCGTGGGGTGAAGTTCGTCACCAAAGACTCGGTCCAGCACGCGGATCTTTTCCGCCTGACTGACTTGAGGTGATTGGAACGCCGCACGCAGCTGTGGGCTTTGGGCTAGATAGTCGTCCACGACCATGGCGAGCTGATTGACGATGGTATCGGCAACCCCGTCACCCTGGTTCTTGGCGGCACCGATCAACGCCCGAGCGTAGGTTTTCCCTAGCTGTTCGGCGCCGGTGTCGAGCACCGTGTCGTGTTTGACGGATTGAGTCATTGGAAACGATTGATGTGTGGAGACCGGGGATTTAGTTGTTGCTAGGCATCCGCTCGAGCGATTGGCGGATCAATTCCGCGTGGTCGCCCGGGTTGAGTTCGCGTCCGACGATGGATTTGGCAACGTTGATCGCCATATCCGACGTTTGACCGGCCAATTCTGCGATCGCAACCTTCTTGGCGGTTTCGATATCGCTAACGGCCCGTTGACGTTGACGTTCGGCTTCCGCTTTGGCTTCGTCGACGATCCGTTGACCGGCCGCTTCGGAATCCTTGCGTGCTTCTGCCAACATGGTTTGAACCTTGGTCGAAGCTTCATCAATCTTGGACTGATAATTGTCCAACAGTGCTTTGGCTTCGGCATTGGCTTTGGCTGCTTGTTCCAGTTCGCCGTGGATCTTGTCTTCGCGAGCCTGGAGGCCCCCGAGAATCACGGGCCAAACGAACTTGGACAAGATCGCCAAGACGCCTAGGAAAATTGCCAAGTTGCAGACTGCCGAACCCATGTCGAATGTCAACAAAGGTGGCGTTCCGTCTGCTTCGGCATGTTCCCCATGTCCGCCATGGCCGCTTTCGCCATGACCGACGCCTTCAGCGTGTCCGTCATGTTCGGCAGCGGGATGGTCGTCATGCTGGTGATCAGCATCCGTCACATCGCCGGATTCAACTTCGGCCACGTCGGCTTTTTTGCCCGACGCTTCTTCATCGGCGCGAACCAACGAAGTGTCACCGGTGACGAACAACAGTAACGACAGCGCGACAAGCGGGCGTCCGATCGTGGACAACATCGAGTGGCCTCTCAGGATCATCGGGGTACTTTCAAAGCAGATCAACGCGGCAGATCGACCCGGTCGCAGATGCGAACCGGAGCCAGTGAACCGCGTGACAAAGCTGACTTAATTAGCGGATCAACAGTAGGATCAACGCGATAACGGTTGCACCTTCGATCAGTGCGGCCGAGATCAACATTTGGGTTGCGATCGTGCCACCAGCTTCTGGTTGACGCGAAATCGCTTCCACGGCCGAGCTACCGATGCGACCAATGCCCAGGCCAGCACCGATGATTGCCAAGCCCATGCCGATACCAACACCCAAGGTGCCAAAACCGGTATCAGCGACTTCTTGTGCCAGCAACATTGCCATTTCAAACATCTTCTAATTGCTCCTGAGAAAAAATCTCGTTCGATTCTCACCAGACACGGAAACAGGTTTGGTTTGGTGAGGGATTACTAAAGGGAAAGGGTCAACTGGTTTGATCTAAAACGACCGACTAACCGGCCGGATTGTGCATTGGTGTGATCCGTTCAGGCGACATGATCTTGTCCATGTCCATTTGATTTTCGTCACTGAAAGGATGTTCGTCTTCGTGGTGATCGTCGTGGCCATGATGGGTGGCGACTTGCGAAATGAACAGCACGGTCAAGAAGGTGAAAATGAACGCCTGCAAGAAACAGATGAACAATTCCAACAACGTCAAGACAATGCCGCCGCCGATCACAGCCAATTGGACGCCATAGCCGAGGCCGAGTGATACCTTCACCGCCATGAAAATCAAGCCGATAAATGCTGCGATCACCAAGTGACCGGCCATCATGGTTCCAAACAACCGCATGGCAAGCACGACGCACTTGATGAACAGGCCGACCCATTCCAAAACGTACAATGGAATGCCGATCGCCAGCATCTTTGGGTCGTCCCAACCAATCGGGTTGAAGTGCGAAAAGAATGCCTTGGCACCGGTTTCTTTGATGCCGATGTAGATGATCGCGATGAAACTGCCGACCGCCAAAATCACATTCAGCGACAGGTTGCCGGTGGCTGTACCGCCATAATGCAAATCGTGTGCGTTCCCGGTGATCAAATACATGATCGATCCGATCGGGATCAGCCCCAGCACATTTGCGAACAGGACGAAGAAGAAAATCGTCCAGATGTAGTAGATATATTTGTCAGTTTTTTCATGCAGGTTCGGCCGGACGACTTCGTCGCGGATGAAGGTGCACATTGTTTCGAACAATTGAGCCACTCGGCCGCGTGTCTGATACGCGGACAGGCCTTCGCCTTTGACGCGAACTCGGCGCGACACCAACCAGAACACCACGACCACACAGATGGCTGACACGGCGGTCATCATCAAGTGGTTCGTGATGAAGAAGCTGTAAGCCCCATCGTAAATATTCAATGCCGGAATATCACCGCCGCCAGTGGCAACGGAGAAAATCGGTTCCTCGTGCAGTGCGTGGGGCACTACGTGAGTTACGGGATTGTCGGCAGCGGCGATCAACAAATTCATCCGAGCGTGGAATCCGTCAAAGGTGTTTGCGAGAGGCCAAGGTTAGGTTCGTCCGAAACGCTTTCCAGACCGGACCGTTGCCGCGATGATTGATCGATGATCGAGTCAATCGTCGAAGCGTTGCGAGCGAGGAAAAAGATCTCGACCGATGTCAGCAGCATGTACCAGCTGCAAACTAAAATCGCGACCGTTTCCGTCGTTACGCCAAATTGATAGCGGCAGGCAACGAACAGTGCAACGGTGCCAGCGAAACGAATTGCCATCGCGGCGCTGGCGCCGACGAGGAATAGGTTGGCTGTCAGGCCGGTTCGTCGTCCCGATTCGAGCGATCCGTTGCCGCGTTGTTGTGTGTTGGGTTGTTGTGTGTTGGGTTGTTGTGTGTTGGGTTGTTGTGTGTTGGGTTGTTGCAGGAAACATCCGGGGATCAACGCCAACACGGAAATCAATCCACTGCCGATCGCGATCGCAATTCCTACCGAAACCGACTCCGGCGCAAACGCAGCCAAGCCGACCGTCGTCATTCCCATCACGGCACACCAAGCGACCACAACACCACGAAGCGTCGTGACGAACAGGTCACTGGCGGTCGCTAGGCGACGACGGTCATGGGTGTCAGTAGGAATCACAGGCAACGAAAAGGATGGATGCGTCGAATGGGGGCGTTGGGCGTCGGAATAAGGTCTGTCGTCAATCGGCACGCGGTTGGTTGAGCGGTTTCGCTCATTCGCTCGCTCGATTGATGGTTTTTAAAATCGTTCTCTGCGAAAGCGAATTGCGATTGCAGATCAAAGTTGGTATTTCGGACGGTTGATCGACAGTCCGGTCAGTGGTGTTTCGTGCTGTCCGTCGGGTTCCCGCCGGAGGCAATTTTGATGAAACGGAACATTGCGAAGCTGAATCCTATCAGGACCCCAGCCGCCGTGCCGAGCGGTCGCTGTGAGCCGAGTGCCCAGTCGACGGCATAGCCGATGGCTGCGAACCCGAGCGTTGTCCCCGCCAGTTCGATTCCCAGTCCCGCAAACTTCATCCACGCTTTGGATCCGTCTCGGTCGTTCGTCCCGTTGCTGCCACCTGCCTGCGAGGGTTGCTCGTTAGGGGGCGACTGGGATGTGCCGTCGTCGTCGGTCAAAGTCATGGGGATTTGCCGGTGCCCGGATTCTCCTGCGGTGGTGCCCGCTCGCATCATTTTTGACTTGTGTAGGCAAGAGTCTGACCGCAGATTCGCCGGCCACCAGTGGCAGCGACGGATCGCCGCACCCTAAATGCAAGAATTTGCACAACTGGTCCTGGCGAGGGAGCCTTGGAAACCCGCAGGTGATTCGCATGACGGACGGCTTTTCACGTTGTTTGCGGGATTCCCCCAAGCGTCGTGAGCGGGCGAAACAATGTCTGCAAAAAATTGCGGAAGATTCTACACCCGCGATGTAGTGGGCGCTTGGCCACTGGCTTGCCGGGTAGTCACCGATATCCAACGTGTAGGGCGTCACTTACGCGCCGCGAGACCAGCGAGGATGTCGACGGCCAGGGTGGATGGGTGGTTTGGGAGGTGTTGCAGTGGTGAATTTCCCGCCAATATCGTGTATTTCAGCGGACGACATCTAGAAGTTTGATTGGACCCTTGTCATAATGATTCAGGTGACGATTGTCCCATTAGTGGTGTTTGGGAGGGTGCCGGAACCGCCCTGTAGAGACGCTTTGATTGGCGTTTTGCAGGCGAAAGCAGGGATCGCCGGCAGGTCCGATCAACACCGGGATTGCGACTCTGGAAGGCCGTTAGCGGCTGGGTCAGTGTCGTCTTTCGGAGCCGAATGCTGGGACGCCGAATTGCAACGGGGACACGGCTGGCAGACAGGATGTTGCTGCAAGTCGCTTCATACATCATTGATCGATTCGGCCACTGGTCGAGTCTTTGAAATCCTGGGAGGTGCAGGTGATTACTACCGCAGATTTGAAGGCACAGACACGCCGCGAGCTTGCTGATTTGGCTCGAGATTATGGCGTGCCCGGGTGGCACGGAATGAAAAAAGACGAATTGGTCGATGAAATCAAGAAGGTCCAACGAAAGCTGCGTCGCAAGTCGTCCTCGCAGGCTGCTCCGGCGGTGAAGGGAGCTTCTGCAAAGAAAGCGTCCGCACCCGCGGCGGTGAAGACCGGCGCGTCGGCCACTGGGTCGTCCAAGCGTCGGACAGCGAAGACCGAGGTGACGGCCAGCGATCGTGATTCCGTGCGAGCGTCGTCTAGCAAGTCCTCTGCATCCTTGGGAGGCTCCGCGACGAAGTCGTCTCGTGGATCCGCCAGCAGTGCAAAGGCCGGCAGCGGCAAAGCCAGCAGTTCCAAGGTCAGTGCGCCGACGTCAGCCGCGCGTGTCGCTGCTCGCCCGCCCAAGTCGGGCTCGCACAAAACCGACCAAATGCGTTTGAACAAGCCTGTGCCGAAGTTGCCAGAGCCTCGTGTCGACGCCAAAACAGCTCGTATTCGTGCTCAGATGCGAAAGCGTCGCGAGACGATGATGAAGAACAAGGACCTGTCGACGGGGACCCTGGTGGGCGGTTCGGCCGTCAACAATGGGGCCCAACGCACACGTGGTGCTGGACCGCATTCGGACCGCGTTGTCCTGCTGGTTCGTGATTCGTTCTGGCTGCAAGCGACTTGGGAAATCACTCGTGCTAGCGTCCAGCGGGCTCAGTCCTCGCTGGCCGAACGTTGGCATACCGCGATGCCCGTGCTGCGTTTGTTGGCCGTCGGTGACGTGGATTCCAACGGTGCCGAGCGTACCGAACGTGACATCCCGATCCATGGTGGCGTCAACAACTGGTATATCGACGTCGACGAGCCGCCATCGCGTTTCCGCGTGCTGGTGGGTTACGTGACTTCGTCAGGCGACTTTTACACTCTATGCCGCAGCAACGTGGTCGAAACACCGCGCCCGAATGAATGCGAACGGCTGGACGAACACTGGCATGACATCGCCGAAGATTACGAGCGGATTTATTCGCTAAGCGGTGGTTACGACACGGACGCAGGCGACCTGAAGGAAGTCTTCGAGGAACGTTTGCGTCGGCCAATGCCACTGCGTGGCGACAAGGGGCAAACGGTCGGTGACCCTTCGCTGCTGCGTCAGTCGAAGCTGCCGTTCGAAGTCGATGCCGAGCTGATCATCTTCGGAAAGACGCTGTCGTCGGCGTCGGTTCTAGTGGCCGGTCGTCCCGTCAAACTTCAGGCGGATGGATCGTTTACGGTTCGAATGCAGTTGCCCGACAAACGTCAGGTGTTGCCCGTGACGGCGGAAAGCCGCGATGGGCTGCGTCAGCGAACAACCGTGGTGGCTGTCGAACGCAACACGAAGGTGATGGAACCTGTCGAATTAGAAGACCGATTCTAGATCGCCCGATCCTGACGCACCGGCCGGTCGTGGTCGGTGCCGTTTCAGGATGATCTGTTCAAGGCAAGGAGAGGACTCAGTGGTCAAGAATCACTGGATTGGCTCCTTGCCTTTTTTTCTTTCAAAGCTCTGTTTCGCGTCGCCTGATTCTGTTTCGACGCAGTCAGATTTTCTCGTTTTTCGGAATGCCTAAGCCCATGTTTCGCGTATTGATTGCTTCGTTTGTTCTTTGTCTCGGTCAGTGTGCTGCGTCGGCGCAGTCAGCGGAAGCGGATTCCACCAAGGCCAAGTCGCTGAAGATATTGCTGGTCACCGGTGGCTGTTGTCACGACTATGACTTTCAAACCAAAGCTTTGCAGCTTGCGTTTCAAAAACAAAATGTCGATGCGGTATGGACGGTGGTCAACGACGGTGGGAGCGGCACCGACGCGCAGATCGACCTCTATGACAAAGCGGATTGGGCGGCGGGTTTCGATGTGGTGATCCACAACGAGTGCTTTGCGGCCACCAAGGATCCTGAATACATTCGCCGCATCACCAAGGCGCACCATGATGGCGCAAACGCCGTGGTGATCCACTGTGCAATGCATACCTATCGAGATGCTGAAATCGACGACTGGCGAGAATTTCTAGGCGTCACAAGTCGCCGCCATGATCATCAAAGCAACTATAAAATCGACGTCGTGGCGAAAGGACATCCGATCATGAAGGGCTATCCGGCCGACCACGTTAGCGCGATGGACGAGCTGTACATCATTGAAAAGCTGTGGCCGAGGGCGAAGGCTCTGGCGACTTCGGTCAGCGAGCGTGACGGCAAAGCCTATCCAGTGCTATGGATCAATCGCTACGGCAAGGCTCGCGTGTTTGGGACCACCTACGGGCATTCCAACGAAACGTTCGAAGACGATGTCTTCTTGGGGTCAGTCGTTCGCGGCACCCAATGGGCAGCCGGGCATCTGAAACCAGCCGGCAAGAAGAAAGCTGCCGCAAAGTAACTGCATCAGCAACCGCGGTTACGGGATTCGACTGAATTCGCGTTACCGCACTGCCGTCCCTCTGTCTTCGGCTCGCTCGCAATGAATTCGCCAAAATTCATTGCGGGTGCGGGGCCTACTGCGAAGGGGGGGGCTACTTCTTGACCAGGGACCAGTCGCGTCTTTGGCGGCTGCTGGGGATTCCCATCTTCTTGCGATACTTGGTGACGGTTCTTCGGGCGACGGTCATGCCGGCCTTCTTGAGTTCGTCGACCAGTTTTTCATCGCTGTGTGGATCGCTTTTGTCTTCCTTGTCGATCAGTTCCTGAAGTTTCAGGCGGATCGTATCCCAGGCGACGTCTTCCCCGTCTTCAGTTTGCGTGCCGCCAACGAAGAATCGTTTCAGTGGCAGGATGCCGCGTGGGGTTTGGATCCATTTATCGTCGACCGCGCGGCTAACCGTCGTGACGTGCACGCCAACCTTGTCCGCGATCTGCTGCATCTTCAGCGGTTCAATCGCTTCGGGGCCTTCGTCCAAAAACCGCTTTTGGTGAGCGACGATCGCTTGCGCGACCTTCGTCAACGTGCTTCGTCGTTGTTCGATCGAATCGATCAGCCACTGAGCGCTGTTGATCTTGTTCTTGATGAACTCGCGTTCCTCCGCTGTGCTGGTCGGGTCCTGCAGCCGGCGTCGGTAGTATTCGCTGATGAATAGCGTCGGTACTCGGTCGTCGTCCAGGCGTACCACGTATTCGCCGGAATCGTCCTGTTCCAGGATGATGTCTGGCGTGACGTTGGGAACGTAGGTTTCCATGAACGCAGCGCCGGGCTTGGGGTTCAGCCCATGCAATTCATCGCGAACGGTTTGGATCAGATCGATCGAGTAATTGGTCTTCTTGGCGATTTGCGGCAGGCGATTTTCGGCCAAGTCAGCCAAGTGGTCCTTGATCAACGTTCGCATCTCTTCGAAATGCGGGAACGTCGACTTGATCTGCATCAGCAGACATTCGCTCAGGTCGCGTGCAGCGATCCCTGTCGGTTCCAGTGACTGGACAATGGCCAGTGATTTTTCAGCGACAGCCAGGTCTTCGGGCGTGTGCCCGGCTGGCAGCAGGTCCGCAAGCGGTGATCGCAGGTAGCCGCCATCGCGGGCGTCCAGGGTGCTGATGATCCGTTCGGCGACTTGTTCGACGTCATCGTCGATGTCCAGTTCAGCCAGTTGGTGCAACAGGAAATCATTCAATGATTCAGGCCGCGACACCGCGTTGGCCATCAGGTCGTGGCGGCGATCGGCGTCCTCGGACATCCGGTTGGCGGATCGCTTGAACGATTCGTCAAACGTGTTGGGAAGCTCCGACACCATGTTTTGAAGGCGTTCGAAATCTTCTTGGTTGGAATGGTCGTTGTCGACGACCAGTTCCTTTTCGTTCTCGCTGCGAGCGTCCTTGGACGGTGGATAGTCATCATCCATTTCGTCCGGCGCCAGCGGATCGTTTTCCTGTTGTTCCAGCAACGGATTCTCGTTCATCTCCTGTTCGACGCGTTCTTGTAACGCCATCGTGGGGAGCTGCAGAATCTCCATCGACTGGATCATCCGAGGAGCCAGTTTTTGGGTTTGCAATTGTCGGGCCTGAAGGCCCATCGACATCCGCATCAGAAATTCTCTTCGAGGAAAGCTTGCTGGATGGCCAGTCGCCTAGACAGTCAGACTCAACCGACCGGGAACAGGTCCCCGTCGTCTTTGGCGTGAGGCGTTTCCGCCGCCATGCCGAGTCTGGTGTCGTCAGCGTCACCGACAAAATGGCGACGTCACAAGCATGATACCGCACCATGAGGCCAGGCAGAGCGAATTTCGTTCCACCTTGGAGCAATTTTACCCGTCCGACCACCGGAGTCTACGGTTTATAGCTTTTGGCGGCCCGTCAACGCGTCCGCAATCATCTCGCGATTGGCGTACTCCAAAACGCTTCCGGCGGTGATTCCACGCGCCAAACGTGTGATTTCGACCGGAAACTCGCTCAATAAGTTGCTGATGTACAGTGACGTCCCGTCCCCTTCTACGGTCGGGTTGGTGGCCATGATAATTTCAACAAAATTTCCGACCCGGACTCTTTCAACAAGGTCATCGATCGTTAATTGATCAGGTCCGATACCATCCAGGGGGGCGATTCTGCCAAGCAGGACGTGGTAAACGCCTTTGAAGATGCCCGCCTGTTCCAGGCTCATCAGGTCGCGCGGCTGTTCCACGATGCAGAGCCGCGTCGCGTCGCGGTCGGGCAATGCGCAGATAGCGCAGGTTTCCGATTCGGCCAGGTTGAAGCAGGTGGCGCAGTAGCGGACATCTTGCCGGACGCGGCGAATCGATTCGGCCAGCGCCAACGCTTCGGTTTCGCTGACCCGCAATAGGTGAAACGCCAACCGTTCGGCGCTTTTGCGTCCCACGCCGGGCAATCGTCCCAGTTGTTCGACCAATTCGGCCACCGCGCCGGCGTGCTTGTTCATCGTCGCCTAATTCCCGCCGGTGAGGGTCGAAATCACGCTGTCCAAGCCAGGCAATTTCAGGTCCATGTCGTCGACCATGTTGGTGATCGATTCGGCGTACAGCTTTTTGGCTGCTGCGCCGGCGGCATTGGTGGCTTCTACGATGGCGGATTCCAGTTCGCTGCCCGCTAGTGATTCGTCCGAAATTCGGACGGACTGGACTTCACCGGTTCCATTCATCACCACTTCGACCGACCCGCCGGCCGACGACGCCGAAACCGATTCGTCCTTCATCCGGTCGTTCAGCTCTCGCATTCGATCAGGCAACTGTTGCAGCGACCCCATCATCGAAGCGATGTTGCCGAGATTCCCAAGTCCTTTGAACATATCGAATGGTTCCTTCATGACGTGGCCGTCATCGCTCGATCGCCGATCCACGTGCGCCGTTGATCGGCGCCATGAAAGCGGGGCATCGAAATGCGATGATGCCACGTGTCGGTAGTTGTGATTGAATTCGAGCCCGGATTGTATCCAGATATCGGACCTGCGGTATGACGTGGCTTATACCGCAGCCATCTCCTCGATCGACCACTGGGTATAGTCGTTCGGATCGCGTCGAACACGGTTGTACACGGTGTCGCGTTCGATGGGATCGCGTCCGGCTTCAACAATCAATTGCTTGATGTCATCCACCGACAAGCATTCCGGCGTTGTGGCGCCGGCATCGTGGTAGATCAATTCGTGTCGGACGGTCCCGTCGATATCGTCGGCGCCGTAGGCGAGCGCCGCCTGCGCCGTCTCGATGCCCAGCATGATCCAGTACGCTTTGATGTGTTGGATATTGTCCAGCATCAGTCGGCTGACCGCCATCGTGCGCAGGTCCATCAGCGCCGACGGTTTCTTCAGATCCGACAGCTTTGTATTCTCGGGGTGGAACGCTAGCGGGATGAAGACCTGGAATCCGCCCGTTTGGTCCTGCAGTTCACGCAGTCGTAGCAGGTGGTCGATGCGGTGATACGCGTTTTCCACGTGCCCGTACAACATGGTGCAGTTGGTGCGCAACCCAATTTCGTGGGCGTTTCGGTGGATGTCCAACCAAGCATGGGTGTTGGCTTTGTGTTCGCAAAGTTGGTCGCGAACTTCGGGGTGGAAAATTTCGGCACCGCCGCCCGGCATGCTGCCCAGACCTGCCGAACGCAGATCCTCCAGCACCCAGCGAACGGATTTTTTGGTTTGGAATTCAAACCAATTGATCTCTACCGCCGTCCAACCCTTCAGGTGGATTTGGGGGAAGTTCTCGTGCAGCAATTCGATCAGGTGCCGGTACCACTGGTACGGTTTCTGGTGATGAAGTCCACCCACGATGTGCATTTCGGTGCACCCGTTGTCGGTCGCTTCCTGCCCGCGGGCGATCACCTGTTCATCGCTCATCGTGTACCCCTTGGGGTCACGCAGATCGCTCCGGAACGCACAAAACCGACATCGGTAAACGCAGACGTTGGTCGGGTTCAGGTGGGTGTTGATGTTGAAATAGCCCGCATTGCCGTTTTTGCGTTCGCGAACCAGGTTGGCCAGTTCGCCGACGGCCTGCAGGGGGACCTGGGGATCGTACAGAAAAATCCCGTCGTCCAGCGACAGTCGCTGGTCGGCTTCGACCTTGTCGCGAATTTCTCGGAACCGGGCGGATCGTTCGGTGGCGTTCATCGCGCGTGCATCAGTGGAAGGAGCGTGGAAAATACGATTGACTGCGAGTTTAACAACCGCAAGCCTCGGTGATCAGGCAACATCTGTCAAAGCCAGATGCAGTCGATCGAACCGGCGGCCAGCAGTGCCAGGCTAATCGCCGCATTGGTGTCGAAAAATGCTTGGTTGACCCGGTCCAACTCGCCCGGGCGTACCAGAGAGTGTTGCCGGATCACCAGCAGAGCGACCAAGACCCAGACTCCGGCAAAGATCGGCCCCAAGCCGCTGGCCCGCCCCGCCCAGATCAGGGCAAGCAGCAATCCCAGCATCACCATATGGCTTATCCGGGCGATCCGAAGCGCCCCGGCTACTCCGAATCGTGCCGGAATGCTGTGCAGCCCGCTTTCAGCATCAAAATCGGCGTCTTGGCAGGCATAGATAATGTCGAAACCAGTGACCCAGGCGGCAACCACGGCAGCCAGAACCAACGGTGCGATCAAATCCGCCGGATTCGCAATCGATTGCGGGCCGCGAATCGCTAACCAGACGCAGATCGGTGACAGGCTAAGGGCTACCCCCAGCCACAAATGGGCGGCCGACGTGAACCGCTTCGCCAAGCTGTACCCGCATAGGAACATCAGAACGGGGACGGAAGCGATCAACGGAATCCGATTTGGCAAAAACAACAGTGTCGATGCGATGAATCCAACGCTGCACATCGCTGTGAACATCACGACTTCACCCCGACCCAAAATCCCCGCCGGCAGATGTCGCCCGGCGGTTCGCGGGTTCTTTGCATCGATCCGCTGGTCAACCAACCGGTTGAACGCCATCGCGGCGCTACGAGCGAAAATCATGCACAGCAGTATCCCTGCAAGATCGCGGAAACGCAGAGTCGGTGTTTCCCCCGATGGCAACCGAGCGGTGAATGCCATCACCGTCGCCAGCGCCGCAAAGGGTAAGGCGAAGATCGTATGACTGAATCGGATCAGCCCTAGCCAGTCCCCTAATCGACTGCCTGTGGTCTTCGTCGTTTGATTCATCGGTGGACGGTGCAGGCGCGGGGGAGAGAGAATAGGCGTGATGCGGTGGCGTCCCGGCGAGACGGCTGGTGCAATAACCGCAACCCGATCCGCGGTATCACTGGTCGGTTGCTTTGCCGCGACCAGGTTGCTGAGGCCTGATTTTGCCGTAATCCAGCGGATTGGTAAATCGCTGGGGCAGACGAAGACGCTGTTTGCACCATTTCAGATGGATTCGCCCTTCCAAGAGCCAACTTTCGTCAGCCGTTTCGGCCAACTGAGCAAAGCATTTCGTAGCGCAAATCGCCAAGACTTTCGATGGTCGCGTGATCCGCCGGGGGCCCCCCAAATGCCAGTGGCCTCACCATCGCCATTCAGGGTTCGACCAAATCGACAAACCGTAGACGGCATGTCGCTTCATGAGCCGCTAGGCGCTAGCCTCGGCTGCGTCACGCAAGAACCGGAGCTATCGCCCAAGCGGCTTATATTCCGATTCGAAAGACAACCCGTTGCCGAGTCCCTCTACCCAAAACTGCCCACGCTACCGAACGACTGCCTGCAGTACCTGCTTACTGTTGTTCCAGTTCCGCAAACGACGCATCGCCTGACATGTCTCGCAACTTGTCCATCGCACGGCGTTCCAATTGCCGCACTCGTTCTTTCGATATGCCGAGTCGATCAGCAAGCGATTGAAGCGTGTGGACCTTGCGATGCGAACCGAGCGAAAATCGAGCTCGGATGATTAGTTTTTCGCGGCGGTCTAGGGCGTCCAGCATGACGGCCAGACGGCTGCGCAGTTCATGCCAGCGTTTTTCGCTGATCGCGGACACGCGTGTTTCGTCGTCGAATTCGATGTCCATGTCCTGCAACCCGCCGATCACCTTTTGGCGATCCTGCTGATTGGTGACCACGGTTTGATACGAACCACGTCGAACCACTTGGGTGGCGTAGGTGCTAAATCGAAACCCGCGGTCGAAGTCGAACTTCTCTACCGCCCGAATCAAGCCCACGATTCCATCGCTGAGCAAGTCGTCAAACGTGTTGTTTGGATTGACGAACTTCTTGACGATCGAAAAGACCAGACGCAAGTTCGCTTCGACAATCCGGTCGCGGTGCCATTCAGCCAAGGCAACAAACCGTTCGACGAGTGCTAGCCGAGCGCGCGAAGGTCGGTCGACGTTCAACAGGCTGCGATGCACGCTGGCTTGATGCATCAGGAAGTTGAAACGCTGGAACAGGATCACTTCTTGTTCTGGGGTCAACAAAGATGCTTCGCACAACCGACACAGGTGAATGGGAAGGTCGACACCGCTCTTTCGAACCGCCGCGATGCCCTGTTCGCTCTTTCGCGGTTGCAGGTCAAGCGACGTCGCAAAGATGGTCTTTCCGGCGGTCGCTTTGGTAAAGCCAGGATTGGAAATGAAGGCGAGTTCGCGTTTCAGCCAGGTTTGCGTCAGTCGCCGCAGTTGTTCAGAGTCCAAGCCGGCCAAGTCTTTCAGCGTTTCAGCGACGTCCGAATTTGCACTTGCCAATTCCGACGACTTCAACCAGCCCGGCGTTCGCGCCGGAACGGCCGTCGCGGTCAACTGGATCCCCGCCTGACCATCGACGTCCTGTGATTCTGGACTTTGCAATTCAGTGTGGTCGGATTGCGAATCGACAGCTGATGAGGTCCCTGCGGACGATTCCGAAGTCCGATCGGTTCGCGACTTCTTGGCGCTGGTTCTCGCCTTAGTGGCTGCGGGCTGAGACATCTCGAAACTCCGTAGGGATCGTTGTGGGTCTTCGCTGCGCGGATGATGTGAACGTTTTGGGTTTGCAAAACGTTCACTTAGGTATATCCTGATGATTCACCTGCGGCAATGGCTGTGGTGATTGAAACCCCCAGAAAGGCAAAGGTTGCTCTAAAAATCAGCAATGTCGCTGATTTGTCATCAGGTTTGGGGGCAGAACCACCGGGTTGGATGTTATGATGCCAGCCTGATCAAAAAACGTTCAAAACGTCCAGGTTTAGCATTCTCTATGGTCGCTCGACAGCCGCAATATTCGCCCAAGCAGGTCGCCGAAGCATTGGGGGCCAGTGAATCGTCCGTCAAACGATGGTGTGATTCGGGGGCGATCCCGATCATCCGAACGTTGGGCGGTCATCGGCGGATCACTTTGGACGGGCTTCAGCAATACCTACGCACATCCGGCCGCGTGTTGGTGGACGCGGATGTTTTGGGGCTGCCGGATTTGCCGCTATCCAGGCCGGCGGTAATCCCCGGCCAGGATTGTGAGATTCGTCGCGCGTTTCGGCAGTCGTTGGCTGCATGCGACGAAGACGGTTGCCGCGCCCTGCTGCGGCGATACATCGAATCGGGGCGCAGTCGCAGCGAGGCCGCCGATGATCTGATCACCGACGCGATGCATGGCATCGGGCACGCTTGGCAATGCAACGATCTGGATCCGTATCAAGAACGGCGTGCCTGCGACGCGTGCATTCGGATGATCAACGAGTTGCGTGCCGAATTGCCAACCTGTCCGGTGGACGCTCCCATGGCGATCGGCGGTTCGCTTTCCGGCGATCCTTACCAGTTGCCCACGTCGCTGGTTGAGCTTTCCCTACGCGA
Organism: Rubripirellula lacrimiformis; assembly: GCF_007741535.1. Classification (NCBI taxonomy): domain Bacteria; kingdom Pseudomonadati; phylum Planctomycetota; class Planctomycetia; order Pirellulales; family Pirellulaceae; genus Rubripirellula; species Rubripirellula lacrimiformis. Next base: position 2,901,617 of record NZ_CP036525.1, read on the forward strand.
AGCCGGTTGGAATGCGATCAGCTTGGGAAGCAACCTGCCGGTGGAAAGTTTTCGCCAGGCGGTCTTTGATATGAAACCCAAGATGGTTTGGCTAAGCGTTTCTGTTGTCGGCCAACCCAGCGAGTTTGTTTCCAACCAGAACCGATTGGCCGACCAATTGGGCGACGACGTGGCATTATTGGTTGGCGGCCGCGGCGTGACCGATGGCCTGCGTCCCAAGCTGCGATACACCGCGTACTGTGACGGACTGCGGCATCTGGTCGAACTGGCGTCGGTGTTGATCGACGCCTAATTCGATCTTCCCATACCGGTCACACCAATTGATCTAGCACGCCGCTGCTGTCACCGAATTGGTCGGCCTTGGCGCCCATTTGCTGCATCATCCAAACGTAAAGATTGCACAGCGGTGTGCCGTTTTTGTATTTCAGGTGTCGGCCCGTTTTGATCCGATTGCCGGCCGCACCGGCCATCAGGATCGGCAAGTCGTCATGGTTGTGGCGATCCCCATCACTGATCCCGCTGCCGTAGACCAACATGCAATTGTCGAGCAGCGAACCGTTACCTTCGGGAGTGCGTTTCATGCGATCCAGTAGGTAGGCGAACCGTTCAATGTGGTAGCGGTTGATCTTCGCGATGTGTTCCTGTTTGTGTTCGCTTTTGCCGTGGTGAGACAATTCGTGGTGTCCTTCGCTGACACCGATTTCGGGATAACTTCGGTTGCTGCCGGCGTTGGTGAACATGAACGACAAGATGCGGGTGCTGTCGGTCTGATAGGCCAGCGTCACCATGTCCATCATCAATTCCGCATGCTTGCTCAGTTCCTTGGGCACGCCACTGGGCCGCGGGTAATCGGGAACACCGTCTTCGTTCAAACGAAGTTTTTCGGCACCGCCCACGCGTTTTTCGACGTCGCGGACTGAATACAGATATTCGTCTAGTTTGCGTTGGTCGACCGCCGGCAGAGTCTTGTGCAGCTGGTTGGCGTCTTCCAGCACGAAGTCCAGAATGCTCTTGCGATACTTTTCACGAACGCTGCGGGCTTGCCGAGTTTCTTTCACGGCCTGGCCAGCGAACAACCGGTCAAACAGGGATCCCGGATCGACTTCTTTGGACATCGGATTCGTCGGGCCGCGCCACGACATGTTCGACGCATAGGCACAGCTATAACCGCTGTCGCAATTGCCTGCTTGGGCGCTGGCTTCCAGCCCCAGTTCAAGCGAGGCAAAGCGGGTTCGATCGCCCACGTATTTCGCCGTCATCTGGTCGATCGAAATGCCGTTTTGGATGTCGGCACCGTTGGTTTTCCGTGGGTGCGATCCGGTCAAAAAGGCAGCGACGCTCCGCGCATGATCGCCTCCGCCATCGCCGTGAGCCCGCGCGCCATCCAACGTCAGACCGGACAGAATGTTGATCGAATCCTGGTGGTCGGCCAGTTTGGCCAACGTCGGCGGTAGGTCGAATTTGAAACCATCTTTCTTGGGCGTCCAGTCAGGCATGTGCATGCCATTGGGAACGTAAAAGAATCCCATCCGCAGCGGTGCACTCTGGTTGGGGCTGGCTGCCGAAAGCAAACGCGATGGTGACATCACATCTAGCAGCGGCAGGGCAACGGCGGTTCCTAAACCTCGCAGGACCGTGCGACGAGAGAGCGAATGAGGCATGCGATCACTTCTGAAATGTTGGATGGGCGACGTGTCCATTGTACCTTCCGGCGCAATCGTATGACCGGCCGGCGCTAAGATGTTGGTCCATTTGACTTTGCCCCCCCCACGAAGTGGCGGTCACTGCCCGCGGAATCCCTGTAGCCGGCACCCCCCAACGCATACCGTGCCCGCCCAAGTGCCGCGCGTCGCAGTCTTTTCTAAGCGTCCTGGGATTGGCAAGAATTCCCTGAGCACGACGGATCGTAACGGCGTCCAGACATCTCCGGCGCCGTGAACACTTTCTCTTGAAACCTGGCCGGCGCACTAGAAGGCGGGGTCTGACCGATGGGTAAATGGGAAGCTTTGGACGATCGTCATGACGAGTGCCGAGAACTGGTCGTTATTCTTGGACATCGCATCCATCGCGTCGGCGATCACGCACGGATCGATTTCACGCGGGCCACGACCGAGCGCGTAAATCAAAAGCTGCTCGGCCAGCGTCTGTTTCAAATCATCCTTGCGAGCGATCAGCATATCTTTCAGGCCTTCCGGTCCAGCGATCATCCCGTACTGTTCCAGGTCGCTGGATGCGTCGATGGTTTGCCCGGCATCTTCGGTCCGCCAGCGCCCGATTGCGTCGTAGTTTTCTAGCGTGAATCCGATCGGATCCATCTTGGCATGGCAAGCGGCGCACTGCGGATCGGCCCGATGCTTTTCAAGCATCTGTCGCAGCGTCATCGTGTGCGTCGCATCCTTGGACGCGATCAGTTCAGGGACATCCGGCGGTGGAGGCGGTGGCGGGTCGCCTAGAAAGGTACCGGCGATGTAGTTGCCACGACGGGGAACATTGGTTCGACCCGGATCCGATTGCAGCGTCAGTAGGGCGGCCGAAACGACAACGCCCCCGCGGCGACGGTCCGGCAACTGGACTCGATGGAACCCCTTCTTTTCAATCGCGGGTAGTCCGTAGTGCTTGGCCAATGCTGTGTCGACAAACGTGTAATCCGCATCCACTAGGTCCGTCACCGGGCGATCGCTGCGAATGATTTCGTAAAGCACCCGTTCCACCTCGCGGCGCATCGATCGATTCAACGCGGGCGTCATTTCAGGAAAACGCTTGGCATCCACTGGGTGGCTGATCAGCGAACTGTACTGCAACCACTGGGCAAAGAAACCGCGGACCAATCCGTCGGCGACTTTGCGATGGCGAAGCATTCGGTGGACCTGACGTTGCAGTTCGTCGCCGCGCAGCAGGTCACCACTTTCGGCGGACTCGCGAAGCAATTGGTCCGGAGGTGCCGCCCATAAAAAGAAACTCAGCCGCGATGCCAAATCATACGCATCGACTTGATACGGTTCGTCGCTCGGTTCACCCTGCGGCGGCGATTCGATTCGCATGAAAAATCGAGGTGACATCAACACCGCGGACATCGCGTTTCGCATCGACGTCCGGTGATCCGCCCCTTGCTGGATCGAAATGGCATAGATTTGGTTCAGTCCAGCCAGGAAGTCCGGGGCGGCCGGCCGGCGAAAGGCGCGGTCCGCAAACTCGTTCAGCAGCTGGTGGGCTGTTTCCGGGGCCGGGTTTGGGTCGCTTCCGAAGAAGTGTTCAGCCAGCGCATGGTTCGTTTCTGCCGCGACCACCAATGCATCGCAAACGGTTTCGGCGGCGGCACGGTAATGACTGACCTCGACCGACGTCAGTCCCGACGCCCCGCCGATTCCAACAAAACCAAAGCTTGTCGGTTCGGGCGGAAAGTCGTTGGCAGGCCGGATGGGTAACCCGGTAAGGTCTTCGATCGCAAGGTTGTATTCGTGCCGGGTTAGCCGGCGGGCGGGTGGCGTGCCGGGGAGATGGACCGAATCGCAATCGATGTGCCCGAGGTGCGAATCCAGGTAGGTGATGATCTTGCTGCGATCGTCGTCCGACAGCTTTCGAGCATCGTCGGGAGGCATCTGTTCGGACCGAAGCACGTCCAGCACCGTTTCCCATTTGTTTCGGTTTCGCAGCACCAATCGTGGGTTTTCGTCCTGACGCAAGTTCACATTGCCAGCGGCATCATCATCGCGGTGACAGCGATAGCAGTGGCGTTGTAGCAGCGGTTCGATTTCACGATCCCAGGATACCGGCGGTTCATCGGCGCCCGCCGGCGTCGACAGCAACGAAAGGATCGCCGCTTGCATCATTGCAAACGCCCACGCGCCGCGCCGGATCGACAGTCGATGGTTCGCTTGCATATCAGGTCAGCCGCGAAAACCCATCGTTGCTGTCGCCGAATGATTCGCGATCGATCCCCGCCGCGCGAAGCATTTCCAAATAGACGTTGCAGATGGGAGTTGGTTTGGCCATCGCGATGTGTCTGCCGCCACGCAGTACGCCACCGCCACCGCCGGCTATCAGTACTGGCAGATCGTCGTGGTTGTGTCGGTTGCCATCGCTGATGCCGCTGCCGTACAGCAACGCGACATTGTCCAGCAACGTCGAATCGCCTTCTTGAATCTGCGACATTCGCTCCAGCATGCGAGCGAACAATTCCATGTGATGGGTATTGATGCGAGTCAGTTCCATCTGCATATCGACATTGCCTTGGTGATGCGATGTCGAATGGTGGGATCCTGGGGCCATGATTTCGGCGTACGAACGACCCGACTTTTCGTATGAAAACATGAACGACGAGACACGCGTCGTGTCGGTTTGGAACGCCAGTGTCAGGATGTCTAGCATCAGGTTGACGTGATCGGCGTATCGCGTGGGAATGCCGCGGCCGTCCGGGATAATCAATTCGGGAATCCAGTCTGCGGATTCGCCGTCGTGCAGTGCCCGCTGCGATGGATCTTCGTTGAAAGAATTCTGATGGTGCGATTGAGGGTCGATCGCGTGCTGGGCGATCCGCTGTTCCAGACTTCGCAACCCGTGCAGGTATTCTTCCAGTCGGCGTTGGTCGGCGAAACCGAGTTGGCGTTGAAGCGATCGAGTGTCCTCGCGAACCAAATCTAAAATGCTGCCTTGGATAGGATCGATCCGAGACAGGTCGGCAGTCGGCTTGGGCGCGTTCCAATCCGGGCGTCGGGGCCGCGAATCGTGGAACAGCCTTTCGAACAATTCACGCGGGTTCAGTTCCAACGTGGCTGGCATCGTCTTGCTTCGCCAAGAAATGTGCGATAGGTAGGTGCCGCTGAACCCGTGGTCGCCACGGTGCCCGGGATCGATGCCAAGGGCAAGAGAATCCACCGGAGTGCGAATGCCAATGTGCCGGGCTGCCAACTGATCGACGGAGATTCCGCCGACCTCCGGTTCTTCGGAATGTTTGCAGTGGGCGCCCACCAGGAATCCGCCGCCGGCCGGTTCGTGACCGGCACCTTTGGCAAAGCAATGCTTGGCCTCCAGATTACTGATGACGCAAACGCGATCGATGACGTTGGGGTTCTGCAGCGACTGCAAAATCGACGGCAGATCCGTCAGTCGGTGTTCGCTGTCACTGGTGACCGATGACGGCTTGTTGGTGTTGGGCTGCGTCTCTGTTGCCGGCCCGCCAGCCGGCGGTTGCGGACGCCACTGGGGCATGTGAACCCCGTTGGGAACATAGAAATATCCCAGCCGCACCGGAGGTTTGCCGGGCGTGGACGCCACCGCGGTGGTCCGGGTCATCGCTTCGAGCCAGGGCAAAGCAATGGCGGTACCCAGGCCGCGCAGGACGGTGCGTCGAGATAGAACCGATGACTTTGGACTGTTCACGGCAATCGATGGGTTGAGGAGAGCGGCGTGATCGACAAACCCGTGCAGCGCCGGTTCCCATAGGAACGAGGCAGCAGTTTTGGATCTTTTTCCTGTCGTGCGAAAATCAGGCAACGCTGGTGGCATTATAAGCCAAGCGCCAAGCACAACTCAAATCCACTCCGGATTTCGTCGCTCCGCGGAATCGGACGCCGCAAACTCAGCTGCCGGCGGCAAGCTTTAGCATTTGCCAGATCGAACGTGCGGCTTCCTTGGGCGTCAACTTGCTCTGCCCTCGCAGTCGGTCCGTGAAGGTGATCGGAACCTCTGCCATGGGCGACCCGTTCCGGTGCAGACGCACCAAAATCTCTTCCAAAACCGAATAGCCGTTGCTGCGCATCGTGCCGAGGCTAATCTTTTCGATCGCCGAAACCCGATAGCAACGCATCGATCCGCTGCAATCTTGGACGGGCAGCCTTAGACAGAGGGTGGCAAATCGGTTGACCATCCGGCTCATGATTCGGCGGTGCATCGGCCAACCCACGATCTTTCCTTGGTCGACGTAACGCGATCCGATGACGACGTCGACGGCCGGCAACGCCAAGGATCGTTCCAAAAGCTGCGGCAGCTGCTGCGGGTTGTGGCTAAGGTCGCCGTCAAGGTTGATGAAGAAATCGTAGCCGCGGTCGACCGCCGCTTGCATGGCATGCCGGATCGCACCGCCCAATCCACGCTCGTCACGAACATCCAAATGGATCTTGGGATCTTGCTTGGCGGCCGCCTCCACCAACTGGATGGTTCCGTCCGTCGAACGGTCGTCGATCACCAGGATGTCGGCATCGGGAACCGACCGACGAAGCAGCGGCAGCATCGTCACGATGTTGTCGGCTTCGTTCAGCGTGCAGACACCAATCAGGACTCGCGGCTTCGGTGCCAGGGGGGGCGGGGCCATCGGTGTCGGCTCCACTGCGTTGGGGGGCGCCTCAGTCGCCGTGATCGGATGCGCGTCCGTTGGATGGGTGGCCAGCGGTGGCGCCTCGTGGAGACTCGGGTCGTCGTCGTGATTCACAGCGAAGCGTCAAAAAAAGATGCGAATGACCGGTCTGGTCATGAAGGGGCAGAAAATGGTGCCACAGCGTCGGGGCGTGGACAGCAAAGATGGTTCGACCTGGTTCGGCGATTTCGTTGCCGAAGTCGCCATTCGTTGGACGCGGAACTTGGATCTTGGCGAAGTCTTCGGCAGGATCGGCTGCCCCGAAATGGAATAGCGATTACCAGCGGTCGATGGGACGATCCAGGATCTCTTTCAACAAGATCGCCTGCTGCACTCCACCGGGACTTTGCATGGCCGCGATCAGGTCTTGGACGGGGTTTCCCGTAAAGGTTGCCTTCGTCAGTTTTTGGCGAGACAGCATGCCGCGAGACTTTCTCATTTCGGCATCGTCATCTTGTTTCGAGTCGGCCGCCGCTCGTTTTGCGTCCTCGCGCCGGATCATCCGTGCGGCAATGGACGAACCATCGTCATCGGTGAATTCAACGATTTCCGCGGTCGGAATTTCGTCGCTTTCGTTGTAGTCGTAAGTCACCCGTTCGGATCGCGAATCCGAGTACTGGGGTGGCGGCCGACGCGATGGTGGCGGATTGGATTGCTCGGCCGCCGCTTTGGCTTGTCGCCGCTGGGCAGCGCGTCGCAGGAAGTCTTCGAGGTCACCGGACATCGGATCAGACTCTTTCGATGGGAGTGGTTGGTCGATCGGGCGAAAACACTAGCTGCCTTGAGGCTCGCGAGCTTCGGCGGCTTCGGTAGCGCTGATCGCAAGCGATCGACGCATCTCGGTGTCGGCGTTCACGTTTTGTAGCTTGTAATAATCCAAGATGGTCAGGTTGCCAGAGCGAAAGGCTTCGGCCATGGCGCGTGGCACAGCGGCTTGAGCTAGCACCACTTGAGCTTTGCTCTCTTGGATCTTGGCTTGGTTTTCTTGTTCGACGGCGACCGCTTTGGCGCGTTTGCCTTCGGCACGTGCGCGAGCGACTTGCGTGTCGGCTTCGGCTTGATCGGCCTGCAGGCGGGCGCCGATGTTGGCACCGACGTCGATGTCCGCGATGTCGATCGATACGATTTCGAATGCAGTTTGCGAATCCAGTCGTTTGGCCAGCACGGCTTTACTGATCACATCGGGATTTTCGAGCACCGCTTTGTGGCTGGCGGCACTACCGATCGCACTGACGATCCCTTCGCCGACGCGAGCGATGATGGTTTCCTCGGTCGCACCACCGATCAATTGTTGCAGGTTGGCGCGAACGGTGACTCGTGCCTTTACTTTCAACTGGATTCCGTCTTTGGCAACCGCGTCCAGCGACGGTTTCGCGGATCCTCGTGGCGGGCAGTCGATGACCTTCGGATAGACACTGGTTTTGACGGCTTCTAGGACGTCGCGGCCGGCCAAGTCGATCGCGGATGCCTCGCGGAACGTCAGCGAGATCGTCTTGGCTTTCTTGGCAGCGATCAGAGCGCGAATGACCTGTTGGACGTTGCCGCCCGCCAAGTAGTGAGCCTCCAACGCTTCGCTGGTCATCTCTGGATCCGAAAGACCAGCCTGCGTCGCCATGATCTTGCTGCGCACAATGGCTCGCGTGTTGACCTTTCGAAAGGTCATCCCCAGCAAATTAAAGAACGAGATGTCTGCCCGTGTCAGTTGGGATTGAATCCACAAACCGAAATAGCGGGCGAACACGAAAAAGAAGATCAGTAGCAACCCGAATGCTAAGGCGGCCAAGACCAAACCCAGCATCGCTGAGGTCTGTAGAGGCTGCTGAGCCAGGATTTCGATTCGAAGCATGGGGATTCGAAGCATGGTACCGATCACGTTGAGTTGGGCGCTGCGGCGACGATTGGCCAGCAAGCCTTGTTAATTTCGTGGCGCCCCATCGCTGTGTCAACCATGCCGCATCGACGGGGCAACCAAACCATAGGGGCGGATTGCCTGGGAATTCGTCCCCCGGCAATCCAGAATCCATCCGCGATCGACCCGGAATCGCTCGACCATGCTGCCCGGATGTCCCTGGGCCGTCGCGCTTTCCCCGCCGGCGTGTCGTCAGCGGTACGATGTTGTGTCATGGGGAGCACTGTATTTCACCGCGGACACTGTATTTCACCGCGGACACAGTGTTTCACCACGGACACAGTGTTTCCATGGGCCCGGCCGCGGAATCCGGCGGCGGCCTGCGGATTCCAGCTTTTATCGATCATGGCGACAAGGCAGATGATGTTACGACCGACTTTTGGCAGTTTTATCGGTATCTGGATCTTCATTTTGGGGGGGGCAATCCATTCGGGCTGGGCCCAGTCGTCTGCGCCGCCCAACTTTGTCGTCTTTGTCGCCGACGATATGGCGTGGGAAGACTGTGGGGCCAACGGAAACCCGGCCGTGCGGACGCCGAACATCGATCGCTTGGCCGCCCAGGGCATGCGGTTTACCCGCGCCGTGTTGACCTGTTCGTCGTGTAGCCCCAGTCGCTCGTCGATTTTGACCGGTCGATATCCCCACAATACGGGGGCCGGCGAACTGCACCTTCCCTTGCCTGGCGATAGCGTGTTGTTGACTTCGCCGCTTCGTCAGGTTGGATATTGGACGGCCGCGATTGGAAAGTGGCACGTGGGGGAGGCCGTTGGCGACCAGGTGGAGGATCGCCAAGGTTCGCCACCACCCAAAATGGGTGACGCTTGGGTGGCCGCTCTGCAGCGACGACCCAAGGATCAGCCCTTTTTCCTGTGGGCAGCGCATCTGGATCCGCATCGGGCCTATCAAAAGGGTGCCGTCGACCCACCGCACGATCCGGCCGATGTCATCGTACCCCCGATGTTCCCCGATACCCTTCCAGTGCGCCAGGACATCGCGTTGTATTACGACGAAATCACGCGATTCGACCAACACATTGGTCAGGTGCTGGACGAATTGGACGCCCAGGGCGTCGCCGACAACACGATGGTGCTGGTGATCAGCGACAATGGGCGACCCTTTCCCCACTGCAAGACACGCGTCGACCTTCCGGGAGTGGGCACTCCCTTTGTCGTTCGTTGGCCCGCCCGGGTGAAACCCGGAATCAGTGACGCATTGGTCAGCAGTTTGGACATCGCGCCGACGATCACCAAGCTGGCCGGCGCGTCCGTTTCGGACACCTTCCAAGGCCGTGACTTCAGTCCGCTGTTGTGGGACCCGACCGCGGAAATTCGCCAGTATGCGTTCGCCGAACACAATTGGCACGACTACCGCGCGTTTGAACGCGGCGTTCACAACCGACAATATTGTTACGTGCGGAATTGGTTGCCCGGCACTCCCGGCACACCGCCCGCCGACGCCGTCAACAGTCCCACGTTCGCCGAAATGAAGCGTTTGTTGGCATCCGGCGATCTGACGCAGGCCCAAGCGAGCTGTTTCGTCACGCCGCGTCCCACGGAAATGCTGTACGACGTCCACCAGGATCCGAACTGCCTGGACAACTTGGCAGCCGATCCCGAGATGCGATCCGTTCTGGATCAGATGCGGTCGGCCCTGTCCCAGTGGCAGGATCAAACGACCGATCGATTCCCGGGGGAGCACCGGTTGACCCCGGATGGGTTCGATCGCCAGACGGGAAAAAAACTGCCCAGCATGTCGGGAGCCCACCCCGGTCCGGGGAAATGATCGGCGACGTCGGACTAGGAATCTCGCAAGCTATTCTGTCCAGCACTGCGTAGATGTTCCAGCGCGGTCGAATGGCGTGGTCGCAGGACGGGAGCCTTCATCCAGCCGTTTTCGATGTACCAAGCCGTCGTTTGTGCCAACCGCGCGGCGAACGGCGCCGCTGGTTGAAACCCGGTGTCGGTTCTCAATTTGCGTGCCGAACAGGTCCACGATCCCGAGGTCGCTTCGCGAGCCTTGTCCCAGTTCAGGATGTTTGGGCGGCGGCGAATTCGGCCCGCCAAGTCGCTGATTCCCGCGACCGTCCACATCATTGCCGGTGGGATGCGAGCGATGAATACGTTGTTGCGGCCCATCGACCGTCCAATCATCCGCCCCAATTCGGCGTAGGTTGGCGTTTCATCGTTGGCCGCAAAATAGATCCCCGCGGTCGGATCGCTCGGGGAAACGCGGGTGCCCGAGTCGGCTGCGACGGCCAACGCGGCACACAGATCCTTGGCGTCGATCACGGACACTTGATCGTCCGTCCAATTGGGCACTGCGTGCACACCCCATCGGCCGATCGAATCGAACATCGCGAATCCGTCGTGGTCGCCTTCCCCCAGCACGATCGGCGGGCGAACGATCGTCAAGGGAACTTTGTCGGCATAGTGAATCGCGGCTTGTTCGCCGGCAAGTTTGCTGAACCCGTAAATCGATACCGGGGCGGCGGGGTCGGATTCCGTGCGAGGGTTTCCGACGGTCGTGGGGCCGGCGGCGGCCAATGACGACACCAAGACCATGACCGGCGGCTTGGATTGTTCGTGGCACACCGATGCCACATTGTCGGTCCCCTGCTCGTTGACCCGGTCGAAATCGCCGCGCCGAAACCCCTTGGTCATCCCGGCCAAGTGATAAACGACATCGACCTCTCGCATCGCGCTGCCAATGGATTCGCGGTCGGTGACGTCGCCGGTCGCAATTTCGGCTCCCATCTCCACCAGCGGCTGAGTGTTCGAATGGGGGCGAGCCAAGCAGGTCACTCGCTGGCCGCGGTCAATCAGTCGTTCCACAAGGTGCCGGCCGATGAAGCCTGTCGCGCCGGTGATCAATGCGTGATTCATGTTGTGGCCTTTCGGCTGCCCTGCTCAGACAGTCTGTGGCGGTGGGGTCAAGGTGGGAACTACATTTTCATCAAGGGCGGAATCGGCAACCTCGATCGTCGGGGTGGCCTCTGCAAGTCGTGTGCCGGCATCTGCCGGAAAATGGCCCTGCAGTCACCTTCTTCGGATTCCGCTTGCAAAGTCGGTCAATCGTTTAGGGACACAGTCACCGGAATACGGTCGCTGGGCCCCCCCTTCCAGAATGATCCGAAAAATATAAATCGCAAACCTTTCCCCGCATTATCCGGAAACTGAACAAACGAGCACTGGAAAGCGCGTGTAGCGCGCGGCTGTGATGGTGCGCGCCGCGCGCGCATCGTCCACTGCTGGTCGCCCATCAACCGCAAAGACAGACCAATCGGCATAGCTAGAGTTGATCTGCAGGCGAAGCTGTCCGTCACCCACAAATCTGGTCCCCGGCTCCGTTCGTCGTACCGGCTTCAGAGCGCGTCCAGCTTACGCAGCCTCGCAGCGGCGAAACCCGTTCGCCGCTCCGCGGTTAGCTGGACGCTCCCTTCAGCCAGGGTTTCACGGCAAGGTTCGCCCCCATTCGTCGGCCCTCAATCTGCACCAACGCGGTTCTGCCTCGCCCGATCGATGCGGTCAGTGTCGACACGTTGGGTGTCGTCACGTTGGGTGTCGTCACGTTGGGTGTCGTCACGTTGGGTGTCGTCACGTTGGGTGTCGACGCGATGGGTGTCGACACGATGGGTGTCGACGCGATGTGCCGAATGTTGTGCCGAAGGTTGTATTGAAAAACGGATCCCGGTTCGAAGAATCGGATTCGCCGCCGAGGCAGCGGTCCGCGATGGGATGGGGCGATGGAATGGGGCGATGGGATGGGGCGATGGGATGGGGCGATGGAATGGGTCGATGGAATGGGTCGATGGGGTGCTTTGCGGAACTCCGGTCCCTGTCTGTCTGCATGTCGCGCCGCAATCGCTCGATCGCCTGCGGTTGTTTGGCGTTTGTTGATTGCTGCAAAGTGTGGCGTTCCGACGCAGTTTGCGTTCGGTTTGCAATTTGGGCATCAAAGCGAGGCGCAATTATTGTCAAATAGGTGACTTAGCAGTCACTATCGGTTGGGGCTGCGTGGAACTCCGTCGAAGGCAACATACGATTTCCATGTCCACCGTCACAGATTCACTTTCGCCCGACGCACCTCGATCCACGGCGACTGATAATTCGATCGAGCACTTTAGCTATGACGACCAGATCGTCCGGATGTTCGTCACTGCGACGATCATCTGGGGTTTGGTAGCCACGACGGTGGGCTTGATCGCGGCAACGCTATTGGTGCTGCCTTGGTTGACCGATCTGTTGCCGTACTTCTCGTTTGGGCGTTTGCGTCCGGTACACACCAACGCCGCTATTTTTGCGTTCGCTGGGAACGGGATTTTCGCGGCCGTCTACTACAGCACCCAACGTCTGTGCAAGGCTCGGATGTGGAGCGACGCACTTAGCCGCATTCACTTTTGGGGCTGGCAGGCGATCATCGTTGCGGCCGCGATCACGTTGCCATTGGGTTTGACCCAGGGCCGTGAATACGCCGAATTGGAATGGCCGATCGACTTGTTCATTGCTGTGATCTGGTTGTTCGTCTTCGGCGGCAACTTTTTGATGACGCTGATCAACCGTCGCGAACGGCACATGTACGTGGCGCTTTGGTTTTACATCGCAACGATCGTGACCGTTGCTGTTTTGCACGTGTTCAACAACTTGGTCGTCCCGGCCGGTTGGTTCAAAGGGTATAGCGTTTACGCAGGCGTCCAAGACGCGTTCATGCAGTGGTGGTACGGGCACAACGCGGTGGCGTTCTTCCTGACGACCCCGTTCCTGGGGTTGATGTACTACTTCTTGCCCAAAGCGGCTCAGCGTCCGGTGTTCAGTTACCGGCTAAGCATCATTCACTTCTGGTCGTTGGTCTTCATTTACATCTGGGCCGGCCCGCACCACCTGCACTACACCGCGCTTCCCGAATGGGCCAATACGCTGGGCATGCTCTTCAGCCTGATGCTGTGGATGCCTTCGTGGGGCGGGATGATCAATGGTTTGCTGACGCTTCGCGGTGCCTGGCATAAGGTTGCCGCTGATCCAGTGCTGAAATTCTTTGTGGTCGGGATCACGTTCTACGGAATGGCGACCTTCGAAGGTCCCATGTTGTCCATCAAGTCGATCAATGCGTTAAGTCACTACACCGACTGGACGATCGCTCACGTGCACGCCGGTGCATTGGGTTGGAACGGGTTCATGATCTTCGGGATGCTGTATTGGATGATGCCTCGGATTTTCCAGACATCCAAGATGTGGAGTCCGAAACTGGTCAGTCTGCACTTCTGGACCGGCACCCTCGGGATCCTGCTGTACATCATCCCCATCTACGCCGCTGGGCTGATGCAGGGTTTGATGTGGCGTGCGATGGACGAAACTGGCCACTTGTCCTACCCCGACTTTATCGAAACGATCCAAGCGGTCGTTCCGTTGTGGTGGATTCGTGTTGGCGGTGGTGCGTTGTACGTCAGCGGCGTGGTGATGCTGTGCATCAACGCGTTGATGACCTGGATGGCTCGCCCGGCAACCTACGAAGTGCCGGTTCACTCGGCTCCGCGATTGTCGGCTAACTATCAAGACGACGAAAAGCCTCGTACCAGCCCATTGACCGATGTGCCGATGCTGGAAGTGGGCAAGAAGATCGATTCGATCGGTGCCATGGGTTGGCACCGTCGGTGGGAACGTTTGCCGGTGAAGTTCACCGTGTTGACGACTCTGGCTGTGGTGGTGGCGACACTGTTCGAATTGGTGCCAACGTTCCTGATTCGATCCAACGTGCCGACGATCGCAACCGTCACGCCATACACGCCGTTGGAATTGGCCGGACGTCACATTTTTGTTTCCGAAGGCTGTTACAACTGCCACTCGCAAATGATTCGACCGATCGTTTCGGAAACCAAACGGTACGGGGAATACAGCAAGCCGGGCGAATTCATTTACGATCGACCGTTCCAATGGGGCAGTCGCCGGATTGGGCCCGACTTGGCACGCGAAGGTGGCAAACAGAGCAGTTTCTGGCACTGGACGCACTTCGAAAATCCTTCGCTGGTGTCGCCCGGTTCGGTGATGCCTAGTTATCAGCATCTGTTGGAAGACGATCTGAAGTTCGATGCCATCGCTCCGCACGTCGAAGCTGCCGCGTTCTTGGGGGCTCCCTACAGTGAAGAGGACCTGAAGAACACCGAAGCAGTCGCTCGCCGACAGGCCGAAGAAATTGCGGCTCAGGTGGTTCAGCAAGGTGGCCCAGCCGCGATGCACGAAAAGCAAGCGATGGCGTTGATCGCCTTCTTGCAGCGTGTCGGTACCGACCTGTTCCGAACCGAGGAACCAGCCGCGGGTGCCGAACCAGTCGCGGGTGACGCAGATGCCGCCGTTACCGATGCCGCCGTCACTGATGGCGCCGTTACCGATGCCGCCGTTACCGATGGCGGCGAAGCGGCCGCCGGTGAAGAAGCGGATGCACCAACAGCCGACGATGACGCGGCTGAAGGTGGCAACGATCAAGCTGACGCAGCCGAAGGTGACGAATCGGCTTAGTCACCCAGGTTGCTCTCCCGCAGTGAAACGCTGTGTTCGCCCCCCCCCGCTGATAACGCATTCCCTTTTCAAATCCTAGCATCCTGACATGATCAAAGACCTCGTCTCTGCGCTGGACTACTCCTTGTTCGCCCAAGTGGCGCTCGGGTTGTTCGTCGCTACGTTTGTCGTGATTTTTTATGGGGCCTTTCGGCTTAGCAGCCAGGCCACGTCACGTTTCGCATCCATTCCGCTTTCCGATGACGTGGAGGACCCCCGAGGTGAGTAATCAAGAGAACGTGGACCACACACCCAAGACCGAACACGACTACGACGGTATCGAAGAGTACGACAATCCACTGCCCGGTTGGTGGAAATGGCTGTTCATCGCGTCGATCGTTTTCAGTCCGTTTTACTGGCTGTACTACCACGGTGGCGCCGCCGGACGCAGCGTCGAAGATCAGTACAACGTCGCGCTGGCAGCGAACACGCGGTTGCAGTTCGCCGAGATTGGTGAACTGTCGCCCGACGCCAACACGATCGTTACCTACATGAACAAGGCAAGTTGGGTGAAGGTCGGTGAATCGGTCTTCAAGGCGAACTGCATCTCCTGTCACGGCCGCGAAGGCGAAGGAAAAGTGGGCCCCAATTTGACGGACGAAATGTTCAAGAACGTCAACGTCGTCGAAGACATCGCACGGGTGATCAACGAAGGGGCCGGCGGTGGCGCGATGCCAAAATGGTCCAATCGTCTGCACCCCAACGAAGTGGTCCTGGTTTCGGCCTACGTCGCTAGTCTGCGTGGCAAGAACGTCGAAGGAAGGATCCCCGAAGGAAAGAAGATTCCGGCGTGGCCCGAGGCGGTGGAACCCGCAGAGGACACCGATAACAAGGACGCCGCTGAACAGGGTTCCGATGATGAAACGCCTAAGCCAGCCGCCGAGGCGGAAACCGATTCCGATCAGTGATCGGTGGGGCAATCGGAACGTGGATTCGGCGAACCACGTTTGCCGCGGTGCCGAAAAACCGTGACGAAAGTTTCGACGGATGATGGGTTCGCGATCCATGCGATGGATCGAACCTTTCCAGTCCAAGCGATGCTGTATCTGAAGGGACGCAATTTTGCTGCGGACGGATGTTTTTCAGACCCAATTGCGGAGTGAACGCGCCGATCAGGCGTGAAAGAACGAACCAATGAGTTTTTCGTTGCCGGTGAATTCGAGTTGTCAGTCTTGTCCCAGTCGGATGCAGTTCGAACGAGGTGGCAATGTGCTCCACTCGGTCGCCGGCGGGCCAGCCAGTGGGGCCGGCGCAGACGAACCGGTCACTCACGTGCTTAGCACCTTGGAATCCGATGGCAGTCGCCGGTGGCTTCGCCCGCGGCTTTCCAAAGGTGGTTGGTGGCACAAGCGGCGGATCGTGGCTTATCTGTTGATGGTCGTTTTCGTTGCGATTCCTCACCTGCGAATCGGTGGCAAGCCGTTCATCCTGTTGGACGTGGTCGCCCGGCAATTCACTGTCTTGGGACGAACGTTCTACCCGACGGATTCGATCCTGTTGGCGCTGTTGCTGTTAAGTGTCTTTATCTCCATCGTGCTGCTGACCGCAATCGCGGGTCGCGCATGGTGCGGTTGGGCCTGTCCGCAAACGGTGTACATGGAATTCATGTTCCGCCCCCTGGACCGGTTCTTTGATGGGACCGTTGGCAAGGGTGGACGACCGGCGCGTGATCGGCACTGGGGATGGCAAGTGGCCAAGTTCGGCACTTACCTGTTGCTATGCATGTTTTTGGCGCACACGTTCTTGGCCTATTTCGTGGGTACTGAAAAATTGGCCGACTGGATTCGCAGTTCGCCCATTCAGCACCCGGCCGCGTTTCTGGTGATGGCGGCCACGACCGGGTTGATGATGTTCGACTTCTTGTTCTTTCGTGAACAGATGTGTCTGATCGCTTGTCCCTATGGCCGTTTCCAATCGGTGATGCTGGACGAACAGTCGTTGATTGTGGCCTACGATCACATTCGCGGCGAACCTCGCAAAAAGGGCAAACGGAAAGCTGTCGTCCATTCGGAAATGCCCTTGGTCGGCGCTCCCGCCGACACCGATACCGTCGCGGTCGATGGTGGCGATGCGGTCCACAGCACTGGCGGCGCCGGGGACTGTGTCGATTGCAACCAATGCGTCGTGGTATGTCCGACCGGAATCGATATCCGTGACGGATTGCAGATGGAATGCATCAACTGCACTCAGTGCATCGATGCCTGTGATTCGGTCATGGACAAAGTCAAACTTCCACGCGGTCTGATTCGATACAGTTCGCAAGATGCCATCGATCGCAAACCTCGCAAAATGGTCCGTGCGCGGACCATCGTGTACCCCTTGATCCTGTCGGTCGTGCTGGGCGGGTTCGCATTTGCGATCGGGACGAAGTCCGGGTTCGACGCACGCATTTTGCGCGGCAAAGGGAATCCGTTCACCATCCAGCGGGGCGGGTTGGTTTCCAATTCGTTCCATTTGCGTTTGGTCAACCGAACGAACGAGCCGAAGACGTATCGGTTGCAAGTGGTCACGCCCGAGCAGACCACGCTGGAAGTGATCGACGATGAAACCACGACCTTGAATCCGGGCGACTCGAAGTTGGTGCCGTTCAGCATTCGTTTTCCGACTCGAGTCACTTTCGGCGACGGAAACGAGGCGGCGGAGCTTAAGATTGATGACGGTGGCGAGAACGAACGCACGTTGGATTTCCGACTGCTGGGTCCGCGAACTTAGCTTCCACCGATCCGCCATTGGTGCGGTTTTGGATGCCAGCCGATGGCATCGCGGGATCGGCCGTGCGACTTCCAGTCCGATTGTTTTGTTTTTTCTCTCAAGGCCCGGTGTTCCGGATTGACCATGAATTCAGTATCGCCCAACGACGAACGCCGCGCAAAGCGTTTTTGGGTCTCCCTGGTCGTTGGATTGCTTGGTCTGCAGCTAACCATTGGCGGTGTCGCGATCTATTTGGCGACAGGCGACCCGACGGCGGCTGTGATTCCCAACTACCACGAAACGGCATTGGATTGGGACACCGCCCGACGCGCCGGTACGGCGGCGGATCGGATGGGCTGGGAAATTCAGGTTTCGGCCTCGGACGTCGTCGATGATCGGGGCATGCGGGCAACGGATGTGCTTGTCCAAGATCAGAACGGGAACCCAGTCGACGCACTTGCGATGACGGCTCGCGTTTACCACCACGCACGGGCGTCGGACGTGGTCTCGTTTTCTTTGCCATCGGTTGGTGATGGACACTACATCGCGCTGGCACCCTTGAGCCGACCGGGACTGTGGCAGTTCGAGGTGTCCATTGATGGGGCGGATCAGTTGATTCGCCAGTCGATGGAAATCGATCTCGACAACCAACAGCCCCCAACCGGCGACATCAGCGATTCATCGCAGAAGGGGACCTAGCCGAAATGTTGATTTTGATTTCCGCCATTTTGACGGCAAGCCTTCTGGGCAGCATGCACTGCATCGGGATGTGTGGGCCGTTGGCGATGTGGGCTAGCGGAGTTGGCGATAAGGCTTCGCGAGGCACGGTGATCGTGTCGACATCGATGTACCATTTGGGCCGCATGATCACGTATGTGTTGGCCGGTTTCATCGCGGGCACACTCGGTGGTGCGATCGACATGGGCGGACAGTGGATCGGAATCCAAGTCGCGGCCGCTAGAGTGGTCGGTGTGTGTATGGTGCTGGTCGGCGGCTGGAAATTGTTCACGTTGGTTCGCGGACGTTCCGCCCCGGTCGGAGAACTGAAACCGTCGCGTGTCGGCGGCGTGCTGGTCAAGCTGCGTCCGTTTCTGTTTCGTTTGCCGTTGGTCGGACGCGCCTTTGCAACGGGATTGCTGACCACCCTGCTGCCCTGCGGATGGTTGTATCTTTTCGCCTTGATCGCCGCCGGCACAGGCAGTCCCAAACTGGGACCCGTCGTGATGTTTGCGTTTTGGGTGGGGACGGTGCCGGCATTGACGGCTCTGATTGCTGGTTCCCAGTTGCTCTCTCGTCGATTCACGATGGCCGTTCCTTCGTTAGCGGCCGGAATGTTGATTTTGACAGGCTGCTATACCGCATCGGGCCGAGGGTTTGCGAACTTGGATTCGATCTCGGCGTTGCGTGCATCGGTGGTGGTGGACCAGTCGGTGGACCCATCCGCCGCTCTGCTGCAACAAGTTCGCAAGTCCGCCGACGCGCCCCTGCCCTGTTGTCAGGGGGCAGCCATCGTCGACTCTGCAACCGATACACCTTAGCTACCCATGTCTTCTCCGCAGGTTCAGCCAACGCCTCGTTCCGAATCAAACCAGACGCACCGTCCGGTTCAGATTGATTGTGTGCATTGTGGGTTGGCGACGCCCTGCCAGGCTGGTACCGATCCGCAGACGGTCTTCTGCTGCAACGGATGTCGTGGCGCTTATGAATTGATCCATGGCTGGGGGCTGTCGGACTTTTACGCTCTGCGCGATCAATCGTCCAGTTCGGAACCGCATCCCGCGGCCGGCGCAAAGTCACGCTACGACGCATTCGAAAACCAAGAATTCCTTGGCTTGTCGACTCCTGTGCAAAACACCGATGGCACTTGCAGTACGGAATTGGCGGTTCATGGTTTGCACTGTGCCGCCTGTGCTTGGTTGATCGAAAATGCGGCAACGCGAACCGACGGATGGCATGTCGCACGGGTCCGCATGAGCGACCATACGTTGCGAGTTCAGTTTGATCCAGCGACTGTCCGGTTAGGCGAAATCGCTTGCCTGATGGATCGGCTTGGCTATCAGGTGGCACCGATTTCGAAAGATCGCACCGATCACTTCCGAATCGAAAATCAAAGGCTATTGATTCAGATTGCCATCGCTGGATTTTGCGCAGCCAACGCGATGTGGATCGCGATCGCGTTGTACGCGGGCGAAGCATCGGGAGTGGCGTCGGATCACCGGCTGTTCCTGCGAATCGTCGGAACCGTGTTGGGCGTCGTGGCGGTCTTGATTCCTGGGCAGACGTTTTTCCGCGGTGCTTTCGCGGCGCTTCGCACCGGGACGCCTCATATGGATTTGCCGGTCGCCTTGGGGTTGTCGGTCGGCACGGTTGCCGGTTTGGTGTCGGCCTTTGTCGGGACCGGGGATGTCTATTTCGACTCGTTGGCCGTGTTGGTGTTCCTGCTGTTGATCGGCCGATGGATTCAGTTCCATCAACAACACCGTGCTGCCAAAGCTGTCGACCTGTTGCTGCGGATCACTCCCGCCCACGCCCAGCGTTTGTCCGCCGCCGGGGAACCCGAATGGGTTTTGGTAGACACGCTTCAGCCGTCGGATGTGATTCGCGTGTCGCCGGGGGAGAGCGTCGCCGCGGATGGTCGAATCGTGGCTGGGGAATCGATGTTCGATCGTTCGTTGTTGACCGGTGAAAGTCGACCCATTCCAGCGTCGACGGGGGACGAGGTCGCTGCCGGTACATTGAACTTGGTTCGTCCGATCGATGTCGAGGTCATTGCAACGGGGCGTGATAGTCGGATTGGCAAAGTGATGCAGTCGGTGGAATCCGCGGCATCTGCGAAAACGCCTGTCGTTCAGTTGGCCGATCGAATCGGCGGCGTGTTCGTGGTCGTGGTAACCCTGTTGGCGATCGTCACATTGATCCTATGGTCGTCGAGCGACTGGGCGTTGGCCGCGTCGCATGCAACATCCCTGTTGATCGTCGCTTGTCCCTGTGCCCTGGCTCTTGCGACCCCGCTTGCGATCGCCGTGTCGCTTGGCCGAGCGGCGAAGCGGAAGATCCTGATTCGCGATGGATCGTCACTCCAGCAACTGGCGCGGCCCGGCATGGTGTGGTTCGACAAGACGGGAACGCTGACCGAGGGGCGACCGCGAGCCGAGTTGTGGATGGGGACCGCCGATGCGGTGCGTCTGGCTGCCCGATTGGAACAGGATTGTTGCCACCCCACGGCCGAAGCGATCGTGCGTTTTGCTGCGACGCTTTCCGACGATCCTGGCAGCGGCACGGGCATCGATCGCGGCGCCGGCGGTGAATCGCAATCGATCGTGGATGTCTCGGATCCCGTGGATCTCTGCATCGACCGTCGCGGCGTGTCGGGAATCGTGGACGGGCAGTCGGTGGTGGTTGGCAATTTGAACTTCATGAACGACCACTCGGTCTTGGTGGAACGTCAGGTGGCTGAGGCTGCGGAATCTTGTCTGCAAAGTGGTGCCAGTCCCACCGTGGTCGCCGTGGATGGACATGCATTGGCCGTTCTGGGGGTTTCCGATCCGCTGAAATCAGACGCCGCAGAAACGGTTGCCGACCTGCAGGGGCAGGGATTCCGGGTCGGAATTTTGTCAGGGGATCATCCGGCGATTGTGCAGATGGTGGCCCGCCAGGTCGGGATTGATCCGGCGTTGGCGATCGGCGGCCAATCGCCCGAGGAAAAGTTGGCACGCGTTGTGTCGGGCCAATCCGAATCGCAGTCTGTGGTGATGATCGGGGACGGCGCCAACGACGCTGCTGCTTTGGCCGCTGCGGACGTCGGGATCGCTGTTCGTGGCGGTGCCGAAGTCAGTTTGCAGGCCGCGCCCATCTTCATCGCGTCCGGACAACTGAAAAGTTTGGGGATGTTGATGCGTGGCGGACGCCGTACGTCTCGGCTGATCCAGACTGGATTTGCGGTATCCTTAAGCTACAACGTGGTGGCCGTTGGGTTGGCGGTCGCAGGACGGATCAGTCCCTTGCTGGCTGCCATCCTGATGCCGATCAGTTCGGTGTCCGTGCTGACGCTGGTGTTGGTTTGGCCAATCTTCGGTTCCGCAAGCGAGACTCAGGAAACGTCACCTAGGGAGCAGCCGTGAGTGTGATCTACATCGCATTGCCCATTGCGATCGCTTTAGGAGCGGCGGGCCTGATCGCGTGTGTGTATTGCATCCGTGGTGGACAGTACGACGACATGGACACACCGGCGATGCGGATGCTGATCGACGACCGGTCGCTGCCAGACGATGATCGGGACAAAGCCGATCGTTCCCCCGCCGATCATTCACCCGCCGATCATTCACCGGCCGATCATTCACCAGCCGATCATTCACCAGCCGACGATCAAGCAGCGTCCTGAAACGTTTCGCGGCAGGCTTGCCGAATCGTCGTCCGGGGCGTCCCGCTATTGTGATTCCCGATGGCCGGCGGCGGCACGCTGGATGCGATCTGCGATCGCCCGCCCCAAACCCGTGGGCTGGCAAACATCGATCACGATGCGGTCCAAGCCAGCCTGATCCAGACGGCGGATCGCAGCAAACAGGCCGCGGCTGATTTCATCCAGGTTGCCATCTTGGCTTAGCGTTTCGACCACCGCATATTGATCTGCGATGGGATCCGGCAGTTTGCGAAACGCGATTCGTCCAGTACGTGGCGGCACATCGGTGTGCGATGCATCGAACAGATGAAGCGGCGTTTGCGGCGAATAGTGTTCGCTCATCATCCCCGGTGCTTCGAAGCTGGGCTTTTCCGAGCCGTGATGATTGGATGGGCTGACGAATGCGGCCATCGGCACTTTCAAGCGACACGAAAGATCTTCGGCAGAAATGCTGCCGGGCCGAAGCAGGCGAGGACCATCGGGTCCCAGCGCAACGATCGTGGATTCAACACCCAGATCGCACGGTCCGCCGTCGATGATCATCGACAGGTGATCGCCCAGTCCAGATGCGCAGTGCATCGCCATGGTCGGGCTGACGTACTGGGAACGATTCGCGCTCGGTGCCGCGATCGGGAACGCACAGCGTTTCAGGATCGCCTGGGCAACGGGATGAGCAGGCACTCGGACCGCCACCGTGGCAAGCCCGGCTGTCACGATCGACGGGATCTGTTCGCCGGCGGGGAGCACCACCGTTAGCGGCCCTGGCCATAGATCGGCGACTGCGTCGAGTTGGCCCTGTGTGATGTCATCCAGCGGCAAACGGACTGCCATTTCGATCTGGTCGATCGACGAGATGTGGACGATCAGTGGGTTGGTCGACGGTCGTCCTTTGGCATCAAAGATGCGTTGGACTGCGGATGCGTCCCATGCGTTGGCAGCCAAACCGTACACCGTTTCGGTCGGAATCGCGACCAAACGGCCTTCGCCCAACAACCTGGCTGCTGCGTCCAGCGAAGCTTCGTTGGGGATTTCAATCGTGGCCATGGAATAGGACGCCAACAGGAAAGGTTCGATCGGATGGGTGCCAATTTACGTGATCGAAATCACACGCAGAAAGGGGGGCATCCTTGGTGGTCGCAACCCGACGATGGAGCGACCGTCGCCGATCGGCCTTGCCCGGAACATCTAGGTCGCCCCCCCATCGCGGCGAGTTCAACGCAGGAACATCTGGTAGACCGGGTTTTCCGTCTCTTCGGCAAACGGGTAACCCCGATCGCCCAAGAACGCCTGCAGCGCCGCATGGTCGTTCGGCGGCACCTGGATTCCCACCAGGATGCGTCCGTAGTCCGCACCATGGTTTCGGTAATGGAACAAGCTGATGTTCCAACCCGGTGCCATGCTGGATAGAAACCGCATCAATGCGCCGGGACGCTCGGGGAATTCAAATCGGAACAAACGCTCGTTCTCTGTCAGTGGGCTGCGGCCACCGACCATGTAACGGAGGTGCTGTTTCGACAGTTCGTCATCCACCAAGTTGACCGCCGCGAATCCAGCATCACTAAAGGTCTGACCGATCAATGCGGCTTCGCTTCGGTCTTCGGTCGTCAAGCCTACCAACACATGGGCATGGTCGTTGTCCGACAACCGATAACTGAATTCGGTCACGCTGCGTTGTCTAACCAACTCGCATAGCTTTTTGAAGCTGCCTCGTTCTTCCGGGATCGTGATCGCAAACAAGGCCTCGCGTTCTTCGCCCACCTCTGCCCGTTCGGCAACAAACCGCAGTCGGTCGAAATTGATGTTCGCGCCACAGGTGATGGCCACCAAGCTTTGGTCCTGGATCTTGTTCTTCGCGACGTACTGTTTCATGCCGGCGATACCGATCGCACCCGCCGGTTCCATGATGCTGCGAGTGTCTTCGAAAGCGTCCTTGATGGCTGCACACACCGAATCGGAATCGACCGTGATGAATTCGTCGACCAGATTCCGAGCGATTCGAAAGGTTTCTTCGCCGACGTACTTCACGGCGGTCCCGTCAGAAAACAATCCGACGTCGTCCAGCCGGACGCGTTGTTTGGCACGGACGGATCGCATCATGGCATCGGAATCGACCATTTGTACGCCGATGACTTTGATTTCCGGACGCACCGCTTTGATGTAGGCCGCGACTCCGGCGATCAGTCCACCGCCGCCGACGGCGACAAAGACCGCGTGAATCGGATGCTGATGCTGCCTTAGGATTTCCATTCCGATGGTCCCCTGCCCTGCGATCACGTCGGGATCGTCAAAGGGGTGAACAAACACAAAGCCATGTTGGTCGGCCAACCGAGTGGCGTGGGTGTGAGCGTCAGAATAGCTTTCGCCATGAAACACGACATCGGCACCCAGCGACGCGACCGCATCGGATTTCAGTTGAGGGGTGGTGACAGGCATCACGATCGTCGCACGGCAGCCCAGTTTGCGAGCGCTCAGTGCGACGCCCTGGGCATGGTTGCCCGCCGACGCACAGACCACACCACGGGATCGTTCGGCTTGCGACAGGCGAGCCATTTTGTTGTACGCGCCGCGAAGTTTGAAACTGAAAACCGGCTGCGTGTCCTCGCGTTTCAGCCAGACCCGATTGTCCAGCCGCTTGGACAATTTGGGGGCCGGGTCCAACGCCGTTTCGATGGCGACGTCATAGACTCGCGCGTTCAGAATCCGTTGCAGGTAATCCAGTAGTGTTTTGTCCATTCGGTCCATTCTTGTCATTGGCGGCCGTTTCGCAACTCCCGGCTGCGGCCATACGACGCGTTTCACCGCAGCCAAACCGCGCTGGGGCTGGGAAAGATCCCGGCCGAGCCCGAAATTCGAACGGGTGGTTTCCTGGCCGGTAATCCAGTTGCGAGGTGGATTGGTCCGGCCATCGGGCAGCCCGCCTTGATTTGTATCCACCATACATTGATAACTGCACCGTCTAACTAGTCCCACGGAACCTGTGATGCCAAACGAACCGAAAAACTCGGACCGATTACGTGACGAGATCGCCATGCTTGGCAATCTTTTAGGTGAAACGATCCGCGAAATTGCCGGGGACGATGCCCTGTACATCGTCGAAGACCTGCGGCGGTTGGCGTGGGACAATCGCGAGGGGCGGCCTGCGGCGGCCAGCCGGCTGAACGGTTCGATCGCGTCCTTAACGCCCAATCAGCTTCGCGTGGTGATTCGGTCCTTCAGTATTTTTCTGGATCTGTTGAATCTGTCCGAGGATCGTCAGCGGGTCCGTGTGCTGGAGCAGCGCGAACGTGACCAAACCGTTGATGGTCGCGGCGAATCGATTGCCAGCGCTGTGGTGCACTTGAAAGAGGCTGGGAAGTCGGCCGAAGATGTCCAAGGGCTGTTGGATCACCTGCATATCGAGCTGGTTTTTACCGCGCACCCGACCGAGGCCAAACGGCGCTCGGTACGCAGCAAGCTGCGCAAAATTCGCGAACTGATGTGCCAGTACGATATCGAATCGCGACCAGCCGGGAAGACGAAACTGGAACGGCTGATTCAAGCCGAATTGGCGAAACTGTGGCAGACAAACTTCATCCGGCCGTGGCGCCCCTCGGTGATGCAAGAAGTCCAACGTGCGCTTTCCATCAAGCCGGTGCTATGGGAGGTCGTGCCACAGAACCTCAGTGAACTTCGGCATGCGTTGGCAAACACCTATCCCCACAAAGAATTCAATCTGAAACCGTGCGTGACCTATGGGTCCTGGATCGGTGGCGACCGTGATGGGCACCCGGGCGTCACTCCCGAAGTTACCGAACAAACCTTTCAGTGGCTTCGTGAAGCCGCATTGGATTTCCACCTGACGTCCTGCGATCGGTTGTACGATTCGCTAAGCCTGTCGGAACGTCAACTGACCTGGGGCCACGATCTTGGCGTTCGAGTCAAAGAAGCGGTCGCTCAATGGCCGGATCTGGAATCGGACATCGCAGCCATTCCGCCCGACGAACTTTGCCGGCGATGGTTGGCCGTGATGAAGTGGCGGATCGAACGGACACGCCTGATCAATCTGGACGGGGATCCGATCGACGGCAGCTATTCGACGTCGCAACAAATGGGCGATGACGTCAATGCATTGCTGCAGTCGGTGACGAAGTTCCCCGGTGGTGATTTGCTGGCCGACGAAGTCTCGGTTTGGAAAGACCAAATATCCGCATTCGGGTTCCATTTGACCTGTCTAGACGTCCGGCAAGACGCGCGTGCATACCGGGATGTGATGAACGAGATCCTGGTCGCCGTGGGTTTGGCCGCCGACGTCGATACCGTCGATTCGCTGGATGAATCTCAGCGGCAAAGCATCCTGGTCGACTCGCTCGACGAAAATGTTCTTGGCGCAATCGATGGTGGTTCCCCCTTATCCAGCGACGCGTCGGATACCTTGGACCTGTTCAAACTGCTGCACCGTGTGATGGCCGCCTACGGACCGCAGGCAATCGGCGGGCACGTGATCAGCATGACTCAGGTGCCCAGCGACGTGCTGACGGTCCTGTGGTTGTGGCGTCAGACCGGACTGGCAATGGGCGACCTAGCCGCCGAACAGTTGACTCGGCTGCCCGTGATGCCACTGTTCGAAACGATCGAAGACCTGCAGAACGGTCCACAGATTTTGACGGACCTGTTCGCCGTTCCCGCCTATCGCCAACACGTGGACGCACAGGATGACCAGCAAGTGGTGATGCTGGGTTATTCCGATAGCACCAAGGACGGTGGATACCTTTCGGCGTGCTGGTCGCTCTATCGAGCCCAGTTGCAGTTGCAAGAGGTTGCGTCCGAGGCGGGGATCGAGTTGACCTTTTTCCACGGACGCGGCGGATCGCTTGGACGAGGCGGCGGACCGACGGCCCGCAGCATTCGATCGTTGCCCGTCGGGACCTTCCGCGGCGCCCTGCGGTTGACCGAACAAGGTGAAGTGCTGGCGGATCGATACGATGATCAACAGATCGCCCACCGCCACCTGGAACAGGTCGTGTGGTCCTCGCTGTTGGCTAGCGGCGACCCACCACCGGCCGATCCCGATCAGTGGACCGAGACGCTTGATACGATGGCCACCGATTCGTTCACGCACTATCGCCAATTGATTGAACAGCCTGACTTTGTTCCCTTTTTCCGATTGGGAACACCCGTCGACGAAGTCGAACAGTTGCAGATCGGTTCACGGCCGTCGCGTCGTCGCGGTGGCGCAAGTTTGTCGGACCTGCGAGCGATCCCCTGGGTGTTTTCCTGGACTCAGTGCCGCTGTCTGATCCCCGCCTGGTACGGGTTGGGGACGGCGACGGAAATGATCTTGGAACAGCAAGGCATGGCCCAGCAGTTGCAAACGATGTATCGTGATTGGCCCTTTTTTCAAGCGACAATCGATAATGCTGAACTTGCCATCGCCAAGTCCGACATGGACATCGCAGGCTATTACGCTCAGCTAGCCGATCAGAGCGAGAACCTGAAAACGATCAGCCAGATGATCCGTGACGAACATCGACGATCGCAAGCGGCGATCCTGAAGATCACGGGCCGGGATTCGTTGTTGGGAGGCACACCCTGGTTGAAGGAATCGATTCGTGTTCGGAATCGGTACATCGACCCGTTGAACCTGATTCAGGTCGAACTGCTAAGCCGGTTGCGTGCGTGTGCCGAGGAAACAGGCGAAGAGGCACAGCAGAGGCAAACCGAATTGCAGTACCTGGCTCGACTGTCGATCAACGGCCTAGCATCCGGGATGCGAACCAGCGGCTAAAGGAATGGATCAGCACAGGAAAAGCATTTCATCGAAGCGCTCTCCGCCTCTCACCAAAAACTCGAACTCGAACTCGAACTCGAACTCGAACTCGAACTCGAACTCGAACTCGAACTCGAACTCGAACTCGAACTCGAATTTAAACTTAAACTCGAACTTCCCCCGCCGCATCGCCCCAGCCAGCGGCAAGAAGCGAGTGCAAGTCAGGGCCGGACGATGCCCCCGCCCTCAGCACAATCCATCAATCAGCCGAGAGTCCGTTGCCGCTGCACCGCACTCGCTATGGCGGTCATGGACTGCCGGTCAGCATGGTGATCAATCGCACTAGCATCGGTGATACGACGGTCATCAGCACCAAAGCGACGGGATAGGCCGACACGTAGCTGGTCACTGGGACCGCGGAATCCGTTGCCTCGGTCAAGACCGCAAGGCCGGGCGTCGATGTCATGCCACCGCAGGTTGCCCCCAGCAATGACAGTCGTGGTAGTCGCAGCACTTTCCACGCGACCAAGGTGCCAACCAACAGCGGTACCACAACGATTACCGTTGCCACCAGCGCCAACCCCCAACCTCGCTCGGTAAGAACCTCGACGACATTTGCCCCCGCCCGGGTTCCTGAACCGGCTAGAAAGACTGCCAATCCGCCTTCCGTCATCAACATCATTGCCGCTGGTGGGTAGGAGCCGCGGATGGGGCCCAAGCGTCGAAAGTGTCCCAGCACTAGGCCGACCGCAAGTGGTCCGCCAGCCATCCCCAGCGACAGCGAGAAACCACCCAGCGATACCGAACAGGCTCCGATCGCCACGCCCATGGCCAATCCGAAGGTCAAGGACAACAGGTCGGTTTCGTTCATCGTTCTTGGCCGGTGGCCAACGATGGATGTGATCCGTGCCAAGTCATTGGATTCGCCGACAAGCGTTAGCACGTCACCGAATTCGACGTACGTTCGCGACGACGGCACAAATTCGAATTCATGACGCCGAATGCGGGCCACGGTGACTCCGAAGCGTGATCGGAAGCTCAGTTCGCTGAGACTTTTTCCGCAAATTTCGGACGATGTAACCACGACAAGTTTCCGCTCGTGATCCGCATCCAGCACGGGCAGTTCTGACTCGATCACTTCGCCCAGTGTTTCTGCGACCCGGCCCGTGTCGGCGTTTTGGCCCACCAGCACCACTCGGTCATCGAGCTTGAATCGATACTGCGACGGAACCGGTCGCCAACGCCCTTCGATTTCGACTCGTGATATCTGGCATTGATCGTCGCCAATGGCGGATACTTCGCTGGGGCGTCTGCCGACGACTCCGGGGTTCCCGATTCGCACGACCGCGTGTCCGATCGTCTGCTGTTGCGGACTGGAGGTATCGATTGGGGTGTTGCTACGGTTCAGCTTCAAGCCGATCTGAACGAACAGCACGACCGCAGTGATGCCGATCGGGTAGGCCACTCCGAATCCCACCGCGACCGCTCCAGGGTCGGTGGCCGTTTCTGAAATCGCACCCAAGGCTGGTGTGCTGGTCATCGCTCCCGCCATCAACCCGCCTGCTAGGTCGCCCGGCAAATTCATGAACCAAGCGGCCGCGGCCGTGGTAAACACACCCGCCACCACGACCAAAGCCCCCAGTCCCACCAAAGCTCGCGGACCCGCGCTGGATTGTCCGCGATCAGCAAAGGACCGAAAGAAGGTCGGCCCCGCCGCAATCCCCACGCAATAGACGAACAGTACCAGCCCCAGTGTGTCGATGCCTGCGGGGATCGTTAGCCCGAAATGACCGGCCACCAAGGCGACAAACAGAATCGACGAGGTCCCGAAACCGATTCCAGCCACCCGCACTCGTCCCATCAACAGGCCGAACACAAGGATAAAAAGTAGAGTGATAAGATCCGTCAATTTGCCATTCCTTGATCGTCGAATCGTGTGCCACGTCGAACGCGTTGACGTGCCCTGTCGTAGGGGCCCCAGATGGGGAGCCTTGGGTTCATTGCGAGATCACTTGAATCAATGCGCAAAGGTCTGGCAATGGTGTCGAATGATTGTGGCGTGCCCTTTCCTGGTATCCGGCGCGCAGTGGCAAACTGTCGTCCGAAAGCCAACTTCAGCAGAACTCGGTGCAGGTGTGCCGAACTCGGGTGCAGGGGATTTCGCTACAATGATGGAAGGGGCATCACGAATGCAAACGGATGTCCCATCACCCGATATCCTGTGTCGCGATGTCCGAAGCGGCATCACTGCGGCACTCTAACGGAGATGAGCGATCATGGCTGAGAACGATGGCGTTATTTTTGATCGACTGGGAGGCCCCGAGGGCGTCGCTGCGATCCTGCAAGACATGTACGAGCGAGTGTTGGCTGATCCCGATTTGGCGCCATTCTTCGAAAACACATCGATGGATCGACTGCGTCAGATGCAGTACCAATTCGTCGCATCTGCCTTTGATGGACCCGTGGCCTACACCGGTGCCGAGCTGAATGCCGTGCATGCGGGCCGTGGAATCACTCGCACCCATTTCTCGAAGTTCTGCGGTCACTTTTTAGAAGCGATGCGAGCTCGCAGCATCGACCCTACCGTGATCGACCAAGCCTTAGGTCGTCTAGCAACCTACGCCGACAAAGTTACCGGCGACGCCAACGTCGACGGCTGACATCCCCCACCTAGTAGGACGGCCTTTCCAGGCCGTCATGATTCCCCGTTCTAACATCGACGGCCTAGAAAGGCCGTCCTACATGACGATAGACGCTGCATCCACCTCGCAGCCTTCAATCCGCGTTCACCCAACCGCGCGACTCTCGCATTTTTTATCGCTTGAACCGTCGCCATCGCCCCCGGTGTGGCTACTTGTCGCTGGAATGACCTTCGACAGAACCTTCGATCTCGCGACCCGATTCAACGACAGTTCCCTTCGGGATTGAATGTGCGTCCAAGCGAATATCATTCGCAATCCAAATGTCCACGGTGACCGTTCGTCGGTCGCACTTGCAGCGACCAGCGATGATGTCGTCCGGGGGACAGGTCACCCATCGACTGCGCCGTCTGACAACATGAGTTCGCGAAGCGTTTGAAGTGCTTCGTCCGCACGAGAAGATGGAACAAAGACGTGGTCGTGGAAATATGCGGCAACGACGTTGGCGCTGATACCTCGTTTTGAAAGGGCGTCGGCAACCGCTGCGGTCAAACCGACTGCGTTCAGGTCCGAATGAACCTGTAGCGTGACCAAGCGAAACGATCCCTCGTAGGAATGGCCGGCATGATCAGCGGAATTTTTCGAGATCACAAGGGTCAATCCCTCGCTCTCTGCGAACGCTGCAATTGGCTGTAGTTCCGCGCCATCGCCATACGAGGCGTTTGGCAAAGTAACGAACACGTATTCACCGGAGCGAAGAGTGGGGCTCAAAGATGCGATCAGCTTTCGTAGATCGGTGGAACCGGCCATTTCTATTTTGTCGTCGAATAGAGTTGTTGAATGGTGGAGAAAATCCCCAGGACGAACAGAAAGTTTCAGCGGTCGGCGTAGTGTGATTCAGCCAAGCCCTCACTGCCTCGGTCGACGCCACTGTGCAACCGATCGGAATCCTCCGATTGGCGCCGCTTCAGAGCAAGCGAAACTGAAGCTGGCAACGCAAACGCTGCGTAAGTCAACGATAGGATCGTGATCGGGTAATTCCCTTGTGCAGGCGTCCAGGCGTTAAAGTTTATCAGGAACACGATGAACGATGCGAACACGATCGCAGAACCGCCAAACATCACCGCGGCATGATCGCGTTTTCGGAACGCGGTCACTACGATTGCCAATCCAACCATGGAAAATATCGCGCCCGATCCGATGATGGTTTCATGTTCGTAGGCTTCGGCGACAAGTGATACGACAATCACGATCGCTTGCAGCACAACGAGGCGACGCACCCCAAGGTTCCGAACGGGGGCGCCGTCAACTAGCGGCGTATCGGAAACCGTGGCAGGTGTTGCGTATGGGTTCAGATCGTGAGATTCAGCGGCCAACGTAATCCCCGTGACTCCATGCAGAATTGAAACCTCTCTAACGACAAACGCCAGCCGTCGCCAAGCACTGCGGTGTGATTTTGAATTTGCAAAACACGGACGGCGTCCTCTGTTTCCACGGGGCGTCACGTCGCAACCGATGGCATCACCACACCGTCCACCGAGTGTAACCGCCGACGGCTACGCATAGCAAACGGATCGCAGGAAGCGACGACTAATCCGGTCCACCAAGTCCTCCACCCCACGTAGGACGGTCCTTCCAGGCCGTCACCATCCCCACGTCCAACATCGACGGCCTACAACGGCCATGCTACTTGAAGCATCGAAGCTGCCTTTTTCGTTTTCAAACTTGTTCCCGATCGGTTTCGAAGTTGGTCGATCTTGCTTGGTTCTGCGACTCCAATCCAACGCGCGGCGAATCGGAGTTTGCGTCGCCGATGGCAGGTTCCGATTGCATCGCGGTGTGAAAATGATCGGCGTTGCGCAACACAAAATCGATCCTTCTTTCATTGCCGCCAGAGCATGAGCGCCATCGAACCGCACGTCCACAGGAACACTGCCATGAAGAGCAATACGAAGTTCTCGATTAGGATTTGTTCGAGTTGCTGATTCACTCTCGAGGCCACGCAGTGTTACCGGCGAATCGTGCCATGTGCACGTTATCCCGCGCTTTTGTTGGCCGGCGGACGAACGAAGAATAGGGAATCGGCAAGCGTCGCGGAAACTGCACCTGTCACGCAACAAATCACGTCACTCCAGATAAATTGGTTGCCCAGCAGGAATCCGATGATTGGTTGCTGGCGAAGCGATTGCAGCGTTGGTGGTTTCCAGAGTTGACCAAATTCCAAAGCGAGCGTGATGGAGAGTGTCGCTAGCAAACTTTCAATGGGTATCGCTCGGCGACTCGAGTGCATCGTCTCCCGATCTGGATAGGAGTTTTCCCATACTGATTCGATCCTCGCAATCAAACCCCATGGAATGGTAGAAGGCGACGACGGACGAATTCCGGGTGCGGACCTGAAGATTCACTTTGGGACAACCGAGTTCGCCTAGCATTCGTTCAACGTGCCGAACAAGCATGGATCCAATGCCTCGTCGTTGTTGGGTCGGGGCGACAGCTAGCGAATAGATCCATCCGCGGTGTCCGTCGTAACCCGCCATCACCATGCCGACTACCGTCCCGTCCTGTTCGGCAACAAAAAAGAGACCGTCGCCTTCCTTGCATTTTCGATCGATTGACTCGGCAGGGTCATTGTGGCCAGTGGAATCGGGAAACACGTCATCCCAAAGTGATATGACGGAATCGCGGTCGCCAGATTGATAGCGTCTATTTCCATTCTGGGTTGCGGAGTGGCAATCCAAGATCCAGAATCAGCTCGCCAATCGAAAGCAGATCCCAGTTCCGTGCGTATCCCGCGGGTTGGCTGCGGTAGCTCTGGCATAGAAAGCACACGTCGATGCTTCCAACCACCTTGCCCTCGCCATCAAAGAACAGAAACGCATGGTGCGGATAAAGGCACAAGCCAGCACCACGGTCTGGGTGTGTTCCAGTGACCGCAGCTTCAAGGCGCTCAACTTGACTGCGAGCCAACAGGATGCCCTCCGTCGGCATGCGAGTTGCATTTAGCTCGCCGCCAGAAATGATCGGCTCCCACGCATCTTCGTTGCGCCAATTGAGTCGGTATGCTCTTACCGTCGTAAAATCGAAGTGCCATTGGCCGCCCTCGTGGACTGAACCTCCTGCAGCGACGGATTCCCGCCCGTCGGCAAGATACTGCCCGTCACTATTTGCACTGTTCTGTCGATTGCATGACGCACCGAGCAGCACCGCGAAAACGGTAGTCCAAAGAACTTTATTCATTGTGTCGGCCAACGTTCTGCATCACCAAGGCGGGGCGTGTAGCTGCTCCATCGAGTGCGGCCGCCAGCCCGGCTCCGAAGCAGCCCTTGGGGGCTCGCACGATCGAATGGATCAATAGGATTGCAGAATCGCATAGGGCTTGAAGCAGGAATCACAGACGATGTCAAGAATAACTGCCGCGTCCATCACGTTGAACACGCCACCTACGCTTGAGTCGAATTGCCCGTAAAACGTCATCTCCCGCGCGCAGCAATTTGGAACCGTATGGCTTTGAACCCACGCGGGTCTTCCACCCAGTTTGTGATTCCCCTCATTGTGCAAAGTATCCGACTGCAGGGCGGCTTCCCAATCGGATGCGTCTGGATGACTTCGTGTCGAGAAAGCTTGCCCATGGAAAATTCGCCAGGAGCGATGCAAGAAAATACGGATGCCGTCCGAGGTCACCCGGCGCGAGCGGAATCGAGACCATGACGAGGAACAATTTTGAAATTGCTCCGGTGCACCGTCATTGTTCATCGCGCCGCTGCAGATGCGGCAAAGTCAACCAATGGTGTCTGCCGGGGCTCCGCCTCCTTCGGTGACAGCGTACCGCGCAGGACTTTGACCAGCAAATTCAGCACGGAAGCATTCGAGGTACTAGCGTGTTCGGTCATGGATCGAATGAGGCCAACCGCCGCGGCGAACGCGAGGCACCCGAGCTGTTGTTCAAAGTAAGGATTCATGGCATTTCTGCTCGACCAGCGGTCTGGATCACTTGGTCGCCCCGAACAACGGACCACCTCAATCAACTCAACTCGGCCAATCGCGTGCATTCGCCGGTTCGTCGGCGACTTTCATGGTCCCCAATTCTATCATTCCACGCCACCAGCCGGCGAGCTAAAGATTCATGGTCCAAGCAACGAAAATCGGGAACGGGACTAGGAAGAACCATCCAAATGCCGCGACCAGAGCAGGCGGCGACTTCTCGTCGATATACGGCCCGCTAATGTGGCCGGTGAATTTGCCCCAGTACTCTGGGAACCAAAAGAACGACAATGGCCACAGAAAGATTAGCAGGGGAATAAGCGTTCCGTAGTAAACGCAGTACGCAAACGCGATCAATAACCCGACAATCTTCGATCGAGTAACGCGAAGACGTTCGGTCTTGATGAACGGCAAAACGCACACGCCGTGAATGAGCAAAACGATGAATACCGCCACGACGATCGGATTTTCAATTCGAATCAATCTCTGCCTTTACAGTGAGAGCTTTCGGGGCCGATAAACGTCGGCGATCACGGAGACGGCGACTTGATTTTCCATTTGAAAACTCGCGGACCCGGTCGCCGGTGCACGGCGGGCGTTGCGGTGCGCTGCGACTTTGATTTCACAGGCTATAGCTTCGGGTGTGGGAGGTGCGATGTGAACAATCCCAGCAAAGCCTTTGCCTTGCTGTCGTCGGCAAATCCATACCACCCATGAGTGAAGCGATTCTCGTCGGCGTCAAAACGCGGGACATAGAAATTGCGGCATTGCCAACAAACCGTTGTTTCGAATAGCAACGCGTCGCTGCGATACAACCGAAACCCGTATACCGGGTAATGACAGAACGCACCGCCCTGACGATCAAACGCCAGCGATTGCCAGGCCGTCCGTAGTTCGTCGCAGTCTGCGCCGGTTAGCGTGACGTGAGCGTGGATGGTGGCCTGATTGCCGTAAGGGCGTATAGGAAACGTTTCGCCCGCTGGTTTACGTTCCGGTTTCTCGTCGCCGAACGGATCACGTTTCGGAAGGGAGACGGCGTAAAGTTCAACGCGATCGAAGCTTGGCAATGCGTCCGTGTGTGCGAGCGAAAGCATTCTTTCGTGTGGGGTGTCGCCGCCGGGATGCGTCGCGGTCCATTCCGCCTTAGCACTGGCCTCATTATCGGTAGGCTCAAACGGATTCGGGGCCTGAGCGAACGCAGATGACAGGAAAACCAATAGTAGCGGTGGGATCAGTAGATGACGGATCACGTGTTGATGATCGAACAATGCCGTCGGAAAACGCTTGCGATCACTGGTGGGATGCGACTGATCTTCCATTTGTTTTCTCTTTGACGGCCAATGCGTGTTCATCGTCCAGTTTTCCCGCCGTTTTGCTTGAATTAGCATCCAGCCAGGAATGGAAATTAGACCGCGCCAGTGGAACGGCTTCAACAGATTGGAATCCAAACCATCCAGACGGAAGTCTTGGATTCCCAAAGAAATGAGAGGTGAAAGTCCAGAGGATGCAAAACATTGCAACCAACGCCAGCCGATTCACCGTTGGCCCACCTGGACTGGAGCCGCACGCAAAAAAATGATCCGCGATCACCGGGCGGCAGCAAGCGATGTACAACCAAATGAAACAGGTAGCCATCGCAGCGCGGGGGCGCCCGTCCGGCGTCTTGAACACTGCATGAAAACGAACCAGGTCAAGCGTTCGGCACGACGAAGCTTAAGTGATGGGCGGCGTGCCATTGTTGCATCAAGAGCCATTGTTCACGACTGAGTCGTCCCAGCATCGGGTAGTGTGGGACGAACGCAGTGGACGGATCCATGAGGGTTTCCGAGAGCGCGTAAAATCGGTTCGCACAAGCGTCTTCGTCGAGATCGAGGGCGGGCTGAAGTTGCTTCGGAGCCTTGCCGCGAAGCTTCGATGGTTTGCCCTTTCGCATCGTCGGCATGAAAATCAGTTTCATCACCGGTCGCATCACGGCAGGAAAAGTGAATTCCGCACCATCGATCGTCATCTGCATCGACATGTTCAGGTGATCGAGGATTTGTGCAAGGCTCCAGGTGCCAACCAGTTCGTAGCCGCATTCACGCAACCCTGCTATGTCGGCGCAAGCGGCACCCAAATCAGGGTAACGCAATTCCATTCGTCGTTCTGCGATTGTCGATTTGCGTTCTGGTTTCTGGAGCATGATTGCTTGATCGCGATTGAAGCAAGTGAGAGTAAGTAAGGCACGAGAAATCTCTGTCGTGGTGGACCAGGCCACGAGTCCATTCTGACAAGGATCGAATCTGCGTCGTAGTGGGGTTTGCCAAAATCGCTGACCGTCGAGTTTCGGGGGCGGGATTCTGACGAATCCTGCGACTGCAGTCCCGACACCTATCGATCGTTCACTGCTTCGTCGGCAAATCGCGGTGCCCCGCGGGCCACAGCGAGCGGCTTCGACGCGGCGAAAACGCTGGCCACCGTCGCTCCGGTACACCGCAGGGCTGGTTGCTGGTTGGATTGGAAATGTTGGCACATCACGACGAAATCGGAAGTTCTCGTGTGCATTTCGCACAAACAACAGCATCCCGATCAATGCTCGATTGACAGAAGGGGCATAGCTTTTGCGGACGTCCGGCCAACGTCATCAGTAAAAAAATTGGGCCAAAGACAATCGCATGCACGAGTGAAAACAAAACGATGAATAGGGCACGTTCGGGACGTGCAGACTTGGTTAGGAGCAAAAGTGAGCCAACCAAGCCAAGTCCACTCCAGACGAAAAGGTAAGGTAGGAATGTCATCACCGGCCTCGGGGAATTTGCTGCGGATCGAATGAGTCATTCGATCATGTATCGGTGGGTATCGCCGAGTGTAGCGAGCATTGGACGAGTCCTGGGCCACGACAGTGGAAATCAACGACCGATCGTCGACACCTGTGATGGCTACCCGCGGTTTTTCCACGGTTTCGCGGCAGAGCCAGCCGGCGGAATGAACTTCGCCAAGTCATTCCAATCACCTTCAAATTCTAGCGTCAGGCATTCACCCGATTCGAAATGGAACTTGACGGCGTTCGAATGGGATTGTTCGTAGTCGCAGGAAAGCAATTCGGACAAAGGAAAGCGGCGTAAGACGTGCGTCCATTGCCCGGTCTTCTTGTGGGGGGAACTGAAGACAATGTGATCGC
This sequence comes from Rubripirellula lacrimiformis, assembly GCF_007741535.1. Lineage (NCBI taxonomy): Bacteria > Pseudomonadati > Planctomycetota > Planctomycetia > Pirellulales > Pirellulaceae > Rubripirellula > Rubripirellula lacrimiformis. The sequence goes on from NZ_CP036525.1 coordinate 2,939,042, forward strand.
GATTCCGGGCGCAGTGGAGAGGGCCGGAGTAATTCAGCAACGTCTCCGTTTCCGTCCGCTTTGCAGGTCGAAGGCATCTGTAGGTGGCGGCTGCTGCCAGCAGGATGAACACCGGAACCGATCCCGGCCCAGCGTAACGCGCGTACCAAGGCAAGGGTTTTGTGCGTAACCAAATCCCAGCAGGCGTTGGCCGTCCAGCGAGATCGTTGTCGTCGATATTAGCTTTCGAGGTCATGGCGAGAATTGAGCGATCCTGATGCATTCCATGACCGGTTTTATCGCGAGCATCTGTTCGATGATAAGCGAAAGTTCTGTTTCGATCATAAATGCGTCTCGGATTTGGATTCACTCTGTTCTTGGATTCGCACGTCGTCGATGGGAATCGACCATGCTCTTGAGTTGTTGTTCGACGCGTTTGACGTCGGCGATTCCAAGAAATCCTACTTCTTCGGAATGGCTCGTGCCCTCCGAATCCTTCCATCGCTTGGCATTGAAGATTACATCACCCGAACCATCCGCAGCCTGTTTTCGATACACGACCGTCAACTCGCGAGGCAAGAAACTGCGTATCGTCATGCGCCAACCGCCGATAAAAGTAATCGCCCGACGATCGGTTAAGACGTAGACCGTTTTGAACGCATTGCGGTACGCCCAAAGCGGTGCGGACAGCATGGCAAAGCCGATGAGCAGAAAGGGGACACCAAAAAGCGGAAACAAGTCTTCGCCGCGATTGAACCGCGGAATCTCGAAGCCACTTGCACCCGCAATCCAGAACATTGAAAAAAGTGTCCACACCACTGCAAAGCCGAAAGTCGCTGTTGATCCGGGGGTGAAAAAGCGAGGTTTGGGAGTTTCGGACCAAAGGATGCTTTCGTTCACCTCAAGCTCGTCCTCGACGAGTTTCAGAAGTGACGGCGAGATTGTGTCAGGAATCATCTCACTCCATTCGGATCATATCGGCGGCAACCGAGGTACCGCAAAAGAGCATCCATTTCAATGGACGCGTCGTTGGCGGCTTCGGTTCACCGCTCGGTTCTGCCCGCGTCTTCCGACATTGTAGCCGACGTTTGACTGTCACTCGCTGCTTCCGCCAGCATGCCGCAAAAAGACGATCGGGGCAACGACTGCCGGTTGGATCAAGTAGCCTCGTGTCACAGAGCGGGATCCCTGCATCGCTTCACAATTTGGCAGCTAACGTTTTTACCATTCCCGCCATTGTTCAGTTATGGTTGTGCGATGAGTGCTGAAGTGGATGCGGGCCATCGAACGCAAGCGGACTGTGCGCGACGGCGTCGATATATTCTGCAAGTTCGGGCAGGCGTGAATGCGTGCATTGAAGAAGCTCCATGAGGCTGCAGTTGGCAGGTAGTGCGGGTCGCCAGCGGGGACGATCGATGTTTTTTAACTTCTAAAAGCCTGATGTCGTGTTCGTTTTTACGACGTGGTTCTGCACTAGTCGCCGCCGTAGACGTCCATCACTTTCCAGTCGCTCAGGCAGACCGAATAGCCCATGTCGGAGTGTTCCTCGATTGAAGAGTACTGAATCTCAAGCTCAGTCTCGTCACCCGGAAGAAGAACATGAGCTGTCATGCGACCGAAGTCGACGGTGTCGTACTCTTCCGGCGAGCCCATTTCGTCAAAGTATTGGCGCAACTTCTCGCGAATCTGCCATTCGATCTCTTCGTATTTTGGAGGAAGTTGGCGAACCAACTCCAGTTGCTTCTCCGTTGGCCCGTCCCATGGTGAATCGATCGTAATTGGTCGACTTTGAAAGTGGGAAGAAGGCGGAGGGGGGGCAAGTTGAACTTCCCAGCGGTCAGCAAATTGCCGCAGTTCACCAAGCCCTGAAACTATCGAAATTTGAATCGGGGTATTGGTGCGGCGGATGGACTCGTCCATGGCGCGATCCATCCGGCGAAGTGCAAAATGACCCGCGATAAGAAAAGCTGGGATCGTTACCCAAATGGAGCGAAAAATTGGCACGCTCGCAAATTCAAGCAAACAAACCGATGTGATAGCTGCGAACACAATCAGGGAGTACCAAATCGTTGCAGTGTCTTTATCAGGAAGTTTCATTCGCATGCAGCGCGTTGCCCGTCACGAGGTCGTCGCGAACGACGTACCACTTCAGAAAACTTAACTCGGCGACTCACGAGCATCGTCTGGTTCACCGATATTTTGAGTATCCAGCGCTTCAGCGAGGCGTGCCCAGTCATCTCGAGTGTATCGCACCAATCGGACGTATTCTGATCGGCATTTGGAAATTTGCGCTTCGTCCCAGCCAGTAATGGCCACCACGGCATTCGTAAAATGCGGCAATTCTCGCCTCAACCATCGACCGAATGCGAAGTATGCCGTGTCCCACGGGCAGGATTCAGGCGGCCAGGATGCATCCATCGGACGGAAGCATTGACCGATCAAGTCAGTGAGGCGATCGATTGACGGTTGATCTTGCGGAGATTCTTGCAGCACCCGGCCGAGTTCGTGGCAGAGGTCATCGATCAAGCCCGACGCAGAACGTGGGTATGGAGCTTTAAGGTTCCGAAAAAGCTTGACGATGTCATCAGTGTTCATGTGGTCGAGCCAGACAGTGTTTCGCCTGTCGGGGATCGTTATCCGTCACCGAGGACCAACGATTGACTTTCAATTTGTAAAGCCCAGCAAGCGGTCCTTCGGTGCACCACATGGCGCTTGCGATGGGCGTGCGGGGCAAAGGAATCGCGGATGGCACGGGGGCCGCGATTCTCCAGGGTAACTGTCGAAGAAAGACCGAGCAACAATCGACAGAGCAAACCAGCAATCCGGTGACGATCAGCGGGCGCATCGACTGCGATGGTATTCCGCCGTTAGCACGACCGCGAATCGATGAGTGTTGATGAGTGGCGATGAGTGTTCCCGTCCGAGAGAACGCCAATCTTCGCTAATCGCACACGAACGACTTTGTCCGGAGAGCTCGCCCAGCATTGGTTTTCATCGCCAGCGATGAAGCAATCGAGACGGGGCGCGGAGACTCGCATGCATCGTCTGATTCGTCGGTGCTCCGGGGTCAATCGATCAACACGCGTCGCATTCACCATGTATCTCGTCAGTCGTTGGAGCGTTCGATCTGATGCTGTTGCTGCGATGCCTTCTTGTACCACTTTGAAGCTTCACCGTAATCCTCCATGTCGGCGAAGGCGCTCGCGACAACCGCATACGCTTCGGCTAACACGTTCGGATCTTTATTTGTCCCCGCTTCACGCAACAGCGATCCAAAATCGTCCATCTTCTCACGGACGCCTGGCAGCGTGCGAATCCGTCGCCCCTCGGCTGTTGAACAACCAAACACCACGCCGGCCAGTTTGTCCCAGTCCCCCAGCCGTTCCGTGCCTTTGGGCTGTAGCTGAAAAGTAATCTCCTTCGTTTCGTTTGCCTCAAATTCGGCTCTTACATACCGACGCCCAATTGTGATTGGCAGTTCGTACTCTTCGTCAGCGAGAAGACCAAGCGTTCTCCCTCCTGCGGGCAGTTCAATCGTTGCAGACCCAAACCGATCGGTGGTCGCGCGAAACGGCTTCGGAAAGGGGTGGTCGATTGACGACTCTTGATCTCGGTATTTCATTCGTCGCTCACCGCTAACAAGAGTATCGCAATAAATCCCCGTACTACCTTCCCACCAATGGACATTCGGCCAGGATTCGATCGTGAGACCGGCGACTGGGTAGTTCTCCTCGTCGACAGCGGTCACCAAGCAGGTGGCGAGCGGCGTCATTTCGACCTTGATAGGCTGAGGATCAATGGGCGAGAAAACCTGCGGTCGAAGATGCTGTTGAACCTCCTGCTCGCTCATTTCGCCATATTCAGTTGGCGGCTCTCCTGATTTCGCCATGTAGCCATCGCACAACGCAACTAACTCAATCCTCTCGCCCGTTGGCCATGCGTCGATGCAAAAAGTACCATCCGAGCCAACTGGCACCCAAGTGTTCCACTGGACGTGGTTGCCGCTCGCTCCGTTGGGCGGCAAAGTGTACAGGTCCAACCGCCCATTTCTGACTGGACGAGGTACATTGTCACTCAGGACGCCTCTCATTGGTTTGGCCTTTGTCAGCGGTACGTCCAACTCGTATTCATTGCCTGCTGAAATCTCGAACTCCACGATTTCACTGAAGTGAGTAATGCGGTCGCCATCCATTTTTGCGACCAGCACGGTTTGCTTGCCGGGCATGAACGGGGGCAACCGAAGGCTGGAGCCCTTTCGCTCCAGCATGTCGGTTGGCTGCCAAGAGCGGCCTTCCGACCAATACGCAAAAAGACTGTCCGTGTCAGTCGGGTTTCCATCGATCGTCGGGTGCAGGGTGACTGGAACACCTCTGTCGAGAATGACTTCATAAACAGTGTCATCTTCTAGGGGGACGGCGATGTGAATCGCATCCGGAAACGCATAGTCACGATGATTGACAAAGACGGAGACACTGGTCGTGCGAACACGCTCCTTGACGTCAGTAAAGTGAGGATATGCAACGTTTGTATTTCCGTCTTCGTCGGTAATCGTCGAATTTGGTTGTAGTTCGGTGCGATCGTATTCACCTTTCGGCCACCGGCCGTGACCCTGGCCGCTACGCAACGCCCACGGTGTGACTTCCGCGCCGCGAACCGGTTGCCGATCCGAATCGAGAACACGTATCGGGAATGATTTGATCACTTGAACGCCGACTTGCGGTTCGCGATCAGAAGTGAGCCGGCCTGGCTCGTCAGCGCAGCATACGCCGTGGAGGGATACCAGCAGTAGTGTTCCAGCGACGACGGGCTTCAGGATCTTGTGCATGTTGCCGATTTATGTGTTGCGGTGTTTTGGGTCTGGGGGATTGGCGGTCTCGCTGGTTGAGGCTACCTGGATCCGACGAACGCAACGGACCACATGGTCGCCGCCAGTGATTGTCAATTTCAAATCAATATGCCTCAGCGACTCACGTGCATCCGATGGTTCGTCGACTACGCCACTGTCGTCACTCAACCGACTTAGCTACAAGCGATCAACAAGTGTCGCGATTCAAGTCTTCTCGCCCCCGCCGCGCAGCGGTTTGCGGGGGAGAGAGTTAGAGAGAGGGGGAAGAAAGAAACTTCACTGATTGATCGCTCGTTGCTTGGGGAGATGTGGCGTCCAAACAGCGGACAGGCGTAGCCGAGGTTTTAGGAAAGAATACAGAAGGAACCCAGTCGAAAGTGCTGCAACGCAAATCATTCCGATCAGCGATATCCCGAACCATGAATTCCAAAATGCTTCTTGTGCCGTCATGAGAGTGGCTCCGTTTTCGTGAGTTGAAAAGATTTTGACTCTCGCCGAAAGCACCCCGTCGACCATTTGTCACGAGTGTGGAGCGATATTGTGACCGTATAGGAGTTTTGGCCCGATGTCAAATTCTGTCCAGAATCAGAGGTAATCAGATTACGCGAACGCAAATCAAACGATGCTTCGAGATATGGTTCAGCAATTGCAACAGCTTGTTGCGGCGTAATCGCGAAGTCGCCCATGGTTCTGAGGCCAGGTGCAGTGTTGCCGAGCGAATGGGTTGCCGGTGTGCGAACGTATGCGATTGCAGCGGCGGCAATCAGCCCGAATGTTAAGGCGAATATGAACGCTCGTTTCACGATGTGCCATCCGTTAGCGGAACGTTTCGGATAACGCGGTCGGGAGAGGGGATTGCCGGGCGAAGCGAGTCAGACCGCTCTATTCCGGTTCGCGTTCATCCGTTCGTTCACCCTCGCGATATTTCGAAAATGGAACGAAGCACAACGGCACCCGACGGCGAGAACAACCAGCCGAGCGCACCGCAATTGATCACGACAGTAACCCAAAACACGACTTGAAAAGACTGCTTTCTGGATTTGTGATGAAGCAGCGACTGTGCGACTGCTGCACCTGGCCAGCCACCTATCAGCCCTAAGAGATGCAAAGTGCTTTCTTGTGTTCGCCAACGGCCCTGTTTTGCTGCTGACTTGTCGAGCGAGTAGGCAACAAATGCGACAACGCTAGAGACGAAATAGAGCCCGAGAATCGGAACCGGCAGCTTCCCGAAAACTACCGCCCCTGTCAGAACCACCAAGAAGATACCGGCAAACGTGAGCGAGACGTTTCCAAGTTCAAATGAGGTATTCCACGGCAGACGCTCGTCAGCAAATACGACGCGTTCAGCCCGCACTCGTCCCTTGGCTTCCGTCCCGATTTCGTAGGTCACCATGTCATTTTCAATTGGCCTGCGCTGTCGACCTGAAAAGGACGAGATGTGGACGAAGACTCGTCTTCCGTCGTCAATCGGGGCGATGAATCCGAAGCCTCGTTCATCATTCCAGTTCGCTATTCTTCCTTGATACCGCAATGAAAGTTCTCCGAAGGCTAAGCAGCGAGCGATCAACAAGTGTCGCGATGAAAGTCATCTCGCCCCCGCCGCGCAGCGGTTCGCGGGGGGAGAGAGTTAGAGAGAGAGGGGGAAGAAAGAAACGACACTGATTGATCGCTCGTTGCAAACGTTTGCGATCAGACGGCGGCGACGGAAAATCAACCACTTCAAAACGCCCGATTTCGCCGCTCGGGTGAAGCGTTGGGTTCGAACCGTTTTATGCAGGAAGTCTAGAAGCTGTGGTTAGGTGTCGAACTGTCCGAAATCGTATAGTCCGTAGACGACGAAAGCAAGGAACGCACCAACACCAAGCCAAAATCGTACGCGATCAGAACTGCGAGCAGCAAAGATCGCGACCGTCCCGATCAGTGAGTCGAGGGGCGCTGAAAGGGGACCACTGATGGGCGCTTGATAGTCCTCCACCTTGTGAGGGGATTGGCTGGATTATCGTCGTTCGTTTTGCAGGTGTGAAACGGAGACGATGATTCGGTGGCCAATCATTTAAGCGTGACTAAATCCAATCAGATCAAGCGTTTACGACAGAAAGGACTGTCTCAGCGTCAGATCGCCGACTCTGTCGGTGTCGATCGCAAGAAGGGAACGAGCAAGTACGTGTCATGTTGCACTCACGATTCACAGTCAGCTGACTGTTCGCCACCGACCGGTGGTAAATCATCGTGGCGTCAAGCGTGATCCAATGGCTTGAGTTTTGGCGGCAACGCGAAGACTTAAAACTCGTCCTCAACCGCGTAGTGCGGACCCGCACGCTACGTGGTGTGGGGAGGGTCACCGGAAACGGTGACCCTTACCCGATTTCGTCAGTTTTGCAGCGGCGGGAAAGCGTTCATAGTGCCCACCCGTTGTCTGAAGTCTATCAATCACGCAGTAATTTATCAAATTCCTGGTGATGCAGGGCACGGTCGTTTAGCAAATAGGGAGTTCGCTTGATGCGTATGCCAATAGCGAGTCCTATCAACGTGAACGCCAGCAATACGAAAACGGCAAAAATGCAAACGATCATCACAGCGGCGGGAAAAATGGGCGAGTGATCGGTTGCGGTCGGATCAATCGCGCCCGACATGATACGCCAAACCGCGAGGAGCCCTAGAACGCATCCGATCAGAGCGCCGCGTCTTGCGTAGGACGATGGCGGAGTCTGGGATTCCGAATCGTTGATTAGGTTTTCGCTAACAGTGTCGTTTTGCATGGACGCGAACGCGAACTTTTAGTCTGACGAACGATTGAGGTGACGGGGGGCGAGGAGAGGAGCCTGACTTCAGGACCGACTGCGCCGAGCCCTCCCGTTCACCGGTTTGTTATTTGGCGATCCATTGAATCACGGTACCAACGCCGATTGCAAATATGATCACTGCCACCGCAAACACCGTCAAGCATCCAATCGGCATCACGCGGTCAAACCAACGGTTGGTGGGTTTCGTTGACGAGTGAGTATCCGATAGTTCGAACCAATCAAAGTTGATCGTTGAATCTGGTGACACCAAGTATTCGAGATCAACCCCGAATCCCTGTTCCGAATCGTCATTGAGCGTCGCTTGCAGGAGTTCGATTCCAAGCCTTCGGTAGCCGTTGCGATTCCCAGTCATCTTCGCTTCGTCCGGCCCGCCACCGTATTGGGTCAGTTGGACCCATGATCCGTCACGCGGCACAGAATCATCGAGCGCCGAGATGATCGATCGAAGGTCGGTGTCATCATCAGTATTCGCGTCGTTGTCTGGAGTGTTTTCATTCACGCGAGAGCATCTAGATCGAGATTACATGTGCGAATTGTGTGAGGCTGCCGTAGCCAAATAACGTTCGAATTCGCGGGTTGGCGGGAACTGATCATCTACTTCGAGAAGCACGGTCACCGCCACTCCCGTGAGCCGAGCGTCCAGGGGAGGCTTTGCCGGGGTCAGGCCTTGTGTTCGGTGTTCAGGTAAAGTTGCCGTTCGATATTTGCAGCATCTTGACGCCACCGCGAGGACTCCTTGTGCCGTTGTTCCGCTCGACGAACCAGATTCGATACACTGTCCACTCCCGACAGACCAAACCTCGGCCCCAACTCTCGTAGGGTGGCCGGCGACCATCGTCGGCATAGCCAGGCCGCCATGTCGCGGCCCGCTGCGGCGCTTCGGAACACAGCGTAGTCCGCCGGCTCCACTGCGTGGTAGGCAGCGGCTGACGCAATGATCTCATCGGCTCCGACACTTCCCAGTCGCCTGGATGTGCTCTGCTGGCGAACCACGTCGTCTCCGTCAGCCAGCTGGATCATCCGACGCAGAAAGTCTTCGCTTCCGAAAACCCACTCGCGTAGCTCTGTCTTGAAAGGGTTTTCAGGGACTTCCAAGCCGGCTTTGACATAGCGGCGGTAAGCGGTCGCGGCGTCCTTGCCGCCCACCGACGCATTCCAGTACGCATGCAGCTGGTCGTAGGCAATCCAGTCGACCCGCTTTGACTTCCGCGCGTAACCCGCAAAACTGCTGTTGGGCCAGGACTCGGGGGCGGCAGCCAGCGGGCGAGTGCCGTTGCAAGGATTTAAGTGGATGTACCGACTGAGTGTCCAGTAATAGCCCGCATCTTCGACCAGAAAGGCTTTGTAGCGTCCCTGATAGAGATGTCCGGTTCGGTGGTTTCGTTTGGCATACCAGTTGGCGTACCCGGAAAGCCAATGCTGCATGCCGCGAGCCAAATTGGGCTCGGGAGTTTGGATCAGGGCATGGATATGATTTGGCATCCAGCAATAGGCCAGCACGACCCACCCACTTCGCTGGACCTCGTCGTGAAGTCCCTGCGTGAAGCGATCGTAGTGGCCTTGATCGTGAAACAGCTTGCGCCGTCCATCACCACGGGTGACGACGTGGTAGTTGGCGCCAGGGAACTGGATCCGGGGCGGTCTGGGCATGGCAATCCTCCGGCACAAAAAGGAGCAGCTCTTTACGCTATCCCTCTGCAACACCGAACACAAGGCCTGACCCCGGCGAAGCCTTCCGCCAACGCCCGCGACGATTCTCTAAGCCACGGAAAGTTGAATGTGATGCGTAGGGATTCAAGGCGGAATCAAAGTTGGCGAACGGCGACGATCACCGAGGACCGCCAATGTGGTTTCCATTTGTAAAAGCGCCATGCGGTCCTTCGTGTGAATCGCATGGTTCGCCGCATTTGCAGCGCAGTCGCGTTGATCCCCAGGATCAACGCTAACCCAATATATCAATCGCATCGCCCGACCGCAAAACATTTGTGTACGAGCACGAAACGCATGCGCGATCTCCGCCGCGGGCCATTGCGAAGTCGCAAATACTCGTTCGCGATGCAGGTGAACCGACTGGGCGGAATCGGGCGTCCGATTCTCAAACCTGACGGATGCTTTGGATAAGTCCGTAGAGTGCGACTGCCGCGCCAATACCGTATGCGACAAGCGAACCGATCGGGCCAAAAGCGAAGAAACCGATGGCACAGCACACAATGCAGAACGCGGAGTAGGCATATGGACCACTAACGACACGGTTGAGCATTCACAAAGCCTCTGTCGGCGAACGGTGGCCATCAGCGGGTGGCGACGATCGATTTAACCATTGCCAAGCAGCTTGCCACCCGTCCTCCGCTGCAGTACGCCCAGTATGGGCGTGATCTTATCGGGTGCCATCCATTGTCGGATCAGTCTCGTGTGTTTGGTTCCAGTCATTTCAAGAAGGGAGTCATCATACCAGATGAATAGCTCGTAGGAAATCAACACGAGGTGAGGGCACACCTCGACATAAAGGGAAGGTCGAGCGAGGCGTTGACTACGTCCAAGAGAATGCACTTCGCGGACGAACGTTCGCATCGCTGATCGAGCAGAATGACTTCTTGTTGCACTGGGAAGCTACGGTTGCCGACGTTCGAATTCATGGAACGACACGGAAGCAAGTCCGCGACCACTTCGATGCAGCGGAGAAGAACGAACTGCTGCCACTGCCCACCGAGCGTTTCGCTAACTTTAGCGAAGCACGTCGCAAGGTGAACCGCGACGGTCATGTAGCGATCGATCATGCGTTCTACAGTGCACCACCGGAATACGTCGGCAGAAGCGTTTGGGCTCGATGGGATGTCCGTCGCTTCAAGCAGCGTGTCCGCGAGATCACCGGCAGAAGCCGGGGGATTTCAATGGACCGCCGACTGGGCGAGCTGCGACGCTACGTCCGCGGCTGGATGGGCTACTTCGGGATCGCATCGCAATTGAAACTGTTCGACAAACTCGATCAGTGGATCCGCCGCCGCATTCGGATGTGCTACTGGAAACGGCCGAAGCGTCGTCGGACGATGCTGATTCGGCTGGGAGTTCCTCGCCGCCAAGCGATTCGTCACGCACGCAGTCGCAAAGGCTACTGGCGGATGGCGAAAACCATCGCCAGCAACGTTGGACTGACCAACAAGTGGCTCCAAGAACAAGGCTTACTCAGCATGAAGACTCTGTGGGCAGAGCTTGCTCCACTTCGTCGAACCGCGTAGTGCGGACCCGCACGCTACGTGGTGTGGGGAGGGTCACCGGAAACGGTGACCCTTACCCGATTTCCCCGCGGTCTTTCATGGGATTGTATGATCTAGGAGGAAGTCCGTCAGCGGAACGGAAATCAAACCACCACCAGAGTAGCACGATCCCTCGACGCTGGGCAACTCAGCGCAATCGTAGTCGATTTCGAGCATGCGATCAGACATGCAAGTCGATAGTTTCAATGAACCAATCGCAGAGTTGGTCGTACCCGGTGTGTGTTTGATCTCGCCAATGGAAACACAAACGAACCTGTTGAACGAGCTCATTAGCGGGCAACTCGCCACCGGAGCATCGTCAACGAGTAGTCGAAGATGTGAAGGTGAAAGCAAGATGGAGTGCCCTGCTTGAGGGGGGATCAACCATTGAAATGTGATCCGACAAGATTCCAGATGAGCTAGCAGAGTTGCGGTGTTGTCAATCAGCATCGGGTCATTGCGAGCCATCGCGATTCCGTGCGAATACGTCAGTCGGGGAACGGTAGGGTTCAGCGGGGCCGCGTGAACGGCTCTCCACCTCAAAAACGTCAACTCGCGGCCTCCGTTGCAACCCATGGTTCCCCGCATCTTACCATGTAGCAGTATGGAATAGCCATCGCGTCTTGACAGGTAGCAGTGGTTTGCCAGTCTGTCGTCTTGTTTCGGATACCGCAGTCGATTCGGTGGCACGCACGTCCGTGACCGTAACAATGCGGTCGGGAAGTTTTGGTTTCATCGCTTCGAGCCGCATTCCAACGAAAAGACGTTTGTCCTTTCCAGCATCGAGAATGACGGTCTGCGTTATCAGATCGAGTTTGTCAGTCAGTTTCTTGCGTTCAGGCTCGTTCACGGAAAGAACCTTCGCCTGAATTGGGTCCAGGTCGAGATATTTCTGGTATTCCGCAGGCAATTCAGGTCGTTGAAGCGTTGGTTGATTCCGGGCAGATTGCGAAGACAAAACCATCATTGGCATTGGCGAAACACCGCGTGCCGCTAGACAAAAACGATGAACGTCTTGAGCAGGGACAAGAAAGATCGAATTGCGAAACGGTGTCACGATATAGCGAGTGTCAGTCACGTACGGATCGTCGTATTCGATCCTCCAGTCGATCGAAAGATAGCGGCCATTGGATTCAATCGTGCCGAAGTTTTGCTCGTACAGTCCTAAGCAACCGTGCCACTGGAATGCGGCTCCAACGCGTGGAGCAACCCATAGTCGGAGATTCATTCCAAGTCCGTCGCCAGCGCAATACTCGCCAGCCCATGGATGGTCCGGTAACGAAGCGATCTCAGCTTTGGCGTCGGCTATCCGTTCCGCGACTTTTGTGGCGGCCGCTTCGCCAGCATCATCGGCGTGTAGCACTTGCGTGGAGAGAAGCGTCAACAATAAAGCAACGGTTTTCAACATGAAGCACTTAAAGTCGACGAACGTTTGCGATAACCGAGTCGCGGGAATCGATTGTCCATTGCCAAGTCGCCCGGCTACCGCGACTTCGGTTCATCGCCTGGTTCGCCGCTCGCCGCTGGCATCGTGCGGCTGAACCAACTACTGTGGTGCGATGCAGCGTGTCGCAAGCCGAAGATCGAAGGTATGCCGCCATCGATAGTAAAAACAACCACGTACGGAAAGCGATCGACCAGCGCGCCGCGAAATTCGCCGCCAATGCGTCCAAACGATTCTGGCCGGTCGATCACGGTTTGGATGATCGAGCGGACACTCACGCGAAAACGATTGCCAAGCGTGTTGGCAATCGAGTCGTAATATGAGCAGGCATCTGCGAGGTCAACTGCAAAAAGCGGATGGTAGCGTTCAGTCGCCATCAACCCGCCGCCAAACCTCTTCTGCGTCAATCGCCATGTTTGGGTTCGCAAGCAGTTCGTCGCGTCTGCGGTTCATCTCTGCGAGTTCGTCTTCCGGCAATGTCAGTGGCGCCGATGCTGCTAGGTCGTCCCATAGCTGCGTGACGATAGCCAATTTTTCATCGGGCGGTAACGCGCGAAGTGATTCTTGAAGTGTCATGGACACGCTCCGTTTTCGAGGGCAGCCCAGTATACCATCGATGAAGAACATGAGAAACGGATGAAGAAACACGGGAAAATCCAACCCACGCGTTTGAGCCGAGCGTATTCAGTCAGATAACGAATTGCGATCTATCCTTCGGCCAGGCGTGAAAGACCCCAGTGTTGCATGTTGGGGTTGCCGCCTGGCTGACGGATAGATCGTGCGTTGAACTTTGTCGCCGCACTGGTGGCAGCACAGCGGACGTAGGCCGAGACGACCGGCCCGTCAGAATGAGCCTACCAGATACGACTGGGGGTAGCCGAGATCGCCCGTAAATCCTGCCAGCGGCAACTGAACCATGGCGATTGGCTCCCGCTCGATTCCCTCTGCACTTTCTACCTGGGTTTCCACGTACCAATCGTAAAAATCGGTACCGTAGCTGGCCGTCCAGAGACGACGATGCGACTCCCGTTGCCGGTCGGCGTACCACCCCGGGCAGCGATCGTCCTCTCGCCAAAAGATCTCTGCCCATGAAGGCTTCGGCGTATCTTGGACCAGGTAACGGACCACTTGGCAGGCCGAACTCGTCACCGATGGAGGCGGTTGGATGTAGGCCACCCATTTCTTCGATTCCAAGTTCTTCACGAACGCGTCCCAGTTCTCGTCGCTGCGAAGATACTCAAATTTACCGACCAGCTTCAACTTGCCAGCGGAACGCAGTCGGCGGAGTTTGCCGATCGCTTGTTCGCGATACGCTTCACGAAGCGGATCCGCATCCACCAAGTAGAAGCCATCGGAGTTTCTGGAGCCCGTCGCTGCGGTCGCCTCTGTCCACTGATGCGTGCTAAGGCCCGGCCCCGCGCCGGGAACCAGCATGTGAACATGCCAATGCGCCTCGAGTTTCTGATTCCACGTATGCAGAACCGTCATCGCCGCCGGATCATAATCCTGTTCGGCTTTGATTCGCCTCGACAGACTCTTCCAGGCCGAGTCCACCAGCAAGTCCGCCATCTCGTAGCGGTTGGCCAGTGCCAACTCGGACAGTTCGCTGGGCAGCGTGAAGACAACCTGATAGTACGTCACGCCGGGCAGGATCAACTTGGTTGCTTTGTCGTGAAAGTCGACTCGCTTGCCGCCGCTACACTGCGGGCAGTGGCGATCACCGCAGGAGTTGTACAGCGAAGTAATTTCGTCACAGTCAACGCACCTGAACTTCCGCCCTCCCAACACATGCGTGCGGCAAAGCGCCAGCTTTGCCAACACGCTTTGGACCTGACCAGACGTCGTGCTATTGACGGCCCCAGCGGCACCCAGACGCAGGATCTGTGCGACGCTTAGCTTTCCTGCGGCAGTGGACCGCTGTTCTCTGCCGCTGGCTGATACGTCGGCAATTGTTTCACTGGCAACCAATCCAGCGGACTGGGCACACTGTGCAGATGTTCGCGGCGACAGTGCAGATAGATCATCGTGGTGGTGAAACTGGCGTGGCCGAGCAGCTTGCTGATCGTCAACAAGTCCACGCCCGCCTCCAACAGTCCCGTCGCGTAGCTGTGCCGGAGTACGTGCGGGTAAACGCGTTTCTTGATTCCCGCCTTGGCGGCCGATCGCTTCATCATTTTCTGGATCGTGGTGTCGGCGTAAGTCTTCGTCGCCGAGTTGCCGGGGAACAGCAGATCCGATGGCCTGTACTTCTTCCAGTAGACCCTCAGCTCTTGCAAGAGTCTTGGCGAGAGCGGCACGAGCCGTTCCTTCTTGCCCTTTCCGCAGGCGACTCGGATCATCATCCGACTGGAGTCGATGTCGGCGATCCTCAGGTTGGCACATTCGGAGAACCTCAGCCCCGCCGAATAGAGCGTCATCAGAAAGGTTCGATGCTTGAGGTTGGGAGTGCATTGAATCAGCTTGTCGATTTCATGACGGCTCAGCACGGTCGGCAGCGTCTTGATCCGCTTGCCGAAGGGAACCATCTTGACCGGCCAGGAGACACGGATGGTGTGCGTATAGAGAAACCGTAGCGCGCAGACCGCTTGGTTGAAGGTGCTGTAGGCGACCTTCTTTTGTTGGATCAGGTAAAGCTGGAAGGTTCTAACGTCTTCGACGGTTGCTCGGCCCAGCGGCTTGGCGATGAAGGCAGCGAAGCGTCGAGCGTGATAGGTGTAGGCGTCGATCGTTGACTGGGCCAAGTTGCGAATGATCATGTCCTCGGCCATTCGCCGGGTGAGTTCGCAGGGATGTTTTTGATACGGAGTCATGGTGTATGCCTGAAAGCGAAATTGGAACGTTGCACGCCAAGAATCGGAGTGCGGAAGTGTTCCACAGTGCTTGCAGATCCCAAAAGCGCAAGCCCCATTTAGCCGTAACGTTCGCCACAACCGAACCCGTGCCCGAAGGCTTCCGGACGGACCAGAAACACCGCCCGCGACCAACAAGAGACTCAGCAGGCAACCTTCCGGAACGGTCGCCGACCGACAGCGTCCGCAGGACGCCACCGAGACCAGATGGCAGCAGGCACGACACACGTGCGCCAAGAAAACGCGACGATCACCCAGCTGAGTCAAGTTGGCATGGATGCCAACGCACCTTCACGCATGGATGCGTGCCACCACGTCAACCACCAACAACAAACACGCCGCGACTCCCCACTGCACCGGAGCCCACTCGATTAAGTTCAACGTCTGGCATAACCGGGCCGCCGCGGTTGATACTCCACTTGAAAACGCGCGACCGGCGGCTCCGCGTTCATGCCTTTGTTATGCGGCATTCTATCACCACTGGGATATGACGTAGAATAGCCCAGCGAGGAGCGCTGCCGCGAAGGCGATGGCGATAACCGCCAAGGCGGGTCTTCGTCGGACGAGCCATGTAAGCCTGCGAATAGACGACGGCGGTGAGGCCATTACAGGCCCAGCAGTTAAGGCTCGGTGGACATCATCGCGGAGCATTCGCAGGTCTGGGGCATGTGGCGACTGTGCAAGTTGCTGGTCAACTTCGTACCGCAGTTTTTGTAATTCACGTTCAGACCTTGCCGTAATCAGCCTACCCGTCAGAGATTGGACAATCGGTTTCGACTCGGTTTGGGGGTACCGTTCGCACTTGTTGTCGGTTGGAGGTTCGTGGCCAATCACCACACGACAGATCTGTGAAGCCACATTATCAATTCCCAGCGACGTCGTGACTGCAAGTTTGCCGGCCAGTAGTGGCGAGTACGCCACTACATCGTCACTGCTGATTTTGTGCCAAACAGGCAGGATGACCTTTCCTCGTCCGTCTTCGCGGGCGACAAGTGCATCAAGTTCCTTGTTCGGCCATTCCTTCGCAAAGAAGGACGGGCTGAGGACTACCACTCCAAAACGAGATTGTGCCAAGCCTTCGTCGATTTTCCGACGCAGGCTATCGCCCAACGTCAGTTCGAATTCGTCGAGCCATACGGTCGCTCCCAATTCTTGAAGCTTTTGGGCAAGAGGCCGGGCGACTTCGTCTTTGTCTTCGCTTGCATGGCTGATGAAAGTATCAAACTGCATGTTGGTCCAACTGTCGCCGCATAACGGCAGGGTTCAGCGGGGCCGCGCGAACGACTCTCCACTTCAAAAATGTCAACTCGCGGCCTCCGTTGCAACCCATGGTTCTGCCTCATGGATCGTCCAATGCAAGTCGCAGTTCGAACTCCGCAGGTTCGTCTGCGGGATACACCTGCAGGCTCTCGCGTCCCCCGCGCAGGACCCAATCGCCAGGCGTGATCGCACCGTCCTCCTTGACACTGAACGTACCTGCTCCTGACAACGGATCATCCAGAATGCCGCGAGCCACAGTATTACGATCTAGCCAACAATATTCAATCTTGCGAGCTTGTTGGTTGCGACGCAAAAGGAGAGTGATCGTCGAACCACCTTCGACCGAAGAACCGCCCCCGCGAGTAGTCTTGCCATCGACGACGGCATCGAAGGTCAAAAAATGCCCGTCAGGCTCTTCAGGAATTTCGATAGTGTACCGGCTTGCGTACAAGAGCTTCGTAAGCTCTTGATTGGACAAATGCGAATCGGAAAGGCTCTGTTGAATGAGCGGATGAACGAACACCGTGTAGATGGGCGGCCACCCCACCGCGATGAGCAGGACAGCGAATAGAGTCAGCGATCGTCGCGTCCTACGTTTCAAGTCGTCAGTCTCCTTTTGGCAGAACGTCGGTCGTCACCGGGCACGGAGAGACGACTTTCCATTTGTGGAAACCTGCAAGCCGTGCTCCGTGTGCACGACTTGGTTATTTGTTTGCCCTAACCAGTCGTCGGACTAGCGGCCGGCAAGCCGTCAGCCTACCGGGCATGGAGTCAGGCGGCAAGTTTTCGGGCGTTGCGTCAGTCCGCGTTGTCAGCAGTCGTTCGAGTTGATCACGGAGCGCCATCGAGCATTGAGATCACGAGTTGTGCGCCGAGGCCAACAGTTCCGATGCACCAAAAGACGCGTTGGTTTAGTACAAATAACGGTTGAAATCACGGGGCAACGGAGTTGGGGGTTTCTAACTACCGAAATGCGCCGCCCGTTGCTCCCGTGCATTTCATTGGCTATCCGCCGGTATGAATTGCGTTGTCATCGTTGACACGACGTGTGCCGAATGCGAGCTGGGCAGTAACGCGGCCAAGGAGCATTGCCAAACCAAACACACAAACATTGGAAAGCAAATCGGACTTTGGATAGGTAGATTGGAACGAAAGATAGATCGCCATGGCCACAAGAAAGTATGTGCCATCCGACCAATTGCTGCGAATTGTGGTTCGATTGGCGAAGCGGCTTATCGACACCTCCGCCACATACGTGGCTCCGAAGATGACGATCACGGCGAAAGTCCCAAGGATTACGAATCCTACGGTGTAGCCCTTCCACCACAGGATTGCGGCGATGAAAACCGTCGCTAGTAGATGTGAAGCGAGTTGCATTGGCATTTCAGTCGGATAACGTCGGTGGTCACCGAGTCGGAATGGTGGATGTTGTGATGGCCAAGCAAAGGCGCAGGTCCGACTTCGGTGCACCACATGGTTCGTCAGCGTTATTGTATGGGACGGCGCGGTGGGTGTGCATTGAGTATCCGACGCCAGCGAGCGCTATGAGTGACAATCCAGTAACTAGCGAGCAAGGCGATTCGGTAGAATCCGATCGCTGTAATTGCAAAAACGGTCCAGAGGGTACGCGAATATCCCTGTACGGTTGGCGAGTTTGTCAGGACCAGGACCAATATCAACAGCTGTAAAGCGAACAGGAATGCAAAAGGTGACGCCATCGTCAAGAACGCAAAGCGTCTGTCGGGGCGATCCATGTTCCCCATGTCCGCGATTTCTCTTTTTGTGAGCGGTAAGATCAGACTTCCCAATCTGCGTCGCCAGGTCAACAGTACCACTAGCGATATTGCGATGAAGCTGTAAACGCCGAATTCGGTGTCGAACCCGCCCGCAGCGTCAAACGCAATTTGCGCGATTACGACCAGTGTCGGGACGATTAACCACTTCGCGGTTTGGATGTGATGCTCCATTGAGAATCAGTTAGTCTGACGAACGTTTGGATTAACGCGGTTCCGTCACATGACATTGAACCGCAAAGTGAAAGAGCCAACGGAACTCGCGTTCAATCCGTGGTTATTCGACTTTTTGCGATCATATTGGCGGGGGTTCCATTCCATACATTCGGTAGACGTAGTCACTGAAATTGTACGGAATGAACCGTGAGGCGAGACACAGTTGTTGGATTCGTTCGACCACAAACGCGAGGCACGCCGCGTCCACCTCAGCGGTCATCGTAACATAACGGCAAGCGGGAATCGTACGCCCTTCGTGAACAATATCGACCCATGATCTTCGCAATGAGTATTTGCCTGCAACGTGAATCACGTCAGGAAGGCGATTTTTCGAGATCGTTTGTGTCGGATGATTGAATTCAGAGATGGTTTTCTGCAGGGTTTCGACTGTTACGCCGTCGATGGCGTAGATGACTTTCAGCGGCCACATATCGATCATCGGATTATCGATGACGATCTTGTCCCAAGGGTAATCAATGCGGTGTTGTGGCACCGAAGCAATGTTCGTGATCGCGTCGCGAATGCCAGCAGAGTCTAGCATCGATTTGATCGAAACGACAGCAAGTACGCCGTCGATACATGCAAACGACTTTAGCCCAACGTTGAATTGAGGACACATATCTGTTGAGACGATCACGTCGATCTGTTTTGATTCTTCTCCCGCTTGGTTGAAGACGAACCCGCCGAGTTTTGCATTGCACGCTGATGGCAGATGATTTTGCAAGAAGTCGACGTACAACTGCTCACGTGCGCCACCTTTGTCCGTAGTGTTTGGGAAAATGTCGGCAGCGTCGGATTCGCCGCGCAAGACGGCGGCAACCGAGCTGTAGTATTTTACAAGACGCGTGAAGAATGGCTTGGGCATGGCGTCCTGTCGAATAACGAATTGCGATCTATCCTTCGGCCAGGCGTGAAAGACCCCAATGCTGCATGTTGGGGTTACCGCCTGGCTGATGGATAGATCGTGCGTTGAACTTTGTCGACTCATGATCGCCGACCTGGGGGAAACCTATGCGGAATCAATCAAATTGGTTGCTCCCGCAGCACTGCCAGTTTACTCCAGGCACGACGCTGATCGCAAGTTGTCCCACCACGCGAGAACCGTGTTGGGGCCTGACCGCTCGGCTTTGGCTGCGATTTTCGATCTTTGCGCAGCAATCAACCTCCGGTTTTTCTGAACGGAAATCGCGGCCCTCTGATGGTGATGGGTGCAAGCGACGCTGGTTGCTAATCATCTGCATACCATCTTGGTCGATACTTGCTGAACATCACGTCACTCCAACTTGGCTTGAAGCTCGACTGCACCAACTCCATCGGCTCACCGCAATGGACGCACTGCGGTGTCAACTCCTCAGCCGCCTCCTCTGGCCCCGCCTCCTCATCGACGGTGGGCGTTGGGGGCGTCTCCACTGGCAGCAACGCGATGCATTCTTTCATATAGCGATCGCGATGGTGGTTGCTGTAACCACCGTAGCGGCGTGACTTCGTAAAACCCTTAGGAAGGATGTGCATCGACCAACGACGAACGAACTCCACGCCGCTCAACGTGTACGGCGCAGCACGTCCATCACCTCCGCCGGTCTGATTCCCCACTCGCGCCCAAAACTGGACCTTCCCATCCTCGTGCGAAATCAGGCGACGATCACTGATCGGACCACCCGTCATGTAACGTGCTAAGTACTTCGCAACATGCTCGGGACGGCAATGCTCATTCGGTGGGCCTTGAATGAACGAGACCCAAGTCTTGTGCTCGAAGCGACCGAGCCACTCGTCCCAGCCTGCTTGATCCTGCAACGCCTGGAACTGACCTTGCAACTTGAGCTTGCCCTTCTCTCGCAATCGACGTAGCCCTTTCAAGACAGCCTCGCGATACCGCTTGCGAAGTTCTTTGGCATCAACCAAGTAGGGTGCTGAGGAGGGCTTCCCGTTCTGCTTGCGACTATGGATCCAACCGGGACGCGAAGGATCCAGCGACGGGCCGCCGCCTGGCACCAACGCGTGCACATGTGCATGAGCGTCAAGTTTCTGATTCCAAGTATGCAGCACCATCGCCGCAGCAGCCTCGAATCCTTGCTCGTCGGCGATCAGTCCTCGCAGCGCTTCCCAAGCGGAACGAAACAGAAGGTTGTAGACTTCACGACGGTTTCCCAACGCCAGGGCCGAGAGCTCCTCAGGCAACGTAAAGACCACTTGAAAATAGGTCGCGCCAGGAACCAGCAACTCGCAAGTCGAATCCAACCAATCGGCACGTCGCGCACCACTGCACTGGGGGCAGTGACGATCGCCGCAAGAGTTGTAGACGGGCGTTTCGGATTGGCATCCTTCACAGAGATAGACATGACCACCCAACGCACGCGTGCGACACAGCGCCAGTTTTGCCAACGTGCTTTGCACTTGTGGGGCCGCCGCGGAGGCATTCGCCTTGACGTACTGCGACGTGTACCGCTTGAGCAGCGCCGCAACCGTCAAATCCTTGGACGGCTGGATCGCTTCGCTGGGCTTCTTCACCCCAGCGAGGACAGGGCTGGCAATCGCCGCAGCCAGCGGACTTGCAAGGACACTCATAACGATCCGAACCACAAACAGTCGAGGAGTCACCACGCTGGCCATGCACGGCGAGCGAAGTGAAAACTACCAAGAGTATTTGCGTGAGCGCGCAGGCTCATTCGCTTTGAAGAGTTATCCGGGCAACGACTTTAGCTATCCGGCCCCAGTCGTCGAAACAACCGTGCGCAATAGACGGTCGTGACCAACGTCACGCCGCAACGGGCTCAATGCCGAAGCAAATGGAGATCGCCAACAAAACGCTGACGCGAGGAGAGTCCGGTCATCGTGCGTCGCCAACGCCGCGGCGGCATCGAGCCAACTCGGCAACAATCAAGCGCACCGATCATGAGTCGATTAAGTTCAACGCTACGCATCAGCGGGCCGGCGCAATACGCGTTGATTTCAAAACCGACCCGACCGCCGGCTCCGTTGCATGCGATCGTTATCCGCTATTCTTGTTCTCCGGCGGCAGGAGAGCTTGTCGGTTTGTTCATCGGAACAAGGTAATACCACTGACCAAAATAGTTGATTTCTTGCCAGTTGTCCGGTACTTCGCCACGAGGCGGTGGTTCTGGGAGCGGTTTTTGACCGGGAGAAGCAGATGACCATAATACCTGGGGCGGAAACCAGTAAATCGAACGCATACGTGTAGGCCTTCAGACAGGGCTCGTGGCTGGATGCGTCCAGTCGGGATGAACATCGGAATTCTTCTGTAGGTTTCCCTGACCTTCGGATTGCGGACCGACGTTTCCATCAGATTCAAGTTCTTTTACGCGTTGCTCAAGCTTCTCGAGCCGAGTTTGCAATTCGGCAATATCAGGAGTCTCGTTGGTCGGTGTGTTGTTCGCACCTTGCCCAAGGCAGCAAGATGAAAGGAGTAGGAGACAGACAACGGTCAATGTGCATCGCATTTTCACTGGTTCCTTCGAGCTCACGATTCGTTAGGATGTGTGTCGTTCAACAAGTGATTTCAGTCGGGTAACGTCCAGAATTTCCGGCCGTCGCGTGTGCATCAACCATTGCCAAAACGCGTTGTCGAAAGCTCCGGTGCATCCGTTGGATACTTGCAAGTTTGGGACGGCGATTGGCATTAGAGGGTATCAAAAGATCGCGCCAAGTATAGCGAACGTGAGCAGCCCGAGCGAGATGAGCAGCGGTCCAGCCGGCAGAGCACGACCGAAGCCGGTCGATATCCGAATCGCCAATAGCGAAGACAGAACCGACGTCACCCACGTGACAATGGCAACCAGGCTGAGCATTGAACGCAGGGATGGATCATTGCGCACAGTGACGCCGTCAACGCCTATTCCGCTGTAGCCGGAAAGCAGTTGTGCGTAGACGCATCCAATCGTCACGAGCAACATGGTAACCGCAAGCAGCGTTAGAGCAGCTGAGTACCGAGTCATGGGTTTAATTCAGTCGGATAACGAATTGCGATCTATCCTTCGGCCAGGCGTGAAAGACCCCAGTGTTGCATGTTGGGGTTGCCGCCTGGCTGACGGATAGATCGTGCGTTGAACTTTGTCGCCGCACTGGTGGCAGCACAGCGGACGTAGGCCGAGACGACCGGCCCGTCAGAATGAGTCTACCAGATACGACTGGGGGTAGCCGAGATCGCCCGTAAATCCTGCCAGCGGCAACTGAACCATGGCGATTCGCTCCCGCTCGATTTCCTCTGCACTTTCTACCTGGGTTTCCACGTACCAATCGTAAAAATCGGTACCGTAGCTGGCCGTCCAGAGACGACGATGCGACTCCCGTTGCCGGTCGGCGTACCACTCCGGGCAGCGATCGTCCTCTCGCCGAAAGATCTCTGCCCATGAAGGCTTCGGCGTATCTTGGATCAGTTCTATCCGGTCGCTGCCGCAGTGCTCGCACACTTGGTCTGGCGACTGGGCGAACGCTTCCTTGGACGAGTCAGCTGATGGTTCTTCAAGTCGCCATCCCTCCACTGCCTCCAACTGCTCGCGGCAACGATCTTGGTAGGCGCCTCGGCGATTGTTGCTCCATCCACCTAGGTAACGAGTCTTCGTTAGTTGGTCCGGCTGAATGTGAAGGCACCAGCGGCCTACGAATTCGCTGGAGCTCATCGTCACCGGCACCTGCTCTCGCTCGCCGCCGACCCGCTTGCCGTCACGAGCCATGAACGTCACTTCGTCTGCATCCGCTGCGACGATACGGCGGTCACTGATCGGACCACCAGTCAGATAGCGTGTCAGGTAACGGACCACTTGGCAGGCCGAACTCGTCACCGATGGAGGCGGTTGGATGTAGGCCACCCATTTCTTCGATTCCAAGTTCTTCACGAACGCGTCCCAGTTCTCGTTGCTGCGAAGATACTCAAATTTACCGACCAGTTTCAACTTGCCGGCGGAACGCAGTCGGCGGAGTTTGCCGATCGCTTGCTCGCGATACGCTTCACGAAGCGGATCCGCATCCACCAAGTAGAAGCCGTCGGAGTTTCTGGAGCCCGTCGGTGCGGTCGCCTCTGTCCACTGACGCGTGCTAAGGCCCGGACCCGCGCCGGGAACCAGCATGTGAACATGCCAATGCGCCTCGAGTTTCTGATTCCAAGTATGCAGAATCGTCATCGCCGCCGGATCATAATCCTGTTCGGCTTTGATTCGCCTCGACAGACTCTTCCAGGCCGAGTCCACCAGCAAGTCCGCCATCTCGTAGCGGTTCGCAAGTGCCAACTCGGACAGTTCGCTGGGCAGCGTGAAGACGACCTGATAGTACGTCACACCAGACAGGATCAACTTGGTTGCTTTGTCGTGAAAGTCGACTCGCTTGCCGCCGCTACACGAGTTTACGACTGCGACGCGGGGGCAGTGGCGGTCACCGCAGGAGTTGTACAGCGAAGTAATTTCGGCACAGTCAGCGCACCTAAACTTGCGCCCTCCCAACACATGCGTGCGGCAAAGCGAAAGCTTTGCCAACACGCTTTGGACCTGACCAGACGTCGCGTCATTGACGGCCCCAGCGGCACCCAGACGCAGGATCTGTGCGACGCTTAGCTTTCCTGCGGCAGTGGACCGCTGTTCTCTGCCGCTGGCTGATACGTCGGCAATTGTTTCACTGGCAACCAATCCAGCGGACTGGGCACACTGTGCAGATGTTCGCGGCGACAGTGCAGATAGACCATCGTGGTGGTGAAACTGGCGTGGCCGAGCAGCTTGCTGATCGTCAACAGGTCCACGCCTGCTTCTAAGAGCCCCGTCGCGTAGCTGTGCCGGAGTACGTGCGGGTAAACGCGTTTCTTGATTCCCGCCTTGGCGGCCGACCGCTTCATCATTTTCTGGATCGTGGTGTCGGCGTAAGTCTTCGTCGCCGAGTTGCCGGGGAACAGCAGATCCGATGGCCTGTACTTCTTCCAGTAGACCCTCAGCTCTTGCAAGAGTCTTGGCGAGAGCGGCACGAGCCGTTCCTTCTTGCCCTTTCCGCAGGCGACTCGGATCATCATCCGACTGGAGTCGATGTCGGCGATCCTCAGGTTGGCACATTCGGAGAACCTCAGCCCCGCCGAATAGAGCGTCATCAGAAAGGTTCGATGCTTGAGGTTGGGTGTGCATTGAATCAGCTTGTCGATTTCATGACGGCTCAGCACGGTCGGCAGCGTCTTGATCCGCTTGCCGAATGGAACCATCTTGACCGGCCAGGAGACACGGATGGTGTGCGTATAGAGAAACCGTAGCGCGCAGACCGCTTGGTTGAAGGTGCTGTAGGCGACCTTCTTTTGTTGGATCAGGTAAAGCTGGAAGGTTCTAACGTCTTCGACGGTTGCTCGGCCCAGCGGCTTGGCGATGAAGGCAGCGAAGCGTCGAGCGTGATAGGTGTAGGCGTCGATCGTAGACTGGGCCAAGTTGCGGATGATCATGTCCTCGGCCATTCGCCGGGTGAGTTCGCAGCGATGCTTTTGGTGGGGAGTCATGGTGTATGCCTGAAAGCAGGATTGGAACGGTGCACGCCGAGAACCGGAGTGCGGAAGCGTTCCACAGTGCTTGCAGATCCCAAAAGCGCAAGCCCCATTTAACCGTAACGTTCGCGACAACCGAACCCGTGCCCGAAGACTTCTCGATCGACCAGAAACACCGCCCGCGACCAACAGGAGACTCAGCAGGCAACCTTCCGGGACGGTCGCCGACCGACAGCGTCCGCAGGGCGCCACCGAGACAAGATGGCAGCGGGCACGACCCCACGTGCGGCAATAAAACTCGACGATCACCCAGTTGAGCCAAGTTGGCATGGATGCCAACTCACCTTCACGCATGGATGCGTGCCACCACGTCAACCACCGCCAACAAACACGCCGCGACTCACCACTGCACCGGAGCCCACTCGATTAAGTTCAACGCTACGCATCAGCGGGGACGGGCGAAAGACCTACAAGAATACCAAAACGCCTGCCACCCGTCCTCCGTTGCATGCGATGGTTATTCGTCCTGTCGAGTGTCGGGGCCGATGTAATCAATCGGGGTGTCGGGTATTGCCGCGCGAGTTGCAGTCGGAAAGTGCAGCATACCAACTAGCCCAATAAGTACGAGCAGCAGACCCAGCAAAACCGCGTTTGCTGCCCATTCGCGAGCGTTAGCGGAAATTGAGACGGGGCCGAATGGATACGTAACTTGGCCCGAAACTGACGTTAGGGCAACCACGGTAAATGACTGGGACCGTGTACCGTCTTCGTTGTAAGTAACAGGGCCCTCGTCCGTGGTCTTCGGCGTGTAGTCCGCAGTCGCCGCGATATCGGTCGACATTTGCCGCGATGCCCAGGCAACGCACGCCAGCGGAATCGCAAGAGCAGCAAACAGCAGCCAAATCGGAAGGCTGTAGATAAAGGTCATTGGCTAGTGTGGGGTAAAGTGATTCCGAGTCGAATAACGTCGGTCGTCACCGGGCACGGAGAGACGACTTTCCATTTGTGGAAACCTGCAAGCCGTGCTCCGTGTGCACGACTTGGTTATTTGTTTGCCCGAACCAGTCGTCGGACTAGCGGTCGGCAAGCCGTCAGCCTATCGGGCATGAGGTCGGCCGGCAAGTTTTTGGGCGTTGCCTCAGCCCGCGCTGCCAGCAGTCGTGCGAGTCGATCACGGAGCGCCATCGAGCATTGAGATCACGAGTTGTGCGCCGAGGCCATTGGTTCCGATGCACCAAAAGACGCGTCGGTTTAGTACAAATAACGTTACCGATCACCCGGTCGCCGCGAGAGATCTTCCATTGTCAAAACGCCCGACTCGGCGACTCGGGTGCATCGGATGGTTCCCCGCTCCGTTGGCGTCGCGAACCAGCCATCATGATACCAGAGATGAGTGACACAGAGATTGCAAACCCGACAATCGTCATCATGAATCCCTGAGCACGCATGCCCGTGAGAAGTGCTATCGACGCGGGTAGCAATAGGGTACAGGCGGAGTATCGAAGTTGGCGGGAGCGTGCATCGCGGTCGATTGGGTATGTTCGAGAACGGAGTCGATATGATAGGCCACCCAATGGAACGCCAAGAAGTACGAATAGGTATCCAATCGGATTTGGATCGGCAGAAATTGGGATCGCTACAACCAGCGTGATGGCTGCCATCGCACCGAGCAATCCGCCAACCGCAAGAAACAATGCAGGACCTCGACGAGTTTGGTGCGGTTGAACCGACCGTTCAGTAGGTGCACTCGGGCTGACTGGTGGCGAGTATGGATTCGGTATCGACGGTTCGGGTTTCAATGCGATTTGGACAACGCTTCAGTCGGGGAACGTCACGCGTCACCGGGAACGCGCGGAAAGGTTTCTAACGGCGAAATTGCTCAACTCGCGTTCTCCGGTGCACGCGATTGTTATCCTCCGAACGGGTCACTGCCAGCAGCACCGAACGGATCATCGTTCTCGTCGCCGAATGGGTCACCACCGCCGGCAGTACCGAATGGATCGACGTTTGCGGTATCAGCGAACGGGTCATTGCCAGCAGCACCGAACGGATCGTCGTTCTCGTCGCCGAATGGGTCACCACCGCCGGCAGTACCGAATGGATCGACGTTTGCGGTATCAGCGAACGGGTCATTGCCAGCAGCACCGAACGGATCGTCGTTCTCGTCGCCGAATGGGTCACCACCGCCGGCAGTACCGAATGGATCGACGTTTGCGGTATCAGCGAACGGGTCATTGCCAGCAGCACCGAACGGATCGTCGTTCTCGTCGCCGAATGGGTCACCACCGCCGGCAGTACCGAATGGATCGACGTTTGCGGTATCAGCGAACGGGTCATTGCCAGCAGCACCGAACGGATCGTCGTTCTCGTCGCCGAATGGGTCACCACCGCCGGCAGTACCGAATGGATCGACGTTTGCGGTATCAGCGAACGGGTCATTGCCAGCAGCACCAAACGGATCGTCGTTCTCGTCGCCGAATGGGTCACCACCGCCGGCAGTACCGAATGGATCGACGTTTGCGGTATCAGCGAACGGGTCATTGCCAGCAGCACCGAACGGATCGTCGTTGACGCTTCTCGCGAAGGGATCATATTGAGCGAACGCAACAGCGCTAAGCCCGAATGCCGTCGCTGCCATCATCAGTAGAACGAGATTGCGTTTCATAGCGTGACCTTTGGGTTGGGGTAAGCTTCAGTCGGATAACGTTAGACATCACGGGGAACGGACGAAAGACTTTCCACTTCAAAAACCACGCAAGCCGTTCTCCCGTGCATGTCATGGTTCTGGCTTCTCTGCATCGTTCAACGTCACGCCAAGGTCGTAAGCGATGAGTCCGAGTACATCATCGTACACGAGACCAAGGCCCGCAAACGCACGTGACGAGACTCCCGTGTCAGTGGCGAGCAGGGCAAGCAAGATATGCTCAGTCGCGATGGATTCGTGACAAAGGCGATCCGCGCAACTCGCGGCAGAACCTACAACACGATGCGCGTCCGGCCGTATCGGTCTACGTCGTTTGTCAGCAAGGGAGTCACCAATCGCCATATGCTTGCGCAACTCATGGACGATCGCCGCCCGCGTAACACCAAGACGCGCGAGCAGGCGATGGGCGGGGCAACCGCGATTGCGGATCAGTCCGATCAAGATGTGTTCTGACGCGATGTAGTCATGGCGAAGACGCCGAGCCGCTTGATTCGCGTACCGCATCGTACGCACCGCAGAGGCGTTGAATCGGCTATAGACTTTTGCGTTCATGCCGGAGTGTGTTCAGTGCCAGAACGTCACCCGTCACCGGGCCGGGAAAGTTGATTGTCCATTTGTGAACCCTCGCAAGCCCGGCTCCGGTGCACGGGATGGTTCCCCGCAGTCTGTGTTGTACCCGCGAGCAAATCAGGACGGAATCGCCGAAACAGCCCCCAGCAGTCACCAAACACGCGTTCAACGAACAGCAGGCAAAATGCCATTACCGGAATTGTAACAAAAGCAAACGGCAGCCACGGCAGAATGGCCAAGAGCAGCCCGAGGAATCCAAGGTGATGCCCGGGATGTGGCCTAGCATAAGCCAGATTGCACCAAGCGACAGCGTGAATGATCCCCATTGCAACCGACATCTGAATGACGCCCCGATGGCGAACCGATCTGTCGTCGTCGAACAGAGCCGGAAATCCGCAAAAGAAAGGGGCGACGTACATCGCGGGAATCGTCCACCAGGGTGGAGCCGGGTAGCCACGACAAGTTGCAGCTGTGTAGCACCCGACTACGTGGGCCGCGCAAACGAATA
This sequence comes from Rubripirellula lacrimiformis, assembly GCF_007741535.1. Taxonomy (NCBI): domain Bacteria; kingdom Pseudomonadati; phylum Planctomycetota; class Planctomycetia; order Pirellulales; family Pirellulaceae; genus Rubripirellula; species Rubripirellula lacrimiformis. The sequence goes on from NZ_CP036525.1 coordinate 2,967,732, forward strand.
TGCAGCTCGCTCGATACAGCTCAGGTTGGCGGCGAATTAGTAGGTGCAAGTTAGGACGATTCAGTCGGGGAACGTCGGCCATCAGCGGGTCGCGGCGAGCGACTCAACCACTGCCAAAACACGTGACACGCGACTCCGTTGCATGGCTTTGTTATTCGCCGGCATGGATCAAGGCAGGTTTGGTTGAGTATTGTGTACGGGAGAGGGCAACGTCTTCACTATAGCTTACACGACGGCCATCAGTTGATTTAGAAACCAAAGATTGATCGTAGTGCCCGACATTGACGACATAGCGACCAAAAACCATTTTCGCGACTGCCGGAAACCGAAGTAGCCAGCAAATCGCAGATACGCGACACCTAAAAAGACAGCGAGCCAAAGGGTTGCTGGAGTGATGAACCATTCAGGCTTTGCACGGCCGAGCGAGCCTTGTGCGCAGAGGACGCCGTAGATGTAGTTCGCCGCCAGCACGGCAATGCAAACTAAAGCGAAAACGTAATCGGTCCAATTCGTGTCGCCAGTCGAAGCATTCTTTAGGTCATCGGTCGACGCAGGCGGTTCGAACGGGTTGCTAGGCATGCGCTTCAGTCGAATAACGTCGGCCATCAGCGGGTCGCGGCGAGCGACTCAACCACTGCCAAAACACGTGACACGCGACTCCGTTGCATGGCTTTGTTATTCGCCGGCATGGATCAAGGCAGGTTTGGTTGAGTATTGTGTACGGGAGAGGGCAACGTCTTCACTATAGCTTACACGACGGCCATCAGTTGATTTAGAAACCAAAGATTGATCGTAGTGCCCGACATTGACGACATAGCGACCAAAAACCATTTTCGCGACTGCCGGAAACCGAAGTAGCCAGCAAATCGCAGATACGCGACACCTAAAAAGACAGCGAGCCAAAGGATTGCTGGAGTGATGAACCATTCAGGCTTTGCACGGCCGAGCGAGCCTAGTGCGCAGAGGACGCCGTAGATGTAGTTCGCCGCCAGCACGGCAATGCAAACTAAAGCGAAAACGTAATCGGTCCAATTCGTGTCGCCAGTCGAAGCATTCTTTAGGTCATCGGTCGACGCAGGCGGTTCGAACGGGTTGCTAGGCATGCGTTTCAGTCGAATAACGTTACGCGTCACCCGGTACGCGCGAATGATTCTCAACTTCAAAACCGCCCGACTCGCGTACTCGGGTGCACGCGATTGTTACCCGCCGTTATTTGGGCGTGACGAGATCAGGCGGGCAAGCGACTGTCGGTCGCCGGAACGCATGATACCACGGAAGTACACCCGAACATCAGACCGTGGAGTGAGCAGCATACGGTCCCAGCGTTCGGAACCATCAAGAGTGGCATAGTCTTCGAGCAGAGGCAGTATTGCCGAAGAGTTGATGGGCTCCGTGTTTCCGTCTGAGAACACAATCGAGCCATCGAAAATGGTTGGTGGTGGAGCAGACCGTAACCGGCTAGCGTCGCGCGTTGATGCGAGCCAAGTAACGAAGTCCGCAATGTCATCCGGATCATCCAGCGTTACGGGAGGTTGGTCGCCGTTTGGCTTGAGCGTGATAGAAGAAATCAAGTTTGGCGATAAGCCATGTGTTAGGGTGAACTGCCGATAGACCGCGGGGCCGAAAGTGATGCAAAGAACCACGATCGCAACGCAGGCGAGAACTGAGTAACGGCGGATGCGAGAGCGAGGTTGCGTTGTTGAATCGGAATTCATCGTCGACGAAAGAGAGTGCAGTCAGTCGGGTAACGGTTGCCGTAACCGGGAACGGATAGGTGGCTTTCCATCTGTAAGACCTTGCAAGCCGTTCTCCGGTTCACGGCCTGGTTACCCGCCATTGTCGGTCCGATACCAAATGGATGCAAGTGATCCAATCGACAGTCCAACCCAAGTTGCGATGCAGACCCATGCGGGGACGCCCATCAAAATGGCGCAAATTGACAGAGACAATACAGCAACAGGAACGATCAGAAACATAGCAACGGATACGTCAGTACGCCCAATCAATCGGTTAATGGCGAGCGACGGCAAGCCGAGGAGCGCGACGACAGCAATCACCAGGAAATCCTTGGAGCGTGCAACGATCTCAGGACGGTAGATAACTTGTCCGCCGTGCGTGAGTGCAAGCCCGACGCCAAAGTTTTCGTTGGCATAGGAAACGAATTCTTGCTTGAGTTCCCAGTTGTCGAGACAACGCTGATGGCAAACAGCGTCATCGAGAATGGCGAATCGCGGATCGTCAAAACCGTGCATGGTCATCGCGAAAGCATCCACATCGGGATCGACGATTGGGGCCGAGCAAAGTGGACACGCTATGCCGGAGTAAACGAGTGCCATTACGAGCGGGCCGTGTTGCGCAAGGTTTCAGTCGGGTAACGATTAATTATCCCCGCCTCACACGGGGTCTAAACATTTTACAGACTGGGTCAGGCGAAGATAAAGGGTTTTATGCCCGGCTGACCCGTGCATAATACGCTTAGCCCGAGCGAGGGGGAAGAGAGAACCGAATCTCGATTGAACTTTTCTGATTCAAAGCACTTTTTGCTTGCCTTGCCTCTCCGCGGGGGATAGAACACACGTTCACTGATGGGAGGTGCCTTTCGCTGAGGATGTTCCAATGTCTGTTGAGCTGTTTCGTCAACGATTGAGCCGTGCCCAGCTGCATCCCAATGATTTGGCATGGATGCCGCAATGGTTCGATGAATACGCAAGACTACAGCAAGATGACGGTGAGCCTCTGAAAGTTGAGACGTCCCGGGTGCTCGCGTTCCTCCGTTCTCTCCGCGATCGGGGCGTGCCAGCCTGGCAGCGATTGCAGGCGGCCCGAGCGGTCGAGTGGTACCAAGCGCTCGTCTTACGCAATGACGAGGTGGATTTCGTTCATTTCAAACAGAAGCTTGGTGAGCTCGCTGAAGTTGAAAAGCGCGCCGGGGTGGCAGTCGAGAATGGAGGCGGTATGCCTGGCGAAGGCTTGCCAGGACTGATCGATCCGAATGAACCCGCAGCTGTACGCAAAATGCGAGCGCGAATGCGGGTGCTCCATCACCCAAAGTCCACCGAACAGGCCTACGTCGGATGGCTCGTTCGTTTCATTCGCCACTTGGACGACGAAAATGTGGACAAATATGGCGAGCCCGAAATTGGGCATTTCCTAACCGAGCTAGCAGTCGTCGGTGAAGTTACTGCGGGGACGCAAAACCAAGCTCTGGCAGCATTGCTCTTCTTTTTTGGGAAGGTCGTCGGCCGCGATCTAAAGTTTGTCGAACGCGTCCGGGCAAAATCGAGCCGATACCTGCCGGTCGTGTTAAGCCGACCCGAGATTGCGGAACTGGCGCCCCACATACGTGGCATGAACGCAACGATGTTTCGGCTGATCTACGGCAGCGGACTGCGTCATCGCGAATGCCGTTGCCTGCGCATCAAGGATGTCTGTTTCGACACCGGTCATATTGTTGTTCGCGACGGCAAAGGTCAGCATGACCGGATCACCGTCCTGCCAGGTGCAGCCGTGGATTCGCTGCGAAGTTGCATTGACCTGGCCAGGTCGCTTCATCGCGATGATTTACAGGACGGACATGGCCGAGTCTATTTGCCGTTCGCACTCAAGCGAAAGTATCCCAATGCGGATCGTGAACTCGGCTGGCAATATGTTTTTCCATCGCGACAGTTGTCCAAAGATCCGCGAACCGGCCTGCTGCGCCGTCACCACGTGCACGCTGGCACTTTTGCAGATGCGATGAAGCGTGGCTTGTCGCGGACGTCGATCGTGAAGCCGGCGACACCGCATTCTCTGCGTCACAGTTTCGCGACACACTTGCTTGAAAACGGAGCGGATATTCGGACCGTTCAAGAGTTGCTTGGGCACAAGGATGTCAAGACGACGATGATCTACACTCACGTCATGAATCGCCCCGGAATTTGTGTGATCAGCCCGCTCGATCGACTATCGGGCCCCAGCGATCCCCGTGACAAGGACGATGATCGGCCCAAAGTTCCTGAGGCGCCAACAGGCTAAGCCGTCAATTGAACCGTCCACGGTTGGCCGGCACAGGTTTCGGAAAGTCCCAGCGACTGCCGGGCATGGCGATCCGAAGTTGATCCTGATCTGCAAGCAGTTTCTCTACCCGATCCAGCATGGCGACGACGTGGGGTTCAAATCGGATTGATCAGATCTTTGTCATTTCCCAAAACTAATATTATCACACAATAGTTTCGTAAAATGCGTTGCCTCTGCAAAACCACTCGGTCAGTTCTGGTGGCACATCGGTCGTAGTCGCCGTGGACGCTCAGCGATGCAACCAATGGATGGTAAACCGACTTTTTGTAGTAGCCGTTGTAGCTGGCTCCATGCTGCTTGCCATGAACTTCGATGGGGAAACTGTCAATGTCGATGGTGACATGTTTGACGCGGCGACCTCCCGAGGCGAACACATGACGCTCGACACTTTGAGCCAGTCCGTTTCAGACAGCTTCTAAGTTGCACTGCTGTCGAGCGAGGATGCTGATCAAGCGGGATTGAGTGGGTTGGCTTGCCAGTGGCTCGTCGGCGACCTTGTCGCCGGTGCGGTTCCAGGCGGACGCGCGAAAGGCAGGGTCATGAGCGAGTCGGTCGACGTCGTCTTGAGCGGAGCACACAACGGCCATCGCAAAGGTCCGTTCGCGAATCAGCTCGTCGATGCGATAGCGAATGCGGTCGGGGCGTCTGGGATCACGGATGTCCTTAGCGATTGAATCGAACAGGCCGAGCCGATGTTCAGCTTCGCGAAGCAAGAGAACGCCGGCATTGGCGGTGATTCGATGATCGGTCGCTTGAACCTTGACGGAGCGATTGAATTGCGGCTCAAAAAGATTACCTTGGTGTTCACCCATCGCGTGATTCCTTGCTGTGTTTAAGTTGGTTGTGGTTAACCGTTAAACGTAGCGTTTCACGCGATGGCTTTTCAATTCACAAAGTTCCCGGTGAATAATGCGGGCTAATATCCCTCGACGCGTGTTTTCGGGGGGGCATTCGCGGATGTGGCGTTGCTTCGGCTTTCGAAAATGAGAGTTTGAATGTCAGTGACTCAGTTCGAACGAGAAGTTCTGGGTGTTATTCGTCTGTCCGAACCAGTCGTCGGACTAGCGGCCGGCACGCCGCCAGCATCGCGGGCCTGGAATCGGCCAGCAATTTTTCGGTCATTGCAGACTACGACCCGTCGATGTTTCCCCAACGCGAAAAACCTCCTGACTGGATCCGCGACGCAGAAGTTTTCGGTAAAGCAGGGCGTCCTGATCAATCGCCAATTCGTTCATGACTCCAGTTCCAACTGAGGCAATACAGGTTGCCGGTCCACCGATCCATCGCTGCAGGAAGGGTTAGTCGTTGGGGGGAAAGAAGTTCACGGGGCCGATGCCGCGACCGATCTTCGGGTGGGGTCTTAGCGCCCGAGTCAGGAACGCCTTGGCTGTTTCGGCGGCCTGCCAAGCGTCGACGCCCAGGGCCAGGTTGGCGGTCAGTGCCGCCGACAGAACGCATCCCGTGCCGTGCGTGTCTTGGGTATCGATCCAGGGGCCGCGCAGGTGCCGGGTTTCCGATCCGATGCGGACGACGTCTAGGCTTTCGTCGCCCAGTCGACCGCCTTTGATCCACACGTTGTCCGGACCCATGTCGGCAATCTGTTTGGCAGCCTGCTCCATCGACGCCACGTCATCGATTTTCGATTGTGTGATGACCTGTGCTTCGTGGCGATTGGGTGTCACCCAGGTGGCGGTTGGCAACAGTCGCCGGCGAATCGAATCAATCGTGTCGTCGTCGATCAAACGGTCACCATGTTTGCTGACCATGACGGGGTCGACGACTAGCGGGAATGCAAACCGCTGGGCGCGATCAGCGATCGCTTCGATCAGGCGGGCGCTGCCCAGGGCGCCAGTCTTGGCTGCCGATGGTGGGACATCGCTGAGCACCGCATCAAGCTGAGCCAGCACAAGATCGACGTCCATGATTCGGACGTCCAGCACCGACTGAGTATTCTGCACGGTCAGGAGGCTGACGACGCTGGTTCCGTACACTTGGAAGTGATGGAATGTTTTCAGGTCCGCTTGCAGTCCGGCCCCGCCTGATGGGTCAGAGCCCGCGATCGTAAGTGCGATGGTCATGGGCGGATCTTAGGTCGTGGCCCGTTTGGGAACGAAGTTGCGCAAGTAAGTATGGCTTTGCTGGAGCGCCAGTCGGCAGTCTTCGATGGTGGACTCGAACGCTCGATCTTCGACTTCCACGCAAACTGGTCCGCGATAGCCCGTGTCGGTCAGGATCGAAAAGAATTTGCCCCAGTCGACTTCGCCCATCCCCGGCAGTTTCGGGGAATGGTACAGGTTGGGGTGCGCCAGGATGCCGACTTGGTTCAGTTTCGCTCGGTCGATGCGGACGTCTTTGGCATGAACATGGAATAGCTTGTCGGCAAAATCTTGCATCGGGGCAAGATAATCCATGTGCTGGAACACCAGATGCGACGGGTCGTAGTTCAGGCCGAAGTGGTCGCTGGGGATATCGTTGAACATCCGCTGCCAGATCGCGGGGCTTTGTGCCAGATTTTTGCCACCGGGCCATTCATCGGCGGTGAACAGCATGGGGCAGTTTTCGATGCCCACTTTCACACCCTGGTCCTCGGCGTGCGCGATGATCGGTTTCCAGGTGTCTAGAAAACGGGGCCAGTTGTCATCGATGCTCTTGGTCCAGTCGCGGCCGATGAATGTCGTCATGCGGTCGACGCCTAGCATGGAGGATGCCGTGATCAGGGACCGGATATGTTCGACAGCCTGCTCGGCTTCGGCGGCGTCGGGGGAGAGTGCATTGGGGTAATAGCCTAGCGAGCTGATGCTGACACCGTACTTTGCCGACAATTCGGTGATTTGGTTAACGTCCAGTTCGGCGATGTTGATATGAGTCACACCGGCGTAGCGACGCGTCGATTTACCCAGCGGCCAACACATCACTTCGACACAGTCAAACCCGATGCTGGCGGCCGTCGCAAAGACTTCCTGTAGCGACAGGTCAGGGACGATGGCGGACACAAAGCCGAGTGGCAACATGGGGATTCTCCGGTTGTTCGTACGGTTTTAGCATCCGTTTGTATGCCAGGCCGGGGGCGGCAACAAGACGACCGCTTGGGCCCGCGCGGGTTCTTCACGCCCGAGGCCATGTCGGTTACCGTTTTCGCTGAGGGAGTACCGGATGGCCACGTTGGCCGGCGGCAAATCATTCCAGACGCAGGGGATACGGGGACCGCAATGTTGCATGCTGTGATCATGGCTGGCGGAAGTGGGACTAGGTTTTGGCCTGCGAGTCGAAGGTTGGTGCCCAAACAATTGTTGGCGCTTTCGGGCCAACGCACGATGATTCAGTCCACTGTCGATCGCTTGGGAGACCTGATCCCGCCATCGCGTCAGATGATTGTGACCAACAAAATTCTGGTCGACGCCGTTCGGGAGCAATTGCCACAATTGCCAGCGGAAAATGTCGTCGGTGAACCGTGCAAACGGGACACCGCGCCCTGTGTCGGTCTAGCGGCCGCGTTGGTTCAGCATAAAGATCCCGATGGAACGATGGCCGTGATGCCCTCGGATCACGTCATCGCGTCACCGGGAAAATTCCAGGCAGCACTTGCCGCGGCCGAACAATTGATCGAAGAGGATCCGACCCGGATCGTCACTTTCGGCATCAAACCGACCTATCCGGCTGAATCGTTTGGATACATCCAGGCAGCCGAACCGATCGGGGCAGCCCACGGCGAGACCGCAGATGGGATATCGGCATACAAAGTTAAACAGTTTCGCGAAAAGCCTGACCACGAGACGGCGGAATCGTACTTGAAGGCGGGCACGTACTTTTGGAATAGCGGTATTTTTCTGTGGCGTGCGTCGACCATTTTGGATGCGATGCAAGCCAAGGTGCCAGCGATCAGCGAGCGTATCGCTGCGATCGCAGCATCGATGGGGACCGACAGCTACGAAGAAACATTGGAACGCGAATTCACAGCGATCAAGGGGACGTCGATCGACTATGCCGTGATGGAATCGTATGACAACGTCGTCATGATCGAGGCTCCGTTCCCCTGGGATGACGTCGGCAGTTGGCAGGCACTGTCGCGATTGAACGAACCAGACGCCGACGACAATACCGTCGTCGGATCGCATGTCGGCATTGATACCAAGGGATCGATCATCATGACCCAGCCGGGGCATACCGTGGTCACCATCGACGTCGAAGATTTGATCGTCGTGCAAACGGCGGACGCAACTCTGGTCGCGCCCAAGCATGCCGAAGAACGCGTTCGCGAAGCGGTCAAGGCATTGGAAGAACGCGGATTGACCGATCTGCTGTAGACGCCCTGAAGAGACTTTCTCACTTTTGTTCTTGGAAATCGTCGAAACATGACCAGCACACCGCCACCCTATGATTCCTTTCTGCTCGTTTCCTTTGGCGGTCCCGAGGGCCCCGAGGACGTGATGCCGTTTTTGGAAAACGTGCTGCGCGGCAAAAATGTGCCGCGGCAGCGGATGCTGGAAGTGGCCGAGCACTATGGTCATTTCGGCGGTGTCAGTCCCATCAACCAGCACAATCGCGAATTGATGGCGGCGATCGAGTCCGAGTTCAAGTCGTCGGGAATCGATTTGCCGGTGTACTGGGGGAATCGGAACTGGGACCCGCTGTTCCCCGACACGCTTCGCCAGATGCGCGACGATGGCTGCAAGCGGGCACTGGCGTTTTTTACCAGCATGTTCAGTTCCTATAGCGGGTGCCGCCAGTACCGCGAAAACATCATCGCGGCACAAGAAGAAGTTGGCGAAGGTGCGCCGATGGTCGAAAAGCTTCGGATGGGTTTCAACCACCCTCGATTTATCGAAACGATGGCCCAATCAGTGCGTCAATCGCTCGATTCGATCAACGTCGAGGCTGCTGACGCGACCGTGTTGTTCACCGCCCACAGCATCCCGATCGGCATGGCTGACCACTGTGATTATCTGTTGCAGTTGCAAGAGTCCAGTCGCTTGGTCGCGGAATCCCTGGGCGTGAAGAGCTGGAAGTTGGTGTTCCAAAGCCGCAGCGGTCCCCCACAGCAGCCGTGGTTGGAACCTGACGTTTTGGATTCGATCGCTGAAATGGACGATGCGTCCAAGCTGTCATCGCTGGTGATCGTCCCGATCGGGTTCGTGAGCGATCACATGGAAGTGATGTTTGACTTGGACGAAGAAGCGGCTCAGTTGTGCCAGGAACGCGGGATCAAGATGGCTCGCGCCGCCACCGCCGGAACCTCGCCATCGTTCGTGGGGATGATCCGCGAATTGGTCGAAGAGCGACTGGGGCGTGTGGAAGGAAGGCCAGCACTGGGGGACTTGGGGCCTTGGCACGACGTGTGTCCGGCCGACTGCTGCACCTATACCCCGGCGCGAAGACCCGCGCCTGCGACCTGATACGCCCGCGTCCTGAACGCGAAAGCGTTCAACGCCTAAATTCCGTAGGTAGTGGGATTCGCCAGAATTCCCGATCATCAGCCCAACAAGGGGATTCTGGCGAATCCCACTACGGTTGGGAGGTTAGTTGGCCGCCAGCGCGCTGCGCAGTGCTTCGTGGGCGGCCGGGATCTTGTCGTAGGCATTGGCGTCTTCGTATTCCAAGATCACGTATCCTTGGTAGCCACCGTCTTTCAGGATTTTGGCGATGCGGTTCATGTCGGCCGGGTAGTGTTTTCCGTCGGGCGAACGCATCGAAATTTTCACCTGCACGTTGACCGCGTAGGGAACGCATTTTTCCAGGTCGCCGTAGGGATCGTCGGAGACGAAGTTGCCGGTGTCCAGGTTGATGCCGACCCAGGGGCTGTCGGCGCGACGCATCAGTTCCAGCATCTGGTCGCTGGTCAGGTTGCCGTGATTTTCGACTCCAAGGAACACGCCTCGTTTGGCCGCATGTTCGGCGCATCGGTTCAGTGCGTCGGAGGCTTCGACGATCCGCTCCGGTGCGCTTGCCAGTTGGGATCCGGTGCCGGCAAAGAATCGAATGTGGGGAGCCCCCAGCAGTGCCGCGCGGTCGATCCAGGCCATGGCATCGGCCACTTCTTGATCCAGTCGCGGCCCCAGTCCGACGGTGAAGTTGTTGCCGATCGCGGTGCCCGAGATAGCCAGTCCGCGGAGGTAGGCTTCGCGTTTCAGGTTCAGGAAATAGGCGTCGTCGGCCGACGGGTCAAAGAAATAGCTGGTCAGTTCGGCAGCATCAAAGTTCTGTGCGACGCAGTAATCCATGAACCCGACCATGTCGATCGCCGGTCCATCGTCGGCCGGTGGTCGCTGTTTGCCCTTCATGAACGAAAAGTAGTTTCGCAGCGAATAGGCGGCCAAGCCGATTTGGAAACGGGGCGGCCCGGTTCGCACAATCGGATCACGCGCTAGTAGCGAGGATGTTTGTGCGGCAGCCGTCATTGCGCCAGCGGCTTGGATGAATTGTCGTCGTTTCATTTCGTGATTTTCAAACGGGGGGATCGGCATCGGGTGGCTTTGGTTTGTGACGTGTGACGATACAATCGCAGCATGAGCAAAGCAAATTTTCGAGACGCATTTCGTTCCGGACGATCTCTGGTCGGTTTTCAATTGACCAGTTTCAGCCCACATTGGCCCCGACAATTGGCGGGGGCGATCGATTTCGCCTTCATCGATTGCGAACATCATTGTTTTAGCCGCGAACAAGTCGCCTGGATGTGCGTCGGATACCGGGCGGTCGGGATCGCGCCGATCGTGCGGGTTCTGAAACCCTGCGCGGCGCTAGTGCGAGCGGCGATGGACGATGGTGCCGAAGGCGTTGTCGTGCCGTATGTCGAAACGGTCCAACAGGTCCAGGAAGTCGCCGCGGCCGCAAAGCTGCGTCCGATCCAAGGGCAACGGGCCGCAGCGGCGATGCAGGGCCAACCGCTCGACGAAGCGATGATGGTGGCCAGCCGAAACCACTGTGGGGACGTCAGCTTGATTCTTCAGATCGAAAGCGAGATCGCCGTGAAACGCTGCGACGAACTGGTTTCGGTTGCCGGAGTCGATGGAGTCCTGGTGGGCCCCTACGATTTGACCGCGACCTTGGGATGTTTGGGCCAGCACGATGATTCGAGGTTCCAAGCTGCGGCCCAGCGCGTCGCCGACATTGTCCGTGCGAAGGGATTGGGCGCAGGGATCTATTTCGCCGAAAGCCCCGCCAAGGAACAGATGGCGGCCCAGTGGGGTTACAACCTGATGATTTCGGGATGCGACGTGACGCTGATCCGCGAATCCTTCGCTGTGCGAAAGTTGCCCACCCGATGAACGAAGAATTACGTACGAGAACTCGGGCTGCGCTGGATCAATTGCGAAGCGAGTTGCTGGACCAGCGGACCGCTGATGGGCACTGGGTTGGTCAGTTGTCGTCGTCCGCACTCAGTACCGCAACGGCCGTCAGCGCGATCGCTGCGTTGGTGGTTCATGGTGATGTCGCGGTGCCGGATTCCGATCGCGAAATGATTTCGCGCGGCGTCAATTATTTGCGGGCGTGCCAAAACGATGATGGTGGCTTTGGCGACACCGATCGCAGCCTATCCAACATTGCGACCAGCTACCTGGTCTTGGCGGCTTCGGCATTGGCGGACCAGGCCGTCGGGCAACGTTTGGGCGACGATTCGCTGGCGTCGCTCGATGCGTACATTCAGCGCAGCGGCGGCATCGCAGGGCTTCGTCAGCGGTACGGAACCGACAAGACGTTTGTGGTTCCGATCATGACCAACATGGCGATCGCAGGATTGATTGATTGGGACCAAGTGGCGGCGTTGCCTTTCGAAGCCGCCGTGTTTCCCCAATCGATGTATCGGTTGCTGCGGATGCCGGTGGTCAGCTACGCCATCCCGGCGCTGGTGGCGATCGGTCAAGCCAGGCACTTTCATGGCAAACGCACGTTTGCCCCCTGGCGCTGGGTGCGATCCCGGGCGATCGGTCGAACCATGGATGTGCTGCGCCGGATGCAGCCGCAAAGTGGCGGATACCTCGAAGCCACCCCGCTGACATCGTTCGTGGTGATGAGTCTGGCGGTGACCCAGCGAGGTGATCACGCGGTCTGTCGCGACGGTCTGCGTTTTCTGCGTGAATCGATGTTGGACGATGGCAGTTGGCCGATCGACACCAACTTGGCGACTTGGGTGACATCGCTGACGATCGATGCGTTGGCGTCCGATCCGGATGATGACGGTGCATGGTGCAGTCGTGAATTGGTGCAGTGGCATCTGTCGTGCCAGCACTTGGTCCGGCATCCGTTCACCGGCGCCGAACCCGGTGGTTGGGGTTGGACGGATCTAAGTGGTGCGGTGCCCGACAGCGACGATACGCCGGGCGCCATCTTGGCGCTTGAACGAATGCGAGGCTGGATCGAATCCGGTACCGGTCCCGAGCCCCCATCGGCGGCTGGTCAACAAGATCTGGTTCGTGAAATCGACCGTGCGATCGTTCGTGGCCAGCGCTGGTTGATCAAACTGCAGAACCGAAATGGCGGCTGGCCGACGTTTTGTCGGGGCTGGGGTAAGTTGCCGTTTGACCGCAGCAGCACCGATTTGACAGCCCATGCGATGCGTGCTTTGACGGTCTCGTGCGGGTCCAGCCAGGACATTGCGGGCGCGGCCGACGGCGCGATCCGCCGTGGTCGAGCGTTTTTGCAGCGTAGCCAGCGGCCCGACGGGGCTTGGTTGCCGCTTTGGTTTGGGAATCAGGATCGGCCTGACGAAGACAATCCGGTTTATGGAACGTCCAAGGTTTTGGCGGCCTCCCGCCGGGTTTCCCTATCTGATGGGGGAGTCGACATGGCGTTACAGTACTTGATTGACAGCCAAAACGACGACGGCGGTTGGGGGGGAGGCCCCTCAATCACCCGCTATTGGGCGGGAAGTGGCGATCATTTGGTCAGCAGTGTCGAAGAAACCGCCTTAGCCGTTGACGCAATCGTGTCCGCCGGCGGTGGGAATGATCGGGCGGATCAGGCTATAATCGCCGGAGTTCGCTTTTTGTTAGACAGCATTGAATCCGGTCGCCACCGTGTGCCATGGCCGATTGGATTCTATTTTGCGAAGCTGTGGTATCACGAACGACTGTATCCTCTGATTTTTACCGCAGCGGCATTGGGGAAGGCGTTGCAGTCGAAGTGATCATCCCACCATTATCCCGCCCTCCAGTGACCCACTGAGGTAGACGATTTGTCGACCGATACTAGCTCTGCTGATGCCACCGACTACGTCGCCACGACGCCTGGCGAGTCCACGCGGTCGACGCGACGTAAGACCAGCCACCTGAAGGATGTGCCTGAAACGCTGGAATTGCGTGAAAGCCTGCGTGCGCGCTGCGAAGACGTCGCCAGCCGGCTGGACCGTTCGGTCCCGATGACCAAGGACGAAATGGAACAGGTCGCCAGACGGATGATCCAGGAAGCCGATCTACCCGAAGGGTACCTGGGTTGGCTGATGGTGATGCTAAGCAGCGCGTTTTGGAAGGATGCGCTGGCGTCGGTCCCACCCCAGCGGCGGCTGTTCCTATTGCCGCACTGCCTGAAACATGCCGAGGGCTGTCCGGCCGAATACGACCAATTCGGGATGAACTGCAAAGAATGTGGCGCCTGCAGCATTGCCGATTTCCGAGGCTTGGCCGAAGAAATGGGGTACCGCGTGCTGGTGGCCGAGGGATCGCCGGTCGTGATGAAGATCATCGTCGGCGGCTATGTCGACGCCGTCGTCGGCGTGGCCTGTTTGAATGTGTTGGAAAAGGCGATCGACAAGGTTCTGTTGGCCGGTATCCCCTGCATGGCCGTGCCGCTGCTAAGCAGTGATTGCCGCAACACGAAGGTCGACGAAGCCTGGGTCGACCAGATGATTCGCACGCCTTACCAGCCGGCCGCCCAGGCGACTCGCAGCTACGTGCATCTGATGCGTGCGGCGGGTGACCTGTTTTCCACCGAATCGTTGGATAAGGTCGCGCCCCGAATTCGCAGCCAAGCCGCATTGGGCGAAGACGCGGTGACGATGGAAACCATCCAGTCGATGGATGCGATCGCGGCGACCGAGCACATCGCATACGACTTTTTGTCGCGTGGTGGAAAGCACTCGCGGCCGTTCATCACATTGGCCGCGTACGATGCGATGACGGGCGGTCAATGCACCGGCCCCGATGCTGCCCAGGCGGTTGCCGATATCCCGATGTCGGTTCGACGAGCGGCGATGAGCATTGAAACGTTTCACAAGGCCAGCCTGGTTCACGACGACATCGAAGACGATGACGCGTACCGCTATGGTCAGTTGGCGGTGCACCGCCGCTTTGGTTTGCCGACGGCCATCAATGTCGGCGACTATTTGATCGGTCTGGGGTATCGGTTGCTAAGCCGCGGCGACAGTGGCGACACGGTCGATGCGGAAGCCCGTGCCGACGTGGTCGATGCCTTGGCGGCAGCCCATTTGCGACTGTCCGAAGGTCAAGGCGCCGAACTGCTGTGGCGTGATGCCAAGGATCGTCGATTGACGCCACTGGATGCGCTAAAGGTTTACGCGTTGAAGACTTCGCCGGCCTTCGAAGCGGCGCTGATCAGCGGCATTCGTTTGGCGACCGACGTCCAGCCGTATCGGGAAGCGATTCGGACGTTCAGCCGAAACATGGGAGTCGCGTTCCAAATCTTGAACGACCTGGGCGATTGGGTCGGTGACGACAGCAACAAAATGTCGGCCGGCGGAGACGTTTTTGGCGGTCGTCCGACCTTGCTGTGGGCCTTGGCTCTGGCCGCGTTGGACGAATCCGGACAGGCCGAATTGCTTTCGTTGGCCCAGCCGGATTGTCCGCTATCGGACGACGAAAGATTCTCTGGCGTGCGTCGACTTTACGACAAGGCCAACGTGTTCGAGACGGCGTTTGCGCTGGTCGACAAACACCAGGCTCGTGCCGAACAAGTGGCCGATGAATTGGACGTCGATGAACTTCGTCGTCTGTTTTACTTTTTGGTCGACACCGTTCTGGAACGTCCTGAAATGCCTTCGCCCGCCGTGGTATCGTTGGGCGTCTCTGCACCGCTTTCCACGCCCGCACCGTGAAAACGGTCGGCGTTTGATTGCGGCCTAGGCAGCCCGTGGGTTGGCCCGATGGATGGTTGGACAGTTTGATTTTAGTAGCGGCACTTCCGAAAGTGATGTGATGGGCCAGATGACTTCGTCAGGCGATTCTCGAGTCGAGATTCGTGAATTGATCGATCAGTTTTATCATTCCCCCGCCGAACATTCGGACTTGGGTGAATTCGAAAAACAGACGACGGTCCCGGCACCTTTCGACACGCTGTTGGATCACAACGCCCACATGACGGTGACGGTCGAATCGCATCATGGGCAAAGCGTCGGGGTCGAGGTCCATCGTTGCCGTCAGCACGAAAATTGGTACAGCCGCGAAATCACGTTGGTCACATCCGAATCCAAAAAGGTGGTCCAGTACGGGATCGTCCGCTTAGACACGATGGCCCTGGCCGACGAGGTTTGGCGGCGGATCGAAAGCCAACAGACTCCGCTGGGGCGTGTGCTGATCGAACACAACGTGCTGCGAGAAGTCCAGTTGTTGGGGCTGTGGAAAGTGCACGCTGGGCCCAGCTTGGCGGCCCTGATGAAGTGCAGCGTTGGCGATGTGACCTACGGCCGAACGGCACTGATCTATTGCGATTCGAAACCAGCGATCGAGTTGTTGGAAATCGTGGCCCCCGAGTCATCGCTGGGGGCGCCACCGCCGGGGGCGTCACCGTTGGGGGCGACATCGTGATGTTTGTTTTCGGATCCATGCCGGTGTTTCGACGTGCGATGGTCGGCTGCGTTTGGCTTGCGTTGGTCGCGGCGGTACAAATTGCTGCGATCGGCCAACAACCGAAGGAAGCTGATTCGGACTTGTCGGTTCCGGCGGCAACCCTGTCATCGCTGCGGATTCAAGCCAGCGAATCGCTGCGTGCGGGAAAGCTTTCGCTAGCCACCGCGGCAGCCGACGCGATGATCACGGACTATGGCGACGACGTTCAAGCGATCGCGGCCGCGGGGGATATCTATCTGCGGTCTGGGAAAGTCCAAAAATCAGTGCGTCAATTCGATCGCTTGGTGAACCGCCAACCGTCCCAGATGCCCTACTTATGGCAGCGTGGGATCGCACTCTATTTTGCCGGCAAGTACGACGAGGCGGCCGATCAATTCGCCAAGCACCGCCGAGTGAATCCCAATGATGTGGAGAATGCCGCTTGGCACTTTCTGTGTATCGCGAAGGACCAGTCGCCGGAAAAGGCCAAGCAGATGGTATTGCCCGCACCGGGCGATGGGCGAGAACCGATGAACGAAGTGTTGGCGATGCTGTCCAGCGGCGATACCCAGTCGGTGCGTGCCCGCATCGATCAAGTCCATCGAGATTCACCTGGGTCGCGATCGGCGAAAGAAGCGACGTTCTATGGCGAGCTTTACCTGGGCCTGTATGCCGACGCCTGGGGTGATTTGGCGGAAGCCAAGGCCCGAATGGACGCCGCCTGCCGAGATACCCCGCCGCATTACATGGGCGACGTCGCACGCGTCTATGCCGAGCACCTGCGGCAGTCGACCGTATTGCCGTAGTGGGCTCCGCTGCACCTTGGTTTTCGGGTAGCGGAACTCGCCAACGGTTTGTCGATTTAGTTAGCCGTTTAGGCGAACGCTGTGAAGCATTTCGTAGCGGAAGTCGTCAAGACTTTCGGTGATCTCACATCCGAGGCCGAAAGTCTTGACGACTTCCGCTACGACGTTTGTGGGTGCCAGCGTTTAGAGGCCGCCGACCTGTTCGGGTTTGCAGGTCGCTTGCATGACGGTGAACAGCGACAGCGGATTCGGCTTGGTTCGGCTGTCGAGTCGCAGCGGCAATTCGCGGACCACATCGTCAAGCTCGACGTCGGTCCGCCAACCGAGGCGTTTGGTGATGTTGCCAGCCGAATCGACGACCCTTGCGATCAGCGGGTTATCGCTGCGGAAGTGGTTGATCATCATCACACGTCCGCCTGGTTTGCAGACGCGAACGATCTCGGACATCATTTGCTGTGGCTTGGAAACGACGCTGATGGTGTGAAACGATGTCACCAGATCAAACGAGGAATCGGGGAAGGTCAGTTTTTCGGCGTTCATCGGCATCACTTCGATGTGATTCCAATTCCGCTGGGCGATCAACTGTTCGGCTTCGGCCAACATGGCTTCAGAAAGATCTACCCCGGTCAACGAGATGTTGGTGGGATAGCTTTCGAGTGACATACCGGTACCCACGCCGACTTCTAGAACGCGAGCTCCAGCCGGGATGTTCATCGATTTGATCGCAGCCGAGATTCGACGCTTCGCCACCGCTGGCCACAATGCTTGGTAGGCGGGCACGAGGTGGTTGTAGAACGGGCTGCTGTGGGGCTGCGGGACCTTTTTGTCCTCGAGCGAAACTGGTTGCATCAATCAATTGCCTCATACGACATCGAAACATCGGAACACTGCAAACGCGGTGTTTCACGCTGGTGGTCTCTGGATCAGAGAATCGCACCGGCGTTCCGATCCGATTCAAAATAGCGTCTTTTTTCGACTCTTGGACATGGCTTTGTTGACCCGCCCTGGTGTTTTCGGGCAGCTATTACAAGCCTGATACATACTGATTCGGTGATCGGGACACCATCGGATCAGTGATTCAGCGAGTAAATGACGCGTCGAAGTGAACGTTTTTCGGACGCGGCAGGCTCGCAATCCGGCTAAATCGGTGTCGCCGGCTTCGTTTGCCGCGATCGGTAACGGACCAAAATCGTGCGGATTGGCGATCCGAACGCGTAGTAGCAAAACACGATCGGAAGTGCCAACCAGTGCAGCACCAACGCCCCGATGACCACGAATAGGGCTTGCCCAATTTGGTTCGGAGCCCGGCGACCACGCAGCAATTGCTGGAAAACGTGAGGATACTGAAAGCGAGACACCATCAGGTAGGCCAGGATCAGCGCCAGCCCAGGCAGCACGTAATGCGATGCTGTCATCGTCCATTCGGCGATGTGCTGGATCTGCTGTGGATAATTTCCCGGGACGGCATAGCCAGCCAGTTCGGGCATGGCGATCGCAAAGGCGGCCAGGGTGCCGGCAGCGGCCGGGCTGGGCAGGCCTTCGAATCCCTCGTGGGAATCCTCGTCGCCGGTTTCGACGTTGAATCGAGCCAGTCGAATCAGCACGCATAGTGCAAACAGGACCCCAATTGCCCAGGTTAGCTTTAGCGGCAATGCCTGGATATCGTTGTAACGCCACACCAGCACCGCGGGGGCGGTTCCAAAGGTGATCGCGTCACAGAGGCTGTCCAATTCGGCTCCGAAACGACTTTCTTGGCCCGTCATCCGGGCGGCCGAGCCATCTAGGGCGTCGAATAGCATCCCGCCGAAGATCAGCACACCGGCGACCAGCAGTTGTTTTTCGTTGCTCCAGGCAAGATTTTCGCTCATCGCGACCGCGATCGCCGCGAGTCCGCAGACCCCGTTGCCGAGTGTCAGCAGGGTGGGCAGCACGGCCAGGGTCAGTCTGCGGCGACGGCGACGTTTGCTCAGCCGTGTACCGTCGCTGGTCAGTTCGATGGGAAGTTCGCCGCTGTTTTCCTGCGAATCCATCGATCCATCCTCGTTCTGGCCCTCGTCCAGATCGTCGTCATCGTTTTGCGGGGAATTGGGCCGCGGATGGAGCCCACGTTTCATTTCGCTCATCAAGAAAATCAGTTGCTAAAAGGTGGCAATTCGCCATCGGCGGGGGGTGGGCCAGCAGCAGTTGTCTGGTGACGCAGTTGGCGGCGGGTGGATTTGGTCCATCGTAGCCGTACTCATGGTCGCCAAGCGTATCCGTTATAACGGAAGCCTGTCGATATGCGGAGGTTTTTACGCTCTGCCGACTTTCGCCGAACCCATAGAAAGATGACTGGATGTTTACGCCTCGTTACTTGACCCCTTTCGATTCGCGGCGGGCGCTGCACCGTTTCGCCGACGTCCTGGTCATCGGCGGCGGATTAGCTGGGCTGCGTGCGGCGAACGCAGTCGAATCCCATCAGTCGGTGCTGGTGGTGACCAAAGACAAACTGAGAGAGTCCAACAGTAATTACGCACAGGGCGGAATCGCTGGCGTCTTGGATCCCGATGATTGTTTCGAATCGCACGTTTCCGACACATTGGCCGCCGGCGGGAATCTGTGTGATCTTGAAATCGTCAACATGGTGATCCGCGAAGGGCCGCGGCGGATCGAAGAACTGGTCCGTTGGGGGACGCAATTTGACCATTCCGATGGCGAACTGATGCTGGGCCGTGAAGGCGGCCACAGTCGCGAGCGAATCGTCCACGCGCATGGCGATGCAACCGGCGCCGAGGTGATGCGCGCGGTGATCGAACGGACTCGCAAGGCTGCCAACATCGACATTTGGGAAAATGCCTTCACCGCCGATTTGTTGACCTATGACGGCCGTTGCCGCGGCGCCCTGATCTACGACCAGTTGGGCCAACCGGTCATGGTTTGGGCCAAGGAAACGATCCTGTGCACCGGCGGTGCGGGACAAGTGTTCCGCGAATCGACGAACCCTTCGGTCGCCACCGGCGACGGTACTTCGCTGGCCTACCGTGCCGGCGTCGAACTGCGCGACATGGAATTCATTCAGTTCCACCCTACAGTGCTGTACATCGCCGGGTCATCGCGATCGCTGATCACCGAAGCGGTGCGGGGCGAAGGGGCGCACTTGGTCGATACCAACGGGCACCGGTTCATGCCCGAATACGATGGCCGCGCCGAACTGGCACCGCGCGACGTCGTCAGCCAATCGATCATCCGTCAGATGGCAGCGACCAAGCATTCGAACGTCTACTTGGACCTGTCCCATTTGGATCCCAAGCATGTGTTGTCTCGGTTCCCCGGCATCGCCGAAGCCTGCAAGACATTTGGTTTGGACATCACATCGGACCGTATCCCAGTGCGTCCCGGGGCGCACTACCTGATCGGCGGTGTCAGCGTTGACCGCCAAGGACGCACCAGTTTGCCCGGGCTGTGGGCAGCCGGCGAAGTCACCAGCAGCGGGCTGCATGGTGCGAACCGTTTGGCCAGCAACAGTCTGTTGGAAGGGTTGGTCTATGGCGCCCATGCGGGCGAAGCGGCATCGCGGATGGCGGCCGAACAACGCAGCAAGTTGGAAGCTCTGCCGATTTCCCACCCCGTGCACGACGGTGCCGAATCCTTTGACGTTGCCGACGTTCGGGTGTCGCTGAAAAGTTTGATGGGACGTTTGGCCGGCGTGGAACGCACCGAACAGGGGCTTCGCGAGGCCGAGGATTCGATTCGATCCTTCGCCGCCTACGTGATGCCCCACCAATTCACGAGTGTCGAGGGATGGGAGCTGCAGAATTTGTTGCTGACCGCGTCCTTCATCGTGGACGCCGCCCAGGTCCGCAACGAGTCGCGGGGAGTGCACTTCCGCAGCGATTTCCCCGTGCCTGACGATGATCACTGGCGCTGTCACCTGACGATGCGTGTCGACGTCGACGGAGGTCATCCGCAACGAAGCGAGCAGTTTTTGCCGGCGAAACCGACCGAAGCTACCTTTACTGCCGAGAACTAGTCGCGAACGATTTCCAGCGACACGGTGCGGTTGGGGGGCACCGTGGATCCGGCGGCTGCGGATCCAACCGATCATTTCGCATTGTCAGCAGTAAAACGAATAGAAGAAAGGAGCCTTTTTCGATGCTAGAAGATGCCATTGGCGCGGTCGACACGGTCCAGGATCCGGGCGAAGTACCGCTACATATCCATTCGCGGTTGACCGGGCCGATTCGTGATTTGACGTTCCTGGAAAAGTCGTTGTTGTTCGCCGAACTGGCGATGATCGCGTACAACGACGAAGACGAAACTCGGCGGGCCTGTCAGATTCTGGGCTTTCCGGACGTCAGTTTTTACGATCGCGACGGGTCCCAGGCCTATCGGTTTCGCAACCAGTTCGATTGCGTCATCGCGTGCCGCGGGACCGAACCGAATGAATGGAATGACGTGCGAGCCGACGCCAACGCGGCGGCCGTGTTGGCCGAAACCGCCGGGAAAGTCCACCGCGGATTCAAACAGGAAGTCGATGACCTGTGGCCGATGCTGGAAACGGCACTGATCAATAACGACCAACCACTGTGGTTTTGTGGGCATTCGCTCGGTGGGGCAATGGCCACGATCTGTTCCGGACGGTGCTTTCTGTCGCATATCGACAGCAACCCCGAGCAGTTGTTTACCTATGGCAGCCCGCGAGTCGGCGATCGCCGCTACATTAACTTTGTCAGCTTGGATCACTTTCGCTTCGTCAACAACAACGACATCGTGACCCGAGTGCCGCCGATTTTGATGGGGTATCGGCACTGTGGCCGCGAAGTCTACTTGAACCGTGACGGGAAGATCCGCAAGCTAGGGATGATTGCCCGTCGCCGCGACCGCTGGAAAGGATTTTTGCGTGGTCTGACGCGATGGAAAATTGACCACTTTGCGGACCACTCGATTCACAACTACATCGATGCGATCCTGGCAGCGGTCCAGGAAGAACGTGCCGAAGTTCAGTCGGGAAGTTCCGCCAAGGACGCCACTCACTATGCCGATGACGTCAGTTCCCGCGAAGACGAATTGCGTCAGCAGTCGGCTCCGGCGTCCGAAGCGGCCACGGGCCAGGCGGGCGATTGATCCGGGGCGATCACCTGGATCGTCTGGATCGTCTGGATCGGTTGAGCCGGTTGTCGGTTGAGCCGGTTGTCGGTTGAACCGGTTGTCGTTTGAACCTCTGATTGGTTGGGCCGGGCGACTGGTTGGGCCTTTGTTTTGTACTGAATGGCATCGCGGTTTTTCCGCGACGCTCCTTTGCTTTTTGTCCGACGGTTTGGGGGGATCCCCAGACTCGGGCGACCTTAACCCCAAGAGTTTCTCAGGATGACCTCACCGAGTCCGTCGCCACCGGAACAGCCGACCGACCAGTACGCCATCGAGAACGGGTTCGTCAAAATCGACTCGGTCCATCTGAAACTGGCTCAGCCATACAGTGCCCCTGGCCAATGGATCGGACAGCACGAAGTCCTGATGCAATTGTTGGCCTGCTGGATCACGGTCGACGATGCCGATCTGCCGCTGACACCCCGCTTGGTCGGTTCGCCGGGGGTTGGGAAAACACAGCTAGCGATCGCGGCGGCCCAGGCGCACGGCCGCCCGCTGTACATCTATCAATGCACGTCTGACACGCGGCCCGAGGATCTGTTGATCACCCCGGTGTTGTCGCAGGGTGGCGAGATCGCCTACCACGCATCGCCGCTGGTATCGGCGATGGTCACCGGCGGGATTTGCCTGCTGGACGAAGGCAACCGGATGAACGAGAAATCCTGGGCATCGCTGGCGCCGCTGTTCGATGGTCGGCGGTTGGTCGAATCGATTGTCGCTGGCGTCACGATCCATGCGTCGAAGAACTTTCGATCCGCGGTGACGATGAACCAGGACGAATCGACCTTCGAAATTCCCGATTACATCCTCAGCCGCCTGCAACCGACGCTGGGGGTGGGCTTTCCGAACAAACAGGACGAGATGGCGATTCTGCAGTACCACCTGCCTTTCGCCGAACCCGAAATGTTGGCGATGACGGTCGAGTTTCTGCAGCGTTCGCACCAATTGAAGTTGGATTTTTCGCTGCGTGACGGCATCAACCTGCTGCGGTTTGCATTGAAACGGATGATCCAGGACCCGGATCATCCGATCGGCCGCGACGATGCATGGCAGGAAGCGCTCGAAAAATGTCTCGGCGAAGACGCTGTCGATCTGGAACAATTGGCCCAGCGTCGCCGCCGGACCTTGGGGGGGGACGCCGTGCCATTGGGGCTGGCTGACCTGTTCTTTGATGCCGACGATCCCATGCATCCGGACCGCGACGACGACGAAGAAGACGACGAATCCGACTTCTAGAAAACGTCCCGGCAATTGTCGTCGACCTCGTTTTTGTCCCCCGCGGCAGGTGGGGTTGTGACGGCCCTGATCCTTCGGGGGGCGGTCCGATTTGCGAGCAAATCTGCGGTTCTGAGCGCTTGCTTGACTGAAAGGGGAACTTTTCCCCCCTGCGATCGTCCAATCGCCACGCGGTAATGCGGGTTCGAAGGGACAGTCACACCCCTCATTTGGGATGTTTTGAAGGCTGGTCTTCTGCGATTAGTCGCATTGTCGCTACGATCGGTCGACTTTTCGGTGAATCCGGCCGCTGTTTGAAAGAACCCGAAAGCCAATGTTTGCGGCTTTTTTGGGCGTAACTATACTCGGCGACTGGGTTTGAAGCCCCTGCGGAGATTGATGCGCCTGGCCCGAAATCAGAACTTATCATTCAGCATCCTGAACACCGCTAAACGATTGCCTGTGGAAGCAGGCGCCCCACTCGCGTTGCCAACTGGCAGCAAAATCGTCTGGCGACAGACACTTAACCACTACCACCCATCGCGGTCGTGAACAGCCAAGCGGATTGCCTGGCCCGAAGCGACACCGCCCAAAGCGACATCCCATTGAAGGTTCGGTCTATGACCTCGCGGAAGCGACTCAACACCTCGACATCCCACAACGATGTTTCGCGTGCTGCCGGTTCGTCCCCTTCCTCTAGCGCGGACGGCTCTGTTGCCGGCGGTGCCGGTGCGAAGTCATCGCGTGCTGGAAAGCCACGGCAGTCCCGCAAGAAGCGGCGTCAACACATCATTGAAACGCTGGAAACGAGACAGCTGCTGGCCGGGCCACAGCTGATCGGGATTCAGCCCAACGAAGGTGACTTGATTGTCAACGGTTCGGTTCGGGAGACGGCACCACGCGTCTTGACGTTCCGTTTCGATGAAACGCAATCGATCGATCCTGACACATTCGATGGCATCCGTGTCACCCGCGCCGGCAGCGACGGATTGTTGGGAACCACCGATGACGTGGTCCTGAATCCTGGCTTGGTCACGTTGGGCGATGGCGCAGCGAACGAAGTGGTCGTGCGATTCGCCGACGCGCTTCCAGATGACAAATACAAGGCCGAGGTGTTTGCGTTCGATGATGCCGGGCTAGGGATCACGGCGCTGCGCAACCAATCGGACGAAGTGTTCCGTCCTAGCGTCAGTGGACAGCGAGTTGAGGTCACCAATTTCGAACTGCGTTTGGGTGCGCTGATCGAATCGGTCGTTCCGCAACCTGTGATCCGCATGGCCGACGGTTCGTTGGTTCAGAATCGTGACGAAGTCGTGGTTTACTTCAACGAAGATCCGTTGTTCGTCGAAGACACCGGCGCCAGTGGTGTGGTCCAGATCGGTGGTCAGGCAATCACGGTCACCGCGAATCTGACCGATCGCGCGTTCGACAATACCGAAATTCGATTCTTGCCAAGCAGCACGGCCAGTTCGGCTGCGGCCAGTTACGACAAAGACGCCGACACGTTGACCGTGGTCTATCCGAATGGATCGACGTACGCCTCGGTCGCAACTGCGATCAATAATCTGGACGCCTTCAACGCGGTGATTTCCAGTGGCACCGGCAACGTTGTCTTTAACTTCAATTCGCAGACCACCACCGGTGCTCCGTTCCTGGTCACGGGAACCCCGAGCGAGCGTTCGGCCGAAAACCCACGTTTCTATCAATTGTTGCTGACCCAAGATTCGGTTAGCACGGTCGATGACGTGATGTATTTCCCACGCGAAGTGGTTTACGACGCGACGACCCACACGGCCCGACTGTTCTTTGACGGTGATATCAACGAATTGCCTGGCGTACCGCTAGGTGGTGGCACGTTCCGCTTGCGAGTTGGAACGGCCGTTGACCAACGCCAGGACCTGATTTTGGTTCCTGAATTGGTTGGCGTTGCACCGTCGGTATCCACCGACTTTGGCATCAACGGTCTATCGGTCAAGTTCACCTCTCGCGCTGTTGGCGAAGGTGCTTCGGGACGTCAGGTCAGTTTTACCAATACCGGTAACGCTGGATTGTCGGTTTCGCTAAACGCGTCGGACAATGTGGTCTTCAACTTCGGTGGTGACTCGCCGACCGTGGCTGATCTGCAGGCCATCGTCGCTGCGACCCCATCTGTGAACGCTGTGATCACCGTGTCGTCTCGACTGGGCGCTGTCCCGGGTGGCGGATCCGAAGTGGTTCCGATGCGTGTCGTTGGCGCCGCGCCGCTGACCTTGAATGCCGTTGGCGATACCCTGGGCACCGCGCTGGACGTGGGCATCTTTGGTCAGGACCAATTGACCAGCAAAGTCTTCAGCGAATCGATCGACCCGCAATCGTTCCTGATCGAATTGCCCGGTGGCAACAGCGATCCCGGACGTCTTGAGTTGCCCGAAGTTGCTGGCAACGGGTTGGTCCAATACATCAACAGTCTGTTTGGTGACAACGGTGCTGACGCAACCGACGGGATCACCGAGATCTCGTACAATTTCCAAGGGATCTTCGCGACCGGTTCCGGTGGAACATCGTTCCTGAACCAGATCAACGATCGTCAAAAAGCACGAATCCGCGAAGCCCTGGACCTATGGGCCAACGTGATCGGCGTCCAGTTCCGCGAAACGGTCGATCAGGGCATCACGTTTGCCTTGGGCGATATTTCACGTTTGAACACGATTCCGAACACTCGCGTGCAGCAGTTCAATGTTCTGAACGCGAACCTGCGGATTGATCCGACCTTCAATGAATCGGCAATCGTCTTTAGCAATCAGACCGACTTCAACACGGCCTACGGCGAAGACTTCCTGCGCAAAGCGACCGCTGGCATTGGATTGCTATTGGGTCTGGAACAGGCTCCCGGTCTGACGCCACAGACTCTGCTGTCACTGACGCCTTCGTTCTTGAACGCCACGATCAATTCGCCGAACGAAAACACGCTTCGTGATCAGGAACCTGCGTTCCCCGGCAACTACGACATCCTGCATGGTCAGTACCTGCACAATCCCGATAGTGTCGATATCGACCTGTACCGGTTTGTGATCGACCTCGATGACGCCGATCGCGTGGGAACGTTGACGGCCGAAACATTCGCCGAACGACTGGCCGATTCCAGTTCGCTGGACACGGCGTTGCAGTTGTTCCAAGAATTCGGAGCATCGGCGACATCCAACTTCGGACTGGGGAATTCACTTTCCGTTCGATTTGATTCGCTGGCATCCGGCAAACTGGGCAACAACACGACGGTTGAATTTTTCCGCAGCGATCGCGCCGATGGCAATGGCGAAATTCGCATCACCCAGAAACGAGACAGCCAAGGCAACCCGATCGCCAACGGCATCGTTGTCGACATCCCGCGCCTGAGCGCTTCGATCACATCGGTGACCGTGGGCAGCATCGTTGACGCAATCAACGACGATCCGTTCAGCAGCGGTTTGGTGCGTGCGACCCTAGACATGGGTGCCGCGTCGACCAACGTCGGAACCAGCAACGCGCCGATTCAAACGGCTTTGCTTAGCGGTGGCGGCATCGTTCAGGTCAGTCGAAATGACGACTACTTTAGCGAAGACTCTCGCATCATCGCCACGTTGGGCGCAGGCACCTACTACGTCGGCGTTGCCGCAAGTGGCAACGATTCTTACGACCCGACGATCGCCGACAGTGGCTATGGTGGGCTGACCCAGGGCAAATACGACCTGCATCTGAAGTTCGAACCACAGGTCGACGAAACCGAAGTCATTCGTGACTTGGACAACCCACGCAGCGGTGTGCCCGGAACCGGCATTGATGGTGACGGCGACGGTACGCCCGGCGGCGTCAAGAATTTCTGGTTCCAAACGCGGCCAGAGAATCGTCAAGTCAACTTCACCGCGACCGGTTCGGGAATCACCGCCGGACAAACCGTCCGTATCGTGGCCGCGAACGGATCGGTCCGTACGTACCAATTTGTTGCCGATGGCGCCACCGCGTTGCCCGGCAACGTGCCAGTTCCTTACAGCACCGGTGCCATTGGGGCCGAGACTCCGTCCGGTTCGTTGGCCACGGCGCTTGCGCAGGCCGTCCGAAGTCAGGTCGGAGCAACCGGAGTCGAAGTCAGTCAGGTTAGCAGCCGATTGGAATTCACCGGCGAACGTTCGATCGAAGTTTCGTCGAACTTCCGCGGTGGCGACATCCTGGGCCGCAACATCTTTGTCGATAAGACCGCTGGCCCGAACGCCGACGGTAGCCTGGATGCACCGTTCAACAACATCGCCAATTCGGCAGTGGCCAATGCCTTCGATGCTGCTCTGTCGGGCGACATCGTTCGCATCATCGGAAACGGTGGACAGGACGGCGACATCGCAACCGAAGCCGATAATTTCAGCTACCAAGTCGGCATCTCGGCGACCGGCGGCCAAACGCTAGAAGATGGACGCAACCTCGAAGTCCCTCAAGGCGTGACAACCGTGATCGACGCAGGTGCGATCATCAAACTACGCAGCGCCCGTGTTGGCGTCGGCAGCAGCACGCTATTGGAAGACCGCAGCAACGGCGCCCTGCAAGTGCTCGGTACCCCGCGTCTGGTCCAGCTTTCCCCAACCGGCAGCATCGTCGAATCGACTTTGCTCGGTGACACCGACGCGTTGCTGTCGCAGTACAGCGACGGCAGCGTGATCTTCACCAGCATCAGCGACTCGCAAGCCGACTCGTCGACCGCCAATGCCGGCCGAACAGCGTCGCCTGGCGATTGGGGTGGGTTGGTGTTCCGACGTGACCTCGACGAGAGCGAAGGGCGTGCGGACTTGGAAGACGAGGGGATCTTCCTGCAAACGGTCAACCACGCACAGATCCGGTACGGCGGTGGCAGCAACCTGTTGATCGATTCGGTTCAACAGTTGGTCAACCCAATCCAGATCTTTGAACTGCGTCCAACGATCACGTTCAACGAAATCAGTTTCTCTGCCGATGCCGCCATCAGCGCGTCGCCGGACAGTTTCGAAGAAACCAGTTTCCAAACACCGCGTTTCCAACAAGCCGGCGCATTCACCGCGGATTATTCGCGCGTTGGACCGTCGATTTACGACAATGTGTTGGTCGAAAACAGCATCAACGGTCTGTTC
Organism: Rubripirellula lacrimiformis; assembly: GCF_007741535.1. Classification (NCBI taxonomy): domain Bacteria; kingdom Pseudomonadati; phylum Planctomycetota; class Planctomycetia; order Pirellulales; family Pirellulaceae; genus Rubripirellula; species Rubripirellula lacrimiformis. The sequence continues at coordinate 2,995,818 of NZ_CP036525.1, forward strand.
ATCCGAGTGGTCACCACGCCCGGATCCGCACCGCGTGCATTGACGCTGGCCGGCCGCTTTGACGACACCGACGTTGTTCACTATTTCCCTGAAAACGTCATTGTCGAAGGCACCCCCGGTGGATCGATCCAGGACGGCGTTCAGCCGGACTTGGCATCGACCGCGTTCGCGACTTTGCCTGGTGGTGCGTTGCTTGCCCGAACGTATGACTATCGTTTGACCTTCGTTGATTCGAACGGTTTCGAGTCGTTGGCCAGTGACCCGTCGGCATCGATCACTGCAGCCGCTAATTCATCGATCCAGTTGCTGAACCTGCAACCGGTACCCGGAAATTCAGACTACGTTTCGCGGCGTCTGTATCGTCTGGACCCGTCCAGCGGTGACTATCAATTGGTGGCAACGTTGGATGCCAACGCTAGCACCTACGTCGACAACGGAACGACGTCCCAAGGGACGCTTGATCTGACTCGCGTCGGAATTCGCGGACGCCTGGATGCGTCGTTGGTAATCGATCCGGGAACCGTGTTGAAGTTCCGTGGGTCGCGTCTTGAATTGGGCCAGGGCACTCAGTTGCTAGCCGAAGGCAAGAACAGCGAACCGGTGATCTTTACCAGTTACGCAGACGATCGTTTCGGTTCGGGCGGAACCTTCGACACCAATAACGACAACGGATCGGCCAGCGGCGAAGTGGTTGCCGCACGTGGTGATTGGTCCGGCATTTATGCTGCAGCCAATTCGTTTGTCAGCATGGATTACGCCACCGTCGCCTACGGCGGTGGAGTCAGTTTGCTTGAGGGCGGTCAAAGCCGTGGATTCGCGGCGCTTGAATTGCAACAAGCCGACGGACGGATCACCAACGGACGTTTCGAATTCAACGAAGACGGCCAAGATGGTGCAGGGCCGGTCGGACGCTTTGGACGTTTGGGGATCACCCCATCGACCATCTTTGTTCGTGCTTCGCAACCCACGATCGTCGGCAACACGTTTGTCGATAACCGCGGATCGATCATCGACATCGATAGCGATTCGATGACCGCCGAGCGTTTGGTGGACTTGGGGCGTCAAACGGGGGTCATTGAACGTCTGGAAGCTCTTGACGACAACTACGGCCCGCTGATTCGTTTGAACCGATACCAGAACGTGGCGGCCACACAGGTCGCATCGCGTCAGATTTCTGGTCTGGAAATCCGCGGCGGTCTGCTGTCGACCGAATCGGTATGGGACGATACCGACATTGTCCACTTGCTGTTCGATACGATCGAAGTCGGCAACGTGCACAGTTCCGGTGGTCTGCGATTGCTTAGCCGCAGCGACGAAAGCTTGGTCGTCAAATTGGACGGTGCCGGAACTCCGTTCAGTGAGTCGGCCGGAACCGGATTGTCCGCCACCGGTTCCCTGTCCAGCATCGAAGATCGCATCGGCGGTTCGCTTCAGATCGTTGGGTTGCCAGGTGCACCGGTCGTGCTGACCAGTTTCTATGACGACACCGTCGGCGCCGGTCTGACCCCGGACGGACGCCAGTTCACGGACAACAACGGTGACAGTTTCGGGTCACGCCCCGAAGGCAACAACTGGCGTAGCATCTTGCTGGACGAATACAGCAACGATCGCAACGTCGATTACATCCTGGAACAAACCGTCACATCGGAAGTTTCACCAGGACTTAACGGTACAGTCGGAAACGCCCAGGTGCTCGGTGCGATCGCGCCGAACATCCTTTCGGGCGACGAACAACTGCGTCTTGGTTTCGAAGTCGAAGGCTTCTTGAACGCCGACAACGACGTGGACACGTACAGTTTCACCGCCGAAGCAGGGACCCGGATCTGGGTCGACCTGGATCGCACCAGCTATACGCTGGATTCGGTGATCGAAGTGCTCGATGCCAACGGCAACGTCTTGGCACGCAGCGACAACAGTTTCGACGAAGTCGCCGGAACACCGCTTCAAGCCGTCTCGCCATTGATCGAATCGACGGTCGGATCGCTGCAAGGCGGCGCCGACGCGTTCACCGATTTCGGTAGCGGTGGTTTGTACCAAGACTTTGGTTCCACCAACCCTCGCGATGCGGGGCTATCGCTTTCGTTGCCTGGGAACCGTGGTACACGAAGCGTCTACTTCTTCCGTGTACGCAGTGCATCGGTCGATCCGGGGGATGTCACCGGCGGTATCACCAACGGTGGTTATCGGTTCCAGGTTCGTCTGCAAGAGGATCAAGAATTCCCCGGTAGTGTCGTGCGTTTTGCCGACATCCGGTATGCCAATAACGGTATCCATGTGCGTGGATTGCCAGGCAGTTCGCCGCTGTTGGGGGATGCCCAAGAAGACGAAGCGGTCGGCGGTGCGGTGGTTAGCAATGATTCGATCTTGCCCGTGACTTTCACGGACTTTTTCTTTAACGACCAAGCGATCAATGGGATTCGGCCGCAACACATCGGCAACCTGTTGGTCAGCCAAGACAAATCGATCAGTGTGGGTGGGGCGCTTGCAACCAGCAACGACATCGATTTCTACCAGATCGATGTGGACGGCGACCTGTCCAGCGGTTTGCAAACCAGCACGATCTTTGACATCGACTACGCCGACGGATTCAGTCGTCCGAATACGACGTTGGTGGTCTACTACGACGCCGATGGGGAAGACGGGGACGGGCTGCCGCAGTTGGTCTTCATTGGCGAAGACAGCAATGTATTGGACGACCAATCGCAACCGGTCACCAGCAGCCAGATTGATTTGCTGACCCGCGGTTCGGTTTCTAGCGGTGACCCATTGATCGGTCCCGTTTCGCTTAGCGAAGGAACCTACTATGTGGGCGTCGTCGGCGAAGGGGTAACCCCCGACGCGTTGGCATCGATCACGACTCGCCGCGAACCGATCGAATCGATTCTGCGAATCTTCGAAGACCATGTCGAAGAGGTCGGTGGATCGACCGCGTTGCCGCCCAAAAACGACACGGCGATGTTCGATACGGCAGCATTGACCCCAGGTTGGGCCCTGACCACGAATCGGGCCTCGAACCCTGGTCACCAGCGGACGCAAACCTTCAACGGCTCGCGTGGAACAAACCTGTATCCTACCAGCAATCAGTTCGAAAACGGTGGGTTCAACGACACGTTCTTCAACGCCCAAGCATTGGATGTAGCTAATCCAGAGTGGAGTCTGGCGAACGATCCGAACATTGGCGATTCAAGTCGTAACACGTCACAGTTCATTCCTCACACGACCGTTTTCGGCACGACCCCCAACGAGATCGTTGACGTCTATCGGTTTGACGTGGCAGTCGATGGTTCCGTTGTCGTGCTGGACATTGACAATGGGATCAACCCGAATGTCCGTGACCCCGATACGTTGCCGGATGACTTTCCGACGCAGACAGATCCGAACAGTGTTGATTTGAAACTGCAGTTGTTTGACATCACAGGTGCCTTGGTACCCGGTGGAACCAGTTCGACTAGCCGAGCCAACGATGGTGCGTTGGGCAGCGAGGCGTCGTCACTATTCTCCAACTTCTCCGATGACCCCTATCTGCAGTTGACGCTAGCCGCAGGGACGTACTTTGTGGCGGTTTCGCCCGAGGCGACCACCTACGATGCGGGCACGCAATCGTTCACGCTGGACGTGGCCAATCGGCCGGCGTCTGGGAACTATGAACTACACGTTTCCGTTGAAAACCACGCCGCGTCCGGCGGTGATCCGGGGAATGAATCGATCCGCTTCGATCGCAGTGCACCGACCGGTGTGCTGACAAGTGTCCCGTTTGATTTGGCCGGCTATGGGCCAAGCGATTTGCCACGGTTCTATTACAATTATTTTTACGACCCAGGGGCCGGTGATTCGGTATCAATTCGTGTCACCAGCAACGAAAACCCTGGCGGCACCGTGTTGGCCGATGCAGCCTTCCAATCGACTGCCGGAAACAATTTCTGGCGACAAGGAATCGTGTCGCTAGCGGACTTCGCTGGACACGAGAACATTCAGGTTGAATTCACCTATACCGTGAACAACCCCACCCTGACCAACGAAGGCTTGTACCTGGACGATTTTGTCGTCGGTTTTGCCGAGCGTGGCGAACTGGTCACCGGCGCTGACCTGGGCGTTGTCGGAGTGTCTGGCACCTCGTTCACGCAGGCTGGCGAATACCAGTTGGAAGTGCGGCCGGGCACCGAGTATGGAACGCCAACCGGGACTGGATTACGGTTGGATTCGACCTTCGACACGAACTCTCGTCAGGGCGAATTCGCAACCATTGTGGCACCGCATGCGGCGCAGATCACCGATGGCAATACCTTCACACTTAGCGATGGTGTCCGTCAGGTCACCTTCGAATTTGATTTGGATACCGAAGTCGGTATCACGCCGGGCAACATTCGTGTTCCCTATTCGGCCACCAGCACTCAATCGGAAGTCGCTGACTCGATTCGGTCTGCCATCAATTTGTCGGTCGTGCGTTCGACCATTCGTGTCCAAGCTTCGGATTCGACGGGATCGGCGACCGGTGGATTCGGCGACAATCAAATCGCCATCTCGGGTGTCGTGCTGGGGGATTTCATTGAAATCAGCTCGCCCAGCGATCTGCCCGCCTTTGACGAACCTTTGGATCCAAGCGGCGGAAGTTTCCGATTGCCTGTGATCTTCAACGAGGGGCAAGGCGACTCGAACGTGATTCGTTCGCAAAGCCAAGTCATTGTCGATTCGAACAAGATCAGCAACGTTCGCAGCATCGGCATCTGGAGCGAACCGAGTCGCCGTAACAGCGATCCAGACGATCGTACGGGAACTTTCCTGGATTCGAATCCAACCGGAACCACCAACCCCGGTGCGGTCCGAAACCTGCCGACTTTGAACAACGAAGTCATCGGCGGACAGGCCCCAGGGATCGTGGTTCGTAACAACACCATCGACCAAGCTGGTTTCGCCGGAATCAAGGTCGAAGGCGAGATTCGACCCTATGTGATCGATTCGAGTGTCTTTGATATTGGTACCGAAGACGTCGTCGGCACATTCGCGTTTGCCGATCTGGTGTCCGATGGTCTGTTGATGGTCATCGACGCGGCAGACACGCGTGTCGTGTTCGAATTCGAAGACATCGGTGGTGACGCAACGACTGCCGGTGGTAGTGGGCAAATCGGAGGCAATGGTTTCTCCGACGGTCACGTTCCGATTTACTATCGCCGAACAGGGCCTCTTTACAACGGACTTCGCGAATCACCGCACACCCGTCACGAAGTGATGCTGGCGATTTACGATGCCATCCAAAGCAGCATTTTGGTCAACAATGGGATGAGCCCGTTGGTGCAAGCCACGTTGGGAACATCGTTGCGGGGTGGGGATTCATCGTTTGACGACTTCTTTGGCGGCATCTTTGGCAACAATTTATTGGCCAGCGACGCGGCTGTTTACATCGAAGGGGCAACCAACGTTCAGTTTTCGTTCGCCCAACTGAACCCGCCACCGGTACCGTCTTTGAACCCGTTCGATTTGACGGGGCTGGCACCTGTGCACGACGCACCGCAGCCGGTTAGCCGAATCGTCAACAATACGATTTACGGGAACGACGGAACGGCATCGCGTTTCAGCGGCAACCCAACCGTTGAACCGAACGATCTGCTTTTCCAAGCAGTCGATACTCGCCTGGGTTCTGGACACACCGGTGCTTACATCAACAGTGGTGTCATCGGCGATTCCACAGGACTGGTCGTCGGTGCATCGGACGTCGATTTCTATCGCGTTGAATTGGTCGCCGGTGATCGCTTGACGGTCGACGTCGACACGATTGATGGCGGACCAGACACGACCCTGCGTCTGTTCGATTCCAGCGGTGTCGAGATCGTCTTGAACACCGGCGGATCGGCCCCTGGTTACCTGGAAACGGCCGTCGGTCCTGACGCCGTTGCCGGAACGCCTGGTGATGCAAACTTTGATGCGACACTGAACCGGGCCGGTGATCCATTCATCGACTTCACGTCGCGTTTGACGGGCACCTATTTCATCGGTGTCTCGTCGGCTGGCAACGATGCTTATGACGCGCTGTCCACCTCGGGCCGTGTCAGCGGCACCGGCGGTACCGGTGATTACGACATCGCGATCGAAACCTACACACCACGAAGCTTCGTGATGTCGGTCGACAACGGCAGCAACACTCGCTTCCCCGGAGCCAATACTGGGTTCCAAGCCAGCACTTTGTTCGACACAACGTTCACCGTGACTCAGATCGCTGACATCCAAACCAGCGTCGCTCGTGGAACGCCGACCAATGACTTGGTGTTCCGATTCACGGACGCCCAGGGTGGTCGAATCATCAACACCACCGCGACCGATACGGGATACGAAATCAATATCCCGCTTCAGGGTGACGACGAATTCCGTGTTTCGGACATCGTTCAAGCGATCGCCTATGCGATCAGCGGCGATGCCTTCGTGGAAAATGCCAACCTGCCGAACCCACCGCTGCCCAACCATAACTTTGGCAATGGTCCGGACGGTTTGTCCGGTCCTGTTCAGCCGGTTCTGGCTTCCGCACTGGGCGGAATCGAAGGCAATGCAGCTGGACTGCGTACGTTCCCGCTCGCCTTCCCTGACTTCAACACTGCGTTTGGTCACAACCGAACGAACCAGGTTGGATCGGTCGGCTTTGCCGGTACGTCGACACTGGGATCGGGTGTTTCGGAACTGTATGTGTTGGTCGAACGTGCGGCCAAGATCACCATCAGCCCCGAGGCGGCCGCGGCTGGACTGCGGTTGGATCCTGCCCCAGGTGTCAATGTCGATCAACTGCTGCCTGAAACGGGCGTCTTGTTGACCGGTGGCAGCAGCGGCACGGTGGTGAACAATGTGTTTTCGAACCTGCATCAAGGTGTGGTTTCGGAAATCACCAAATTCGCAAGCTTCTCGCAAGCGAACCAACCAGACGTGCATCCCAAGCCTGGGATCGCCATCGTGACGGCCAATGTGTTCCAGCACATTGAAACGGCCAACAACGTGTTCCGTCAACAAATGACGCAGCCGTTTGTCAACAACGGCGACATCAGCATCACGCCTGGTCCAAGCAACGTGAACGGCGGTACCGATGACTTCAACATCACGTTGGGCAACAACGACCCGTTGTTCGTGAACCCCGAAGGCGGAAACTTCCTGCCGACGGACAACTCGGTCATCATCGATAGTTCGGTCAACTCGTTGACCGAACGCGATCGATTGGCTGGATTGTTGCAATCGATTGGGCTGCCGGTCAGCAACGTGTTGGCACCCGATCGTGACGTCAACGGTGTTCTGCGAGCCGACAATCCCAACGTGGCACCTCCCGGCGGTTTGGGAAGCCAGGTCTTCAAGGATCGCGGTTCGAACGAATTGGCCGACTTTGTCGGTCCCGCTGCGATCATCAACGTGCCGCGTGACAACGACGCGCAAGGCATTGATCTCGATCCGGCAACCGGCTTCTTGCGTCTCAGCGGCGGCGTCTACAGCGAGTTCCGAATCCAACTGCGGGATACCGGTGATTCGTCAGATCCGTTCAGCGGATTGGGCATCGATGACGATACCGTTGTCGTCCCAACACTGGCCGGCCTGCGTGCCAAGGGCGCCAATGTGACGGTGTTTGAAGATGAACGTCTGTTGGTCGAAGGCGTCGACTATACATTCAGCTATGACAAGACACAGAACGTGATCACGCTGACTCCGTTGGCAGGCATCTGGCAAAACGATCGTTCCTATCGCATCGCGATGAACAACCAAGACCGTACGGTTTTGATTGCTCCCGATCCAAGCCTGGTGTCCGATGGCGATCAATTGCTGATCACGGACAACAACGGCGGCACGCTTGCATTCGAATTCGAATCGGGCTTCGAGCTGACCGTCCCAGAAACGATCACGCTGGTTGTGCCGGAAGTCGGTACCAACGCGGGCGGGCTTCGTGATGGGGATATCTTCCGCATCAATGATGGCCAGAACCCGGCCATCGTGTTCGAATTCAACAGTGACACGGTCACGTTGCCAGGCACGGTGCCGATTCCGTTGCCGACCACACAAACGCCATCCGATCCGGTGGAACTGCAAGCTTTCTTGGACGGCATTGCACGGGACATTCGGGCTGCGATTGCTCAGCCACGTGTGACCCCCGGCGGACCACTGTTGCCGTTGGATGTGGACACCCGAGTGATCGGCAACCGCGTCATCGTTGGCGGTGAACGTGGGACGATCGCGGCTACCGAAAGCAGTGGCCTGCAACAAGCGTCGCGAACGCTCGCTTTGCGAGTGCCAACGGCCGGGGTTAGCCAATTGGGGATTCGTGATGGCGATCAGTTCTTGATCAACAACGGCAACGCGTCGTTGACTTTCGAATTCGATACCGATAACACGCTGACCAATCCTGCGAACGTCCGCATCAACGTTGCTCAGATGACAGCCAGTGGTGTGGCGACTGCCGTGCGTGACGCGATCAATGCATCCTCGCTTGGCTTGACGACCACGATTGAAGGTGACGGGCTTTCGGTCTACCTGAACCTTTCCACTCGTGGATCGGCATCGGTGTTGTCCGGCCAATTGGGTGTTGTCGGCATTAGCCGCACACCGGTCGATGGTGACACGATCGTGATCACCCCGACCGACAGTTCCGCGCCATCGGTGTTGGAACTGAACCGAACGGACGAACGCGATATTGATGGTTCGATCATCAACGATGGTGTCGCCAGCATCAACAATGTGCCGATCGACATCACACGTGCGACCACCGCCGACGAATTGGCGGGCCGCATTTCCAACGCGATCAAGGTTCTGCCTCCGATCGCAGGCCTGCCGTTGAACGACGTTGGTCCTATCGACGGCGGTTTGGTGACGATTGGTGGCGAAGCCGGCTTGGGCGTCGCTTTGACCGGCCAATCACTGGAACTCAATGGTTCGCCATCGGTTGCAGGTGCTTCGACCGTCGAAGTCTTCGGACCCTTGCTGTTGAATCTGCCACTGGTTGGTGGTGGCGGTATCGCATCGGGAAGCGTCATGGTCTTGACCGACGACGCTGGCAATGACGTCGTGTTCGAATTCAAGAACAACCTAGACGCATCGCCGGTTCGTGCGGTCACGTCGGTGGTGGTGCCATTTGATTCGTTCAGCACCGTTGACATCATCGCAAACAATCTTGTTACGGCGATCAACGGAGCCAACCTTGGAATCACGGCTGCCAATAATGGTGTCGGACGCGTCGCCCTGGGACGTATTTCCAGCGACCGTGTCGATATCGACGGCATCGTGGATCCACTTGACCCGACGACTTCCATCCCGGGTCTTAGCGGTGCATCGGTTCGTCGCGGAATCGTTTCCGACGGCGAAGTGTTGACGATCCGCCAGGGCAGCGTTGAAGTCCGCTTCGAATTTGAAGCGGCGAGCGGCAGCAATGGAGTTGCCGCTGGCAACGTCCAAGTCGCCTTCCAACCCGGCAGCACGGTGGGGGATGTTGCGATCAGCTTGGCGGCCGCGATCAATAACAATAAGGGTGGTTTGCAAGTCGACGCAGTGGCTGAATTGGACGGCAACGGCGTTCCAACTGGCCGCGTCAATTTGAATGACCGTCCCGGCACGATTGTCGACGTGACAGCCGCGCCGACACTAAGTCTGGTCGGTGTACCGGGCGGAGCAGTTCCGATCCGGATTTCCCCAGCATTCAGTTCGAACGAAGTCAAAGAAGCGTTGATCAACGCGATCAACAGCGTCAACCAAGCCGGTTCGCCTTCGATCACGACTTTGGCGGCCGAAGATCGCGGCGGAGACACGTTCTTCGTTTCCGGTGGTGCCTCGTTCAGCGGCCCAATCCTGAACTACTCGTTGCCAGCGATCGCCGACTTGGCGGGCAATCCTTTGGAACCCAATCGCAGCGACCTGTCGACTCAGTTCACCTTGCTGATGCCGACCGTTGGTCTGGACTTTGGCGACGCGCCGGATCCAGTGGCGGGTGTTTCGGGACGTTACCCAACCCAGAACGTGAACAACGGGCCTCGCCACGTTGTGGACAATCAACTTTATCTAGGTGCGTTCATCGACGCGGATACCGACGGCTCGCCGAACGCGGCTGCCGACGGCGACGATACCAAGATTCTAGGTTCCAGCACGGGCGCCCTGTTCGGTGTGTCCGTCGTGGATGGCGAGTTGGAAATCGTCGTGCAAACGGGGTCGGTGAACCCGCTGCTGCGTGACGGTGACACAATCACGATTGATACCGGGGTTGCGAAGGCGACCTTGGAATTTGATCTGAATGGTCGATTCGACGAAGACAATTTTGCGATCAGCCCGGTAGATCCAACATCGCCAAGTTCGATCACCGCTGCGATCATGGCAGCGATTGAGCAGAGTCCGCTAGAACCGGCCTCGGTTCGATCGACCAGTGCGACTGTGGTGGTCAGTGCCGATGACGAAGACGGTGTATCGTTCGTCAGCGACATCAACCCTGCGGGCGTCCTGAACCGTGGACTAGCGATGCCGATCGACGTCAGCGTCACCGGCGCAGGGATCTTGGAAGCTTGGATCGACTTCAACGCCGACGGCGATTGGGACGATCCGGGCGAACAGATCATTCCGATGTCCGAAAATGCGTCGACGAGCGATCGTCGCGAAGAACTGTGCCCTGTCAACCTAGCGGGCGCCGTCAGCAATATCTTTGCCGACACCGGCGACGTCAGCACACGCACGTTCTGTATCGTTGTGCCATCGACAGCACCAGTCCCGCCGGGACCGGTGGAAACCTACGCTCGCTTCCGAGTGTCACGCGAAGGCGGACTATCGCCAACCGGATTGGCTTTGTCGGGTGAAGTCGAAGACTACGCTTTGACTTTGCTGCCCGGATCGCCGCCGCAGGTCAACTCGTTCACACGTTCCTTTAGCGTTGACGAAGACCGACCGCTACAAGCTTTGGATGGCAACGGCGTCCTGACCTCGTCCACCGGTGATGACGGATTGCTTGCCGGAGTCATCGACAACGATGGCGACGGGATCAAGATCTTCGCCGATGATGTTGGTGTGCGAACGCTACTGACCCCGTCGGGCAGTCCGGCCGGTGAATTGACCCTGTTCAGCGATGGAACGTTCACGTTTGATCCGGTCGCTAATTTTGCCGGCACCGCCAACTTCACGGCCCGTGTCAGCGATGTTCAACCACTGGATCCATCCACCGAATTGGTCAATTCACGTCCGATCTCGGTAACGATTACGGTCAACCCGGTGAACGATGCTCCGGTAGCAACGGGCACCAACGTGATCGTCAATCGTGCGATCTTGGAAGACGAGGTTCAAACCTTCGCAGCGTCGGATATGACCGTCGGTGGCGTCTTCCTGCCAGGTTTGATTGCAGACAAGTACACGCCCGGACCGGCAAACGAAGCTGGCCAACCGATGATCATTGCCTCGGTTTCCAGCGTGCGAGGTGTCAACTTGACTTCGCAGGGTGGTACCGTTTCGATCAGCGATGATGGGCTGACGGTCTTGTATACGCCGCCGCTTGATTACAACGGCACGACACCTGACACGTTCAACTACACCGTTGGGGACGTTCCACCTGCTGGACAAACCAGTGAGATCGCAGCCAAGGTGGGCACGGTTTCGATTTCGTTCCAAGCCGTCAATGACGCGCCGCGAACGACTCTGGATAGTTACACTGGCGAAGAAGACGTGGATCTGCTGATCCCGATCAACGGGAACGGTACAACTGCGGGAATCCTGGACAATGACACCGCGGGGCCGGATGACGAAGTCACCGCAGGCCAGACGATTTCGTTGATTCAAAATCAATTCCCGATCACCACATCCAATGGCGGCACCGTCATTCTGGACGGCACATCACTCAAGTACTCGCCACCGAATCAGTTCAGCGGCATCGACAACTTCCAATACCAAGTCCAAGACAACTTGGGGGCAGTCGCCAGTGGAACGGTTTCGATCAACGTCGGTGGAGTCAACAACATTCCGGTATTCATCGGAATCAATGGTGACATCAATAACCAGTCGATCACTCGCGACGAAAGCAAGACGCAAGCCGAAACGGTAACCTACGATCTGACAACTTGGTTCAACGATCCCGAAGGTGATGGATTGACCTTCACGGTGTCGTCGAGCAACCCGTCGGTGGTTTCAACTCAGTTGACCGGCAGCACATTGGTGCTGACCTACCCATCGTACCGATTCGGTGACACGGTTTTGACCGTCATCGCGACGGACACCAGCAACGCGCCAAGTGCACCGGCACAGATCGACATCAACGTGGTCAACACTCCTGATCCACCGATCAAGATCGGGACTCTTGACCCACTAAGCGGTGTCGAGGATCAGGTCGTCGAAGCGGATCTGACAGGTGTTTTCTTTGACCCCGATGGTCAAGGGACTCTGACGTATTCGGTTGCTCGACTTGGCAACATCATCAACCCGACCGTGGCTCAGATTGCGGCTCACCCGTTGGTCCAGTCGATCGACACTTCCACCAGCCCGATGCGAATCGCGTTGAAGCCTGATCAGTCGGGCATGGTCGAGATCGAAATTTCGGCAACCGACGGTTCGTTCCGCGTCAGCGATTCATTCGTGCTGACCGTGGCTCCTGTGGAAGATGCACCGATTGCTGCGGCGGACAACTACAACGTACCGGTCGGTGCGAAGTTGCAAGTCATCACCCCGTCCGAAGGTCTGTTGCGAAACGATCGTGACGCCGATGGAAACAACATCGTGGTCGATTTGGATTCGGTGATCGGTCCGGCACGCGGCGACCTGCAGGTCAACCCCGACGGAACGTTCAGCTATCAGTTCACTGATTCGCCAGTTGCCGGCCAAAGCTTGGTCGGACAGACCGACAGTTTCAGCTATCAGGCTAAGGACAGCACCGGTCGCTTTAGCAATCGTGTGACGGTCACCTTCACGCTGAACCAGTCGCGATATCAGAACCCCTTGGCTTCGCTGAACCAGGACGTCAACGCCGACGGCGTGGTCACGGCGATCGATGCACTGCGAGTGCTGAACTTCCTGGCTCGAAACCTGGGGACCGCATCCAGTGTTCCGGTCAGCGAGATCGGATCGGCTCCGCCAGACTATTACGACGTCAACGGCGACGGCCGGGTGTCCGCCAACGACGTGTTGTTGGTCATCAATGAACTGGGTCGCATCAACAGCGGCGAAGGCGAAATGGTATCGCCATCGGCCAACCTAGCGTCCAGTGCCGTCACGACCGGGTTTGCCTCGGCAAGTTCGGTGGGCCTACCTAGTCGCCAAATTGAATGGGTAAGTCCGGCGGTTGATGATTACGATGATGAATCAGTCGGATTGACCCCGACGGATTCGCGTGACGCTGTATTGGCGTCCGGATTCGAAATCAGCTCGGCGGCGACCGAACAAGCGGTCTTGGCTGTGCCATCGGAATCCGAAGATGCGGCGAATCCCGAGAGCGTCGACGAAGCTTTGTCGACCATGTGGGACGACTTTGCCGTCAACGGATTCGATCCGGGCTAACGCAGCCCGGCGGATCGCGACCACCTGGGCAGGATGCCCGGGTTTCAGGCCTGAAGGATTGGGACGAATCGACCAACTATTATTTCAAATCGATCTGGCGTGCTTTTTCGCCTCGATTTGAGCCCCTGATATTCCCCCAGATTGCCCCTTCTTAAGGCCAGGTCACCCATGACCAAACGAAGAACTCCTCGCCGCCGTTCGTCTTCCCAAACCGCGTCGCGAAGCCTTCATCATGAAACGCTCGAAAAGCGAGAATTGCTGGCTGCTGAGTTTGGCCCTCGTTTGATTTCTGTTGCGACCAATTCGGGCGAACAGTTCGATCTGGCCGGGAACAACCCGTTGTTCGAATCGCCTCGCGAGATGACCTTCCGCTTTGATGGCGGACAGGAAATCGACCCGGCGACCCTGTCGGCGTTCCGCTTCACCGCATCGGGTGGTGATGGTGGTTTCACCGAGGGCAACGAAATCGACATCAAGCCAGGGTTCATCGGGCTCGGGGAAAGCTCGCGAATCGTGGTGGCTCGGTTCGCTTCGGCACTGGCCGATGATCAGTACCGAGTGTCGATTGCGGGCTATGACGATACGGCGATCGGCTTGGTCGGGCTTCGCAACACCGATGGGGATTTGTTCCAGCCGACGACGACGCTTGATCCGTTCTCGCCGAGCCAAGATATCTTGATGAACATCGAGGTCGGCCCGAAGGTCGTCGCGATCGTTCCGCAACCGATCGACCATACCGCGACACCGCGGGTGCAACAGCGAGACACGGTCCACGTTTATTTCAACGATGACCCGTTGGGAAATCCTGCAACACCAGTGATCGCATCGACGGGAAACCCCAGCGATCCATCGGTTGTGCGTCCGGAGTTCTACAGTCTGTTCTTCACCAGCGACACCGTGGAAACCGGCGATGATGGCGCCGTCCATCATCCGGTCAGCGTGGTGTACGAAACCGCTCTGAACCGAGCAACCTTGACCTTCGGTGCGGACCTCAGCGACTTCACCACCGACGGTTCAGGCACGTTCCGCTTGCGAGTCGGTTCGTCCCAGGCGTTGCCAACGACGTTGCCGGCTGACAATTCGGATCTAACATCGGATACCGGTGATACCTTCGCAGACGCCACCGACTTGGGCATCGCGTTCGGTGCCGGCGGTGACTCTAGCATCACGCTCAATGGCCGCATCGAAGCGACCGATGGGAACACGATTCGTTGGCCTGGGTTGGATTCCCCTGGGGTACGCGATGATCGGCGAGACGCCCAGGTGACCGGCCGCGCCGACACGATCGACGGCGTGAACGTGTACTACTACAACTTCGCCAATCTGTACGGATCCGATGCTTCGGGACTTCCGTTGGAAAACGCGATCACGCCTGCGCAACAGCAGCGTACACGCGAGATCCTGGATCTTTATTCCCAGCATCTTGGTGTTCAATTCATTGAAACGGCCGACCAAGGGTTGCAGATCGTCACCGGGGACCTTCGCGCCTTGGTGGAAACAGCAACCACCGGCCCGGGACTGCCGTATCAAGAGTTCCGCGTCAATGATCTGGATCCGACTCAAGGCGTCTTGGTCTTGGACGCGGGCGAAAACTGGTTTGACGGCTATGGCCTTAGCCCCGATGCACGACCGAGTTGGTTCGTCGAAGGCATGCGCGGCATTGGATCGTTGCTTGGCATTGGCAACACGTTTGAACAGGTTCCCGGTGTTGCCAGCGGATCCAATGGCGCATTGTATGACGCGTCTTTGTTCCCGGTCGGTGGATCGGCAGCCGATTTCAACATCGAACCCGATTTCCTCAGCACCAGCGACATCGTTCCCGGGCAAGCCTTGCACCGCCCGGAAGTTCGCGACGCCGACCTGTATCGTTTCACCGTTGCCAAGTCTGGTCGGATTTCGATCGAAGCCTTCGCGGAACGCTTGGTCGACACCAGCATTTTGGATTCCGATCTGAAACTGTGGAAACTGAATATCAATACCGGCAAGTTCGACCTGGTTGCCCGCAACGGAGACTTCTATGGCGATGACTCGTTCATTGGTGTCGACGTAACGCCGGATGCCGGTGGTGCTGCTGCAACGTATGTGCTCGGGATCACTGCCGCTGGCAACGACGACTACAACCCGAACATCGCCGGCAGTGGCGGTGGTGGGCGGTCACAGGGCCGATACGATCTTCGGATCAGTTTCCAAAATGACCAGTCCGACACGATCACCGATACGAACGAGTCGCGGCTAGACGGCGATTCGGACGGTCAACAAGGCGGCGACTTTAACTTCTGGTTCCGCGTTGCAAAGACACGCGACACCGCAGGCGTCGGCGAAGCACGAACCTTGTTCGTCAGTGCCCGCGATGGTTTCAATTCGCTGTCCGGCGGTACCGTCACCGCTCCGCTGCAAACCATTGCATACGCGCTTTCGCAGGCACAACCTGGTGATATCGTTCGTCTGCTGCCCGACACCGGTGCAGACGGTCGGATCGATACGACGTTTGACAACCGAGCCTACGAAATTGGGCGTGCCAGTAGCGGCGCGATTCTAGCCGACGGCGACATACTGGAAGTGCCCAAGGGCGTTACGGTGATGATCGACGCCGGTGCCATTCTGAAATTGCGCAACGCCAAGATCAGCGTGGGGAGTGAATCGATCGACGAGGATCGATCTCTGGCCGCTTTGCAGGTGCTTGGTGCACCAACAATCGTTGACCGAGACGGCCAGGTCATCGATGGTACGGTCGACATCACCAGTTATCGGGAAGAAGCCCGCGGCGGTGTTTTGTTGGGGGCAGACACCAACTTGTTGACGACGATTCCTACCGCAGGTGACTGGGCCGGTATCGAATTCCGTAATGACTTTGATTATTCCGAAGGTCGCGCCGTTTGGGAAACCGAAGGGATCTTCCTGGACTACGTTTCGCATGCCGATATTCGCTACGGCGGTGGTAGCGTTCGATCGTCGGATCCGTCGGTGACTCCGCTGCAGATGCTAGAGTCGCGGCCGACGTTGATCTACAACAGTATCAGCCATTCGCGGGAAGCGGCCATGAGCGCCGACCCGAACTCGTTCGCCGAAACCAACTTTGCGGCCCCGATCTATCAGCAGGCGTCGCTGGATCGATTTGGTGTCAACTTCACCAGCGATTACGACCGCGTTGGACCGTTCATCCGGGGCAATACGCTTCTATCGAACTCGATCAACGGGTTGTTTGTTCGCGTTTTGACACCGGCCGGTGGCCAAACCGAACCGATGACGGTCAGCGGCAGGTTTGACGACGCCGACATCGTGCACACGCTAAGCGAAGTGCTGGTTTTGCAGGGCGAACCGGGCGGACCGTTGTTGTTGGAAGAACGACCGGACGTCGTCAGTGTGACCCTCAGTCCCACGCCTGGGACGAACATCGGTACCCTGACCAATGGCGACACGCTCGATTACCGACTGACGCTGGTCACTCGCGAAGGTTTCGAATCACTGGCGACCGATGCGACTCGCACCGTCGATGTGACCAGCAGCGGCGCTGTGACCCTTTCGAACCTGCCCGCCGCATCGGACGAATACTCGGGACGTCGACTGTATCGGTTGACGTCGACAGGTGACTACGAATTGGTTGCCGCCTTGGACCGCGCGACCAGCTCCTATATCGATGATGGCACGACTCGCGGCGGATTGTTGTCCGACGCGGCCTTGGCCGCTGGGACCGGTGCGCGACTGCTTCCGCGTACCAATGCTCGCTTGAGCGTTGATCCCGGCTTGGTTGTTAAGTTGGAAAGTGCACGGATCGAGACCACCTTTGGTGCCGACTTCTATGCCGAAGGTTCCGATGGCAACCCCGTGGTCTTTACCAGTCGCCGAGACGACCGATTCGGTGCCGGTGGCACGTTTGACACCAACAATGATGGTTCCGCTGGGCTGCCAGCCCCCGGTGATTGGGCGGGACTGGTTTTCCGACAAGGCAGCACGGCGTCGATCGATTTCGCAACGATCTCCTACGCCGGTGGATTCAGTGCAACGTCGGGGAACTTGGCCTTTTTCAACCCTGTTGAAATTCTGCAAGCCGATGTCCGGATCGCACACTCGACGTTGTCGAACAACGCCGATGGCAACGACGGCGGCGGATTTGATATCCGCGACAGCATCGGTTTCAACGGACCTGCGACCATCTTCGTCCGTGGTGCGCAGCCCGTCTTGGTCGATAACACGATCATCGATAACGAAGGTGCAGCGATCAGCATCAACCCTGATGCGCTGAATTACCTGTCGATCCGCGACCATGGCCGCGGGACCGGCGTGGTGGATCTGTTCGCAGCCGATGGGGACAACCAGGGTCCATTGATCAGCGCCAACAAGCTGGACAATAACTCCATCAACGGCTTGTTCATTCGAAACGAATCGTTGACGACCGAAAGCGTTTGGGACGACACGGACATCGTCCACGTCGTCGAAGAAAACGTGTACGCGTGGAATCATCATCATCGTAGTGGGTTGCGGCTGAAGAGTGATCCAAACCAAAGCTTGGTCGTCAAGTTGCAAAACGGTGGCTCGTTGCAGGCATCGAAGCTTCGCACGGATGTCTCCGATGCGATCGGTGGCACACTGCAAGTGATCGGACAGCCCGGATTCCCTGTCATCTTGACCGGGATTTCCGATGACAGCGTCGGCGCAGGTTTTACCCCCGGTGGTGTACCGCAAACCGATACCGACAATGCTGCGAATCCAGCGACGGTGGATTGGTACGGTCTGGTGATCCAGCCTGGTACAAATGACCGAAACGTCGCGTTCGTGACCGAGGCAGAACGTTCCGTGGGGACATCGTCGTCGGTCAACGCGATTCCCGGCAACGCACAAATTCTGGGTTCGCTGGCACAGAACGAAAAGTCATCCGACGAAAACCGTCGCCTTGGTTTCAACGTTCGTGGATCGCTTAGCCAGAACAATGACATCGACGTTTACAAGTTCACCGCCAATGGTGGAACGGAAGTCTTCATCGACATCGATGACACCGACTTTGGCTTGGACACCGTTGTTGAATTGATCGACATCAATGGCAACATCTTAGCGCTCAGCAATAGTTCCGAACTGGAATCGGTCGTATCGACCGGCCCCAATGGCTTGGTCAACAACCTCGGCGACGGACGTGTGCTGCCATTGTTCAAGACCGGCCAGGACGTGGTCGAGAATCCGAACCCGCTTGACGCTGGCATGCGAGTGATTTTGCCAGGCAACAGTTCCAGTGCAAACAACGAATACTTCATTCGAGTACGCAGTAGCAACCTGCGTCCGAACGACTTCCCGTCGCGTTTGACGACTTCGTCACTGGTCGGGGCAGGCCTGTCATCGGGACAGTATCAACTGTCGATCCGTCTTCGCGAAACAGATGAAGTCGCGGGCAGCACGATCCGATTGGCGGACATCCGATATGCGTTCAATGCGATCGATGTCCCCGCCGCACCTTCGCACTCGCCGCTAGCTGGCGAACATGCAGAAGAATTGGCCGCCGACGGTACCGACGTGAACGATGGCGGAACCGGATTCGGTGGCGGCGAAGGCACCGCGCAGTTCGCCAATGGCGATGGGGACCCGCTGGGACCTCTTAGCTTCTCCGATCGCGGCACCCTTCGTGTCAGCGGCGTCTTGGGCAACCAAGTTCTGCAGTCCAATCCACAATTTGGATTGTTGTCGGAACAGGACATCGATGTCTATCGCGTCGATCTGTTTTCGAATTTCCAAGAGCCGAACATCATCGGCGAGAACCGATTCGTTTCAACGACGTTCGACATCGACTATGCCGACCAGTTGGGCCGCGCCAATACGTCGCTTGCCGTCTATGACGCAGGCGGACGGTTGGTTCTGCACAGCCGTGATTCGAACATCGCTGACGACCAAGGCCGACCCACCGAAGGCAATGACATTACCAATCTAAGCGCCGGGTCAGCCGGTACTTTGGATGCGTACATCGGTCCTGTCGAAATGCAGGTCGGTACGTACTATGTGGTGGTCAGCAGTTCACAGATGATCCCGGCCACCTTGGATCAGATGTTCGAAGCCAACCCGGTTGCCACAGACGTCCGTGTCCTGCCAATCGATTCGACCCGGCGTTTGGCCGAAGAGGGATTCGATAACGTTAGCTTGCGCGTCAATTCGATGTTCGAAAGCACCGAATTCAATCAGTTGAACACAGCGGCCGATCTGCCGACGTTGACACCCATCTTCGATGAAACATCGTTGGTGCCATACAAGTTGGAAGACGTCCGTTTGTTCTTGACGTTGGACCAAGGTCTTAGCGGAAACAATCAATCGACTGTCGTCACCCTGGATCCATTCACGGGCAAACTGGAACGGACGCTGGGACAATTTGCCCAACCCGTCGGTGACTTGGCGATGCGTCGCGATGGTGAACTGTATGCCTATAGTTTGGGACCAAACTCCGGAAACCAGACGAACGGAAACACGGGTAATTTCCTAAATATCAGTTCGGTAGATGGTTCTAGCAGTGGTAGCGGCGACGATGGTTTGACGCTGCGAACGAACAATCAAGCCAACACGTCCACAGCGGTCGACAACAACCAGCAGTTCCTGATCAATGCGATGGCTTTTGTGCCGTCGACGAACACGTCGCCCGAAGCGGGCAACAACCCGAGTATTCCTGATGGCGAACGTGCCTACGCATTGGGCAATCGCGAAGACGGCAACGGTTTTGGGAACCCCGAGGTTCCCCAAGGACTTCGCCGCAACGTGCTTTACAGCGTGGTGGCAAACACTGGTGCGGCGACCAATCAAGGCAGTACAAACGGAAACCTTGATCGCAACTTCCCCAATGCCGTCTATTCCGAATCGCTCGGCCCAGGATCGAATAAGGTCGAACTGGGAATTGTGGATACAGGACAATTCATCGATTCGCCAGCAGACCCAGACGGGAACTTTGTCGATGGCGGTAGCATCACCGGAATGGCGATTGACCCGATCCAGGGCAGCAACTTCGTCTATGCAGTCAGCGACGGTGGTTATGTCTACACGTTCCAACCGTCAAGCAGGCGAACGGTGGACGTCGATCCGTTGAATGCTGGTAGCTACAGCGGCGTGATCAATGCGACCAACCACGGTTTAGTCGCTCCCGACCCCCAAGACTTTGTGTCCAGTGCGAACGGATTTGTCCAGTTCAGTAGCTTGACATTGGGCCCACGGATTACGGAGCGTGCGGGGACAAATGGTTTGGGCCCCTACGCTCAAATCTTGTTCGGTGTTACCGAGCAAGGTTGGATCTACACGATGGAGATCGAACAGGCGACAAACCGCGTGATTCCATCCCATATTCTGGTGAATGGACGTTCGTCGATTCCGATCACCAACAGCAGTGGATCACAGCTAGGCGTTTCGCCCACGGGCGTGGCGTTCAGTATTCGCGAAGAAAACCTGTGGCATCAAACCACTGACCGGAATGGCGATGACCATGGTCTGTTCGTCAACCCGGACCAATCGCGGATCCGAACCAATGGCGGATCCAGCCTGTACTTCGGCGTCGAAGTCAGTGGCAATGCTGCTGAAAACACAATCGAAGGCGGTGCTGCCAACGGTGTGCTGAACCCCGGTGGTGCACACGGCAGTCTGGTCAGTCGACCGATG
Organism: Rubripirellula lacrimiformis; assembly: GCF_007741535.1. Lineage (NCBI taxonomy): Bacteria > Pseudomonadati > Planctomycetota > Planctomycetia > Pirellulales > Pirellulaceae > Rubripirellula > Rubripirellula lacrimiformis. The sequence goes on from NZ_CP036525.1 coordinate 3,016,899, forward strand.
GACCTGCAGGACTACTCGGCCGGCGACAAGCCCACGTTGTACTTCTCGTACTTCTTGGAAACCGAAGATGGGCAGGACTACGATCCACCCAGCAACGGGATCAACAATCAACAGGTCGATGCGTTCCGAGTCTTTGCAGCGGGCGATGACGGCCAATGGCGATTGATGACCACGAATGATACGTACCGAAGTTTCAGCAATGTGCCATCCAGTGATGAATACGATTACGTCGCCCTCAACGGTGGTACGCCGATTCAAGAAGCTTTCGACAACACCGACCAGTGGCGTCAAGCTCGAGTCGATCTATCGCCGTTGGCTGGTCACAAGAACGTTCAGTTGCGATTCGATTTCTCAACTGCCGGCGGGATGCATTCGCAGTTCGATCTGACGGGACAGTTGACCGAAATTCAGGCGCCCGCGGGTACCGACCTGGTGCCGGGGACCGGTTTCTCGATGTTCGATGACACGTTCTTTGGATTCACCAGTTTTGAATTCGTGCGTGGCGCCGCGGTGAATGTGCCCGATCCAACCACGATCGTCGAAGGTCAGCTGTTGGAGTTTGTTGATGCAGACGGCCTGTCGACCACGCTGCGACTGACCCATGGTCCACAAACGCTTACGACCGACATCAGCATTGCAGCGACGGACTTAGCGGTTGATTTGGCGCTGAAAATTTCCGATCGATTGCAATTGTTGGCTCCGAATTTGGTGGCGGTTGCCAACGGATCCCAGGTGACGGCATCGGAAGCTCGGTCGTTGACGGCCACCCCAACAGGGTTTGATCGGCCGACCGCAGAACAGACGCTGCCCAATGGTAATGTGCCGATCTTCTATCACGAGGCGATGACGAACAAAGAAGTTCGCGATTCGATTCGACAGAGCTTGGCCAACGGTCTCGGAAACATTGACCCCGTGACCGGAATCACGACGGCAACGATCGCTCAGTATCCGGAATACGGCACCAACCGCATTCGTGTCTTTAGTCATTATCTGAGTAACAGTGATGCGGATGGCGTCGGGTTCAGCACTTACCTGCCCGGCGATGAATTCGGTGCGGCGGCCAGCCTGTCGGTGTCCAATTCGCAAGTCAACGCTCGACCGGGCCAGAACAACAATATCGAAGGTGTCTACCTGGATGACATCGTTGTTGGGTTCGCCGAACGGGGCGAAGTCGTTTACAACGCACCAGTGAATCGCAACTTTAGTGTGTTGCCAGAACAGCGTACGTCCACATTCGATGACACACAGGTTCCTGAGTTCCCGAACGAAATCTTAGTCGGCAGCTACACCTTGGAAGTCCGTAAATCGTCGGACTACGGTGTTCCCGAAGACTACGATCCGATTCGACTAGGACTGGACGAACAATTTAGCCTGGGACGATCGTTCGACACCAATGACCGTTTGACCGACGGCGTCACCCTGATCGCTCCTTCGGCGGTCGACTTGATCGATGGCGACACGTTCATCATCAGCAACGGCACGAACCGAGTCACTTTCGAATTTGACAGTGACAACAATGTCACTTCCGGCCGCGTCCGCGTTCCGTTCACCCCAGTGGGTGTCGGTGCGGCGTTCAGCGTCGACAGCGACGAATCCAGTGTGGTGGCAACTTCGATTCGCGATGCGATCAACACCGCTGCGGTACGGAATTCCATCGGCGTTCGTGCTGCCGGTCGTGACGGTAGCGAAGTTGGCCCAGCGACCGGAAACCGAATTGATTTGTTCGGTAGTTCGATCCAGGTCAATCCCAGCAGTGGCCGTTTCCTAACGGTCGATTTGGTTGACGAAGAAACTTTCTATGGACGTGAATCGGCACGCTTGTTGCCATCGATTGACCACGATACCCAAACGGTCAACGACGCAATCTTCTACGACACCTTCGCCCGAGCGACGGTGACGGACTACGTCAATGGCAACACCGACACTTTGGTTGCGGTCGGCAAGATCGGCGACTCGGTGGGATCGTTGGATGGAAACGTGCTGGACGCGCGCTCGCCGCAATTGGATTCCGATATCGTCAAGATCTACCTCAACGCGGGGGATTCGATCGATGTCGACTTGGACACCATCGGATGGAATCTTGGCACCAGCTTCGAAAGTTCGTTGTTGGAAATCTATCAGGACGTCAATGGTGTGCCGACGCTAGTAGCGGTTACCAATTCGCTGCGTGCCGATGGTGAGAACAACGACGGCGCATCGATCTTGGGTTTCCAGGCTCCCGCTAGCAGTCACTACTACGTTCGCGTGGCGTCCACCGGCTTTGGCGGATTCCCGTTCTTTGGCGAAGGGTTGTACGGCGAGTACCAATTGACCGTGCGTCCAACCGGAAGCGTGACGCGTGACGTTGTGATGGTCGATTACCACTTTGGTTTTGGGGACACCAATACGTTCCGTGACCAAGGTCAGCTTCTGATCGAATCGAACTTCATCCGCAACTTTGGCAACGCGGGTATCCGAGCGACGTTTGATCCGGGCACGCCGACAAACGTCGATGACGGTGGATTCACCAGCACCCAGTTGGACCGTCGTCCCGGCGCCGTCACCACGCTTCGAAATCCGAACACGGATCGATTGTTGCCCGGTGCGGTCATCACCAATAACGTGATCATCGCCGACGCCGGTACGGGAATCATCTTCTCGGGCGAAGTGGCCGGTGCAGGCGATTCGCCAGTGCCAGTGCCGTTTGGCCGCATCGTCAACAACACGGTGGTTGGCAATGGATCGGGCAACGGTATCGCGGTTTCAGGTTCCGCATCGCCGACAATCCTGAACAATATCGTTACCAACTTTGCGACCGGGTTGAACATCTCTGCGAACAGCGCATCGACCGTCGTCGGTGGCAACGCGTTCCAGGGCAATGGAACCAATTCGACCATCGCAATTTCGTCGACAAACATTGTGATCCCGACGGGCGTGCAGCTGTTCGAAGATCCAACCGGCGGAATCTACATTCCGGCTGCGGGTTCTGCAGTGATCGACAGTTCGTTCTCGTCACTGAATGATCGGTCCAACTTCGTCAACACGGTCCGTCAACCGGTTGGCATCGCCACCTCACCGATCATTGCACCTCTGTTTGACGCGTACGGAATTCCACGATTTGATGATCCGGACGCCAACCCAGGCGGTGTCGGTTCAAACGTCTTTATCGATCGTGGTGCGGTCGACCGAGCCAATTTCTTGCGACCGATTGCGAACCTGGTCTCTCCGTTGGACTTCATCGTAACGTCGGGCGGAAGCGTCGACGGTGGTGATATCGATCCGTCGGAATCGTTCGTTCGTCTGACCGAAGGCAATGTCGAGTTCTTTGAAATTCAATTGACCGACCCTGCCGGACCTGGCCCCGATGCTCGAACCATCACTCGTGAAAGCGTGTTGTTGACCGAGAACGGACAACGCCTGATTCCCGACGTCGATTACACGTTCGGATACAGCGACAACAGCCGGCTGATTCGGTTGACTCCTGTCGCCGGTCTGTGGCGTCCAGATGCGGTTTACGAAATCACGTTGAACAACCGAACGCGGATCGCTTACCAGGCTCCGTCGGGCGAAGAAATTACCGATGGCGACCAAGTCATCATCGGGGATACGGATGGCAATCGTGTCGTATTCGAATACGAAAGTGGTTTTGCGGTCGTCGTACCGCAAACGACGACTTTGACCATCGAAGGTGCGAACAACGCATTTGTGGATCGCGAAACCTTCACGATCGACGCCCCCGGCGGCAACTCGTTGACCTTCGAATTCAACCTTGTCGGTTCGACCACCAGCGGCCGAGTTCCTGTCGAAATCGCGTCCGCCAGCACACTTTCGCAAGTACGTGACGCGGTCTTGGCTTCGTTCGATCTGCCTGCACCGGGTGCGCCTGGTCAGACCGTCCGTGAGTTCTTGAACGTGGATCCCGTCAATGTGGGAACCGACACGATTCAGTTGGGGATTTTGGCCGGTCACTCAGTGACTTCGGCAAGCCCAGGATTGACGGTTTCGGATGAAGTCGATGGCATCGCCGATGGCCAAACGTTTGTCTATTCGACCTCTAGCCTTAGCGTGACTTTCGAATTCGATACCGATGGCACGCTAAGTGACAGCACCAACGTCGCCATCCCGTTCTCGCGAACGGATAGTCCATCGCAGATCGGTGACGCGATTGTGGCCGCCGTCCGGGCACAACCTCTAGGTTTGAATTCCGCAGTTTCGTCCGAGGACGGTACCGTGGTGTTGGGCGGACGCTTGGGCGACCAAGTGGATGTCGATTCGAGTTCGCTAGTGTTGGAAGGCTCGCCCGGTGTAACCGGATCGCTGTCATTGATGATTCCCGAAGGTGAAACGCCGGCCACGCTGGATGGTGACACGTTCACGATCAACAGTGCCGGAAGCAACATCACGTTCATCTACACATTGGATCCAAACCTAGCAACAAGCGATCGGTTGGTCGTTTTGACATCGGGCGACGATGTCGCAGACATCGCAGCGAAGTCCGCAGCGGCAATCGCCGAGGCATTCCCTGGCGAATTGTTCTCGTCCTTCATCGGCGACACCATCTTTGTGGGCGAACCTTCGTCGCTGCTTTCCGGTGCAACCACAACTGCATCGGGTGGTTCTGCTGGTCTGGTGACCGGTGGCGTCAGCGGTGGGGCCATCGCGGTGAACTACCTTCCCACCAGTCCTCGTACGTCGATCGCTGCCACACTTCAGGGCGCGATCGCAGCGGCTCCGCTGAACGTGACGACCTTTGCGGCTGGTGGCGGCACGATTTTGATCGCCAACGCGGACACATTGGAAGGAACGCTGGGGGGTGGGGCTGCCGCCGATGTCGGTACCCTGACCCCGGCAATCACCAACCTGTCTGGTAATCCGGTCGCCGAAACGCGAACCAATGACGAAACCCGGTTCACCATCATCATGCCGGAAGTTGTGTTCGACTTGGGCGACGCCCCGGTCAGCTACGACACCCTGGTTGCTGACAACGGTGCTCGGCACACGATCGGGCCACAAGGATTGCCGCGACTGGGACGGTACATCGACAGCGAAGCAGATGGTCAGCCGATTGGGCAAGACGACGTTCCGCTATCGGTGACGATCGCACCGGCGTCGCCGGGGGGTCAACCTGTCGTCTTTACCGTCGATCCGCTGTCGATTCCAGACACCGTTTTGACGACGTTGGACTTGATGCCGACCGGTGGCGAGACCTTGTCGATCAACATCGCTGGCACCGTTCGCACATTCGAACTGGTGGATCTGAACTCCAATCCAACGGGATCCAACATCCCGGTCACGTTCAGCACAGCGGAAAGTCTGTCGGAAATCACAACACGCTTGGTGACCATCATCCGTGGTGCGGTTCCACAGACCGATGATGGTTTGCTGATCGAAAAGAACACCGACACATCATTCGTGATCAATGCGGTCGACGACGAAGACGGTGTCCTGCAAGGCGAATTGATCGCCAACGGCACCACCTATAGCGTCTTTACCCAACGCGGGACCGATCCGACCAACGTGCGACCCGAAGACGTACTCGGATTCTTGAACCCTCAAGATCCGGCCGGCACCAATATGGACATTCAAGTGTTCGGTGCGGGGCTGTTGCACGCTTGGATTGACTTCGACCAGAACGGACAGTTCGAAGCCGACGAACAGGTGTTGGCCAATGTGCCGGTCAGTGGTGATGCGACCGTCGGGGCTTTCAACACGGTCACCGTGTTCACCCCGAACAACGCGTTCCATGGCAACACTTGGATGCGAGTACGCATCAGCGAATCGGGCAACCTGTTGCCGACGGGCGTAGCGATCGGTGGCGAGGTCGAGGACTATCAAGTTCAAGTCATCGCTGTCGATTTACCAGCCCCTGACGATGACCTGTACGCCATCGACGAAGATGCATCGCTGGACACCCTGGGCCAAGGTCTGCCTTCGGTCAGTGATGGCGACATCATTCCGGCACCACCGCAGCGGTTCCTGCCGGTTCAGTACATCGTTGGCGAATTGCCGACCAACGGCACATTGGTCAGTCTCGATTCGACAACCGGTCACTTCGTCTACCAACCGAATCCCGACTTCAACGGCACGGACACCTTTACCTATCGACTGAGCACTCAGCCGAACGAAAGTGCCAGTTCGATTCCGCTGAATGCGTTTGCAACGGTGACGATTGCGGTCGCACCTGTGAATGACGCGCCGGGTGTCAGCGACAAACCCTTCAAGGCTCTGGAAGACCTGTCCCTAACGATCACGTCTAGTGAATTGTTGACGGACGCCTTGGCCGATGACGACGCATCGTATGTTCCTCCCACCGGCGGTTCAGGCAATGTGGACAACGACGCTTTGCTGAACGAAGTGAACCAACTTGCTTCGTTGCAAGTGGTCGCTGTTCAAGGAAGCGGATCGACGCCAATCACCGCCGCCAACGCGGCTTCGGCAGCCGGCAGCGTTGTGGTGACCACCGCCGGTCTAGGACTCGACTTGACCGTCACCAGCCCAACGGCCGGCGATGTGTTCAGTTTGGCGTTCGCCGGGAAAGTGTCGACTTTCGAATTGGTTCCAGTCGATGGGATCGCCCAGGACGCAACGATTGCAGTTCAGTTAGTCGATGGTGATACAACGTCAACGGTTGCTACCCGTTTGGCCGAAGCGATCGAAGCTGAATTCGGGACCGGCGTCCCTGGATTGACGGCCGCTGCGACCGGTGCGTCGATTGCTGTGTCGTTCGTTCCTGAGGCTGTCACCGTGGGATCCAGCAATGCTGCGGTCTTCGGTGTCAGCGGCGTTGCGACCGGACAACAGATCGATCTGTTGGCCGCTCCTACGCCGACGGCCGCGCCGACTGCTGCGAACCCAAGTCCAGCGGTTGGTGATACCGTGACGGTGACGATTGCCGGTCAAGCAACGACGTTTGAATTTGTCGCCGCGGGTGCTACCGCCGCCACCGGCAATGTTGCCGTTCCGATGATGGTCTTCGCTGACCCGAATTCAGCGGCTGCGATTGCTTCGGCGACGACGCTGCTAGGCTTCGCGATCGGACAAGAATTGGCAACGTCGAATGTCGGCGTTTCGGCCTCGGTCGACGGCTTGGCCAATCCGAATCGAATCACTTTGTCCGCGTCCAACGTGACGGCTGGCAAGTCGTTCGATACCGTGCGTGGCAGTGCGATTGCGGTCTTCGATACAGCGGGGGCATTGATCGAAGTTCGCTACCTCTCTGGCCAGGATCTGAACCGGGACAACCCACCACCAGCAACGCCTGCGTGGGTGGACCAGTTCACGTACACCATTCGTGATAATGGCGTGTCGGTCGACTTGGTTGACAACTTGTATGTCTACGGCACACCGCTGGAATCGGCACCGGCGACAGTCTCGATTGACGTGGCTCCGCAAAACGATCCGCCGCGATTGGTCAGCGATGTCATCTCGGTTGGTCCGCTTGGTCCCGACGCAGCAAATGTGACGACTGCTTGGGAAACCTTTGGCGGTGCCACACCGACCGAGGACCAATCGTTGACGATTGACCCGGCTTTCTTGTTGCTCAACGATACTCGTGGGCCGCTGTCGGCAGCCGACGAGAACACTGCCACCAGCCTGAATGACACCGGGCTTGCGGTGGCATCGGTCACCATGGTCGATGATTCGCAAGGAACCGTCGAACTGATCGGTGGCGAGATCATCTTCACGCCGGCCGCCAACATCTTTGGCGATGTCGTGTTCACCTACTCGGCAACCGACCAAGGGATCAACGAGAATCTGGCCGGTGATCGCCCCGTGGGAACATTGACGTCGATCGATGGAACCGTCACGGTTTCGATCCAACCGGTCAACGATATCCCGGTCGCATTCGATCGTACGATCAACTACACCGAATCGGCCGATGCTGGTACCGGTGACGCATTCGTCTTTACTCGCGATCAATTGATCCTTGGTTCGGCGGTTGAAACTCCCGCATTGCCTGGGCAATTCGACAGTGCACTGGTTGCTCCGTTCAATGAAACCGAACAGACCGCAAACCTTCAGGTCGTATCCTTCACGACCGTGGCTGGCACGGTCGATGCTTCGTCCTTGACCGGAATCGGTGCCGAAACTCTGACCTTGGCAAGCGAGCAAGGTGGCACTTATGTGTTTGAGTTCACCGACGGCGTGTTCCAACGTGGTCTGTTGACCACTGCACCGGATTACAACCGAACGTCACCGTTCGCACCGGACGAACGTTTCTCGTTCGTGATCTCGGATGACGGAGCGACGACGGATCCACAGGGCAGTGGATCGTTCAACTTGGATCCGGCACGATCCGATGCCGATTCGCCTACGACGCGTGCAACAGCCACGCTCGTCTTCGATTCTGCGAACGACGCTCCGACCTTTACCATTCCATCGTCCAATGTGAACGTGTTGGAACGGGATGACAATTTGGGCACGACCTTGGCAGGATTCGCAACCAGTATTTTGCCTGGCCCTGCGACCGCGACGGACGAAGCGGAACGACAAAGCGTCGTGTTCACCTTCCCGGCTGCACTGAACGGACCATCGACGGTACCCGCCGGCCTGTTCACTCAGTTGCCGACCTTGTCGCCCGACGGACACCTGACGGTCTACCCCGCACCCGACGCGATCGGAACAGCCACATTCGTGGTCCAAGCCGACGACGTCGATTCGGTCACCGCTGGGTTCGTTTCGCGTCAAACCTTGGCGACCTTTACGGTCAATGTGCGACCGGTCAACGATGCTCCGCGTTTCGATGCGAACCTGAGCCCGCGTCAGGACACTCGGGATGCCGATGACGCCTACACGGTTGCCAACGTCGATAGCGACAATGATGGCGTGATTGATGACGCCACCATCCAGTACGTGCTGCGAGAAGACAACACGCAAGCGATGGGCGTTGTTGCCGACTACTTCATTCCACTGCGGCGCGTGCCTGCGGTTGGCTACAGCCGCGTGGGTTTGTTAGATGTCTTCACCGCAGGACCTGACAATGAAGTTGCAAACCAAGAGGGCGGTTCCCAGACCATTGAATTCCTGCAAGCAGGGAATGATCCGGTTGCGGGTGGCTTGAATCGCACGACCGATCGCGGTGGTGTTTTGACACCGGTATTTGATGCTGGAGTTCTGATTGGATTGAACTATCGTCCGCCGACTGACTTCAACTCGTCGTTCGCTGGTTTGGATTCGTTCACTTACACCGTCCGGGATGATAACCCGAGTGGTGGCGAAACCTACGACCTGATCGCGGGCGGGTTGGTTCCAGATCGATTGACCAGCAGCAACCGAGTCGAACTGCTGCTGACACCTGTCAACGACCGTCCCGAGTTCGTTGCGGCGACCTTGGACATTTCGGTTCAGGAAGACACCCAACTGGTCACGTTCCAGAACTACGCCTCGAACATCAGTGCCGGTCCAGCAACGACGGCATTCGACGAGGTCGATGTCAGCAATGGCCAGTTGGTCGAATTCACGGTGACGTCACTGGACTTCCCTCGGGAAGAGGCCGATGACTTCTTCAGCGTCTATCCGACCATTGATGAACAAACCGGACTGTTGACCTTCCGATCGGCCGCCAATGTGTTCGGTGAATTCCGATTCGAAGTCGTGCTGAGCGACCAGAACCGCGACGGTACGGTGTCCGACAATACGACCCGCGGCGACTTGATTTCGTCGGAACCGATCACGTTGACGATCAACGTGAACCCGGTCAATGATCCGCCGATCGTGGATCCAACCTCGGCTCCGTTGTCGTTCACTATGTTGGAAGACGGACTGTTCGAAATCCTGGTCGAAGGTGACAGCACCAACCGGGGTCTGTTGGACCTGTATTTCCCTGGACCTAGCGTTGGTGCGACCGACGAATCCGCGGACATCGCACCTCAACCAGGCGGCAACCAGATTGTCTTGCTTGGATCGCCGGTTCCGACAACCAGTGCACAGGGCGGATCACTGCAATACGTCACCGATAACGGTGCACCACGATTGCTTTACCGGCCGCGTGCGAACTTCGTCGGATTTGACTCGTTCATCTATACGGTGATCGACAATGGTGTGACGGTCGATAGCAGCGGTACGGCACAAAGCGACCCGCGAATTGCTTCGAATACCGTCACGTTCGAAGTGCTGGCGGTCAACGATGCTCCGCAGTTCAGCGGTGCTGGAAACGTCGGCAGCGACGAAGACGAAGGTCCTGTGTCGATCGCGAATTGGGCCACCAATGTTCAAGCCGGTCCATCGACGGCTCTGGACGAATTGGGCCTGATGCAAGGATCGACTGCACCGCCTGCACAGGCATTGCAGTTCGTCTTTACGCCGATCGCCGCCGATACCGACTTGTTCCTGTCGGGGCCGGTTGCTGTGATCGATCCGGTCACTGGAACGGCGACACTGCAGTACGAAACCAACCCGAATGCCAATGGCACCGCGGTCTTCGAAGTGGTTTTGGAAGACATGGGCCCACGCGATTCGGGCATCGGTGACGTCTTCCGCAGCACTCCGCCGCGAACCTTTGCCATCAATGTTGTTGCGGTCAACGATCCACCATCCTTCACGCTGGTCCAAGACACGATCACGCGGCTAGAAGACAGTGGTCCGTACAGCGTTGTTCAGGCTGCCAACATCAGCCCTGGACCAGAAGACGAATTGATTCAAACCGTTTCGTTTGACGTCGAACCGCTAGCCGCCGAATACAGTGTTCTGTTTAGCGAGCAGCCAACGATTGATGCCAGCGGTGTCTTGCGGTTCACACCTGCGACAAACCTGAATACCGACAACATCAACGGGCCAGTCCCGGTTCGTGTGGTCGCTCGGGATTCAGCGGGTGCGGTGACCGAGGCCAAGACGTTCAGTATCGTCATCACGGAAGTCAACGACGCGCCGCGTGCTGTTTCCGATACGCAAGCTTCCGACGAAGATTCGGTTTTGACGATCTCGGTTGCCGACTTGTTGGCAAACGACATCGATCCTGATCTTCAATCCAACGCTGGCGAAAGTCTGATGTTGGTGATGCCTGCCGAATCGTTCTCGGTCAGCGGAGCCCGCGTGACCTACGATTCGATCGCGGGAACCATCACGTACGATCCGACCGATGCGATCGCACTCCAGTCGCTGGCACCACAACAGGATTTGGTGGACTCGTTCGCCTATTCGTTGGTCGATGCCGCCGGCCTGATTAGCAATCAGACGACCGTTGCAATTACGGTCGATGGCATCAACGACGTTCCAATGTTGACGGCTGATTCGCCGACGTTGAATCCGGACGGACCAACCTTGATTTCCGTGTTGGATAACGATGTCGACATCGACGGTGTGATTGATGTCAGTTCGCTTCGGATTGATCTGCAGCCAGCCTTCGGTTCGCTGTCGATTCAGCCCGACGGAACCCTGATCTATACGCCGTTCTCCAGCTTCGGCGAAGAAGACATCTTCCGTTACTCGGTCGCTGACGACTTGGGCCAGCGAAGTGAAGTTGCGACGGTCACCATCTCGTCCAACGCTGCTCCGATCGCTGGCAATGATGCATCGGGAACCTTCCTGAACGAATCGATCATCATCGACGTTGTTGCCAACGATAGCGATCCAAACGGAAACCTTGATCTGGCCAGCATTTCGATCGTCAGCAATCCACGTCGCGGTGCAGCCGTCGCCTTGGATGACGGAACGATTCAGTACCTGCCGGCGGTTGGATTCGTTGGTCAGGATTCGTTCCAGTACCAGATCCTTGATGACGAAGGACGGCCCAGCAACGTCGCCACCGTCAATGTTCAAGTTGTCGCCAGCCGTTTGCAAAACCCGTCTGAATTCAACGACGTCAACGATGACGGTTTCGTGACCGCCATCGACGCCCTGTTGGTGATCAACCGGTTGGCGCGTGACTCGGACGGTGACGGACGAATTCCGGTGATCAGTACCGATCGTGGTCCGAACTACTATGACGTTTCGGGCGACCAATCGATTACTTCGCTGGACGCTTTGCGAGTGATCAATGAACTCAGCCGCATCAACACCCGCGTCAGTGGCGAGTTCGAATCGGTTGCGATGTCTCAGTCGATGGTCGGAATTGACGTGCTGAAGACGGATTCGGATCCGACCGTTCTGACTCAGGATTTGGGAATCGCCGATGAATTTGGATCGCTGGCTGATCAGCCAGCGACGAAGTTGATCGATGCATCGAATCCTGGTGACACAGCGGATTCGGATGTGATCGACTTGATCGCAGCGGAACGGGACGGCGAAGGTGATCGCGATGAGGTCACAGCGGTGTGGGACGCAGTCCTGACCGATTTGAACTGAATTCGCCGCCAAAGCGACGCTCGACCGTCTTAAAACGCTCGTGAATCAACGATCAAGGACGGCACCTGGAAATCAGGTGCCGTCCTTTTTTTTGTAGCTGTAGGACTTCGTCTGGCTGGATATTCGCAGCGTTGATTTCGCCTGTTGGATGCAGCCATCGATGATCGAGGCAAAATTTGTGGATTATCCGGGTCGTTCCAACCGATCTTTTCAGATGGCGGATTAGGTCTAGGGCGATCAGGCACATCACGGCAGCGATTCAGCTGTCCCAACACCGGAGGAAAACATGAGTCTGTTTGGCACGATTCAGCAATCCGCCGGCGCGTTGAATGCGGCTCAGATCGGCCTACAGGTGGTTGGCAACAACATCGCCAATGCCAACACCCCCGGATACATTCGGCAACAACTAGAACAGTCTTCGTCCGTGGCGATCCGCGTCGGCGGGCTGCTGAAGGGATCGGGGGTCCGGCCCACTGGGATCACGCAGGTCATTGACCAGCAGTTGGCCGAGCGGATGTTCAATGCCAAGACCGACTTGGCAGGGGCCGAAGCGCTCCAAAAGGCCTATGGGCAACTGGAAGAGCTTAGCAACGACCTGAATAACGATGGTTTGAATCAACAGTTCACGCTATTCAACAACGCGCTGCACGAACTGTCGGCACAGCCCAATGATTCGTCGCTGCGTGACTTTGTCATCTTGCAGGCCGATACGCTTTCGTCCAGCATTCGCCAAAGTCGGGATGATGCCCTGTCCCGCCGCGAACTTTGGAATGGCGACCTGGATCAGATCGCAACGGACATCAATCGATTGACCGAGCGGATTGCAAAGTTGAACCTGGAAATCGCCACGATCGAAGGTGGCGGAATTCTAAATAGCGACGCCACCGGCCTGCGCGATCAACGGTATCGCGACCTGGAAGAACTATCGGAATACATGAACCTGAATATTCAGGAACAAGAAAGCGGTGCGGTTGCCGTGTTCGTCGGCGGTGACTACCTGATCAGCAATGGCATCGCCCGTGAAGTGAATGCGGTCTACAACGAACAGCATGGTGGAAACGAAGTTCGGATCGTTGAAACCGATTCGCCGCTGCAAGCGAACCGCGGGATCTTGGGCGCGACCACGATCGCGATCGAAAGCGTGTTCGGCGACTACATCGACAATATCGACAGCATGGCTTCGGCGTTGATCCGCAGTGTCAACGAGGTCCATTCGCAAGGCCAAGGCCGCGAAGGTTACGACAGTTTGCTTTCGACCGTGGTGTCTGACGTCGGCGTTCCGCTGAAGGATGCCAACTTGTCCTGGCTGCCGAAAAACGGCACGTTTGACATGAGCATCGTGGATCAAAGCGGCGAAGTGATCAGCGACCATCGAATTTCCGTGCGAATGCTCGGTCAGGTGACGGATTCGACCGTCAGCTCCATCGTCGCCGAAATCGATGCGATCGACGGGGTGACCGCCAGCGTTACGCGTGAAGGCCGAATCGAGATCCTGTCAGACTCGCCCTCCGCGCAGTTTACGTTCGGAGAAGACACCAGCGGTTTTCTGGCGGCGGCCGGTGTGAACACCTTCTTTACCGGTCGAACTGGATTCGACATCGCGGTCAATCCAATCCTGCAGGAAAACGCCGATCTGCTAGCGGTCAGCAAGTCCGGCATCGGCGAAGACACCGACACATTGACCGACCTGGTTGGCATCATTGATCAGCCTTTGGAAAACCTGGGTGGACAATCCGTACGCCAAACCTATGAACGTTCGGTATCCGGCTTGGGCCAAAAGATCAGTCTGCAGAATAGTTCAACCGAAGGACTGCGGAACTTCTACGCGACGCTGCAGAGCCAGCACCTGGCGATCACGGGCGTCAACATTGACGAAGAATCGATCAAGATGATTTCGTATCAACGTGCCTTTCAAGCATCGTCACGGGTGATTTCAACCGCTAGTGAGATGCTGGAATTGTTGGTGTCCCTGTAATTGAATGGGGCGGTCACCAACCGTGGGATCATCGCACGACGGCCGGCGACCCTAGAACTCGGTAGACTTCCGCGGGATCGGTTAACCCAGCCTGGACGCATTGATTGGCACGTTGGTGCAGATCGATCAATCCAGCCTGGTGGGCAGCGTCTCGCATCACCCGCGTCGACGAACCCGCGGTCAATGCGTCCGCTAGGGCATCGCCCACCGGATCGTTTCCGTCGAACCGTACGCAGTTGGCGATCGCGATCTGGCCGCGGTAGCCAGTGCCCAGGCAATTTTCGCAGACCGCAGCGTCGACTTTTGATGGGGCGTTCAATGACGTCGCGGTCGCAGCCGTGTCGTCCGGTGGGGTGAGTGCGGTTGGTGTGTCATTGGGGGGCGCACAATCACTGCATCGGCGCCGCAGCAACCTCTGCGTGACGATGGCGCGGATGCCGCTGCGAACGATGTACGCCGGGATGCCAAACTGAACCAAACGCCGCAGTGATGCAGCCACGTCGGTTGCATGCAGCGACGAAAAAACCAGATGCCCGGTCAGCGACGTCTGCAGAGCCGCTTCGGCAGTTTCTGGGTCTCGGATCTCGCTGACCAACAGCACCTCGCTGTCCTGGCGGACGGCGCTTCGCAGCGCCTTGGCCAAAGTCATGCCGGCCGAAGGATCCAGTTCGCTTTGGCTGATGTCCGCAATGATCGATTCCACCGGATCTTCGATCGTGACCACGCTTCGGCGTGGCGCACTGGACGCGATCAAACGTAGCATCGCGTATAGGGTCGTCGTCTTGCCACTGCCCGCTGGACCCGACAACAAGATGGCACCGTCGGTTTGTCGGCATAGATCGGTTAGATTCGCGGCAACATCATCCGCCAACCCCAACGAAGGCAACCGATCATAAGCGTTGCTTTTTCGTAGCAACCGAATGGTGGCACGGGGCCCATGGATGGTGGGATAGATGCCCAGCCGGATCGACGCACGATCGTCCGGCGCCGTGGATTCTAAACGCAGTCGCCCTTCCATCGGTTGACCACTGCGATACGTCGGCAGACCGGCCATCACCATCAACCGCTTCACCGGGTCGCTATCGCCTCCCGATCGGATCGGTTCAGCCGCGGACAGCACTCCATCGATTCGAAACATCACATCCCAGCCTTCGGCGCGAGGCTGGATGTGGACGTCGGATGCGTCGCTAGCGACCGCCGCCACGATCAATTTATCGACCACGTCGATTGCGTAGTTAGGACTGCGAGGGTCTAAGTGATCGACCGAAAAAGGAGACAATGAATCGGTTGGCATCATGGACCTCGGCGGATTGCATCAAACGATCAGGCAACCTTTGCACTGACATCGCGTGAACCGATTCATTCTATCGCTTGCCCAGGTCCGCATGGGCGATGGTGCGCCGTTCGGCACTTCCCCGCTGCAACCCCCGCAGGTCCGGTCCGCGATCGGCGGATGGAACGATGGGCGCATGGAACGATGGGCGCATGGAACGATGGGCGCATGGAACGATGGGCGCATGCAAAACGCCGACTTCCAAGGAAGCCGGCGCTTGCGATAGGTTCGAATCAACATCGTGTCGGTTGATCGTTCATGACGATCGGTATCACGCGTCAATTGTACTTCAATCCATTCCCTTCGATCAGATTCCAATATCGGGGACTCAGGATGCCAACACGCGGTGGCAATTCACTAGGCTGCGTCTTTGTTACGCTTTCCCTTGCCCTTGCCTTTTCCTTTGCCCTGTTGGTTCCCCTCTTTGGTCAATCGCACCAAATTCTTGGGCAGTTTTTCTTTTTGCTCGTCCGTCAAAAGTGCGATTGCGCTCTTTTGAAATTTGTTGCGAGCTTCATTCATCTTTGCGATCGCGGCAAGATTGGCTTCGGAAAGTCCGGATGCTTCGGCAACAGCAGTGGCAAGCTCTTTGCCTTTCTTGCCCGAATCTTTCAGCGATTTCATCGCTTCCATTCGCTTTTTCATGATCGCCGGGGTCAAACCCGTCTCTTCACGAATCGACTTCATCGATGCGTCGGCTGCTTTCCCCAGGGTCTGAATCTTTTCAGTTTGTTCGGCCGTCAAGCCAACCGGTTCAAGCACCTTGATCAGTTGAGTGGCGGCATTTCGTTGGGCACCAGCCTTGCCCTTCCTCTTGCCCTTTTCGCCTTCTTGGGCAACTGCGGGGAAAGCAACCAATGTGACTAGCAGCGCAACACCGAGCAACTTCGAACTCATAGGAAGGACTCTCAAGAAAATGGTGACGCTCGCCCTTGGTATACAGGACGAGACCGGTACGGGGCCGCCTGCTACCCAGCGTCGGCGGCCTAAGAATTCACCCGAAAAGAACAGAACGCCTGACAGGTGAACTCACCCCATTGTAACCCTGTGCGGTGACGCAAGGTTTCGCCAGAAAGGCCTAAGCTGCGGAAAATATGGCGCCGATTCGATCAGGTCAAGGTTTGCCCACCGTCCACGCTCAGGATTTGCCCGGTCGCCATTTTGGTTCCGATCGCAAAGAAAACGACCGCGTCCGCGATGTCCGATGGGTCGGACGCCTTGGGGATCGGATAGTCGGCGACCATCGCATTCAAATCCCAGTCCGGATTCCCCTCCAAGATCCACCGACTGTTGATGGGGCCGGGACAGACCGCGTTCACACGAACGTTGGGCGCCATCACTCGTGCCAGCGACTTGGTCATCGTATTCAAGCCGCCTTTGGTGGCACAGTATCCGATCGACGAACCGGAACCCGTCAGCGCGGCGACCGAGCTGACGTTCACCACGGATCCACCATCGCCCTGTTTCAACAAATTCGCGGCGGCTCGGGTGACGAAAAATGGTCCCTTCAAATTGACGCCAAGCATGCGGTCCCACATCGCTTCGGTCAGCCCATCAAGATCCCCGTGGTCTACAAAGCTGGTGGTGGCCGCGTTGTTGACGACCACGTCCAGACGGCTGAAACGCACTTGGATCGTGGCGATCATCGCGCACACTTCGGTGTCGACCGAAACGTCGCACTTCACCGCGATGGCATCAACGCCAAGCTGGACTGCATCAGCCACCGTTTGGTCGGCATCTTTTCCGCTACGCGAATAGTTGACAACGACGTTGTATCCGCGGTCGGCAAACTGCAGCACGCATGCGCGGCCGACGCCGGTTCCGCCTCCGGTGACCAATGCAACCGGGCGATCAGAGTGATTCATAGTTCGTATTTTGATGGTGGAGCGAATCGGGAACAATCAAGACAGCAGTCTAACAAAACGAATCCGCGGTTCCTGCCCGCAGGTGGTGTCTGCGAATGACTGGGACGATCAATTCTGGATGCGCAGCAATCGAGCTTCCCCCGACTGGATGCGACGAAGTTCTCCGTTGACCTCGACCAACAAACTTCCGTCGGAATCAATCCCGACGCACTGACCGATCGATCGTTGGCCGCCATCATCGAACGAAATCGATTTGCCAGACAGAACACAGCGACTGCGGAACTCGTCGACGACGGTGACGGAATCGTCGGCCAGCATGCCGATGGTGTCCAGAATTCCGGCGACGATCGGTTGCAGCAGATCGTAGCGGCTGATTCGGCGCCCAGCGATCTTTGCGACGGACGTCGTCGGTTGGGCGCCGCTTTGCAGGGATAGGTCCGGTGCGGTTTCAATGTTCAGCCCGACACCGATCACCACGAAGTCCAACGACGCCGAAGCTTCTAACAGAACGCCTGCTAACTTGCCGCCCGCACACCGAACATCGTTGGGCCATTTCAGGGATACCTTCACCGGTGCCAATTCAAACTCGATCACGCGAGCGATACCGACACCCACAGCCAGGGGAATCAAACGCGACTGAGGATTTGTTCCAGGTTCCCAAGGCAGCAAAATCGACAGCGTCATTGACGAACAATCGCTTTGCCATGTTCGACCATGGCGTCCACGTCCCGCGGTTTGAAGGTCGGCTAAGAACAGACGCGGCGTGATTGGGGGGGCCAAACCCGGTTCGCGGATTGCTTGCAGGGCGATCGAGTTCGTCGATGAGGTCTGTTCGGCGTGCCAGGCGGATCCCAATGTGCCGTCATGCAACATCGCTTCGATGCTGCGTGTTGCTGATGAATCGACATCACCTAGCGTCGTCAATCTGTCCTGGTCCGATGGAAAGTCGCTCATCAAAAGTTGCTCTTTACAAGGCTGCGATTTGCAACAGCAATCCGCCGATGAACACCACCAATAGGACGACAGCGACCAGCCGCCACAGTGGCTTGGTTTCCGTATTGGTGACCCCTGTCCCAAAGTTGTCCTCGACGAAACTTTCGTAATCAAAGTCGTCGTCGTCGTCCGACTGGTCGTCGAAATCGGAATCGTATTCGTCGTCATCGTTCATAAGGTCGATGATACCCGTCGGCCCGACCGCTGCTAGTCCCAAAGAATCAAGGTCAAACGGGGGCGAATTTCAGGGCAAAACAATCCTCTGGGTTCCACGGGGTTTCATGCCGATACGCTGGGATCGAAAAAGTTCTCACTACAAGACCGAAACGGCCTCGCAATCACTTTGCTTTGCCCGTTACAAGGGAAATCGAAAGTGATCGACCCATCCGCGTCGCCGAATGATTCGGTTCGACGGACTCGGTGGACCGCTTTCTTGCTGCATCCCGACGACGCGAATCCCATCTCGCATCGAACCTGTTTGGGTCTGATGCGATCGGACCGCGATGCTATCCCGATGTGAAGCACCTTCCCGTGCTTTCCGGCGGGCCGGTTGGTTCGTCGGTGGTGGTTTCGGACCCAACTGTGAAACCCCCGTCGCAGCAAACTTGAGTTGAATTTGAACATTTGGCTCAACCTTCCTAACCCGCAAAGTCGATACATCCACTGAAGCCTGTCCTTCAACCTGTCCATCTTCATGCTTCCGATTTTGACGAGCCGACCAACGATGTCGAACCCCGCCTTGCGACTGTTTCCCACCAATCATTCCAGCGACCGCCGCGAGCGAGAGCTTGATCGAATTGCTGGGACTGCCGATGCCAAGACGGTTGTGATCCCGCTAGGGAAAATGGTTCCGCTGTTGTTGGAAGCAGCAGCGGACGATTTAGCCTGGCTAAACGATTTCGCAAACGATTCGGTCCGCATTGATGTCGACCTGTACGACGTCCTGCTGGCCTACAAACAAATGCGACAGTCGGCTGCTGCCTGAACAAACCATTCGCGATGCGATTCGCCTGACGCGACGCCATCGTTGAACTAAAAACTGAACGCAAATACAAAGGACTGAAGATGCGATCGATTGCTGTGATCAACCAAAAGGGTGGCGTCGGAAAGACGACCAGTTCAGTAAACTTGGCGGCCGCACTTGCCATGGCGGGACGCAAGGTATGCGTGATGGACCTGGATCCCCAAGCCCACGCATCGCTTCACCTCGGCATCACTGCCGTCGACGGCGAGCCCAGCATGTACGAAGTCCTGTGCGGCGAAGCTTCGCTGTCACAAGCCAGACGTCAAGTCAACGAAAACCTGTCGGTGGTCCCAGCCAACTTGGACTTGGCGGCTGCAGAATTGGAACTCGCTGGCGAAGTCGGTCGCGAAATGATTCTGCGCGACAAGATGGAAGACGACGACGAAAAGTTCGACTACATCATTTTGGATTGCCCGCCCAGCTTGGGCGTTTTGACCGTGAATGCATTGGTCGCCGTGGGCGAAGTTTTCTTGCCCCTGCAGCCACACTTCTTGGCACTCCACGGCCTTAGCAAGCTGTTGCGCACCATCGAAGTCGTGTCACGACGTCTGAACAGCGGTCTGCGTTTGTCGGGCGTCATGCTGTGCATGTACGATTCGAACACGCGTTTGGCCGCCGAAGTCAGCAATGACATCGAAGAATTCTTTCAAGCAAGCCAATGCAGTCGAGAATTCTTTCGGGGGGCAAAGTTCTTTGACACTCGCGTCCGACGCAATATCCGCTTGGCCGAAGCGCCTAGTTTCGGGCAGTCGATCTTTCAATACTCGGCGGAAAGCAATGGTGCCGCCGATTACCAGTCGCTGGCCGACGAAGTCATCGCTCAAGAAAAATCGCGGATCGTCGGTCCGATCCGAATGGCTGCCTAGTTGCAGGTCTGCGGTTCGATTGACGTCGATGTATTGTTCCGTCGAGAAACTTGCCGTCGGCAAAAACTTGCCGTGATCAATCCGGTCCGTGATGGTCCCGACAAGACACGCGCAAGACTAGATCGTTTTGGTCAAGGACACCTGTAATTTGCATTGGCCCGGATCGACCGTTTCACCGCGGCGGTACTTGGTCAGCAGCCGACGAGATTCTTCGGCCAGCATCCGGCGGACTTCCCGTCGCTTGCCTTTGACGCGTGGGATTGCCATGTGATCGTAGGCGGTGGTCTGGTGTCGCATCCACGCGATCACCGCGGATTCCGCTCGACGTTCAATGGGAATGCGCTGGGTTCGCGCGACCGTCCCGCTGCCAACCGGTGTCGCGTGCTGCGTCACCGCGGTGGCGAACCGGACGGCCAGATCCCGATGCTGTGGGGCGAAGTTCAAAAACGCGACGACCGCGCCCAAGAAGTCTTCGACATATTCGGCCTGCTTCTTGTCTCGCCGCGCCGCATCGGCCACTTTGCGTTTGGCGTAGGCGTCCGTGGAACGCTCGACGTCCAGCTTTGCTTTGGCTGCCGCAATGGTTTTGCCATCGGCCCAAACGCCTTGCGAAAACGTTCGCCGCCCTTTTTTTTCTTTGACCGTGTACGTCGGTCCCGCCGCTTTGACCCGGCGCGTCAGTCCGGCGTCGCCGGGCGGCAGCAGTTCCCACCCGCCTGGCACTTGGACCACGGTTCCGTCCGGCATCGTCACGCTGCGTTCGTTCGGACCGGGGGCTACATCCTTGCTTTGATTCGTCATGGAATCGTCTCGTCGGGGTGGGAACAGTTTTGGCGCAACGGCGAGCCGTCAACTTGCAATTGATCCGTACCCTCGTCAATCCCCACCCTCGTCTATCTTCAACCAACCTCTCGGCGGACTCGTTCTTTACGCACGATCCGAACCACAGGACGTGCATTCATTGGGACCGTTAGGGTTGCCCGTGATCCCATTGATTGGCCACCAACTCACTGCTGGCCCGAGTCCCCATGGCTCCCCAAACTCCGTACGGGCTGGGGCTTCCCGGCGGCGTTGGCCCAGCCAAAAAGACCGTCGAAGAATCGTGGTCGCCCGCGTCGACGCTATCGGACACAAACGTGACCGCCCCGTCCGCCATGCCGACGTGAACGCCGCTTTGATGTCGACTGCTGGGCGGCAAGACCCCCGTGCTGTCGTCCCGGTCTTCACGAAGCACCAACGGTTGATTGGGAGGCAGGATGGTGTTGAAAGCTGTGTAAAGAGGCATGCCATCGGCCCATCGCAATCCACGGCGCGCACTGGGGATGGCGACAATCCCAGGGTTGGAAACCGCCATCGACCAGAACTCGGGACGATCGGGATCGATCAATACCGTTTGGAATATCCAACCAGGGTCTTTCAACAGCACATCCTTGGCTGCCATCTCTTTCTTCGATGCGACGACGGTGGAGCCTTTTCCCGCTATTTCATATCCGGCGGAAACGACGGCCGGCAGGGTCCGAGTGCTGGAATCGCCTAAGTCGGTTGCGATTTCCCCCATCATGATCGTATGGCTGCGGCCATCGGTGATGTCCGAAAAACGGACGGTCGTTCGCGGGACAAAGACGCCTCGCATGGCCGCATTGCATCGCTTGGCAAGCTCATCATCGATCACAAACGTTCCGCCCACGTCTTTCATCGGTCCGCTGTTGGCGCAATCGATCCCGTCGCCGATGCAGACCGCATAGTTGGATCGCCCCATGCCAGGTCGACCGAATCCTGGGTCGCTAGGGCAACGATAGACGGCGACTTCGTGATACCACAATTCATAGTCCGCGGATGTGGATGGGCCGCCGGCCGGCCACATGTCTGGTGGCGTGGATGAATCGGCTCCGTCTGAATTCTCGCCATCGGATGATTCGTTTTCGAACGCCAGCTCGTCTTCATAGGGCATGCCGTAATATTGGCTCGATAGCTGATCGGCGCGATACCAGTCGCGTGAGCGAGGTTGGTGGAGGTCATTCCAGAGTGCGTCGTTACTAAGAAAAGGAAGCAACGCGACCAACGTGCTGAGTCGACGATCGTTGTCCCGATTGGCAACCGTGCTGCCGTCGGTTCCCGCAAGCTGGGTGGGCAGTTGTTTGAAAGCGTCGTGGTAACCCGATACGCCGAGACCGACCTGCATCAGATTGTTCGCACAACTGGTGCGTCGCGCGGCTTCGCGAGCCGACTGAACGGCAGGCAGCAGCAACCCCACCAAAACTCCTATGATCGCCACCACGGCCAGCAATTCGACCATCGTGAATCCACCGCCACGAATGCGACCACAGGGATTTGTACCGCGAATGCCATCGGGGCGACGCATGCAATGGTTGCCCATGCAGTGGTTGCCCATGCAGTGGTTGGTGGACCACTGCGGTGACGGGCCCAGATCCGTGCGGTGCAAATCATCACCGATCGAATGGTTGCGCCGCGACCGGTTTCGTCTCTGGCTCGACGTCACTGATAAAGATCGAAACATTGTCATCCCCGTACCGAAGTTGGAGTTCTCTTGGAAAAGACAGTTTGTCTTGTCGAGAGTCCAGAGTCAAGTTCGCGTCGACGAAAATGCGGCAGTCCAGGCCGGAACCCTAGCCGCCCCGGTGGCGGGCTGCAGCGATGGGTCTGTCTATCGCGGCACCGCGTGCCTCATCGGGCCGCGCGCCTACTCGCCCCGGTGGCGAGATGCGGCGATGGGGCTGTCTATCGTTTCACCGGGTGCCTCATCGGGCCGCGCGCTTTAGTTAGGTTGACGCGCGGGGCGATGCCCACGCGGTTAAACGAGGGGCGTGCTTGGGGGTGGGTTTGGGGTCCGCTTCTATCGTTTCACCGCGTGCCCAGCGGGCCGCGCGTTTTAGTTAGGTGGACGCGCGGGGCGATGCCCACGCGGTTAAACGAGGGGCGTGCTTGGGGGTGGGTTTGGGGTCCGTTTCTATCGTTTCACCGCGTGCCTCAGCGGGCCGCGCGTTTTAGTTAGGTGGACGCGCGGGGCGATGCCCGCGCGGTTAAACGAGGGGCGTGCTTGGGGGTGGGTTTGGGGGCCGTTTCTATCGTTTCACCGGGTGCCTCATCGGGCCGCGCGCCCACTCGCCCCGTGGCGGGATGCAGCGTTGCGGCAGCCCATCGAGAGTCCAAAACGCTCTGCCGTTAGGATGGAACCCTAAGGGGTCGCCGATCGACGCGGTGATTGGAACGACGCGATTTCGACTGAAAGCGTTCCCCAGGCAAAATCGGGGGCCAGACTGGACGGTTTCGATCGATCGGCATAGGATGAACGTTGTTGCAAACTTGCGACCGATCGACCCGGCGGGTTTTGTTCCGCCGGTGATCTCTGTCATGGGGGTGATCTGGATTCGACCGGATGATTGGAAGCGATGGCTTGCGTGTCGTGGTTGATCAGTTGGCCACGTAAAAAGCTGATCACAATTTTTTAATTGCAAACGAAAGTTTCGCTCTGGCAGCCTAATTACAGGCTACCCGGACTGATGGGGGCCGCCGAAGTCGCCTGAATGTCCGTCACAATTTCGGATCGCTCGCCGTCCTACTCGAGACGCGGTGAGCTAAAAAAGTTTCGAGTTAGCGGATTTCGGAGCCTGTCAGGCAGCGCCGACTGAAGCGAAGAGCTTCTTCAGTGAAGTACAAATAGTCAGACTACACACGTAGACGGTCTCGTGGACGCATCGCGGGACGCGGGTTCGATCCCCGCCGCCTCCATCCGAAAGGTCACTTGCCATTTCAGCAAGTGGCCTTTTTTGTTGGAAACCAAGCATAGGACGGGGCTGATGGCTCTGGCACGCGCTCGAAGCCCCTTAGATTTGCGAGCGCAGCCTATGCTGCAGTGAGAATCTTCACGCTAGGCACTGATAAAAAAAGAGTGGTCGTTGCGCCGAAGTAGCAACGGCCTTCCCAAGTCCGTCAACGAGGACCCGTCGCCCACGTAGGACGGCCTTTCCAGGCCGTCAACATTTCGCATCGACGATTCCCGATGATCCATCGCCGGCCATGCCTCCGCCGTTGTCGAGTGCCACGCTAGCAAGTTTTCCAAGCTCAGCAGGCCGACCAAGCTGCGGGTTGAAGTGCGTAAAATCCGCCTTGTCACTGCATACGACGAGAGCTTGGTAGCACACGACGGCGCGATCCGCCTGCAAACGCTGCCAAGCCTAGCACGCCACGGTCGTGGAGAGTGCTGGGAAGGGCGAGCACCCGGAACGCCTCAACGTGCAGACGCTCAGCAGCGGAGTGTTGTAGCCTTGCGAATTCTTCTATCCACGGAGGCATCCATATCCAATCGTTGGGATGCAGCTGGGCACGACTCAATTGTTGGCGAAACTGCTCAACGGTCATTCGGACATCCTCCGCAAACGGCACTTCCTGAGCGTGAACGTGCGTTCGATGCCCTGAGGAGGGTCGTGGCAGTAAAAACACCGAACGGCCCCGCGAAAGCACCGCCTGTTCTTCCCGCTCGCTTGGGCTAGGCGTATCATGCACGGGCCAGCCGGGCATAAAAGCATTTATTCCCGCCCGACCCGGGCCATCATCATTTCAAACCCCGCCTGAGCCGGGGAGAATTAATCGTCCGTCGAGCTCCAGAATGCTGCTTAGCCCACACCGTCAGTCCGAATGAAGCCGCTGAGCATCCGCGACCTCTTTGCCGTAACGCTTCTCGTTGCCGTTCACATCGCAGCCTGCAAGTTCGCCGTTGCGTTTCGCCACTCGGCTCTCACTAGCATCGTGATACTAATGCCAACCGCGATCACGATTTGGACTCAACGACGGATCTCATGCTCGTTCACTGCTGGATCATTTTTGCACTATTGCGTCACGGTTGTTTGGGCATTCTTTTTCGGTCTGACGTACTCGTTCTTCTACATCCGTGCACCACGTGACTTCTTTGAAAAGGACAGCGTCGGAATGGAGTACCCAATCACGTATGGCATGTTTTCAGTGGAAATCTGGGCGGTGCTTGGAATCGTTACGTCACTGCTCTACGGGTGCGTCGGGTATGCCGTCGTGACTTGGTTTCAACGCGGCGGTGACGTAGAATTGACTCCCGAATCAAACACAAAGTCCGACGAACCAAACGTTGGACCGGAGACCTCGAAAGACTCGTTGGGTGATGGTTGATCATCCGCTCGGTCCCGGTCAACGTCGCCGTTCTGTAACTGAGTATCTCTTGAAGCCTTCAACGCGAACGCGCGTCTCATGGATGTCAGTGATCACGGGTGTCGCCGTCACCATCGTTGGTTGTTTCTATTCGATTGCACTTCGCAATCCCGGCGGTCCACCAGTATCGGCTGGAGACGCCCAAGGTGCCATCCAACTTGCCTACATTTCATGCGGCATAGGCGCGACCATCGCTTTGGGCGTTCCGGTTATCCTCATGCTGCTCGCCTACCTTGAGCGTTCACGCGCCAATGGCGGTGAATAGCCTTTCCAATTTCATCCCTACGGAATTCCAGCAACGCTGCCGCCGATCCAGTATGCTTATCGGATGGCCGACGAAGGGCAGAACCAAGCGATTCACCGAAGTCGCGGGCCGTGTGGATACAAATGGAAAACCAATCGTCGCGACTCGGTGATCGCAGGCCGCTACCCCACACACTGCATGGAAACACCGCCACAACGATCAGGGCGTTCGGATCTTTCGGATCCCGAATTGCTGCTATGCGACTTCCTTTGGGAACATACCGTGATGACACGGTGCCTCGCGGACGACGTTTACCCACTGCACATGAACGTCGGCTACTCGCACGGCCTAACTCGTGCACAGCTTCATGCGACGCTCTCTTGCATGATCGATCGTGGTATCGTTACGGCCTCTGCAGCTTTGGCCGACGCTGACTCCTCCGTGACGCTAACCGCTTCCGGCGGTTCACGATGGGAACTGGAGCGAAACCCGCAATGGGATTGCTTCATTTCACAACGTGGCAACATTGCTGACAATCGGCTGACGGTCGTCACGCTAACTGAACGACTTGGAAGGCACTACATTGGCGCTCGAATTGCAGCTGACATAGAAGTACAGTCCGGTCCCATCGCTGTTCGGCGATATGTAAATCTCAATCTACTTCCTTGGCGGCACTTCAAGGATTTGACCGTTTTGCGATTCGCTTGCTATCCTACTGGCTTCGGCCACCCTCAATGGGACATTTACTACGAGCGCCGTTCTTGGTGGACCACGCTCGCCGAACTGTCCTCGTTCAATGAAAACCGGGGATCACCAGGAACTACACCCACTTTCTACCCATGATCGGGGCGAATTGCGATGGTCTGGGAAAGATGGGGAGGGCGAGCGAATGTTCCTTCACTGCCACCCCAAAGCGCAGCGTTGTAAGTTTGATCTCCACGCGATGGTGACGGAGCGGTGGTGGTTGCCGTTTTCGTTTCCTTGCAAGCCCACACATCGCTACCGTTCGTCGCATTGAAATAGTCGCATGAATCGCATCGCCGAATGCAAGCTTGGCGCTTCTCAAGCGACCAAAACGCCACGTGTCTTTGCATTGCCGTTTCTCAACCTGAGCTAGATCCGCGATGCACGCACGCGACGACATTTCGCACACTCGTCGAATTCGATGGACTCTGCAAACCAGGATTCATTCGTGGCGAGGGTTCACTGCAATCGCTTGCGTTGGCGTTCTCCTTTATTCGCGATTGAATCTTTCGACGTTAGGACCAAACATGCCTTCATGCCGAGCTAGCAATTGAAGTTCTCTATCGTTTCCCTCATCACTGCAACGCTGATCGTCGGCATCTCGCCGTTGAACTTAATCGACTCATGATCGGTGCGCCTGAGTGCACCCGAGCGGATGCAACGACGACGCCACTTTGGCGATGCATGATGATCGGGTTCTTTTTTTCGGCTCTTCCGCCGAATCGGTGGGTGGAAATGGTATATGGCCGGTGTGAGATCGTTGTCGGGCGTCGACCTCGGTTCGGGCTCAGCAGAATGGGTCTGCCCCTTCCGCCTCGCCGTCGCATCGACCTGGGCGGGGCCAGTGTCAGGCCGATGCGACGGCGAGGCGAATGAGCCTGCGCGCTCACGCAAATACTCTCGGTGGTTTTCTCCTCGCTCGCCGTGGATGGCCAGCGTGGTGACTCCTCGACTGTTTTTGATTCAGATCGCTATATGCAAGAATGCACCGTGTTGCTGCCAGTGGAGACGCCCCCAACGCCCACCGTCGATGAGGAGGCGGGGCCAGAGGAGGCGGCTGAGGAGTCAACACCGCCGTGCGTCCATTGCGGCGAGCTGATGGAGTTGGTGCAGTCGAGCTTCAAGCCAAGTTGGCGTGAAGTGATGTTCAGCAAGTACCGGCCAAGCTGGTATGGAGATGGCTAGCAACCAGCGTCGCTTGCACCCACCACCATCAGTGGGCTGCCATTTCTTTCAGAGAAACCAGAGGTTGCATGCTGCGCAAAGATCCAGAATCGCAGGCAAAGCAGAGCGGTCAGGCCCCAACACGGTTCTCACCTGGTGGGACAACTTGTGATCGGTGTCGTGCTTGGAGTAAACTGGCAGCGTTTCGGGAGCAACCAATTGGATTGATTCCGCATAGGTTTCCCCCAGGTCGGCGATCATGAGTCGACAAAGTTCAACGCACGATCTGTCCGTCAGCCAGGCGGCATCCCCAACATGCAGCACTGGGGGTTTTGCGCCTGGCCGAAGGATAGTTCGCAATTCGTTATCGCACTGACACTGGCGAGCGCTTCGGTTGAAGGCTAGGCGGGCGACACGAAGTTTGATCGGTGCGAGACGCTCGCTACCGATGCATCACCAGCATTCTTGCATCGGATCAACCGAATACGTCGTCAATTAGGTGCCCGATGAGTCAGGAAGCTAGAAGTATTGGTCTAGAGGCTTACGTGCACGCCAAGGTGCGCTGCCACGAACGACCGATCGATTCGCCGCTGATTTCAGGAGCTCGTGCCGGCGGCTTTCTCTATTTCATTGCGTCTCTGCTGTTTTACTACCTTGCGAACGTGTACTCGTCGCTGCAGATCGGCGGATACTATCTGAAAGAGCCGACGAAAGTGCTTTTTTGGATCACCATTGGCGGGGCGTTCTTTGGAGCGGCGGTGTTTTGGATCTTGTCGATCACGGTTGCACGCCTGCGAGTGACGTTTGACGGTGCCCGAGTGGGATTTCTCGTTGGTTTTTTCGTTGGCGCTGGGCTGGGCGCGGCGCTTTCCATATCCACTTCTCTGGCGGCGAATCCTTGGCAGATCGAAGCGGTGCTGACTTTGCAGGCGGGGGAGTTCAATGGGGCGGCAATCCGTGCTGGATCGATGTTCGCAGTCGTCGGTGCTTTCGTTGGTGCGATTCGATCACGTCCCATAGCCTTGCCGAACGATACGCAAGTGCCAAGATTCTTGGATCGAAACCAGCGTGCACGTACTTTTGTCTTTCCAAATTCCCAATGGGAAAGATCAACTCAACTCGTTGACCGAGAGAGGTTTCAGTTCGGACTGGGTCGTATCCTTGTGCTGACTGCCGTGATCGCGTTGGCAATTGCGATCCCGCGGATGATGTATGTTCGGCTGATGTCGATTCCCGTGGTTGCGCATTACGCTGGCGCTGAAGTGCTGATCCCCTTCTTTGTGTCCGTCCTGATCTTCGTTACACCTTACGTTGTTTGGGTGACATTTCGCGGACCTCAGGCTTTCACGAGCCTTGCGACGGCATTGGGCCGCTGGATTCATTTTCGGAAAATATCTCGGCCACCCGGTGGACGCAACCGTTTCCCCGACTGAAATTGGCGCATGACAGTTCGGACGTTCGACCTGCTACTCCTTGTTGTCGCTTTCGCTGGTGTGTTCGCGGCACAGCGATTGACGGCAGCACCGGCGATCTTCGTCTCGGTGGTGATTTGCACGTTGTGCGCTGCGGTTAGGTCGGCATGTACATCCGGGATTTCGCCGCGCATCACCGCAACTGTCGTCTCCGTTTCAGCCTACTGGCTGCTACTCCTGATCCGGGGGATCGCTTACCCGTTGGTATTAGACGGTGGCACCGATCGGCTCTCTTCATCGATTCGCTACATTGATCCTCCCTTGTTTTTCCTGCTTGTCGCAGGATCAACGATTATGGTCGGATTGCTTGGGCTGCTCGTCGGGCACTATTGTGCAATGTGGCGAGATCACGGCTGGAGGCATATCTTCGATAAGCCAGGCGGGTAGACGAACGTTTGTCCGGCGTGGTCGATGCTTGCACGATCGAATGGATTGTGGACGAATACGAAGCTGTATGTCCCGGTAGGAATAATGCACTAGAGATTTCGGCTGAAGGTGAACGTGTCCTTCGTCGCGCCGAACTCGCCCACGCTGCTCGATCCGCCGACGGTTTCCCGGGACGGTATTCTTGGAAGGCGGGTGACAATCATTCGCAGCAGAGTCCGCGAGGTCATATGCTGATGTGGAGAGTCGCTCGCGCGGCCCCGCTGAACCGTTCCGTTCTGCCAGAATTCCGTCACACTGAAACTTTTTGAGGTCCAGAATGAGCTGTCGTCACTTCGCTCTGTGGGCGGTTCTCTACACGCTTGCGGCCTTTGCTTCTGAGCTACCCGCCCAAAGTTCAACGCCGGTGTCGATTGCGCGGCAGCGATTCAACCAGGTGTTCGTCAAGGTGATCATGCCGGTCACCGCTCGCACTGTGATGCAGGATGGGCCCGTCGTCGAGTCCTGGGTTGCAGAACAACTTAAAGAGCTGGGCGGGTCCGAGTATTTCGCTGTCACAGGCTGGGTGCCTATTTGTGACGGGCTGCTTGCGGACGACGAAGTCGACAATTGCGTTTGGGATGGTCGTCTTGTCGGCGAGAGCTCTGTTACCTTTTGCCATGTCGGCGGCGACCTTCCTGAACGCAAAGATGGCCGCGTGTTGGTTCTCGTTCGTGGCTGGGATCCAGGCGGGGGACACGAAACGAGGGTCACGCTGGTGGATGAACCTGGCACTCGAGTCGTCGAGCCGGTGCTGCCTCGTTCTACCCTCGGAAAAAGAGTGCCGATTCCGGGTGAACAGCCGCTGGCTTATGTGGCCGTCCTGATTGGGCCGCCACCTCGAGAGGGCGCCACGTCACAGCGCAATGACGAATAGGCAGAACCGTGCGGTGATCCGTAGCCGTCGATCACAGGGTTTGTGAAGTCAACGTTTTTCGACGTCGGACCGATGACCGCCATCATTATCCGACTCCATCGATCGCTATTTCAACCCGTATCACGGAACATATCGGCAGAAGGCAATCGCAAGGTTCGGCGACGTATTTACCTGCGGCGAACTGACGTCCATAAACGTTCTTCCGACATCTCGAGCGTACCGATCGATCTCGGAAACCGTTTGCAAAATGTGCGGTTCCATCGGTTATACTGATTCGACATAGACACCGATTGGGTCAACTGTTCGTGATTTTGATCATTGGGTCACATCCCGTTGACGGAAAAGTTCACTGTGTTTTGTTGCTTCAATACTTTTGGGCTGCCTGGGGACGGTGATGAATCATGCGATGAATCCGATCGGCAAAATCGGGCGTCTTGAAATCGACGATCCATTGTCGTCGCTGGCTGATCGGCAGCCTTCCATCCAAGAACATAATGTCTGATTCCAAGAAATACATTCCGCTTTCGGAACGTCTTCAGCAGGACGTATGGCACGACAACTTCGTGCCGAAATACTCTGCGCTCGCATCGGCAAAGCCAAGTAAGCTGGTCTTGATTGGCGTCTGGTTGATCTTTGCGCCGTGGGCGCTAGGTGCGATTGCTGTTGGACTATCGACACTGTCGGATTCGCCCGATTTGGGGACTGCCGTGCTGTCCTTGATCGGGCCGATTCTGTTCTGCATGCTCGCTGGCGCGATTCTGTTTGTTCAGACGCGACGTTACCGAATCGCGAAATTGCAATCGGACGACGACGGCGAGGAAGCGGAAGGGGCTCGTCACGATCCGGACGAGGGTGTGACCAAGGCATGAACCGGAGCAGCCGACGGCGTGATTGCAATTGGAACATCTTGGGCGGTCGCCCGGTTATGGCCGCCGTTGCCCGACTGAAACCCCATCCTTTTCGAATTGGAGACTGCAATGGTAATCCAACGCTTTCGCTGCTTACTCGAAGCCACGTAAACGATGGTCAACACACCGCTTTCCCAGCTACCAAACCGTCAAGCCGTGGACGCTCGGCGAGTTCACCGAAGACAGTAAACACAACTTAGTTATCGCATTTGAGATCGCGGGCGGACCGGTCACCGAGTTGGTGGCTGTTGACTGCAAGGGCCGATTTCGCGTTCACGAACTGAAAACTGCGTTGAATGGTGAACTGAAACCGGTTCTCAACGGGGATGGCGTTCTCTATTACATTGTCGACGAGGTCGTCTATGCATTTAGCGGAAGGACCGGCACTTGGGACTCGTACAACGTACCCGGTCTCCCCGGGGTCCGATGGGTCGATGGTGCTGGCCACGTTCCGAGTATCCAAGAACATGGATTTGATACCGAATCCGAAGAGGGGATCGTGGTTCGCCGCCCAGACGGGATCGCCCGATTTCTTGCAGACAAAGGGCTCTGGCAATTCACTCCATCGAACACAAATGCCGGCGGGTAATCATGCCGTGCAACGAAGCCGAGTCTCACGCACTTTCGCAGTGGTTGAATCGCTCGTCGTGGCTCGCTGATGACCAACCTTCTTTGGCTGAAACGCAATGCGTCATTTACTGCTTGTTTGGACAGTCGTTTCCGTCTTGGTGCTACCCAGCGCGGGCTGCAGTCGAGCCTGCGACCAAGTCGCGGGCATCGTCGTTGATGGCGATGGGACTCCACTCCCATCGGCGACCGTTGTGCTTGCTCCGCGTGACACGATGGTGCTCGAATCGGATCTGATCACCGAAGACTGTGCTCAAGATGGCACATTTACAGCGTATTCATGCGCCAATACTCGAGATTCGTATTTCACATTGACCACCGAATGTTCGGGGTTTCAGACGGATGTGCGAATTGTAAAATCGGGTGATGCTGGGCTAATGATCGTGCTAAAGCGTGAAACGAGAGTGGTTGACGGATAATGACGGCGTGCATACAGAGCGGGGCTTGCGGACGGAGTTGAAATGGACAACTTGACGCTCCCCACCTCGTGACGCGGGACATTCGTCCAACTTGACCTCAGGGAGCATCCCGTTCCCTTGCCGTGATTCCCGCACAGCGGTCTATCGGCAGTTCACCCTGATACGCGGCCTGTCGTCAAACTTGGTTTCTTCGATCACACTAAAGCCAAACGGCGACCAGGCTGCCGCTACATTGGTTGGCCCCGACGACATCATGGCTTTTGTATCTTGGCTCGCATCAACGCGCGACGCTCACAGGGCAACGCCCGCGACCGTTTGAATTTCAACGTTGTTTTTGAGGGGAAGAAGCGTTCAATACCATTACTTCGTACCGTCTATCATTTCCCGCTTGTTGTGAACTCGCCAATCCGGGAGCTGCCGCGAAGCTGCTCTCTGATTCGGGGCGAGTTGATTCGTTATCTCGTTACACGCTACCGATGTGGGACGTACTGACCGGCGTCGTGCTTGAAGAATGGTTTGGTTTGCGATTGCCCCCGTCGAAACTGCCGTGGGGCGAACCGCTTCATTTGCCAAACGACCTACGCCTGCTGTATTGTCTGGACCGTCGTGACGCGCGGCGAGCAAAAGCGGACATTGATCAACACTACCTGTCGCTGAGGCGTGAAGCTTCCTGTCTGTCAATCTTTGCCGGATTTGGGCTTGCGATACGGGATGACATGGAGCGAGAGCGTGACGGACTGCTGTTTCTCTCCCGGCAAGCGGACCATTTCCGATCGTTGAACGACTATCTGTTTGTTGTGCAAGACCTGTGTGATGGTGGTGACGCGATCGAACGCACAGAACCCAGGGATGCACACAGAACCCAGGGATGCACACAAAGGGCTCGAGAGTGAGTTCAGACTCGTTGTTGGCTTTTCGTGCATCCTCCGTGATCCCGAACATTCCCTGGTTAAGATCGAAAGAAAACGGTCACGTCCAAGTGACGGATTGCGATGTTTATGTGCCCGAGTGGGGACAGCGAAACCCAGCGTATCGGCAAACCAAAATGCACGGATCACAGCTTGCAAGTTTCTAGAAATGGAACACGATCCTGCCGTGCCTGATGATGGTCCCCATTCGTCCTTCGAGATTTGACTTGACACTTACCGCACACCGAACTGAAAAACATCGACTGCGACGATCGACCGGATTGGAAACCCTTGTCGAGATGGTGGCCATTGCATTTCTTATTCTTGGCTCGATCGTTGCTCTCGCGCTAGTGATGACATTTTCGTTGTGGGGCCTCGTCACATCAGGCTTTGCACTGCTGATCGCATTCTTGACTTGGCTTTTACTTCGCTGCCTTGCAGAACATTTGCGTCTGCAAAAGAAGATAGCGGGATGTGAATTCGAAGGGACAATTAGTGGCCCTGGTGAAGAAACCATTTGGGCCTGTAGCAATTGCGGCCAGATGTTGCATTCTGGCAATCGCTGCGACTGCTGTGGGGCGCAAATTCTTTCAGACGAAAATTGAACGGTTCAGACGTGTACAATCAAAGCCGCGTCTTTGAATCAGTCGACCGCAGAAATCGGACAAGCAATGCGATGGGCCCAATCGTCTGGTCGTGCGTTTTCGCGAATCGAATTCTACCTGACGCCGCCGGGGCATCGGTGGCGGTATCCGAAGTGCGAATGTTCAAAAAAAAGCACAACTTGCCGATCTGCGCTGAACTCGCTGGCTACGCTTTCCTCTTGCTATTGCCAATCGGCGGATGCGTTCGAGGGGATGGTGGGCAGGGAGAAGTTGAAAACAGTCGTCGTTTGGTCGAGTCGGATTCAGCGGCTATTGACCCCGTGGATAACTTCTCGGTGACTTCTCGCTTTTCAATCCGGCAAGACGATTTTGCGCTCGGCCAAGATGCGGTTCGATTGCTGACGGACGCTGAATCTGAAGCTATAACAACTCACCGAAACGTCATGCTGCAATTTAGCGGTCCACGTTGTCCACCCTGCAGGGCAATGTCGCTCGCTTTGGCAACGGTCAAACGGCTGATTGAAAAGGACTTTGTCTTTGTGGAAATCGATCGCCGAATGCACAATTTCGACAAAGTCTATTCTGCTTACAGTCGTGATGTCGGGAGCGTCCCATACCTTTGCTTCCTGTCCCCGACTGGAAGCATCTTGGCAGAGGGCAAGAACAATGGCGAAAACATAGGGTTTCCCTTGACGCCTTCTACCATAGTGCGTTTCCGCGAAATGCTGGATACCACTTCTAGCCGATTGTCTGCCGAGGAACTTGAGCAAATTGTCTAGGCGTTTTGTCCTGCAACGATGCAGCCAACGGCGGATAGCGATCACAGCCGCGTGGAGGCGGAGGCGGGTTTGCGTGATTTATTAAATTGACAATCCGCTTTCCCGGCCCAGTGATGTGGGCGTTTTTCTACCGCGTATCCATGCTGCCAATACGCGACTATTACCTAAACGGATACGACTTTGATGGGGTGCCCAAGACGATCTCTCTGCGCACTGTTGAACCGCGTTCAGACCCTCCGCAACGCATTGACGTGTTCTTCGACGGCGTACGTGATGACTATCTTCGGGACACCCTGCTTGCGTCGATCTTGTTCGGTAGCGACCCAGTTGATGCTGATCCAAGCCAGCGGGAAATCATCTCGTGCACGGAAGGAACGGTTGGCCCGTTTCCTGGTCTGGTTGTAGTCCGCCTACCTTTCACTCCCCGTGATTTCTACCGTTCGTCGATAAGGGTATTTTTTTGCGTTTCCGAATCCGTACGCTGTTGTCGATCGTTGCTGTCGTCGCGATCAGTGTTGTAATTGCTGAGTCGACGACGCGGAGCTACCGGGGTCGATGTCGCATCGAAGCTGACTTGCATTCGATGGGCGCGTACTACGTCAGCTTCGACGAGAACAATTCTCCAACCTGGGTCGGATTTGTTGACCCCGTTAGGTTTGACCATATCGAAGAGTATGAGTCTTTTGACCACCTTGATTTCGCCGGCGCTAGCATCACCAATGACACCGTGCGGGGTTTATCGAATCTGAAGAGCGTCAGAGTTCTTCACTTGACGGATTGCAACGTGACCGACGATCAGTTGAAGATGCTCGCCAGCATCGGATCGATATGGATGCTACGGCTGAATGGATCGTCAGTCACCGACGATGCGATTCCAGCGATCGCATCCCTCCACGGCCTGAAATCGCTGGACGTTTCCGGTACGCTCATCACATTCGCTGGCGTTGCGGAGCTCCAACAACGCTGTCCTGATATCGTGGTCCGACACGAGCCGCGGTGACTTTCGACGAACCATCCGACGGATCCGAGCGGCGAACTCGGGCATTTCGAAGTCGTTGAAGTAGTCATGGGAAACCATGGGTGATCGGGGAGTCGGAATTCAAAGGCGTTGTGACGATAAAAGATTTGCCGTCCCGGGCCGCGCAGCCCTGCCGTTATCCGACTGAAATCCATTGAATCCCAATCCGTACGAACCGATGACGCAACAGCCACCACCGACGAAGACGCGGCAATCGCAGTTCCGCACTGTGGCTGGGATCCTGGCCGGTTTTACTTGCGTCATCGTTGTCGGCCCTGGTTTTGCCTCGCTGACGATGCCGCGCGGGCCTGTGATGCCGCCCGGAACACGCTACGCGACCTATGATTCCGAGTTTTACTTTCTTGGGGTGCCGTCGTCACCTGAGGTTGCGCGCTGGGTATCTTTCACTGCCGGGCCTATCCTTTTGGTGGTTGCCATCGTGCTAATTCGCCCTTTCACTCGCCGGTCTGGAATGCCGAAACCGCCGGGCGGCGGATAGCCAAGGCAGGCACAGTACCCGGGCACGCGAGTTTCCTAAATGAGGACACCAGGCGTCCGGCCCGCTGGCGGCAAACGTCATTTCGCAACGGATTTCCCGTTCTATCGCCGATACCGCGTCTGCCGATTGGACGTCACCGCAGAATCACTGCATCGCTGCGGTGGATCGCCTTTCGCACCTTCACACCGAAGATCTGTACTGAGCTATACTGACTTTCGGACCGGCGTTGCGAACGAACCCGACTTTCCGGTGGACGCTTGCGAGGCAGAAGATCGCTGGGGACGAATTTCCCGAGCCTATGCATTGAAATAACCATGGATTGTCGACGAAGCGGCGGTGTTCGCTGGTTTTGGCGCTTGCAGGTCAATTGCCTCCGGTCACAAAGCTGTACCGTCGTCAGGCCTTCGTTTGCTCCGTAGTCGAATCCGAATTTGAAGCCTTATGAGTCACAAGATGAAGTGGAACGCCCGTGATTGGTTTGGGGTTTGGGGAGGCTCGACCAGCTGGATGATTATCCTCGCTTGCTTTCTGTTCTGGTTTCACCAGCCATTGTTGGCGGCACTCGTGGCCGGATGCTGCATCTGCTCGAACTCAGTGGCTTTGGTTCTTTGGGCACGGCGTGCGAAACTTTCGCTGTACAGAGCCAATCTACTGATGCTCGGTGTCCTGGCGATCACCGTTCCGCTCGCTTGGTACTCCACTATGATCTTCGCATCGACTGCAGCGCTTGAAGCGATGAACTGGCCTACATCGAAGATCATCAACATTGTGCCATTGTTTGCAGCACCTCTGATGGCGTTGGTGTTGCACTTCCGTCTCCGCCCGCGGTTGACCGACGAGAGCGACTCACAAATCCCGAACACCGGCGGACAACGATTGCGTTGAACCTGGGGAA
Organism: Rubripirellula lacrimiformis; assembly: GCF_007741535.1. Classification (NCBI taxonomy): domain Bacteria; kingdom Pseudomonadati; phylum Planctomycetota; class Planctomycetia; order Pirellulales; family Pirellulaceae; genus Rubripirellula; species Rubripirellula lacrimiformis. Next base: position 3,053,997 of record NZ_CP036525.1, read on the forward strand.
GTATGGGATCCGCTACGGCAACTGGCTACGCGATTCTATTGTCTCCGATCCCACTTCGCCGGTGGTCGCTATCGTTTTCTGGCTGAAAAACGTTCATCTAATCGATTGAACTTGCGTCGCGTTGTTGCCGCTACCAGAGGATTTCATGCACGAAGCAAACGATCGATTCGTTCACGCGGTTGCGGGAGCCATGCTCGGTTCGATTGCCGGAGGAGGCGTGGGCATAGCAAGTGGATTGATTTACCCAGGCTGGACCGTCATGCTATTCGTTGGCTTCGTACTAGCGGGCGGTTTGGGCTGCAGCCTGCTTGGATATTTCAAAGGCGATGCATTTACTGACTGGATCAGGGACAACCTCTGGAAGTTCTGGTAACCATTTCCATTGCGTCTGGGATTTGCTCGAGTCATAGCGATCGGATGTGTTGTCAATCGACAATGGATGCAAAGAGCGGCTAGGCAAGTCAAGCCATGCTGTTGAGCGAGGTTGCCAGTTTCTTGATGAGGGCACACCCAAGACGCCGAACTGCGAACGATGATGTTATCTGACTGAGATTTTATGAAAGCTTTGCTTCTCATTTCCGCTTCGATCGCAACGTCTATCTACCTTATGCCAGACGACTACTCACTCGTCCGCGCAGTGGTCGGGTGCACGCTGCTAGCGGTGGTACTCTTTTTTCTTCTGGACGTGGAATGGATTACCCTGACACTGTCTGGGCGCAAGCGGGGCCCTGGCACTGCGTTGAGCACGCTCCTGTACTTTGCAATCGCGATGCCGATCATTTTGGGCGTCCACCATTTCGGTCCGAAAAACGATAAGCTGGTTTTGATGACTGGTGTCATGCTTGCCATGACGCTCGCGCTCTCGGCATCCCAGGCGCTTCTGGGATGCCGTGTACCCAGTCAGTCTGTTGGCAGAGAATGACGCACTCCGAAGTGGCGAGAGTTCATCGCTTTGAGATTCGCAATCGCAGATTCAATGAAATGACCGCGGAGTCGCAGACGACGTGTTTTCAAATGGAGCATCAACTGGGACGGCCTGTTTTTCCGGACGTTCGCCGACAGCATCGAATGCGTTTCTCTCTGCGAGCCCTCATCATCGTCGTGTCGTTTTCGGCGATTGCTTGCGCCGCCTACCATTACTGGCCTCGTGAGCCTGGTGCGGTTTCGAGTGATGACTTCCACTGGCGCGATTATTCTGTAGGTATTATGGATCAAGCCTACAGCGGAGATCTGCAACCTCACGGGTATACCTGCGGCGGTGGCACATACGTCGAACTACGTGAAGGTGCCCACATGCCTGGCTCTACAGGAGGCTGGTACTACCAGGTTGGTATCCAGCTTCCCGTCGACATCAATGTGGGTGACCAGTTCGATCTCTACCCAGTCGCTAGGGGACGCCATCTCGAACCCGTTGGTGAATTTGATCGCTTGGGTTTTCTTCGTCCGTGCGAATTTGCTGCGTTCTATTTTGGCAATCCGATTGGTGGATGCCTGAAATGCGAAGACGCGGATTCGGGTGGGACTCTGATGGTCGTATCCATGACTCGAGAACACGTAACGTTCGAGGTCAAACTACATGCCGAGATTTCGGACTCTTGGAACGTCGATATTGACCGACGCTTTTCACTACCTCGGGAATAGCGAGGAGCCATCGCCTGCACGAAGGTCGGGCTTCAGCGGGATTCGAAAGTGACTCGCCACTTTCCCGACCCGGCGATGCGATTCGTTTTCTGGCTGATGCGATTGCAGTACTGTCATCGCGTCGAACCAACGATCTACGGTTCAACTGCATGCGACAGCATTTCTGAGCGTTGCACGCTTGGTTTGCGGTCGGCCAACACTTGCGTAGGGATGGAAGGATTGCCGATGCAGTCGGTGGTGCCTGGCACACCGCAAGCTGGCTACGGATGTTTGAAGTCGTATCCCACGAGAGTCCAATTCGTAGCATTAGGTTCCCCTAAGCCAAAATCCAATGCCTAGGGAGACTGATTGCGGTAATCCGCATGGGAGACACCCCCGGAAATCAAGTTCGGAACGCACGCGTAAGCAACGAGCGATCAAACATTGTCGTTTCTTTCATCCCCCTCTCTCTAGCCCTCTCCCCCGCAAACCGCTGCGCTGCGGGGGCTATATGACATTCATCGCGACATGGATTGATCGCTGGTTGCTAAGCGGTGAACCGAAACACGAACGCGTTCGAAAAGCGATGGTGCTCGGCGGTGTCGTCTGATGCGAACATTACGTTCCAAGTCACGGGGCGCCGGAATGTTTGGTCCATCCAGGTTGATCCTATGGAAAAGGTGACCGATCCAGCATGGAGAACCTCGCTATCGACTTTCCGGGTGAACCGGTGTCAATCCAATGCTATGATTCGCTGGCTGGTTCGCCCATCTGCTTGTCGACATCGGCGCAGATGAAAGCACTCATTTAGCAGGTAATCAAAATGTCGTCGCAGTCTGAAGATGCGACAATTACACGTCGTGGCCTGACTGCATCCTATGTCGTGGCTTTGTTGATCGTTGCCAGCATGCTGTTGCTGGCGTTTCTGACCGTGGCTTGGCAGCTGGGGAAGAACGAAGACGACGCCAGATTGATCAACGTCAGCGGCAGGCAGCGGATGCTGTCGCAGCGTATATCGTTGATGGCATCAAGTCTGTTGGATCCAAGCTCGGATCAAAGTGGCATCCAGCTTCGAACGGACTTCCGCGATGCGGTTGATCTGATGCAGAGAAGTCAGGATTGGTTGACTGGTACGGTTGATGGCCGGACTGATTCGAGTCACAAAATCAGTGCTCCGCTGCAGGAGCTGTATTTTGGTGATGCCGGAGTGGTCACGCTGGTGCGAGCCCACTTAGCCGATGCGAATCGGTTGTTCACGATCACGGAATCCGATCACTCGATCGCGGACGCAGAATCGATCGCCAATGAAATCCGTGGACGGGCGGTCTCTCATGATCTGCTCGGAAAACTGGATTGCGTCGTTCAGCAGTACGAATCCGAGGCTGAAGAGAAGCTGCGCCAGTTTTGGTGGTTGGAGTTTGCGTTTTTGATGGTTGGCCTATCTGCTTTGGCTGCTGAGGCAATCTTCATCTTCCGGCCCATGGTGCGGACCGTGATTCAAAGCGTTTCCGAGTTGCAGAATGCGAACCAAGAGTTGGTTGAATTTTCCTACCGCATTTCGCACGATTTAAGAGCTCCCGTTTTGTCGTCCATTGGGATTGCCGAAATCACCAAGGACGCACTCGACGAAAATGATGTCGATGAAGCCAAGGAGTCATTGAGTCATATTTGTCGCGCACTGAAGCGTGTTTCCGAAACATCCGACGACATTCTGCAATTGACCAAGATGCGAATGGCGGACGTTAAAAAAGAGACGTTCGGGTTAACGCAAATGATCGAAGAATCGCTAGAGGCACTCTCGCACATGCCGGGATGCGAAAACGTCGCGATCACCACCATTGTGTCAACAAACGATCGAGTTCATGCTAAGCGGCTGTTTGTCAAACAGTCCATCGAAAATTTGATTTCAAACGCGATCAAATTCCAGGATCCCAAAATTAGTCAGGCCCGTGCGGAAGTTTCCGCGCAGATTGACAACGGAGTCTGTGTCATTTCCGTTACGGACAATGGCTTGGGGATTGCGTCGAACTATCGTTCAAGAATGTTTTCGATGTTTCAACGATTTCATCCCAGCGTATCGGGTGGAAGTGGATTGGGCTTGTACTTGGTCAAGCAAAATGCTTCTGCGCTTGAGGGGGATCTGAGCTACGTCCCGCTCGAGAAAGGTTCCCGTTTCACGTTCTCATTTCCGGTCTAGCAAGGCAGAGTCGAAAATTGAATACCGTATTTTTGATCGACGATGACGAGGCCGATCAGTACCTTTGCCAACGCGTGTTCAAACGAAGCGGGTTTTCGTGCGAACTATGGACCGCTAGCGATGGAGTCGAGGCACTGGACTTGCTGCGTGATGCAGACGGTGTCCCCGATTTGATTTTGTTGGACATCAACATGCCACGGATGAATGGTCATGGATTTCTGGCCGAATACAGCAAGCTTTGGTCTCGCGAGATTCCTGTCATTGTCGTGCTGACCAGTTCCGACCAGGCCTGTGACCGTGAGCAGGCAATGAAGTATCCAGCCGTTAAAGATTACATCGTCAAGCCGCTCCGTAAGGAGATGATCGAAACGCTGGATGCACTCGTCAAATCGGTGAAAGCGAATTGCAAGGCAAGCGAGTAAGAGTCGTTGCTCAGCAGTGCTTGCGAACGGTTGCTTCGATCGGTGTGGGACTTTCGCTTCCGACCTGCTGACGCACACAAACATCCTGTATTTGAAACCCCGAAGGCTTTGCTGATGAATTTGCTTCGCGTCCTGATTCCCCTGCTGATGATTTCGCAACTTGTTTCGGCTGATGAACCGGTGCGAGAGCGGATCGAATGGATCGACATTTGGGTCACGGACGCCGACAAGGACAAGCTTCCTAGAGTCTTGTTGGTCGGTGATTCGATCACACGCGGCTACTTTGGTGCGGTCGAGAGTCAGTTGTCTGGAAAGGCCTACTGCGCACGGCTAACCACATCGAAGTGCGTCTCCGATCCGTCTTTCAATGCTGACCTGCGGTTGATGTTGGATCAATACGATTTCACCGTCGTCCATTTCAATAACGGGCTGCATGGTTGGGGATACACGGAAGAACAGTACCGTGATGGATTGGCGGCGACGGTTGACTTTGTAAAGCAGAATGCAGCCGACACAAAATTCATTTGGGCGACGACGACGCCGGTGCGTGAAAAAGATGACCTGGAGAAGTTCGGTGAACGAACGCAGCGTGTTCGCGTGCGAAATGCAGACGCCGCAGCGATTATGCAGGATCACGGTTTTGCCACCGACGACTTATTCCATTTGGTCAAGGATCATCCGGATTGGCAATCGAAGGACGGCGTTCACTTCAACGGGAAAGGCAACGAGGCGTTGGCGAAGCAGGTAGCAGACAGTATTTCGAAGTGCTTGCCTGATTCGGTACCCACCGCGGATGATTCGGATACCCAATAGCCGGATTCCATTATGCGAATCGGCGAACAAGCGACTTGGGATGATCGAGACAGATCCGACGGTAGGTTGCTGTTGTTCCCTCGAGGAGTGGTTCCTAAGGGGGGCCGAACCTCTTGGCGGTTTGTCGATTTTGTGAGCCGCGACGCATAAGCGACCGGGAATCCCTCCCCCAATGCCCGTGGCCGGGCGTCCGGCGGATCACGATTGCCATCATGGTTTCGACGAAGCGTATCACCCGCTCGTTCGGTGGCTGATCAGATTTTGACCGCACGGGTCGCGATGAACGTGTTTAGAAAGCTGGACAATGGATCGTTGCTAGAATCGGGATAGCGATCTTCGTAGAACCCGGTCAATGCAAAACCTGCGTTCAGTTGGCCGCCGATTTGGTCATCCAGGCTGTGGGCGAACTCCAGCGGCTGGCCTGCAGCGATCGCCTGTTGGATGTGGGGCTGGTCCAGATAGTCCAAATCCGAATAGGGAATCTGGTAACGGACCTGAAGATTTCCGTTCTCTTTGCGTTCGTCGTCAAAAATGTATCGCATGGGATTGGTGAATCCCGCCATCAGTACCCCTTGGCTTCGTAGCACTCGATGGCACTCGTTCCAGACCGGGACGATATTCGGGACGAACGTGTTCGAACAGGGATGAAAGATCAGATCGAATGACTGGTCGGCGAAGACGGACAAGTCTGCCATATCGCCTTCGACGAATTTCATTGGAAGTCCATCGCGGTCCGCGACGAACCGGTCTTGGTCGAGTTGACGGGGCGATGCGTCAAAGACGGTGACGTCCGCGCCGGCCGCCGCCAGAACGGGAGCCTGCTGGCCTCCGGCCGCGGCCAAACAGAGCGTCGTCAAGCCTTCCAACGGTGGGAACCAGGCCGCGGGGACTGGTTGGGTGGGGGTCAGCACGATGTCGAACTTTCCCAGCCGTGCATTGGCAATCGTCTGTTGGTCTACCGGCGTCGTCCAGCGATTGCCTTGATCGACCTGTTGGTTCCACGCCGCCCGGTTGTGGTTCATGACGTCATCGGTGTGCATGTGAGTGCTCGTTTCACTTTTGGGAATTCTGTGGTGCAGATCGTCGTCAGTTGATCGTGCGGTGGTTGAGTTTCACGGACAAGTTACGGTCGAAGGGATCGAAATAGTCACGTCGTGCGGATTGTGCGGGGCGGGGTGAGGATTGTTCCGCTTTCTCGCATTGCAAGCGAAATGTCGGATGGTGGGATCCCGATGATTCACAGGGCGGGCGAATGTGGTTGTGACGAACACACCATCCCGGGGAGTGAACCTTTTCGGTTTCCGGATGGCTTCACACAGAACGGTTGGATGGGGTGAACGGCTGCATGATGTTTCTGATTCAAAAGCCGATCGCAGCGATATCGGAGCGACGGAGGCTGGGAGCCCAACGCCTTGCATTGTTCGGCCAGGGATCTGGCCGTCGGTTGGGGCTGAAGCTGCTGCTATGTTTGATCGCATTGATTGTCATTGGCGGAAGCTTTGTTGCATCGGTCCTGTCCCGTCCGGTTCGCACGCCCATCTTAACGCTGGCCGGCGTGTACGGACCCGAATGGGATCTGAACTCATGGGTCGCCGAAGATCTAGACGCGATCGGGACCCTTAGCCAGGGTACTTTTTCGGTCGGCGAATTGCCAAGTATCGATCAAATGGCGGGTGGTTTTTGGGACCAGACGGACGAACGGATCCGCGCAGCGCTGGCCGCCTGTCCCAGCGACCGGCCCTTGACGTTTTATGTGAATTTGCATGGCGCGGTGGACGACGATGGCCGAGCCTGTTGGATTCCGCCCAACGGGTTGGTGGCGGATGCGACGACCTGGTTTCCGATTCAAGACTTCTTGGACCATGTTGCACAGTTGCAGACTCGGGATGAATTTCGTCCAGTTGTGCTGCTGTTGGAGTGCGGACGTTTGCGCGCCCATTGGCCGGCCGGTATTTCCGAGAACCAGTTTGACGATCGATTGACCGAAGCATTGGCTTCGCATTCGCGTAGCTATCCACAATCCAATGTGACCATCTTGTCATCGGTTAGTCGCGGTCAGCGCAGTTTGTTTTCCCGGCTGGGGGATGGCGACGTGTTCACTCGGTTTGTGGTGGATGGTTTGTTCGGTGCGGCAGACGGTTGCGAGCCGAAGAAAAAGGCCGACGGATACGTTGATATCGACGAATTGCATCGTTACGTTCGTCAACAGGTCGGTGGCTGGGCGCAGCAACACCGTGGAGTCGATCAGACACCCACCCTGCATCGTGTGGGATCTTCGCAACCATTTGTCATCGATCGGGTGACTCGCCGACATCGAAAGGCGTCGCACCCTACGCCGGCGCCGTCAAAAGATGATCTGCAGCGACTGCGCACCGCGGTTGAATCAGTCGTGGCGATGCGTGATATGCGACCGATCGCAGTGGACGCGCATGCGTGGTCGCAAATTCAACGTACTTTGCACTCCATTGCCCAATCCGTGTATGGCGGAAACGCAGTGCGTCAATCCAGTGACCGGTGGTACAGTCGGCTAGAACGCCAGTTGCAGAGTCTGCGACAAGAGATCGCGATGCGAGCGAGCGAATCGTCCCATTGGGCGGACATCGAAATGAACCGCAGTGCGCATCGCATCTGGTCGACGATCGCAAAGCAACCGACGCGCAGCACGGCCGAGGATATGGTTGACGGCGTCGATCACGACAAAACGATGCCGGTTCCGATGCTGTACGCATTGTTGGCCAACGGGCGCGAACGCGAGAACCGTTCCGACGACAAAGAACAGAACTTGAATGGATTGGGCAAAAACGAACGAAGCCAAAAAGAGTTCGACTTTTGGCGCGATCCTGATCTGATCCGTCGCGTTGCGGTGGCGCAAGCAGGTTGGTTGGAAACCACTTTGGGGCTGCCTGATGGCTTGTTCCCGGCGGCCGACCAAATTTCGACGTTGGTTCACGATCATCGCCGCCGACTGGCCGACACGATCCTGGCCAGTGGATCACCCGGGGACCAAACGTTCGAAGAAGTGCTAAGTGAATTCGAATCGAGTGCAAAGACGGCCAGCGCGGCTTTGTCCGAGCTAACGTTGGCCTGGGAGATCCGCGCTCAGTCATTTCTAGAACTTCCGTACCTGATTCAGGTGATCAATGAAGTCACTGTGCCATCGCATTCGGAGCATTCCCAACAAGACGATTTAGCCAGCATCGACGATGTCATGCGTTTAGATACGCTGCTGAATCAGTTCATCGATCAGCAGCAGCCCTGGACGTCGACGCTTCGTGATCAAATCGCGATCGCGTCGAAACGGTCTCGTGATTTCCTGCAGCATTTGTCGGGGGCCCGCGAATCGACGCTGATGTCGATGAGCGGTTCATCGGTCCAGGGATCGTCGCTTTCGATGGGGGCGATGGCCGGCACGATGTCATCCGCCAATCGCTGTCGATTGATCGCATCGGATCCGTCTCAGGAGATGCGAGTCGAAGAGCAACTGCGGCAACTGGATCGTGAACTGAGTCGCCAGCCAGTCAAGCCGCTGTTGGTCACCAGTGATCCGGTCGGACAGACCAGCGAGCCTGTCTCGGATGGCTTTTTGGCGGTGTTGTTGGGATTGGATCCGGACACCACGGGGGATGCGCAAGTTCGCAAACAACTGCGTGATCTGGCGTCCTTGGCCGGGCTGGATGCCGGGGCCCGTCATGAATCACGACGGGTGGTTTCGATCATCGTCAACGAGCATTTTTCGAGTGTGATCAGCGCCAACCAGAAGGCCCAGCGACAGTCGCGATTGGCCAGCCGAATCAACGAAGTGCTGGACGACTTCTGGTTCGCGCCATCGTCCGACGGAACGGCCTATTTCGATCAGACCTCGCAAGCTCTGTTGACCCTTGCGGATTCCGAAACAATCGAAACGTCCGACTGGAAAACTGCCAGACGATCGGTGAACGATAAACTGATTGCACGACGACTGGCATCCAAGAATGGGTTGGTCATTCGTGCAAGTTCGACGCCGTCGTTTGTGACGCTAAAACAGCAGTCCGTTTCGGTTTCGCTGGATCGATCGGCGGGTCAGGGGGAATTGCCTAGCGGAACGGCCGCATTGTCGATTCGCCCATCGGGGGCAGGATCCAGTCTGACCAATCGCCCGATTGCGATTCGCGAATCGGGGCTCGTACCCGCCCCGCGGCAAACGCAAACGGTGGCATCCACCAACGAACTGACGTTGACGACGCAGCGAACCGATCATTCGGTCGCGGAGATCAATTTCCGTGGAAACCGCTATCAGTCGTCGGTGATGTCATCGGGCACCGCGTTCGGTGTGACAACAAACGGCCAACCGAACACGACCGGCGCCGAGATCACGATCCGCGACGCAATGGACGCTGGCCGAGCGGTATCGTTCGTACTGGATTGTTCCGCATCGATGAACGACCCATTGAAAGCAGAGCTTGGGATTGCTTCGCAAAGTACCACTGCAGCGAACAAATTTGATGCCGCCCGGTCGGCGTTGTACGAGATGATGCGGCGGATGCAGCCCAGCGCAGCGCAGGTGGGATTGGTCATGTACGGTCACCGGATGGCGATCAGCGGTGACGAGCGTTTCGCCGAAAACAACGGTCTGGTGTTGCAGAAGCGATACCATCAACGGTTCCCGTTTTCACCGAGTATCCAGCCGTTCGAAGACGTCGAAATCGCGTTGGCGACGGGACGTTTTGATACGGTTGAACTTGAACTGGCGCGTCAACATTTGGATGCCGCAGTCCCGTGGGGGCAGACACCGTTGTACCTAGCGATTTCAAAGGCGATAGACGACGTCAGCCGATCGGGCGATGGGGTCACCAAAGACATCATTGTTGTTTCCGACGGTCGCAATTACCAATTCAACCCGACCGCCGACACCGTGTTCACTTTGGACCAACTGATCGTTCAGGCGAACGAACAGGATGTTCGAGTCCACGTGATCGGTTTCGGTGTGCCGACGGCGGAGGCCGCCACTGCTGCATTTGAGTTCGAGACATTGGCCAGCGGCACCGGTGGTGAGTCCGTCAACGATGTGAAGGACGCCACCGAGCTGCTTCGGCGGATGGAACAGCTTTCGTCGTCAGAGTCCTTCAAGATCAAGCTGCCCGATGGTACCGAACGTTCAGGCCGTTTCAGTGAAACGCTCCGTTTGCCGACGGTGAAAGATATCAACACGCCGGTCTCCGTGACCATCAGCGGTGTGTCCACCGAGATTGTGATTTCGCCTGGTGATCGACTGGAATTGGTTGCCAACCAGATGCAGCACTTGCTGCGGTCACCGCCGTACTTGGCGGGGGCTCCGGTGTTTCGTCCCTTTGCGACCGCCGAGGACCATTCGGCTTCGGTCCGTATCGGCGTGGACACGCCGTTGTTGAACCAGAACGATTGCCGTTTTCGGATCTCGCTGCAACGCGGTGATCAACAGGTTTCCGATCGTCCCAAGGCCATGTGGGTCGAGATCGTTCCAGTGGATGGAGAAACCAGCGTCGATGCCGGTAGCGACCAGCGAGTCGCCTATCGAACCAGCCAATTCGAATGGCTGGCAAAGCGGCCTTGCCCGGTCGCCCAGTTCGTCTGTTTGGGGTGGCCGTCCGACGCGACCGGGTACCAGTTGAACGCGTGGTGTGTCGCAGAGTCGCCCGCGTCCGATCCAATCACGCTGGATACCGTATCAACCGAGGGTCAAATGCGCCGTCTGGCGGGATTCGACGGCGTGACTTACCAAGTTTATCGATCCGCCGACGCGATTCAGATTGGTTTTGAGTATGCCAAGTCGGATTCGGTCGATTTGGATGCGATGATGGTGGTGAACCTCAAGGATGGGGACATTGCATCGGCTGATCATTGGTATGACGACGGTGGCAAACACAGCTTTCACGTGTTCCGATTTGCCGCAGCTGCGGACGCGGCGAAATTCGAACTTGAAACCATCGCCGATCTGAAGAAACGTTCGGTACACACGGTCGATCCAGTGCAGGGATCGATGGTTCCCAACGTTGCTACTCTATCGGCGACAACAACCAGCGGAGTGCGGTGAACGCGGTCGCTCGTTCGTGCGGTACTTCGATGCGAAGGAAGCAGGTCGCGATTGCCACCGCAGCCGTCTTCGGTGAATTGTTGACGGTCGATGCAAAGAAGTGGGACGTGTCCTCGCATAGAGCCCAACGTCAACGCGGACATGGTTGGAATGACTGAGGACTGATGCCGTACCGTTTGTAGGCGAGCGTTTGCATATCGAAAACTTGGCAACTCACCGCTGGGTCCTGCACCCCTGTCCGCTACACGCCGTTCTGAACTCCCGTTGGGACGTTCTGCTTGCATGGTGTTACCGTTCGTAGTACCGGCTTCAGCCGGGATTTTGAGATCGGTTGGGGTTGATGCGCGGTCTGATTGCGGCTGAAGAGAGCGTTCAAATTAGCCGCGGAGCGGCGGCAGCTTTTTGCCGTGGGGCGTGCCCCACGGTTCGCGATGACTGACGCGATCTTGCTCTTCTCGGCCGGGCCGCCTGCAGGCGGCCCGGCCGAGAAGAGCATTGGGGGGGAAGCGAGATCCGGTGGTCGAGACCACCGGCATGATGCTTTCGCCTCTGCGAGGCTGCTGTAAGCCTGAGGCCGGCTGAAGCCGGTACTACGAACGGAGCGTATGAAGCGTGTGGTGACTGAGCGTTCAGCTTCGCTCGGATGTTCCGTTGGGACGTTTGGCTTGCTTGATTGTTTCCGTTCGTAGTACCGGCTTCAGCCGGCTTTTTTGCAGATCGGTTGGGGTTGATGCGGCGGTTTGATTGCGGCTGAAGAGAGCGTTCAAATTAGCCGCGGAGCGGCGGCAGCTTTTTGCCGTGGGGCGTGCCCCACGGTTCGCGATGACTGACGCGATCTTGCTCTTCTCGGCCGGGCCGCCTGCGAGCGGCCCCGGGCGAGAAGAGCATTGGGGGGGAAGCGAGATCCGGTGGTCGAGACCACCGGCATGATGCTTTCGCCTCTGCGAGGCTGTTGTAAGCCTGATTACGGCTGAAGAGAGCGTTCAAATTAGCCGCGGAGCGGCGGCAGCTTTTTGCCGTGGGGCGTGCCCCACGGTTCGCGATGACTGACGCGATCTTGCTCTTCTCGGCCGGGCCGCCTGCAGGCGGCCCGGCCGAGAAGAGCATTGGGGGGGAAGCGAGATCCGGTGGTCGAGACCACCGGCATGATGCTTTCGCCTCTGCGAGGCTGTTGTAAGCCTGATTGCGGCTGAAGAGAGCGTTCAAATTAGCCGCGGAGCGGCGGCAGCTTTTTGCCGTGGGGCGTGCCCCACGGTTCGCGATGACTGACGCGATCTTGCTCTTCTCGGCCGGGCCGCCTGCGAGCGGCCCGGGCGAGAAGAGCATTGGGGGGGAAGCGAAAGTCGGTGGTCGAGACCACCGGCATGATGCTTTCGCCTCTGCGAGGCTGCTGTAAGCCTGAGGCCGGCTGAAGCCGGTACTACGAACGGGGCATATGAAGCGTGTGTGGACTGAGCGTTTCCAAATCGGAATTGCGAAGTGGTTCCTGAACGGGGGCTTTTGCAGAGAGCGGCCAATCGTTGCGTCTGACGTTCGGTGGGTTGCCGCGTCCGACACGCCCGCAGCTTTGCTGACGCTGCTCGCTCACGTGCTCTTGGGAGGGCTTCGGTCGCCAGACGGACAATGGTTGCGTTGTGATTCAGCGAGCGTCTTGTCCGTCATGCGAAGGGGGCCATCGACGATGATGCTTATGCACTACGGGGTCAACAGAATCTGCTGAATCAATTCGGGCGGAGGCGACTCGATGGGGAACTGATCGCCCGATGCGTCGGTGGCACAGCCACAGGCATCTGGATCGAGAGGACCACCGCAGGCGTCCAGAGCCAGTCGTGCTAAGCGTCTTGCTTTGGAATCGGGTTCGAACCAGCAACAGGGACCGGTTTGCTGGAACACCATCCGGGTCAGTTTGCGACGAATGGGGTCGCTGCAACATCCACCGCACCCCACGTCACAACCGCGGCGAGAAATGATGACCACGTCGATCGCTGCGATGCGAACCTTCGCCGAAACGTCATCCAGCCCCGCCAGGACGGCTTCTTCGACAAGAGGGTTCGTCGTGCAATCCTCGCCTGCCAGGGCCCCCAACGCTTTGACTTTCGCTGCTTCGGCAGCCTTGGCTGCTTTCATCTTGTGGGCGGCGGCGACCGCCGGAGACGCGGAGGCGGCGTTCGCCGGGTGTGATAGAGGCAGGGTCAGTGGTTTGGGTTCCAGTGCAGGGAGAACTGCCGACGCCTTCTCGCAAGCGATCTGACCGAGCAGTACGGTTTTCCTGCACGTGCTGCGGGCGATGGTGTCAACGCCTAGGAAGCGTGGCAACGTCATCGATGATTCGGGATGCGGGATGACCAATCCGTCGGGGCCGACGGCGATCGGTGCGGTCGCTTGATGATCCAGTGCTTCCAGCGAAGCGCAGCCCGAAAAGAAGGGGACGCTGACGCAACCGACCAGCAAACACAACGGCGAGATTCGGCGAATGATCGACGGCCGTCGGGCGTTCATGCTCAATCGATGCGGATCGTGGAGATGTTGGAAGGTTGCGGTGGTTTTACCGCAACCCGTACGCTTTTGACGTACTTCATGCCCTGGTAGAGACCTTCAAGCGTCAGTTCGTAATCGCCGGCCTGCACTTGGGGAAACACGAAGTTGCCTGCCGAGTCTGTCAGGACCTCTTGGGTTAGATTCGACGTTTGTGAGGCTTGTTCGTCTGCTTTTTCGCTCGGATTGTCTTGCTTTTCGTCCGAACTGTCCGGCTGCGGGATCTGTTTGCGAGTCAGAGCGACTTTCATTCCGGCCACCGGCCGCGTCACAAAGGCGATTTTGCCGCGAACGGCTGTGGATTCAGACTGTCGCGTAGCGATCCACTCGGATTCGCTGCGGATTTCCATCGCGATCGTCTTCACAATGCCAAGGTTGCCTGCCGCGTCGGTTGCTTGGACCAGCAAGGTGTGTGTCCCCGCTGCCAATGCGGCCGTGGGTGCGATGATAGCCCAGTGCTGATCGCCAACTCTTTGTCCTACCAGCGGCTTTACATCGGCGGTGAACTCCTGCTGACCGGCGGTTGCCCATCCCGCCCGGATCGACGCGGCGTCACTGAGGCCCGCATCGTCGATCAACACTTCGACGACGACTGGTTTCCCAAGCACCGACGGCAGCGGAGACTGAATCTGAACCTCTTTGACCTTCGGAGGCAGCGAATCGAACACCGCTGTCAACGAATTGCTCCAGATCGTCTGATCGCCACGCTGCAGGCATGCGATCAGCGGCACTCGCCGGTTGTGGACCAAGCCCACCGGGACCGACAATGGATGCGGTTGAACCTGACTGTACAGTCCTGCGGCACCCTCTGGATTGACACCTGCCCAAATAAATTCGATGGCGGTGGGTGTGGTGACTGCGACGGAGGGTTCGTCGACAAGATACCGATCACCATTGAGGTCAAATCCCAGTGTTAGTTGATCCGAACCGTATCGAAATTGTTCGTCGCTGATGTCGACCCAAACGATCGCATCGACCGTTTTGGCGCTCTTGGGAACAACGAACGGTTCGCGATTCGAACTCGGGATATGAATCGATACAGATGCGTTTGCATCCGATGGTGATAGCCCCAGTTCGCTGTGGTCGCCGGCGACGTGAAACACAAATGCACTTGGCCATTGGTCGGTCAGCACGCGAACGCCAAAGGCGTGACCATCGCAACCGGCGGCCGAATAGGATTTTTGAACATGCGATTTCGGGGCAACCATCATGTCGCCGCTGGCAATCACGCGTTGGTTTCGGAGGTCGAACACTTCGACATGCACCTGTGTCGCATCCGTCACCGAATCCATCGCCTGAATCGAAACATCGACCAGTTGCGAATCATGGTCGAATGAAACTTGGGGCTGGATCAGCGAAGCGGGGCGATAGACGCGTGGACTTAGATCGATCATTTGAACGACGTCGTTTTCATCGTCGGTCACTTCGCACCACAGTGATCCCACCTTGATCGGCGGCGCAAGCGGATCTAGCTTGGCGGCCGGAAACATGATCTTCGTCGGCTCGGATGTGTGAACGGCCAGTCCCGGGTGGACGGCAAGTTCGACGGGGGAGGTGCGAGATGAAAACCAGCGTTGTTTTTCAACCGTGTTCATCGTCGGGGGCAGTTGGCTTGTCGGTTCTGGCCAGGCAAGTAAACGCACCTTCACGGACTTTGTTTGCGGATGCATCGCTTGCAACCACAGATGCTGATGCCGATCTCGGTTGGCGTGCATGATCCACTGGGATGATCCCTTTGCGGTCGATGCTGTGACCGATGGATGATCATGGCCCAGCGTCATTGCGACGATGTCCGCCAATGGCAACTGCAGCGGTATCGCCGTGCGATAGATATCGTCGTCGGTAATCCAGCGGACATTAATGGCGGCATCTTCGTGCTGGCTGCTCTGATGAAGAAACGCGGATCGTTGAACTTCGATGGTCGCGGACGGCGTGGCCAGCGATGGCGGCGTGGAACGAGAGCGTTTTACACGCTGTGCCGCGACGGTTTGGTAAGCTGAATCGCCCACCATTCGACTCGCAAGGGGAGTCGAGTCCTTGGACGACATGTCCACTTGCAGCCAGTCGCCATCGAACTCCACTTCCAAAATTCCTTGGCTTGGGAGATCCGAGGAGGCCTTGACCGCTACCTCGATCGAAATGCGATCCGACAAAGCCAATGATCCTCGCATCGTGACATCCAATTGATAGTCCGACTGCAACCTACGCGGTGTGCTGAGCCCCATCGCCAACGCGATCCGTTGATAGCGAGTGTTCGCGTCGGTCCATTGTTGACGTTCCGATAGAGTCGAATCGGCGGCAAGTTCGCAGGTGTCGTTGGCCAGCGCATTTAGAATCCGCGACCATCGGATGTTTTTGGCATCGCGGGCGTTGGCGGCTGCTGTTTCGGCATTCGGTTTGTCGGTTCGCCAACCAAGATCACTGAACGATCGACGGTATTGGTCGACGCTGGAAATGATTTGGGATTCGGAATAGGACGAACTCGACAGTGCGTCGATCGCAAGTTTCGAATCGCGTTGCAGGTGGGCAAGTGATGCGTCGGAGTTTGGGGCGCCAGCCAGCAAGACTTGTGCTGCCAACGTCGATCGAGCGATTCGCGTACGGGTCGTTTCGATGAAACCGCTATCGATTCCCGTCAGCGGCGAAACGCTGGAATCTGCCGTCCACGAGTCGTCGGTTTCACTCCACTGGACCGCGTATTGCTGTTTTCGTTTCTGGATCGATTGGATCAAGGCAGTGCAGTGATGGATCGAACTGCCCGTTTGAGCTGCCAGCCAAGATTGAAGTTCGATCGTGTCGTGCAACAGTTGACAGACGCTGTCGTCGGTTGGCGTTCGTGCATGGATTGGCGATGCGACAAGCCGGGGAATGTTGGAAACAATCTTTGCGCATACCTGGGTTGCTTGGTTGATCGAGCGGACATCCTGCTGCATTTTCCGATAACCCTGCAGCGCGTCCGCGGTCTGATCGGACACAAACCTAGTGTTATTGCCGCGAACAGGACTCATCAAGCTTCGTTCAGCGTCCAGTCGATTCCATTGCAAATTTTGCCAGTCGTTGGCAAACCACTGGCGCGGTTCCTGGTGGATTGCAAGTTCGTTGGCGATGATCCGGCACTTGATCAGGTCTTGCTTCAAGGGCCAAGGGACATCGCATGACAAAACCAATCGTGTCCAAACAACTTCGTCCCATGTCGCGGATTGGATCAGAGGCGACGCGGCCCACTTGATAGCGTCGGATTCGGCAGCGTCGGCATTCAGCAGCGATCGCAATTGCACGATGACCTGTTGGGCTTCTTCCGTGCTGTTGGTGCCTAGGCCATCGGCTAGCATCGCTGTCGCTAACGCCAATGTCGGTGCGGTGACGTCTATCTGAATCTTGGGTTCACCAATGGGAGGTGTGGCTGCGGGTTCCGATGTCGCGATGGCGTCCGTTTTCGCGATTGGTTTGTTGTCGCTGTTCGCGGAGGGCTTCGCGTCCGCCGTTGGAACGATCGGTTGTACGGGCGACAACACGACCTGTTTCCAGGTGGATCGGTTTGTGGACGAAAAGGAATGAGTCGCGCTGGTTGCCTGTTTGCCGCCGCCGACCGGGCAGACAACATGCGACCACTCGGCGACTGAGATGATTCCGTCATGATTGGTATCAGCGGGCGGCCGAAATCCTTCGATCGCCAACTGAGTCAGTGGTGAGAGTGCCGCTGAATTGCCCGAACTTGAGTTGCCCGAAGCCAAGTTGCCCGAAGCCAAGTTGCCCGAAGCCAAGTTGCCCGAAGCCAAGTTGCCCGAAGCCAAGTTGACTGACCGCGAAGTTGGATCGTCTAGGTTCGGCTTCACCAGCGAATGGTGTGTGATGACCATCACTTTGGCGTCGTGCAACTGAGAGATCTGGCGATCGATGCAACGCGAAAAATGCCACGCGGTGATCTCAGGCAGGCGGCTGATGGAATCGCTTTCATCTTCAATCACATCCACCAAAATGATCGACGGAGATCTCGATTGTGCTAAACGATGGATCAGATCCGCGATGTCGAGCGTGGCTGGACGCATGCCCGATTCGGATTCCGCAGGCGAAAGAGTGGGGCGATCATCGACCACCGATGCGACACCGGTGATGTGAATGATTTTGGGCTGTTTCGAAACATCGTCCTGATCCAACAACGACGTCGAATCGGAAAACGACTGCGTCGGGAAGACTTGCGATGTCGGAACCGACCGAGCGAATGCTTGGAATGCTTCGAGTGATTGGATCGCTACGATCTGTGCCGGCAGTTTGGACCCGTCGGACGACTTTGGCGATTGGGCGGGGCCAATCGAGATCACGCTGATTTGGGGAGTGATCAGAGGTCGCCAAACAGCGAACAAGAAGACGCCGATGATGGCCGCCATGGCCGTTGTTACGAGAATCTTGGCGCGCAGCGATGACCGTGATCTGTTCTGGACAGTTCGCCAATCCTTCAGCTTGGGATCGGCGTTTGGAAGTTCGGTGGAGACGATACTGTTGTGCATCCGGTTATGCCGTATGTTTTCTTTGCCAGCCCCGCCAAGGGCATCTGCATTGTTTGGTACACGTCGCAGCGATCGACGCGGTCTGCTTCCCTGCCATCGCTATCCACCGATCATCACGTCCGGGGCGCCGGCATCGATCGTACCGCCGTGTTCCGTCGGGTCACCCACTCGCACCGCGGGAACCTGATTGATCATCACGGTCGCGGACCCTGCAATGAGTGTGTCCGGGGGCCCGCTGCAGGTGGCCATGTCGCCAACGATCGCAGCTGGCAGTCCACCGATCAGGACTGTCGCCGCACCGGGGCCGTCAATCGGACCGCCCACGTGCGGCACAACGCCGGTAACCGAGTTGCAGCTGTGCGGGTCAGTCAAGCGTGCTGCTGGAGGCATCAGCGATCTCCTGGGATGGTCGGGGCGGTTTCGTCGGTATGCAATCGTTGGATCGCCGATGTGCCCAAATCCAACCACTGGTTGATCGCGGCGGTTCGGTCCGTGGCTGCTGCCAGAGCCCAGCGGTGTGCGGTCAAGATCGCGATGCCGCAAAGGTGTTTCGGCGGAACAATGATCGGTTGCCCTTCGGGGGCGATGCTGCCGCCGCTGAATACCACTGCCTTGGCGATCCACTTCGCGACGTGACATGGTCGACACGCGGATAGTTGATCGCGGACGACACAGCGATCGATTTCTGCTGCGGATGCTGTCCAAGCGGTGACGGCGTCTATCACCGACGGCTCTGCAGCAGCGTTTACGCCGCTGGCATGCATGGCCCAGTGGACGGCATCGGTGGCAGGCAAGGTACCGGCAATGAAACGGACTGCGTCGTCGTGGAGTTCGGCCTCGATCAGCCGCTGCAGAAACAGAGTGACCCGTTCTGGTGAATTCACCAACCCGATGGCAGCTTCGGAAAGCTTCATGGATTTGGCCACGTCCAATATCTGACAACGTTCGTCGACGATGTCAGGAGTCAAATCCACGTCACGATCGGCGGGCTTTGGCACCGATTCAACGAGATCGGGAAACCAGCTGAGCGAAAAGGCGGTGCGGCCGGCGAAAAATTCGGTGGTCTGATCGCTGCGGTCGGTCAAAGTCAATTGGTCGATGTTGTCACCATTGACCAATAGTGTGTGTTGATCGTCCAGTACTTCGACAGTAGCGTCCGAGCCACAGCGGACCACAAAGTGCTCGGACGCGATGGCGTCGTCACCGGCGATGCTAAGTTCCACCCATTCGCTGCTGCCCACGCGTGCTTCTTGACCGACACGCAAAAGCAACCGTCGATCGGGTTGGTTGTCGGGGTGGGCGGTCAGCAGCAGTGGCATCGGTGTTCTCGCGATCGATTGGATGGCCAGCGAAACTGGCCAAGTGTTTCGGTGTTGCCGTGATTGAGCGACAGTTGTGGCGAATCTCGCGACGGGGTAACCCGAAGCCTTCAACCAGTTGAAACGTTAGTTGATTTGGACGATGGCTCCTTGCACGGTCAGTTGTCCATCGGAAGTGAGGTCGGTCGTCGCGCCGCCACTGAGCGCGAGCGCTGCGTCGGCGGTTGCATTGATTTCCGGTGCCGCGATGTTGGCTTGGGCTTCGGCCGTGATGTCAATTTGCGAAGCTTGGATGGAGATGCCCGAGGGAGTGATTTGGATGATCGATTCACCGCATTTCAGCGTGATCGATGTGTTTGCTTCGATCGTGATGGAACCGCTCTCTGCGGTCACGGTCCGGTCACCTTGTTGGATCGTTAGCGTATCGTCGCCCGCATCAATGGTGGTTGATCGATCCTGGCCGATCTCTGTCGTCTGGCTTCCGCTACCGCTACCCACGCCGACTTTGATATTTTGGTCATTGTAGATTTCGATCGACTGGTCACCCGAGTCTTGCTTTTCGGAACCGACCGTCAATGAATCATTGTTTTCGACGACGCGTTGGAAATCACGTTCGCTATGCAGATAGATCAACTCTGCATCTTTGGTGTCATCGAAGGTCAGTTCATGGAAACAATCGACGTCACCATCTTTGGTGCTGCGTGTACGGAAGACCGTTTTCGCTTGTCCAGACGCTAATTCTTCGGGTGGCATCCGGTCGGCATTGAAGACACGGCCGGTCACGATCGGACGATCCACATCCCCGTCCAAAAACGCAACGATGACTTCTTCGCCGACACGGGGGATCGACGCGGCCCCCCAACCTTTGCCGGTCCAGGGCTGCGTCACGCGAATCCAACATGAACTGCTGTCGTCGCCGGCGCCGACGATGTCCCAAGCGAACTGGATTTTGATGCGGCCAAACGAATCGGTCCAAATCTCTTCGCCGTCCGGTCCAACGACGGTTGCGATTTGCGGACCGGGCATCGGTGGACGCGGGGTCTCTCGGATCGATCGATAGGGAATCGACGAGGGTTGGACATGCAATTGCCCGTTGAATGACGCCGTGGCACTGGCGCTGCCCACGCCTACATCCCCCGCACTGGCTTGGATGTGACGACCTGTGATCAGATATTCTTGATTCAGGGCATCGGTGGGATGCGACGTGATGGTCAGCAAATCGCCGGCCGAGATCTTGCCCGTCGAAACATTGACGGTGGCCTTTTCTTGGCGTGCGACTGCCGCTTCGGTCAAGACACGTGCGTAGTGCTGGCCATCGTCAGTTTCGAAGAATCGGCCCGGAAATTCATACCATTGCCATTCGCTGTTGGTGTCCGCCGCGTTTTGCCGAACCGTCATTTCCGCGCGTGGCTTTTGGAAATCATAGTCACGCAAAACGTACGATGCGGTACAGAAATGGCGTTGCCTGGAAAAGTTGGACACACATGTTTCGGTGCTGCCCGAATCAAGTTCATGATACGGCAGCGAATCGAGTGAATCGACTGCTTGATGGGCACTGACGTCGTCACACAGAACCATCGTGTGCGCGTCGTTGGCGTACTCAAAGAAATAGTAGATGCCTTCTTCTTCGAACAACCGGCTTAGAAAGTGGAAGTCCGATTCGGCATACTGCACGCAGTACGCGCGTTGACGATAGGTCTGTGTCAGGCGATCTTCTAGTTCTGCGGTAAATCCGCGTGCGTCAATCACCGCTTTGGCGATATCGACGACCGACTGCTGTTGGAAAATCTGGGATCCACCGACGTGTCGAAGCAGTTCGAACCATGGCGCAAGCGTCAAATGGTATTCGAACATGCCGCTTCGAAGACCCGCTTGGGCAAGTTGAGTGGCGTACCCATGCAGGTAAAACGGCGTTTCGTCGACCTTGCCGACTTGGATCGAGACAGGTTGCTTCAACAGATCGGTTGGGTTGATATCACCGTCGGTACTAGCCAATTGCAGCAACCCCTGGAACGGTTGCCCCAGTTGTTCGGACCAAGACAGATGGTTCACGATCAGCACATCCTGTCCCAGAGGTGTGCTGATGGCGATCGATCGGTTTTCTTGCGTGATGGGCATGGCGAAACTTAGATGATGAACTGGCAGTCGCCAGCGTCCGATTTCGGTTGCCTGCTGTGGATCCACGCGCTGCGGCCAAGGGAACCGATATGTCCAGCGGATCCGGTTCGCCCCAAGGACATTCTTGGAATGGTGCAACGATCCAAGATCAGTCGAACTCGGCAATCGAGTCCGGGGTCGACGTAGCTGCGAATCAGTCGACTCAGTTCACGATGTCCCGATCCACCGGGCAACAGTGTTTGGAACAGATCAAACGCAATGGGGCCAATGTCCAGATCGATCATCGACCGGCGGTCTGGGACTGATCGTCCCAGGACAACGCTGCGGCCTAGTCTTCCGCCTCGCCCCTGCGCGGTCGCGCTGCAAGTCAGGAGGGTTAGATCCTCGGATTCCAGACGCAGGTTCCTCAGTTGGAACGTTTTGACCTTCGCGTCGGCATGGATTGTCGCCGAAACCACGGCGGCAAGGCCTTCGGCGTTGCGATGCGAGGTTGAAAACCGTCCGCTGAAAAACAGCCGGTCGGTTGATTCGGGGGCTTGTCCTGGCAACGGCATGCCGCCCGAGATCGCACCGACGTATGAAGCAAATCGGTCTTGGTCCGGTCTGTCTCGCTGGACCGCGCCTCGACTGCTGCTCCAAGCGCGATAGAACAACGTGGCCATGCGATGATGGAACAGGTTCAAGAACGCTTCAAGGGCCGGATCGCTTTGGTGCCGGGTTTCGTTCCGCACCGTTTCGGTCATGTGCAGCGGCATCGGGCCGCCGGGCCCCAGCAGTCCAAAGAACCGTTGGCTCAGAAGGGCTCTGCCATCGGCACGGGAGTCGATGCGGTCAATCGTCGAGGGTGCAAAATCAAGTGCGGTCGTTTGACGAATCCGAACGGCTTCCTGATCGGCCTGTCGCGCGTGGCCGATCCGTGGCAACGATTCAGACAATCCTTCAATTCGCCGGATCGCTTGAAAGAAGTCGAGCTGGTGAACCGAATGATCGATCGCTCCGGCGACACGTTGGTCCCAGTCGATTGGATTCGTCGCGGTTGGCGCGTCGGTCGAAGGTTTCGTGGTTGGCATGGGTTTTGGTTGTGCGGGGCTGATGCCGCTGAACGACCTGGATTCTGCGAATCGATCAACGAACTTTGCCGACTTCAAATCAGTGACACAAATGCCGGATCATGGCAATGTCACTAGATCATCGAAATGGTTCCCGTCCGTACGGGCCAGCGATGGACACGGCCTCGCGACGGGGTTCGAATTGTCGTCTGGGTAAAGCTGTTGAGTGAGACGAAACGGGCCATGAATTGATCCAGCACCGCGCCCATCAGGAACGCGCCGCCGCCTTCGAAAGCGGCTTCGTCAAGTTCTAGGTCTAAGTGAACGCCACGGCCGTGCACGATGGGGCCGTCGAACGGCAACTGCCGAGTGACCGCTTCGTTGGTGACCGAGAGGATGCCGTCGACCTGACGTCGTGTGGCAGGCAAATCCGCAGGGCAATACAGATACAGCATCTGTCGCAACAAGGCGGCCGCGGATCGTCCTCGTTGATCGCTCTCGGTTCCCACTTTGTCCGATTGTTTTGCGCGGTCGCAAAGGGATAAAAAGTTGGACGTCAAATGGTTGACCAATCGCCAACAGGTTTCACCGTCTTCGGTGGTCAATGGCTGTCGCGGCGTCGTGGGACCGGTCAAACAGGAGATCGAGGCGACCGGGCCCGGACCATCCAATGTGAACGCGTCGCGCCATCCCGATGCGGGTTTCAGCATCGCCAGGTCACGGTTGGTGCAGTACACCGTTGACGACAGTTGGCGGATCGGGTGTCGCGAAGGTGCCTGATTCGAATCGGTCAACGTGACGTAAACCTCGGTGCCTAAATAGGACGACCGATGCCCGTATTCGCGTTGGTTCGTTGACGGTTGTCGGGGACGTCGATCGAGCGTGTAGTAGGCGGCATGTTGGTGGCGAGCCGCCATGTTGGTCGGCGGCGCGTACAGCGGCAAAAATTCGACTTCTTGCAGCGGTGTTCTTCCATGACCAAGCAATTGTTGGACGGACCAAATCTCGAAATCCATCGGTCGACTACGGTCGACCAAGAGTTGGTGTTCCGATTTCGCTTCGGAAATTTGAACTCGATCGGCTCGCTTTTTGAACAAGTTGATGGCGGGCACGCAGTGCAGCGCGAAGTGTTCTCGCGCAAGTCGGCTCGCCAGTTCTCGTTCGGATTCGCCCAAGCCGATGACGATCTCGATCTGTTTCCCATTGGCTGTCGCGATGGCCGTGGATAGTCCTTCGATGTTGACGAACAAGAACTTTTCGGGAAGCAGGAAATACTCTTGAAGCAGTCGGTATCCCGAAAACGACCGTGGTTCATCCGGTAAAAGCGATTCGCTGTCGTCAAATCCTCCGGCCGATAGTGCTGATCGATCGAGTCGATCCCAACGCCCTGATTCTGTTTGTCCGACGGCAATGGATGTCGTGTGGGCTACCAGCAGTTCCAGCAATTGATGGGCAATTTCGCCACCGCGTAGATGAATAGGCAATCGATCCATCTTCAGGGCGGACATGGGAACGCCACCAGTCGTTTCCAGCGTGATCCGAAGACCCGATCGAACTTCAGGTCCGCCCAGCACGGATGGCAGCGGCCGTGTGTTGGCGGACCCTCGCTCGATCAATTCGACGTCCGTGATTTTGATCGGCCACAAATCCAGATCAGCGGTCGTTTCAAAACGGCAAGGCGTCGGGGATGCATGGCTGGTGGGCCCCTGCAGACGCGATCCGCGTGGTAACCGGTAGCCGTCGACCAACGAGCCCTCGTCAGGATCGGGATGGATTTCGACAACCGCAGCCGCCGGAATGGGGCGGGTGTAGTGCGGATAGATCGATTGCAGTAATCCGCCGGTCAGCTGTGGAAATTCGGAATCCAGACGCCGGTGTACTCGGGCTGCGAGAAACGCAAACCCCTCTAGCAGTCGTTCGACAAAGGGATCCGCGCAGGCGAATTCGTCCATCCCCAATCGACCCGCAACCGCTGGATACTCTTGCGCAAACTCGGCGCCTAACTCGCGCAGATAGCCGAGTTCGCGGTTGTAGTGGTCTAGGAATTGGGCTTCCATGCGCTCAATCGGTTTGACTGGATGAATCGGGCTTCGGTTTTGTCATTCGACGCGAATGAACTAGCCTGCCCGTCGAATCTGACTGGGATCGGTCGCGTGACATTGACCGCTGCCCAGGTTGATGGCGATGCCCATCGCAAATGTTTCCAGCCCGTCGGCTGGACCGAACAACGCTTCGATATCGACGGTCAAGTCGCCGATCGAAAACTCGTTCACGCGGCAAGTGACCGTCAAGGTATCGGGCCTCAGTCTCGGCTCGAAACTCTTGATGACGCTGGTCAGTTCTTGCTGCAATTTTCCGGTGTTGATGCTGCTGCCGGTTGATCCCGACAGATCGGGGATCCCGTAGTTCAGCACACTGTTGCGAACCAACGGCCACGCCTCTAGATCGGTGTCCTCGGATAGTCGCCGCGTTGCAAATAGAGCGAGCAGGTCTCGCTGAATCTGAGTTCGCAGGATTCCGATCTGTTTCCTCTGTTGGCGCCGCGTGATCGTTGCGTTGGATGACGGTACGATGGACGAGGCCATCGCGGACGTTTCTTCGCCTGCCGCTTGGCTTCTCGCAAAGCGTACCGCAACGTCCGCACCATCGTGATTGCCGATCAATCGATCTAGCAACGACGATGTGGGACGATCAATCCGTTGATTCGGTAACATGCGGAAGAGTCCAGTTGGGACTAGGCTGCTTTCTGCTCTAGAAGGTTCCAGCCCTTCGGCGATGCCTTCACTGCTGCTTCGCCGGTGTACTGTGTGTACGCCAGTGAGATCTTGGTGAAGTTCAACGCGAACGACTCGCTAGGCTTGTCGCCCATCATGCCGCTGTGGGAATAACTGGTGACGATCGGGTCGGTCAGGGTCACGACCAGGTACACCTGTGGACCGCCTTCGCCGTCGGTTTGCAGGTAGGTCAACGAGGCTTCTTCGAGGGATGCACCGGAAACGCTTTGCATGAACAGTTCCGTCGACGCGATGTCGAAATCTTTGGAACAGTGGACTTCCGAGAAAGTCGGTGCACCCGTTTCGCGTGCCGCGCTGCCCGAAGGCACGCCGACGGATCGAGAGGCACTGAACTGAGTTGATGTCAGTTTGATCTGGCCTTCGTACCCTGATGCGGCTGCGTCGCCTTTGATTTCTTTTTTAAACTTTAACAGAATCATTTGCTACTCTCACTGTGAATGATTGGGAATGATGGATGCCGAGTGCCGACCGATGTTAGGCAGCCTTGGCAGATGGCAACTTGCTGACCAAACGCAGCGAGACGGTCAAGCCTTCGAGTTGATAGTGAGGTCGCAGGAAGAACTTGGCGCTGTAGTAGCCCGGGTTTCCTTCGATCTCTTCGACAACCACTTCTGCGCCAGCCAATGGTCGGCGGGCTTTGTCCAATTCGGATGCCGTCGCCGGGTTCGTGTCGACGTATTGGCTGATCCAGTTGTTCAACCAGATTTGCATGTCCGATCGTTCTTTGAACGAACCGACCTTGTCGCGAACGATGCACTTCAAATAGTGAGCGAAGCGGCAAACGGCGAACAGGTAAGGCAGTCGGCCGGAAAGACGTGCGTTCGCGGTCGCATCATCGTCTTCGAAGATCGATGGGTTGTTCAGCGACTGGGCGCCGATGAAGGCTGCCAGGTCGCTGTTCTTTCGGAACACCAATGGCATCAGGCCGTTCTTGGCAAGTTCGGCTTCCCGGCGATCACTGATGGCGATCTCCGTGGGGCACTTCATGTCGATTCCGCCGTCGTCGGTTGGGAAGACGTGGACAGGAAGTTTCTCGACCGATCCGCCCGATTCGATGCCGCGAATTCGCGAGCACCAACCGTGCATTTTGAACGATCGGTTGATGTTGACCGCGAATGCGTAGGCGCTGTTGGACCACACATATCGGCTGTGGTCCGGGCCTGCGGTGTCCTCTTCGAACGCAAACTCTTCGACGGGGTTGGTGGCCGCACCGTAGGGTTGGCGAGCCAGGAAACGTGGCATCGTCAGGCCAACGTAACGCGAATCTTCGTCGTTGCGAAGCGAAGTCCACGACGCGTATTCGACCGTTTGGAAAATCTTGGTCAAATCGCGCGGGTTGCTCAGTTCCTGCCAGGATCCCATGTGCATCAACGACGGGCTGGCCGCGGTGATGAACGGTGCATGCGACGCGGCGCAGATCTTGGCCATTTCGCCCAACAATTCAACATCGACCGGTGTGTGGTCAAAGTAATAATCGCCGATCAGTGCGCCGTAGGGTTCGCCGCCGAACTGGCCATACTCTTCTTCGTACAGCTTCTTGAACAGCGGGCTTTGATCCCAGCCGGTGCCCTTGAACTTCTTCAGCGTCTTGTGAAGATCCTTTTTGGAGATGTTCAAGACGCGAATCTTCAACATCTCGTCGGTTTCGGTGTTATTGACCAGGTGAGAAAGTCCTCGCCACGCACCTTCAAGATTTTGGAATGCTTCGTGATGAAGGATTTCATTCATCTGCTCGGCAATCTTGCGATCGATTTCCGCGACCAGAGCTTCGATGGTTTTGATGGCGTCGCTGGAAGCAACCATTTCGGTGGTGACAAGCTGCGCGGCCAACGTGTTGACGGCGGTCGTGACTGCCAAGTTGGCTTCATCACTGCGCGGCTTGAATTCGGCTTCCAATAGCTCGGATAGGGTGTCCAGCGTGATGGCAGCAGCAGTATCTGCGGGAGCCTCTGGTGCTTCCGATTTGGTTTCGCTCATCCTTGATTCCTCTGGTCTTGTTTTGGTTTACAGGCGGCAATCGGTGGGTTGCCGTGAAGGGTATGGGGTTAGGCTGCGTCCGTTTCAGGTTTGGCCGTGTCGGTATCCAATGGCTTTTCGGTCAGTTCTTTCAGCAAGGCAGGGTCGCTGATCAGTCGCGAAACCAATTCTTCGGCTCCGGTCTTTCCGTCCATGTAGGTCACCAGGTGCGACAGTTCGGTGCGTGCGTTCAGCAGTTTTTCAAGCGGCTCGACACGTTGGGCCACGCGTCCAGGCGTGAAGTCGTCCATCGATTCAAAGGTCAGGTCGACGCTGAGGTTGCCTTCGCCGGTCAACGTGTTTGCAACTTGGAACGAAGCACGTGGCTTCATCGACTTCAATCGTTCGTCGAAATTGTCGATGTCCGTTTCCAAAAATTTGCGATTGGCAACGTCTGGCAGCGGTTCGGATGGGTTACCCGATAGGTCGGCCAATACACCCATTACGAATGGCAGTTGGACTTTCTTCTCCGAGCCGTACGTTTCCACGTCGTATTCGATTTGGACACGAGGCGGCCGATTGCGAGAGATAAACTTCTGACTGCTTTCGGACATGTGATGTACCCTTTTGCTTCTAACGTCGAGGCGCGTGAAAAAATTAGAGATTCAGTTTCTGGCGATCACTCATCGAAGTCACCCGCCAAGTTTCTTGCCTGCGCGAGCGCATCCGGTGCTAGTTCACGGATAATGCCCACGAAGTCCTGATTGATCAGTCGGCTAGCCCGACGCAACAGCAACGGCACAGGACTGGATGGTTCGTGCTGTTCGAAATATTTGATGGCCGCTTGAAGGACATGCGCGGCGTCTTCGCGAGATTCCACACGGATGCGAGTGATCTCGGGGATGGAATGATCCACGTCGTCGGGATTCCAGTCGTCTCGCACTTCTTCGCCAGATGTTGCTTGGTTGGTGTTCGAACTGACGTCCTTGATGATGGCATCGGACACCGACAGACGCTGGCGAAGTTGGTTCTTTAGGATGTCGCGACAACCTGCGACCTTGTTCATCAGTGTGCTTGCGTCCCATGCTCCTGTGCCAATCGTTTGGTCAAGGAATTCGATGGTTTGGCACAGCGAGCCATCGGCGCGTTGGCACACTTCATATCGCTGTCGAAGTTCGGTTACCGACAACGACAAAAAGGCGGCCTCGATTTCCATCGGTGTCGGGCGATCGGCATTTGCGATGTTCGCGGAATCGCCTTTGGAACGACGAACATCGTCCACGGTAACGGTCACATGAGGTGGAGCTTCGACCAGAGCGATTCGGCCGATCATGGTCAGCAGTCGTTCCGGTTCGCACAGTCGGCCCAGCGAGTTGATTCGCACGAACGGATCGTTGTTGTCGGACGCGTCAAGCTGTGGGTGGATGTCGGACCAGAAATTGCAGGTCCAATCGCGAAGCAAGCCCAAGCCATCGGCCAGCCCACTTAGACCCTCGCGGTGAGTGAGAGTCTCGATCAGCAGTACGGCGACACGCAGGTCACGTGTTTCGGTTGCCAATTCCGATGCCAGTTGGTGGATGGTGTTCCACTCGGGGCCCTGCGCGGCAATGATCGTCTGGCCGTACTGTTGCTCTCGCGTGCCCTCGCTGAGTCGCATCATCTCGACGAACCGCGGGTCGTACTCGAGATTCACGCCGGATGGCGAATTCGATGAAAGCGACGTGGTCAGAGATTGGCGTTCGACAGCCGGCATTTGCTTGTGTCTTCGCGTTCGATTTCGTGCCCACCCTCGCAATTGAGTGATGGTGTTAACGGTTGAATCGACTTTATCACGCGAAGGCCTGAGTCACTTTGACGTCTTTTTGACGGTTTTTGCGATTTTAGGCCCAGAACAACCAGAACAGTTGAGCCAGCAGCATGGCTAGCAAGACGGCGGTTACCAGGATGATCGCATTGACGACGTTGCGGTGTCGACGGCAGCGTTGTCGTTCGCTCGATGTCCAAGCCAGATGATTCTGTTGGTCGACCATGTGACGAAGGACTGGTTCAAAGAAGCAACCCATCTTGGACGAGCCGCCCGATGTACCCGCCGCGGTCGAAGCGACGAACATGCCGCTGACGATTCCTGGGTCGCCCGTTGGATTGACTGCATGAACCGCTTGGGGCTGCGATACCGTGGCAACGGCGCAGCTTTCCACCAACAAACTGCGCAGTGACGTGTGCCAACGCCGGCATTGGATCAACAGGCGTACCAGTCGGTAGTTCTGGGGCTGGCTCAACGATCGAGGCGTCTGGAACACCGTCTGCACGCGAGATTCCATCATTCGGATGGCGTCGGTCGCAAGTCCGTTCATCGCGTCCACGGTGGGGATTTCTTCGGACACGAACGCGCGGCCCAGCGGTAGCGATGTTTCCTGTTCGACCATCCGCAGTCGCCGCTGCAATTCGTGATAGTCATCGGCGTGATCGTTTTCGGTGACCATCATCGTGACCGGACTTGCGATCCCCAGTTCGGCCTGCATTTGATCCAGGTCGCTGCGTATCGCACGCCCCAGGATTCGCCCCGATTCACTTGACGTCGAACTGCGGTCGGTGATCGCGTCGGAGTCGACCAGCACCAACGTGCCGTTGATGGGGGCATGAGGAAAGCGTTCAGATCGCAGGCAAGCACAGAATTCCGCCATCTGTTCCTGGCATGCGGATGTCTTGGTCGACGAAAGCGAGTCGGGGATTGAACGCGCAGGAACGGTTTCCGGCGTGATCGATTGGGCGTCCAGGACCAGCGAACGGGCGTGGTCGAGTGTCCGCATCGCGCTGGTCATGGTAGCTGATTTTGTACCAGTGATTTTGGTCTTGGCACGCGGCGATGCGATGGCAACCGAATCAGGTCCGATGTTGGAGTGTCCGTCGTTGTCGTCCCCTAGGTCGTCAGATTCGAACGCATCCTTTCCCAGTTCCGATTCTTCGCTGGCAACGGGATCATCTTCGCCGCCCCGTTCAACGTCACCGGGCTGTTGATGTTCGGAATCCAGTTCATGTTTGGATGGATGGTCATCCTGGTTTGTCGGTGCGGCGGAATCTTGCACTCCTGGATCATCAACCGATGCGCGAACGCGACTTCGGCCATCGGCATCAACGAAAGAAAGTTGGTTTGTTGGGGATCCAGTGCCGGCACGTTTGTCGCCACTGCGAAGCAGACCGCCATACACGCCGATGTCGCGACAGAAGATCAAGATCCGTTCTTCGGTCACATGCCAATCGATTGCAGGCGCAGCACCGGATGATGGGTGGGTTACGGTAAACCCGTCGCTGCCCATCAACGCATCCTGTTGATGTCGCGTTTCGCAGCCAAGGACCACAAAGCAGGGAAGTTCGGATAGCCCGATGCCGTGTCGAGCCAGTAATTTGGTTCCGGCGTTCCAACCTTGGCGAACTCGCACATCGCCAGGCGGGACCTCGTTCATCCAAATCCGTACCGTCCAGTAGGTAACGGCACAGGAGAGTCCCCACAGGACCAATAGGCCGACGCTACGTCCTAGCGTCATGTAGTCGCCCCAGGCGATGCGGGTGGGGTCGATTGAATAGACCAGCCATGCCACCAGCGCCAGGCAAAGCAAGAACGTCCCGACCAGCAAAGCAACCATCGCCGCCAACGAAAGTTCTAGGCGCGATTTCACACGCTGCGCAAGGCTTGGCTTGGCGTCATCAGACATCAATGATTCTTTAGGCTTTTCAGGATCGAAGCGTTAAGGAGAACACAGCCACATTTGCGATCAGCATCAGGCCTGCGGCGACAGTCCACCAAACGATGTTGCGGCGCGTTGTGTTCGGTGTGGCCCCGCCGAGTTGGCGGTGTTGGCGAGCTGGGCGGTCTCCGCCGGTATCTTCTGAGAGATGCATCTGCGCTTTTGCCAGCCAGTCTTCGATCGTCGGTGGAATCCCAAGTTCCTTTGTCGTGGACGTGGAAAGCTCGGGCACCGAGTAGACACCGCGAAATCCAAGCAACACACAGTCGTGGAACACCCGCAGCACGTTGTTGCCAGGGGCGCGGGAAGCCGCATCACGAGCGACCTCGGTGGCAAGTTGGTAAAAACGTTCGCTGCAAATGCGCGACCCAAACGTACTGGCTTCCATTACGTGGTCATTCCACCAAACTCGACCTGACCATGGCATGTCTAGCATCAACTCATCGGTCAGGGCGACCAACGCGTAGATGGCGGATTCCCAATCAGCATCGTGAAAGTGACTCTGCCGAGCCGTTTTGATACGCCCGGTCAAGGCATCGTTCAAACTGACCGGATCCACCGACTCACCCGCCTGGATCGCATCGATCACGGCAAGCAGCGATTCAAAGTAATCATCCACGAATTGATCAAGCGATTTCTTCATCAAACGTTCCCAGTTCGTTGGATCGCATAAATCGCGAACTGAAGCGAAACGGTGTGGCTGTCGACGCGAACGCTCAGCGTTTGATTTCCCGCCAATTGACGATGGTCTTCGATCAACTGTTCTCGTAATCGCATCGCGATGGTGCCGGTATCCAAGACGTCGGTCCAAGCCGGGCCACTGCCGCTGATCTCAAAAAAGCTCCAGTCGGACTGGGATGGCAACGATCGCGGGACCTCTCGAAGCGGTTTCAGTTCCAAGCCCATCGCTCGTTTGTTGTACAAAGCTTCGACCTGCCTTGCGCTGCCTAGTTTCCAGTCCAGGAAACCGGGTGACAGAATCTTTTCGAGTCCCGATGTCGACAACTTTCCGCGACGAACACCAATCACGCATTGCCAGTTGCTTGTCAGCCATTGGGGATCCAGGCTGACCTGCATTCCCAACCCGGCGCCGACAAAATAACGCTGCTGATAGGCACTGCGTCCTACCGCTGCGATTCGCGACTCAATCCGGGCTCGCAATGCATAAAACAGTGGGCCGATCGCGTCATGGTCATAGGCGGCGATCGATTGCAGCGAACGGCTCTCGCTGAACAGATCCAGCGCACCAGCCAGGCGACTCAGTTCTACGTAAGCCGCCCATGGGTGCACACCGCTGGACTGCGCCAGCACACCAATCACGGCTGCCGCTTGATTCAGCGATTGCAGCATCAGAATTCGTTGCAGGTCGCCGGGCTGATCAGCGTCCATGCCAACGCTGTGATCGTTGACCAGTTTGGACAATAGTTCGATCTTTAGCATCATCAGGTCGTGAATCGGTCGCAGCAACCGCTGACGCATCTGTGGCCACGCAGCGCAATCCATCAGTGATGGGATGAATCGGTCATCGAGTTCGGCGATCGATCCGCCCACGGTGCCCCGTTTGACTCGAGCGATTCGCAGAACGTCGTAGCCGGTCAAGTCGTCCGTCGACAGCATCAACGTCGCGTTGACGCGGCGAAAAATCACCGGTTCCACGCTCGATCCGTCGCTTTCATCCGGGACGTGGATTTGCAGTTGGCGGTATCGTGTGCCTTCGCCTTGATCGCCTTCGGCAACATTTGCAGAACCTAGTTGCAGTCGGGGCACCGCCAGAAAAACGTCGACACTGTCGCCGCCGCTAATCGGGATGGTGGCACCACCGGCGTTGGAAACTGTGGCAGAGGAGGTTCCAGAAGACGAAACCGCGAAGCCGGCCCGCAGGTCCACCCGCTCGGTCGACTCACCCGCGGCCAATTCGACCATGGTGCCCTCTGGCATCCTGGCGCGAACTCCATCCAACTGGAAGAATCCCAATGCCAGGGCGTCTGCGTTGATCGAAATGCTGGCCAAACCATAGCTGTATGGGTTCTGCCAGCGATCGGCGGCCGCTTGGTTTTCGTGCCAATGCCGGTCCCACGCCTGCAAATGATGAGGGCGTAGAAAGAGTCCTTCGTGCCAATGGACCGCAAGATTCTGCATCGGATTCCTTTCCGAATGATTGGCGGCGTTCATCAAATCATTTTGACTCGCCGTGTCTAATCGGGCGTAGATTAGCTAATTCATGCAAACACTTCCAGACGATAATGCCAGTAGAGTCAACGTGAATGAGTTTCACGGCGCGTCGCCGACTTGCCCTCATCGCTCAGTGAACCTATGTCTCTTTGAAGCCCGCGCCGAAGTGTGACCAAAACTGTTTTCACCGCACTGCTGCTGACGAACATGCTGTTGGTCTCGCTGCTGTCGCTTCCAGCGCCGGCCCAGTGGGATATCCGGCTGGATTCGCCACTGCGCGAATCGATGCTCGACGACGGGTCGCTGGACCAACACGGGATGATCGAAGAGACGCTGTTGCTGGCACCCGCAGCAGAGGGCATTCCTGCTGCACCAATCCCCGTTGATCTGACCCCAACCGAGGTTGCTCCGGCCGAGCCGCTACCGATCCAACCCGTTCCAATCCAGCCCGTTCCAATCCAGCCCGACACCAGCGGGATCTCGATTAGCGGGCCGAGTGCGATGGATCCGATTCTTTGGTCCGATTCGCCGGAGAGACCTTTCCCCGGCAGTGTTGATGCCGCGACCAGCACCGGCCCTTGCGGCTGCGATCAAGGCCTCGCTTGTGACGGGACCTGCGGTTGTCAGTCAACTTCGCCCGGCGTTTCTTGCCAATGGACTCCTTGGCAGAATTTTCGCGGACCCTCCCTCCCGATCGATTTCGAACGCTTCATGATCGGAGCGAACTTTCGAAAGCAACGAACCCATGACCGAGGGATCGGTTATGAACGAGTCATGTTTGCCCCCAATGTCTTGGACACGGCGATCCAGGTGCCTCATTTCGGCGTGCGGCTGAAACTGGATGACGGACTGCAGACGCCCGATCGTGCCGAGTACTACTGGGGGCAACCGGCGGGTCCGGAAACCGGGCTGAACGCACAAGACTTGTCGGTTCGGCTTGCGGTTGGCAACGAAAAAGCAATGGTGTTGACTCAGTACACGATGCGTTCGCTGGACCCGGAAATCAACGACAACACCACCGGTTTCGGGGATATGGTGATCGGTGCTCAGGCACTATTGGTGGACGGGAAACGCACCAAGGTCGCGACGGTCTTTCGGACCTATCTGGCAACGGGACCAGTCAAAAGAGGTCTGGGAACCGGCCACACTTCGCTTGA
The DNA here is from genome assembly GCF_007741535.1 of Rubripirellula lacrimiformis. Classification (NCBI taxonomy): domain Bacteria; kingdom Pseudomonadati; phylum Planctomycetota; class Planctomycetia; order Pirellulales; family Pirellulaceae; genus Rubripirellula; species Rubripirellula lacrimiformis. The sequence goes on from NZ_CP036525.1 coordinate 3,088,453, forward strand.
ATATGGCTTGCTTGGACGACACTGCCTGCGTCCGGAAACTTATGCGTTCGCTGAACTGAAATACTGGATGCCCCTGAAAGGCACCGAGGGAATCGCGGGCGATGTGCTGTCCACCGGCTGGGGGATTAGCACGATCGCAGCCGAAAGTGACGTGTTCGCGTTTCTGCCTACGCTAGAAATCAAAACGCTTTCCTTTCTGTTCGGCGGTCAGAATGCTACCAGTCCGACGACATTTCAACGCGTTGACGGCGAAACCGCGATCGAAGTCTACCCGGGGGCCCGTTTTGTGTTGGGGCCCAAAAGCGATCTGGGACTGTGGGAGTTTGGGGTGGCGACAGGCTTTACCATCGCCGACGAACAATGGTTTGATACGCGATTCGTGTTCGATGCACGGCTCTCATTCTGACTTGGCCGGACTTTCCTGATTCGCCCACTTGGGGCGATCCACGCTGGAATCAATCTTGCGAATGCGTTGAACCTCGGCCAACGCTGCCGTCTTATGCCCCAGCGACCAAAGTTTTTCAGCTAGATTCAGCGACGCCCCCGTTGCCTCGGGGCGCAACGCAACGGCGATGGCATAGTAGTGCAACGAATCCCGATTGTCGTCGACCTGTGGATCCGCCGAAGGGTGACGCGACAGCATGGTTGCCAGGGTATGGTTCACCCAAAAGTCGCTGGGGTGGGACGCTTGTCCGCGCCGCAGCACAGCGATTGCATGCGGATGCTTGCCACTGGCGGCCAGTGCGTTGGCCAGTTGCACGCGGCTGAATGGCAGAAAGTGTTGATCCAACCCATCTTCGGCAATACGCGTCAGTTCGGCATGATCGCCGGCTAGAATCGCCATCCGGAGGCGTTGCCGCAGAGGGTCTGTGTCCAGGTACGACAGCACGTCGGCAGGCCAAGGGGTGGCAAGTCCCGTCGAGATCGCCAACTGCTCGCCGATCCAGAAGTCCAGTGATTCGATGATGTGCTGCAGCAGAAACCGCGGTACTTGGCGCAGTTTGGCTGCCGCGTGTCGCGGAGGCGTGGTGTCGACGTTCAGGCCGAATGAGTTAAACGCATCGGAGATGAGGGCGATGGCACGCGCCGAACCAAAGTCCGAGTCCTGTTGACCTTCGTTGTGCAACGTCGTGGTCAGTCGTGACGAATCGAGCGCGGATACAAGATCGAAGGCGGATTCGTCGGTATGGATTGTCGTCTCCAACTGGTTCAGTCGATCTCGGGCAGCCGACAACTGTGGCTGATCGCGAAGCAGTTGTCGCGTTTGCTCCAGCGTCACAGCGGCATGGACCAGACTGCTGGTCGGTTTGGACTTGCTGGTGGCGATGGATATCTGCAGCATCCTGGCTTGGTCCAGCAGATGGCGGGATTGCAGCGAAGCTTGTCTTGTTCGATCCATCGCTCGGATCGATTCGACCGACCATAGCAACATTCCGCTGGCGATCGCGACGCAAGCGGCGGCCACCGCCAACACGGTTGCCGGGCGTCGCCGAATCAGTTTGCGTGTCTGATACAGCAGCGTCGGTGCCGCAGCTTGGGTGGGCTGGTCATCGAGGAACCGCTGAAGATCGTCTGCGAAATCTGCCGCGGTTGCGTATCGGTGAATGCGGTCGGGGGCTAACGATTTTAGCACCACCCAATCGAGGTCTCGCTGGCACTCGCCAACCAATTGGCTCAGACTGGTGCGACATCCGTACGCTAGTTCTTGCTGTTGCGAAGCGTCAAGAGACTGGACTCGCGCACTCGGACGTGGCGTTTCGTGGTTTTCGGTCAATCGCCGCAGCGCCGAAAAGTCTCGAAAGGGGGTGTCTCGCTGGTTGATCGGGGTCGATCCGCACAGCAGTTCAAACAGGATGGCGCCAATCGAAAACACATCCGCACGTGCGTCGACATCATTGCCGACAGCCTGTTCCGGGCTAAGGTATCCCGGTGTACCGATGAATTGGTCACAGGCGGTCAAGCCAGAGACAATCGTGTCGTGGCCTTGGATGACCTTGGCGATGCCAAAGTCGATGATCTTGATCATCGGTCCGTCGCTGCCCTGGCACACCAAGATGTTGTCGGGTTTCAAATCGCGATGGACGACGCCGCTTTGATGGGCTGCATGGACTGCCCGGCAAATTCGTTGAACCAGCCGGATTCGTTGCTCGATCGTTAACCTGTGCTGATGGCAGTATGTCGCCAGCGACACTCCATCGACCAGTTCCATCACAAAGTATGGTTCGCCGCGGTCCGACGTCGACGCGTCGAATAGGCACGCGATTTCGTTGTGGTGCATCGCAGCCAATACTTGGCCTTCGGCGACAAACCGAGCACGCGCCTCGTGGTTCGATGGGGTGGATCCAAACACTTCCGAAGTCATCAGCTTCAACGCGACATCACGTTGAACCGGATAGCATTGGTGGGCGCGGTAGACGCTTCCCATGCCACCGCGACCGATAAGCGAATCGATCCGATAGTTTCCAATGTTTCGGCCGATGACAGGATCTTGGCCGAGTTCGACGGTGGTTGGGGCCGGACTTGCGATCGCGGCGCCGACCCGAAGATCACGGGTCTTTTCGTTGGATGGTTCCAGTTCGATCACAGGAAATCAAACCGGACGGTGGTAGCTGACTCGGTTCCGTCCATCGTGCTTGGCTTCGTACAAAGCGGCGTCCGCATTCTGAATGAACTCGGTTGCTAGCTGCGATTCGTCGGAAGATACCGCGACACCAACGCTGATGGTGATATCCAGTGGTCCGGCGGACGTTTGGAAAGGTCGCGATTGGATCGCGATGCGGCAGCGCTCTGCAGCGCGGATAGCGTCTTCGAGTTGCATTTCGTTCAAGATGATGGCGAATTCTTCCCCGCCGAACCGTGCGAAAATTTCGTCGCCACGAAGTTCAGCCTGGATCCTTTCGCCCAGTTCAATCAGGACCTCATCGCCGGCCAGATGCCCATGGGTGTCGTTGACCTGTTTGAAGAAATCGATATCCATGATGGCCAGCGAGATCGCGCGGCCATTCCGTTGGGATCGTTTCAAGTCGCGTTCTAGCGATTCGGTGAAGTAGCGTTTGTTCCATACACCGGTCAGGCCATCGCGAGTCATCATCGAATAGACGGCTTCGTGATACTGCGACTCGAAATGGTTTGACGTCAAAAGTTTGAAGATGCGATTGCCCAGACGTATCTGATCACCGGCAACCAATGCGTGCTGGGTTACTTCTTGGTCGCCCACGTAGGTGCCGTTGGTGCTGCCCAGGTCCCGCAGCGTAAATCCGGTGTCAGTTCGCTCGATCACACTGTGGCGACGCGAAATGGACGTGTCGTGAATGGTTAGGTTGCACGATGCATCACGACCAATGACGAATGGGAATTCATTGATCGCCACGGGGCCTGCATCGATCGCAAGCGGATGGATTTGCAATAGACAGACGGTGTCTTGATTTACACCAGGCGCACTTTCCAGAGCGATCGCAGCAACGGTCTGCTGAAACATTGTTTGTGTCATCGTATTCAAGCCTTTTCTAGCAGGCGGTCCTAGCCCTCCGGTACGACTGCCTGCTCAACACCTGCAGGCTCGTCAAAGCCAGCGTGCCCAAAACAAGGCAGTCTCGGAACTGGTTGGAACCTAGGTTGCCGATTCGGCGTAGCGGTCGTGATCGCGGTTGGCCAACGCCATCAAGTTGATCTGGCGGTCACCGTCGATGCGATTATGCGGACTGTCCGGCTTAAGTGTGGCGCCGCGACACCCATCGCCGGTCGACAGCGATCGATTCGTCACATCGTAGGACGGGCTTTCCAGGTCGTCGAAGTATGTTTCGTGCCAGCGACGGCCTGGAAAGGCCGCCCTACGTATGGGAAAGGCTGCCTGATCGGCAGTGACGTGCATCGAACGTTCACATACCACTTCGCCGATCCAAACTGCGGTGGCTCTTCGGTTGTGCTCGGCCTCACCGTCGGCCCGATTGCACTCTTCGCAGCCTAGGGCTGCTTTTCAGCTTCATTGGAACCGCTGTGTCGTTCTAGGAACTCTGTCGTTGCTTGCTGGTCGATGCGAATGTAGTGATCCTTCAGGATCGGGAAGACGTCGCCAACGACCGATTGCAATCGGAGGTCGCTGGTGGGGCGTGATGGCATGTGACAGGAGACGCAGTCATCCGAAAGTGTGATGCCGTCAGGCGGAACGAAATGACAGCCCTGCTGTTGGTGGCATTCCAGGCAACTGGCCGAATAGGCCTTGGTTTGTTCGCGTTGGTTTTCGTGTGGGTTGTGGCAGGCGACACAGGTCATGTCGGAACCCAAAAAACATTCACTCACCTGTAAACGCGAAAGCTGGTTGCTGGTGTGCACACTGTTGCCTCCATCGCTGCCTTCGGGGGCCGGATAGTAATGATCCAGCAGGTTGTCGCCGGGACGGTAGGTAAACGGTTCGCTGCGAAGATCCGTTGAACCGGCGTGGCATTGGCCGCAGATCTCCAGCTGCCGTTGTCGGGGCAAAGCAGCCGGTTGCACGATATGACGTGGCTCGGTGGCATCGGGGTGACGGTCGTGATAGGCGACATGTTCAGCGGCTGGTCCGTGACATCGTTCGCAGGAGACTCCCAGAATCAGCGAGTGCGGGTCAAACTCGTTTCCACCGCCGCTGGATCGCCACTTTGCCTGTTCGTCAGCGGATCTTTCTTTCGTTTCTTCCGTTGGTTCAAAGAACGTTGCGTGGCAATCCATGCAGCGTGCCGGGATGGGCCGCGCATAGGCCGCATCACCATCCACAAATCCGGGGCTGTTGATCCAGCGGTTTGACTTCGTCAGATGAGTCACGTTGTGCTGGTACAGTCGATCGTCGTTCCAATAGCCGAACGTCCGTGCCAAGTTTCCGGACCCAAAGCTCAACTGCATCGGCACGTCGACATACCAATCGTAGAAACGTACGCGTTGAAAATAGTCATCTTCCAACTGGATCATTTCGATCGACAGATTGGCGTCGCTTGTCGACATGCGATTTTCAGGTGGTTCGAACTGCCCAGGCATCGCCATCTGGTCGACGAACTTCGAGGTTTGCGAGTGCGCGGTCTGCATGAACGAGGCGTGAGTCTTTTCGTGACATCGCTTGCAGACATCCGGCCCCACATACCCCAGGCTCTGGCTTTCCACATCGTTCTTGTCAGACGCTTCGTCAGGTTGCCGAGGCATCTTCCCCGGCGCGAACGGGATCTCTACCCCACCGCCATCCCGCAGTTTTCCGACGAACCAATAGTCGCCATCGCCGATATAGGACACCGCCAAATCGCTGGGGGGCGGCATTCCAATCCCGTCCAACGTGTTCTGGTTCCACCGCTGGATCTCGTTTTTGGCCTTCTGATTCAGAGCCCCCGTGTCTCGCTGTACCGAACGCCGCCGCAGTGATTCGAATTGGTCGCCGGCATCCGGCGCAGGCCGCATCAGGGCGTACCCAACGGCCACCAAGATGATGACTCCTAGAATCAGTTTGCCGCGGCTGAACATCTCTCGCTCCGTTTCCGTTTCCATGCGTGTGGTCCTGGCATCGCAGCATCACCGCCTGCCACTCACTGTCGCAGTGTAACACCCATCGCTGTCCATGCATGCCGATGGGGAGAGCGGGAAACGGTCGGGCAGCCGTTTCCCGCCAACGCCATACGCGGGCAAAACGCATCCGTCTAGCGAGAAGTCCAGCCCGGATGTTGCGCCGGGGCCCAACCGCCATTCGGACACCCATCGCCCCCAAGTGAATGCAATACGCGTCTCGTCCATCAAATCGGCAAACATTTGCTGAGGTCGCAATCGCAGATTCTGGTTCTCGCTGATCCCGAACGACGATGAATTCCTTGGTTTAACGCCAAAGGCGTCCGACGAAGTTCGCTGGCTTCTTTCATATCGTCTGGTTCATGTGTTGATGGATGCCTCAGCGGCTGCCGATTGGTCCGTCAGGTTCGGTCAAAAGGAATTTTCGAGTTGTCGACGCCTCGGCACCCGTTGATGATCGATTGCGGTTTTTGCCGACGTCGATTGACTCCTTCCGCAATCTTCCTGTTCGTTGCACATCTTGTCTCGCGGTCTGGGAAAACGGAAGAGATGAAGATGGATGACGCCGTTGTTGTGGATTGGACGCGTCAGTTGTGTGATCTTGGTTTCCGCCACGACTGCGAATTCGATGATTGGGGCGTCACCCCGAATCAATGACGACGATGACCCAAACGTTGCACGTCAGCGGGCAGCCGTGTTAGTTTTAAAGTCCTCTAGGACCACACCCGCCGCGTGAACTTGATCGCTCGTCGGCCAACATCTTTCCCCGAATCGCGAAAGGACGCTGATGCGCATTGCGGCACTCGGTTTTGCACTTATCGTCGGGGGCATCGCAATCTTTGCCTTCACCCTAGTCGAGTTGATCGATGGGGCTGCGCTTGATCCGCAGACCAAGGTGCCCGGGACGGTTACCGCCGAGATCGATTCGCCGGGACGGTACTACGTGTGGGACAACCACTGGACGATGTTTGACGGTGAGCGTCTTCAATATGATGCAGAGTGGCCTGATGACGCTAGGATTGCCGTTCGCGACGCTAGCGGCGAAGAACTTAAGTTCGTTCCCGACGCGTCACAGAACTGGAGCATTGGAAACAATGAAAAGACGAGCGTTGGATACGTGGACGTTCCATTGGCCACAACGATCCAGTTGGATGTCGACGATGTTGGACGCGACAGAATCGTCACGGTATCGAACCGCACAATGGAGCAAGAGCTATGGTCCCGGCTTGGAGGCTTCGGAGTTGCGTTGGTCGTGGGGATACTCGGTGTTCCGATCTGTTTGCTGGGCTTGTTTCTGAGCCGGCGTTCAGCGAACGCCGAAGGCGATTCGGGCCGATCGATCGACGGATCGCAGAGGCATCAAGGCGAAGTCGCCGAGCAAACGTGATTTTCGTCGCTGGGGCATCAGCAACCATGGGCGATTTGTTTCCGGTCCCGAGTGACTTCAAGTATTCGTCCATTGGAACAAATCGAGGTCCGAGCCAATGAGTTTCCTTGACTGCCAGATTGTCTGCGAGTTCCCACCGTTGAACATTTTCGTGCAATCTTCTTTCGGCCAATAGAATCACAATGAATCGACTGACCGCCCTGAGTTTGCTACTTGCCTTCAGCACTCAAGTTGCATTGTCGCAATACCGGTCGGTCTTTGGGCACGTGGGTGACTCCGATGAAAAGCCGGTCGACAACGCATCGGTTTCGACATTTTGGAGTGCCAACGGGAGTCAGAGGCAGTCGGACGGGACTGCATTTGACTGGAATTGGGACCGTCGATCGAAATTCGAGGTGATTGGCGTCTGCATCGATTGGTCCGGCGAAATCGACGACGTTTCGAAGTTGGATAAAGCGTTGTCGGCGATTGAAGCCAATGTCTGGAACGGAAAGAAAATTCCATTCCCTATCGTGCTCGATACGACGTTCAACACTTGGGAACGATATGGAATCCCGGGGCTTGGCACCGTCGTGTTGATCGACCCCGACGGACGCATTGCAGAGGGTGACGAATCCACTTTACAGTTGATTCTTGACCAAGCCGATCCTTGAATCGCGTGCAGGTTGCAAACCACGGGGTTTCGGGTTGCAAAGGCGATCGACTGCCTGACCGGGCACCGGATTGCGGGTGCCTTGTGCTTGGCTGGACGGGATCTTGGTAGCCCGTGCGATCTGGTTGCGCCGATTTGCGGATGCGGCTTGCGGATGTGACTGGTACGGCTGAGAATGATTTGGGTCGATACGCTGGCGATCAGATAAGAATTTCGGCGTCACCTCTTCCACCAAGATCCCATTCGGGCCGCTGAAAATCGAATGAAGAATATGAAGAAAGTTCTCTGCATCGCTGTCGTATGTTTGGGTATGTCAACGTTGGGATGCAGCAAGCGAACGCCGGTGGTCGAGGTCAGTGTCGGTGAAAGCGGCGTCACAATTGAAGACCTCGTCAACGGCGACGACCTGGATCTTGCTTGGCCGCAGTGGCGGGGCGGCGTTGGCGGTCAAGTCCGTCGGGAATCGGGAACGGGATCGTTGGATCCATCTGAATCGATCCCGATTCAGTGGAGTGCCGAAGCGAATGTCCGTTGGCAGGTCGATGTTCCCGGCCGCGGGCATGGCAGCCCAATTGTCGTGGGTGACTTGGTCGTGTTGGGTTCAGCGACAACGGATCCGGCACAACAGTTCGTGTTGGCCTATGACCGCAACGATGGACACGAACGATGGAAAACCGTCGTCCACTCGGGCGGATTGCCTTCGGATCGGGCGGTTCATCGCAAGGCCACCAACGCCAATGGCACGCTCGCCTGCGACGGGGATCACCTGATCACAGCCCACTTAAACAACGACCACATTTGGGTGACCACGTTGGCGATCGACGGCGAAGTCCTCTGGCAAACTGACATTGGCGCCTTTGTATCGAAGTTCGGGTACGCACCATCGCCAATCCTGTATAAGTCGCTCGTCATTGTCGCCGCAGACAATGGTGGCGGCGGTTACATCGTCGGATTGGATGTGCGGACTGGAAAGGTCGCGTGGCGTCGTTCGCGTGGCAACGTCAGCAGCTATTCCAGCCCCGCCTTGGTCACGCTGGATGGCGTCGACCAGGTTGTGATTACCGGAATGGATCGGATGACCAGCTATGAACCGGCGACCGGCAAATTGATTTGGGAAACCGAATGCATTTCCGAGGCAACTTGCGGGACCCCGATCGCAACGGCCGGTCACGTGTTTGCGTCCGGTGGATATCCTGACAAAGAAACGGTGTGTCTGGATGCCAAGGGCAAACGCGTCTGGTCGAACCGCACCAAGCTGTACGAGCCATCGTTGGTGACCGATGGTGAAAACCTGTATGCGGTTAGCGATGATGGGATCGCGTATTGTTGGGATGTCGCCGACGGCACCGAGCACTGGAAGAAACGGCTCGGCGGCAACTTCAGCAGTTCTCCCGTCGTCGTTGGCGGGAACGTCTACGTGTGTGACCTGTCGGGCAATGGCTATGTGTTCAGAGCCAGCAGCGAGAAGTTCGAATTGGTTTCTAAAAACCAGCTAGGCGACGACTGCTATGCCAGTCCGGCGATCGCCGGTGATGCCATTTTTCTGCGGGTCGGAACCGGTGACGGCCAGCAGCGTGCCGAGAAACTGTTCTGTCTTGCGAACGATTGATCGCGGTCGCTTGCGCTGGAAAGCATTCATTGAAATGCTTCGGGCGGTTACCCGTCGCGGAACAGTCACTGGTTTGTCGATGGAATCCAGTTGCTAATCTGAATGTGAGCCGTTTGGGCGATAGCCCGGTTCTCGAGTGACGAAACCGAGGCTATCGCCAAAGCGGCTCATTCAATCGACGAACCGTCAAGAGCATTGGTCTGGGATTTGGGGTCACCGAAAATCTTGACGACTTCCGCTACGAAATGCTTCGCCGCGTTGGCTGATGTCGCTACTGGCGCTGCGGTCCATTTGTTGTTGGGGCATCGGCGTTTGGTTGGGGCGTGAACGATCGCCGCGTCTTGGTCGTCGGTGCAATTGGTCGCGATCCAGCGTTCGCATCTGGCTAGGAGTCGGGTCTTCTTCCAAAACGAAATCGCGGACCTGTTCGATTTCATCGGCGGTTGGCGGGGTTGGTTGGTATCGGGTCAGACGTCGGGCGCCGCGGCTTCGGCGTTCCGCGTCTGCCTCTCGAATGGGGCCCGATGCGACTTCGGCTTCCACGCCCCATTCCCATCGTGGACCAAAGTGATAGACCGCATAGTACATGACTTTGGCCTGAGCTTCGTCGACGCCGCCACTTCGGCATGCCTGATAGAACATTTGGTGAACGTCTTCCCAGGGCTCGTTCATCTGTTCGCAGTAAACGTCGTGCACTACCGAAGCGTTTCGGTACTTCCCTTCGAACGGTCCACCGATCAGCGACCAAAAGGCAGCGGGAATCGATGCGCCGTTGACCACCGATCCGGCTGGGGCATCCCATCGCTTGTCCGTCGGATCGATGAAGCTGATCGGTTCACGCAAGGTCATGTCGCGGCCATTTGCGTCCCACTGGGCAACGACTTCTCCTTCGAACTGGCCGAACGAAACCGTTACCGGGCTAGAACTGGGGCCACATCCCACCAAGACGATGATGGCGAAGTAGCAGTGATCGATGATACGTGGCATCCGTTCCCTCGTAGCAGTTCAAAAGAAATTGATGGGTGATTCGTCTGCAGCGTATCAGCTAGCCGGTTTCACAATGATCGTTTCATTGACCACGCTGGAAACACCGGGAACCGTTTTGGTCAGCGCCGTCAATAGCGACCGATCGTCGGTGCTGGGAACGCTGCCGTTGAGTGAGATTTGACCAGCCGCAGGCGAATGGGCTGCGACGAGCGGGAAGCCAAGACGGGCAAGAGTCCGTTTGACTCGCAGTTCTAATTCCGCTTCGTTCGTGCTGATGGTCATATGCATGGGGAGCCTATTCGGTGCAATTGCTATTTTTCAGTTAGCAATGCGTCGGGAGGCTTCGTCCGGGGCCAAGAAAGATTTGGTTTCCGCAAAGAACGATCGGCATTGGCGTGATCTTCCACCGTTTGGGTGTGCTGCGGTGAGTTGCCCAACGTTAAGCCCGTCGCCAGTGGTTCGTTAATCCGGCAAATCCCCCCCGCAGCAATCTTTCATTTCGGAACACTTGGCCCTGTCCCGTCGCGGACGACGCATTGGTCAGCAGTCAAAGTTCTCTCGAGTGCACCCACGGAAAGGAATTCCCATGAACCCGATATCATCCAGCCAAGCATCGTCTGCGTCATTCGCCAGCCAATCCACTGCACAGGGCCAACGCGGCGGTGGATCGAGTCCCGGTCAACGACTGGACCAATCCTTGACCGCTTTCCTGAGTGAAGAAGGCGTGTCGAGCGAAGATCAAGCGAAGATCAAAACAGAACTGAGCGATGCTGTCGCAGCACTTCAGAGTTCTGGTTCTCTGGTAGCGCCGACTCAGGTAAAGGATGCGTTGAGCCAGATATTGACCGAAAACGGAATCGATTCAGACAGCTTCATCTCTCAGCTTGGAACTCCGGCGGCGTCGGGATCAAAGCAGCAGGGCGGAGAGTCGCAGTCCGGCGGACCAGGTGGACCAGGTGGACCAGGTGGAGGGCCGCGACGTGCTGGTGGACCGCCACCACCACCCGAAGGCTCTGAAAGCGAAAGCACCGAGACGACGGAAACCACCGAAACGAGTGAGATCGAAGCGTATCTGGAGTGGCTTCAGCAGCAAAGCACCGGCACAAGCACTAGCCGTACTGGTTCATCTGTTCGGCCGGATACGTTTCCCGGTTCGTTCTTGAAGCGTGGTGGTGGGAATTTGGACGCGTCGGCGTAGTCCCCTTCTGGTGATACACGGTCGGATATGTCGGCCGTTTCTGTTCCCCAAGCGGCGTGCCAAGTTCGCGGATCAGGCAACTGCCAATGCCGCATTTCTCGGGGCTTCAGTCTCCTGCGGAGCGGATATGCGGAAAATGAGACAAATTTCGTGACGTTTCGTAGCGAGAAAGTTCCTTTACGGATAACGCCTGCCCCGCGTACCAGCGTCGGCGACGCATCCGATGCGGTCGATCGCTGAAAGTGAACTGCTGCCAAGCGTCTGGTGATCACCGAAACCAGGCGAGCGAGTTGCCCGGTAGTCCGGTTTCGCAAGGTTCCCGGTGCGCAGTTGGCAGGTCTTTCGTTCTGATCTCTCCAACGGATGCATGTCCCATGTCAAAATTTTCCACCTTGTTGTCGCAGCGACGCGGGTCCAAACGTCGTCGACTGTCTGCTGAACCGTTGGAAGCTCGACGGCTACTAGCCGCCAGTATGGGCTGGGATGGTCCGGGGTTGGGCAGCGCGGAACTGACCTACCACATCGCCAATTCGCCTGATTCACTGACACAGGCGGAAACCAACGCGGCGATCGAAACGGCACTCGACGCGTGGGCCAGCGTGGCTGACATCACGTTCACGCCTACCGATCAATCTGGATTGCGAGACTCGATCGACCTGTCGTTTACCAGGATCGACGGCGTCGGCGGCACGCTTGCCCAGGCCTATTTTCCTGACGATGTCAATTCCGATCGTATCGCCGGTGATGTTCAATTCGATCTCGCCGACGCTTGGGAAGTTGGTAATTCGCTTGGGAACCAAGCATTCGACTTGGTCTACGTTGCCGTGCACGAGATCGGTCACTCGCTAGGCCTGGATCACACGGCGGCGATGGGCAGCGTTCTGGCGCCCTTTGTCTCGCCGAGCCAGTCGTTCAACGGATTGGATTCCAGCGACGCGGTCGCGATCGGAGATCTGTACGCGGTGGCCGATGTCGTGACCGGTTCGGAATCGCCGGTCGACGAGGTTCCCAGTGATGAATCCCCCGTCGACGAAACGCCGACGCCTGAAACGAACACCGACACAAGCGACAGCGATGACGATCGGTTCCCTCGAAATCGTTGGCGTCGCGGTGGTGGCTGGCATCGATGGGGAGGAAGACTGGATGCCGAAACACCTGAATACAACTATGTCCATCCGACGGATGTCAACAGCGACGGCAATACGTCTGCACTGGATGCGTTGGCCGTGATCAATTCGATGCAGCAAAATTCTGCGGATGTAGCCATCGTGGATTTCGATCAGGCGACCGAACCAATCGACGACGCCGCGATTGTCGTTGACGAAGTTGACGGCGACGAAACGATCGATGACGGTGGCTTGGTGGATGACACCAATGGTGACCCGTTTTGCGACACCGGTGTCCGACATCGTTCACACCGCTACGACGTGGGTCTGTTCGGCAATGACGCCGAGTCGCTGGTCACGCGTTTCGATACGGATGGCGACGCGGCGCTTTCGGAAGACGAAGTGCCCAATCGGTTGTGGGCAAAGCTGGCTGATTTCGAAGCCGACACAAATGCCGATGGCTTCGTATCACTTGCCGAACTTGAACTTGCGGTGACAGCGGCTGCCCAGGAATCGTTCAATGAAAAGGATGCTGACAGCGATGGGCTGTTGGTGGAAACGGAGGTGTCGGATCGATTTTGGGCGAAGGTTTCACCTGCGGACACCGACGGTGATGATGGCGTTTCGTTCGATGAGTTCAGTGCCTTCATTTCGGAAGGCCTGGCCCATGACAGCGGTAACGATCCAGTCGATTTTGGACGTCACGGCCACCATGGTCGCGGCCACCACCGGTCTGCGGATGCCGTGTTTACCGCGTTTGGACGATTGGCCGGTCGCCGATAGCTTGTCGTCACGCCCGGTGCCCAGTCGCCTACGCGCGAGTACGAGTGAAAGGAGGCTGTGCTGAATCCAGCGTCGCCTGCAAATCGGCGTTGGAACGCTGAATCGCAAGCTCGTCCGCTGGTTTGCCGATGTTGCGAGTCTACTGCGGGTTGACGACGCTGGCGTCGCTGAGTGTTCGCATCTCTTTCTTGATCGGTTCTACAAAACTGTCGGCGATGAAGTGGTCGGGGTTCACCGGTTGAATCACTTTCTGAGGGATCGTTTCCGCCATTGGGCCGCAGCCAAGGCAGAGGGAAACAATGCCGGGTAGCCCGAGCCAAGCCGGAAGGCTCCGTAAGCAATTGAATGCCATCTTTTCTACTCCGGAAGCTGTCGATGATTGAAGTTTTGCATTCCCCCTGTTCCGTGTGCTCTGCAAACAGGTCTCTCTGATGCCGAGTCGTTCGCATCGAGCGATGAAAAAGTGTCCGACCATTTTGCCGGCCAGCCTCCCCTCGGGTGCTTCGCACAGTAGGGGGCGGACACTTTTCTTCCGCGTTAGCAACGCACGATCCATCAGTGTCGTTTCTTTCTTCCCCCCTCTCTCTCACTCTCTCCCCCGCAAACTGCTGCGCGGCGGGGGCGAGATGACTTGAATCGCGACACTGATTGATCGCTCGTTGCTTCACAGCGCACGATCCATCCTTGTTGGCACTGCAGTCGTGGGATTCGCCAAGATCCCTAACCGTCGGGTTGTCGTGACGGAATCGTCACCTCGTCCACCACGACCGACATTTCCCGTGCGTTGCTCCGTCACTGCGCTGTCGTGGGTTGAACGGTTGGTTTCCGGCACCCATCGACGGTGTAGGTGTCGAATTCTCGTAGCAGCCACAATGCAACACATGCGGACAACATCGGAATGGCGGCGAAGAACAGCAAGTGCGGGTAAGTCCACGGATCGATGTAAGCACTCCACGAACTGAACGTTGAAATTGCATGCAGAACGAGGATGATTCCGTAGGTCCATGTCCGAAATGCTCCCACTAAAAACGCGATTAGAATGACCGATTGCACACCGCCCACGCCATAAGCGAGCATCTCACTGAGTTCGGAAATTCCGTAGAACTTTTTAAAAACCGCCGCCGCGTGTTCTGGGTTGATGAATTTATCGATGGTCCACATCGCAAAAACGCTGAAAATCCCAACTCGAATCAGTAGCAGGCTGCACGCTAGCCGAGTTCGAAGGCGATCATCTAACGGTTGCGGTTGAAGGTCAGACATTTTTTTTGGGGGGTTTGGTCGTTTGGGCGGAAGCGGAAGACTTGCAATCACTATTCCTCATTGCGATGTCGTTACGACGCTTGGTCCCGCCGACGCGGAATGGCAGTCCAGATGGTGCAGAGTCATTTTCGTTCGATGCAGTAGAGCGATTGATTGCTCCGCAGATACAGCTTGCCATCGCTGACCGCTGGTGATGCGTTGAAGTCGGTTTCATCGCTGGCGAACTTGTTTTGCGTTTCCGGCGAGAACGATTCACCGGGCGAAAACACGATCGTGCCACTTCGCCGAGTCACGACATAGATATGTTTGCCAATCAAGATCGGCGATGCGTACACAGGCCGGCCATTCTCTAGATTGCTGACTCGCGCACGGTAAATCACCTCGCCGTCCTTCGCCGACGTGCAATAGGCGATGCCGCGGTCGTCAATCCAGTAAAGACGCCCGTCATGCAGCAGCGGTGTTGCGACATAAGAACTGGATGGGTTGGTCCATCGAACATGGGTGTCGGTAACATCTTTTTCTTGCCCGGTTCCACCGCCCGCGTTGACCGCGATGCTTCCCGACGCCCGGTAGCCGCCAAAGCTGTAGATCGTGTTGCCGTCGACAATCACTGACGGCGATACGTTGCCTGTCATGGGCGAACTGGCGTACCAGTTCAGTTTTCCAGTATCCGGATTCAGTGCCCAGATTTCTTCGGGCACGCTGATGACCAACTCTACTTTCGCATTGTCTAGTCTGACGATACGCGGGGTTCCGTAGGTCAATTCAAGCATGTCAGCATCGGTGCGCCACAGTTCTTTGCCGGTTGTCTTTTCCAGACAAAGGATCGCTTTGGCTTCTTCGGCTGCGTTGACGAATAGCTTGTCTTGGTAGAGCACGGGACTGGATGCCGATCCCCACTGGCGGTTGCTGCTGCCTTTGCCAACATCGAAGCTCCACATCTTGGTGCCTGCGAGTGAAATGCAGTGGACGCCGCCTTTGCCGAGGAAGACGTACACGTTCTGGCCGTCGCTGACGGGCGTGTTGCTGGCGTAGCCATGTTCCGTGATGTAGCCCTGGTATCCGTCTTCGCGATAGTTGATCGGGAAATCGACCGACCATTGCTGGTTGCCGGTGCTTTTGTCGAAGCTGATGACTTGGCGTTTGGCTTCATCGCCGGAGACGTAGCAGGTCACGATGACTTGATCGCCCACGACGATCGGACTGGACGATCCGCTGCCAGGCAAGTCCTGCTTCCAAGCGAGATTCTCCGAGTCGCTCCAGGTGATGGGAACCACGTCCGCAGACTTCGCCGTGCCGCCCGGCCCTAGAAACTCGGGCCAATCGTCGGCGAATAGTTCAACGGTCGCGATGAAAAAGCAAGTGGCAGCGATCAGACAGCGGAGCATGGGATTCCCGTTTCCTTGGAAGGCGAGTGACAGATCATTTCATCCCACCGGTAGCGGAAGTCGTCAAGACTTTCGAGGCCCCCGGCAACCAAAACGAAACTCATGACGAGTTCCGCACGAACAAGGTTTCTAGCAGGCGCATGCGTCACTGCGGGCGCTGGGGAGGACCTCCGCGATCCGGTCGACCTCCGCGAGGCGGATTCTGCATCGCGGCGGTTAGCTCTGCACGGGTAACGCTACCATCGTTGTTCGCGTCCGCTTGCTGAAACAGCTGGAGAATCATTTCGGGCGGCGGGCCTCCCCGCATGCCTGCGGGTGGGCCACCGCGACCGGGTGGCTGAGCAAACAGGAAACCGGGAACCATGATGATTCCGGAAAAGATGACGCACTGAACCGTAGGGCGAATCATTCTGCTTTGCCTCGGATTTTGTGTTTTGCGGGGCGTTTCAAATGCTGCCTTCCGCAAGGATTTTGCCTGACGGGATTGAATGCGTCTTCACCACCCAAAGTGGGCCAAACATTTTTGCGCAATTCTTAGTTGCCAGGTATTCGGTGCCCCGGCCTTGCACACCTCAGCGGGCCGGCGACGGGCGGGCTCCACGGGGCCTGCTTCACGGGGCGGGCTCCACGGGGCCGGTTTCAATGGACCGGCTTCAATGGACCGGCTTCACGGGGCCTCAAGATCGCCCCAAAGATTCTGCGTGACATTTTCGAACCTTTTTGGCCCTTTTCGAGTGGTGGTGACGCATGGATTACCACAACCGTTGCTTTCGCAAATCAAAAACCGAGGTCATCGTGATAAATAGCTGGTTCTCCGCAGAACAACGACGAAAAAACAGCCGTGCAAGTCAGTCTCGCCGTCGTCTGCGTGTGGAGTTGTTCGAGCAACGGATGATGTTGCACGGTGGTGCGGTGGATGGTCTCGACACGACGACCGACACGGATCAGATGTTGATGGCCGCGGACATGGCCGTTGGTTCGATGAACTCGTTGTCCGCAATCACACTGGGGGCCGAAGGAGAAGAAATTGCCGTCGAGCAGTCCCCTTGGACTCACGCGGTGGTCGCCGATGACGCAGCGGCGTTCTTCGACGACAGCTTCGTCCATGAAGTTTCGATCACCTTCGATAACATCGATTGGTACGATGTGCTGGTGGATTCGCACACCAACGACTCTGCCGATCCCTACTTCGCCGCCGACGTGACCATCGACGGCATCACGATGGAAAACGTAGGCGTGCGTTTCAAAGGCAATTCATCGTTCACCGGTACCGGCATCAAGAAGTCGCTGAAAATTGACTTCGACGAATTCGATGAAACCAACGATAGCCTGACCTACCTCGGCTTGAAAAAGCTAAACCTGAACAACAACTACAACGACCCGACCATGCTGCGGGAAAAGTTGCTGTATGACTTCGCATCCAACTTCGTGGAAGGTGCCAGTCGAGCGGTCCATACCAACGTCACGATCAATGGCGAATTGTATGGTATCTATACCGCCGTCGAACAAGTCGACAAAACGTACGTGCAAACCCGGTTCGGCAGCGACGAAGACGGCAACCTGTTCAAAGGTGCCGCATCCGATGATGCCGGCGATGATCCAAATGCCGATTTCGGATCTGACTTGACGTATTTGGGCGATGATCCACTCGCCTACGAAGCCAACTATCAACTGAAGACGAACGAGACGGCGAACGACTATTCTGACTTAGTTGAACTCATTGACGTCCTGAACAACACGTCCGCCGAAGAGTTGGCGGACGCCATCGAACCGCTGTTGGATGTCGATGACGCGTTAGCATCGATTGCGATCAACAATCTGTTTGCGAACATCGACTCGTACAACGGTTCGGCGCACAATTACTATTTGTACGATCGTGATGACACCGGGCAATTCACGCACATCCTGTGGGACGCGAATGAATCCTTTGGGCGGTTCAGTCTATTCGTCACGCCGGGCGAAGACTTGCAGGAGCTCGATCCGTTCTGGCTACCGGTCGCCACGACGATGGGTGGACCGGGCGGTGGTGGGCCTCCCGTTGGTGGGCCTCCCGTTGGTGGGCCTCCCGTCGATGGGCCTGGCGTCGGTGGGCCTGGCGATGTTGCAGCAGACGCAGAGGAGTCACGCCCATTGATGGAAAACCTGTGGGCCGTCGCTGAATACAGTGACGACTACCTGCGTGATTTGGCCGAGATGCTTCGTGAAGGATTTGATGTCACGACCGCGACCGCTCGCATCAACGAATTGGCAAATGTGATTCGCGACGACGTGACGGCGGATCCGAACAAGCAGTACACGACGGCACAGTTTGAACAAAACCTGACCGGTGACATCGTTTCGGGAATGGGGACGATCTACGGTTTAACTTCGTTCATCGAAACGCGTGCGCTATACCTCGATGCCGAGTTAGACTCGTATGCTTCGACGTCCGATCTGCGACTCAACGAATTGATGACCGTCAACGTGGCGACGGTTCAGGACGAATCGGGTGATTTTGATCCCTGGGTCGAGATCTATAATTTTGGTCCAGGTTTGGTGGATGTGTCGGGGCTGTACCTCACTGACGACGCGGGTGATCTGACGAAGTGGTCGATCCCCTCGGGAAGCGTGGACGATGGCCAGTTTCTGACGCTTTGGATTGACGGCGAAACCAGCGAAGGAACCAACCACGCCAATTTCGCGCTCGATGCGTCAGGCGGAATTCTGCAATTGACCGACGGTGTGACTGTGATTGATACGGTTTCTTACGCCGCGATGTCCGACGATACATCGTTGGCTCGGGTGCCCGATGGCGAGGGAGATTTTGAAACGACCGACCAACCCACGTTTGGCATCGAGAATCTTGCCAGCGTTGTCGTTGTTGTTCCCGTCGAACCGGTGGTGCTGTACATCAACGAGTTCATGGCGGACAACGACTCTGTGATCGAAGATCCTGACGAAGCAGGGGCGTTCGAGGATTGGGTCGAAATCTTCAATCCGGGCACCCAAGCAATCGACTTGAGCGGCATGTCGATGACGGACGATTTGACGGATCCCACTCAGTGGCAATTCGCTGACGGAAGCACGATCGCGGCAGGCGGCTACTTGATCGTGTGGGCCGATGGGGACACCGATCAAGGTGACAACCACGCGACCTTTAAACTATCCTCCGGTGGGGAAGAAATCGGGCTGTTCCATATCGACGGCACCACGCTGATCGACTCGGTCGTATTCGGCGAACAAGTGACGGATGTTTCCTACGGGCGATTCCCCGATGGCAGCGAAACGTTCGTTGCCATGACAACACCTACGCCAATTGCAACCAACGTCAACGCCAACTCCAACGTCGGCCCGGTCGCGGATGCTGCGGGTCCCTACAGCGGACTGGTTGATGACACGATTACGCTGACAGCAGCCGGATCGAGCGATTCGGATGGATTCATTACCAGCTACGCATGGGACTTGGACAATGATGGCCAGTACGATGACGCGACCGGTGTCACCGCAACGTTTTTAGCCGCCTCAGTCGGATCCTTTACTGTTGGCGTGCAAGTCACCGACGATCGCGATGCCGTTAGCGTTGATACAGCGACGGTGACGGTTTCTGCGGTACCGGTTGCAGCCGGGATCGTTGTCCTCGAATCGGGTGGGACGACGGTGGTAACCGAAGCGGGGACCAGTGATGTGGTTGGTGTGTCGCTGTCGCGCCAACCGACATCCAATGTCACGATCGCAATCGCAAACGGTGACTCGGGTGAAATTTCGGTTAGCACCCATTCGCTGACCTTCACGCCTGATAACTGGGATGTCACGCAGGAGTTCACGGTGACAGGGGTTGCCGATGGGACGGTTGACGGCGACCAGCTGGCCAACTTGACTTTGGCAGTCTCCAGCGCGGACAGCGCCTATGACTCGCTTGCCGCGGTAGAGGTTGCGGTTACCAATCAGGATACGGATAGCACGCCGCAGATTCATGCTCGAATCATTTCGCCGGACTTTCTGATCCGAACTCACGTGGTCAATGCAAGTGATGTCCAGACAGCGATTCTGGCGGTGGCACACGCCAGCGGTACGATCACCGTTACGCCGATCGGTTCTGCATCCGTCGGTGAAACCATCCTGATTTTGGATGGTAGCTTGACGCAGATTGGTCAGTTTGTGGACGGTTCCTTTGAAGCGACGGTTACCGCCGGCGGATCCTACGCCATTATTTTTGAGGCACAAACCAGTGACCGATTGTATTCCGTTAGTTCCACGGCCGGCAGTGATGGGTTCACCCCCACAGCCCCGACAAACTTTTTGCAGCCGACCGATACCAACGGCGATAGCGAAACCAGTGCGCTGGATATCTTGCTGGTCATCAACCAGCTTGGCAATCAGCCGGTAGCGGAAGGCGAGTTGGCGGCAGGTCCGTCGTTGATGGATGTCAATGGCGACGCCAGGGTTTCTGCCCTGGATGCGTTGGTCATCATCAACGAGCTGAGCCGTCGTCTGATCGTCGAGTCCGAGGGTGATTTTGAACCCGAATCCGTGATCCCGTTCGCCCAGTGGCTGAGCACCGATCCGGGGCCGAATTCTGGCTCGATCGAAACGGTCGTTCCTGACGACGCAACGATCGAAAAGCTTGGCGTCGTAACGTCGGCAAGCGATTCCGATTCATCCTTTCGATTGGTGGACGAGGCCATGCTGGAAATTTTGGATGACGGTACCGATCCGAACGCGGATGATTGGCAGGATCTCACTTACCAATTGGCTGACGACGGCCTCGATTTGGATTGGATCTAGCGGAGCGACCTGGGCCGTTTTTGAATCCTTTGGGCGTGTCCGGAATATCGAGACTCGTGATAGAATCATCGATCAAGACACCGCGTGTGCGTGTGTCAATTTATCGGCGTGTTCATCACCGGTTGGGATGTTTTAGCTGTGGATAGTGAAGTCACTCAGATTTTGCATCAGATTGAAAGCGGAGACCAACAGGCGGCTAGCCAGTTGTTGCCGCTTGTCTATGCGGAACTGCGTCGACTGGCTGCCCAGAAAATGCTCCACGAAAAGTCGGGCCATACGCTGCAGCCAACGGCGTTGGTGCACGAGGCTTTCCTGCGTCTGGTGGGCGGCCCGCGTTCGCAATCGTGGGATGGACGAGGGCACTTCTTTGCTGCGGCTGCGGAGTCCATGCGGCGGATTCTGATCGAGTCAGCCAGACGACGTAGCACGGAAAAACGAGGGGGAGATCGACGGCGAACCGAGCTGTGTGCGGATGACGTGATTTTGGATCCAGAGGACTCGGAAACTCTGCTTGCGCTGGACGAGGCACTGACCAAGCTTGAAAAAGAAGACGCGGATTTGGCACGTTTGGTCGAAATGCGATATTTTACAGGGCTAACGATTGATCAAACCGCTGAAATGTTGGATGTGTCTCCCCGCACCGTCAAACGCAATTGGGCCTACGCACGCGCATGGCTAAGACGAGAAATGGACGCTGGCGATCTCCAGTAGCCCGTCCACCGCGCACCGAAGGAACCCGCAGATCGCTTGCCTGATGTCAGTGACAAGCCGCTTTGCATTCGACACCGTCGTGATAGCCCTATGAACTCATCTTCCGAACGGACCATCTTCTTTGACGCGTTAGAAATGGACGATCTTAATCAGCGGGATCGTTACCTCGACAAAGTTTGCGGCGACAACCAAGACCTTCGTGACAGTGTCGATGCTTTGTTGGCAGCCAGCCTGCAACCGGATCACCCGCTGGATCGGCCTCCGGTTTCGGTTCCCCCGACATCGCAAGTGGAGGCCAATGGTGAATTGATTGGCCAGATGGTTGGTTCGTATCGGTTGATGGAACAGATTGGCGAGGGTGGTTTCGGTCTCGTCTTTGTGGCTCAACAAGAACATCCTGTCCGTCGTAGCGTCGCGCTGAAAATCGTGAAGCCGGGGACCGGATCCAAGGAAGTGATTGCGAGGTTCGAGGCCGAGCGGCAAGCCGTCGCGATGATGGATCACCCCAACATTGCACGTGTCTTCGACGTTGGCGTCACCACCGATGGGCGACCGTACTTTGTCATGGAATTGGTCCGCGGAGTCTCGATCACGCAATTCGCCGATGCCCATCGAATGACGATTCGCGATCGTTTGGAATTGTTCGTCGATGTTTGCTCGGCGGTCCATCACGCACATCAAAAAGGTGTCATCCACCGTGACATCAAGCCGTCCAATGTGATGGTGACGTTGCACGACGACAAGCCTGTCGTGAAGGTGATCGATTTCGGTGTGGCTAAGGCGATCGGGCAAACTCTGACTGACAAAACGATCTACACACGATTCTTTTCGATGATCGGCACTCCGCTTTACATGAGTCCCGAGCAGGCAGAGATGAGCGGTTTAGACGTGGACACACGCAGTGATATCTATTCGCTCGGCGTGATGCTTTACGAATTGCTTGCGGGTGCGACACCGTTTGATCGCGATCGGTTTGATTCGGCTGGTCTGGATGAAATGCGGCGAATTATCCGCGAGGAGGAACCGCCACGGCCTAGCAAGCGGCTATCGACGCTGGGCGCAAAAGTTTCGACCGTATCGACATCGCGGCGGATCGAACCACGTCGGCTTTCGTCGTCACTACGCGGCGACCTGGATTGGATTGCGATGAAGGCGTTGGAGAAAAATCGTAACCGACGCTACGATTCGGCTGCATCGATGGCGGCGGACGTGACTCGGTACTTGGAACAACAACCGATCCAGGCGCGTCCACCCAGCCTGCCCTATCAACTATGGAAGTTTGCCCGCCGTCACCGCGTGGTGCTGGTGACCGGAACGGTGGTGCTGATGTCGATGATTCTGGGCACCGCGGCAAGCCTCTGGCAGATGGATCGTGCGATTAGCGAAAGGGATCAGAAGGAGCAGGCGCTGCGTGAAATCGAAGCGTTTTCCAGCAACGTCACGCAGGCGCATTCGTTGATCGCGGCTGCGGAAACACATGCCGATTCAGCCCAGTGGCGCTTGGCCAGGGCCGATTTTGACGCTGCCGTACAACAGCAACCCAGTTACTACCTTCCGTGGATCAGTCGGGCTCAGTTCTTCACTCGGGTGCGGTTGTGGAACGAGGCGAGTGATGACTACGCGAAAGCCATCAATTTGGGCGCGCCAACCAATACACCGCAGTGGTGGGGAACGGGCGCTCTGCTGGCTTGGACTGGTCACGATGACGCACTGCATGAATTGACCCAACAGTTTGAACGTCAGTTAGAATCAAACCAAACCATTCAAGGCTGGACTCACTTGCGAACCGGTTTGGCGGTCGACCATCAACTGAGTCTCGATTCGTACCGCGCGATTGCAGAGTTCGCCGAATCACAACTAGCTGAGATGGAAGACTCTGGATCGCGGACATCTCCGCATCGGTTCCCACCGCCACCACGGCGTCCGGATAGGAGGCACGAATCGGGGGATGGACCACCGATGCACCGTCGGCAGGGTCAACAATTGATGGTGGAAATCCCGCCGAGGGCTGTATGCGAATACGTCACGGGGATGGCTCACCTGCGAGCCCAGCAGTTCGACCTTGCGATCGATCGGCTGCAGGAATGTGCACAGGATGATCAGTGGCCTGCGGTTGGCTTGGTGCACGCACCCCTTGCGCTAGCCTACAACGCGATGGGGCAAAAGGAGAAAGCACTGGCGTCGCTAGAACGTTCCAAGGTGGCGGTTGACCAAATGGCGGATGAGTTGCTTCTAGTCGATGGTCCGATGCGGCCGACGCCGTGGTTTGACTTCATCGAACTGTTGCAGATCCACCGTAGTGTGGCGGAAGCATTGACCGGACAGACGCCAGCCGATCCGGAACAGTTGGCACAAATCCGACGCCAAGCGATTGATCAGCTAGAGCAGTGAGTTCGCCGTTGTTTCAGGACGCCATGAATCGTTCGGATTGGGGAATTCAGCCGACGCAGCCGCGTTGATGTCCGTTGTCGGATGGGAGATGGTCCGACGAACCGACCGTGGGTGGGTGATGACAAAGATTCCCAACACTGGCATGATGACCGCGTTGGCGGGGCCGGATGGTGGATCAAATTTACTGGTCGCCGGTAAGTCAGCCCCAAGCTGGTATAAATCTGGCACTGCCGGGCTGGTGCCCGCTGGCGACAAATTCGTCGTTTGATCCCCCAACGAATCGATGAATTCCCACTTTTCTCCGTCGAATTCCACGACAACGCCAAAGTCGCGACAACGCCAAAGTGTTGGACTGAACATTATGAGCGAGCCTGCATGAGCACTTTTCAACGAATCCAGATTTCCGGTATCAGTTTGATTCTGATCGGAATCGCCGGTTGTGGCCCCAAGACAGAAGTGGTCGTGGAGAAACGGCCGCGACCCGTTGTCGCCGAATTGCTTCGCAAACAGCCTCCGCCGAATGCGGCGTTGATCACCGCTTCGGCTGGCGCCTGGAAGACAGAGCAGATCGGATTCGAGGTCGGTGGCCGAGTCGAGTTCGTGGTGGAACAGAACGCCTCGATCCAGGGCCGAATTTACGACGCTGACGACCAGTTGATTTTCGCGGGGGATCCGATCGCCCGTCTGGAAAGTGAACGGTTTCGATTGGCGGTCGCTAGAGCCAAGGCCGACGTCGAGACGGCCGAGCAGAACGTGCTGGCGGCCAGAACGGATCTGGAACAGACCATACCCGCTCAGATCGCGTCGGCAGTGGCGAAGCGAACGGCCGCGGAATCCGAGTATTCGCGCAGCAAGCAACTGGTCGCCCGAAACGCTGGGTCCCAAAGCGATTTGGATCAAAGCAAAGCTAATTTCGACAGTGCGTTTGCGGAGGTCCAGCGGTTGGAGGCGACCTTGGAGGCTCAGAAGGCACAAATTGGTTCGCTAGAAAGCGTGTTGGAACAGGCAAAGCAGGGTCAGCGGGACGCCGAGCGAAATCTAGAGGACTGTACGCTGTACTCGTCCTTCACCGGTCAAATCGCCGACGTATCGGTTGTTCCGGGCAGCATTGTGCAAGCGGGAGCCCCCGTCGTGTCGCTGCAGACAATGGACCCGATCAAGGTGGAATTAGAGGTATCGGCTGACGTATCACGCCGTTTGAATCGCACAGACGTTTACCCGGTCTATGTCACCATGCCGGATGGCCAGATCGACGTGCACCAGGGATATCTGTACCAAGTCGATCCCGTCGGCGATCCGCTGACCCGAACTTACACGGTGATCTTGCTGGTCATCAACAAGCAATTGTCGTCAAACGAGCAGACCGGGATCGCGACGACTCCAAACATTTGGCGTCTGGATTTGCCATTCCTGCCGGGGGCTGGTGAGGGAAGATTGTTTGTCGACGAGAAGGCGATCTTGCGGGACGATCAAGGCGCGTACCTATGGCAGATTACCAACTCCACCAGCCAAGGTCGGTCGCCACGCGATCATGTTTACGAGGTTCGCAAAATTCGTATCACGCCGCTGGATTTCAAATCGCCCTACTTTGCGGGTTTGGTTTTCCAGGAAGTGATTGTCAACGATGAAGCATTCGATCCCCACATGAATCTAGTCATCGGTGAATTGACGGTTACCGAGGGAACCCCCGAGGAATGGAACGGCACCCGGGTGCTGGTGGATTCGGGGAACCGTTGGATGCTTCGGCCAGGCGATTTGGTCAAAGTTGACTTGTCCAACACAGACAAAACCGAAGGCTACTATGTTCCCCTGGACGCCATCGCGCGCCGAAACGACGAGGCGGCCATCTTTGTGTTGCAAGGTTCGGGAAACAATTCAAAGGCTGTCCGCATTCCGGTTCGTTTGGTTTCCAGCGATCTGGGCGAAGTGACGTCCAGTCTTTGCCGAATCGAAGCGATGGGAAATGAATCGCTGGAAGGCATGCTGTGCATCACCAAAGGCACGCACTATCTGGTCGATGGCGAACCGGTCAACGCCGTCGCGTCGGCCTCCGATGATCAGGGCGTGTCTGACGACGCAGCCTCGGCGGGAGAACTTAGCGAATGAATCTTGCCGAAATCGCGATGAAATATCGCACCGTGGTTTTCACGTTCGTCGCCATGTTGACGGCTTGGGGAACCTACACCTTCACCACGATGCCGCGTCGCGAAGATCCGGCTTTTACGATCCGAACCTGTGTCGTATCGACCAGTTGGCCGGGAACCCCGGCAATCAAGGTCGAAGAACTGGTGACGGACAAGATCGAAGACGAACTCGATTCGATCGAAGAAGTCGACTATCTGAAATCCGAGACCACCACGGGCCAGTCGGTCATCTATGTGAACTTGGAGGACAATGTTCCGCCCAGCCAGGTCCAACAGGTGTGGGACAAGGTTCGCGCGCGAATCGACAAAACGCCCATGCCGGACGAAAATGTGCGGCCGATCGTTAACGACGAATTTGGTGATACGTCGATCATGGTGTTGGGCGTCTACCAAACACCATTAGAAGGCGAAGATTCGGTCGATGAACAGAACCGATACAGCAGTCGAGAATTGGAAGTTTATGCCGACAGGGTTCGCGACGCCCTGCGGGTGTTGCCCGGTGTCGCCAAGGTTGAAAAGTACGGTGTCCAAAACGAAGCGATCTACATCGAAACCGATCTTGGCACATGGTCGCAATTGGAACTGACCAGCAGCCAACTGAAACGTTTGGTCGCCGACCGAAACATCGTCCTGCCAGGCGGCGACTTCAGCACACCCGACGGGAAATTCAACGTCAAACCCAGTGGCGAATTCGATGCGATGAGCGAAATCGAATCGGTCAGCGTCGCGGGAGTCAAAAGTGGGGACTCCTACAACCGGGTCAGCATTACTGATATTGGATTGACCGTCCGGCGCGATGCAGTCGACCCGCCGCAAGTGATTTGCCGTTTCACTGAACCACGCGGCACGTTCCCCGCTGTGATGGTGGGCATGACGATGAAGTCGGGCGAAAATATCGTTCAGATTTGCGACGCTGCCACGGAACGTATCAACCGTCTGATCAACGTCGATCAGGCGCTTCCACGCGACATCACGGTTCGTCCGATTTCGAAGTTGTCCGACAACGTGACCAAGAAGATCAACGAGGTGATCGTCAACGTCGTCGAAGCGATCATCATCGTGGTGATTGTGGTGTTTCTGTTTGTGGGCCTGCGAACATCGATGGTGATGGCTGCAAACATTCCCTTTGTTGTGCTCGGGTCGATCGCCCTGATCCGTTTGTTCGGAGTCGAACTGGAACAGATTTCGTTGGCGTCAATCATCATTGCATTGGGACTGCTGGTCGATAACGCAGTCCAGGTTTGCGATCAGACCCGTGTCAACATCCTTAGCGGGATGACACCTCGGGACGCGGCCGTTCAGGGAGCAAAGTCGTTGGCGATGCCGATGTTGGTGGGGACACTGACAACCGTCGCAGCGTTTTTGCCGATGTTGATCGCATTGACCGGTGGCGGTGCGGAATATGTGTACAGTTTGCCTGTGACGCTGTCGACGACGTTGTTGTTGAGCTGGTTTTATGCAATGACCGTCTGTGTCCTGCTATCAGCGATCTTTATCCGGGCCCCCAAGAATCCGCTGCTGCCAAATGCACCGCTGCCGTGGCTGAACTATCAAGCCGATCGATACTTTTCGGCCTGGATGGCAAAGCGACGACGAAACAAAGACGGTAACCAACAAGGTCAAGCCGTTCAGGACAGCGATACGGCGGGCGAATCGTTGAAGGTTGCGACTGCCGAATCGCCCACGGGCGGCAATGTGTTTCTGGCTATCTATGGGTTGACGGCCCGGATCGCGCTGAAATTTAAATGGATCACCGTGCTGACATCGGTCGTGATGCTAGTGGCCACGTTGCAGTTGCCGGTTAGCAGCGAGTTTTTTCCGGTGGATCGACGAGATCAGTTCTACGTTCAGGTGACGTTGCCCGAAACGTCTACGGTCGAGCAAACGAATCTAGTCGTTGCACAGGCCGAACAAATCTTAAAGAAGCTGAGTCCGTTCACTGACAGCGAAGGCAACGCCATCGAGCGGTTGCGAGCGATGCGCAGCATGACGGCCCAGGGCGGTGCACGCTGGTCGCTAGGCGTTAATCCACCCGCACCGGAAACGAATACGGCAGAGATTCTGATTCGGACGACCGCGGGTGAACTGACCGAAGGAATGATCACCGATTTTCGGGATGCGGTGGAAGCGGGCAACCCCGAACTGGGGATCGAGCCGATTGCCGGTGCCCGAATCACAACGAAGCGAATTCAGATGGGGCCGCCTGCGAACCCCGTTGAAATTCGTGTTTCCGGTGAGGGATTTGCGGACATCCCCGAACTGCGTCGGATCGTTGAAGAGATCAAGCAGATGCTGCGGGATGATCCCGATACTTGGGACGTGGCGGATTCATGGGGCGTCGATGGGTTTCAGTTGAACGTCGACGTGGACGAAGAAAAGGCCAGTCTGTCGGGTGTCACCAGCGCCAATGTTGCCGACACCCTGAACGCCTATTTCACGGGTCTTCAATTGACGACGTTCCGCGAAGGCGACCACTTGGTGCCCGTCTATTTTCGTCTGCGACCGGAAGATCGCGAAGACCTTTCAGGGATCGATAATGCCTTTGTGGAAGGGACCAACGGCAAGCTGCCGCTCGGGTCCATCGCCAAAGTGGTTCAAACTTGGCAGCCCGGCAAGATCGAGCGTCGTGACCAGAATCGAACCGTCGAGGTATCGTCGGAAGTTCGCGATGGTGCGTCCGGGAATGATGTGGTCCAACGCATCTTTAACTCCGACCAGATGAAGGATCTTCGAAAGCGACTGCCGGTCGGATACAAAGTCGAAATCGGCGGTGCCTTAGAAGAAAGTCAGGATGCAGGGGTACAGATGATGACGTCGTTCCTGATTTCGATCCTGTTGATCGTGCTAATCCTGGTCATCCAGTACAACGGTTGGTCCAAGACATTGGTGATTTTGACGACGCTGCCATTGGCGATGATCGGAGCCTGGTTTGGGCTCTGGCTGACGGACAATCCCTTAGGATTTATGCCCCAACTTGGATTGCTGTCGCTGTTCGGAATCGTGTTGAACACCGGAATCATTTTCATGGAGTTCGCGGATATCTTGATCGCAGAGAAGCGAGACGAACTGCAACGCAACCATCAATCCGATGGGCCTATCGTCGGACTTTCGAAGGTCGAATTTCGCGAGTGTTTGATTGCCGCAGGGAAACAGCGAATGCTGCCGATCTTTTTGACCACGGCAACGACAATCGGCGGGTTGTTGCCGTTGGCTTTGACCGGTGGGCCGCTGTGGATTGGCATGGCGTGGTTGATGATCTTTGGGTTGATCGTGGCCACCCTGTTGACGCTCTACATCGTTCCCGCACTCTATGCCATCATCGTCGAGACGTTCGGAATCCGTCCGGTGCCGGCAGTGGATGGTGATGACGTCAGTGGCCCGGTGATCGCGGACGGCGGAGCAGCAGCGGTATGAACTGGACAGCTGAATTGGCATGAGTAAGTCGAATAGAAGCCGAATAGATCCAGACGAATCGCAAGCCGACGCGGATGCCAATTCAGGTGGTGTCAAACAGGTTTGGCTGTTCGTATGTCTTAGCGGAATCTTTTTGGTGTACCCCCACCTATCGTTGGCGGGTATCGATCAGGTCATGCTGAACATCTTTTTTTCAGGATCGATCCTGTTGTCGCTGCTGATGAAAAATTCGCTGTCGCGTCTGGTGCGATTGGCATATTTGGCCATCGGTTCAGCTGCGATCGTTTCGACTTGGTTGGCGCTAGCCGGGCTGAGCGTCGATTTGGCGATGTCCGTTCTGTACAGTCTGTTCTTTGGAAGCAGCGTGCTGCTGCACTTCCATCGGCTGCTGACAGAGAAAGAGGTTGATGCTGATACGCTGCTAGGTGCTGCGTCCAGTTACATCTTGTTGGGGCTGTTTTTCGCCGCCGTTTTCGCGGTGGTTGTGATTGCTGATCCCGACGCGTTCTCGCTGCAGCAAAGCGATGCCAATCCGGTATACCGGCTGATCTACTTTAGTTTCACCACCCTGACGACTGTCGGCTACGGAGACATCACTCCGAGATCCGAGGTCGCACAGATGCTGGCTGTCTACGAATCGATCATCGGCCAACTGTACTTGGCTGGCGTGGTGGGAGTGTTAGTTGGAACTCTGGTGTCCAACAAGCAGTCCAAAAATTCAGGTCACTGAAATCGAACGCTTCCTTGGCGGCGGGACTTGACCGTCCAGCGGGGAAGGCTTTCACGCAAAACCCGCTTCGGTTCCGAGAGGCTCGGCTCTGCCCGACGGCAGAGTAAAAACAGAGGTCCACTGCATCGTGGATCCGCGCCGATTCTAGCTCAACTAGTCAACGCATCGGAAACAATTTGTTTCGCTTCGGTTTGAATCCGTTCAAGGTGTTCGGGGCCTTGGAAGCTTTCTGCATAGATTTTGTAGATATCTTCGGTTCCCGATGGTCTTGCTGCGAACCAGCCATTTTGGGTGACCACTTTCAGCCCGCCAATGGCTGCGTTGTTTCCGGGTGCGTTGGTGAGGCGGGACTCGATCGGGTCGCCCGCCAGTTCGGTCGACCGCACTGATTCGGGGCTCAGCGCCTTCAATGCATTTTTCTGTTCGGGGGTGGCCGGGGCATCAATTCGGGCATACACCGGGTTACCGAATTTTTCCACGAGCGCTTGGTAGTGCTGTCCAGGATCCATTCCCGTCTTGGCCAGAATTTCAGCTGCCAACAGGTCCAAGATGATCCCGTCCTTGTCCGTGGTCCAAGTGGTGCCATCCTTCCGCAAGAAAGAGGCCCCCGCGCTCTCTTCGCCGCCAAATCCTAGCGATCCGTCCGATAGTCCGTCGACGAACCACTTGAAACCAACTGGCACTTCGCAAAGCGTGCGACCGAGACTTTCAGCAACGCGGTCGATCATGGAACTGGAAACCAATGTCTTGCCAACCGCGACGTCTTTGTTCCAGCCGGATCGATTTTGGAACAGGTAATCAATGGCGACAGCCAGGTAGTGATTCGGATTCATCAGTCCCACCGACTTGGTCACGATGCCGTGACGGTCGTAGTCCGGATCATTGCCGAACGCGATGTCAAAGCGGTCCTTCAGGTCGATCAAGCCAGCCATCGCGTAGGGTGACGAACAATCCATTCGAACTTTGCCGTCCCGGTCTACACGCATGAACGCAAAGGTGGGATCGACGCGTCGGTTGACGATTTCGATGTCCAGTCCGTATCGCTTTGCGATCGGTTCCCAATAGGCGATGCCGGCACCGCCCATCGGATCGACTCCGATTTTTAGTTCTGCTTTGCGAATCGCGTCCATGTCGACGACGTTCTGCAGGTCGTCCACATACGGCGTGATGTAGTCATGTTTTTGGACGAACTGTGACGCCATCGCAGACGCTAGCCCGATTCGTTGGACGTCCGCCAACTGATTGCGAAGAATCTCGTTGGCGCGGTCTTGGATCACGGTGGTGGTTTCCGAATCGGCGGGACCACCGTTGGTCGCGTTGTACTTGAATCCACCGTCCGATGGTGGATTGTGCGACGGCGTGATGACCACACCGTCGGCAAGGTCACTGCTGCGACCGCGGTTGTGCCCCAGAATCGCGTGCGAGATGACGGGAGTCGGCGTGTAGCCGCGGTCGGCATCGATCATCGTGGTGACACCGTTGGCCGCAAACACCTCAATTGCGGACACAAAGGCTGGCTCGGACAACGCATGGGTATCCATGCCCAGGAACAATGGTCCAGTGATTCCCTGGGCCTTGCGGTATTCGCAGATCGCATGGGAGATTGCCAGGATGTGATCTTCGTTGAATCGGCCGGTCGTCGAAGTGCCGCGATGTCCCGAAGTTCCAAATTCGACCGATTGCGCGGGATTCGTCGGATCAGGCTTCAGTGAGTAGTAAGACGAGATTAGCCGAGGAATGTTTTCCAGAAGTTCAATGGGAACCGGTTGTCCAGCAAATTGATTCAGCGTCATGATCTTGTCTTATTTTCTTGGTCAAAATGTGTTTCTATCGTTGGCCCGATGCTAGTCAGCGGCGCGGAATCATCCTGCGTTGCCTGCAAGAACCAAACGCCGCGCAGTCCAACGGGCGAGCCATGGAATGGATTGTATCGTCAATCCGTTCGCTGTTGGACCGATAGAACCGCCAATAGATTCCCCCACTCAGGGACGCGGCAGCCGGGACGCGGCACCCAGACGCACTGCACCCATACGCAAGGCAGGTTTCGCTGTTAGTCGACCAGCAAGCGTTGACTGCGATGGCTGAATGGACACCGGCGATGAACGCGAAAGGAGCCACACGGGGCCGAGAATCAAATCTGCACTGCCGCCGGGACGCTCGAAGACCACCACGTGTTGTGGGACCGCGCATCCATCGTCGCCCGTGTGATCAATCGAATTCTTCGTCACTGATCACGGTTGGTTCCTGCGACGCAGTCACCCGAACTGCTTTGCGTCGACTCGGTGTGGAGTCGACTTGTTGATTTTGCAAAGGATCGGAATCCTTTGTCGCTCAGACTGGCGCGGTCGTGTCGGACGCGAATCACCGTTGGCGTTACTGCAGTCGGTCCACACCGGCGGCAAAGACGTGGTCAACTAAATCCGATCGAAGCGGATTTTGGTCCCGGTGGCGGCGTTGTCCACCTTGATCGCGTTCGCGGTCGTTTGGACGCTGGTCATCATCTTCGGTGGTCTCTGCGATGCTGGGGAAATGGATGTTGCGTAGATGCACATCGCCACTCGTGATGGCCACTTCTTGGACCGTCGTGGTTGGGCCATCCTCGGTATCCGAGATCAAGTGGATCTCGTATTGGCCGGTACGCAGACCATCTTGCACGTCGAAGCTGTAACGGCCTTCGGAATCGGTCGTTGTTTCTGCGATGATTTCTCCGTCGCTGACCAGCTGGACCACTTGATCGGGAATACCGACCGGATCGCGTCCGCGGTCACGGTCCCCTTTGGTTTTCGAATCGCTGGCTGTACCAACGCCCGACCTTGCCGTGATCGACGTCACTGCATCGGTCGCGACGGGGTTGGCCGTTAC
Source organism: Rubripirellula lacrimiformis (assembly GCF_007741535.1). Classification (NCBI taxonomy): domain Bacteria; kingdom Pseudomonadati; phylum Planctomycetota; class Planctomycetia; order Pirellulales; family Pirellulaceae; genus Rubripirellula; species Rubripirellula lacrimiformis. Next base: position 3,121,362 of record NZ_CP036525.1, read on the forward strand.
AACGCCTGCTGTCACAACGCCAGAAATCGACGAATCGAAAAAGAAGACGTCCTTTTGTAGATTGGTCAGATCGGTGTTCCGCTGGACGATATCGGCCAAACTGGTTTGTTCGATCTGTCGGAGATCGGATCCCGAGAACGCGTTCTGGTACCAGAATCGATCAGCATCACGAAGTCGTTCGAATTGGTCTGCGATGATCGTCTGGAACGTCTCACCAACGCTTGACTCGTCGGCGTGATCTTCGACCAGTCCGCCGACCCACAGGTCGATGTCATCAACCGTTCCGTACAATTGTTCTAGTTTCGTCTGCATTTGGGGATCAGACGTCATGTCGGCGAAGCTTTCGACCGGATCCAGGCCATAGGCGACCCGCGTCGTGTTGTAGTCCGCCAACCCGTGGTCTCGCCCGCGTTGGATGTTCAAGCTGACCAGGTCGAACCCGCCAGAACCAGGCGCACCAAACAGAAAGTTGCGGACGCTATCGACCACTTCGATGTCTAGTTCGGACGATGGATCGGACGCCAGATATTTGATGATCGAATCGATCCCGTTTTCGGCGACGGCTTCTGGATTGCTAAACGCATAGCTAAGCGGAATTTCATCCGCAATCTCGTTGCCATCGTTATCCAAGAATTCAACATCGTCACCCAACAGGCTATGCCCAAAGCGGAACGCGGCCGTCGAAAACTCATTCGCAATCGTAGGGTCGACGGTCGAATCGTACCCCTCGTAACGGCTGATCGTATCTTCGCCCAAGAACGCTGGCAGCCACTCGTTGTACGTGATGGCCTGAATCTCGGCGACCACGATTGCTCTGGCCTGCTGATAGATTTCTTCGTCGGTGAATGTCGAATCCGAGGCTGCGATTTCTTCGGCCAACCGGTTGTGTTCACGGACGAACAGGGTCTGGATAGCGGTCAGTTCGATATTTTCGTTCGCGCGAACATCGCCCGCAGCGAACAGTTCATTGTCCGGGAAGATGCCTGCATCGTTGTCCATCGAAAGCGTACCGTCGGGGAACGTTTCCGCATTGTTGTAGGGAAATAGGTCGCCGTCGCTGGTCTTTAGCTGCCCGCCGGATAGGGTTCGAAGCGCCGTTGCTGTGGCGTCATCGGATCCGTAGACGGCCGACCCATCCAGCCACGTCGTGATCGTATTGATCTGTTCTCGCGGTGTTTCGGTTCCGGTTTCGGTATCGTAGGCAGACCGGGTTAGCGAAATGGTTTGGGTTCCGGTTCCCAACGGATCAAAGTAGGAATCGCCCGTGGGCACTTCGATGTCAAACGATTCGCCGCCCGACGGAGTACGGGTGATGTCATGGTCGATGAACTGGCCCCAGACGTAAACAAACGCTGACATGTCGCGATCGCTGATGGTGCCGTCATCGGTTGCAAGCACGTTACTGATTTCACGGGCACTCGGTCGATCAGCGCCGGCGGGTTCCGAAATGCCATCGGCATAATCGTTTTCGGCGACGCGCAGCAGTTGCGTGTCGGCGGTGCCAAGTTCGGGAATCTGGAGGTTGTTGTCGCTGCCATCGATCGACCGATATTCAACCGAAAGATCATCGGTCGGATTCTCTGGGGTGGGACTCTGTGTCGGTGACCCTGCCCTGCCCCGTTCACGACTCAATCGGTTGATGATCATCAAGGCGTCCAGCGCGCTATCGCGGCCATCGTTGTTGACGTCGGTCATCCGCCCCGAATCGCGTTGTTGCCGACCGCCTCCGTCAACGACATCGCTGGCCGATTGCCGGTTCATCTGATTGATGACCGTCAACGCGTCCATGGCGGAAACGATCCCGTCTTCGTTCACGTCCTCGGGGATTTGTTCGTTGTGGAAGATGTTCGCGGCTAGCAATTGCCGTGCTTCCAAGGTTTCCGTCCGTAGCCGCCGTCGTGTTTTGCTGCGTGTTCGTTGTTGGTTTGACGGCGTTGCCTTGCGTTTGCCCGATGGATGACGGCCATTCCTGCGGTTCGCCCAGAAGAGTGCCATGGTTTTGCCTGCGGTAGAAAAGAGTGAGAGGAGAGATGCCACCGAGCGCGGCAGGATGACTCTGCCAAACTCGGGATCCACTCTTACAGGCAACAAACGTATCGTGAATGTCACGGTTGGACTCGCAGAAAGTCCAAATCAACCATCGTGAACCGAGGTTCCAGACCGTCTGGCGACGCTGACGCAGACAGCCAGGAGTCGTTCGATTGGTTCGACGTTTTGATGTTGTCGGCAGGCTGGTTTTGTTGCTGGGGATGGTCTGGGGATTCGATAACCGGGGCTATCGCCCAGCGGCTCATTTTGGAAATTGGAAACTGGGGGGCTAACCGATCATTGCTGCTTATCAGCTTGGGTGACTGGTTTGGGGGCACCGGCGGCGTTGGCTTTGGTGTATTCCATTTCAAAGACTTTGAACATCGCGTCGCCCGCTTGCATGTGCATCGTGACGGTATGAGTGCCGTCGTCGCGATACTTGGTGGCAAGGACGTGTTTGGATGGATTTCCATCGGGGCCCGGCGCCGTTCCTTCGTAAGTGATCGTCTTGCTTTCGCTGTCATAGGTGCCGATCAGGTCCATCTTCGTGGCACCCATCGAATCGATCCATGTCCCGACGTACTTCTTTGCATCTGCGTCGTAGCTGTACATGCCATGCCCCTGGAAGTTCAGCCCCATCAAGTTGGCTTGAAAGTTCGAAAGCATCCAGAAGCCACCCAGCATGCGGTTGGTTTCTCTGCCCGTCGATATGGTTGGTTCCCCACCCCCTTCCCAAGTCTTGATCTGGACATCCCAGCTACCGATGTCCGCCTTGAAGACATCGAATTCGGGTCCAGGTTGCGGGAGCTGAGGGGCTTGGCCGGATGACGAACTCGTGATGCAAAACGCGATCGCCAACAGGACCGTCATTGAGATTCTATTTTTCATTGGATGGCTTCCGGAAATGGTGATTCAATCAGGGGGATGTACGGAACCGATGGGATGCCCCAATGGGGTGCGATCCCGGATTCTGGCACATATCGTATCATGGGCGACATCGACGACGCACTGCGAACTTCGATATTGCGACCCGGATCACTCAGGATGCCTGTCCATGAATCACATCATCAAGCGAGCGTGCCTGCTGGTTCGCGTCTTTTTTTTCGCCGTCGCATCGGCGACCGCTGCGATTGCCTTCGCCGCGGAAACGCAGCCTTCGAGCGGTGTTGGTCAGCTGGGGCAGGCGACATCCTGGGTCTCGGTTCCCGGTTCGCCAGACCTGTTCTTTCAGGCCCAGCGATCCCGTGACGGCCGGTTAATACTAACGCCCAACGAAGCTTTTTTTCCAAAGCTAGGGCTTTCGGCAACCGGCATCGGAACGGTGCCGGACCAGAACAACCTCAATGGCAGCAAAACTTTCGCCACGATCCAAGGTTGGGATGCCGGCGATGTTGCCGAGTGGGGGCTGCTGCTTGCGAAGCCGGGAACGGTATCAGTGCAAGTCTTTTTGTCGTCTCAAGATTCGAAAGATCGATTCCGCATGAGTCTTGCTGGGACGGAACAGACGCTGAAACCAAACGGCTCGTTCGGCGAACCAGTGTCAGCGGAAACGATGACGTTTACCGTTCCCAAAGCCGGCCAACACGTTCTTCGATTGGCATGTGACAAGGGATCGGCGGGCAGTCGTCTGCACTGGATCGACGTTTCCGGTGACGCCGTGGTCGGCGGGGCGGTGCTGCGGAAGCGATGGCGACCGGCAGCGGCGCACACCAAATTCTCCAGTTCGCAGATCGACAGACCGGTGCGGATGTGGGTGATGGAGATGGATGCCGTCCCGGGGGAACTTGGTTTCTATGCGCCGATCACGACGCCGTTCGGGTACTACGGACCAACTTGGCAGGCCGATGGTACCGTCAACACAAGTTTCAATTTTTCGTTGTGGTCATTCAAGCGTGGCCAGCCGCAGCCTGCGGTCCAGCAGCTGTCTCATCTGCTTGCGATCGGTAATCGTCACGCAACTTTTGGTGGCTTTGATCACGAAGGCACCGGCGTCAAAATTCGCGATTGGGAACCCCTGGCCGGTCGCCAGGGCCAGCGGCAGGTGTTTGCGCTAAGAGTCCAGCCGGGCGATCGCTACGATACGTACTTCAGCTACTTTTATCAGGCGGACACCCAGCGTTGGCGTCTGTTCGGTGTCGGCAACAAGTTCAACGCTGGCAAGCCGATCGATTCGCTTGTCGTTGGCAGTTTCGTTGAGGTTCCTGGGCCGCCTCACGTTCAACGGACCGGACCCTACCAGCGAGTGATGCGTTACCGCGGATGGGTGATGGATCAGGCCGGTAACTGGCATCCGCTGGATCGAATGTCAAACGGCAATGCGGATCGCAAGACCGGCCTGACGCATACTGATCGTGGCTTGACGGATGACGGTTGGTTTTATCTTCAAACGGGCGGATGGACGTATCGCAAAGCGGCAACCGATCGGTACGTTCAAGTTGACCAGCAGCCCCAACGCCAGATGCCAAGCTACCTCAGCAACGAAGATGTCGCCTATCTGAAAGGCGTGCCGTCCACGATCACCGCGACCATCGTTGAGCGCGTGGCCCATCACTTGCGAGGGACTTTTCGTGTTCGCAACGTTGGTAAGAATGCGTCGGTCAGGATGTTTTGGGGGCCAACGGAAGGGCTGACCTTCGCTGATCGCTGGCAGAACGAAACGTTGCTGACATCGCCGCGCGAAGGTGACAACACGTTTGTCATTGATGCGGTTGATGGAGAGGAAACCGTTCGCGTTCGCATGTTACTTACCAACGACGAAGGTCAGTTCTGGACTACCCAAACGATTGCCGCCGCACCGAATCGCAACTGAGCCCGCGATTGGCAATCCAGTCCATGTCTTCGGTAGTGGGACTAGCCAGATTTCCTTATCGATGGGGGGATTTCGGTGAATCGCACGATGGACTTAGTCTGTGCCGTTGATCTTCAAGTCCGAAAAGACGGCGTGCGTATTGACGACACGCAAACCCACTGTGCCGGATGCGTAGGTGTCGTCGGTGACCGATAGGCAATGACGCCCGTTGTGGGCGACGGTGATCTGGTCACCGATCATCTGGACACGAAGGTTCTGGTGCTTCGCGACATCGATGGGCGATCTCGCTCGAGCGATTTCGGTCCATGAGGTTCCGTTGGTCTTTCCAACCACGACCAAACCGGTCGCTGGAATGATGCCCGCAAAGTAGCCTCGCTGTGCATCGAACCCGACGGACGGGCCAGTACATCGAAACAGGATTCCAGCATCGCGTGCATCCGCGTTGCCATTGAAATCGATGGTAGCGTCGGCGATGAAGTCATCCGGGCATGGGGAATCGAGGACGATCTTTTCGCCGCTGGGGTAATGATTCACAGGGGCCCCAGTGACCACCCCCAGGTGCAGCCCATCGTCTTTTCGATCGACGGATTGGTGGTGAGCATAATACGACCAATCGGAATCGGTATCCTGATCGCCGAACAGGCGGATGGGCAACGTTGCTTGACGCACATGTTCACCCGACGGGCGTTGCGTTGGCTTGCCAGCGCGGATCGGTTTGCCCAGCAACGGAAAACCTTTTTTGCCAACTGACATCGGTTGCACATAGATGGCACGACGCCAACCCGGTTTGCGATCTCGTTTGGCGTGGAAGATATGCCACCACTGTTTGCCGTCGATGGACTTCACAAAGCAAGAATGCCCCACGCCGAACACATCGTGTGTGCCTTGGAAAACGGGCCTGGGCCGTTTGTGCCAGGCGTCTGGATCCAAGGGGTCTTCGCCCGTCAATTCCAGAATCCCAAGCTTGTATGTCGGCAACCACGACGCACCGCAGGAGTACGTCACGAAGGTCTTGCCCTTCGCCTGGAACACTTGCGGGGCTTCGTTCAATCCGCGTCCCGCGTCGCCGTTCTCGGTCAGTTCCCACGGATGGTCGCTATTGTTGGTTAATCGGATTCGCGGACCAGCAAGCTTAGTGGGGGATTCCATTGGGGCGATGTACAGGTACTGTTGGTCTGATCCCGGGACGTCCCAACCTGACCAAATTGCAAATCGCTTGTCTTTGATTGTCAGTACCGTCATGTCGATGGCCCAAGTGTTGGGCGACATGCCATCGTCGCCGTCGCCGGTTGCCAGTGGTCCGTGCAGTGTGTATTGGCCCAATGGATCCTCGGTCAGTGACTCTAGGACGTAGGCCAAATGGTTGGCGTTGTCGCCATCCGAAGCCGCGAAATAGACATACCAACGACCGTCCATGAAATGCAGTTCGGGGGCCCACACCTGCGCTGAAACAGGCCCCAATTGGGGCGCTGTCCATACCGTGTGTGGTTTTCCTAGCGACGTCAGCCGATCGCTACTGTGGATCGAGATCGCTTGATTGCCATGGGAAGTGCACCACAGGTATCGAGGTTGGTTTGGATCGCGAATCACCCATGGGTCGGCGCCTTCACCGATTGGGTTGATGAACAGGTCCGGTGAAATCGATCCGACGTCTTGTGGATCTTGCAGGCGGGGATCGCCGGCATCTGCGGGCATCGCCGCGTTCCAGGCGATCAACGATTGATGCAGACGTTGGGCGACCTGTGGTCGTTGGTCCGCCAGATTCTTGACTTCGGACGGATCGGCCACCAATTCGTAGAGTTGTGGTTCGCTATCGTCGTAGTTGACTAAGTATTTCCACTTCCCGTCACGAACGGCCAAGTCTGGGTTGTCCGCTTCGCTGGTTCCTGGACGGTCGGGTGGTCGACGCCAAAAAATCGGATCATTGCGGCTCTGTGTGGTTTTGCCCAGCAAGGTTTCGGACAAATCTTCGCCGTCAAAGACAACCGATTCGGGGACTGGTGTCCCGGTGATGGAATACAGGGATCGATTCACATCCATCGCGCACAACACGGATTGATCGTTGGTCGTGCCCGCAACTTCATCCGCCAATAAGCCCGGTCCCCATACGATCAGCGGTGATCGTACGCCGCCTTCGTACAACCATGTCTTGGCGCCACGCAGCGGATCCGAAGAACCGGCCCCCTCTTCGTGTCCATTGTCGGACATCACAAGAATCAATGTATTGTCACGCAACTTTTCGTCGTTTCGAATTCGATCGAACAGCTTCGCCAGTTGTTGGTCCATGGCGTCCAGCACCGCGAAATACAACGCTCGTTTGGAACCATCGGTTTCATCCCGCAGAACTTCGGGTGGAAAGAATGGCGAATGGACATCGTCGGGCCAAACGTTGACGAAAAACGGCTTGTTTTGGCCGGCCGCTTCGTTGATGAACCCGATCGCGTCGTCGACGAAGGTGGCGGTGACCACGGATCGGTCTTGCCATTGGATCGGCCCCCGTCCTAGGTCTCCTGATCCAAGGTCGTGTTTTTGCGGTGGCTTGCCATCGAAGGCATCTTTCAGGGGCAAGACTCGTGGTCCCAGTCCTTCGAAATTCGTCAAGCTTCGATCGAATCCGTACTCGGTGATCAGGGGTGCTTCGCCCACATCACGCTGGCCGCCCATGTGCCATTTTCCAAAGTGACCGGTCGCGTATCCGGATTGTTGAAGGCGGCCGGCCAACATCGGCGCCTTCAAGTCCAACCACTGTGCCATTCCCCGTTCACGATTCAGTTTTCGGGACGCTAGATACGAACTGATCTTCCAACGTTGCGGATACTGTCCGGTCGACAGGGCGACTCGCGATGGCGAACAGATGGGCGAGTTGACGTAAAAGTTTGAAAAACGCAATCCTTCCGCGGCCAACGCATCCACATTCTCGGTGGTCGTGCGGGTTCCGCCGAAACACGACAGATCCGACCAACCCATGTCGTCGATAAACACCGTGACGACATTCGGGCGTTTGTCGGCAAAAGAAACATTGGTTGCCGCAGTGAAGCACAAGCCCACCAGCAAAGCCAAAAGCAAGCTAGGGGCAGCAGTGATTCGACTCATTTTGGGAATCCTGATCCGATGAATGGTGTCGCAGTCGGCTTAGTCGCAGACTGCGATGATGGAGGGCCATCGATCAATCTAGACGATGGCTTTCAGATCACAATGAGAGTCGCGTTCCGGTCTCTGAGATAGCTTGTCGTCTAGGCCGGAAAACCGGGTGGCTCGGCGGGGGCAAAGTGTGACGGCGGCTGAAGCAGCCAATGGCCCTGCGGTCGTGCCCGCAGTCCCCATGCCATCGGTTCGGGATTGCAGGCGCTGCGAGTCGTCCGATCCCATCGTGGACGCCAGCGACCATTGACGCCAGTTCAGGCCGCGAGGGGTTCCTTCACACGAAATTCATGTTCGGTGTCGGCCGTCGCCAGGCTCGCATTTTTCGGCTGCCGAGGTTGGGCGCCGTGACGTCGACCTGTTGCACCCGATGTGGATCAAGGGGATGATGTTTCGCTAGACTGGAATCATCGCAAAACCTTTTCGTGATCCGATGGAACCTGCGACGCATTGCCAAGGTGCGACGAGAGGTTGAGTTCGGCCAAACTATGAATGATCAGATCGCGGATTTTTGTCCGCAGAAACGCAACGCTGTTCGGGCCGTGATCCTGCGAGACAACATGTTGCTGGTGCAACGAAAGGTCAACCGCGGCGGCAATGTTCGCCTCACCTTGCCCGGTGGTGGTTCGAAAACTGGCGAAACGTTGCAGCAAAGTTTGCATCGAGAATGCAAAGAAGAAATCGGCGCTGATATCGAAGTGCATCGTCTGATGCATGTGGCCGACTATTTTAAGAAACGCCGCACGAATCCGCCCACGGTGCGGCACCAAATTGAATTTGTGTTTCGTTGTTCGGTCTCCGATACGTACATCGCATCCAATGGGATTCGGCCTGACAAGAATCAGCAAGATGTTCTGTGGTTGGACCTCGATAGCCAAATGGTGGATCTGCTGTGGCCCGATTCTTGGCAACGGATTTTGCAGGACGATTTTGCCAAGGCTCCCGTTTACCTTGGTTTGATTGATTCACGCTGATGCGTCTTTCCCAACCTATCCGCGACAACTTGCAATTCCTGCTGGCAGAGACCAGCACGCAATTGAATAGCCTTGTCGACTTGCTGGCCAATCCATCGGCCGATCTGACTCAGCGTATGCTCGATCGCCGCGGCTACTCGTACAATCTGAAGATGCGCATTCATGATGCTTGTGCCAATGAACTTCGCATGACGGATTCGGCAGCGGATCTGGAAACCTATTCCCTACGCGCCGCCGAATCGATCGCAACACAGCTTGATCGTCTAACCGCACTGATCAACGACTGCGCACGGCAATTGAGCGGTCGGAAACGACGGGGGATTCTAAGGACGCTTTCATCGACCGGATTGTTGGAAGATGTCCAGAAAGGAATCGAATTGATCCGGTTTGGGATCGAAGAGGATGGTACCAAGACGGCGCTAAAGGTCAGTGATCTGGCGAATTTAATGTCGACCAAGCATTCGTCTTTCTTCGAAGGCCAGTCACGCGAACTGGAAAGCATCGAACATCCGGATCGTGTTCTGTGCGCTTTCTTCATTGCGACGCAGTTGAACGAGATGAGTGCGGTGTTGCGGGAAGTGAGCGAGTCGTTGGTGGGAGCCCGGTTGGGGCGTCCGTTGCAGATGGATCGATATCGATTGCTGCAGACGGCGTGTGATGACCTGGGCATCGACGAAGCCACCGTCGCCAAGGCTGCTGAAACCAATTCCGGTACGAACATTTCGCGGATCGGTTGCGGAACTGGCGAAGGCTTTGACGCCATCATCAAGGATGGAGCCAAGGGGAAGTTGAAAGAGGAACAGCGGAGTGTCAAAAACTGGCACGAGATCTACCCGGGCTTGGCTCCGCAGATATTGTCGTTCCGAAAGCGCGGCCAGAACGCGTCGTTGGCGATCGAACACCTACCGGGTGTGACTTTCGATCAGATGCTGATCTCTGGCACTAGCGAACAATTGCGGTCGAACCTGCAACACCTTGCCAAGACCCTGAGATCGGTTTGGCGAGAAACAAAGTCGGACGAACAGGTGCCGTCGTTCCACATGGCACAACTGCGAAAGCGATTGGATAGCGTCCTGGAAATTCACCCCGAATTCGGGCGTGGCGGAGGGCGCATCGGACGGACAAAGATTCACTCGCTGTTGGATTTGATCGAAATGGCAGAAGAAAAAGAGGTTTCGATCACTCCACCGTTTTCGGTCTACATCCACGGCGATTTCAATCTGGACAACATCATTTTTGATCCTGCCACCGAGCGGATCAATTTTATCGATCTGCATCGATCGCGATATTCCGATTACACACAGGACGTATCCGTGTTCATGGTGTCGGGGTACCGGTTGCAGGCGTTGGACAAACAAACGCGTCGCCGAGTCGCGGACGTGGCAGAGTACGTCCATGCCAAGGCACAGAAGTTCGCACGCCAGCAAGGAGATCGAACCTTTGAAATGCGACTGGCCTATGGGTTGGCCAGATCGTTCATCACGTCGACGCGGTTCATCTTGGACAAGTCACTGGCCAAGGCGATGTGTCAGCGCGGCTGCTATATCCTGCAGCGGACGATCGACCAACCAGTCGAATCCGCGGCCGATTTTCGATTGCCGATACGTGAGCTTTTCTCGTGAATGAACTACGAATCGGCGTTGTCGGTATTCCGGGAAAATGGTCAACCGAGGTGTTGGCCGACGCATTGCAGAAACGTACCGGATTCCGGCTAGTCGTCAGCATGGCGGATGTTTGCGCGGATCTGGCATCCGGTAAGTTGATGGCCGGCGGTGTCGATTTGTGTGGTTTGGATGGACTGATCGTGAAAAAGATCAGTCAGCAGTATTCGCCTGCGACTCTCGATCGGATCGAACTGTTGCGACTGGCCGAGTATGCCGGGGTTCGCGTTTTTTCGCGTACCGAGACCATCATCCGAATGATCGACCGACTCGGTTGCACCATGACCCTGCGCGGTGGCGGCATCCCTATGCCGGAAACCGTTGTGACCGAAAGCCGAGTCGAGGCGATGCAGGCGATCCGCCGCTTCGGTACCGCCGTTCTGAAACCGCTGTATTCGACGAAAGCACGCGGGATGGAATTGATTGATGGATCCTTGGCCGATTCGGATTTGTTGGATTCGATCGATCGTTTCCAAGCAACCAATCCGATGATGTATATCCAGCAGAAAGTGGACCTGCCTGGCCAAGATCTCGGGATGGTCTTTTTGGGCGGAAAGTATTTGGGTACCTACGCGCGTGTCAGCCAAGGTCAAGCTTGGAACACAACGATTCAAAGTGGTGGTCGATACGCCGCCCACGATCCGCCCACCAGCACCATTGAATTGGCGACGAGAGCCCAAGCACTTTTTGGGATGGATTTTACAACGGTGGACGTGGCAGATACCAAGGATGGCCCGATCGTTTTTGAAGTGTCGGCTTTTGGAGGATTCCGCGGTGTTCACGAGGGGATGCAGATGGATGCATCGGGCCTGTACGCTGACTACGTGATCGGAGAGTTCAACGCATGCAAAGATTGCTAGAGATCGCGGACCGGATGATGGACGGTGCCGTCATGGACCAACCGTCCGTCGTCTTGGATCTAGATGGTTTTCGTTTAGAAGTCCGATCCAATTCGCGACAATTGCTTGATCGATTGCGTGATTACTTTGCCCACGCAGTGGTAGTCGGCGGAGGCGAAGTGGTGCTTTATGCTATCGAGGGTCCATCAACGGACTTGGGTTTTGCGTACCAGCATTGGCGCCGCGAACCCGGAAAGTCTGGGCGTAAAGATGCGTATCTGGACTTGGTTTCAGCGGATTCGGTCGGGCCAGAGACAACGGGAGATGGCAATTCGAATCGCAGACCTTCGATCGGCCGTTTGGTGTTGAAGGTGCGGACGGGAATGCTGTTTTTGCAGAGTGATTCCCACCGGATCGTCCGTGGCGGTTGTGTGCTGAACGACAATCAGGTCATCAATTTTGTCAATTGCCAATTGATGAATCGGCTACAACTCCGCGGCGCGGTGATCTGCCACGCATCGGCGATTGTGCTTGGGCAGCGGGCTCTGGCGATCGCAGGCTTTTCGGGCGGTGGAAAATCGTCGTTGATGCTTCGAATGTTGACGGAACCGGGAACGAAGTTTTTGACCAACGATCGGTTGTTCCTAGAGCCGGATTCCAGCGGTGGTGTATGCGCCATCGGAGTGCCGAAATTGCCTCGCATCAATCCCGGCACGATCCTTAGTCTCCCCACGCTAAGCCCCATCCTGGATCAGGCCCAACGTGATCAGTTCGCAGCGCTGCCGGCGGATCAATTATGGGACCTGGAACAAAAGTACGACGTCGACATCACGGGGCTGTTCGGTGCGGACCGAATTGCGTCCCGATCGCCTATGACGGATCTGTTGGTACTCAATTGGCGTCGGGATTCGCAGTCCGATTGTCAGATCCAGCGGGTCGATCTGCATCAGCGTCCCGAATTGCTAGAGGCGATTATCAAGTCGCCGGGGCCGTTCTATTCGGATCGCGACGGTGTTTTCCAAACCGATGACAAAAGGATCGACTTGGATCCCTATATCGATCTGCTCGATCGCGTCAACGTTTGGGAAGCGAGCGGCAGAGTTGATTTTGCATTGGCAGCTGACAAATTTCGATCGATTCTGGAAGCAGATCTGTGCACAAAGACCTCCTGATCCTATTCCATCCGGATCCGCCGGACCAGGATTCAGTGGAACCGTCATCGGTAGATCCCGCTGATTCGAGTAAACGCAACGCGCAGCGGTTCGGTGTCTGGATGGCTCGTCAGGAACTGGTGCCGCAACAGGTGATTTGCGATGCTCGTTTGTCGTCGCGAACGATTGCCGAAAAGTCTAGCAAGTCCGTCGGTTTGGACGCGCAGATTGTTCGCGAAGAAGCAATGTTCGCACAGGGTGACGAAGGGGCACCACGCGGCGTTCTGTCAAAATTAGATTCCGACACTCAGTGCGCTCTGCTGGTGATGCCAAGGGCTACCGCGATCGATTTGGCTGGCTACGTGTGCGGGAGCGATGCTGGTTCGATACAAGAATCGATCGGGTCAGGCACGGATGTTTTGCTGCACCTGATGTTGGGCAATGGTTGGGGCGAAGCGGTGGCAGGTGGTGGTGATTGGGTACAAGCCGTCGATGCGGTGACGCTTCCGAAAAAATTTCCCTTTCCTGGGGTGGATGGTCCGCAGCGGCGGGCGCGGCCCGCGTACTACTATCGTCAATCGGCCGTGATCCCGTTTCGCGTTCGTGATGGGAAACCCGAGGTGCTGGTTGTTTCGACTAGCAAACGAAAGCGATGGGGGGTTCCGAAAGGTATCCATGAGCCTGGCAGAACGGCGCAGGAATCCGCAGCGAACGAAGCCTTCGAAGAAGCCGGTGTGCGAGGAAACGTGCTTGATTTCGAAATGGGGCACTACGTTTACGCCAAGTGGGGTGCCACCTGCGAAGTACATGTGTTTCCGATGCAGGTGACCGAAGTGCTGGATCCGAGCGAATGGGCGGAAAGCCATCGAGGCCGAGAATGGTTGTCCCCAGCTGCGGCGGCCGACCGAGTCCACCAAGACGAATTGAAGGCGATGATCCGGCGCCTGCCTGAACGGATCGCCCGATCGATGGACGATGGGGACAACGATGGTTGATCGCATTTGCATCCTGATTCGGCATGGTGACTATCACCAGTTGGCGGACGCGCCGAGCGCGCACCAACCCTTTCGGTTGACCGATCTTGGGCGCCGGCAAGCGATGGACGCAGCGGAGCGAGTGCGCCAGATGGCTGATCAACATGGTTGGTCGCTTGCCGCCGAAATCCATAGCTCGTCGCTGCTTCGTGCTTGGGAAACCGCTCAGATCGCAATGCAGGGATTGCCGGATTGTCAGCGAATCGTCGAAACCGACCGCCTGGCAGAACGTTGCGTTGGAAACGTTGCCAACTTGAATAAATCAGAGATCGCGATCGCGGTGGATCAGGACCCGCGTCTTGACCCGCTGCCGCCGAACTGGAAATCCGATAGTCACTTTCGCCTTCCGTTCCTGGGCGCTGAATCGCTGATGGAATCGGGCCGCCGAGTGGCGGATTACCTGAGCGAAACGATGGCCAGGGTGGTGACGCCTGGTGAGGCTATTCTGTTTTTTGGTCACGGTGCATCGCTGCGTCATGCGGCGCACCTGCTTGGCGTGCTTTCCTTCGAACGCATTTCCAAACTCAGCATGCACCACGCAGTGCCGATCGCATTTTCGGTTTCCAGCGACGGCCTATGGCAACAGGTTGCTGGGGATTGGAAACATCGTTCGACACAATCCCAGCGGATGGATTGAGACTCGCAATATGTCAAGCAATTCCAAACACATCGACGCTGGTCCCCGCTATCAGGGGCAGAAATGGATCGGGGTGGATCTGCCGAAAACCGTCTGTGACTGGTCCGTTGGTGGTGAACAATCCATCGTGACCGACGGAGACGATCACGGTGAATTCATCCGATTGCTGAGCAAGCTGAACAAACAGAATCGGTGGCGTTGGCCTAAACGCGAGCATCATTTCATTTCGGACTTGCACGCAGACCCCGACGCGTTTGCGGCATCGTTGGTCGCGTCGGGAAGCGTCAAGCAAACCGGACCCTGCTGTCGCGATTTCCGGTTGACCAAGGCGGGTGGCAACGCCACGTTTGTGATCGGAGGCGACTGTTTCGACAAAGGACCAAGCAATCTTGAACTGCTGCGTTGCGTACGTCAGATCAAAGACCAGGGTGCGCGAATGCGGATCCTTGCTGGAAATCATGACATCCGATTGCTGTTCGGGATGCGAGTGGTCGGGGAACGGAAAGATGTGCGGAACGAGCATTTCTTCATTCGTTCGGGCCAGAAGATTATTCCGTTGATTCAAGAGGTTTGGGCGACCTACCTTTCCGATCGAAAGCTGAAATCCCTTCCCAATCTTTCGACCTGCCGATCACGGTTGTTTCCTCGGCAATCTTGGTTCGACGATTTTCCGAAGATTTGTGAAGACGCCGTTGTTCCATCCCAAGTGGATCGCGAAATAAGCCGGATCGCAAAGAAGGCTGATCGTTTTGAAGCACTTTGCGGCCAACAAGGACTCGATCTTCGGCAGGTTTACGCGGCGACCCGGCAATGGAAGAAGTTGTTTCTGAAAAAGTCAGGAGAGTTCTACTGGTTCTATCGCAATCTGCGTCTGTGTTACCAAAGTGGATCGTTGCTGTTTGTTCATGCCGGCGTCGACGATACCGTGGCAGAGATGCTGTGGAAGCACGGTGCTGGGCGGCTGAACGATGATTTCCGTCTAGCGATGGCCGGGGATCCGTTTGATTCGTACTATGGTCCGCTTTGCAATTCAATTCGCACAAAGTATCGCGATGTGGATCGCCCCTTTACCGCCAAGGGGGCGAAGCACATGCATCGCGCCGGGATCACTGCAATCCTGCACGGGCATCGCAATCTGCATCATGGTCAACGACTATCGCTGCGTGAATCACAGATCAACTTCGAATGCGATACGAGCTTGGATAGCCATACACGGCGCGTGGAGAATGTGGGTGGGCGCGGTGCTTCGGTCACGATTGTTCAACCGCGCGGCCGCATACTAGGGGTCAGTTCGGACTTTCCTCAGATCAAAGTCTTCGAGCCTGTTCGAACGCTCGCCACGCTGCGGGCCAACATCAAACACGAAGGAAGTAAACGATGAAACAGAGCACTCGATTTCGGCATGAATCGTTGCAAGATTCAGAGTCCGTGCAAACGTTGCTGGGCGCGTTGGTTGACGGAGTATCCAAAGGCAAAATTGTCTTGGAAGACGAAGATGGCACGATGGTGATGAAACCCAAGGGGCTGGCGAACCTGAAGATTTCGGCATCTCAAGATGACAAGAAAAACCGACTGTACATACGGCTGACTTGGTACGAAGACACCGACCCGGTCCGCCAGAAAGACATCAAGATTTCAGCCAAGTGATCGCATCGGATCGGTCGTCGCTTGTTCGCCCGGCGAAGGTCAGCGATGGGGCTGAGAGGCGGTTTAGGCTTGCGCCCGAGCACGAAAAAACGGCCTGCCACAGCACCTTTGTCGGGTGCTGCGACAGACCGTATCGAAGTCCGGTTCGCCAAGTCGATCGAGTGAGACCTAGAATGCCTCGTCGATGACTTCTTTCGAGTTGCGGGTACCGAGCGATCCCCACAATCCGTATGGACTTGCACTGCCGCCTGGCAGGAAAGGTCCACGAGTTTGCACCGGTTGGATCGTTTGGTCTCCCGAATCAATGCTTTCCGTAATGAACCTCACCGCCCCATCACCCATCAAGACATGGCAACCACCTTGGTGGCGACTTCCCGCAGAGAAGAAGCCTTCGGAGTTGTCATTGCTACGTGAGCAGGTGATGCCATTGGGAGGCAGGATCGTTTGGAATCCGCTGTAGTTCATGCGTCCATCGGCCCAGCGGTTCGCACGTGCCTGAACCGTTACCGTCGGATTCGCAAACGAAGGTCGCAGCGGATCGATGTAAGCTGGATCGATGCAATCGGCCGGTGCGGCCTCGGAACCACCACCGAATGAAAGTGTCGTTCGCACAACGACTTCCTTCAGGTCACGGCCACCGCTATCGCTGACGATTTCGCCCATCGCAATCGTATTGGATAGTCCGTCCAAGACATCGCGGAAAGCAAGTTGTTGTCGAGCCCAAAAGAAACCACGATTGGCGGCTCGTGATCGCTCGACAAGCCAGTTGTAGTTGGTTGGGCCGCGTCCGTTGAAGTTCGCGTGGGTCGGGTTGTTTTGGTTGCTGACGTATCCGCCTTCGTTTCGGCCGCCGTTGTTGACCGTGTTCGAAGCGTCGCCAAAACAGGCAGCGTAGTTGATTCGTCCACCGCCGGGAGGCCCAAACGCGGGGTCGCTGGGGCAACGAAGGCCGGGCAACTCGGTCGCCCAGGGCTTGTAGTCAAATCGCCAAGGACACGGGCCCATCGGAGGCCAAGTGTTATTGATCCCAGCCGGGTTGCCGCCGCTAACGGTCTCCGTGCTGGGGTTCGAAATGGCTTCCCACATCCCTTGCTGTTCCATGAACGGCAAGATCCCGACGGCATAGCTGAGATACCAGCGGTTGCTGTTGTTGCTGGCGTCAGTGACCGATCGGGTGGTCCCCATCATCGTCATCGGCGACTTGTTGAACGCTGAATGGTAGTTGTGCATTGCCAAGCCGATTTGCTTGAAGTTGTTGCCGCACGACATCCGTCTAGCGGCTTCACGCGCTGCCTGAACCGCGGGCAGCAATAGCCCGACCAGGACACCAATGATGGCGATTACCACCAATAGCTCCACAAGCGTAAACCCACCATGACTGTGGCTTCGCGTTGTTTGAACCGTCATTTGAAGAGAGCCTCGAAAAGTAAAGAAAAGTCAAATGTCGCAATTCCGACAAAACTTGCGGAAATCCGATAGTCCTGAAGCTATCCCCCGCGGCGGTGTGGGTCAAGGCGATTCGAAACATCGTTAGTCCATATTCAGTGGCGTTTCATGCTCCGTAAGCGCCGAAATTTCTAAACTTGGGAAAATCGCCGGTCTTCATTGAGAGTTTTGGGGTTGGCGGAGCGATCCGGTCGTTGGTTCGCGTTGGCGGCGCAAACGTCCCTGGGGGGGGCGGAATCGGCATCGTGGCTACCGGCAATCGCCAAACCCTTTTGGGAAGTTGCGAACGTTCACCCAGCGCTCGTTTACCCAGCGCTCGTTTACCCAGCGATCGTTCACTCGGCAATCGTTCACCCTGCAATCGAGGATCAGTCCATGGATCAAGCAGGGGGGCGGGCAAAGTGGCGGTCGGATCAACCGATGACTTCCGTGATGCAATGGCAAGCGGCGCGGTTGCCAGATAGCAGGGCGAATCGGCTGTCCATTTGGCTGGCTTGCGATGGACGCCAGGGTGCCTGTCCGCCGAAAGTGAATTCGGCTCAGCTCCATTGGTTCTAAACCGGTGGCGCCGGCGAGAAATGGAGGAAATGGGAGGCTCGCGTTTGCGTCCCATCGCCGCAGCGACATGCACAAAAAAACGGCCTGCCACAACACCTTTTTCGGGGTGCTGCGACAGACCGTATCGAAGTCTGGTTCGCAAAGTCGATCGAGTGAGACCTAGAATGCCTCGTCGATGACTTCTTTCGAGTTACGGGTACCGAGCGATCCCCACAAACCGTATGGACTTGCACTGCCGCCTGGCAGGAACGGTCCACGAGTTTGCACCGGTTGGATCGTTTGGTCTCCGGTGTCGATGCTGTCCGTGATGAACTTCACCGCTCCGTCACCCATCAAGACATGGCAACCACCTTGGTGGCGACTTCCAGCGGAGAAGAATCCTTCGGAGTTGTCATTGCTGCGTGTGCAGGTGATGCCGTTGGGAGGCAGGATCGTTTGGAATCCGCTGTAGTTCATGCGTCCATCGGCCCAGCGGTTTGCACGCGACTGGATGGTTGCCGTCGAACTTGCGAACTGTGGTCGCAAAGGATCAATGAAAGTTGGGTCCTTGCAGTCGGCTGGGGAAGCTTCGGATCCGCCACCAAACTGAAGCGATGTTCGCAGAACAACTTCCTTCAATTCGCGGCCACCACTGTCGCTGACGATTTCGCCCATGGCGATTGTGTTGGACAGACCGTCCAAGACGTCGCGGAAACCCAACTGTTGGCGAGCCCAGAAGAAACCACGGTTGGCTGCACGTGATCGCTCGACAAGCCAGTTGTAGTTGGTTGGACCGCGACCGGAGAAGTCGGCGTGGGTCGCGTTGTTCTGATTGCTGACGTTGCCGCCTTCGTTTCGGCCACCGTTGTTGACCGTGTTCGACGCGTCGCCAAAGCAAGCGGCGTAGTTGATTCGTCCGCCACCGGGAGGTCCGAATGCTGGGTCACTGGGGCAGCGATAGCCGGGCAACTCGGTCGCCCAAGGCTTGTATTCGAAGATCCAAGGGCAGGGGCCCATCGGAGGCCAGACGCCGGCTGTGGCTGGAGGGTTGCCGCCGCTGACGGTTTCCATGCTGGGGTTCGAAATCGCTTCCCACATGCCTTGTTGCTCCAGGAACGGCAGAATGCCGACGGAATAACTGAGGTACCAGCGGTTGCTGTCATTGGAGGAATTCGTGAATGTCTTTGTGGTTCCTCCCATCGTGATCGGCGTCTTGTTGAAAGCCGAGTGGTAGTTGTGCAGCGCCAAGCCGATTTGCTTGAAGTTGTTGCTGCACGACATGCGTCTTGCGGCTTCACGGGCGGCCTGAACGGCGGGCAACAATAGCCCCACCAGCACGCCGATGATGGCGATCACCACCAAAAGCTCGACAAGGGTAAAACCACCACGCTTGCGATGGTTGTGGACTGCATGAACGGTCATAGACGAAAGCCTCAAAAAAGAAAAAGAAAGTAGGTCGTCGGTAATCCGACAAAAATGTCGTATTTCCGACTGCCTGAGGCTACCCCCTCACACAAGGATGGTCAAGGGGATAAAAGGCGACATTGCGGTAGATGCAACGGAGTCTTCGAGAACGCATCGGGTAATTTTCGAAATTCCGAGAAAATCACCGGTCCTTATTGAGATATTCATGGTTGATCGCCAGCCTGCAATCGTCGGATCGCTGCGGCTGCCAAAGCATCGCTAGGGTCAATCCGAAGTGCCTCTGCATAGTGTTTCAGTGCTAGCGAGATTTCGCCTCGCTGTTCCATCAATTCCGCCAATGTGCGATCCACTTCGACGAGATTGGGATCCAGTTGCTTGGCAATCTGCAGTTGCTCGATCGCTTGCTCCGTGCGATTGGTCATCAGATAGGCACCGGCCAGGTTGTAGCGGGGCACCGGGCTATCCGGTTCGCGCTGGATCGACCGAGTCAGCCACTGGATACTGATTTCGAAATCACCGGCCTGGGCAGCCGCCACCCCCATATTGGCAAGGGCATTGGCATCCAGACTCTGTTTTTGGTGGATCGGAGCGTTTGCCAGGACCAGCCCGATCGCGGTTGCGGCCAACGCGGTCCATCGCTTGGGCTGGGGCCAGGTGCCGATGTGGCGAATTTGTGCCAGACCTGCTGCAGCGATCGGCAGCATCAGCGGGACCAACGGCAGACGGTACCGGCCCAGGATAAAGAACATTGCCACCGCCGCGACCATGGACGCGATCAGCATCGCCAACAGGCCAATCTTTTCCCGTCGCCAGGGGATCGTGAAAAGTCCAAAAATCGCAAGCGGGAACAGGGTTCCAAAGTGCCAGAATGTCCCCAGCACGCGCAGCGGGGCGGATGTCGCTTGATGCAACGAATAACTTTCGACATCCGGGACTTCGTAGGCGTTGATCACCATCGCAGTCTTCAGCAGCATCAGCTTGATCCACCGACCAGGCGACTGGCGAATGTCGGCCCAGGCCTTGGCGAACCAGAATCGTGACACCTGACGCGGAGTCAATTCGTGGCCGGTTGCTTGTTCGGCAAGGTTTTCGGCATCGGCGCGTTCGTATTCAGGCGTTTCGTGCCCGGGGATCAACGCCACGTAGATACCGTTGGCGCTGGACGAATTGCCGATATAGAAGTTGGGGCCGGATTGGAATGTCGTCGGCGACCATTCGCCACCTAGCGACGCGTTGCGAGCGGCGACCGGCAGCAAGACCAGGCTGAGCCCGACCAGGTAAGAAAGCAGCACGGGCCATGTTTTAGGCGGCCCGCTATCGGCCGCTGTGTGATCGGTTGGATTGTCGGAATTGCCAAGCCAGCCCTCGGACCTAGGCAACGCAAACAGGATCCAGAGCGGGAACAGTGGGATCCAAAGCAGCGAGTTTTCCCGCGTCAAAACCAGCAGGCCCAAGACAACGCCTAGCAGCAAACTGGTGCCGAGCCGCGGTCGGCGCTGAAGATTGGACGCCAAAAACAGCAGCAGAGTCAGCAGGAATGCCGCCAAGCCCGCCTTTTGGATCAGCAAACAGTAGTAGATCGCCGGTGAATAGATCGCATAACCAAATGCCGCAATCCACCCGGATCGACGTCCAAACCAATTGCGAGTCGCCACGCCAATGAATGCGATGCTGGCGACATCCAGCAGGCATTGCGTGATCTGAAAACTGGCGACCGAAGCCCCCAGCACGACACTGACGATCGCTAAGAAATAGGGGTACAGCGGTGCTTGGTAAAAGGTTTGTTGCCCATACCAATCACCAGCAGCGATCTGCTGTGACCACTGGACGTACCCCAGTGCATCGCCAAGCAATTGCCCGGCGGTAGGCAGCTGGGACGCTTCGACAAAATGCCACAATCGAAGCCCAAACCCAAGCACGCATGCGACCGCGATCCCCGCCCACCAGATCGCGGATAGGTTCCGCGTGGAGCGTCCGGTAGCAAAAACGACGCTATCGGGAGGCGTGTCCTCCGGTCCACCGTTTGATCGTCCTTTGGCGGACCGTTTCGACATCGGGGTGACCGAAGACTAGCGTTCGATCGGTTCAGTGGCGTCCATTTCAGCTTCGTAATCAGCCATTTCTTGTTCCGACATGGCTGCGTTTTCGACAACAGCGGGTTCGCTGGACGAGCAACCGGTCAGAAAACAAGGCGCTGCAGCAGCCATCAAAACAAAGAAGCAAACGTGAGCAAGTTTCATCGATAAAGCCTTTGGATTGGTTCAAATCAGAACCCGGAAGGATGCCATGGCGAGGGAACAATGTACGCCAAGGTTGTTCGACTTCAAGCTTAACACAATCGCAACCGATCGCCACCATCACCGATCGCAGCGATACGTTCCGCACCCACGAACCTCCCTTGCGCGTTGTCCGCAGAGTCCGCAACGTTCGATTTCAGGATGCAGCGTTTTTAAGAATCGGGGCCGAGTTGACGGATCGGAATCGGCCGTCGATCTGGTCGCAGAACATGGATCAGGTTGAAGCGAGCTGAACGGCGGTTGGCATATTACTCAATACTTATACGGTCTGTCTCATTTTTCATTCTCGTGCATTTTGTAGAATATTGGTCGATGGATGACACGTTCGATCGTTTCCCCTTGGATTTCGTGCAGGCTGGATGGCATGACGGATGCCTTGGTTTGCATGACTGCGAATCGGGAAACCTCCGCTGCGGGTTCACGGTTGCCAGTTGAATGACGACGTCTTTGCGTGTCTGACACTTCCGGGATGATCCGTCCCGCGAAATTGGCCCTCCGGCATCCCGTTCAGCCGGCGGTCTGTGTGTGCAGTTTCCTCGGGTGTGCCGATTCGATCGAAGTGCGACTGGCCGTGCGACACACCGTGCAAATGGCCGTTTGCCCACAGGCGACATCCGGCCGGAATCGGTGACCCATCGCTGCTGGTCAAGTGTTGCTGGTGGGTCGATTCGGACCTGACCGGTCGCACATTTCCCCTTTCCTCTCTTCAAACCGCTGGTTGCTATGACCTCGATCCACAAATTTGTCGGTTGCCTCTCGTTGATATTCGCAGTGACTTTGGTCGGTGCTTCGATGGGGGCGGCCCAAGAGATCGTGGATCAGTGGCGATACTCTCTTCGACGGCCCGCCGACGGTTGGCAGAAGCCCGCGTTTGACGACACGCAGTGGACGCAGGGCAGCGGTGGTTTCGGTACTCGCGATACACCGAACGCTCGCGTCGGAACGGTTTGGGCAACCAACACCATTTGGCTGCGCAAGTCACTGAATCTTCCAGTCATTCCTGCCAAGCCGGCGCTGTTGATTCATCATGACGAGGACGTCGACGTTTTCATCAACGGCGTGAACGTCCTTTCGGTCAAAGGGTTCACGACGGACTATGCGGTAATCCCGATCCCGGAACCCAAGCAAGCGGCGCTAAAGATTGGAACCAACGTGATGGCCGTTCGCTGTCGCCAAACCAGCGGTGGCCAATTCATTGATGTGCATCTGGTCGATGCGGACCAGGTGCCAAAGTTGGAACCGGCGAAAAGAAATACGACTCCCTTTCAATCCGAACTGATCACGACGTGGGGCCAAGACGTCACGGCCGAAAACGCGTGGACCGAATATCCGCGTCCACAGTTCCAGCGCAGCCAATGGGTCAATTTGAACGGTGAATGGGACTATGCCGTCACGCCCGAAACACAGACCGACCAACCGGCCCAGTGGAATGGCAAGATTCTGGTTCCGTACTGCTTGGAATCCAAGCTCGGCGGAGTCGAGCGTCTGCTGGATGCCTCGGAAGCCTTGTGGTACCGCCGCACCTTTGACGCCAAGCCCAAAACGGGGCGGCGGACGCTGCTGAACTTCGAAGCCGTCGACTATCGATGTGAAGTCTTCGTCAATGAACAGTCGGTGGGCAAACATCAGGGCGGCAACACGCCGTTTTGGTTCGACATCACCGATTCGCTAACCGACGGAAAGAACCAACTGCTGGTTCGGGTGGAGGATGAAACCGAAAAGTTCCAGCTATGCGGAAAGCAAACTCTGAACGCACGAGGGATCTGGTACACGCAGGTGTCGGGAATCTGGCAAACCGTGTGGTTGGAAGAAGTCGCCGATCAGCACATCGACCAGTGGAAGATCGCAACCGACGCCATGGCTGGCAGCATCACCGTGGATGCCACGGTGAAAGGTGGCGGTAAGCTTCACGTCATCGTGACCGACGGTGACCGGGTCGTGGCCGAAGGCACCAGTGCGGGACGAAAGACGGCGGGACAAACGACGGCTGCCGGGACGACGGATGCCGGGACTCATTCCGAAACCATCGAATTGACTGTGACCGATGCGAAGCTTTGGTCACCTTCATCGCCCCACCTGTATGGCATCGAAGCGAAGCTGCTGGACGCGAAAGGCCAAGTGGTCGACACGGTCCAATCGTATGCCGGTATTCGAACGGTTGGCAAAGTCAAGGATGCCGATGGTCAGTGGCGCTTCACGTTGAATGGCGAGGTCATCTTTCATTGGGGGCCGCTGGATCAGGGATGGTGGCCGGACGGATTGTTGACCCCGCCTTCGGACGAAGCGATGTTGTTCGACATCCAGTGGCTCAAAGATGCGGGTTTCAACATGATTCGCAAACACATCAAGGTCGAACCGCGACGCTACTACTATCACTGTGATCGACTCGGCATGATGGTTTGGCAGGACCATGTCAGCGGTGGGCCAAAACCGAAGTGGACGCGGTTGGCACCGAACCCCGAAGATGCGACTTGGCCGGACCAGGAACATGATCAATTCATGCTGGAACTGGATCGAATGATTCAGACATTGGAAAGTCATCCGTCGATCGTTTGTTGGGTGCCGTTCAACGAAGCCTGGGGACAGCATCGGACGGTGGAAACAGGCCAGTGGACTCTCAAGCGAGATCCATCGCGTCTGGTCAACATCGCCAGCGGAGGAAACTTTTGGCCGATTGGTGACATTGTCGATGCCCACAAGTACCCGCACCCGGAGTTCCCGTTCCAACAAGGGGAAGGCGGCCGATTCGACGGATTCATCAAAGTGATGGGCGAATTTGGCGGTCATGGATTCCCCGTCACCGGACACCTGTGGGATGCCAACCGGCGTAACTGGGGGTACGGCGATTTGCCGAAGTCGTTGGATGAGTACAAGGATCGATACACCACATCGATCCAGATGCTGGACCAGCTTCAACAGCAAGGCATCGCGGCTGGCGTCTACACCCAGACGACGGATGTCGAGGGCGAGATCAATGGACTGATGACTTACGATCGCAAGGTCATCAAAATCCCCGCCAAACAGCTCGCCGAGCTGCACAAGCAGTTGTTCAACCAAGCCGAGTGAAAGACCGCAGCCTCCGGTCGGCCAAGGCCGCCGGCAGGAGGCTTTCGCCACTTCGTGGCTGGGATGCTCG
Source organism: Rubripirellula lacrimiformis (assembly GCF_007741535.1). Lineage (NCBI taxonomy): Bacteria > Pseudomonadati > Planctomycetota > Planctomycetia > Pirellulales > Pirellulaceae > Rubripirellula > Rubripirellula lacrimiformis. The sequence continues at coordinate 3,146,124 of NZ_CP036525.1, forward strand.
GACTTCTAGCTGGTGTCTGGGTGGGAAGGTTTAACGATTGCGGAGGGTCTGACGAGAAATCCTGTTGAGTGCGTTGATTGGGTGGTGGGGTGTCGATGGATAAAAGGACGTAGCGGAGGCGCGCCGATAGGCGTGCTTTCGTTTTCGAACCGGTTCCACGATCCGCACGACCGAGAACGATGGCACGACTGGCAACGATCCTGGTCCTCGCGATGACATGCCTGCCGGTCTGGTGCGCGCAGGCACAGGATGACTTGTTGGCATCCCCGTCGGACGATCTGCTGGGCAGCGATGACTTGCTGGGCGGCGATGACTTGCTTGGCGGCGGAGACGACTTGCTGGGCGGAGACGATCTGCTGGGCAGTGGGGACGGCATGCAGGGCGGTGATGATCCGCTTCGCGGGCTAGGACCGGATGCTAAATCCGAAAAGCCTGACGCCGCGAAGGAAGATCCACACGAAGCGCTATGGGCCGAAGACCGCTATCCATCGGCCGAATCTTGTCGCAAGTGTCACCCCGGGCAATACGAACAATGGCGCGCCAGCGGTCATGCCTACGCCGCCGTTTCGCCGATGTTCCAACGTTTCGAACAAGCGATGACGGAATACACCCAGGGTACCGTGGGATCGTTCTGTGTCCGCTGTCACTTGCCCGTCGGCACACAGTTGAAGGTGTCGCGAGCGGCAAGCTTGTTGGACGCACCGCAGGTGGTCCGCGAAGGCGTCACCTGTATCGCCTGCCATCGCGTGCGCGAACATTATGGTCGCAGCAACGGTGATCGGCGAATCGAACCCGGTGACATTCACGCCCCGGTCGGTGGTACGACCAACGGTGACGGTGTGGCATCGGCGATCCAGCAATCGGACAAATTGAAACTGAAATACCATTCGGGGCAAACCGGCCCCGGACAAGACATCCACGCGTCCAGCTACTTCTTTGAACCGTTGACCAACAGCGACGTCTGTGTGTCCTGCCATCAGGTGGCGGTGCATCCCGGGATTTGGCTGGAGGTCGTGCATGCTCAGTACCGTCATGGACCTGCAGCGGCTAAGGGCATCACGTGCCAACAATGCCACATGGGCGCCGTGCCCGGCAAACCGGTCGGGTACGACTATGGCCATGTCGCGGAGATCAGCGGCAAGCCATTCGGGGAAGTGAAAAAGCTGTCGAACCATATGATGTGGGGGCCCGGTTATTCGATCGCCCACCCAGGAATCTTTCCGCACCATCCGGACAACAAAAAATTCAGTCCACGCGACTGGCTGGCCTTTGACTATCGGGCCGGATGGGGAACCGACGACTTCGAGCGTTCGGTGGCTGCACACCATCACTTTCCGGCACCATGGGACACCAGCGACGACCGCCGCGATGGCCGGAAAATTGTCGATGCTAACTTGTCCAAAGCACAAGAGAAACGCGGCGCCGCGGTGATGACGATGGAATCCGCCTTGAAGGTTGACGGGCCGAAATTCCATGACCAACCGCGGGCCAATCGCGGCATGACGGTCAGCTATCGGGTCAGCAATGTCAGTGAAGGGCACAACCTGCCGACCGGATCATTGGGCGCGCAGCCGCAACTATGGCTGAACGCTGTGTTGATCGATCCGGATGGCCGACGAGTTTGGGAAAGTGGCTACTTGGATCGCAACGCTGACTTGGCCGACATGAACTCGGTCGAGGTGGCCAAGCATCGGATTCCACGCGACAAAGACTTGTTCAATCTGCAAACCAAATTCCTGATCAACAACGTGCGTGGCACCGATCGTGAAGCCGCACTGCCGTTGAACTTTAGCATTGACCAGTTGGTGTTCTTGCGTCCTGGTGCGGTGCCCGTCAGCGTCCTGAACCACCCGCCATTGATTCGGATGGAAGCGCACTCGATTGCTCCGCTGGATCATCGGACTGCCAAGTATCACATCCCCGCATCGGCTTTGCGGAGACCCGGCACCTACCGTTTAAGCGTTCGGATGCGTAACCGTACCGAGCCGATGTATTTCATGCGTCAAATCAATTCGACACCCGAGATGATTCGACGGATGAACGAGAACATGCTTGATCTTTGCCAAAGCAGTCACACTTTTATCGTTCGATAGTTGCGACACTTGTGAAACCTTCGATCACATCTAACGATCCACTTCCCCGCACGCCTGTGCTTGTTCACAGGGCGTCTGTGCCGATGCATCGATTGGCTGCGGCGGAACCACGACGTAGGACTCGCCGAATTCGGCGTGCCATACTTCGCTGCTGGATCAGTGGGCTAGCGATCGCATCGGTCTTTGGACTGCCAGGGGCGCCAGCCGGCGGCGCCGACGTGCCCAGGCCGACCCGATTGCCCGCGGTTGCACGGTCGATCACGCTCCCGTCGTCGGATGCCGCCGACCTAACGAAACCGTCTGCTGTTTCATCGATCGAAAATGCAGGGCGACCGATCCGGATGCCCTTACCGTCCGGACCGGCTGTCCAAAAATCGGTGCAAGTGGGACCTTCGGGGATCACGTTGCTGGTCCAACCAGCGACAGCATCACTGACGATGCCGGCCGCGACGGCGGAACCGGAATTATCGGCAACGTCATTTGACCCCATCGAATTTCGTCGATCGGTCGAAGCCACCCTATCGTCGGCGATGTTGGATGCTGCGGGATCTTTGCCCGCGGCCGACAAGTCGGATGCGGTCCTCAGCAGCAGCGACCTATCGCTGCCGATTGGTCGTCAACTGGAAACGCCGTACTACAACGACTTCTCTGCCACGCCGATTCCGTCCGCGTCGATGACTTGCGATTCCGGCGGAGAACAATGGATCTACGATGGCAAACACGATGTTCCGACCCAGCATCCGTGGATCGAATGGGGACGGATCTTCTATGGCGACGGGATCACCCCGCGCGGTCGAGATTGGTTCGGCCATACCAATTTGGCTCATCCCAAGTTCTACATGTACGGAGACTTTCGCACGGGCGTTGCGGCCGGTCGGAATGCGGGCGGGCGGACGGACAACTTGGCCAATCGGTTGAATCTGGACTTGGATTTGCAGCTAACCGATACCGAACGGTTCCATGCTTTCGTCGGACCCTTGGATAGCGGTGGAGCGTTTACGCGATGGGAGCGAGTCGCTGGCGATTTTCGTTTTCAAGACGAAATCGACTTCACGCCCGTAACCGGATACTTCGAAGGCGATGTGGGTGCGATGCTTGGCGGTGCGGTGGGCGAATCGTCTCCGTTCGAACTGCCGGTCACGATGGGGTTGGTGCCGTTGCTGTTTCAAAATGGCATCTGGATGGAAGACGCCGTGACGGGTGCTGCGTTTGCAATCCCCGCCTGGCATAGCCGGTTGTTGAATTGGTCCAACGCTGACGCAACCTTCTTTGCCGTCTTTGATCAGTTGAATAGCACCGCATTCGGTGCGGACGAACATGCGGCTCAAGCTTTCGGCACGGCGTGGTTCATCGATGCCTACGGCGGGTACATCGAAACCGGCTATGCCTATGTTCGCGACCGGAACAACGACGCCCGCAGCTACCACAACATGACCGCCAGCTTCACGCGGCGTTACTTGGATCGAATCAGCAACAGTGTCCGAGTGATCGTGAACACGGGGCAGGATTTGAACCAGCGAGATCGCACCGCTGATGGTGCGTTATTGTTGGTCGAAAACAGTTGGATTACGTCGACGCCATTGACGGTGGTTCCCTACGCCAACCTGTTTGTTGGCTGGGATCGACCGCAATCGGTCGCCAGGGCCGGTGCGTCCGGCGGCATCCTACGAAACACCGGTATCAACTTTGACACCGACGGTTTGAATGGCTTTGCCACCCTGGATCCAACCGCCAGCGATACCGCAGGCGGCAGTTTGGGTGTGGACTTGATCGGCGACGATCTGGATCGTCAATTGCTGTTAGAAGTCAGCTACATCACGCCACACGGGAACAAGAATGCCAATGTTCCCGATGACCAATTTGCGACCGGAACGCGTTACCAGTTTCCCGTTTCGAATCGCACGTTGCTGCGTTTTGATGCAATGTATGGGTGGCGACGCGGTTTAGACGACGTTTACGGAACGCGGATGGAGTATCGTTGGAAGTTCTAATCTTGCCATTCCGCGAAGTTTCGACGAACTGATCATGTCCGATTTACCATTCAAACCGACTCGGGCGCGGCAGCGTCGCGATCTGCAGCGACCCGCCGATGCTGGTTGGCGGCAGGAGCTGCACGACATCATTTTCGAGGCCGATTCGCCAGCCGGTCGCTGGTTTGACATCGGTCTATTGATCGCCATCCTGGCCAGCATCTTTCTGGTCGCGGTCGAGACGGTGCCCGAGTACGAAGATTGGAGGAATCTGTTCATCCGGTGTGAACAGATTCTGGCTGGGCTGTTCGCGGTCGAGTATGTGATGCGGCTAATGACGGTCCGCAAGCCGATGAAATATGCCCTCAGTTTTTGGGGCATCATCGACTTGCTTAGTTTTTTGCCAAGCTTCATCACGCCCTTTATCGGTGGATCGTCCGCTTCGTTTGTGACGCTGCGAGCGATTCGGTTGCTGCGAGTCTTTCGAGTTCTGAAGCTGTGGCGGATGATGGACGATGCCGACGAATTGGCATCGGCGGTGTGGCGGTCGCGGAACAAGATCATCGTGTTCCTAGCCGTCGTGCTGGTGGCGGTCACGATCAGCGGTACGTTGATGTATCACATCGAACATGTCAGCGACATGGATGCGGGCGGCCAGTTCACGTCGATCCCGCAAGCGATGTATTGGGCAATCGTGACGATGACCACGGTTGGTTATGGCGATATTGTGCCCAAGACCACATTGGGGAAATTTATCTCGGCAGCACTGATATTGCTGGGATACAGCCTGATCATCGTTCCATCCACATTCGTCAGTGCCGAGATCATTCAGAAAACGCAGACGCCCGATGCGCATCCTTGCCCGCACTGTAACGTCAGTGGGCATCGCGCCGATGCAACCTATTGTTATCGGTGCGGGGATCGGCTGGTTCGCTAGTCAGTGGATAGCAGGTCGCCAATGTTTCCGATCAAGGTACCGTTGGGAAAAGGCACATCGAGCGCCGTTTGTAGTACCGCATTCATGCGGAATCGTTGATGGTTGTGCAGTGGATTCCGGCTGAAGGCGGTACTACGAACGCAGCGGATGATCCATCCTTGTCGGGACTGCGGTATTGGGATTCAGCAGAGCTCCCTTCGGCCCGCCAAGCTGACGGTCAGGAATTCTGGCGAGTCGCCCGACGATGCAGGTTCGGCCGTTGCCAGGGCGGACTCGTTGCCTCGTCAACCAAGACAGATATGTCCCGTACTCTGTTTTCTGCGTCGCCAACTTACAGCGGAAAATCGTCTTCGGCGGCGGCGTCGGCGTACAGCGGCATGTGGCGATAGTAGACTTCTAAGATCATCGTGGCGAACGCGGTTTGCATTAGACGACCGCCCTCTTCCATGCCGTGAACTTTGCTCTTGATGTACCAGCTGCCCTTGGCACCTGAATTTTGGGCCTGGCTGCTGACCAACCAATCACGCAGTTCGACGTTGTACTTGTCCCATTCGGGACCACCATAGTGACGCAACACTTGGGCGGCGTAGTAGTTGAAATAGAGGTCGTCTTTCTTGACGCCAAATTTCAACAGGTTTTGGACGCCTTCGGTAATCCCCGGATGCGTTTTGTCCCATCCGGTGTACATCCGACACAGCAGGCCGATCGCTGTGGTGCCTGAACGAATTTTGGTTGACGGTTTGTCGTATCCGTACATCGAACCATTGTTCGACTGGACCCGGTCCAGGAACATCACGGACCCTTGTATCGTGGCCGGTGGAATCGAAAGGTGCCCCATGTAACCGCTTTTCAGCGCCATGACTTGCCAGCCGACCACGGATGTATCACCACCGCGGGCTTCCTGTGGACGATAGCGCCAGCCGCCATCACGGCACTGGGCCGCGACGATGAAATTGATCGCACCTTGGGCCGGACCGAACAATTGTGGATCTTCGGTCATCGCATAGGCTTCGCACAGTGCGATCGCGGCGAGTCCATGCGAGTACATGTCGCCACCGCTGCGAAGGTCCAGCACAGGCAGACCACCCGCGTTGCCAGGTTTTCCGGACTGCACCAAGAAACGCAGCCCGGCGCCGACCACTTCTTTGAAGTCGCCTTGGATGTGTGTTTGTCCGGCACCCATGAAAGGCAGGAGCGCCATCGCAGTGGCGCCCGAAACTGCTCGAGCACGCGGGGCGTCGCCCGGATTACCGCAGGCGCCGTTGCAGACTAGGTTGTGCGCAAAGGTCCAACCGCCGTTTGGCATTTGATGTCGTGAAAACCATTTCAGTGCTTCGGTGACCGCGGCCTCGCTGGACTCGCTGCCGCCGTAGTCCCGAAGCAGTTTCTTTCGCATGTCTTCCGAACGACTACCCAGTGGTTGGCTGGTCATCGACGCGAGCGATTGAAGACTGGTCATCGAAGGCGCCATTTCGGCGGCAAAGTCGGCCATGTCCATGACGACTGCCGACATCGCAACGGGAGCCACTTCGATCGGCTCGGTCATCTCCATCGGTTCGGTCAGTTCAGCGATCGGATCGGTCATCTCTTGCATCTCGGCAACTTCGCCGGGATCGATGTCTTCGATCGTGAACTCTTCGATCTCGGGCCCCTCTTCCGAGGTTGCGCTGGCGGTCAAAACGTTGACGATTTTGATCGGGTCGGCGATCGTCACCAATCCCAACACCAGCAGGATCAAGACGTGCAACATCATGCTGACCAGCCATGCCGGTGCCGCACGAAGAAATCCGAATCGCCGCTCCGGCAATTCGTATTCCTCCTCCATCGCCTGTTCGTACTCGACGCCCGCCAAAGGAACATCCGCGATCGGTTGTGCGGTGGGAATCGAGTCGGGATTCAAGTCTGTTGCCATAGAAAAATTGGACTCGCGGCAATCCGAGATTGAAAAGACAAGTAGCCGCTGCCGATCCAATCGGTGTGCAGGGCCTAGGGTCTCATTATAGTCGCTGCTGACCCTGTCTTCGGCTGCCGATCTAGACATTGGATCGATGAAACTGCAACCACAACGGCAGAGTCATCCTCCTAAACGGAACAACCGGCGAGATATACCCGCATAAAGTTGCCGGACGGCTGCGTTTTCGACAAAGCATCGCTCGGGAAGCGACCGCCCAAGGGGTGTCGCTGGTCCGGGCAACGCATCCGATCGGATGATCAACGCTGCAAAGAAAGCGAACGTCGCGCCGCGATTGGACGACGACGTAGTCCCGAAAACGAAGACACGCCCCCCAGTGGAACACAGCCCCAAGCGGGTTAATTATTGATGCAACGGGGGGGCCGCAGTTTGGCCGACGATCAATCGCGTAAGTCAAAGCGTTTTTGTTGAACCGACATGATCGTGGCAAAGTAGTTTCTAAGTTTTGGCTGGACCCAATCGGTGGCTTGCACACGTTTCGATCCGTCGCTGGGGCCTACCCACCCCCCGTCGAGTGCGATGTCGATTTCGACGGGCTCGAATCGGTGGCCCGTCGGGTCCGTCAGTCGCAACTGGATGCAAGGAGATTTTGGGTCGTCTTCGGCCGGGCACATATCGGCAACCGAACCGGCGGTTTCCGTCGTCCAATCGAAATGGCGTTCGTCCAACAGTGCCCGTCGCAAATGGCCCAGCCCCGGCGTCGCCGTCAAATCGACCGTTTCGAAGTCGCTATTGCCACGCGAGATCAATTCCATGCGTTCCCCGATTTGCAGCGCCGTGATCACGTCCTGGCCCCAAAACCGGGTCGTCTCTTCCAGCTTTGTCTTGCGGGCTCGGATGCTGGCCCATGTGCCCAAGACCGCCAAAATTGCCACCAGCACACCGATCGCGATCCCGCGGCCGGTGATGACCGCACGGGGATCGTTGTATTTATCGGCGTGCGGATCGACCGGGGACTGGTCAACCGCCCCGTCCTCGTTGGGATTGCCTTGGGTCTCGATGGATCGGTCGGTCATGAGTTAAGTTGTCTGGAGTTTCGAGGACATTCACCGAAGGTTGGGATACACGCATGGTAACGCCGTCGCAAGGGTTTGAGGTCAGCAGCGTCAACGTGCCGCTAGGCGGCCGAAGCTATTCGATCCAGATTTCCAGTGGTGCCAGCGATGGGTTTGCCGCATCGATTCGCAGCGCACTGGGCGATGTGTCGCATGTATTGGTGATCGCTGACGAAGCAGTCGACCAGCCGTGGGCCGAATCGGTTTCGGCGGCTTTGGCTGCAAGTGGCGAAGAAGCGTCGCCCATTCGCGTCAGTCGCACGACCGTCGCATCGGGGGAACCGAGTAAATCGATCGCTGAAATGGATCGGCTGTTGCAATGGGTTTTGCAGAAAGGCGGCGACCGCCGCAGCGTGATCGTGGCGGTCGGGGGCGGTGTGATCGGCGATTTGGCCGGGTTCATCGCTGCGTCGTTCGCCCGTGGAATTCGCTTTGTCCAGGTCCCCACAACGCTGTTGGCAATGGTTGACAGCAGTGTGGGTGGCAAAACGGGCATCAATTTGCCGGGTGCCAAGAACATGGTCGGTGCGTTTTGGCAGCCATCGCTGGTGCTGATCGATACCGACGTCCTGTCAACGCTGTCCCAGCGGAGCTACCTCAGTGGTTTGGCCGAGGTGATCAAGTACGGGGTGATCGACGACGCCGAATTTTTTGCCGAACTGGAAGATCAGGCAACCGCATTGGTGGCGCGAAAGCCCGCAGCGCTGCGTCACGCGATTTCGCGAAGTTGTCAGTCCAAGGCAAGCGTGGTGGGCGAAGACGAACGGGAAACCAGCGGCCGCCGTGCGATTTTGAATTACGGGCATACCTTTGCCCATGCGATCGAAGCGACGGCCGGGTACGGAAAGTTTTTGCATGGCGAAGCGGTGGCGATCGGGATGCAGATGGCAGCCCGCTTGGCCGTCGACCTGGGGATGTGCGACCCGTCGCTATTGGACCGCCAAACACGGCTGATTCAGGCCTGTTGTTTGCCGACGACTTGGGCGGACGCCGATCCGGATGCCATGTTGCCGGTGATGATGCGTGACAAAAAGGTCGCTCACGGAAAGCTGCGTTTCATCCTGCCGACCAAAATCGGGGCGGTCGAAATGGTCGGGGACGTGGACGAGGCGGCTGTTCGCGCAGCGATCGTGAAACTGAAAAGCTGAAAAGTCGTCTACCCACGGTCGACGGCGACTTGATACCAAACGTCAGAGCAAATTCGTTTTTCCGCTCAAGTTCGCTTTGATTCGTGGGAACGGCCATTCGCCGTTGATTGCCTTGTCTGGTTTCACCACCGTGCGTTTGCCCATCATGATCGTGGCACTTTCGGCGTTTTCGTGCGTCGGGTGTGTGCGGCGACGGATGACGGTCCGCACCAGTCCCCCTGGGGCCACGGTCTCGGTCGACAACCAAGTGATCGGGACCACGCCGGCGGCGACCCCGTTTGGTTTCTACGGAACGCGCGAATTCCGCGTTGAAAAAGATGGGTTTCGCACGGAAACGATTCGCCGTCGTATCAACCCACCCTGGTATCAGTATCCTGGAATCGACTTTGTTGCCGAAACCTTGTGGCCTGGCGAACTTCGCGACGAACGAATCATCGATATCGAATTGGTGCCCAAGACGCTGGAACCGATCGACGATGTGGTAGGGCGGGCCGATTCGCTGCGAACTCAGTCTCGTCTCGGCGTGGTGACGGCGCCACCGTAGTGATAGGATGCGTTGATCTCTTAGCAAGCACTTTTCGCCCATGCCAGCCAACCGAACCAGCGTCGTGACCGCACGAAGTTTGGATCGTTGGATTCGATGGCTTGCGGTTCCCATCGTGATTGCCATGATTTTGGCAACCGTGCTGTCGGGGCATGACCGATTGGCGTTCCGGGACGTCAGCCACTTTTACACGCCGCTGTACGAATACGTTGCACTGCGCTGCCAAACGCAGTGGTTGCCGCTTTGGAACCCGCTGGACCAAACCGGCATCCCGCTGATCGGCGAAACCACCACCGCGGTCTTCTATCCGCTGCGGTATTTGCTGTTCGCGTTGCCGATTGCAGCATCGACAGCGATGGCTTGGTACGTCGCGATCCACTTGATGATCGCATCGGCGACGGCTCAATTTGCAGCCCGGTCGATGGGTGTCAATCGGCGATTCGCATTCCTGGCATCGATCGCCTATCCGTTGTCCGGCAGCGTTTGGTTTCTGTACACCAACCCGCCCTATCTGGTTTCGGCCGCTTGGATGCCACTGGCCATTGCGACGTTATTGTCACGACGCCTGCGACCGATAACGCGAGTCGTGGTGACCGCGTTGGCGCTAGCCATGATGATCCTAGCTGGCGATCCGCAGACCGCGTTGCACACCGTTTTGGTTGCCACCCCCGTCATGGCGGTCCGATGCTTTCGCGACGATGTCAATCGCTGGAAACTCTACCGAGTGGATGGATGTGTTTGGTTGCTGGCTCCGATCTTGGCGGCGATGTTGTCGGCGCCCCAGATCGCCGCGTCGGTGGCGTGGAGTCGACAGAGCAACCGTGCCCTGCCGCCTGCGGAAGTCAGTCGTTGGGCTCCGCCTGAGGTCGGCGGAAAGACACATCAGGCGTACCAGTTCTCGCTGCCGCCTTGGCATTTGACCGAATTGGTAACGCCCAATCCGTCCGGATCGCTGCTGCCAATCTATCGCCGGGTTAGTCAGTGGATTCCGGGGGATGGCCGGGTTTGGACGCCAACGATCTACATGGGATTGTTCGTGTTGTTGGCCATCATCGACCGCATCGGTCGATGGCGAACCGATGGGATCAATGCACCGCTTGCGATCCTGATGGTCTCGCTGGCTCTGTCCTGTGGCCACTTCGGGATCCTGTGGTGGGTCCAAGCGTCGACTGGCACGATGTCGCAGTTCGACAGCGCGGTGGGCGGACCATATTGGTGGCTGTATCAGTTCTTGCCAGGATACGACTCGTTCCGATATCCAACGAAGTGGTTGGTCTTTGCATCGTTGGGCGGTTCGGTGATCGCGGCCCAGTGGGGCCAGCGGGTTCATCGCAACCGGCAATCCATGGCCAGCCAGATTCCCGTGATCGCGATCGCCGCCGCGGCGATTCTGTTGGGGTGGGGATTGTGGTGGGCCTTTGGTCGCTGGACCGATTCGGCCGATGGGTTGCGGTCGATCCAGTCTGCCGCTCTGCCTAGCGACTTGTTTTGGGGACCGTTGGATGTGGCAGGTGGTTTGGTCGAAATTCGACAATCGCTGATCCATTCCACGTTGGCATTGACCGCGGTCATCGCCCTGATGATTGGCGCATCACGCGGTGCCCTTGGGCAGCGCCGATTTGCATTCGCGATGGGGGCGATCCTGATTGCCGATCTATGGGGCGTTGCCGCTGGGATGACGTACCGTGTGGACGTCGCGGCGGAAGACGCGATCGTTGAAACTCTGTCGCAAAATGTGCCTGACGACGTGCATCGCTGGATGCGTACCAAGTCCGGCACCGGATGGCCCGACCACTGGCAACAGGAATCCAGTCCCGATCGGTTATTCGAAGTCGAAGCCAGTCAGCGATCGGCTTGGTTCGGACGATGGCATCTGGCCGGTGGCCATCGCATGTTCAACAACATGGTATCGATCGAAAGTCAATCGATGGCCGCGTTCTGGGACCGATTTCACGTCGAGACAGATGGGATGAACGCGGCCCAGATCGATCAATGGTGGGATGCGGCGCGTTCAACCATGGCAATCGACGCAGTCGTCCATTGCACTCAGTCGCAGTCCCCACGCGAAGCGGCGATCATTGGCGACCGCGTCCTGGTCGATATCCATCGGACCAAAATACACTCTGGTCTTAGCGCCCGCCGGGGCGAGGTCATGCTTCGCGACGATGCCAACGTGGTCCAAGTGAATCTCTCGGAACCTGCGGCGGTTGTCCGTCCCGTGCTGCAAGATGGATCCTGGATCGCACGGGCCCGCCGCAGAACCGCGACGGTCGCGTCGTCTAGCGATCCGGAATTGCAGACGGATGAACCGGAGTGGCAGGCGGTGGAAGTCACCGCCATGCGAGGATTGGTCCAGCAGGTGAACTTACCCGCCGGTGATTGGACGATCCAATTCAAGTACGCTCCCGCGTGGGTGACGCAGGCGATTCCGTTGGCTGCAGTCGGCTGGATCGCGATTGGAATCTTCGTGTGTCGCCGATCCGTTGTTGGGCGACACGCGCGTCGATAGCGGATGCGAGTCCCACGACGGTTGCTCGGCGGGTGGGCCGTTTCTGAACCGAACTTATCGGCTAGACGTTCTGTTCCAGGTCTAGAAGCCGCTGTTTGGTTTCCAGGCCACCGGGGGCACTGAATCCGCGTAGGGATCCGTCGGCTGCGATCACTCGGTGACAGGGAATCACCAACAGGATGCGATTGCGCGACATCGCGGCGCCGACGGCGCGACTGGCGCCTGGACGTTCTGCCAACTCTGCTAACTGTTTGTAGGTGACGGTCGTCCCGATCGGGATTTCGCGGCAACGACGGTACACCAGGTGCGTGAAATCCGTCCATCCTGTCGAATCGATTTTGATGTCGTCAAAAGATTCTGGCTGGCCGCGATAAAACGATTGCAGTCGATCGTTGAATTGACGTGCCGCAGATGGTGCCTCGTCGTGCGACGCGTAGGTTTCCGCTGGGGCGTTGGCGTTTGCGGGCTGTGTCCAATCCAACCGAAACAGACCCTGCGGAGTCCAGGTCGACCACATCGATCCCAGCGGTGTTTCGTGCTGCGTGATTTGAAACGTCATGATTTATTTCCCGATGCAGAAACGCCCGAACACTCGATCCAATATATCGTCGGTGTAGACCGCACCGGTGACTTCGCCCAAGCACTGGGCGGCGGTTCGCATCTCTGCCGACACAAACTCGTGACCCTGGCTGTGACGAGTCAATTCGATTGCGGCAAGCACGGACGTATGGGCTTGATCAAGTGATTGACCGCATCGTGCTGCGGTACCGACGACGGATCCGTGTTCCTCGCTGTCGCGGTCAAGCAGTCGCTGCAACACGGTCTGGACGAGCGTTTCGATTCCGTCATCAGACAACGCGCTACAAGTTAGCAGCGCGTCCGATGAATCGGATGCTGGTTCCTGTTTTGGCTTCGAATCCGGGGCGGTCGGAAGACTGGAAATATCGCACTTGGTCGCAACAAACAGGTCGATGACTCCGGTGCGGCCTGATGTGCCGGCTTGATGACGCAGTTGAGTGAGCGCCGTGTCAAAGTCGCTGCGGCTGCTGTCGATGCACCACAGTCGCACGTCTGCTTCGTCGGACGCGCGTCGAGCGTGATCTTGGGATTCACGGCTGATGTCATCGTTTCCGGTTTCGATCCCTGCGGTGTCGACCCAGCGAACCGGATGCCCACAAAGCGTGGTGTCCAACGTGACCACGTCACGAGTCGTTCCAGCGACATCGGCAACGATAGCGGTGTCCGATTCGGACAATCGGTTCAAGAGTCGGCTCTTCCCCGCGTTCGGTTCGCCTCGCAGAATGATGGTGGCGCGAGACGTCGTACCGCCTCGCTGCCGCATCGCTTCGGCGGTCAATCGCAGCGTCTCAGAAATCTCGGTCAACCGTTGGACCACCGTTTCATCGCTGACGAATTCGATGTCTTCGTCCACGAAGTCCAGGCCAGCTTCCACGTCGGCAATCAAATTCAACAGTGTCGACCGCATCTGTTCCAGCGGTTTGGACAGGTTCCCCGAAAGTTGGCGAAGCGCGTGGTCCAACGACCCGCGGCCCTCGGCATCGATGACTCCCAGGACGGCTTCGGCCTGTGTCAGGTCGAGTCTGCCGGCCAGGAAGGCCCGCATCGTGAACTCGCCCGGACGCGCCGCCCGGGCGCCGGCGTGGGCCGCCAGTTCGGTTAACCCCGTCAGCAGCGGCAGCGAACCAAAGGTATGCAGTTCCGCCGATGGTTGTCCGGTGTAACTGCGTGGGGTTGGCCAGACCATCACGTCCACGTCCACCATGCCCAAAGGAACGCCGAGGTCGACGGCCGCGGGATAGCGGCTCGGTCGAACTTGGTTTGCCGGCGAAATCCCCATTCGGTCCAGGATTTCTAGGACGCTGGTTCCCGACAAACGTACGATGCCTCGCGGCGCCGGAGACGTCGGTGAGGCAATCGCAACGATCGTTTCGTCAAAGTCCCACACCCCGATTAACGGCTGGTACTGGATTCGGCGGGCGATACAGCGGGCAGTTCTGCAACCTGCGACGATGCGTCGGGCGTTGGGTCAACACTGCCCCCAGCCTGTTCCAGAGCATCCAGGACGTTCTGTTGAGTCAACAGATCGCGAAGGATGATCGGTTGATCGGGCGACCGACCTGGATAGATCGCCAGCAACGGAATCGACCGGCTTTGCAGTTCTTCCAGTTTCTTCTGGATGCTTTCGTCAAAGTCGGTGTAGTCGGCGTACATCGCAACCGCGTCCAGTTCATCGACCAGTTTGCGAGTCGCTTCGGTATTGATCGCGAACTCGTAGTTATAGATGCAGTTGGTGCACCACTTGGCCGAGAAATCCAGCAGGACCGTCTTGCCCTCGGATTGCAATTGGACCAGCCGAGCTTCGTTGTAGTCTTCCCAAGCCAACACCTTCGGACCGGGCACCAGATATACGAACGACGCATAGCCGATCAGGGCGGCAGCGGCGACGCCGGTGACCCAGGCAGCCAAACGCTTGGGCAGTTCCGACCATCCGGGGACTTGGCCGATAATCCAACATCCGAACCAGACACCGATCAGCGATACGAAGACGGGAAGCTTTTGGTAATCTTGGAACTGAGCAAAGAAGAACGCGACGGTTCCCAGGAACAGGAACGCCATGAACTCTTTGAAAGTCTCCATCCAGTTGCCCGGCTTGGGCAACCATGCGATCAATTTGGGCTGCATGCCGATCAACAGATAAGGCAGCGACATGCCCAAGCCAACGGTCATGAAGATTGCGATGGTTTGGATCGATGATAGCCCCAGAGTCAGGCCCAGGATGTAGCCGAGCATCGGACCGCTGCAGGGGGTCGCCAAGACGGTTGCAAAGACGCCTTTGGAGAACGCACCGGTCAGTCCTTCGCGGCTTTGTAGATCTTGCGACGCTTTCGTCGACGCCATTCCTGGTGCAGGAATTTCCCAAACGCCCAGGTAGCTAAGTGCCAGAGCAAACAGACCAAGGGTCAGTCCTAGTTTGACTGGAAAGTAAGTGAATTGCTGTCCCCAGCCGAACTTGAACACCACTGCCAACATCGCCAACAAAGCGAAGACAAACAGGATGCCAGCTGCGTAGACCAGGTTCAGGATCAACACGCGGCGACGATCTTCGCCGGCTTGGGATACGAAGCCCATGATCTTCAATCCGACCACGGGCAACACGCAGGGCATCACGTTTAGGATCACGCCGCCTAGGAATGCGAAGCCCAAAATGATCGGGAACGCCGTCGCGGCCTGCGGGGATGCGACGGTTGATCCGCCGTTTCCGCCTGACCCGCTGCCGCCATTGCCGCCGGATCCGCTGGTGGGACCGCTGCCGGATGACACGGAACCCAACGGAGCGATCGATGCTTTCTTGTCAGGTTGTGATTCGGTGGCAGATAGTTTGTCGACCCATTTGGTTTCGGCTGCGGCGTCCAATGCCGTCGCTGATTTGGCGGACGTCAAAGTGACGTCGCCGGTCGTGTCACTGCCAGTGGTTTCCGCGACGTTGATCTGTGTTGCGAACTGCAATGCCACCGGGCGATGACAACTGTTGTCCGTACACGCTTGGTAGGCAATCAATCCTTCGATCGATTGGGGGCCGGCAGCGGTTCCGGCCGGCACTTGGATGGGAAGCGACCAGCTAACCTGACCGGCATAGTAATGAACCGGCGGAAGGCTGGGCACGATCGATTTGCTGATGACGGCTTTGCTGGTCGCCGGAGCACCAATTTTCAATCCGGATTTCTTCGTGACCACAAAGTTGGTGGACGATTCGGCGTCATCGGTGGCAAAGCGATAGACGTGAAATCCTTTGTCGGGCTTGGCGGTGAACGTTAGCGTTGCCGTTTCGCCAGCTGCCACTTGGGATGGTGAAACGGTCGCATGCCAGCGAACGACATATTCATTGTCACGAAACCAATCGGCATCCGCGATGGCCACTTCGGCAGCAGATCCTGCGACAGCATTGGTGGTCGATCCGGCAGCCTTGTCAGCCGCACCCGCAGCGACGGTTGAATCCGTCGTCTTTCGCTGTGCGGCACTGACTGGTCCGCCGTAGTCAACGATCAATTGTTCGCGGACAGGCAAACAACGTCCGTCGCTTGAATCGCAGACCAGCGCGTCGACTGCGATGGTGATCGATTGCTCGAACCCGAACGGGACCTTGATCGGTGCGGTCCAGACAACGATGTCCTCGTGTTCTTCGACGGTCAATCCGTTGTAGACCGACGACACACTCTTGGACGGTGGGACGTCGGGTTGGAAGTCGCCCACGATTTGAACGGCATCGGTGGCTTCGCCCGATTGTGGTTTGACGGTGAACTTGGTTCGGACCGGGCCACCTTTTTTCTGAGTCGTCGAATAGATGTGCCAGTGCGTGGCCAGTTCGGCCTCGATCTCTAGCACGCCTTCGCCCGAAGGGTCAGCGAAATAGGTGGCGTTCCAGACGACCGGTTCGGCGCTGGGGTTGCTGGCACCGAATCCGCCTAGCGTAAAGTCGGGAAGCGCCCCGCCACCCACGCCGAAATCACTCTGGGCCGCTGCCTGGCCCCCGCATGCAACGATGCCGGAGAACAGAAAGACGGCGAAGAAAGCGGCCAGCCAGTCCTTGATGGTCGATTTATTTCTATCAGTCATGATTCTTGTGGGTGTGTGTCGAGCCAATGAATTCTACTTGTCGCGGGAGCGTGCAGTCAACGAAGCCGTTTTGCGTTCACCGCTGCGATTGCCTGCGGAGCGAAATTGTTGTGGTTTCACCCGTTCAGTGGATCGCCGTTTGCTTCCTGTGACCCTGGGCAGGGAATCCGAAAAAGGATCCCCGCCATCCGAATGACGTGTTTGGAGTTTCACTTCTTAAGTTTGGGGGAACATGCGATCTCGCACCGCAAGTGTCGTCCAATCGTCGATTCGGCCAGCGATCTGGTCCGGCCCTGCCAAGAACACGCGTTTTTGGGACACGCACCAGATGACCCAGTTTGCCAGGCTGATCCAGGTCGTCGCAAAATGCAGCGTCTGAGCCAATGGGAGTGCATCTTGAGGATTCAATCCCATGCCAAGCCAGTTCGGCGAATGATCGGTAACTTGCGTCGCTGAGTCGCCCCAAACGATCCGTTGTTGTAATACGTCTTTGCGGCCCCAATCCGCCAGAGCGGCTTGCCAAAGTTCGCGTTCTTCGGTCCGGTTTCGCGATGCCAGGAAGCTGCCCACCCAGCGAGCCAGGTCGGCGATAGGCGTGTCCACGCGGACGGCATCGAAATCGATCAACCCCGTGGGCACGGGAACCTGTGTCCCGGCGGCCAGTTGCGACGCCAAAACGAGACCGGGTGGCGATGGCGACAAGGCCGGGACTGGGTTGGCGTTGGCGTTGAGGTTGCTGAACAGAATGTGTTCGCGGTGCACGTCTCGCAAGACGAACTGCGTCGGCACCGGGGTACGGGCAAATGCAGTCAATTGAGCATCCATCTCAGCCGCAACGGAATTCCAGTGCTGGGCCAGTTCCCTGCAGGCCCGCCCGATCGATTCGCCAACCGGTACGGGCATCGCCGTGATGGCGACGCCAGCGTCTCGCAATGCCGCGGGCAATTCGTGACGCAGTTGGTTCAGACGCTGAATTCGGTTCTGGATCGCCGGTGCAGGCTGTTCCATTGAACCCAGGACGGAAACGGCCTGATGGAACTGGCGGATCAGTTCGGCCCCGGCTTGGACGGTCGCCGGTGCTGCGTTGCCGGTGGCCGGATCCCCGGTCATCCAGGTCGACAGTTCCCAAATTCGGCCTGCGACCGTCATTGACGCTTCGATCTTGGGGACCGATTCGATGCCGCCATCGCGAGCCGCCTGTTGCACTTGATGGACCTCGGCGACTCGCGATGGCGAGTTTTCGATGGGCCAATGTTTCAGAGCCCACTGGGTACCGTCGCTCGATTGACACCGGTAAACCGACGCGCCGCTGAATCCGGGGGCGATGTGGGTCACCCGTTCGATCGCCCGCGTGGCCAGCCACTCGGTGCGTATCGGGGTGGGCAGTTGGCAGTCCATGGCGATCAAAAAGTGGTGTAAGCTTGCCGCAGGTCGATCGGCGACAAATGAATCGGTTTAGCCTATCGGCAATCGAGCACCTGGGAAACGTTCGGAATCTACTTCGGCGTTTCCATCTCTGCCGTGACCCAAGTCTTGCTCCCCCACCCCGGTGATTTGCTTCGCCGGTCGATGGGAAACGGACACTATCGACGAAGTCAAAATCGAACGTTCCCGTACGCGAAACAGAAAGTGACATGATGTTCCGATACGCTTGTGTGGCAACCCTGTTGTGGGGCGTCTGTGCCTCGGCTCAGGATTCGGCTCCGTCCATTGACACGGCTGCCCAAAATATCAACGAAGCGGTGTTTCGCGGGCACGTGCGGTTTTTGGCCGACGATCTGTTGGAAGGCCGCGGGCCGGGGTCACGCGGTGATGCGATCACTCAATTGTACCTTTCAGCGCAGTTTCAAGCTCTCGGCTTGCAGCCGGCCGCTGCCGATGGAACCTGGTTCCAACCGGTACCGTTGGTGGGCGTGAAAACCGAGGCACCTGCCGAAATCCAGTTCAAGTCGGGCGACCAAAGTGTGACGGTGCAATCGGGTACCGATTTCATGTCGACGATCGGCAGCCCCAAAACCAAGGCTTCGATCACCGACGCGGAACTCGTGTTCATCGGCTACGGTATCCAAGCACCCGAGTATGACTGGGACGATTTCAAGGACGTCGACCTGACGGGCAAAATCTTGGTCGTGATGAACAACGACCCATCGGACGACCCCGAATTGTTTGCCGGGCGACGCCGATTGTATTACGGACGTTGGGACTACAAGTACGAAAGCGCCGCTCGCCAAGGTGCGGCCGGTGCGATCATCATTCATACGACACCATCCGCCGGCTATCCATGGCAGGTGATCCAGACATCGTGGGCCGGCGAAGAATTCGAACTGCGCGATGCCGGTGGGCCGCGAATGGAGCTAAAGGCCTGGGCGACCGAAGACGCGGCGCGGAAAATCGTTGCCTGCGGTGGTCAAGATCTGGATGCGTTGCGGGCGGCTGCCGAGACGCGAGATTTCCGGCCGGTGCCGTTGGGCGTCACGTTGTCGGTCGACTTGGCTGCGAAGGTTCGCACGCAAGACAGTGCCAACATCTTGGCTCGCTTGCCTGGCAGTGATCCCGAACTGGCCGATGAACACGTGATCTTTATGGCACACCATGACCACCTTGGAATGTCGGCCGAACGTGACATCAACGGCGACAACATTTACAACGGTGCGGTCGACAACGCATCGGGGACCGCAGCCCTGCTTGCGATCGCCAAAGCGTGTGTCGAACTGAACCCGCGGCCAGCCCGATCGGTATTGTTCGCTGCGGTTGCCGCCGAAGAACAAGGGCTGCTGGGGTCCAAGTACTTTGCCGCCGATCCACCCATTCCCCCCGGCAAGTTGGCGGCGGTGATCAATATCGACAGCACCAATGTCTTGGGGCGTACCCATGATGTGAACGTCATCGGAAAGGGAAAGTCGTCGCTGGACGTTCACGTCGAAGCTGTCGCGACATCGCAAGGGCGAGTGGTCACGCCGGACCACTTCCCCGATCGCGGATACTATTACCGATCCGATCAATTCAGTTTGGCCAAAATCGGTGTCCCCGGCGTCTACCTGCACTCGGGCATCAACGTCGTCGGCAAGCCGGACGGTTGGGGCAAGGCTCAGTTGGATGATTGGGTAGAAAAGGTCTACCACCAACCCAGCGACGAGTATCGCGACGACTGGAACCTGTCGGGAACCATCGAAGACACTCGCCTGCTATTCGAAGTCGGTATTCGCGTCGCTAACGATGCCGAAATGCCGTTCTGGAATCCTGGTGATGAATTCGAAGCCGCCCGAAAGGAAGCGATTCGCCAATCTGCTTCGAACCAGGACTAAGCCGAGCATGCGTTTGGTCTAACGATCATCGGATACAAACGGCCGCTCGGAATCGCAACGCCACGTCCTGCATCACGTGGCTATCGGTCCATGCGGTTTTCGGCAGGTTCCTAGTCAGGACTGCAGCGGGCGGAACCGCACGTTCAGCGATTCGTATCCCACCACTCGGGTGAACGTTTCCTGCTGTTCGACTTGCTCGACCGCGTCGACAATCTCGATTCGATCCACTCGATCGCAAAGCACTTCCAGAAACGCCCGAACCAGCAATCGGGCGTGAGCCGCCCCTTGGCACAGGTGGTTGCGGAAACCGAATGAGACGTGAGGATTGGGACGGCGATCAAGACGAACGGATCCCGGATCGTCAAAGACCGTTTCGTCATGGTTGGCCGACGCCCAGCAGAGTCCGATGCGGTGATCGGGAGGGACTTCGACGCCATGGATTTCGGCCCCTTGGGGACACACGCGACCAAGCACAGTAAGCGGCATGAACACGCGAAAGAACTCTTCGCTAGCCAGCGTGATCCGACGCGGGTCCTGGCGAAGATACTCCAGTTCATCGCTGTGTTCGCCTAAATGTGCCAGGATCGATGTCAGGCTGTGAATGATTGTGTCACGCCCGCCGGCAAACGCTAAGTTGCCAAAGCCGAGACATTCGTCGCGAGTCAACTTGCGACCCTGGAAAGTTGCCTGAGTCAACGCACTGAAAAAATCGTCGCTGGGGTTGGATTCGGCTCGATCGAATTGATCATTGAGGTAGTCTTCCAAGACATTTCCCGATTTGAATTCGCCACCGGTGACTTTGAAAACATGGATTCCCCAATCAATCCAAATCTCCGATTCGGATTCGGGCATGTTCAGTAGGTAGGTCAGCCCACGGGACTGAATCGGCAGCGCCAGTTGCGAAACGGCCTCGAACGTTTCGCCCGTCATCACGGATTCGATTGCTGCGTCGATCATTTGTTTGGCTTGCTGAATCACCTCTGGCTTCTTCGCACGCAAAAAAAATGGATCGGTGATGGCGCGATAGGCGGCATGGTCCGGCGGATCCGTCTCGATCGGCAGTTGGCGAATCGTCCGCACGGATTCTTCCGACGGGATCGGCACGCGGAAGGGCGCGTCCGACGAATAGGTCTCGATGTCCGCGGCGGCGGAACGCACATCGGCGTGCCGCAAAATCATTGCAATGTCTTCTCCATGGAACGGGCATTGCATCACGCCCTTTTCCTGTCGCGATCGCTTGAACGGGTCGCGAGCGTCAGGGATCTGCGGGGAATCTTGGGGCGCTTGGGAATCAGGTTGTGGCACGGTTTCGTAACTACCAGAGAGCGGGGTCTAGCCAATCATTCCTGCGTGGCGGTTGCGTCCGCCGTGAAGACCAGCACGCGAGGTTGGCCCGATGATCCGCTGTTGGCTTGCGCGGTTGCTTTGTCCTCGAGCCGATCCTGACCCACGACCTTCCCTGTTCGAGGATCGTAGACCCGATAGGATCGAGGGACATCTTTGCAAAGGATCGCCGAGTTTCCGCCGTTGGGCAGGTACAACACGAACAGCTTTCCTGGCACCAACAGTCCACGCCGCCCGTACGTACAGTCCCAGTTCGGTTCCATGTTGGCAAGCGGCAATCCGTCCAAGATTTTCGCGGCGATGCCGGGATACTTGGATCCTTCGAAGTCGAGTGCTTCACGCCAACCTGCTCCTGGGGCGGTGCACCAACTGGCATGGCCAGCTTCGTTGGCGTCGAGCCGCCATTGCCAGAGACTGCCGGCTCCGTAGACCACTCCCATCGTGCCGCCTGCGGTCAGGTTGCACCACGCTTCGTGCCCCTGCCACCACCCTGCTCCGTTGCCTTTGCGACCGATGTTTTCGTAGGTCGGTTCGCCATTGGCGACGGCTTTGGCGGGTAGGTTCCGCCACATATCGGCGACTCGTTCGGCAATGTGTTCGCCTCCGTGGCCTGTCTGGCACCACTGAAAGTCCAGCCACGCTTTGTCCTGATGCGTACGGTTCTTCGCATGCGGGGAATAGTGAATTCCGGTGGGCTGCTGGTAGGCGTCCCACTTTTCGATCTCGCGTCCCGCCAAATCGAGTTGGTGGACGATCGATTCTTTTTCCGCTGGACCGTCTCCTCCCACCAACCAGATCGCCGGCCGGGCACCGTAGCGAGCGACCAGATAGCGGCAATACCGGGCGTAGTCTTCGGCGCTGATCACGTTGCCTGCCGTACCGCCTCCTTTCCATCCGTACCCGTGAAAGACAGGTTGGTAAACCGGCGTGATGCCGTGCGCGGTCAACACATCCACCAATTGGTCGAAGGTCTGAAAGTATTCCGGATTCAGTTGCTGCAACGATCCCTTCGGCAGATCTTCGAAACCGACATCGAAACCGCCCTCTTCGGTACGAGAACGTGGGCCTTCGGTGCCTATGTCCGGCTGTACCGTCATCAGCAAGGCCGCGTTGTATCCTTTGTCGCGTCGATCCTGCGAATACGTTTTTACCTGCTCGACGGTTGCCCGCCACGGCAACGCCCATGCGGTGTCGGCGCACAATAGACGCGATGTACCGTCGGCATGAATCAGGTTTCGTCCGCCTTTGGGAATGCTCCAAAAACCATGCTGCGTGAACACGGTCGGTGTTGCCGTCTTCGATTCAACCGCGTGGAATGATCCGGTTTTCCCGTGGATGCCCGGATCGTTCTCACGATCGGCCGATTGCCAATGCCAAGTTCCGGAAGCCAGGGGCGATGCAAATCGGACACGAAATGTTTTCCCGCCATCCCAAAACATCGGTCGACGGATGCTCGTCCCATCGTCGTGGGTGAAATCAACCCAGGCCTCCACATCGGTGTAAGGGTTGGCCGTTTCCTGATCAGCGGTGAATTCAAGTTCGACTTCACTCCACTGCTGACACTCCGTCACCGCTTCTGCGGCAGGCGTGCCGGTAGGGCCGACGCAAGCACACCCGAAAAGTAGAACGAATGAAAGAACCAGTTTGTTCGTCATGTAATTTTCCTGAGGGGTTCGTTCAAGACATCAGCCGATTGCCTGTCCGATTCTTGAGTGGCTCCCTTGCAGTGTACAAGATTGCGAGTCCCGCCACGCGGTCTGCTGATTTCGTTAGCCGCGACGCGTACGCGGCCGGGAATCCTCGATTGCCCGTGGCCTCACGGCCAGCGGCTCACCAAATCAGCAGGCCGCTCGTGCCAAAACGGCTAAGCAACGCACGATCAATCAGTGTCGGGACTGCAGTAGTGGGATTCGCCAGAATTCCCCCCGCCAACCCGACGGTCAGGAACTCTGGCGAATCCCACTACGAAAGATATTTCCCGTGCGTTGCTAATCATCCGAAAGACTTCTGGCTAACTGCCTCTTCGTGCGTGTAGATACGAATCTCGTTGGGAGAGTGGACATCGACGTGAACCTCGGAGAGAACCGAACCGTTCGACTGAAACCAATCTCGCAGCAGTGTACCGCCCATGATTCGTGGCGTTGAATTCGTGTTCGCACGACGGTTTAAGGGTAGACTCGCGGCACGACCATTTGGTCGGGGACGGGTTTGCGTTCGTAGTCGTCGTTGTGTTTGCGTGGCGGCAATTCCACTTCGGGCTGCGGGACCTCTTGATACGGGATCTGTTGCAGCAGGTGGTGGATGCAGTTCAGCCGAGCACTCTTCTTGTCCACCGCTTCGATGATCCACCAGGGCGCGTGTTCGACGTGCGTCCGTTCCAGCATGATCTCTTTGGCGATCGTGTACTGTTCCCACCGACGACGAGATTCTAAGTCCATCGGACTCAGCTTCCACTGTTTCAGCGGATCGTTGATCCGACATCGAAATCGAAACTGTTGTTCTTCGTCGGTGATAGAAAACCAGTATTTCAGCAAATAGATGCCGGATCCGATCAGCATGTTTTCGAACACTGGGACGGTATGCAAGAACTCTTCGTATTCTTTGTCGGTGCAGAATCCCATCACTCGTTCAACACCAGCGCGGTTGTACCAGCTTCGGTCGAACAGCACCATTTCGCCGGCGGCGGGTAGGTGAGCCACATAGCGTTGGAAGTACCACTGAGTCTTTTCACGTTCGGTGGGAGCCGGCAGTGCTGCGACCCGGCACACTCGCGGGTTCAAGCGTTGAGTGATTCGCTTGATCGCACCGCCCTTGCCCGCCGCATCGCGACCTTCAAACAGGACCACGATCTTGGCACCGGTTTCCTCGACCCAGTTTTGAAGCTTGACCAATTCGCGTTGCAATTCCAGCAGCTCGCGAAAGTAAGCCTTTCGATCGATTCCCGATCCGCCGTCTGTCCGCTCGTCGTCTCGCGAAAAACGAATGTCGTCGAGTTCCAGTTCCAGTTCCTCGTCGATCGAGTCGAGGAGCTCGTCGCGGAGGCGGTGGATGTCGAATCCTTGTTCGTCGTTCATAGGGCGAATGCCGCAATGTGAATGGATGCAAAATGAGGTCGATGTCTGAAAGGCGATCACCGCATCGGCGTCTTCGGTTGACCGCGCCTTCGGTCAACAGGTTACGGAGCGAATCGGGGATCCAACAGGGGAGAGTGTGCCCCCGGTCCGTGCCAGCCGTGCGCCCGCACACCAGCACAGCGGATCCGCGACGTCACGGGATCCGTCACGTCACGCGATCCGTCACGTCACGCGATCACAGGCGCGTTGACGGGCTGGGCCTGCCTGCAAGATGATTTCATGCCCATGTGGTCGCGATGTGGTCGCGAAAGATTCTCGCGGACTTCTTGGAAAATTCATGACGCCATCGGATGCAGCCGCAGGCCCAGTGGATCGCGTCGCTGATCTGCATTCGAAGATTCGGGCGAATGGTGTTCGCTAGATTGCTGTCCGCTAGATTGCTGTTCGCTAGATCGCTGTTCGGCGGAACCCACGAATCAACCGTCGGTCGGGGGGCGGTGATTCAGAACGGACTGCTGTTATCCGCTGGGTCGAGTGTCGACGGATCGAATGTTGGCGGCGGTGTTTCTGGCTGCTGATTTTTTAGCTGATGGGGTGTTGAGTCGGTTGTCGCCCCACCTGACTTGCTTGATCCGCTTTCGATGGTGTCGGGCTGGTTTCGATTTCGATGATGATCGCGGTAGGATCCGCTAGTCCAGCGATCTTCTTTGCCGTCGCCGGTTTCAACGATGATGGCCGATTCTGACAGCAGTCCTTTGTCTTTGACGTTGATCGCGACGCATCGGGTTTGGCAGAGCCCGCACCCCACACAGGCATCGCTTCGCACGACGGGCGCCAGCATCCCCGTGCCTTCGATCGGCAGGCCCTGTTCGTCGGCCTCGGTGCCTACCTGTGCATACTCGATTGCATGATAGCCCGCGGCATCACATTCCTGGACACACAGGTCACAGGCTTCGCGGCCGGCCCAGGGCAAGCAAGTCGATTCGTTGACCACGGCCAATCCCATTCGCGCGTATCGCTTTTCCTCCAGCGGCAATGGCCGGATCGCGCCGGTCGGGCAAACCTGACCACAGGCATTGCAGCTTGATTCGCAGCCAGCCCAGTCCGCGTTGACCAGTGGCGTCCAAAGGCCTTCGAATCCTTGCTGAAACCCCTCCGGTTGCAACACGTTGTTCGGGCACGCTTTGAAACACTCACCACATCGGATGCACATCTCCAGAAAGTCTTGCTCGGGCACGCTTCCCGGTGGCCGGACCGGGCCAGCGGCATCCGGGGAACTCAGGTTTGCGCCCCAAGACTTGGTCGCCGCCGCGATCCCGACCCCGCCGGCTACGGCGGCGGTGGTGCCACCGGCCAACGACAGAAATCCACGCCGACCGATGGCGGTTTCATGCGTCGACGGAACACCAGCAACTTTCAATTCGACGACGTTCCAGCGTTCGACAAACTTGATCGCATGAGTCGGGCAGACACCGCCACAGGACTGGCACATCGTGCAGTCGGTGGTGCGGGTGGTGAAGTCCGGTTTGATCGCATCGAAGGGACAGATTTCGACACATTTGTTGCAATTGATGCAGGACGATTCGACCTTCCGCTCGGTCACTCGAAATAGATTGCCGAGCGAAAACAATGCTCCGCTGGGGCACACATATTTGCACCAAAACCGGGGACGCATGAATCCCAGGCACAACACGCCGGCGAACATCGCGATCGAAATCCACTGACCGGCATGGAACGATGGAACCAGGTGCCAGCCACGCAACGATCCCGATTGAATCGGTTCGGCAATGAACAGACAGGCTCGCGTGATCACCGGAATTGCGGAAACGAACCCTGACACTAGCACGCCCAACACGGCGCTGACCAACGTGCCGGCCAAAAGGTAATATTTGATGTGGACCCACCATCCATCCCCGGGGACTTGGAATCGTTTGGTGCGACGAGTGACGGCCCAATCAAAAAAGTCGATCGTGGTGCCTAGCGGGCACAGGTATCCACAGAATCCGCGTGGTATCAAAAGGCAGACGATCAGAATCGCCGCAGCCGAAATCAGCGATGCGACCCAGCTTCGCGACGCGATCGCGGTCGACAAACTGACCAGCGGATCGATCGTCAAAAAAAGGTCCGCCGGGATCCATTGTTTCGACGCTAGCGAGTCGGCATAGTGCGATGGCCAACCATTGGGATCGTGGTGGCGTAGTTCCAGATCCGCGCGGCCACTGATGTACGCATCCAGCAGTTCGGCCGAGATTTCATCGCCGGGTTCTAGTCGTCGCCATCCGGGTGACACCTCGGTGATCACGAACTGGCCTAGGACTGCAACGCCTGGACCGGCTTGGTTGCGAGATGAATCGGGATGGGCTAACCAACGCAGTGGGGATTGCGGCGGCGGTTTGTCCGCTTCATCGATGGTGTTGGAATCATCACGGGTTAGCAAGACGTCGCCGGTCGCCTCGTCGATCGTTTCAATCGACCAGCCGATGGATCCCGCATCACGGTCAACCGGCCGACTGTTGTAAGGCCACAACACGTACAGGAATTGTGTCAGGAAGATCAGCAAGCAGACGGTTTGGATCACGCGACGCACCGGAGACGCCAACCAGCTGATTCCTAGTCGTCGCAATCCGCGGCGAAGCACCCCTCGGCGTTTCGTTTGCCAATCCGAACGCAGTGACGGTGGGATGATCCGTTGGTAAACGCGGCCCAGCAGCGAATGGGAGCTTGGCTGTCCCGTTTTTCGTCGCCGCAAGGCGGGAACGAACCAGTCCAAACGCAGTCGAGCGGTCGTGCGGTTGCGATCCAGCAATGTCAACGCAGCGATCAACAGGATCGCCCCGGCGACGGCGGCCAAGGTTGCTGGGATGGTGTTCATGGCGACTTCAGCGTCAGAATTCCCAATTGCCAGGGCAGTTGGCCATAGGAATCGTCCGATGCGTCACGGCGGTCGATGCCTTGAAACAGAAAGCGAACGTTGTCGGGAGCGACTTCCAAGTTTTGGTCAAATCCCGCACGCAGCAGTTCGCCATGGCTGTAGTTGTCGGTCCACGATTCTTCGGAATCGATCATGTTGACCGGCGACGCGAATGGATGTTGTGGCGAATCGGCTAGCGGACGCCACTTTCCGTCCAGCCGGTCGGCGACGAAGGCTTTGAAGTAACGGCGTTTGGCATCCTTTGCTTCGATCAGTGAAACGTACTTCGATTGGTTTTGGATTCGGTAGGTATGACTGGCTTCGAAGATGTCCGTTTGCAAGGCGACGACGGGAGCGGACCAGCCGTTGGCTGGGAACTGATCCAAAGCGGTTTCCGATCGCCACATCCGCCCATCCAGCGATGTGAAGAACAGGTGCGCCCGTTGTTGATCGCAGATGACCCAGTAATCAAGGCCCGCTTTGGCACCGGGGGCGAACGTCATCATGGGTTGTGGTCGGGTCCATCCGGCGGCGTTGGTGATGTCCGGGTTGGTCGAGAAACAGGGGCCATAGCGGAGCCCCCGCGAGGCATCTTCGGCTTGATAGATCAGGTACCACGTCGATTCGGGTTCGAAATAGAAGATCTGTGGGGCGCCGTGATAGCCGGTGGTCAAATCCAACAGTTGCCAGTCCGAATCGCCCGCGTTGGCCCAGTCGTCTGCGGCGATGTATCCGATCCGAATTCGCCCGTCGCCCGATCCTGTGTTTCGAAGCGTACAGAAGACGTGCCAGCGGTTGTTGTATCGGACGACGCTAGGATCCTTCACTGCGATCCACGGGTCTGGGTCGGCCGGTGGCAACCGATCGGCGTCTGCACGGATCAGGGGCGCACTGACCTGCCAGCGGAAATTGCCGGTTGACCAGACGTCTTGGGATGATGCGGATCGCGGCGCCGCAAGCATCGCGAAAACGGATCCCAGCACGCATAGCCAAAGGGGGCGAGCCATCATCGGGACGCTCCGGCCAGCGCCTTGGCCGTGGCATGGACGATCGCTTCAGCCGTGATGGTGGCGCCGCTGGTACCATCGATGCCTTCGATGCTTTGCCGACGGATGATCTGACGCGGGACATCATCCAATGCCGCATAGAATTGTTTCTCGCGATGCTTGGTCACGTTCACCGATTGGATCTGACCTGATGCGACTTTCACTTCGACTTCGACATTGCCGTTGTATCCGGTGCTGCGGTCGGTGAAGGTTCCGTCGGGGACTTTCGCGGGGTCGGCGGCATCACGCAAACGAATCGCATCGATGCTTTGACGGGCCCGAGCCTGCAGGCGGTCCTTGTATTCTTGATTGCGAAAGTTGTCGTTGCTAAGAACGTTTTGGTAGTAGGCGATGGCGGCGTCCGTTTTCTGGTTGGTGCGCGCCGCGTCCCCTAAGGCCAGCAGCGTTTGGTTGTCCATGGCGGAACCAAGGTAGGGCTGGGCCGCACGGATCGCCTGGTCCAAATGGCCCATGTCACCGAGCAGTTTGACCGCGTCCATCGACATCAATCGCGAATCCAACAGGTCCAATGCCATCTTGCTGTTGCCCATTCGCCAATAGCATTCGGCAAGGTGGATGCCGTCTGGCTTGGCAACGGTGGTGTTGGCTTGCTGATACCAATATGCCGCCCGTGGATAGTCCTGCAGCAACGTGAAGTACAGGTTGCCCAGCTTTTCTTTGTCGCGCTGCTGCAGTGCCGGATCGCTGTGAAGCGAAAGGCAGTGATGGATCAGTTTGATGCCCGAATGCCAACGGCGGCGGTTGGGGCTGATCGTATCCCACAGATGTTGGCCAACGTTTTTGCGACCGTTCCAGGGGCCTGTTGCCTTTAGCGGCCAGCTAAGATCCAACGTGTTGGGATAGTCCAGTTGCGTTGATTCGAACCAATCCGGCAATGTTTGCCCGGCTTGGTCGATCAGTTGTTGGACCTGTTTCTGCGAACGCACAGGCGGGCTGTCTGCGTCCGGTTCCGACTGGCTGCTGTTCGCGGTGCCGGTGGGGGACATCGGTGTTAGTTCAAAACGTTTGTCACCGATCGTGACGGCGTGGACTTTCGAATAGGGGTAAGTCCGAGTGAATTTTCGCCCGCCCAACATTGTTTCGATATCGAATTCTTTGGCGTCCTTTCGAATCTGAAGGATCTTTCCTTGCAGTTTGGCACCGCTTAGAAACTCGACGCGGTCCTGGGCCGTTCCGGACGAGGCCGATCCCCACATGGTTGTGATGACCAGCAGGAAGGCAAATCCGATACGCGAATCGAAGGCTGGCATTGGCGGGGCCGCAGGTGGGGGCAACTTGTGAACGAACCGCGCGATCGGTCTGATTCCCGATCGCGTGGCGTCTAAGATAACCGATGCCAATGTCGCAAGTTGCCGGTGCGAGTCCCAAAATCCGAGTTGGGCTGGGCTATCGTGGGCGGTCGATCCGGACAATCTCTGCGCCGAATGCTTCGACGCAGGATTTGATCAGCGGATTGAGTTCGATCTCGCGCATTCGCTGCATCCGCGTCTGCTTCGGCGCGGCCTCTTTGACGGCGACCGGCTTTGGCTTGGGGGGAGCCGAGTGATATTCCAGTGCCACTCGTTCGCCCATCACTTCGGACACCGCATCGACAATCGCAGACCGATTGTCGGGTGCATCGCACCGCCGCATCGTTAGCCCGGCTTCGGCGGGAAAGACCAGGCGAAGCTTGCCCGGGCCCAGGTACTCGGCGCGTTCGATCTGACGCGCCAACGATTGGCGAACTTCTTCCAATCGGTTGATCGCAGCCGCCCAAACTTGGGACGCTGAGCTTTCCGTCAACGGGATCACATCTCCGGCGGCGACAGCGGCGGTTTCGCCCTGTGCAGTCGCAGCGGCATCGTCGGGGGCTGCCGCGGCCGCGCCGTTGGCCGAGGCTGCGCCGTTAGCCGTGTTGGCGCTTGCCCCGGCTGCGGAAACAGCGGGTGGCCCGGTCGCCGGTGCGTTGTTGGCGGCAGAGGTCTGCGGCGCAGCGGATGTGGGAACGGGATCTGGGGTAGGCGTCGGCGCGGCCGCCGGCGGATGGGGTGGCGTCGCCGCTTGTGGTTCGGTTCCCGGGGTCGGCCGGTGGGGGATCTCTGGGACCGGGCGAGATTGCGGGGGCCTAGGGGCTAGCTTTTTTTTTTCGCCCGAATCGGTGGCGGTGCGTGCCGCTGCGGCAAGGTTGACGATGTTTTGCAGGTCCGGCAGATTGCAAATCTGGATCAGTGTCGCTTCCATCAAAACGCGACTGTAAACACTTAATCGGATCCGCACCAACGTCTGGTCGATCAGCCCGACAACCGCCAGGACGGTTTGCAAGCCCCAGGTATCGCCCAGTGCTTTTAGTTCGCCATGCAGCGATGCCGATGTGTGTCGCATCAACGTTTCGTCGCAGCCCACGGTGACGGCCATCAGGTCGCGAAAGTAGCCCAGCAATTGTTCGGCCAGGCGACCCGCATCGACGCCGGCATCGACCGCTTCGTCGAGTTGCTTCATCGATTCGGCGGCGTCCCGATTGGCCATCGCGGTGGCCAGTGCGTGCAGGCGGACGTCGTCTGCGGTGCCCAGCATCGTGTGGACTTGATCGGCGGTCAGTTTGCCATCGCTGAACGACAACACCTGTTCCAGCAGCGACTGGCTGTCACGCATCGATCCGGCCGCACGGCGAGCGATCAGTTCCAGTGCGACATCATCCGCTGCGGCACCTTCGGCCGTGATGATTTCTCGAAGTCGACCGACGATCTTGGTGACTTCAACGGGCGCGAAATCGAATCGTTGGCACCGGCTAAGCACCGTGATCGGAAGCTTTTCTGGGTCCGTGGTACAGAAGATGAACTTCACATGCTCGGGTGGCTCTTCGAGCGTTTTCAGCAGCGCGTTGAACGCTGCCCCGGTCAGCATGTGGACTTCGTCGATGATGTAAATTTTGTATCGCGATCGGCTGGGGCGGACGCCAACGTTGGCCCGCAGCGATCGGATTTCGTCGATCCCTCGGTTGCTGGCACCGTCGATTTCGATCACGTCGACGTCTTCACCCGAATCGATCGCTTGGGCAACATCGGACGCGTTGTCGGGATTGGCGGTGGGGCCGGTCGGATCGTTCAGGGCTTTGGCAAAGATCCGCGCGGTGCTGGTCTTGCCGACTCCGCGAGCCCCGGTGAACAGATAGGCGTGGCCAACGCGATTGGTTTCGATCGCATTTTTTAGGGCGCGGCCGACATGGTCTTGGCCGACCAGTTCGTCAAATCCACGCGGACGGTATCGTCTTGCGACGACGACGTAATCACCAGCTTTGGACGTGCTGTCGGACATGCGGGACCGTCGCAGGGGGAATGCGCGTCGCCGATGGGGTTAAGCAGCAACGCGAGAGAATGAAAAAAACTTGCCCGTCAGAGGCGACCCTCACACAAAGCTACGCCGCTTATGGCTGCTCCAGTTAAGGCCTGACCAGGTTCACGACTCACAGTCGCAAGGGCCGCCACTGACGGGCAAGTGATTCATTGATGGGCATGCGTCGAAGCCGTGGTCGGGTTCGTCGCATCACCGTCGGACAGCATCATAGTGTGTCGAGGTATGAATCGGGAACCACCCCGACGACACATCGTTGATTGATGTCCAGGCGGGCCATGGTATAGACGATTTCAGCGACACGCCAAGCCCCGATTGGCGATAACTCGGGATTGTGTCCGAGGTCGCCCTTCCCGGCCTCGGAATTTCCGCTCTAGAAATTCGTCGGCCTCGCTAACAAAGTCGATGACTATCGCCGGCGACCGCGTCCACCGCGTCCACCGGATCCGCCACCACCTTTGTTCTTTTTGTGGTTGTCGATGTTGCCTTCGACAAACGAATCCACGGTTTCTAACCAGGTTGGAACGTCACCGCCACGTCGCGGTTCCCGGCGTGCGGCCGGTGCGTCGTCGGCGTTTCGGTCCTTGCCGCCGCGGTCGTCACGTGACCGGTCATCGCGATCGGTGCGTGCGGTTTCGGTGCGGTTTCCTTCGGTGCGGTTTCCTTCGGTGCGCGAACTGTTGTCGCGTCGGCCACGCCCACCGCGTCCACGGGGACGTCGGCTGCGAGGTGCGTCATCGCTGTCGTTGTCGTTGTCGGAATCCGAGCTGGTGTCTTCATCCGCATCGTCGCTGAAACTGATGTCGCTGACATCGTCGTCCAGGCCGAAGGCCGACTTGGATGCCAACGGGTCAGGACGCCGCGAAGTTTCCGAACGTCCAGCACCGGAGGTTTCTTCCGAGCTGTCTTCGTTGTCGCCGTCTTTGCTGGATCGGCCTTCGCCGCTGCGGCCTCGGCCTCGCCCACGTCGTCCGCGACGGCGAGATCGTGGTTTGCGATCTTCGTCACCATCGGATTCGGCAGCCGGCTTGTCGTCGTCGGAATCATCGTCGGATTCGTCGACAAAAACCTTCGCGTCGAGTTCGTCATCGTCAAATCCACTGCGGACTTCGACTTCTTCGACTTCGTTGGATTCCGAACGGCTGCGGCCACGTCCGCCTCGGCCACCACGACCTCGTCGCCGAGGTCGGTCTTCCGATGCCTGGTCGTCGCTGTCATCGCGGGAAACTTCCTCGCGTTTGACCGACGGAGCGTTGGAGTCAAGATTTTCGTCGCCATCGGTCTGTGCGACTTGGTCTTCGCTGGTGCGTTGACGTGATCCACGTCGTCCGCGTCGTCGACGTGTTGGACGTCCCTCGTCGTCACCACCATCGCGGCTGGGTTCATCGCGGCCAGGTTCGTCACGGACGGATTCGTCTCGGCCTGCGCCACCGCGAGCGGTCGTGGTGCGTGTGTTTTCCTCGGGTGCGGCTTCGCGGCGAGGTGACTCGTCACGCGGTGATTCGCTGCGAGGACGATCTTCGCTTGAACGATCCTCGCGTCCGCGGTCACTGCGACCCCGTCCACCTCGGCCGGTCTTCGGACGCGGGCTGCCCCAAGAATCGTCGTCGCCGTTATCGCTGTCGTCGACAAGTCCGGAACCGAATCCACCGGATGCCTTGCGTGGTTCAGCGCTGTCGCGTGGTTCATCTTTTCGTGAATCAGGCGACCGGCTGCTGCGGGAACCCGAATCATTGGAATCAGCATCGCGCCGCGGCTTGGGGCGGGATTCCGTTTTTCGTTGCAGCGCTGGATCGCTGGATTTGGAATCGTCGTTCCCATCGTCGCTGGTCGATTGATCACGGCGGCTTCGGATCGCGCTGTCCAGCGCCGATGGGTCGGCTTCGGGGCGCGGGGCCGGATCGTAGGACGAAGCGCCGCTGGATCGGGTGGGGGCACCGAATCCGGGCAACACCTGCGGCGGTTCGACGGCGGTCAGCGCGTCCAGGACTTTTTCAGGTGGAATGTCGCTGGCGTCATCGGAATCCGAAAACGCTGATGTTCGCGACGTCGCAGGTTTCTTTTCGGGTGCTTTGTCAAACGCTGGTTTGGACGCATCCGCCGATGGGGCCGGCGCAGGAGCCGACTTGGGCTGCGGTTCAGGTTTCGGCTTGGGAGCTGCCTTTTCCGGGCGATTGAAGTGGGCGAAAACGTCGTCCAGTTCTTCGATTGGGGGTTCTTCGGCAGCAATCGGAGCCGCCTTTTCAACAGGCGGAGCTTCGACAGGTTTGCTTGGGGATGGCTTGCTTTCGACCGGTGCGGGTTCTGATTTCGCAGCTTCGGCTTTCGCAGCAGCTTTCTTTGGTGGTTCGGCAGGTCCGGGGGTTCCCAGCAAATTGGCTAGGAAATTCCAGTGGTCGGATCTCATAAGTGGTTCGCTTCAGCGAGTGGGGTGATGCTTGGGCTGCTGCGGCTAGACAAACGAGTACCAAAGGCGCTCAAAAATTTGCCGAAGTTTCGCGCGGCCCGATAAGGTTGCGGAGCTTTATTCGGTGGGCGGGCGACTTCAACAGGCCGAGACCGATCGTCGGAATTTCGCATCGTTGCGATTTGTCTCGACGGCTGCTGGTTTCTGTGTTGATTTGCGCCGCTCGCGCATTGATGTCGGGCGGTTGGCCTGGGACCGGTTTCGGTTTAGGAAAAGTCACTCATCGGTCGCCTTCATCGACTATATGTATATCCGCCCGGCTATCTCTGCCCAAGGCCAAGCTACGGCCGATCCCTAAAACTGTCTCAAATTCAGACATGACGCCCCTCACCGCACGCACTTTGCGTCCTTTGATCGTTTTTGGCACCCGTCCGGAGGCGATAAAGTTGTGTCCGGTCATCCTAGAGTGCCAAAAACGTCCCGATCAGATCGCGCCGATCATCTGCAGCACGGGCCAACACCGCGAAATGCTCGCTCAGGTACTCGGTTACTTCGGCATCACGCCCGATATCGACCTGGGGCTGATGAAGCCGGGGCAAACGCTGACCGGATTGACGTCCGCATGCCTGGAAGCCGTCGACGGGGTGATCGTCAATCAAAAACCCGATTGTGTGGTGGTTCAGGGGGATACGACGACCGTGATGGCCGCCGCGATGGCTGCGTTCTATCACGGGGTGCCGATCGTCCATGTCGAAGCCGGGCTGCGAACCGGCGATTTGACGGCGCCGTGGCCCGAGGAATTCAATCGCCGCGTGGCGGGCATCATCACGGAACTGCACTGTGCACCGACCCAGCGGAGCGCGGATGCCCTGCGCCGCGAACACGTCCCACAGCAGAATATCCGCGTTACCGGCAATACCGTCATCGACGCTCTTCTGCACACGGTCCAAAAGGAACGCGTCGACGACGCCAAGTGGCGCCAGCAATACCCGGCGGCAACGGCCGATTCGGTCGTCCTGATCACCGGGCACCGCCGCGAAAACTTTGGCGACGGCTTGGCTTCGATACTGGATGCGATCGCCGATCTAGCCAGACTGCACCCCGAAACCCAGTTCATCTATCCGGTTCACTTGAATCCCAACGTGCAAGGTCCGGTGCACCAGCGTTTGGCCGGACTGGAAAACGTGCACCTGGTCCCGCCGGCAGACTATCCTCAGTTTGTTTGGTTGATGGATCGAGCCAGTGTTGTGTTGACCGATTCGGGAGGCGTTCAGGAAGAAGCCCCGTCGCTGGGAAATGCGGTTCTGGTGACGCGAGAAAAAACCGAACGTCCCGAGGCGGTCGAAGCCGGTTTGGCCGAATTGGTCGGGACCGATCGTGGACGGATCGTCCGCCGTGTCAGTGAGTCGCTGGCCGCGGCAGGCAAATCGGATCGCCAAAAACAATCCGGCGTGATCGACAATCCGTACGGCGATGGAAAATCGTCGGCAAGGATCGTCGACTGGATTCTGGAAAGATGGTCGGGTCAGCAAAAATAGTCGGATCGATCGCGTTGCGTTGAATGGGCCGATCGAACGAGATCGCCGGTGGATGCGATGCCAATGCTGCCGATCCTGAGGAATGTCCGATGGTGCCCCCGCCGGTGAACGCAGGTTGGGCGAACGCGGTACTGGCAGATGCCGGTACGGCAGACATAGGCACTGGCAGATGCCAGTACGGCAAAACAAGGGCCCACGCACACCATCGGCACCGCACGTCATCAGATACGTCGGGCAGATTCTGACTGAATAGGTGAAGGTCGATTTCGGATGATCATCGGAAGCCATCGACGAACGATCGTTTGGATGTTTGCGGTGCTGCTTGCGCTGTCCAGTGCAGACCGCAGTTGGGGCCAAGGCGGTGACGTCACGGGCCCGCGATCGGCCGATGATGCTGCCGCGCCCGTCGGCAAAGACGACGCCAATCTTCCGCCACCGGTTGTCGACGACGGAATCCGTCGCTGGACAACGGATTGGTCATTCGAAGACATCGATGTTGCCAACCTATTGTCGCGTTTGGCATCCATCGGGATCCAGATCCCGATCATCGCGGATGGGGATGTAACGGTCGGATTCGCCGTCGGTGTGCCGATCGCCCACGTGAATGATGGCCAGGTTTACCGGTTGCGAGGCCGGCTTTCGTCGCGGCGGTTACAGCTTGAAAATCTGTTGCTGGAAGACTTCTCGGCTGACATCGTTTACGACAATGGCGTGTTGCGTTTGGACCGGATTCGTGGGCGCTGGACCGATGCGGCGTCAGATGAAGAACCAGGCCGTTTTAGCGGGAACGGTTCTTTGGCGATTCTGCCACGCGGCAAAGCCGTGGTACGCATTCATGCGGATGATCTGACGATCGGTCCACTGTACGACTTAATCACTGCAGCCAACCGAGAGGATGCTGGTGTTCCCGTCACTGGAACCGTGACCGGGGATATCGACTGGGCCGCGCCGATCGATTCCTTGGTTGATATCGCGACCTGGACTGCAACCAGCAATCTTCGCGTTCGCAAGCTGAAGTCCGGCGAATCGATGCCGTTGTCGATCAACACCGGGGATTTGACTGTGCGTGACGGGATTGTGGCGGTTCCCCAGTTGCGGGTGACGTCTGATGCGGACGCCAGCGTTGGGTTCGACGGGGCGGCCCAGGTTGAATTGGTCGGGCGTCGGCGGTTTGAATTCCAGGTGCGTGGCAACGACGTGCCGATGCAGGCATTGTCGATGATGGCCGCCCAGGCGGGAATGGTTTCCCAGCAAGCGGTTGCCGGCAAATTGGACCTGGATCTCCGCGGCAACGGCCAATGGGCGTCAAAGTCCTGGTCGGTTCGGGGCCGGGTGGGGACGCCGCGATTGGAAGTGTTTCGCCAAAATGTCGGATTGATCGAGCACGAATTGATGTTCGATCAACAACGCTTTTCGCTCGATCCGATCCATACCGATACGCCCAACGCGAAAATGTTGATTCGTCGTATCGCCGCCGACTACTCATTCACGGACCAAGGGATCGAGGTTTCAAAGTTGTCGGCCGAAGTGTTTGGCGGGCGGGCTAGTGGAAACGTGGCGGTGCCCTTCGGCGACGAAGGCGATTGGAACGCGGATTTGGTGTGGGAAGGGATCCAGCCCAAAATCAACTTGGCGGCTTTGCTGCCCTTCGGTGTGCCAAAGACGTGGACTTCGGCATCGGCGCTGACCTCGGGTGCAATCCAGTGGAACGTTCCGGCCGCTGCGATCATGCAACCGGCACGTCATCGTGGGACAGCCAAGCTATCGGCCGCCGACATTCGGCTGGGCAGCGGCAGCATCGGTCAAGTCGATTTGGCGATTCAGGCCGGCGATGGAACGATCCGTTTGAATGGCGATGGCAAGCTTTTCGGTGGTGCGTTTTCGGTCGAAACAAAATCTGATGTTGATGCCAACGACGATTGGTCGTCATGGCTTCGGAAGGTGCCGGTTGGGCAGATTTCAATTCGTTCGGCCAAGGTCGATCAACTGATCCCGGTGCTGCGGCCTGATGACCCGCGTCGTTATCGCGGTACCGTATCCGCGGTCGCAAACATCCATCCGTCCGCCCTCGCATTCGACGCAGCGCAAACGGTGGACGCCGCAGCAGCCGCCGGCAGGAACGACACCGACAACAACATTGGCGACAACAACATTGGCGATGGGGACCGAGCGAATCTCACCCTCCAGATGTCGGCCAGCGATCTTGCCGTGGATGGCCGAACGGTATCGCGTGGCGGGAAAGCTGAATTGCAGATCGTCGACGGGGTGCTGGTGATCCGACGTGCCAGCGCGGCCTATGGTGGCGGGCGATTGATCGCCAGCGGACGCTGGCCGCTTGGGCAGGAAGCAGCAAAGTCTGGCCGACGGACGCTGCAGTTCACTTTTTCGGGGGTTGATGCACAGACCGGGCTGATGCTGGTCGCCCCGTCGATCGCCGATCGAGTCGGCGGTGCGGTTTCGGGCAGTTTGACCGTTGCCGGTGATCAGGATTACCGAATTCGCGGCAGCATCACCGTTCGCGAAAGTTCGTTGTTTACGGTCAGTGCCGGTTCGGTCAACGCCGGCGTGAACGGTTCGCTGTCGAGCGATTTTGGCCGCTGGAACCTTCGGCTACGATCGATCTCGGGAAACTTGGCCGGCGGTGAGATTCGCGGCGAAGCGGATCTGTCGTCCTCGACGGCGCTTTCAGGGACATTCGATCTGGACAGTCGATGGTCGGTCCGCCGGGTGGATTTCGGGACGCTGATCGCCACGACTGGGACAACCACGTCGCTAGCACACGGCCGGATCACTGGGGCAATGTCCGTGGCGGGTCGGCGGATCCGAAGCGTTTCGGATCTGAACGGCAATTTCACGGCTTCGCTCGCTCAAACCCAAGCCTCTGCTGTGCCTGGACTTTTGAAAGCGAACCAGTTCCTGGGAGCCCTCTCGTTGACCAACACCCAGTTTGATACCGGGACGTTGAAGGGCACGATCGGGCGCGGAGCGGTCCAAGTCGAAGAGTTTTCGCTTCGAGCCGACCGGGTGCGAGTGTTCGCCCAAGGGCGTATCGGAATCGCCGATTGGCGGATGGATCTGGATGCGGTGATCGCCACTGGATTGCTGGACGGTGACAGCGCCAAGATCGCTGCGTTGGCGGCCCAGTTGGCCGTCGAGGCGTTCATTCCCGTCGGGTTGATCGTCGAAATCAATCGCATGTTCAGCAATCGAACTCTGTTCTTAGGTGTCACCGGGCCGGCGTCCGATCCCCAGGTTCGGTTGAAGCCGATTGAAACCATTCGCCAAGCCGCCGTGCGATTCCTGGTCCGCGAGGCGATGGTGCTGGTTTCCGCCGGTACCCGCATTGCGAACTGACGCGGCCCGATCCAGCGTGAATTGCCGACCCGATCCACGGGGCAGCGCGGGTTGGGGGGCAGCGCGGGCTGGGGGGCAGCGCGGGCTGGGGGGCAGCGCGGGCTGGGGGGCAGCCGACACCGCGGTGCCGATCCGGCGCCGGTGTCAAACTTTACCGGATCTGACGATTATTCGCTTCGTCCGGGTTCTTCGCGTCGTATCGATTCTCGCGATCGTCCGGATTCTTCGTGTCGTACCGGTCCTATCGCCGCGGACGTTCCTGTTGTGACGGCTGTGTCGATCGTGCCGAATTCTCTTGTACGGAGACCTCGGTTCGACTCTGTCCCGGCTCGATTCATACCCGGCTCGAATTACACAGCGAAGACATGACGATGCCTACTGCCCTTACGACCGCGCTGCGTTGTTCCACGTCGACTGGGCTAGCGATCGGTTTGATGATGATTTCCTGTGGTTGCAGTAGCTTGGGGCTGTCGCTGTTTCCCACCGGGCACTTCCTGACCAAACAGGCGGACGAAGTCCTGGCTCAGTCGCCCCGCGGTGCCGATATCGCTCGTGAATTGTCGATGGATGTTGAACCGGTTCATTATCTGCAGCCCGGCGATACGCTGCTGATCGAACCGATTGAATTGGACAGTGAGGTGCGGATTCCGGCCGACCAGAAAGTGCTGGCCGACGGCAGCGTCGACTTGGGCAAATACGGCCGCGTCGTGGTCGCCGGACTGACGATCGAAGGGGCCGAGTCGCTGATCGAGTCGACGATTGTTCATTCTGGCGAAAAAGCGACGGCCGTGAACGTTCGCATGCTCGACCCGATTCATCGCTACTACGTCTTGGGTGAAGTGAATTCGCCCGGCAGCTATCCGCTGGAAGGTCACGAATCCGTCCTGGATGGCATCCTGGCCGCTGGCGGTCTGACCAGTGCTGCATCGCCTTGCAAGATCCTGCTGGCCCGCCCAACCGATCCCGATTCTTGCCGAGTGACGTTGCCGGTCTGCTATCGGGAGATCACGCAATTGGGCGATACGTCGACCAATTATCAACTGAAACCCGGCGATCGAATATTCGTGGCCACTCGCTCGTGCTACGAAGACATGATGTTTTGGCGAGCCAACGAAACCTGCGATCGATGCTGCAAATGCCAATCGGCATGCATGGACCCCCGCATGATCCCTGACGTGAACCCGATGGGCCGCGTGATCCCGACGGCATCTCCCCAGCCCGGTCCAGCGTCCTTGGGGGCCGAATCGGGGATGACACCGATCAAGCCGGAATCGATCACGCCGATGGATCCCAGCCCGATCAAGGCGGATCCGGCAGCCGTTCCCCTCCGGCTTCCCGCGGCCGAAGCGGCGGAACCCGCTGCAGCGGACGCTATCGTCCCGTCCGCCGATGGCGAGTTGGATTTTGACAATTCCCAGCCAATCGGACGATTCGCACCGATGTGGGTCACGCCGTCCAACCCGTAACGGAATGCTGTCTTTGCAGGTCGCGTCCCAGCTGGCTGGAACTCGCCGAGCAGCCGGCCTGCAGCTCGGGGCGCGCGGGAAAACCGGGGCGAACGCGGAAAAATTTCTGCCTGCGGCGGCGAAATTGACCCGATGATGTCAAACTCGTCGCGGCCAAACGGCGAATCAGCCAGCGGGTTTGGGCGTTCAATGTGGAGCCCGTTTCGGCGGAAATCTCCCGAAATGCCGCGTCTTTGCGGCTTTGCTTGGTTGCCGTATTGTAAAATTATCAGCAAAAACCGACACTCGTCGCTTCGAAGGCACGGAAATTGTTTGGCAACCTTGTCAAAAACGGTTTCAAACCCTATCCTCCGTGCCTTGCCAAGAAATCCAAGTCCATTTTCCAACTATCGTTACGACCGAGTTTTCCCCATGACCATGGATCGCAGCCTCAAGGTGCAAGCCGGGGCCATTAAAGCGCGAAATGTGCTTACGCGAGCTGAGCGTATTGCTCGGCTGAAATCGCTGGACAAGTTCGACGAAGAAATGAGCATCGTCGGCATGCCCAAGGTTCGCGTCGTAAAGGTCTCGTTGAAGAAAAAGAAGAAGGTCAAGAAGGCTGAAGAAGAGCCTAAAGACAAGAAGAAAAAATAGTCGCCGGACCATGTATCCAGCGAGCCGGCGAAGCGTTCTTTGCGAACGTCCGCCGGCTTTTTTTTTGGAATTTTCTTGCATGCGGGGCCATCGCGATCACCCGTTTCCGTCCATGAATCAGGCGGGTGCGTGCACCCTAGAATAGGTGCGGTCAGCAAACGTGGATGGCAAATACTGCCGGTTCCAGCGACCGATCGGCTCGCTATTGCCATGCCGATCAACGATCATGGAAATAGTTTCTCTATCGGCATTGGCGACATTCTGCCAAATTCGCTGTTGATGCCGGCGTGTGACCGAAGCGGCAAAACTAAAATACGTACGACCTGCTAGGTCGACCGGCAGCGCCGATCGCCAACTAGCAGAACGAAGGATCCGTGGGATGACAGACTCATTACTTGAACGTGAAGCCGAGCCTGCGGACACTGCGGCGATTGATTCGTTGCCAACCGAGGGCATCGATCCGCAGCGACTGCCGCTCCCCGAAGCCACCCAACCGCTGCAAATCATGTGGCGGTATGTTTTCGTGCTTGCTGCCGTCCACGTGGTGGCGCTGTTGGCATTGGTGCCCTGGCTATTCACGTGGTCCGGATTGGTGCTGGGCATCGCCGGGCATTTTGTGTTCGGAATGCTGGGCATCACCATCGGTTACCACCGCTTGCTGACGCACCGTGGGTTCACCTGTCCTAAGTGGCTCGAGCACACTTTGGCCATGCTTGGCATGTGCAATCTGCAGGATAGCCCCGCACGCTGGGTCGCAATCCATCGCATGCACCATCAACACAGTGACCATCAACCCGATCCGCACTCGCCATTGGCTAGTTTTCTGTGGGGGCATGTCGGTTGGGTCGTGTGCCGCCACAAGGACTTGGACCGAACCAGCCATTACGAGCGGTACGTGCGTGACCTGCTTCGCGACCGTTTCTATCTGAAACTGGAACGCAAAGACGGATGGTTCTTTGTGTTCGTCGGCCACGCGCTGCTGATCGTTTTGGCCGGCGCTGCCTTTGGCTACTTTACCCAAGGCGAACCGCTTCGCTATGCCGCTAGTTGGGCGGTATGGGCCGTTGCCGTTCGAACCGTTTTCGTGCTGCACGGAACCTGGTCGGTGAACTCGTTGTCGCACGTCTTTGGCTATCGCAACTACGAAACCCGCGACCACAGCACCAACAATTGGTTGGTCGCATTGATTAGCCATGGCGAAGGCTGGCACAACAACCACCACGCCCAACCACGGTCCGCTGCACACGGGCACCGTTGGTGGGAATTTGATATGTCGTGGTGGATCATTCGCGGGCTAGAAATGGTAGGCCTGGCCAAAGACGTGGTTCGGCCCAAATCCGCCAAGGCAACCGATTGAATCGGCGGTTGCCGCGGTCGATGCGCTGGTAGGAAAGGCCTCGCCCCGTTCGGCCCGTTGCCCTGTCCGGATCGTTGCTCCGTTCGACCTGTTGAATCGTTCGGATCGCAATCGACTCGTTCACTGGTCCGACGCTCTCTGGATCACTCCTGTTCGCCGGAATCGACCGCGATGGGGTTGGTGGCTTCCAGTTCTTTGGGCAATGCACCATCGGACCGTGACGCCATCTGTCGTAGCACTTCCAAATCCATTTGATTGCTGCGGAATTCGACTTCTCC
Organism: Rubripirellula lacrimiformis; assembly: GCF_007741535.1. NCBI lineage: Bacteria > Pseudomonadati > Planctomycetota > Planctomycetia > Pirellulales > Pirellulaceae > Rubripirellula > Rubripirellula lacrimiformis. Next base: position 3,189,051 of record NZ_CP036525.1, read on the forward strand.
GCCGCCCATCAACAGGTGCAGTCCGCCGGGGTGATCGCTGGCCAGTCCACCGACATAGGCTGCCGATACTTCGTTGGATGCGGTTTGGACACCGCGGATCCGATCTCGTTCGGCGTTCAGACCCAGCCCTGTATTCCGCAGGCTTGAACGTGTGCCGCTAAGCCATCCTAGGTCTTCGCTAAGCCGCGATAGCTTTTCGCCCGAGAACAGGGTGTAGGACAGACCGTCGGTGATGTCGTCGAATGTTGTGGCCTGGTTCAGTCGGAAAACGCCATCGTTGGATTCGTCGATCGGGGTCTCCGTCGATGCGTGGATGCCCGCGTAACAAGTGGTGTTTTCGGCCAGATCGCTGGCCGATGGGCACAGAAAATCTGGGATCCGCATCGTGCGAACAGGCGTGTTCTTTTTGTCGTAGACGCTGACGTCGCGATCGATGGCGTCGTAGATGATCGCCGAACCCATCATCGGCAACAGGCCTTCCAGCCAGTTGTGGTGATAGCCGACGGGAACGTTTTCGATCGGTCCCGTTGCGTTTAGCGTTCCGATTGGGAAATGTTCGTTGCGAGTTTCGTAGGCGGACAGCCCCAGCGACAGACGCACTAGGTTGTATTGGCAGTTGCTGCGGCGGGAAAGTTCACGCATGTTCTGCATCGCCGGGACGGCCATCCCGATTAGCACCCCGATGATCGCAATGACCACCAGTAGTTCCACCAGGGTAAAGGCATTCGCCGCACGCCCTGTGCGGCCTGGGAATTGGCGGGCACGGCAAGGTATCGAATTGGCCACGGTCATCTATTTCTCCTTGTGATTTGAATTGCTGTGCGCTCGCGTCAGCTGGTCGATTGTTTGGTCGCCACGGAGCCAGGTAGCGCTGTAGCGGTCGTTTTCGTCGTTCATCGATACCACGATTCGTTGGTCGGAATCGGGGTCGACGGGCAGGGTCAGTTCGGTCGCCGCAATCCGGCTTGCGGCTGCGATCGCCGATTCCATCGTGCGGACTCTGCGTTGATCACGGGTCGCTTGGCGTGATGTCCATACGCCGCGGATCATGACCGAAGTCGCACCCACGATGACCAGAAGCACGGTCAGCACTAGCATGAAGAACGCTGCGCCACGGCGGCGATTCGCTTTGCGGCGAAGGTCTCTCGGTAAGGGCGTTGTTTGCATTGATTTCATGGTCGATTCACCTCCACAATCCACGACACGCCGACACCGCGTGCCAGGGATAAACGAATGCGGTCTGGATCGGATTCCAATTGCGGATCGCACTTGATGGGCAGCCGAAAACGATCGGTCGCGATCCGGTCGGAATCACGCCAAATGGTTCGGTCGACGGCGCTTTCCGCTGGATCGTACTGGTATCGAATTTCAAGGTCATCGTGGCTGATTTCGACTGGCCACTGATCGGCTTGGACCGTGTCGGCCGCACGAATGTCTTGGCGAAACGAATCCGCCAAACGAGACGCTTCGGATCGTCGTCGGCCATCGTCGGCGGTCGCGATACCGATTTCGGATACCGTGGATAGCATGCGCACGGCTGCGACTGCCAGCACCAGCAGGACGGACATCGTGGCGACCATTTCCAACAGCGTCGTACCACGGCGGTGGGTGGGGCCAACCGGTTTGTCAGAGATTGGATTTCGGTGCATCACGAGTCCTCCTGGGGGCTTTGGTTGTCGGGCTCGCCGGATTCGTTCTTGTCAGTTGAATTGCTGTCGGACGGATTCTTGTCGGCTGCGGTCTCGTCGGTGTCTGTCATCTCGTCTGCATCCGCGGCGTCTGCATCGCCATCGTCTGCGTCAGTGGCGTCGTCATCCGGTTTGTCTGCATCCGCCACATCGTCATCGGCCGCAGCGTCATCGGCCGCAACGTCATCGGCCGCAGCGTCTGGTTTCGGTTCCCTGACGATCCAGTCGTGCTGTCGAACCGTGACTGCGTCGCCGAGCGTGGCTTGGACCTGGATGTGGACACCTTCGTTCGGGCCGCTTTGGAAATCGTCTACCGCAACAGTCACGGTGCATTGAGTGTCGTTTCCGACAGCGCTAGCGATCGCGTCCCCCTGCGTGGACCATTGGCCGGTTGGCAGAGCACGCATTCGTTCCAAGGTATTCTCGGCTGCCAGGGTGGCCGCCAGGTGTTGATCTGCAGTGCGCCCTAGCATCGAAGCGCCGCGCGAAAGTTTCGTCAGGGCGACGCCGGCCACGGCCAGCAGCGAAACGGCCAACACCACTTCGATGATGACGCTGCCACAGCGGACGGCTGGCGAACCGACCGGGGTTGGTTTGCGGTGGCAACCGAAACCTAGCGTCGGTGCGGCGGCCGAGCGACGTTGTGGCGGTCTTGTTCGCTGTCGGGCTAGCGCAAGATGCGGACGTTTGGTGGTGGTCACGATGCTGCTCCCGCCATCATGGAGATGAGCTGAAATAGGCTGGAAAAGAAACCGTATCCGTACATCAGCACAGCCGCAGCCAGCATCAGTACCAATGCGGGAAACACGATGCTCATCAACCAGCGTAGGTTGGCGTGCGCGTCACGAACCGTCTGGCCCGCCATGTTCCGCAGCAACTGCGCGGTGCGAACCGGCGATGCGCCCTCTAGCCAGGCGGCTTCGGACGAACCGATCCATCCGGTTTGGTGGATGGAATCGGCGGGCGTGCGCCCCTGTTCGATCAGTTCCATCGCTCGCTGCAACGATCGACGTTCGTACCGCCGTACCGAAATCAGGTGTCCCACGGCCAGCGCCCGGCCCATCGGCCAACCCGCATCGATCGCATCGGCCAGTCCATTGAGCACTTCGGATTTGTGTTGTGCTAGCCGTGGGGTGATCGGGAACCACATTGGCAATCGCCAACCCAGGATCGTGCCGCGGCTCATGATCGGAACGATGATCAGTACGACGAAGCTTAAGAAAAACAGAATCCAGTACGCCGGTCGGGCTGACATCAGCCAGCGGTCTTTCATGTCCATACCGAATTCCTCGAACATCACTTCCAAGGTTGGAACGATGAACAAGGCCATGAAGCTTAACACCAAGCACGTGATCGAAGCGGTTACGACCAAGTACAGGAATTGGCCGTAGACCGGCATCCAGCCACTGTCGATCGAATTGGCCGACATGTTGTAGATGTCGTCGGATCGTTCGATGCGGTCGATGGACGCCACCAGAGCGCTCTCCGGTAGACCGATGGGCTTCCGATCCAGATCGCTTTCGCCCGATTCGATACCACCAAGCTTGGACGGGTTTGGCTTGGGCGGAATCGGAGACTGCATGGCGACGGCCGTCCCCAGTTGCAAGGGGACACGCGAACGTGCTGCCGCTTCGATCGGATCTTGCCCCATCATCAATCGACGGGCGTATTCGTAACAGGGTCCCGCAAGCGGGCCTGATCTGGAAAACGCAACCGCCACTTTGGAGATCGCTCCGTCGTGATGGCAAACCGCGCGGACGGTCGAATTGAATGCTCGCGTTGCATTGAGGTGTCGTCGGGACGCAAAGTCCATCACACCGAACACCAACAATGTCACCAGTACCAACCCGAATAGCGACGGCAAGAGGTACACGAAGCAAAGTAGTGTCAGCAGGACCAGGAGTGTCCAGACAACAATTCGAAGTGTGCGATTCATGCCAGCCTCGCTGAATGTGGTTCGATCCGTGCAAACGACAACGATCTAAAATCCATAATCATTGACCATCTTCCCTACCATTTTCCACATCCAACCCAGCGTGGCGGAGATGGATATCCAAATCAAAAGACCAGCCAAAAGCGTCGCAAAGGTTGGCACGCAGTGGGTCAGTAGCATCAGTCGTCGACGGGCGACGTCGACAAAGTGCTCTGCCGCCAATTGCCATTGATGGTCGGGCTGTGTTTCGCCCGATTCCAACATCAATTCCAACATCGCAGCGTCGCCCCGGTGATAGACCCCTGGCAGCACGGGCGGCTTGCCACTTTCGACTCGTATCGCCGCGTTCAGTAGCCATCGCTGGCTGTCGCAGCGACGCATGCTTTGGGCTGCGGTGCGGAAGGCATCCGGATAGGTGCAGCCCAGGGCCAGTAGTCGAGATACCGCATGGCTGGCCAAGGACCAATCCAACGCAGAGGCGGCGGAGTTCATCCCGGGGAATCGTCCCGAAAGCCAACCGATGATTCCACCGATCAAGAGCACGGCCGAGATCAAACCTAGGAACCACGGGGCGTAACGAATCGTCGCTGTCGAGACCGCATCGCTTGCAAATTGACCGTCGAAAATGCCACGCATGCTCTCTGTCATCATGAATGCGATGGCGGTGCTGATCAGGGACGCAGCGGTCAGCATCAGCCAACCTGAAAGCAGGCACCAGGTCGCGCGGCGACGCATCGACGCTAATTCACGACGCTGTTCCAGCCACTGGATTACCGCAACCGAATCTCCGTTGGATCGCGACAGTGACTCTGCGACCGAGTCTGATTTTTGAGTGTTCAACGATTGGAAACCTACCACTGTGCCACCTGCTTGTAGATTGGGGCGATGACCCACCAAGCGTACGACAAGACGAAGCCGCAGCCGATCAGAATCATCACTGCGCGTGGAACCAGACGCGACCAGCAATAGATCGCGCGCTGGGCTGCTTCGGCATGATGAGCGCCCAAGTAATACAGTCGGGCTACCAGAATGGATGGTTCCCGTGTTGTCGGTGAACTTTCGCCATCCGGCTTGGGCGACGAAGCATGCTGGATGAATTCAACTTGTCGTTCGATGTCGGCCAATGTGTTCGACTGACCGATCAATCGAGCCACCGCGGGGGTGTCCAAAGTCGGCTGGTCGATCGATGCTAGTTGCCTTTCGCCAGCCAAGCGGGCCGCCAAGCTGATCGCATCGCTTTCGGGAACATTGCCGCGGATTTGGTCTGCTAGCGAGAAAAAGAAGAGGCTGCGCCGTGAATGGTAGGGCAACGCACTCTGGCCTCGCAGGAACAAAAACCACAGCACCAATGCGATGGCCAGAACGATCAGCGGAGGAATCCAATAGTTCGTGCTGAGCCACTGCAGCGACGTTGTCAGCCAAGGTGCCCAGTGAAAATCTCGTCCCCGATTCTGTAAAACCAAGGGCGCGGCCACCCACACCATCGATGCATAGGCAATCGAGGCCAGCAACAGCGGATAGAAATACGCGATCCGGCTGGCCCCTAAGTACTGGTCACGGCGGCGGAGCTGGTCTGCCAATCGGGCGATCAGACGGCCGTCCCCGCGGGCCGACGCCGCAGCAATCGCAGCTTGCAACTGAATCGTCACGGGGGATGCGATTTCGGAAATCGCCTCCTCCAGCGATTCGCCGCGATCCAATCGCAATGCGATCGCGCCGGCGACGCGTCCGACCTTGCCCATTCGTCGATTCTGAAGACGGCGCAGTGTCTGGTCGATCGGGTCCCCCACCTGGATGGCACAAGCGATCTCGTCGATCAGTCCGGCCAGTTGGAGGTCAGTGAGTTTGGTCATCGCGTTGGCTATCGAAGGCGTGGACGAAACCTAAATAAGACATTCCATCTATATTAGTGGTGCTGCCACCCTCTGACAAGTCCGCAACGGGGATTCATCGCACCTTTCTTTGTTCGGCCGAAAGCGGGTGAATCGAGGGCCGGAAAATAGAAACGACTTTTTGGAAAAACGTTTGTCGGGTTTTCGTCGTGTAATCCGCTTACCTAGATAACGCGGGGTGATTGGCGGCGAGCTTGACCGATTGAGTCTGGTCAGGGTCCGCTCACACGTGCGGGCGTAGTTGCCATGGGGCACCTTTACCAGTAGTTCGGCTTGTCCGATTTGCTCGTAGAGTCGTAGCAACTACGCCCGCTTCTTTTTGCCAGTGACTGATCTCGGTCGTGGCCCGGTCCCAGCGGTGATCCGGTGTAAGAGCATTCCAGCCGCTGCTGGGTTCCGCTCTGTGCTGTGTTCCTTTCTCCGTTGCGGCATCGCTTCAATGCCAATGCCTCGTCCGCCGCGTGTTTACGAGCTGGTTTCGAAACAGACAACAAGTCTTTTGGCGACGCATCCCGGCGCATCGTTTTGCTGCATGGTTTGTCTGCACCGCTCCAGTTCATTGCTTGGTTATTGCAAGGGACGGCCAGCGTGTTTCGTTGACCAGTGGATGGGGATGGGTCATTTGGTGAAAGTATGGTGGTTGTGTCGCCAGGTAGGCTAGGGCTGTACCACCCGACAGCGACACTTTTATGTCAACTGAATTCAGTGTGGTCATCGAATTCGGGTGATTGTGGCTTCAATGACATATGCGTGGCACTTAGAATGTTGCATTCGCCTATGTAGGTTTACTTGTCGTCCACCGGTTCATTTGCTTGATGCCACCGATTCCAGAAACGACCGATTCCGCGCCTTCGATGCTGACGCGTTCAGATCAATCGTTGGTTCGGATGGTTCGTGATGGTGACGAACATGCGGCCAGTCAGTTGTATGATCGTTATGCCCGGCGGGTGCTCGGTTTGGTCGATGCAAAGTTGGGCTCGAAGTTACGGGTTAGCACGGAACCGGAAGACATCGTTCAATCAGTTTTTCGCAGTATGTTTCGCGGTGTACAGACCGGGAACTACGATGCCCCGCCCGGAAAGACGCTTTGGAACTTGTTGGCGATCATCGCGGTCAGCAAGTTGCGCGATCAGGCCAATCGCCATTCGGCGCAGTGCCGCGACGCAAGTCGCAATGTTCGGCTGAGCGAGGATTCTCAGAATCTGGAGATCAACAATGATTCGCTGGAGTTTCTGAAGCTCTGTCTCCGCGAGACTTTGGAAACGCTTCGCCCGCTTGATCGCGAAGTCTTGACGTTACGGATTCAAGGGCACAGCATCGACGAGATCAGTCAATCGATTTCACGCAGCCATCGGACGGTGGAGCGGATGCTGCAAAAGAGTCGGCAACGTTTGGCGGACATGCTTTTAAGCGACGATTAGCACCGCCATTGGCTGTGGTTTCGTCGCTGCGTTTCGGTTTTGGGGCGCATTTCAGTGAGGGGCACATCGAATCGACCGTCGAATTGCACCATGAAATAGGGGGGCATCTTCGATCGGGGCAACGGTTGGGTGATCACGGGTGTCGCCGTGCAGGTGTCTTGGGCACCGGTGCAGCGGCATCATTCTTGGGGCTTTAGAAAAACATTGGTTTGTGCTGCAATTTCGTGGCGGACCAGTCCCGCCTCCATCGCTTTCCTGTGCAAGCGAATGTGGATCTGCGCATCGCAGGCACATTGACGTCAACCTTAGACAAAGCATGCTCCAGACTAGCCGTATCATGATCGACGTCGATTCGCTCGATGATGACGCTGAAACGACAATCGATCAGTTTGAATCGAACTGGACCGCTGATGGTGACTTCGCGGTCCAGACGCTATTGGATAGGCATCGAGACGAGGATCGGTTAGCGGTGCTGACCGAGTTGATTCGAATCGATATCGACCTGCGGAATGAAAACCGGGTTCCCTTTTCGCTAGACAGCTACACCGGTCTGTATCCGGAATTGCTGCATCATCCACATCGGATGTTGGCGATTGCGTTTGAAGACTTTCGGTCGCGCCGTCGCTGTGGCCTAGAGATTGACGTGTCACGCTGGGGGGAACTTCCGGGGATCGAACATGAACCGTGGTTTCGCGATTCGTTTGCGCGGCATGTCGATTCGGTTGGTTCATCGAATGCCAATCTGCACGCGGTGAGGCTGGATCAAGAGGTCGAAGCCGGTCTGCTGGAGATCGGATTTCACATTGTCAAACAGATTGGTGAAGGTGCGTTCAGTCAGGTTTTTCTAGCGACCCAGGGGCATTTAGCGGATCGCTACGTGGTGCTGAAGATCTACCAAAAATCGCTCAGCGAGCCAGAGAGCATGGCGCTGATGCAGCACACCAACATCGTGCCGATCTATTCCTGTCACCAAGTCGGTGCCATGTCAGTGATCTGCATGCCGTACGCGGGCCGAACCACCCTGGAAGATGTGTTTCGATCGGCCTTCAGCAACAGTGTCGTTCGCAACGGCGAGAACCTGGTATCCGCCGTGCGTGATCGAGTCAGTCCTGCGAAGGGGCAGGCCACTGAATCGGACAGTTTGCTCGTCCAAGCCGTTAGCGAATCTGTAAGTCCTGCAAATCATTCCAGCGATCAACCCTTGGGGGGTGGTTCGGGTTCCGTGGCTTGGGGGCAGAGTCACCAGGGCCGCTACGACGATGGCGCATCGCTGGATTGGGCGGGATCGGGGAATGCATCGGCCAGGACGGCGCCGTCCAGCCCTGCGTCGGAAGAACAGTCGGTGATGAGCCCCCTGGATCAGCTTCGTTCATTCACGAGCAACGAACTGACCACGTACTTGTTCGAACGGCTGACTTCGGCCCTGTCGCACGCTCATGCTCGCGGGATCCTGCACGGGGACATCAAGCCCGCCAACGTGTTGATTCGCAATGATGGCGAGCCGGCCTTGCTGGACTTCAATCTGTCGCACCGCGTCAATGATGAACGCCCGCGGCACGCAGGTGGGACTTTGCCGTACATGGCTCCGGAGGATCTGCGGTCCATGTTGGGGCATTCGCCGATCGCCGAGGTGTCGTCTGACATCTATGCGATGGGAATGATGATGTATCAGTTCGCAACCAACCGCTTTGCCTTCCCACCCCCGCGGACCGCCGAACCCAAGGATATCGAACAGGCGATCGCCGGGCGAAATGCCGAAGTCCAGTGGGCTGCCGGCGACCAAGTCGACGGCGGCCTGCGATTGATCATCGAGAAGGCATTGGCGTTTGATCCGATCGATCGGTATCAGTCTAGCGAGCAGATGCATCGCGATCTGCTGTCGCATTCCCATGGACTGCCCTTGGTGCACTGTCGCGAACCGATTCGAATCCGCGCCCGCAAATGGTTGGTTCGCTATCCCGCGTTGACCTCCGGTGCAGCCGTCGGTTTGATGTTCTTGGCCCTGTTGGTGCCTTTGGCCGGGACTGCGGTCGTGTACCGCCAACGAGCCGATCACGCGGCGATTACCAAACAAATTGCTCGATTCCAAGCTGAATCAAACGACAGTTTGGCGAAAATGATGGCCGATCCGACCCAGCGAAACGATGAAACGGTCGTCAGCGGTCTGGACCCCTTGATCGAAGTCGGTGCGTTCAGTGGGAATGCGGTGACCGATCGGCGTTTAGGATCGTTAGCGGCCGACGCAAAGGCGACCTTCCTGGATGGGCTACTGCGTCATGCTGTGATGGTAGGGTTCTTCGAATCCGATCGATTGGCAGTGCAGTTGAATGACGGTCCCTTGGATAGCGAGGCGTTGATCCGTTTGGATCAATTGATCAGGATTGCCGAACAAGCCAGCACGCCTGGGAATTCACGGGCGACGCTGTACTTGAAGGCCCAAAGGTCTCGTTTGGCCGGCGACCAGAAAGCATCCGATCGGTTCCGCAGCCAGGCCCGGAAAATTTCGCCCAAGTCAGACACCGAACGTTTCCTGGAAGCGGTGCGGTTGATGAAGAAAGAAAATTGGGAAGAAGCCAATGACATTTTTACGGCGCTGGCTGACCACGGGACAATTCCGCCGGAACTTCGCTGGACCAGTTTAGCGCGTGCTCAATTCAGCCAACGTGACTATTCCGCAGCTGCCATCTCTTTCACCCAGTCGCTGGAACGGGCTCCGGAATCATCGCGACTTTGGTTGCTGCGAGGCCTCTGTTATCTGCAGTTGTCGCAGGGGGAACGAGCCGTCGAAGACTTCACCGCAGCGATCAAGTTCAACCCTAGCAACTGGAAGGCGTTGACCAATCGCGGCTTGGTTTCGATGAACCGTGGCAACCCTGCCAGTGCGGTCGAAGATTTTACCGAGGCGGCCAAGCACGCACCCGATCGCGGCCACATTCTGTTGCTGCGTAGCCGGGCCTATCGCAAGCTGGGCAACACGGCCGCAGCCGATGACGACTTGGCCGAGGTGATGAAGTCCGACAAACTGTCGGCACGTTCATTGTTGTCACGCGCCCAAGCACAAATGGAATCGGACCCCGAGGCCGCACTGCAGGATCTGTTGCAGGCGGCTCAGTTTGATCCCAACTCGGCGACCGTGTTGGCGAGCACCGCGTCTCTGTTGGCCTTGGAACTTCATCGTGATGAAGAAGCGATTGAATATCTAGATCGCTTGATCTTGATGCAGCCCGAAAACGAACGCGCTCGGATCGATCGTGCCGTGTTGCTATCGCGAGTCGGTCGATACGACGAGGCGATCACGGATATGAATCTGGCGATCGAATCGCCCAACGCTGCACGCACTTTGTACCAAGCCGCCTGTGTCTGCGCTCTGCAGCCTCAGAAGACTTGGCACATCCGTGGGCTGACCTATTTGGCTCAAGCGATCCAGCAAGGATACCAAGCTGATCATCTTGCAACCGATTCGGACCTGGACTCGCTTCGTGCTCTTCCGGGACTGCAGTCGATTAGTCGTACGTATTGGTTGGCCAACCGCCTGAACAATGTCAGCCCCAATTCACAGCCCCTCCTCCCTTAGAATTTTGCAGATCCGCCTTTATGAAACGTTCGACGCGTCGCACGAAAAACCAACGCACTTCGCTGGAGACACTGGAGGCCCGCGACTTGCTGGCAGCCTTCGGAACACCCTGGCCCGAGGCTCGCGATCTATCTATCAGTTTCCCTGCTGATGAAGTCGCGATCGGCGAATACGAAAATGACATCCGTCAGACCCTGGATGCCGCCGATCAGCAGCAATGGCAAGAATTGGCATTGCGCGCCTATCAGACCTGGGCGATCCATGCGGACATCAATGTCGGACTGCGAAACGATTTCGACGTTTCGTTTGGTGCTGCAGGCTTGATGAATCAAGATCCGCGATTTGGCGAGTTTCGCATTGGTGCGTTTCCGCAAGACGGATTGATGGCCAATTCGCTGCCGTTCCAGGTGGCCGCAGGAACCTACTCGGGTGATTTGCTGCTGAATTCGAATCAGGACTATCGTCTGTACGATTGGCCCGATTCGGTTGCCCCTGACCTGTCGACCTGGGACGAAGGACAGCGAGACCTGTTCAGCGTCCTGCTGCACGAAGCCGGCAATACGCTTGGCGTGGACGACAACCAGATGGAATGGTCGGTGATGTTCGGCCAGTACACGACGCCCAAAGGCGTCTTGGCCCCGGAAGACATCGGCGAAATCCAACAACTGTACGGGATGCGCAGTGACCCCTACGAATCGGTCACCAACGATCAATTGGCGACCGCCACGATCATCCCCATCCCGATCGGTTTTGCGCCGGCATCAGAAACGATTCGCACGCGCGGTAGTATCGCGTCGGCCAACGATGTGGACCACTTCCGATTCTCCCCGGTCCCCGGTTCCAATTCGGTCACGATTCGATTGAATGCGGAAGGGATCAGTTTGCTAGAGTCGCAGATAGAGGTCACCTTGGCGGACGGCACGGTGGTTGCCCAAAGCATGGCCGCCAGCGTGTTTGAAAACGATCATCAGGTCGAATTGACGGGGCTTGGTGTCGGATCGGATCTGTTCGTGAAAGTGACTGCTGCGGATTCCGATAGTCTCTATTCAATCGGTGACTACGTTCTGGAACTGGACTATCGCGACGCTGCTGTGCAAAGTCAGGACATCGTTCCAGGCGACTACCAATCAGGCGCCGATTCGCTGTACTCGGGGTTTGATCTGCTAGATCTCGAAACGGATGTTTCGACGACCGCATCGGCGATCGAAATCGATGCACACGATTCAATCGATGAACGATTCGAAATCCAATCTTCGGTAGGGTCAGCTTCCGATGTGGATGTGTGGAAGGTCGTGGCGCCGTCCACATCGCAACAGCGTTTGATCGTTAGTTTGGCCGGTGTCGGAAGTGGATCGCCCGACTTGGACCTGTACGTCGTTGACGATCAGGGTCAGTCGGTAGGGACTACGGCGCGACTTCGTCCGGATGGAACATGGACAGTCGAAGTCAACCAACCGACCGCAGGACAGGAGTACTTTATCCGTGTCAGCGTCGATCCGGGCTCGGCGGTCGAAGTCGGCAACTATGTCGCGGTCGCTGAATTTGTGTCACCGCCGGCGCAGATGAATGATTTGATTTCCGGTGATGTTGACGCAACGGTCGATGAATTTTTCCGCTGGACTGCTTCGAAGTCCAAGTTGTTCCGATTCGATTTCAGTGCATTTGGTGCTGCGGCCGGTGACGGCGCTCGACTGCGGATTTACGACGCCCATACGCACGAAATTCGTCTGGTCATCGGCGCTCAAAACGACATGACACGCACCGGAATGGCTTGGTTGCAGCAGGGCGACTACGTGCTTCGCTTCACCGCCTTTTCGGCTGATGATCAATCGGTCGCACCGATTCAGTTCACGCTGACTTGTGACGGCATCTCGGACGATCAAGACGAAACGGGATACGACCCCGACAATGATCCCGATTACGATCCGTACACGTACGAATACACTTACCACGACTACGGGTACTACTATTCGAACTACGAGTACTACTACGACTGGGACTATTACTACCAGTACGACGGCGATCCGAACTACGCGCACTACTACGAGTAGGCCGTTATTTGTTGCCAAACTATCCGGTCACGCCAAACGATTCTGTTTGCGTGACCGGAGCCTGTTCCGTTGTTCTCCTGTTTGATCGTATCTATGCCGACGTCCATTTCTTTTAGCCCCGCTACTTTGAATCTGCTATTGGACGAAGCCGTGGGGGCCGTGCCGGGGACCCTGCCCGACGCGCGGCAAAAGATGATCAACGATGGTTTGCGTCGATCACGAAGCCAGCGTCCAGACGAAAATTCCCTGGTGGCTGCTGCCATCATCGATTTGATCAGCGACGTGAAGGGCGTTGGGAACGTTTCGAAGGTGCGATTAGCGGACATCGAAAGTGATTCGGCTCTGACCTGTCATGTCGCAGGACTGTGCGCGATTGCTTCCCAGGATCTTGCCGACGCTCAGCGACTTCTGGACCGCGCTGTCCGAATTGATCCCAATCGAATCGCATGCTGGACGCTGTTGGGGCGATTGGCCAGCGAGTTTAACCAACCCGAATTAGCAGTGAAGTACCATCAGCGTGCCATTGTGATCAGCGATTGCGGTGGCGAGTCGGATCTTGAATTGGCTCGAATCCATGCGCAAAACGGCCGGCTAAAGGATGCCATTCACACGCTGCGAGTTGCCTTGATGAGCGATCGGAATCATCCGGCGATCAACCGCGCTCTGGCCCAATTGCTGAGGCGGCGGGCCATGATGTTGGGACGCCAGAACAAGCGACTGGCACGTCACAAAATTTTGGAAGAACGGCTTCAGTGCCTGCAGGCGGCCAATCGCGCAGCCCCCCGAAGCGATAGCTATCTTCGACAAGGGCGTTTGGAATCGCGGTTAGAACATTTCGAGCAGTCGCGAGTTTCGTTCCAACGTGCACTCGATTTGGATCCGAAGTCCGAGCAGGCAATCACTCACCTGGCCAGCGCCAATGTGGATGATGGAAAGATCCCCGAGGCGATTGATCAGTTCCAGCAAGCATTGAAACTGAATCCGAACCATGCCGTGACCCATTTTCGCTACACGCGGGCAAAGCGGTTTACGAACGACGAGGAAACGGGTCGCTACATCGATCAACTTCGCGAACGCCTAGAGGTCGCAGACCTTCCCGCCCGAGATCGCATCTTTTTGCACTTCGCTGTGGCTAAGGTGTTTGACGACATCGGTAAGTATGACGACGCGTGGCTGCACTACGATATCGCCAACCGCTTGAAACCTGGACATCACGCGACCATCGCGACTCCCTCTACCCATCGGCGTCCGGCGGACGGTGCGACAGGGCAATCTTCGGCCGGGCGGTCTGCCCCGCCGCAAACTTCCGTCACCGAATCGGATCCGCAGTCAAAGACAAATTCCAAGCACAATCCGCTGCAGAAGATCGCCGATGACGCGATGCGGTTTTTCACGAGGGAATTCTTCGCCAACAATGGCAAGCTAGGAGTTGTCCGTCCTGACTTGACGCCGATCTTTGTCATCGGCATGCCGCGTTCAGGTACGACATTGACCGAGCAGATATTGACCAGCCATCCGTCGATCGCGGGCGCTGGTGAATTGAAGGCGGTCAATCAGATGCGGCGCACGATCGAACATGAAGTTCGTCTGGCAAACCCGGAACTGCCGAAATCGGCGACCGGCTATCCGGATGCATTGATGCACCTTCCGAGCTTCGAACTGCAGCGGTTGGCCAATCAATACCTCGACATTCTGTCACCGTTTTGCAATACCGAAACTTTTGTGACCGATAAGATGCCGACGAACTTCATGCATCTAGGACTGCTGTCACTGTTGTTTCCGAACGCCAAATTCGTGCATTGCAAACGCGACCCGATGGATGTTTTGGTTTCCTGCTTTTGCCAAAACCTGAATCCGCCGTTCTGTGACTTGGAAACATTAGCTGGGTATTTTCGCCGATACCAAAAGATGATGGTTCACTTCGAAAGTGTGCTTCCCATTGCGATCCACAGTGTCCAGTACGAACAGACCGTGACGGAACCCGAGTCAACCGCGCGGCAGTTGATCCAGTACTGTGGCCTGGACTGGGATCCGGCCTGTTTGTCGTTTCACGAAAACAGTCGCTCGGTTCGCACGCCTAGCAAATGGCAGGTGCGTCAACCGATGTACACGTCATCGATCGGCAAATGGAAGCGATTCGAAAAGCACCTGCAAACGGTAGCTGATTTAGTAGCGACAACCGATTGAAAAGGCGATCGGTTGCCCGTGGGCCAACCATCCCCGGATCATGGATCCTTCGTGGCCATTTCGCGTGCGGCCGCCGTCATTCAGATTTCAATGACGGGGCCGAGGGCGGTGGCGGGGCAGTCACGATTCCACCCGACGGTTGGATTCAACCGACGATCATTTTCGCGTGGAAAATTTGAAGATCGTAGTCGTGTCGTAGGTGTCGCCCGGTTCTAGAATGGCGGACGGAAAGTTGGGCTGATTCGGACTGTCGGGGTAGTGTTGAGTTTCCAGACAGAACCCGCCACGGTGTTCGTAGGTTTTGCCGGATTTGCCCTTCAATCGCCCGTCCAGAAAGTTTCCGCAATAGAACTGGATTCCAGGTTCGGTCGTGGTGATTTCCATCACGCGTCCGGTGGTCGGTTCGAACACGGTTGCCGCCAATCCCATTTCGCCTAGCGGTTTGTCGATGACGAAATTGTGGTCATAGCCGAGACCAAACTTCAGTTGTTGGTCGTCTTGTTCAACGTCACGGCCGATTGCTTTGGAATCAGTGAAATCAAACGGTGTTCCAGTCACGCTGGGGATGTCGCCAGTGGGGATCAGGCTTTCATCAACCGGTGTGTAGGTTTTGGCGTTCAGCATCAGTTCGTGATCCAGGATGGTCCCCTCCCCTTCGCCTTTCAGGTTGAAATAGGTGTGTTGGGTTAGGTTGATGGGAGTCGCCTTGTCCGTCGTGGCGTGATAGTGGACGGACAATTCGTTTGCGTCCGTCAACTTGTAGGTGACCTTGATCTGTAGGTTTCCTGGATAGCCTTCTTCCATGTCTTTGGCCAAATACGAAAGCTCCAGTCCTCGGTAGCCTTTGCCATGGATGGGGTTCGCATCCCAAACGACTTTGTCGAATCCGATCACACCGCCGTGCAAATGGTTGGTGTTGTTGTTGGTGGCCAGCGAGTACTCGGTGCCGTCGATCGAAAACTTGCCTTTGGCGATGCGGTTGCCATAACGGCCAACGATGGCGCCAAAGTAGGGTTTGTCGACTGCGTTGATGTAGTCTTCGACGCGGTTGTAGCCAAGTGTCACATCGCCCAGTTTTCCGTCTCGATCCGGGACCGAGATCGATGTCACGATCGCCCCGTAGTTCGTGATCGTCACCCTCATGTCGGACTTGTTGACCAGCGTGTACAGCTTGATCGAATCAAAATCGCTGACGATCATTTGGGCGCGGGCTGGACCGGCAAGTGCGAATGCCAAGCCAACTGCGAAAACGAAACTCTTCATTAGATTTCCAAGGGGAGGTGGGAAAGTGGCGATCGTTGGCAGTGCCTGCCCACGATCCACTGACAGTGGGTCCGATGAATTTTAGTCAGCGGTTCGACCCAACAGTTTCGTCCCCCAGGCGTTCAGAAACAATGAGACGGGGCCTGTCAGCATTGAGTTTCTTTGCTGAATCGCAGCTTGGGTCCGGAACGGTTCACCCGCGAAACATCGCTCTTAGGCGTTCGCGTTGGCGGCTATGACGACGGTGGGGGGAAGGCCCGCGAGCCAGCGAAGAAGCTGCTGGCGGAAGACCTGGGCTGTGGCGCCCTCGGTTCGCCAGTTTGCCGTCGAATCATCAGCGATTCGCTGCGTTTTCGCGACCCATTGCGATAGTGATCGGAGAATGTCGGTGATGGTTTCGTCATCAAGATCCTGGTGGACCATCGAAACCCGCCCGCCGCGGTTCGGGCGGACGAGTTCCACCAGTCGACCGTGCTGGGCAGCGAATCGTCGATCCTGCCAAAACACGCGGCGTAGCTGGTGCTGTTGATTGAATTGAAAGACAGGTGCCACACCGCAGTACAGGCTGACCTGGCCCATCTGGCGAAATCCGATGACGATCGGGGATCCATCGACCAGGACTTCCCCTCGGATCGGCATGTTTTTGCCTTCACGGATTAGGTCTTCGCGGTCGTGCTCGTGGATTGCCATCGCATCATCATGATGTTCGTTGGCTGGGATTGCAATTCGATGTGCCATCATCAAGCAGCGATCAACCCACAAAAAAAGAGCCACCAAGTGATCCAGGTGGCTCTTCGAAATTCGCTTCGTCTTGCAGTCCGAAAGATCAGTTCTTGACCGGCTCTGGCAGTCGACGATTGTTCAAGTTGGGTGCTGGGGGAACTGTTTCGACGCTGATCGAATGCATTGGTGACACCTGTGATTGGGTGTAATCGGTCGACAACACCGGGGATGCCATCGTAGGTCCGCCGGATGTTTCCGATGAACCATAGACGGTTCCGCTGTCGCATCCGCCTGCACAGCCAACCGAGCAACCACCCGCACAGTCAACTTTTTCGGCCGACCAAGTGTATTCGCATTCGGGGCACGTGTACTTTTTCTTCTTCAGTACTTTCACCTTGCGAATGGTAGCACCGTTGTTGACGCAGCTGCTGCAGCCGCGTCCATCACAGGAGCCGCAGGACTTGCAGGATTTGCGTTGCCAAGGGAATACGACGCGGGGGATGCAGATTGCTTTGGTTTCGACTTCGAAGCAAGACTTTTCGGCGTCGACTTCTTTTGCATCCAGTTTGCAGACGTGACTGCACTGGGGGCAGCAAGTGGCGCACTGGGCACAGCCCGAGCGGGTGCTTGAATGCAGGCCACATCCGGCCTGCGCCGGTGCCGACGTCAGAGTTGCGACGAACGCGATTGCAAAAGCGACGGCGGCACAGCAAGAGAATTGGCGGATCATGATTCTACCTAGGAATGATTTGGCACGTAAAAAGGTGTCCGGTTCCCTTTGGATGGTGTATCGAATTTAGAAAAGGTACCGGACCCCTTTTCGGTGATCGATCCCTAGAAATCGATCATGAATCGAGTGCCAAAGATGTTGTAGCGGCCTGATTCGGGACCACTGCCAGCGTCGCGGTCTTCGATTTCACCGGCGATGTAGTTGAACTGCATGCGTGCGTTGGCGTTCCAGTGCCAATTCATGCCAAAGGTCCAAGAGTCACCAACTCCGCCAAGAATGTCTTCGTCATTAAAGTCTGCATGAGAGTACCGCACAGCAACCTGCCAGGCTCCCCAGCCCGCATCCCGGCATCCGTCGCACTTGTCGACCAACCAGAAGTTTTGAAACGGTTTGACGCGTCCCAGAGTTCCGGATTCCCGATCCCAGGGCATGTGTTCGCCGGTCAGGAAATAGCTGGCGTAGACGTACCCGCCATCGAAGCGTGTGTCGTTGAATCCTTGGTCCCGACTTTGCCAAAGGCTTTGGTATTCGCCCACGACTTGGACGCGGCCCACATTGACGACACCTTCCAAGCCCATCAGGTCAAAGTAGTCAGCGCCATCGATTCGCCCGGTGTCGATCCAACGAGCGGATGATCGCGCCTCGGGGCGAGTTCGGAATCGGGCTTCGTTGGTTGCGTTGGTCGTCGAATCGGCGTGGCTACCAGAGATCGCCCAGTGGGCGTACCCGCGTCCGCCGCTGACTTCGTCGTACCAGATTGTGTTGGCAAGGCGGCCGGTGACTTCCAATTGCAAATGGTCATCGATGTAGTTGCCCAGCGACTGAACATTGCGTTGGTTGTAAACGCCGTATCGCCAGTTCCACCGTTGGTTCTCCGAAACGCCATAGGATGCCAGTCCGAGACGTCTAGCGTCCTGGTTGATCGCTTCGATCACGAACGGGCGTTCCATGAACACGTTGTAACGTGAACTGTTCAGGTGGTCCAAACCGTAGGGTCGTTTCTGGTTCCCCAGCAGCACGGTGCGTAGAACTGGCAAGTCGGTCCAGCCTAAATAGGCATCACGAAACTCGACGTTGCTACCGCCGGCGAACTCGGCCTCGATCTTGTACAGCATGTTGTCTTTGACCTTCCCCGACACGCCGAAACGCAATCGACGGAAGCCAAGACGGTTCTGAGGGTCGCCGCCGTCCATGAACGACGGGGCTGGGTCATCTTCGGTGTCGAAGCCCCATGCGTCAGCGTGGACTCGCCCGCTGATCTTCATGGTCGAATTGCTGCTGCCGCTATGCACGATCGACTTGTCGCCGGCAACGTCGTCAACGGCTCCTTCGATCTTCTCTAGCTTCTTTTCCAGTTCAGCGAACTGCTTTGACAAAGCGGCGTACTTGTCGTCCTGGTCCGCGTCATCATCGTCGGCTGAATCGTCATCGGCGTTTGATTGGCCGACGTTTTCGTCCGGCGTGCCTTCTTCAGCGGCTTGGTCGGCCAGGTTGTTCGCCCACAGTGCAGATGAGTATCGCACGGGCACGACTTGTCCGGCGGTATCGAACTCTGGCAACATCATCGCTTGCGCCAACGAACTTTCGTCGGCCGTCGCGGTAGCGATCACCGTGAAAGGTGACGCTGCTCCCGAGATGCTTAGCAGTAGCATCAGCGCGCGGCGTACCGCACGTTTTGTATTCGCCATGATGGAAACCGTCCTTGATTTCGGTAGTTGCTGTGCGTCCTGCACGGTTCAATGTTCGGTAGCAGCGATGGCGACTTCTTGTCACCTCGCATAATCTCATCTTCCGGTAGGGAAGTCGCAATCATTGCTACACAAACGCTATCGACAAACGGCTTTTCAATCGGCAACCCCGCAAGATCAGTCTTAACACGAATACAACGAAGTCAGCCGGAATATCGTCCCAACCGGAAAAATCGGATCCTCTTGCAGCCACCGGTCCCGGCGATCGGCCCGGCGCATGCGTCATCCCCAGCCCAAACGGATTGGTCGTCTGTCGCCGTTTGGACGTTACCAAGCACAACGAACGCATGGACCTAGTGCGGGGCTGCCTAGCTGCTTGGCAACGAGCGATCAATCAGTGTCGTTTCTTTCTTCCCCCTTTCTCTAACTCTCTGCCCCCCGCAAACCGCTGCGCGGCGGGGGCGAGATGACTTTCGTCGCGACACTGATTGATCGATCGTTGCTTGGCGGGCAATGGTTTGGATGAATGTTCAAGTTTGACGATTAGCCAGACCGTTCCGCTAATCGCCACTGACATGACGTCCCGTGGCAAGGAATGCCGATCATTCCGGTAATGACAATTTTTCCCGTTGGATGGTCGTTGCCATGATCCAGGTACCGCAGCTGCGTTTGACCACCGTGTGGGTGATCCTGTTCGCCGCAAGCTCCTCGGTAGCCAGTGCACAAACGCATGTCAGCGACGCAGAATGGACCGTCGAGCCCGGTGACCATCAGGGCGATGCTCATTGGCAGACGGCGGGATCGGTTGACTGCGGTGGCTATAGCGGAGTGGCAGCAACAAGCCACGGTGTCTGTCGTGATCCGGGGCATCCCGCCAAGCCGAAATTTGATCGGCCGGGTGACCGTAGCCGGAAAGACAATCCGCCACTGCGATACACGATGGACAACTGTCGCCGATCCGGGGCTCCGTTCTGTGTTCATCGATTTGCCAAGCCCAGTGTTACCGACCGCTACAGCGCGTGGTTCGTAGGCGGTGGAGCGGCGTTCTTCCGGGGGCGGCCCCGCGAGAGCACCGAAGGCACTTGGGGCCTGGACTACAGCGGGCTGCTAGGAAAAGCGAATATCTGGTCCAGGTACACTCGCGGTCGCAGCCAAGGTGGCGAAGGCGCCTATCGAACCGATGGCGAACCCAAACTGGTAAGCCGAACAAGCGAACTGCTGGGCATCGGGCATTGAATCCGCTGCGCTGATTCCCCGAACGCTTGTAGTGTGTTGCCAATTGGCGATTGGGACCAACCGGTTCCGCCACACGACACCGTTCGATGGCGAAGGCAAGCAAGTCACAGGTGCATGCCGGAACAGCGGCCCAAAAACTCGAACTCGAACTCGAACTCGAACTCGAACTCGAACTCGAACCCGAACCCGAACCCGTACCCGTACCCGTACCCGTACCCGTACCCGTACCCGTACCCGTACCCGTACCCGTACCCGTACCCGTACCCGTACCCGTACCCGACGCTACTCCTTCGACTGGTCTTTTTTCGCTTTGCGTTTGGCTTCTAGCAATCGTTCGGTATAGCTTGGCCCATCGGGAATTTCTGGTTTAGCAGGCCCCGCGGACTTGGCGGCATTGGGTGCCGATGGGCTGCCAAGATCGATTTCCGGCGCTGCGTTACTGTCCTGGGAAGGTTCGAACCGAACACTGGCTCGTCGCTTTTGAAGCGAAGCGTCGACGGAGTCTTTGTTTTTTCGCAGTGCATCCAGACGGGCGGTCACCGCGGCATCTTTCTGAGAATCCTTGCCACCTAGTGCCTTCAGTTTCTTTCCGATCCAATCGAATCGGATCGATACACGTCGAACGAACACATCGCCCAGGAACATGCAGCAGCCCGCCAGCACGAACCACGGCCAGGCGTCGCGGATGCTGCGAGCCAAGGGCAACCCGCCGCGAAACGGGTCGCTGTTGATCAGATCTTCCGAGGGCTGAGTTCCCAGCGGAACGGTGACCTGCCCTGCTTGGCCACCACGGGGTGTGGTCGACGCCAACGATTCAATCAGTGCTTGGTTGGTTTCACGTACACGGAATTCGTCGCTGTAGGGAACCGTCACGCCGGTCGTCAGCGGTGCAGCGCCCGGGCCCGGGATCACGTTGACAAAATAACTGCCTGATCCGTCCGCCGGAAATTCGCCCACATACCGTCCCGGTGCCGACTGTCGCATGCGAAGCGGAATCGGTTTCAGATCGGGGCCCAGCGCGGTCGCGTTCATATCCAAGAAGTTTAGAAACGAATCGTCCTGCGACAACGCGTTGACGACAACTTGCACTTGGCCATCACGAACCTGTGTGGCGATCGTGAACTTGCCGGTATCCCCGGTGGGGCGCATCAACCATCGGACCAATTGGGAATAGAACTTGTCGTACCCGGCCCATCCGGTCCACTCCGAGGCCCACTTGGTCCCCGAGTCGGTGGTTAGGACCGCCGTGCGGCCAAGGCCATAGGTCCAGACGGCCAAGATGGTTGCGTTTTCCGGCGCGTCGGGTTTGGGCGATTGAATCAGGACTTGGGCCAATGGGCTATCCTTGGCCTGGGTCAGAACAAAGCCGCTAATGTTGGGCAACACACGGTCAACGCCATCCAGCATGGGGTGCGGGAAAATGACTTCGGGCAGCGCGCCGCCCGGTGGCTCGTAAACCAAGGGGCGGGACACCCGGCGTGCTTCGCGTTGAAAGATCCGTGGTAGAGCGCGGCCATTGGCGACGGCGTAGTACTTACCGCCGGTCGCTTGTGCGATCTGTTGCAATCGACGACTTTCGGTCAAACCATGGGACGCCACTGCGACCGTGCTGATCGTGATGTTGTTGTCTTTGAAGGACTTGATGGTCGCGGGGGATGGATCGGTCGGGTCACCATCGCTAATGATGATGCTGTGTTTGACCGATGCGGGGGTGCGTGCCAAACCGGCGACCGCCATTCGCATCGCAGGATCGAACTGTGGCATATCACCGGGCGACATTCGACCGAGTGCCGCCAACATGGCTTTGCGATTCGGACCCACTTCTAGCAGTCCATTGCGGCCGCCCCACATCCACGAATCGCCACGCATGGTCCAGTGCAACACCCCGGCGTAATCCGATGGGCCCAGCTGTTCGATGGCCGCTTTGGCAATCACTTTCTGCCAATGGTTGCCTTCGGCCATTTCGCTAGCGTGCATGATCAATGCCAGCGCGCCGACCGCTTGGATCTTGGTGTTTTTGATCTTAAAGTCGACCGGCATCGCATCTTCGATCTTGGTCCCGGTCCAGCCGCCGGCACCAAATGATTCGGGGCCGCCGATCATCAACAGGCCTGCCCCCAACTGCTGAGTATTGCTGACCAGCATCTCGATCTGTGCATCGGTGAACGACGTGATCAGATCCGATGATTCGCCGGACACTCTTGGCACGCCTGCCAAGATGACCGCGTCATAAGCCTGCAATTCCGCCAGCGATCCAAACAGTTCGTCACTGGCCTGAGTGACGACTTCGATGTTGGCATCGCGAAGGGTTTGCACCAGCAGGTCAAAGTCGCCCATTCGGCTGCGTTCTTCGATCAGCAATACCCGCCCCTTGCCGCGGACATAGGTGTAGGCGGTGGCGCTGTTGTTTTGTCTCAGACCATCGTCGTCTTCGGTGGCAGGGACAAATTCGGCATCATAGATATAGGCGGCGGGCTGTTCGATTTGGTGCCGCAGCGGAAAGACGTTTTTGCCCGGATCCAACGTGATCGTTTCTTCCAACAGCAACGTGTCCTCGCCGCCGACGCTTTGTTTGACGCGAAGCTTGCCGCGGACCGGGGCACTGGAACCGGATTCGGAATAGTTGTTCAGTACCACACGGGCTTCGAATGGCTGGCCTTTGCGGATGTTGTTTGGCAAGTCGATTTTTTCGACCAGGACTTCGCTGGATGATTCGAGAACCACCGGCACCACATCGATGCCGATCCCCGAGTCGGCGACTCGCGCGGCCAACGACTTGGCTTGCCCGATGTTTTCGTTGCCGTCGGTGACAATCACCAGTCGCCGAGTCGTGTCCTCGGGCATCGATGCCTTGGCCAGATTGATCGCTGATTCTAGGTTGGTCGCATCGGTACGACCGCCCAAACTTTCTAGTCGTCGCAGTTGCGGGATGTAGTCGTCATACGGTGGAATCTCGATCGCCGCGTCGCGACCAAAGACGACGATGCCAGCCCGGTCTTTTCTCGCTTCGTCGCGATGTCGCCGCACATTTCGAATCACGTAATCCAGCATCACTTGGCGTTTTGCCACGGGGATGCTTTCGGATTGGTCCAACAGGTACATGACCGTCACTCGGTCGCTGACCCAAACCAATTGGACACCTGCGATGGCAAGCACAAGCGTTGTCCATACCACGGTCCGCAGCAACAACGCCATCCATCGACGAAGGCTTCCCAAGGACGCCAAGGATGCATACCCGATCCACCACAGCAGCGGTAACGCCAGCAGCAACCACAGATAGCCGGGATGATCAAATCCGAGTCGAAACGGAAGCATGGTCATTCACCGTAGGGAGGAGACGAGATAGAGGGGCGAGCGTCAGCGGAGTGCCGGTCAGCGGGTTGCCGATCAGCGGGGTGTTCATTATCAGGCACTAGCCTGGCCATGATCGGGCCAGTCGTGGTCGTATTGTCCGCCGCTGGTTTGAACCAAGCGATCGAAAATATCGTCCCCCCCATCCCGACCAAACCAATCAAGATGATCGACATCGAAATCATGATTGCCGGGGCCGCCAGCACGTCGGTTGCGTCTTCCGGCGCCATCACCACCAACACCACACTGATCACGTTGTTGACGAAATGCCCCAACATGGCAGGGAACAGCGAACCGCTTCGGTAACTGATCACGCCTAAGAACATGCCCATCGGAAAGACGGCGATGACGTGCACCAAGTCCATATGAAACGCGGCAAACAAAAACGACGCGACGAAGATTCCGATCAGCGGATGAAACGAACGGACCAGCCGGGTTTGAACGTAGCCGCGAAAGAGAAACTCTTCGCATATCGCGGGTGTCGCACCGATCATCATCGCCAACGGAAACAAGAATCCCGATTCGCCATGATTGCGAAAGATGCGAGACATCTCTTTCAGGTTCTCGCTCTCTTCCATGAACGATCCAACGACCAAGCTGCTGATCAAGCCGACCAAAGGAGTCGCTGCGGCGGCGGCAAACCATGCCCACACCGGCCAATGGCCACGCACCAAACCGAGACGTTGACGAAATGGAACCGGCGACAGCTTTCCGGCGACGATCGATGGCATCACCAATGCCAATTGAGGCAGGACGACGACGATCAATAAGCCCCATCGCGATGCCGAAACCTTGGTCATCGTTTCCATCGATCCCAGCAGTTGGGACGACAGTTCGCCGAAGACGACCCACACGCCCAAGATTGCCATCAACAAACTGGCGATCATGAACGACAGCCAAGAGGCCGCGCTGACGGCCAAGGGTGTCCACCACCGTGGGTGTGCCTTGGGGGGCGAAACGAGACCGGTGTATGGCGGATCCATCGTCCTGGATTGAAAATCATCGGCCGGCATGGAAACGTCATTCGCCGGCGGATCAGCCACGTCCTCCGAAGCAGCCGTTGGTGTGGAGGCGTCATCGGCAGCCGGCGGACCGGAGGCGCGCTGGTCCTCCGACGGGCGTTGCGGCTGAAATGCATCCATGAAAAAGTTTGCCATCGAATCGAGCTAGAATGACCTGTCCACAGTGTAAGCACTTTCGGTCGGCCCCGAAGGATCGCAAGCGGAATTTGCCGGGGGCCAAGCGGACATCGTCACCCGGACGCGATCCTGATGGGCGGGCTGGTGGGCGCGAGCGGTCTTTAGGCTGCTTTCAGCACGCTGGAAACGCGCCTGCATGCTGATCGTATTGCTTCGAACAGCGGACCACGCCACCGGTGATGGTCGAAACTAACCGAGTTTCCATTCCTTGGCCAATCGGTCTAGCAACTGGGGAACCTCGACCGTCGCTTTCCCGCGAATCGTTTCGTCGAAAACCGACGATGCCGGAGTGTCGTCGAGGTTGATTTCGATTCGACGACATGCCGGGGATGTTTGCCGAACGATGCCCGCAGCTGGATAGACCAAGCCGGATGTGCCGATCGCCAAAAAGACATCGGCGGTCGATGCGGCGCGGGCAATCCGGTCCAATCCGATGGGCATCTCGCCAAACCAAACCACGTGCGGCCGCAGTCGCCCGCGTGCACGTGGGTTGGATGGATCTTGGGGATGCGGGGTGTCCAGTGAAAGGTCATCAGTCCAATCAAACACTTCGTCGGTATCGATGCAGCGAACTTTCAGCAGTTCACCGTGCATCGGTAGGACCCGTTGGCTGCCCGCACGAACATGAAGGTTGTCGATGTTCTGGGTAACCAGCAGAAATTGGTTTGCCGATTCATGGTCGTCGGCGGTGTGCGGGGACATCACCGCCTGTTCGAATTCAGCGAGTGCGAGGTGAGCCGCGTTGGGGGCAACATCGGCATGCTGCAATTGTTTCCGCCGCTGGTTATAGAACTGGTGGACCGACTGCGGGCGACGGGCAAAGCCTTCGGGGGTCGCAACGTCTTCGATCGCGTGGCCTTCCCACAGCCCGTCGGCGCCTCGGAACGTCGGTACACCCGATTCGGCTGAAATGCCCGCACCGGTCAGTACTAGAACGTTGATCGGTGGGGAAGCCATGACAGTTTGATTCCTAGCGAATGGCTACAGGCGAGAAGATGTCGGGAAGCTTAGGTTACCAAAGCCGTCGTCGACCGTTGTGCGTGTTCAGGGACGACTGTGTGGGGATGACCTTCTGCGTAGAGGTGGGGCGACGGAATCCTGGAGATCTGGAATCCTGGGGATCTGGTTTACTGGGGATCTGGTTTACTGGGGATCTGGCAGCGGCTACCCTAGGTTGTGCTGCTATCGGCAAAGATTCACGCCCTTGGTTCCCTTCCCGTCCTCAGGATTTTCGATGTCTGGATCGCTCTATCGCTTCTGTACAAACTCGTACTTGTTGGTCGCATTGGCGTTGATGTTGCTGCCGCCTGTCACCCTGGTTGGTGCAGAATCCGATTCCGCCAGCGAATCATCCGCGGTGTCCGAGGGCGTTCCGCAGAATCGTGTTCTGGTGATCGGGATCGATGGGACCCGAGCGGACGCATTGTTAGCAGCCGAGACGCCCAATCTAGATTCGTTGATTGCGGGCGGCCGATTGTGGCGGAATACACAAATCTTGGGCGATCGTCCGACTGAAAATGACACCAGCAGCGGACCTGGGTGGACCAGTTTTCTAACCGGCGTCTGGGCTGACAAGCACGGCATCAACGACAACAGTTTTGAAGGCAAGAACGTCGAAGAGTATCCCCATTTCTTCGCCCGAGTCCGTCAACAGTTCCCGCACGCCCGAATCGGTTCTTTTGTGGACTGGCAACCGATCGATGAACACTTGGTTCGAGACGCGGATGTCCGCGTGTGCGAAGAGTCTCATGGTGTGGACCAGTATCGAATCAGTGACAAGAAGCTGGCCGACGCGGCATCCCAATTTTTGGCCACCGGACAGCCCCACGTTGCGATGGTCTATTTCGGTGCCGCCGACGAGGCCGGGCATTCGCATGGGTTCCACCCCAGCGTTCCCGAGTACAAAGCGGCAATAGAAAAGATCGATCAGCACATTGGCCAAGTGCTCGATGCCGTTCGCAGTCGGCCAGGTTTCCAGCAAGAGTCGTGGCTTGTGGTCGTTTCCACCGATCACGGCGGCCAAGGCACCGGGCACGGCGGTGGCAGACAGATTCCCGTGATCCGCCAAACCTGGTTCATCGCGAGCGGCAATGCTGATCTGGTCGGCGAGGACCAGCCGACCTACGTGGTCGACGTAGCGGCCACGGCACTGGATCACCTAGGCATCGCCGCCAACCCCGCCTGGAGACTCGATGGAAAATCCGTGCTCAGCAGCACCGGCAAGCCGAAACCCTAAACCACCAGCAACGCCCGCACCAAAAAAATCCCGTAGCGCAAGTCGCCAAGACTTTCGGCAAACCCCCGTCCCTCCATCCCTCCGTCCCTCCGTAGCGCAAGTCGCCAAGACTTTCGGCAAACCTCCATCCCTCCATCCCTCCATCCCTCCATCCCTCCGTAGCGCAAGTCGCCAAGACTTTCGGCCCCGCCAAGCGGGTCGGCGGGGGATGGGATTGGCCGAACGTCTTGGCGACCTTCGTTACCTTAGGCCTGTGACCTCGGGCAACCCGAACATGACGTTCATATTCTGGATCGCGGCCCCACTGGCTCCCTTGGCTAGGTTATCGATGGCGCAGACCAAAACCGCGCGGTCTCCGCAATCGCGAGCCGTCATCTGAACGAAATTCGTTCCCGCGACATGCTTGGTCGCCGGCAGATGATCGACCGGATTGACGAACGCGCTGGACGCGTACTGATCTCGCCAGCACTGCATCATTTCATCAGCACTGTGTTGTCCGCGGCGAACATAGATCGTGGACAGGATGCCGCGATCCATCGGGGTCAGGTGCGGGGTGAACAGAGTCTGGACGGGTTTGCCCGAAATTCGGCCGACCAAGTCGTTGATCTCTGGCCCGTGGCGATGGCTGCCGACGGCATAAGCCGAAATCGATTCGTTTGTTTCGCAGTACAGCGTAGCGACTTTGGCGCTTCGCCCTGCACCGCTGACTCCACTCTTACTGTCGATGATGATGTCGTCGGTATCGATCAAACCGGCTTGGACCAGAGGAGCCAGGGGAAGGATGGCGGATGTGGGGTAACAACCCGGATTGGCCACCACGTCGGCCGTCGCGATCTGTTTGGCGAAAAACTCTGGCATCCCGTAGACCGTTTTTCCTACTCGTTCCGGCCAAGGGTGTTTGACGTCGTACCACTTTTCGTAAACGTCCAAGGATGACAGACGAAAGTCGGCGCTGAAGTCGATCACGCGAACATCATGTTGCACCAGCGCATGCACGGTTTCGGCCGATGCACCATGTGGCAAGCAGCACATCACGACGTCGCACTTCTTGGCGATCGATTCAGGATCCAGTACTTCGATGGGCACGTCACAGCGGCCAGCAAGCGATGGATGAATTTCGGCCAGCGAACGACCGTCATCGGCGCGGCTGGTTGCCGCAACCAATTCGGCTTGCGGATGGGCGGTCAGCAGTCGCGCGACTTCCAACGCGGTGTAACCAGTGGCTCCGACGATTCCGACTTTGATTTTTGACATGATGATTGATTCGCAGCGTCGCCGAGTGTTAGCAAGTAGAAAGAATGATTTTCGATATCACAGAATATCAGGGTCCGCCGAACGTTCGTCGGCGGTCATGTCGTACATGTCGCGAATCAACTGCTTGTCGCATTCACGTTGCTCGACTTTTCGCCGCGCGAACATGCGTTTCTGGGTATTGATCATGACGTCGGCAGGCAACAGAGACGTTTGCCCGAACAGCCGTGCATAGTTGACGTAGCTGGGCACGTTGGAGGTGACAAAGCCGTACATCATGCTGCAGACCCCAATCACTTTGCCCGTAAAGATGCTGGTGTTGATTGCGGTCTTGGAATAATCGCCAATGAAGCACCCCAGGAACTGCATGCCGGTGGCGACTTTGCGGTCGCCGTAGGTGATGTTGATTTTGCCATACGTGTTCTTCAGGTCACTGTTGCAGGTGCCTGCCCCCAGGTTGATCCAGCTGCCCAGGTAGCTGTGTCCCAAAAAGCCGTGGTGTTGTTTGTTCGTGTACGGTTCGATCACGGACGCTTCGACTTCGCCACCAATCTTGACGGTGTGTCCAAGCGATACGCCGTCTTTCAGCGCCGCATGCTCGATCACTCGCGTGCCTGCGCCGGCGTGAACCGGGCCCGACAACATGCAAAACGGTCCGACTTTGACGTTGTTTTCTAGGATGATCGGTCCAGCCGATGTGTCCACGACTGCGTACTGTCCGATCTGAACGCCTTCGCCGGCGAACACTCCGTCCGCCGTTTCGGTGTAGTTTCCCCATTCCAGTCGGCGGTTCATCGACTCGGGCATCGATTTCATGTGACAGGCAATGATGTCGTGCGGCCAGCGAAACACCGCCAGCTTTTCGTCCATCGGTGCCAGCCCCATGGCCAAGGACAGCATTCGGCCCAGCAAAGGTTCGCTCGAACCATCGTTCAGCGATGCCACGTCGGCGGCCGCCAATCGGGCTGCCAACAACGAACCGTCTTCTGGATCGATCAAGACGCCTGGGCGATCGGATTTGGCCAACCGCTGCAACGTGGCTTCGTTGTCCACCGTCGGCGCGACGCGAGCATTGACCAGCAGGACACCGTCCGCATCCGAGATCTCGCCACCGATCTTCGCTGGCATCGCCTGCAGACCGTAGTCCAACGTCTGGACATCACGCAAATACGGACGGACGCGGCCGCTTAGCGTTCCAGGCAACCGTTTCAGCCAATCGACCAGTCGGAACGATGCGCACGTGATTGCATAGGCGGGACGGGCGACCGCAACCGGGCGAAGTTGGTCGACGCGATCGTCTTCGAAGCAAAGCGTGTGCATGGCAGCCATCAGATGAAAACAAGAGAAGATAGGTCGACAATCGCTACGACCGGAACTTGGTCGTGGACGACTGTAGCGGTTGTAAAGTTTAACCGTTTCCGACCAGAAGTCTCTGCCCCGTCGAAGCGTTCTGGCAGACAGGTCTTCGCTGAGTGCGAATTAAAATTGCTAGATCCGCATGCTTGGAACGGATCCGCAAAACATTGATTTCACGAGCGAAAATGTCTGAGACCCGATCCGTCGTCGCCGTCATTCTGCAGCGGATCGTTGTCGGTGGCAGTTTGGTGGTTTGTGGCAATCTAGTGGGGCTGGTGCATTCGCTGCCGCGATGCGCTGCTGCCCCGCCATCCGGTGATGTTGCGGTGCCCGTGACGGCCGAAGTTTGGGTTCGTCGGTTGTCAGCGGACTCGTTTCACACGCGGCAAACGGCATCGCAGCGGTTGTTGGACTTGGCCATGTCGGATGTGGACGACGCATCGTCCAGCGTCATCGTCGCACTGAGGTCCGGTTTGTCCGATCCCTGTGTCGAAATTCGCCTCGCTGCTGATGAACTGTTGCGGCAGATTGAACAGAGCAAATTGGATCGTCAGATCGATCAGCTGAAGAATCCCCGAACCCCTGCGGCGAAGATTGATCTGCCGGGATGGGATCGGTTTTCGCGATTGATGGGCGACGATGACGTCGCACGCCAACTGTTCGCGACGATCGCGGCCGAGCATCCCAGGCTGCTCGGCGACCGGGCGGCGGTAACCGAAATGGTCAGCCAGTGGACCAGTCCGCGTTGGGATCCCTATCGGATGTCGCCCCAGGACCATGTGCGTTGGTCGCTATTGTTGTGGTTGGACATCGAAGACGCGGGCCGCGGGCAAAACCGGCTTTCGTCACGCATCGGCATGTCGCTGAGTCATGCCCCGATGGGCCCGGACCCCTGCACGATCGAAGGATCGGCGATTCAGCGATTGATCAGTCGTTGGATCCAATCTGAAGGACACACGCCGACGGCACGCAACAACCTGGTGATCGCGATGCGTTACCGCTGTCATGATCAAGCCCATTGGTTAAGCGAGCAGATGTTGGAATCGCCGGCATTGTCCGCTTCGGCG
The DNA here is from genome assembly GCF_007741535.1 of Rubripirellula lacrimiformis. Taxonomy (NCBI): domain Bacteria; kingdom Pseudomonadati; phylum Planctomycetota; class Planctomycetia; order Pirellulales; family Pirellulaceae; genus Rubripirellula; species Rubripirellula lacrimiformis. Next base: position 3,219,897 of record NZ_CP036525.1, read on the forward strand.
ACGGTCACCGCGATGTTGACGACGTCGGTCTTGGGGCACCCGCAGTTGCACCAGCATTTGGTCAACCGCGTGGGCGACCAGCGGACGGCTCACGTCTGGCAAACCGTCCATGCGGGAAAGAACAAAATCCGGACTCAGGTGCGGGACGTTGCGATTGCATTGATGCTGTATCACCAAGGGTTGGACCCGCGAGATTTCGGGTTTCGCGAATTGGAGGCGGATCCGCTGCTGATCTTTCGTGATCAAAGTCTGGGATTCGCCAGCGAAAGCGATCGCTCGGATTGCCATCGAGCCGCACTGGCAAAGCTGGGGCTGGATCAGCCACCGGGCCAGTAGAAAAAAAGTGAGGGCGCTGGGACTCGAACCCAGGACCATTCGATTAAAAGTCGAATGCTCTAACCAACTGAGCTACGCCCTCAATGTGCACCCCAATGGGGCACACTATGAGTACCGAAAAAACAACCCGGAAGTAACTTCTGCAATTTAGCCGTCGACCGACTTTTGCAGATTACATCCGGGTACGTTTCCAGACTGTCAAACGGAGCGGACAGGATTCGAACCTGCGGAACCAGTTGCCCGGTTCACCGAATTAGCAATCCGGCGCTTTCGACCACTCAGCCACCACTCCCATTTGTGTTTCAGCACCGAAATCGAACGACACCGGGCGGGAAGCCCGATTCACACGATCCAGTCGGCCGTTGGCCTGCTGAACACGTTGACTCTCATTCGCCAGATTGTGCGTGATCGACCGATTTCACGCAACCCTCGCTTGTCACACAAATCTAAGAAGCCTTGGCGGGTGAAAGGTTCGCCCATCAGACGATATGCTGAATCAAAAATCGTCCGTTTTTTCCGGCAACCGACGCATGTCTTCTGTCCCACCTGATCGTTCTGAACCCGACGCCAAAGGTCCTGATGGGCCAGAATCGGGTTGGAAGAATCCAAAAAAATTTACGGCGGAATCGTCGCAATCGAGTTCATCGACATGGTCCGAACCCGGGGACATCGATTCGGATTCGCTCAGGCGTACCACCCCGCCGCGTGAATCGCTGATCACCCACGTCACGCACCGTGCGATGGCGACGGATTTTGTGGTGATGTTGCCCGAGCATGCTGCGGACTCCGTCGAGGTGGCGCTCGAAGCGCTGGAAATGTTGGACCAGATCGAGGCCGCGCTGACGATCTATCGGCCCCAGAGTGAGATTTCGCGTGTGAATGCGGCCGCCGGTGGTGATCCCGTCCGCCTTTCACGAACTACTTTCGATCTGATGGATCGATCGGTGCTGTGGAGCCGACGGACCGAAGGAGCGTTTGACGTGACGGCCGGCCCCTTGGTCGATGCGTGGGGATTCACCCGCCGCAGCGGCCGCAAGCCGACCAGTGACCAGATCCACGCAGCACGTCAGAACGTTGGGTTCGAAAAAATCCAATTCGCACCCGATGATCGGACCGTTCGTTTAGAAAAACAGGGCATGTCGATCAATTTGGGGGCCATCGGAAAGGGGCATGCGTTGGACCGGATGGCTGCGCGTTTGAAAGGCGCTGGGGTTCACGATTTCTTGATTCACGGGGGCAACAGCAGCCTGATCGCCTCGGGCGATCAAGATTTGGGGGACGGGCGTGGGTGGGCGGTCGGCATCGCACATCCCACCAAGCCACCGCGACGTTTGGCGGGGCTGTGGCTGCGGAACATGGCGTTAGCGACAAGCGGATCTGGAAAACAGTTTTTTCATCATCAAGGACGCCGATACGGGCACGTCATCGATCCACGCACGGGATACCCGGCCGGCGATCTGTTGGCTTTGACCGTGTTGATGCCCTCGGCGACCGATGCCGATGCGGCCGCCACGGGAATGTTTGTGGCAGGGTCACCGTGGATTCGCCAACAGCTAGGCGGCGACGATCTGCCAGACTGGATCGAATGTCCGATGTTGCTGGCGGCGGCCGGGGCTAGGCAGGACGAAGTGGTGGCGGAGTCACTGGGAAGCTTCGACTGGATCAATCCGCCCGAACCGCCCCGCACTCCCTAGGGTGTCTTTGCCATCTGGTTCGGGGGGGATCTTCTCTCTTTGCCCCATCCCAAGAGGTCTGAACCTGGCCGCGTCGCAATCGGTCGTGTGCTGCTGTTCTGGATCGCTGGTCCGACGAAAATGCGCGATCGTCGCAACCAGAGTCACTTTGATCAAAATCGGTATGGACTGGATCGCTTGGCGAAAGTTACAAGCCAAAGCAGAGGACGTTGCCTGCTGGTGACCAACCCCATCCACCTACCTAAAAATCACCGTTGACTATGAACGTTAACTTTTTTGAATGGCTTCGTGACGGAGTCCGCCAATCGGTGCTGCTGGGCGTCAGCGATGCCATCGAAGAAATCGGTACACCTGCCGATTCCGACAAATTGCATCCCAATGTCGCGGCATTGCTGCAGAAAGAGCCTGCGAAGCCAAAGCGTGGGGGAACCACCGCCGGACGCAAGCGATTGGGAAAAACATTGAAAGATATGGATCCGATGCCAGCGAAGTCCTAATCACGACTTCCGCGCAGCGTCGGGGCTGATTCCCGTCGTGCCAGGCAGCTGTATCGAACCCGACCTACCGGTTTCATATTAGCCGGTTGAGGTTGCTGGGATCTCGATCCCCACACGGGTCGGGCCGCCGGGCTGTGTTTCTAGACGGAACGTGCCACCGATCAGTTCAGCCCGCCCACGCATCGACCGGATCCCGAAATGACCATCGGGGATGGACTTGGCATCAAACCCGACGCCATCGTCCGTCACAGAAATTCGGTGGCTGCCGTCGGTGGTGTCGGCTTGCACCCGAATGGTCGTTGCTTTGCCGTGCCGGACCGCATTGCGAATCGCTTCGACAGCGATCCGGTACAGGCACACCGAAATCTCGGGCGACACATCGTTCACGCTATCCGCCAGGCGCCAATCAAACTGGACCGGGGATTCGCTGAACCACTGGTCGATGATCCGTTTCAGGGCAGCGGTCCAGGGCGTACCTGCCAGTTCGGGAGGATACGCTTGGGTCAGGATCTGTCGGCTGACGCCCATTGCTTGCTGAACCAAATCGCGGACCTGGGCACTGCGGTCCAGCAGCGACTTTTGATCAGATGGTTCCGCAAATGCAGCTTTGGCAAGGTCGTCGCGAAGACGTCCCGCAGCAGCGGAGGCGGCAAACAGGTACGGCACCAACCCATCATGGATCTCATGCGATAAACTCGCTCGATCTGCCTCGATGATTTCCAGAGCTTCTTGGACGTTTCGCTGCGATTCAGGCACGGGGGATTAGCTGAACCAGCCTTTTTTGTCGAAGCTGGCCAGGGCTTTTTCTTCGCCTTCTTGGATGTCAAAAAGCTTGTTCAGTTTGGTGATCTTGAAGACTTCCATCACGTTCGGCGAAACCTCGCAAAACTTCAGGTTCACGCCCTGGGCTTTGCAGCCTTTGTTCAGCATCACCAACTTGGTGATCATGGCCGAAGACATGAACGAAACGCCACGAAAGTTCAGCAACAGCTTTTTGTGGATGGCTTGGGAAACGACTTCTTGGAGTTCGCGTCCGACTTGCTCGATCCGTTGATTGTCCAGGATTTTGCTATCGGTGAACCCAACAACCAGGGTTTCGCCGGCGTTCTGAGTGGTAATGGCCGCCATGTGCGTTTCTTTCGATGGATGCTGAAAGGACCGCAGCGGCTCTTCCGCTGCGATCTCGTACGCACAGATTATCAGCGATCCGAGGCCAAAGCAATTCGCCAGAGGCCTGAGTGGCCACCGAGTTTCCAGATGCCTTCCCGGTTGCCCGAAGAATCGCCAGGGTTCCGGCGGTAGCCCCCCCGCTATTCCGCCCCGGTCGGCAGCAATCAGCGAACCCCGCCAGATCGGATCGTTGGCGACGGGGAAGGTCAAACGGGGCCAGGCTAGGTGGATCGCGAGTTTTTTTTGGGGGGGGACGTTTGGCGAAGCGCGAGATTCTTAGCAAGAACAGGAGTGCGAGTTTCCAGCTCGCATTCCTGTCTGCAACTTAAACTTAAACTCGAACTCGAACTCGAACTCTTTCTCCCCCCCCGCTTTCTCTCCCGCTCTCCTCTCCCTAATTCCCAACTTCAATGATCCGACTGATCCAATTGATCTAGCAGTTCATCCAGATCGATTCGCCCGCTTTTCGCTGCTGTCGATTGGGCCGGCGGGGCGGCCGACTGCTTTTGCGAATCGCCTTCGGGTTCCGCCTTGTTCGGCGCAGCTGTTTTCGTTGCTGCTGCGGTCGGCGCCGTGACTGGCTTTGCCGCGACTGGCTTTGATGGGGCGGTGATTGGCTTGGCTAGTGACCCGATTGCGAATGTCTTGACCCCTCGCGACTGCAGCGTTCGCTGCAGCGACAGCAGGATCGGATCGGCTTCGGCAAACGAGCTGAGGTCGAAAGCGAAGATGCGGCGATCGCCATTCGCTGTCGCCGTGGCCTGCAGGTCATGTTCGTGGGGGCTTCGGTGTCCGGCAAAATTCACGGCCGCCAAATCGGCCATCGTCTGTTCGATTGGACGCCAAGCCATCACGACGACGTCGCCGGATATCGAATCCAATGTCAATCGATCGGTTGATTCCGCTGGCAGGCTTTCGATCGGACCGATCAGTACTAGGTCCATCCCCGGGCGACCAATCAATTCGCCTACCAGAACCTCTGATACTCGTTGGGCAGCCGCGGTGGGCGGTGCAGAGTGGACCATGACAATGGACAATCGAGCGGCCACGCAGGGGTTCCTTTCGCATCGATTCGGCGCTGGACGCGGCTGGATCGAAGCCGTTGGTGGGGCAAATGGAAGAGCGGCGGACAAGGGTGTGCAAGTTTATCTTGATGCACCAAGCCGGTGGCCACCCGGGGTTCGGATCTTAGCGATCGGAGCCCGACAGATGACTCGACTGAACAATGTCGTACAGATCAAACCACAGGTCACGCACGTTTGTCACCCCCGCTAATTGTCGGGCCCGAAGTTCGCCGTCGATCTGGTTTCTTGTCGCAGGGGCGATCGGCATGGTGGCGCCCGCGATCAGGTCGTCGGTCAGCGATCGAATCAGTTCTGCGGAGTTGCCGGTCCGATGCAGCTCGATGGCGCCCGGCAGCGGTTGGTGGCTGGTGGCCAATAGCGTTTGGCCTCGGTGGCAGATGCGGCGACACAGTCGAGACCAAGATTGCCGGGAAAGCTGTTCCGCTCCGTCGACGATCAGCCATCCGCCGCTGGCCAGGGATGTTTGGGCTTCCCGAGCGGTTCGGGCAGCCGACCTGCGGTGACGGTGCCGGCGAAGCCAGCCGGTGCATTCAGGATTGCAAAGTTGCACCGAGGCGATCGCAGGGAATTGTGGTCGCAGCATGTCGACCAGGCCGGTCAGAAGCGTGCTCTTGCCGGTCCCGTGCGGGCCCACCACAGCGGTGACTGAGTGCTGCAGCAGCCGATGGGCGATCGACTGCATTTGCGGCGACTCTGCGGTCGCGGGTTGGCCGTCGGCGAACCGATACGGCACTGCGCCCGGTCGGACGAATCGAGTGCAGAAGGGGTTCGAGAACTCGAGTGACGGCGAGCCGATGTTCACTGACCCAAGCTGGCAATCGTCATGCCGTCCGACACGCCCGATCCGTCATCCGGATCGACCGCTCCGGTGCGATTGCGAGCAGCCGAGGTGGCGATCGGGTAGGCACCCGGTGCCACCAAGTGGAATGGTTGCTCGGCCATGATCTTTCGGCCGTCCTGCATGAACAGCCGCATCCGGATGCACCAACGGACGGTGATCAGGTGACCTTGGTAGCTGAGCGGCGATGCGGGCAGGACGCAGCGAATCGCTTGTTCGTCGGCAAAGCCGATCTGACGAATCTGGCTTTCCACGATCCGATGAAAGTGGTGCACATGCAGATCTTCGTCGCCCTTGCCTTCGGTGTGCCACAGCACCGACACTTCGATGCTCTGCAGGTCGTCCATCGAAATTCGGCGGACTCGCCACTTCGCCATCAGTTCGCCACCGGCTTGATAGACACCGTCTTCGCGGCATAGCGTGACGTTCAACGCGGGCTGCGTTTCGGAGGCAGCCCCGGTGGATGAACGACGACGGGAAAATTTCGGCAAAACGATGGCCACGGACGCGACTCTCCAAGAACAACAATCTTCCAACGTATAGCGTTGTGAGTCCCAACGAAGGAATGCATCACACCTTTGGGCAGCTCGACTTCTAATTGTTGCTCCCAAGGGCTCATTGGGTCAACGCTCACATCCCGTTCTTTGCACAGAACCTGGGTAAAACATTCGTGGCGATCGACGCGAACATCGGTACCCTGACGATAAAATGTTTCTTCCTCACAAGTCAGCTGGACAGTCAGTCGGCGAAGCTTCAATCGACCGGTCTGCGATACGTAAACATCACAGGTGTCGCCGGGGACCAGCGGGTGATGGCTGATTTCAACGATTGTAGGGCCTACGCCGGCGCGCTGGCGAAGTTGGGCTAGGAAGAATCGAATCGCCCATATCCCAATCACCGCAAACGGTACCAACAACATCGCCACGATCCAGCGCGGCCGCCCGTACCAGAATCCCGAGACGACGACGGCTAGCAGCACGAACCAAACCGCGTTCCAAAGCAGTGCCAGTGTGGCTGGCCCGGCGATGCCTTTTTCGTCCGTCTCGGCTGCCAATCGGTAGGTCAGTCGTTCGCCCGGACTATCGGTCATCGACCGCACCCGTGGCACGCTGGGGAATTTCCCCAGGTCTTCCGATGCTGGTCCGATCAGGTCGATCGCGTTCTTTTCGAGTGCCTTGGTTCGCGAAAAGATCGCACTCCGCCGCTCACTCGACGCGTTGATCCGCATCAACCGAAAGATCAGCCCGCCGGTGCCCGAAAGCAGCGATGCGAGCGAAAGGATGCCAAAGATCCACAGGCTAAGGCTGGTGGAAAAGGCCTGCGTCGGGAACGCCTGTGCCGGCACGCTAGCGACTGTCGATGGTGCAAATCGATTGATCAGCACCAGCGACAAACCGAACACGCCGACTAAAAATAGCAGCATGTAAAAGATGACTTCGCCGGCTACCCCGCTGGCGTCGTTACTGAGTCTCCGTTTGCCCCGTTTTTTACTCCAGGGCCTCGGGATCCACGATCGTGGGAAACGGGGCATGCGTAAATCGTTTCGCCGAAGTGCTCGGCTCTAAACCTTGGCGGCTTCGCGGCTGGGGCGATAGAAGCCCAGCGTTTCTAGTGCGGCATAAACTTCGTCCAACGTCTTCTCGCCGAAGTTGCTGATCGAAAGCAAACGGCGTGGCGTCGCGTTGAGCAGATCGCGAACGGTCAGAATACCAGTCTCTTCCAAGCAATTGGTCGTGCGAACAGACAAGCCCATCTCGGCGATGCTCAAGTCCAGACGTTCGCGACGCATGCGAGATTCTTCTTCAGCGCGGCTTAGCGGAATGCGGGTCATACCAAACTCCCTTTTGTGATGGATCGACCGATAAGGCGAACTTGACGCGGTGACAGATCGGCGCTCGGCCACGACCCTAAGATCGATCGCCATTGCCGCCCACCTTCGATTTCACTACGTCCGTTCCTGATAGGTCGAAATGTAGAAGATCCATCGAGGAATCGAAAGACACCCAATTGCGAAGCGGCGAAGTTTTTTACCGCTGAATTGCTATCAAAGTCGGCCCAGACGGGCCAGCTTCTCAGCCAGGGGGCGTGGTCGGCTCGCCGCTGACCGGCCAGCGGTGGCGAAAGCTCCCCTCGTTCGCGATCTCGGTTTCGCTGCTTTTCTTGCCAGCCCGGGCTCGCACCCGATTTCTTTGCTGTCGGGTCGTGCTCGCTGCACGGTCAAACTCCTGGCGGTCCGCCCGCCGCGGTCGACCCGTCTTCACCGGCAAATGCTGGATGTAGGTACCACCCACGCCAGTTTCCGCCGTGAAGGGGCCGGGAAAACCGGTCAAACGGGGCGGAAGTCGACGCGAATTCGACAAAATCAGCCGATGCCCAAACGCGGCAGCACCACTTTCCAAAATTGCTAACGAGCGAATCGCAGCCACTGCTTTGTGAACTCTGGTCGACCAGGCTATAATGGGGCTACATCAGCAGGCCGCTGGTTCTGGACGCGATCGCCCTTGAACCGAGCAATCCTGTTGATCCTGCCTTCCTTGATCCCCGCCCTACCCTATGTCGCTACGGTTTGCCGAATCTTTCGGCGTCCAACGGTGGCATTCGTCAAACATTCAACCGATCGATCGAGCCGTTCAATCGGCAACCCTGGTCCGTTCATCGAAAAACTGCCGCATCCGACCTTTCGTTCGTCTCCCTGCCCGCTCGGCTGGCAGATTGGCGATCGATCCCGCTTTCTCCCTGGCCACGCACGGAGAATCGGGTTTCGTCGGATGGGTGCGGTTTCCATCGGCAGCGACGGGGCGGACGAACGGTGGACGCCAACACCCGATCATCCAAACACACTGTCTCGTTTCAACCTTGGCAGATTGCTGACTTCCATGAATCTGAATGCCCCAACATTTTTCCGACTGATCATCCTGTTTGCAGGCTTGGTGTGCGCGGGATCTTTGACAGCGGCCGCCAAGGAAGACGACGCGGTGGTCCGTGGCGAATCGATCTATCGTCAGATGTGTACCGAGTGCCACGGCGGCGAAGGCCAGGGTGTCGAAGAGTACTATCCCGACCCATTGATCGGCGACCAAACGATCGGCGAGTTGGCGGCGATCATCTCCGAAACGATGCCCGAGGAAGATCCGGATGCGTGTGTCGGTGAAGACGCTGCGGCCGTTGCGGCCTTCATCCACCAAGATTTCTATGGCGAAGCGGCACAGGTTCGCCGCCGTCCCCCACGCACCGCATTGTCACGTTTGACGGCCGAACAGTTGCGTCAGAACCTCGCCGACCTGTACGCCCATTTCAGTGGGATGCCATGGTCCGAATCGAAGCGTGGGATCAATCACACCTGCTATAGCGGAAAAGATTGGAAGGACGAAAACAAAAAGATTGAACGCGTCGACTCGGTCATCGATTTTGATTTTGGTGACAAGGGCCCCGGGGAAGGTGTGTCGGCCGAAGAATTCCATATCCATTGGAATGGATCGCTGAAGGTCGACCAGACCGGTCGCTACGAGATCGTTTTAAGAAGCACCTGTTCGTGCACGCTGGAGTTCGGAAGTCGCGGCCGCAAGTTGGTCGACAACCACGTCCAATCCGAAGGCAAAGACGAGTTTCGCCGAACGGTGCAACTAACCGCTGGGCGTGTCTATCCGATCACGTTGGACTTTCATCAACGCAAACGAAAAACTGAACAGCCGCCTGCGAAAGTGTCCTTGTCTTGGGTGCCACCAGGTGGCGTCGAAGAGATCATCCCGGCGCGGTACCTGATGCCGACCTCTCAGCCTGGCGCGTTCGCGCTGCAGGTGAAACTGCCGCCCGATGATCGTTCCTATGGATACGAACGCGGCACGGCGGTCAGCCGTGTTTGGGAAGAGTCAACGACGGCGGCGGCGATCGAATTTGCCGAAGTCGCTAGCGACGAACTATATCCGGCCTACCTCCGCAAACATAAAAAGGACTCCGACGAAAACCGCGGCAAGCTTCGTGGATTTCTAAACGAGTTGGTCCAGACGGCGTTTCGAGGCCCCGTCGATGATGGGCTTCGCGAACTTTACATCGACCGACAGATCGAGCAATGCGAAGACGATGCCCAGGCGATCAAACAGGTGGTCCTGATCGCCTTGAAATCCCCCCGCTTCCTTTATCCGACGTTGGACGCGGATCGTTCCGTCAGCCAGCGGGCTGCCAACCGTTTGGCGCTGACCCTGTTCGATTCGCTGCCATCGGGCCCTTGGTTGAACGAGCAAGTCGCCAAAGGCAATCTAGAGAAGCGTGACCAGGTCGAAAAAGCGGCTTGGCGGATGGTTTCGGATTATCGCTGCGAAGCCAAAATCCGTTCGTTCATCTACGAGTGGTTTGATCTGGCGCATATCGAGGAAGTCACCAAGGATGGCGATGCCTATCCAGGATTCGACGATCGGTTGGTCAGTGACCTACGTCACTCGTTTGCCGCGTTTGTGGATCACGTGCTGGCCAGCGATGGCAGTGATTTTCGCCAACTGTTGCAGGCGGATTGGACGTTCACCAACGACCGCTTGGCCCAGTACTATGGCGATGCTTGGAAATTGGCGGACGTGCAAGCCGAAAGCGACGAAGCCAAAGATGGTCAGAAAAGCGATCCGCCAAGCGGTCACCCCCTAGGGCGCAGCGTCAGTGACGCCAACGTGCATGTCGGATTACTGACACACCCGTTGTTGATGAGCGACCTTGCCTATCACCGGACGACGTCCCCGATCCACCGTGGCGTGTTTTTGACACGTCACATTTTGGGGCGGGTGCTGCGTCCGCCGAATGAAGCGTTCACGCCGCTAAACCCTGATTTGCATCCGGGGCTAACGACTCGCCAACGCGTCGAATTGCAAACGGGCGAAGTGAATTGCCAAGTCTGTCATGTGAAAATCAATGCCCTCGGCTTTGCCCTGGAAAACTTTGATGCGACCGGACGTTTTCGAGATCTGGAAAACGACAAGCCGATCGATGCGACCGGTGGCTATTTAGCACGTGACGGCGGCAGCAGTGAATTCGTCGGCGCCCGGGAATTGGGCGATTTTCTGGCGGGCAACGAGGATTGTCACCGATCATTCGTAGAGGCGGCCTTTGAATATTTCGTCAAACAACCGATCGCTGCCTTCGGTGCAGATCGTTCGGACCAACTGACCGAGTCCTTCCAAAAAAATGGATTCAATGTGCGGCAACTGATCGTAGACATCGCCGTCATTGCGTCCGAGCGGAGTCCCGGCGGCACGCCGCGGACGTAATCGTTACAGTAAGGAGCGAAACCGAGTCGATGGTCGACGCTTCTTCGAACCAGCAAGCAATCAATCAACTTTTTCCGAACGTTTCAACGCAGGACCTACCGATGACTACCGCGTCTTCACGTCGTGACTTTATTGTCAAGCTTGGCGTCAGTGCAGCGGCAGCAAACTTTGCGTTTGCACTGCCTAGCCTGGGGTGGGCTGCCTCGGCCACCAAGAAAAAACGTTTGGTGTTTGTCTTCACTCCCAACGGTGTCATTCCGGATCATTTCTGGCCCGACGAAGAAGGCACGCATGGTGACTTGAAGCGAATCCTAGCGCCGTTGGATCCCTTCAAGCAACAGATGCTGACTCTGGAAGGCGTCGACAACAAAATCAAGGGTGACGGTGACGGTCACATGCGCGGGATCGGTTGCCTGTTGACGGGCGTCGAACTGTTCCCCGGTGACGTTCAGGGCGGATCCGATACGCCGGCCGGATGGTCGATGGGGATCTCGGTCGATCAACACATTCGCAACAAACTGCAAGCCGACGCGCAGACCCGGACTCGATTTGGGTCGCTTGAATTTGGCGTCATGGTTCCACAGCGTGCCGACACATGGACACGTTGGTCCTATGCCGGTCCCAATCAACCGGTCGCGCCGGTTAGCGATCCCTACCAGATGTTCAACAAGCTGTACGGTCAAACTCAGAACCGCGCGATGTTGGCCAGTGTGTTGGACGATCTGCGGGAAGACTTCAAGAGCATCGAAAAGATGGTCAGCGCCGAAGACCGTCAGATGCTGTTGCAGCATGTCGACATGGTCCGCAGTGTCGAAAAAGAATTGAAGTCCGAACTGGCCCACCAGTCGAAAGAGAAAGAAGCTGGCCACTCGATCCCCAAGCTGCCGCCGAACATCGAAGAAGAAAACGACAACATGCCGACGATCGCTCGGATGCAGTCGGATCTATTGGTCAACAGTTTCGCTGCCGACTTTGCTCGCGTTGCCAGCGTCCAAATCACCAACAGTGTCGGCAACGCTCGGATGCGATGGTTGGATATCAACGAAGGCCACCATGCGATTTCGCACGAACCCGACAGCAACGAATCGGCGTACGAAAATCTGATTCGAATCAACACTTGGTACTGTGAACAGATCGCTTACTTGGCGAAACGATTGGCGGACACTCCCGAACCAGGCGGTGATGGATCCCTGTTGGACAACACGACGATCGTTTGGACGAACGAACTGGGCAAGGGGAACTCTCACACTCGCAACAGCATCCCGTTCGTGATGGTCGGCGGCGGATTAGGAATGAAGATGGGACGAGCGATGAAGTTCGACCACGTTCCACACAACCGATTGTTGCTCAGCCTGACCGAAGCGATGGGATATCCCGAAAAGTCGTTCGGTAACCCGGACTACTGTGGCGACGGTTCGCTGACCGGTCTGAATGGCTAATCGCCAGCGAGCGTTCGAGCCGGTACAGCGCAAGGCGATGCGTCGCCTGCGCTGTTATCCCCGTTCGTCAGTTTGGCCGTCAGTTTAGGCCTTCGTCAGGGTGGATCTGGCTACTGACCGTCTGAACCGTTGGCCCAACCTTGGCGAACGATGTCCCACAGCCGCGTGTCGGTCAACGAATCTGCCACAAGCTGGGCACCGTCAAACGACTGGCCGCGAGTATGTTGGCTCGGGATCGCAACCGTGTAAGCTCCTGCGGCCACGGCCGCTGCACAACCATTGCCGCTGTCTTCCAGTACCAGCATCGATGCGGCCGGGATGTCCAAATGGTTGGCAGCCGACAGGTACATCTCTGGATGCGGTTTGCCACGGCTGACGTCATCGCCGGTCAACACGAACGTCAAGTCGCTGTGCCAATCGACCGAGGGCAGAATGATGTCGACAAATCGTCGTCGGCTGCTGGTCGCAATCCCAAACGGAATGTCCATCTGTTTCAGAAAATCGATCCAGGATTGCAGTCCGGGCATCGGTTGAATGTCACCCGACAATTGCTGGTAGTAGAGTTCGTCGGATTCCATTAGCAGGTCGTCGGGGGAATCGTCCAGTTCGTGAAAGTCGATCATCTGTTGCATCGCGGCAACGCCCACGCGTCCCATCATCCGCTGTTGCAATTCATGGCTGAATCGGTGGCCACGGCGAGAAAGAACGGTGTCACCGACAGCCCAGAACAAGCGTTCGGTGTCAAACAGTAGACCGTCCATGTCCAGGGCAACGCCAAGGATTGGGTTATGCATCAGGTTATCGTTCCGGTGTGATGGAAATCAAAACGTAGCGAATGTCGCCAAGACTTTCGGCCCAACCCTCCCCCCATTTCCATGATCCCGCCTCTCCATGACCTCGCCTGTCGACGATCCCGCCCCTTAACGACCGGACACGAATTCGGCCCTCGGAATCACTCCTCGCGAAGTCCCTCTTCGACCTGAGGCAGGTCGTCCAGGCTGTCGAGTCCGAACAGGTAGAGGAATCGTTCGGTTGGATAATAATGAGGCTCGGCGCGACCACCGCCCTCGGGTTTGACACGGTCGAGTCGCAGCAGTTGTCGGCGGACCAATTGATTCAATAGCGAAGCGCTTTCGCGACCGCGTTGGTCTTGCACCTTTTGAAGGGTGATGCCGGGCTGATAGGCCACCAACGACAGGACTTCGATTGCCGTTTGCGTCAGCTTTGCTTCGCGTATCTTGCCCATGAACGACCGGCGGACGCTTTCGACCTCGGGTGCCACGGTCATCCGGTAACCCTGGTCGTCGCCGACGATCCGCAGCGCCTGGTCGTGTTCGCGATACGATTGGTTCAGTGAACTGATCATCTCGATCACCTCTTCGGGGGTGACATCTCGCATCAGCGACGCCAGCCGATGTTCGGAGATCGGTTTCCCCTCGGGATGCCCCACGAACAGGGCGCCTTCGATGATGGTTTCCGGTGTCACCAGATGGTCTTCATCGGGATCCGGGGCGTCGTCGATCAGCGCGGCGTCAAGATCGTCGTCCTCAATCGGTGTTTCGGGATCGACAACCGGCGCGAATGTTTCGGGATCGTGTTCGGCCGCGGCACGGGCGTAGGCTGCTCCCAAATCGTCTAGCGAAAGTTCATCCTGGTCGTCGCCGAATTCTTCACCCGGCGATGGTTCTTCATCATGGATCACGCGAAGGCTCGTCAGTTAGCGGGGACAACAATCGGAAACGGTTGGATCGCGACGCACGATCGACCGAAAATCGACGGGGCGTCGTGCGAGTTCACTAGGTGGCTACAAGGTCGTCTGAATTTAGCCGACCTGGTCAGCGTTTGGTTGCCTAAACCCATTCTTGGGTGGTCGGCTTGATCACGATCTCTGGCACATTGGCACGTGGCGGCAGGTGACAGATCGAAAGGATCACCGACGCGATGTCTTCGGGCTGCAAAATCGCATCTTTGTGTTCTTGGCTGACCGGCGAAGGTCGGTTGTCCAAGATCGGTGTGTTCACTTCGCCGGGGTAAACGTTCGTGATCCGAACGCCTTCTTGCCGGACTTCGTTCGAAATGGCGGTACCGAGCGCCGTCATCGCAAACTTGCTGGCACAGTAGACGACGCCGCCTAGCGAAATCGCACGCTTGCCAGCGACCGACGAAATGTTGATCACCAAACCGTCTTTGCGAGCACGCATCGCGGGCAGGACTTCTAGGATGCAGCGATAGGCACCCGTGGCGTTGATCTGCATGACGCGATCCCAATCTTCGGGGATCATTTCGGCCATGGTCCGCTTTTGGATGTTGATTCCGGCGCTGTTGACCAGGATGTCGACTTCACCCACGTTTTCGTGAACGTCTGCAAAGAATCGTTGGATGCTATCGGCGTCGGCGACGTCGATTTGCACCGCGCGAATCTTGTGCTCGCTTTCCACCGACGCGGCTAGTTCTTCCAACGGTTCGATGCGGCGACCGCCAACGGTGACCTTGCATCCGGCCTGTGCCAGAACTGTTGCGATTCCAGCGCCGATGCCAGTACCACCACCGGTGATAGCCACGACCTTACCAGCCAAATTTGTCACGATGAACGTCTCGTTAGATGGGGGGAACGGCCGTGAACCTTTTCGCCGGCCGATCGGCAGTTTACCAAAGCGGTTCGGTTTCCCAAGGTCCGAAGAACACGGAAACCCATCGGCGGCGGCGTCCTAGCCCTGGTTGCCGACCGCCCAAACGGATGCCAACGAAAAAACGTGACAACCCTTTTCAGAATTGCCACGTTCGGATCATCGGAACGAGAGCTCCGCACGGTTTTAGCGAGCCGTCGAATAGCCGTCGGGAAGAGTCGCGATTTGCGGGGTCGAATCGATGTTCGCGGCATCCAGTGGCCGGTTCACCATGTTGACCGGTTTGGCTCTCGCGATCCGGGCCGGGTTGTTCATGAAGCTGCCGCCCGTGCCGTTGAATCCAACCGCCTTTTCACGTTGGTCCAGGACGGTTCCGCTGCGAAATGGCCCCACACCCAACACGTAGGTGTCGTTGTTGTGGGTCAGTGCCGTCGATTCGCCGCCCAGCCCCATCGCTTTGCCCGTCTTCGGGTCATAGCAAACCAGCCCCAGCTTGGCGGTTCCCATTTGAGTGTTGCGTGAAGCGAATTTGATCTCGGGCAATTCGATTGGCATGCCAGGGATTCCCAATGACGGGATGCCCACAAAACTCTCTTGCGAATCCGTGCCCACTCCGCCGCTGCGAGCTTCTAGCACGAGGTCGGCGGCATCGGCGGACGCTGCGATACTGCCGCCTGCCTTCAAAATTCGGTGGCGAAGCGATCCCACCAGGTATCCCTTGTCGACCGAATCGAGGTACTTCTCTTCGATGAAAATCTTGTAGCCGGCAAAGTCTTCGAATTGAACGTTCGACATCGCTCGGTCGATCGCGGACGAAATCAGGACCTGTTCCGAGGCGGTTCGCGCCGTGTTGCTGGTCTTGGTGGTCGCGCATCCCGATGCGGTGATCGTGGATGCAGCGATGGCGATCAGAGTCAGAGCCGCCAAGGGGCGTTTTCGAGGTGTGTTATTTCGCAAGTGACGCGGCATCGCCGTTGGGTGGTTGGATTTCATGGATCTTCATTTCTCAGAGGAGACTCGCCCATCTTCAATCGCTGTCGAGCGAGGGGGGCGTTTCGGCTGCCGCAAAGGCGCCGTACCCATGGGATCGGCGTTTGTGTTCGTACGACCACAGGTGAACAATTGACAAGCAGAAGGTTGACGCCCGGTGCCTGGCTTGCCTGCTTTCGCTAGTCGCTGCCAAACTGCCCTGTTTGACAGTTGGTGTTTTGGTTCCTGGTTCCTAGTTCCTGGTTCCTGGTTCCTGCGTGGGCCGCACTGGGTGGATGGATACGGGGATGGTCGGGGGAATAGGCGGCAGCAAGGTTCGCATCTGCGTTTCTGGCCCGCCAATCAGCCGCCTGATCGGCGTTACCGCACCGCTGCCCTTCGCCGCAGATGAACGTAGAAAAACGTCTTTCGCGGCATCTCGTTTTTTAGGTAGCTTCGGCGATAGACTTCCGCCGAATCCGACTCGTCGGTGATGGCTTGCGATGTTGTCCCGAGGATGAGAGCCGAGCATGACTCCGACAGAGAAACGCACCGTTGCGGCCGAGGTTCCGATTTTTGGGAAGCCGATCGCCGAAGAAGTCGCTCGTTTTCGGATGGCCAGTCTGTTGTGGATGGCGGGCATCACGTTGTTGATGGTGCCGATGGCAACCTTGGTCGACGTGTCGATCTCGCGTTGGTTTTCACACGATCCATTGCCCAAGGAAATCGCCGAAGTCCTGGATCTGTCCAGTTACTATGCCCACGGTGCCGGCGTCTTCTTGATTTTGTTGGGCGTGATCGTTTTGGCGCCTCAGCGTCGTTGGTACGTTCCTCGCCTTGCAACGTTGGCGATGGGCAGCGGCGCGGTGGCCACATTGACTAAGATGTTCGTGCTGCGAATGCGTCCGAACAGTTTGAATTTGGACGCAGCCGGTTTCGACTATGCGTGGGTATGGTCGTTCGATTGGAAACTGGATCACATCGCGAATTTTGACGCCAGCATGCGAGCGTTTCCGAGTGCTTCGCTAGCGACAGCGACGGCGTTGACCGCTGGGCTTTGGGTGGTGCTGCCGTTGGGGCGGTGGTTGTTTGTGATGATCTGTATCGGCACGATGTTGCAGCGATTGGCCTGCGGTGCCCACTTTGTCAGCGACCTGTTTGGGTCCGCATCGATCGGGCTTGCGTGGGCGTTTGTTTGTTTCCACCCCAGTCTATTGGGCAGCCTGTTCGACAAGATGGAACCCGATCGCAGTCCAAGACGCCGCCGCCGACGTTATTCCGGCGATGGACGCATGATGATGGGATCGGAACGCCAGGGATCATTGATGACCGGCCCGAAAGAAGCAGCCATGGATCCAGATTTCAGCGACAGCGAATCGGCTGCGGTGGACCGTGGCCAGGACCGCTTTGCCGCTTAGATCACGCGGCGTTCATTTTTTGCTGCGCAGTTCATCCCGCAACGGCTGGATGATTTGACGCGGTACAAACTTGGCCAGTTGTTCGTCGTCATCGCTCAGCGCTGCGATCTGTTTCAGGAGCGAACTGCTGACGTGCGCAAACCGTTCGTCCGCCATCAGGAACAGGGTTTCGATTCCCGGATCCAACTGGTGGTTGGCCATCATCATGGTGAACTCACCTGCGATGTCGGTCAGGGGGCGGATGCCACGGATCATGACGTGGGCGTCGACGCTGCGGACAAAGTCGACGGCCAAGCCTTCGAATGTCTCGACGCGAACGTTGTCCAGGTCGCCGGTCACCGCACGGACCAAGTCGACTCGTTGCGAAGGTGCGAACAGCGACCTTTTTTCAGCATTGATTCCGATTCCGATCACCAGCTGATCGAACAGCGGCGCTGCACGCTGGATGATGTGCAGGTGACCAAGTGTGACCGGGTCGAATGATCCGGTGTATACGGCTGTGCGTGATTCGGTGGTCACGGGCATGAAAGGATCCGTCGTGGATATTTTGATCGATGATTTTGGGATCGATGCGAAAGTTTCGATCTATACAAATGATTTAGCTACGTCGACCAACCGGGCGATATCATCGGCGTCATTGTACGCATGCACGCTGGCACGGACCCCGCCGCCGCGGCAACTGACGACGACATTTTTTTCTAGGCCTCGTTCTCGGAATTGCCCCGGATCAATTCCCGGCAATTGAAAGTTCAAGATTCCGGTTCGGTTTTCGTGGTGCGACGGAAACGCGGTCAGGGCACCCAGCCCGCGAAGTTGTCGGTCCAGTTCCTCGGTCAAACCGATCACGCGTTGGCCGATCGCTTCGGTCCCGTGGACACGGCGAACTTGCAGGAACAGGTCGATGCTTGCCCGCAGAGCCGCGCCGCCAACCATATTGGCCGAACCGGATTCGAATCGCTTCGCATCGTCTCGGAGGTTGAATGATGGGACAGCATAGTTAGTGGAATCTTTGACGCTGCCCCAGCCGACGTTGATGCAGCGAAGCCGATCGATATGTTCGCGGCGAATCATGGCCACGCCGGCGCCCTCGGGTCCCAACAGCCATTTATGTCCGTCCGCCGCCAGGAAATCGACGGGCGTTTTCCCCAGGTCTAGCGGATACATCCCCAGCCCCTGAATCGCATCCAGAAAAACCAGCACTCCACGGCGATGAGCCTCGCGGACCAGAGTATCGATATCCATTCGAAACCCGGTGGCGTAGCCGACCCAGCTGACGGCGATGATGCGGGTTCGGTCGTCCATTTGGTCGATCAGATCGGCCACGTGGACTTCGCCGCCGCCCGATTGCGTGTTCCGTCTAGGCACCACTCGCAGTTCGACACCCCGGGATTGTTGGTTCATCCACGGAAAAAGATTGCTGGGAAATTCCCCGTCGGGAATGATGACGTTGTCCCCGGGCTGCCAGGGCCAGCCTTCGGCAACCAGGTTGATCCCGGTCGTTGTATTGGGGATCAGACAGATTTCGCGGGTGTCACAGCCCATCAGTTCGGCCGAAGATTCTCGCAATCCGCTCAAATTCGACGCCCATTGTGGCCAAACCGTGTCGCCCTGATGGGCCGCCTGATTCGACCATTGGCTGATCGCATCGGCCGCCGGCTGGCTTAGCGGGGCCACCGCAGCGTGGTCAAAATACGCCCATTTGCCCGTGATAGGCATCTGTGATCGCCACCAAGACCAAGGATCGGTACGCAAAATTTCGTTGCTCCCAACCGACCCAGACCCCGCGTCCGATGGTATCCTTGTCGATCCATCATCAGAAATGGAAGTTTTTTCGGTGCCTTTTGGGGCCGTTGTCATCCGTTCATTCCATCAAAAAGCACGTCAAGTCCCGGGCAATCGTCACAGACAGAAGCTGGCGAGCCCAGGTTTACTTTAGCGGCCTTTGGTAGGCTTGGGAAACCAGAGGATTTGCAACTATACTGCGACCCACCTTTGACTCTGGCACCTTTGATGAACCTATTCTTACTCCTTCATTCGCAACGAGGTAATTGATGCCCAAGGCTCTCTGTCTCATCAGCCTTGTGGCGTCGATTCTGATCGTGGTGTTGTTTTTAGCCGACGCCGCGATGGGTTTCCTCGGAATGCAAGACGTCGCGCCGCTCCGATCGGCCAACCTGATGATGGATATCGCATTCGTCGTCCTGGGGGGCGTTCTGATCTACCTCAGCTGGGCGACCTTCCGCGAACAGCGCTGATCCGCCGATTCTCGGCCCGGCTGATCCGTCGGCCCGCCCATGACTGGCGAACGACGCAGACCCCGGCTAGCGGATAACGCAGACCCCGGCTAGCGGATAACGCAGGCCCCGGCTGGCGATCGATCCGTCGACGCGCAACTGTCGACGCGGAATATCCACTGCGATCGGGCCACTGAACTTTTCCTTGCCCTCGCTTCATCGGGGCTGATGCATCCGGATTGGGATGTCGGCAATTCGTCATCGTCACGACGTGGCTGCGCTGTGCTGAAATTCCCAAGCTGGACGGCCAGTGTTTCGATGTGTATCGGCTGAAAGCGGCATAGCCAACGGTTACAATCGGTCCTGTTCAACGATTTACAAATCAAAGCAGGTACAGATGCGAATTACACGTCGAAAGTTTCAGCAGATGACAGCCGCGTCGATGTGCGGCGGTTTGGCTTCCCTGGCGACTCAACCGTCGGGGCACGGCACCGCATGGGCAGACCAGGCGAAGCCTAGCGATACCGGTCCGCTGGAAACTTTCGTCCCCACACGTGCGATCACCCGCGGCCCGCTGAACCACTGGTTCGGCTACTACGACAAGCAAGAATTTGATCCGACGGGACGGTTCGTGCTGTCCAACGAAATCGATTTCGAAGGGCGTTCACCCACGGGCGACGATTCCATTGGCGTTGGATATGTCGACACTCACAACGACGATGCGTGGACATCGCTTGGCCGCAGCAATGCCTGGGGGTGGCAACAGGGTTGCATGCTGCAGTGGGTTGGCCAAAACGGCGACCGAATTCTGTGGAACGATCGCCAAGAGGATGAATTTGTTTGCCGGCTGTACAACAAAACCACCGGCGAAATCAAAACCTTGCCGCGTCCGATCTACACAATTTCGGCAGACGGGCGTTTCGGATTGTCGGTCGATTTTCGGCGGATCGATAACCTTCGTCCTGGGTACGGCTACGACGGTCTAGCGGATCCGAACGTGGCCGATCGGGCACCGCAGGATTCCGGCGTCTGGCGCGTGGATCTTGAAACCGGTGAATCGAAACTGATTTTGTCGCTTGCCGATGTCGCCGCGATCCCTTGGCCGGATGGCGATCGTCACGCCGACGCATGGCATTACTTTAACCATCTGTTGATCAATCCCTCGGGAACACGATTCACCGTGCTGCACAGATATCGACCTGGATTCGATCCCAAAACGCTGCAGTATCAGGGTGGCTTCGTCACGCGGATGTTCACCGCCGACGTCGATGGTGGCAATCGGTACGTGTTGGACCCCAGCGGGTACACGTCGCACTTCATCTGGAAAGATGATCAGCAGGTCACGATGTGGACCAAGCCCGAAGGCCGTTCCAACGGGTTCTATACCCTGACCGATCAAACGGATCAGATTGTCGCCGTTGGCGCCGACAAGATGCCGGGCAACGGACACAACACGTACCTGCCGGCCCCGTATAGCGACTGGATCCTTAACGATACCTATCCCGACCGAAAAACGTCGCGTCAGACCGTCTATCTGTACCACGTGCCAAGCGGCCGAAGAGTCGACCTCGGTCACTTCCCCGCGCCCAAGGCATACCGAGGCGAATGGCGCTGCGATACTCACCCCCGAAGCAGCAGCGATGGCACTCAAGTCGCAATCGATAGTCCCCACAATGGCGGTCGCCAAGTCTACGTGATGGACATCAAAGAAGTCTTGCAAGGTTAGTCGCCCGCTGCGGCTGACTAGATCCTATGGTCCTGGCTGCCAAAGTCCGCCTCGCTGGCTTGCCACGAAAGCGATGTGCCGCCGCCGGGCAGGCGGAGCACTCGCCTGCAAAACGAGCGCCCCGCGATCGCGTTTCCTGTGCCTCTGGTTAGATGTCTGGCATTCGTTTCGCATCCGGAGCAAAGATGATCTTTCGAATCAAAGAAAAGTTCTGGTCATGGGGCAATGACTTCAGCATCGATGACGCCGATGGGAATCTGTGCTACTACGTGGACGGGAAAGCGTTCTCTTGGGGAGACAAGCTTTCGTTCCAGGATCGCGACCGCAACGAGATTGCGTTCATTAGCCAAAAGCTGTTTTCGTGGAAGCCGCGATACCAAATCATCATCGACGATGCGGTGTTCGCCGAGGTGATCAAGGAATGGACTTGGCTGAGGAAAAAGTTCACGTTGGATGTGCCTGGCCCGAACGACTACACGATCGACGGATCGTTTTGGGAGCATGAGTTTACGTTTCAGCGCGCGGGAAGAACGGTAGCAACGGTCAGCAAGAAGTACTGGTCGTGGACCGATTGCTACGGCGTGAACGTGATCGATGACGGCGACGCCGTGGCCGTGCTGTGCGCCTGCATCGTGATCGATCAGGTTCTGCACGACGAGTCGAGCCGCAGCAGTGCGAACGACTAAGTCGCGCAAGCCGCCGGATGGTTCGCTACGAAGAATCAACGCGGAACCGGCAAACCACGAATCACACGAATGACACGAATGGGAAATGCCCGTCGCCATTGTAGATTCGTGTCATTCGTGTGATTCGTGGTTTGGAACGTCTTCCCCGCTCTCGTATGGGCGCACCCACACCGGTCGAACCAGGGTATGAGTGCACGGGATGGTTCGCTACGAAGAATCGACACGGAACCGGCAAACCACGAATCACACGAATGACACGAATGGGAAATGCCCGTCGCCATTGTTGATTCGTGTCATTCGTGTGATTCGTGGTTTCGAACGTCTTCCCGCTCTCGTATGTGCGCACTCATATTGGTCGAACCGGGGAATGAGTGCACGGATTGTTCGCTACGAAGAATCGACACGGAACCGGCAAACCACGAATCACACGAATGACACGAATGGGAAATGCCCGTCGCCGCGTATTCGTGTCATTTGTGTGATTCGTGGTTTCGAACGTCTTCCCCGCTCTCGTATGCGCGCACTCACATTGGTCGAACCGGGGAATGAGTGCACGGATTGTTCGCTACGAAGAATCGACACGGAACCGGCAAACCACGAATCACACGAATGACACGAATGGGAAATGCCCGTCCCCATCGTAGATTCGTGTCATTTGTGTGATTCGTGGTTTCGAACGTCTTCCCGCTCTCGTATGCGCGCACTCATATTGGTCGAACCGGGGAATGAGTGCACGGATGGTTCGCTACGAAGAATCAACGCGGAAACGGCAAACCACGAATCACACGAATGACACGAATGGGAAATGCCCGTCGCCGCGTATTCGTGTCATTTGTGTGATTCGTGGTTTCGAACGTCTTCCCCGCTGTCGTATGCGCGCACTCACACCGGTCGAACCAGGGTATGAGTGCACGTGCTGTGATCTCGTGGATTCAGCTCGAGCTCTGCATGCGATCTACACGAAATGATCGACGGTGCCACGGGTGGCTAGCAGCTTGCAGGCGACTCACTACAATTCAGCGAAAGGCAGCTTGAATGGATTGATCTGTGTTCGAATCCGCTGAATCACTTCTGCCAAAACTTGGCTATTGAAATCAAAGAGACTTGTGTGGACTTCCCTGTAATCGTGACAGTAGTATTCGGAGCCTTTGTGGTCTTTGGAGGAATCATGGGCTACGTGAAAGCTTCAAGTAAGGCTTCCTTGATCGCAGGCAGCATCACTGGCGGACTCCTCCTTCTGTCTGCATTGCTGATCGCGAAAGACATCACAGCCGGGACCATTTTAGCGATCGTGGTTTCACTTCTGCTGATCGGTCAGTTTGGCCCCACGTTGCTCAAGAAGCTCAAGGTCATGCCGAACCTGCTGGTCGTCATCCTTGGGTTCATCACTGTGGGAACCCTCGTTTTCAGCCTGTTCCGATAGGACCTATCAGCGGACTGCTGTCATGCAGCAAATCCGCGTTCGTCTTGCTGCCTCGCAGTTCTACAGTTTTTCGGTCAACAGGTTTTCGGTCAACAATTTGTTGTCGATCAACCAATCGCACATTCGTTGCGGCCAGTCGCCAGCGGCGGTTTGAGTGCCGGGGCGGAATCCGAATCCGTGACCTGCGTTGCTGTAGACGTGCATTTCGCAGGGCACATCGGCCTGCTTGTATTGCAAGTACACCTTGGCCATGCCGATGGAGATGTCATCGCGATCGTGGAAGCCAAATGCGATGAACGCCGGTGGCATGCCGGGCTTCACCGTGAACGTGCTCGATTTGCCAGGATAGATCAGCCCCTCGAAGTCGGGCCGACTACTGACACGCTCGATTGGGTCATCGCTGCTGGCATCGCCGTCCTGCGGATTCATTCCGGCATAAGCCGCCAATTCACCACCGGCGGAAAATCCGACGATGCCGATTCGATCTGGATCGATATTCCAAGTCGCCGCGTTGGCTCGTACGGTCCGAATCGCACGGCGTGTGTCGTCCATCGCATCGCCTTCCAGCGTGTAAGTCGAATCCGGTTCGCGGCACAGTCGATATCGCATCACAAACGCAGCGATGCCATGGTCAGCAAACCACTGTGCGAGTGCGTCGCCTTCGTGACCCAAGCAGAGTTTTTGGTGGCCGCCGCCAGGGGCAATCAAGATCGCGGTACCGGTCGATTTCCCCTGGGCAGGAAGATACGGCGTGATTGACGGGTGATGAACGTTGCTGACATTGGTCCCGTCCAACTTTTCCGGTTCGTGCATCCGGTCGACAGAGCCAGGGGCGCCGCCGGTCCACAGCGGAATTCGTTCAGGGGAATCAGCCGCCGACGAATCGGCTGAACCACCGGCCAAAAGGAAGCTGAACAAGCAAAGCGATAGAAGTCGTGTCATGGTCGCGCCAGAGTCGCTCGGGGAATGGATTTCATCAACATTGTAAACGCAGGGAACCGATGTTGATCGATCCACTGCAAAGCCACCAAGCACTCGGGTTGGCGACCGTCTCTTCTTCAAACTCGTTGGTTGTGGTTGAAGCGGTATGTGGTGCTGACCGTCAATGGCATCAAGATTTGAGTTGCGAGTTGCGAGTGTGGAATCCATTCGCGAAAACTTAAACTCGAACTCGAACTCGAACTCGAACTCGAACTCGAACTCGAACTCGAACTCGAACGATTCTTCCCTACCAACAACCGAAACCCGCCAGCCCTGGGATCATCCCGAACCCGCTCGCTGGCCAGACCGCAACCGCGCTCGGCTAACTCAAAATTCGATTCCAACGACCTACTTCGCCTTCGCTGCCTGCAGCATCTTCCGCACTCGCGCTTGTTCTTTTTCAAGTGCCCCGGCTGGGATTGGCATCGGCGTAAAGTCCGGCGATGGTCGGAGCGTTTCTTCGGCAGGGATCGATCGCATGCGGAGGTTGCGATACCACACCGGTTGGCCATGATCTTGCAGCCATAGTTCACCGCCACGACCGGTCAGATCACCGCCGCGAATCGTCAGCAATTCCACCATCGGTGCCCATTTGGGATCGGTGTAATCGAAGTCCAATACTTTTTGGCCATTGAGCCAATGTTGGATCACGGTTCCCTTGCACACCACGCGGCCGCTGTTCCACTGGCCCACAGGCCGCGTCGCATCTTTGTTGGGGGCCATACAGAAGAACAACGACGCGGCAGCTTGCCGAGGGTTTTCACCGTAGGGACTATCGATGTTGTCCAGCACTTGATATTCCACCTGGCCCGGTCGGTAATAGACGCCGCTGTTGCAGCCCTTGGACACTTTCCACTCGAACCGCAACTCGAAGTCGTCCGGCACGGTTTGGCCTTTGTAGGTCAACGGTCCACCCGACTCGGCCCGATAGTAGGCTCCGTCTTCAAGACGCCAATTTCCACCATGTTCCCAGCCGTCGAATGAATCGTCACTTGAAAGCGGTACGAACCCACGGTCTTTTTCCCGTTGACGATTCGTGGCTGCATCGCCCGCCAGCGGGCGGCTGATCAACATCTTCCGTTTGGATTTTGGCGCCACCATCTTCTTTGCCAAAATGTCTTCTTCGGTGAAGCGTGCCATCAAAATTTCGCCATCTGCCGACCGGTTGCGATCGTACGAGAGATAGATTGTGCCGTCGGGGGCTTGGAAACCATCGGGATAGGAGATCCCCTTGCGATCATCCAGAACCAAACCACCCTTCCACGACTTGCCATCGTCTTCGGAAAGCCAAGCACTCAGTTGCACTCGCCCGCTGTGCGAATCAAGTTTGTCGCCATGTTTCACCAGCAGGATCCGACCCGAGGCGAGTCGGCGGAAGTGGAACCGTGCATTGGGGTGTCGAATTCCATCCGGCCGAGTCGCTGTCGACCAAGTACGTCCATGGTCGGTGGATGTGGATTGCATGATCCCTTTGGCGGTGCGTATCAGCATCCAAAGTGACTTATCTTCCCGCTCGACAATCATGTGTTCGTGCCAATCCGGCGACGGTACTTGGGCGGCACCGCGACGCGTCCAAGTCTGGCCTTCGTCGGTCGATACAAACACGTTCGCACCGCGCAGGGGATCCAGTTCGGCAAAGCAACCTTTGAATTCACCCAGACCGCCTCGTTGGTCCAATGAAATGGGCAGCATCCATTCGCCGTTGGAAAGCACGGTCGGCTTGTTCAGTGTGACGCCATGCCAAATTCGTTTGGGTTCCGACCACACCGGTTCGTCGGCGTCGGGGTTTTCACAGATCGTCGCCCATACGCCGCCGCGTCCGTCAAACATGTCCATCGATTGATCAAAGAAGATCCACAAACGGCCCAGTGGATCGGTCCACAAGTTTCCGACAAGCGTGCTGCGTTTTCGTGGCAGATCTTTCGAATCCGTATCGATGACCAAACGCGGCGGCGACCAGCTCTCGCCGTCATCGTCGCTGGTGGCCAGCACGAAAAATGCATCCGGGCTATCGCCGCCGGCTACCCAACATGCCCACAGCCGTCCGCCGGGGGTGCGTTCGATTCCGATCGTCATGCCGTAGTCAAGTTTGTCAAAGCCGTACTGCGGCAGCGGCGTCGTATTCAGAACCGGCGTGTCGAGCGCGTGCGCTGCGATCGCTTCCAGTTCCGCAATTCGCATCGATTGGGTTTGTGCGAGCGTTGTGGCCGAAGGGGCAACAAAAAACGCGATGACGGCCAGGGAATGCAGAACGGTGGGCAGGCGAAGCATGAAAGGTGGGCTCTGAGGTGGGGCAGGATTCTGGATTTGGGAGGCAGGGTGACGGGCATCGATTCCGATTTCTCCGATAGCCAAGATCGGTCGTGCGCAACGTCGGGCAATGGGATGGCACCAGCGAAACCGGTGGCGAACACTCCATTTTTCGTGCTGCGGTCGCTCATTCTAATCATAGCGGCGGTGTGGGATGGGCATGACGGACCAGAAGTCGCCATCGGCACGCGGGTTGGAACCCGACCAAATCTTCCGTTGGCGAGTCGCCGCGATTGACAGATTCGGGTGGGGGGCGCATGGTTAGCTACGCTTCGCAGGCCGTTCCTAGCTAGTACCCGTGCATGCACAACCTCGATCAGGAATCATCGTTCATCCGTCGATCGATCTCGATCCTCGCGCTGGTTGTCGCTGGCGAAGCCGTCTTCTTTTTGCCGTTTGTGCTTCCCCGCGTTTTCCGTCCGACGCTGTTGGATGTCTTCGGTCTGACCAACCTAGAACTAGGGATCGCATTTTCGGTTTACGGAGTGGTCGCGATGTTGGCGTACTTCCCGGGTGGGCCGCTGGCAGATCGGTATCCGGCGAGAAAGCTAATGGCGTTTGCGTTGCTGGCGACATCGATGGGCGGCCTGGTGATGACTTCGATCCCATCGTTGGCGGCACTGAATGGGTTGTATGGTTTTTGGGGTGTGACGACGATCCTGTTGTTTTGGGCGCCGTTGATTCGAGCAACACGTGCGTGGGGCGGGGCCAAACTACCGGGTCGCGCCTTCGGGATACTCGACGGAGGCCGTGGATTGGTGGCTGCGGCCATTGGCAGCGGGGCGGTGGCGCTGTTCGCATTCTTCATGCCCGACGAAGTTCAAAGTGCATCTCCGGAACAGCGGGAAAGCGCCTTTCGAAACGTGATCTTGCTGTTTTCGGGAATCACGTTTGCCGCGGCGGTATTCGTGTGGTTTGCACTTCCACAGCAGAGCAGCACGCCGCGTGAAATGCCGAACCGATTCGAACCGAAAGGACTGAACCGTGTAATACGGATGCCGACGGTGTGGCTGCAAGCGATCGTGGTCGTCTGCGCGTACGTGGGTTACAAGGGGCTGGACGATGTTTCGCTGTACGCCCACGAAGTCTTGGAATTCGACGAAGTTCAATCGGCCAGGGTAGGCACACTTTCGATGTGGATGCGTCCCTTCGCGGCGATCGCTGCAGGCCTGCTTGCCGATCGCTTTGGCGTCGCCCGATTAACGACTCTAAGTCTGTTGATGCTGGCGCTTGGCAGCACCATGATGGCAGCGGGTACGTTTCGTCCCGGCATGACAGCGTTCTTTTTTGTGACACTGATCGCCACCAGCTCAGCAGTGTTCGCTTTGCGAGGACTGTATTACGCGATGATGGAAGAAGGTCGCGTGCCATTTGGGGACACCGGCAGCGCGGTCGGCATCGTATCGGTTGTCGGATACACGCCTGACATTTTCATGGGACCACTGATGGGGATCCTGCTGGATCGATGGCCGGGGCCGTTAGGCCACCAGTACGTGTTCGCGGTGCTGGCCGTATTCGCGTTGGTCGGTCTGTTGGCATCGATTCTGTTTTGGCGTCTTGTGCAACGATCGATCCAAGAACCGATCCGACCAGCGACGTCGCCCTAGTCCTGGATACCATGTTGTTCCAGGAAATCTTCTGGAATCGAAGCCGTCAGACGCCCGACCAAGGCATAGTAGAACAGCTGCGTCCCTTCCATCGACAGGCGATGTCGGTAGAGTTCTAAATGATAGATGTCGAGGTACTTCGAGAAGATCAATTCGCGAACGAGACGCGAAAACCCTGTGTTCTCGGAAGGATCCAGGAACGTTTCTTTAATATTGAAAGCCAGCCAACCGTCGGTCTGAACCAGCTTCACCGCATTGAAAAACGCTCGTGGTGGGATGTCGCCAAAGCCGAGTGCTGCGACGCAGGTTAGGCAGTTGAACCGCCACTCGCGGATTTCATCCAACACGTCCGGGTCGGGGCTTGCGAAGTCGTGGACATAGTAGTCGTCATAGACCGTGGATCGGTCTCGGTACGCCGCATCGCGAGCTTCGGGAATGATATCCGCACCCACCAGTCGGGCGACGCCGTCACGTTTCAGCACCTCGCCCATCATTCCATTACCAGCTCCCAAATCGATCACGCGCAACTCGGTTACCGATTCGCGGGCGGTATTGAGTGCACGTTGCAGCAGATCGGCAACTTTCTCGGGCGAGTTGCAACGAAGTCGCTCGTAAAACAGCTGTTCGTACAAGCCGGGCCGCTGGTAGATTTCTTCGTAATCGTGGAACCGCAATCGTTTTTCTTCACCATCCTCCATCAGGGTAAAGAAGACTTCGTCTTGCCCTAGTTGTTCGGAATTGGATGGCGGAAACTGGATTCGGTGGCGTTTAGGCATAGTAAACAGCGTACCGGTACAGGGTGCCGCAACAAAGGCCCCGCAACCGAGTCACGGCGAATTCGCCAGTCTGCAGAACGGGCATCGATCCAATCAGCGCCGCCTCCGTCGTGGGATTCGCCAAAATTCCCTTCATTAGTAACCCCGGCTGGAAATGATTTCTGGCGAAGACCACTACGTTGGCGGTGGCGATCAATGTCTTAGCCAATACCGATTGAAAGTTTGCCTGGACCAAATTTTGTTACGCGATACGCAAAAACTCTCGGAATGATTGCCGCAAAGATCGCCCTTCTTGAGACTACTTATGTGACGGGCTTCATCGGGAAGCGCTTTCCGCAAAACTAGAGAGGGCCCCGTTGTGTCAAGCGACCGAGAGATCATCGAAACAGTACTCGCCGGCGAGACCAATGCGTATGCGGCGCTTATTAGCCGCTACGAACGTCTTGCTCGCGGGACCGCCAAGCGAATCGTTCAGGATGACCATCTGGTCGACGATATCGCTCAGGATTCTTTCATCGCAGCATTCAAGGGGCTTTCGACGCTTAGAGATCATGGCAGTTTTCCTGCATGGCTGGTGGGGATCGTTCGACGTCGCGCATCGTCAACCGCCGCAAAGCAGATACGCAATACGCCCGCTACGCTCGACCCAGATACCGCAGTCGATTCCAGCGG
The DNA here is from genome assembly GCF_007741535.1 of Rubripirellula lacrimiformis. Taxonomy (NCBI): domain Bacteria; kingdom Pseudomonadati; phylum Planctomycetota; class Planctomycetia; order Pirellulales; family Pirellulaceae; genus Rubripirellula; species Rubripirellula lacrimiformis. Next base: position 3,249,637 of record NZ_CP036525.1, read on the forward strand.
ATGGACCAGCAGTTCGATGGAACTGTTGGAATTGATCGATCGACTGCCTGATCAAGAGCGGATCGCTATCGCACTGAAGCACTTCGAGGGGCACAGCGCCCAGGAAATTGCCGACATGCTCGGCTGCCCCGTCGGCACCATTACAAAACAACTTTCTCGCGCACGCCAGCGACTACACGCATGGCTAACCCAAGAGGAGTGTAGGAAGCATGAGCCAACTCAATGAACTGGATGCTCGTTTGGAGCAACTGAAAATCGACTTGTCTGGACCTCCCGATTTCACGCAACAAGTTCTAGCGAAGATCGCGAATGAACCAGTCAATGAACGCGTTAAAGTCGACCGATCGGCACGCGGATCACTCCGACGCTTTGCAGCGTTGGCGACCGCCGCCTCGCTGCTGTTTGCCGTCGGTTGGTGGATGATGCAGCCAAAGTCGCTGTACGCGCAAGCGGTTGCGGCCTTGCAGAAGGTGGACGTGGTCCATGCAACCGGTTGGGCAACAAAAGTGATTCGCAAATGGCCGTTGGAAAACGGTACAGACACAGGCGAAGGGAGACACGCTATCGACGCTTGGTACTGGACCGACGGAGATCGAAACGTGCGGTCCTATGAAGCGATGGGGCCGATCACGATTACTCGTAACGCCGAAACGTTGAACGAATATCAAAGCGATGCTGACTTGCTTTTTGTGATGAAGGGAAATTCGAAAGATTCCATCAGTCGATTCGAAACGTTGAGCAAATTTTTGCGGCTGTTGAAGTTAGAGGGGAACGAGATGATCGATCTTGGATCACGTGAAATGGACGGCAAGAATCTTCGCGGAACACGATTGAATCGGTATGGTGTAAGCACGGATTTCTGGTTTGACGACCGCACGAATCTGCCCGTGTCCTTGACGCGAAACCGTGTCGTGGATGGGCAGCCGGTCACTGAGCTTGAATTGAACCTTTCGTTTGATGAACCTTTGCCTGATAGGATCACTTCGTACTCTCCACCGGCCACCGAGAACGTTCGGTATGGGGGGCAGATGGATGACAAGGTTGCCGTTTGGAATCAGCATGTTCAAAATGTCGGCGCCGCCATGGTTCAGCAACCATCGTTACCGTTGCCAAGGATCGTCGAGCGGATGGAACAGAAAGTCTTTTCGTTCCAGCATACGAAGCTGACTCCGGACGGACGTTTCTGGGTTGTTCCGTTGGACACTGGCCAAGCGGAAGAGATGAATGTGCGAGATTTCGTGCGTTTCCGCGTCGCGAGTCCAGAAGACGAGCGTGATTTGTATCGGTGGCGTGTTGAAGGGGACCTAGCAGACGTCACCTTTGATCGGTCTGACCTGGTTTGCGAAAAGAACACACCATGGCAGGATTGGACCTCTTTCACGCTGGCAACAGTCGGTTTGGAATTCACGATCGTAGAAGAGGAACGCCAGTTTTGGATCGCTAAGCATGACGGCGTGACCAACAAGTCGTACAAGGAAGTCAATCCACCGGTCCCCGCTCTCGTCGAAGGTGGGCGCCGGCTACGGGGCGTGGTCAAGTTAGGCGTCGGCCATCGGTTGCATCCCGTTTCATTGCCGCAACTTATTCAAGACTTCCACGAGCTGCAGAACGCCCGAGTGATCGGTGGCACACACCCGATCATTGTTGATCAGACGGGGCTTCCGAAACCGCCCGAGTTTGACCGAAGCAAGTACGATTCGTGGGACGCCTACACAAAGTCTGTGAACTACGACCAGTATCTGGTCGCTAGCGATTCGCCCTGGTTTGTCGGGAAGGGATCCCTTCCGATGGCTCGACAGTGGTACCAGGACGAACTCGGAATCACGTTCGAATCGGAGACGCGAAAGCTGAAGACTTACATCGTTCGTCGCAAGAAGTAAACTTCGACCAAGCGGACTGGTTTTATCGGTACGGAATCCGTCGCGACGAGTGGTTTGGCAAATGCTGAACCGCTCGCTTGCGTTTACCGATGGTGCTTTGGCACGTCATCGATTTGGCGGGACGCAAAGCGGAGGACTTTGATGGGCTGGATTAGCCGTTTTCGGATCGGTCCTGTCGATCCATTTCTTCTTCGTACGCCAGGTCGATCATGTGCAGCACGGAATCGACGTCGGCGGACTCGGTCGAAAATTTGAACTTGCCGGTCAGTTTCAGATCGGGATCCAGTTCGCTCTTTTCGTGCAGTTCCCACATCTCTTCGGCGTAGTGAGAATCCGCTAGTTCCGGTGCATACTGTGCGTAGTACTGCGTGATGTTTCGAACATCACGCTGCAGCATCGTCTTCGCATTGTTGTTTCCGGATGCGTTGACGACTTGTGGGAAGTCGATGATGACAGGTCCCGATGCATCCTGAAGAACATTGAATTCCGATAGGTCGCCGTGCACCAGTCCAGCGCATAGCATGCGCAGCACATAGGTCATGACGGTGGCGTGATCTCTGACCGCTTGTTCGGCCGACATCGAGATGTCGTTCAACCGCGGTGCTACGCCGCCTTCGCCGTCAGTGATCAGTTCCATCAACAGCACGCCATCGAAGAAACCGTATGCCTTGGGAACTCGGACACCGGCAGTGGCCAGTTTGTAAAGCGCGTCCACTTCGGCCCGTTGCCAAACGACTTCCTGTTGGTCGCGTCCGAATTTCGAACGCTTTTCGATCGCCCTTTGTCGGCGGCTGTTCCGGATTTTCCGGCCTTCCTGGTACTGAACGGCATTCTTGAAACTGCGTTTGGCTACATCCTTGTAGACCTTGGCGCAGCGAGTCTCGTCGCCGCAGAGGACAAGAAAAACCTGAGCCTCTTTGCCGCTCATCAGTGAGCCCAGGACTTTGTCGACGAGCCCGTCTTCGATCAGGGGTTGGATACGCTTAGGGACTTTCAAGATGCTACCGATGGGGAAAGCGTGGGAGCTTCCGCAGGGAAGGGATTGGTCAATGGCCAGGAGACAGCGTCCCGGATGCAACGCAGTGTCCCTGAATTAACACTGCATTCCGAGCGTAAGGTAGCACGACGTCTCAATTGTCGCAAAGAGGCTGTCAGGCGGGCCCTGGAACCGTCGATCCCGCCGAGATCGCCAATCGGTCGTTGGCTTGCTTTGCCACAGGGGGGGCGGTCCGGTTTTAGCCTGCGAATCGATCGATAATGTGGTCTGCGATCGCGATCGATGCGGTGGCAGCCGGCGATGGTGCGTTAAGGACATGGATCGCATGATCACTTTCCTCGATCAAAAAATCATCGATCAATTGCCCGTCGGGCGAAACCGCCTGTGCCCGCACACCCGAACGGCCCGGTTTCAGGTCGCTGGGCCGGATCGAGGGGATCAGGCGTCGCAGGGCGGCAACGAAGGCAGCTTTACTGGCCGAACGATGCATTTCGCCCAGTCCCATCCGCCAATGTCGCTTTGCCAGCGATCGGAAACCCCGGAACGCGATGCTGTCGATCATGTCGCCTAGATGGACGTCTCGCCATCGATACCCTGACCGCGACAAGGCAAGCACCGCGTTGGGGCCGCACTCGACACCCCCATCGATCATCCGCGTGAAATGAACCCCTAAAAAGGGGAACGATGGATCGGGGACTGGATAGATCAGATTGCGGCAAAGCGATTCACGGCCGGCGACCAGATCATAGTATTCACCTCGAAATGGCACGATTCGCACCGTCCGCGTACCGCCAGCCATTTCGAATATTCGGTCACTTCGTAGGCCGCCACAGTTGATCATCCGGGCGGCTTGGACGGTATCGCCCGAACGCGATTTCAGCGTCAGCGATTGCCCGACACGTATGATCTGCTGGACCGAGAAACCGACGCGCAACTCGCCTCCCGATCGGCAAATCACATCACGCATGACTTGGCAGACTTTGCCATAGTTCACGATGCCGGTTCCGGGCACGTGCAGCGCCGCTAGGCCCGCCACATTCGGTTCCATCAACCGCAGGTCATCGGTATCGATCCGTTGGTGGGGAACCTTGTTCTGGACGCCTCGCTGGGCGATCGAATCCAAACGATTCAGTTCGTTTGGAGTGGTTGCGACGATGACCTTGCCGCAGCGGTCCCACGCGATTTGGTGCTGATCGCAGAACGATTCCATCGCGGCTTTGCCGATCAAACACATCCGTGCCTTTTCGGAATCGGGGCGGTAATAAATGCCCGAATGCAACACACCCGAATTGTGACCACTTTGATGTTGGCCCACGTCCTGTTCGGCCTCGACGACCAGCACGCGCTGATCCGAAAACCTTTGGCACAGCCTCATCGCCGTGGCCAGTCCGACAATCCCACCGCCGATGATGATAATGTCGTGGTGCTGGGGCACGAGGAATCAGTCCTTGGGATCATGAACGTGAAAGCCACGATGATCGTCAGACAGGTTCGTCAATGCAACCCAGCGTTGGATTCATGGTTGGTCTGGCACCTGCACCGGGAATTCGCCAAAATTGACTCTCGCCGCGTGCCCACCGATCGTGTATCCGGTGGGGGACCAGCGTTTTGACGGATGGAGTAAAATCCATGTATCTGCGTCCCCCTGGGGCGAGGCCAGTGCACGCTCGGGGGTGGTGGGACGTGATCCAATCGCCCCGTATCCACCGGTCAGCGGTTAGCGGTCAGCGGTTAGCGGTCACCGGTCACCGGTTAGCGGCCAGCGGTCGGGCGACCTCGGCTTGCGGCAATCCCCGCGTCCGGTGGCGATAGAACACGGCGGACCGGTTTTGTGAATGAATTCGAAAAGGTACTCGATGGGCTGGATGACGATGCGTTGGATCATTGGGTTGGCGGTTTGCTTGGCCGCGAGTGCGCCGACAAACGCCGAATCGGATTCCGTGCTTGCGCCGCAAAGCGGTGCCCAACCAACTTCGCTTCGGCAGGCTCAGCAGCAGCTCGAACAGGGGCATTTGGATCTGGCTGCGGAGAACTTTGCGTCCATCGCCCAGTCAGCCACTCCGGGCTCGGTTGCCTTTGACGTCGCCACCTACAACCAGGCGATCGCACTGTACGGTTTGAATCGGTACGCCGAGGCGGCCGAGAAATTCCAGGCGGCGTCGGCATCGGACGATACGTCCATCGCTTCCCGAGCACGTTACAACCTTGGCAATGCGATCTACCGCCAGGCGATCGCAATCGTGCAGGACGAGCAATCCGGTCAAACTGACGCGGCGATCCAGCTGCTTCGGGCCGCGGTGGGGCATTATCGCAGCGGGCTACGACTGGATCCATCCGATGAAGATGCCCGCGCTAATATAGAAGCAGCGGTGCGACTGATCCAGCGTCTCGAGGACAGCGATCCACCGGATTCAACCGATCCAGAAAACCCCGAAAATCAACCGGAAGACGAAAATCAACCGGAAGACGAGAATCAGCCGGAAGACGAGAATCAGCCGGAAGACGACCAGGAGAAGGCCGAACAAGATCCACCGTCCCCATCCGATGAATCGCAGGCCGATGATTCAAAGCCAGATGATTCGCAGCAGGCCTCCGGCGATGCTTCGACAAAATCGAAACCGCCCGAAGATGCGGGTTCCGAATCTGAAAAATCAAGTGACTCGGGGCAGTCGCCTGAACGGTCCACCAGTGGTAGTTCGTCCGAGGGCGATTCGTCGTCGCCATCGAACGATTCAGCAGAAGAATCAGCCGACGATTCATCGATGGGCGAACAGTCCTCGGGAGCACCAGACGATTCAGACGCTCAGCCGAATCAGTCCCAAGGAGACCAAGCACAGGGAGACCAAGCACGGGGAGACCAACCACAGGAGCAGTCGTCGCCTGATGGTGAAGGTCAGCCAGCCGCCGATGCGGCGAGCCAAGCCGATCCTTCGGAACAAGCGGACCCCACCGATCCCACCTCGCCGTCGGGCACCGATCAGGCGTCGGACGAAGAGAAGTCCGGGGAAGATGGCAGTCGAGGCGATTTGACGGCTGCGAATGCGGATCCGAGCGATGGTGGACAGGCATCGGGTGCACAGGATGCCGGCCAAATTGTCGAGGCGCCTGTGACCGGCGATATGACGCCGCAGGAAGCACAGAAAATGCTGCAAGCGATTCGCGACCGCGACATGCTAAGGCGGTTCCAGCGGCGGGAAGCGATGCGTCAGCGCCGAGTCATTGTCGACCGTGATTGGTAAATATCAGTACATCTGGATCTTGTGTGACCATCGAAGTTGTTGTTGGCAAGGAGCGGTAGCGTGATGCGGACGTGGTTAAGCGTTGTACTTTGGATTGGACTGGTCGGATCCGCCTGCGCAAACGCGGCGGAAGTTGCGATCGCGATTTCGTCCCCGCAGACCTATGTCGGTAAGTCGGTAACGTTGCAGATCGCTGTCGACGGCAATCTGAAAAGCGAACCGGAGATTCCCGATGTCGATGGATTGTTGATCGAGCCCGCTGGGCAGTCGTCTTCGAGACGACAGATGATCGGCAGCGACGGACGAGTCCGTCTGCACAATTCGTTGGTGTTGCAATACAGCGTCACACCGCAGCGAGAGGGGGAGTTTGTGATCCCGCCGATCAAGATCCATACAGAAGGTTCGCGGACGATCACCAAGGCGGTGCGATTGGGGGCCACGAAGAGCGAAACTGGCGATCTGATGTACGTCGCAATTCGTGGCGGCAAGGACCGTGTTTTCGTTGGTCAGTCGGTCGATCTGACTCTGCAGATTTGGGTTCGACCCTATCAAAACGAAGACTACGGAGTCGAACTAAGCGAGGGTCAGACCTGGGGCCTGATTTCTCGCAGAACCCGTTGGGGGCAGTTCGGAGATGTGTTGCAGGACCTGGCCAAGCAGAGGCGGCGACCCGGCCATGGTCGTGAAGTCTATCGCAAGGATGCCGACGGGCTGGATCGCAAGTATTGGTTGTACGAGATCAGTGCAACCGTCTATCCGACCCATACCGGACGTATCGATGCGGACGACATCCGCATCGAAATGGATTACCCGACAAAGATCGGACGTCAACGCGATCCGTTCGAAGACTTTTTTGGCGATTCGGGATCGCCCCTGGGTGGTTCCATGTTCGGTGGAATGATTCCGACGGATTCGTTGTTTCGATCTCGCTCTGGTTTAGCTGTTACCGAAACTCGCCCGATCGCGGCGGAAGCCGTCGTGGATCCGATCGATGTGGTTGCCATTCCTCAGGATGGTCGCCCCGCGAGCTACCGTGGCGCCGTTGGCCGGTACACAATCGACGTCGAAGCAAGCCCACGGGATGCAAACGTCGGTGACCCGATCACGTTGACGATCAACGTCCGCGGCACCGGTCCCCTGGATTTGGTCCGGGCACCAGACTTGGCATCCCAGTCGCAGCTTGTCGATGGCTTCAAAGTGGCGGACGACGACCTGGCTGGTTACGTCGATGGCAACCAAAAGACTTTTCAAACCACCATTCGGGCTCGGCGGGAGGGACCGCAACAAATTCCCCCGATCGAGTTCAGTTACTTTGACCCCGATGCCGAAAAGTTTGTCACCGTGGCGTCGGATCCCATTTCGGTCGACATCCAACCAGGCGACTTGCTGAAGCTGGACTCGATCGTCGCTGACCGAAAGGCTGCGCCGATTGCCGATGCCACGGAACCGTTCCGGTGGGATTCATTCGCAGGGACAACGGTGAGTGACCGGGGCTTTTCGGCCGATGAACTGATGTTCCAACGCGGCAACCACCAACCATTGGGGATGCGATCGATGCTGTGGCTAGGCCTAGCACCGATGCTATGGGTTTTGGCTTGGGGATTCGCATCACGCCGGTGGTTGTTCGGATGGCGTTCATCGAAGCGTCGATTTCATCAAGCGATTGATTCCGCACAGACCGCCAACGAGGTTGCGGCGGCGTTGGCTGTCTATCTTGCCGGTCGGTTGAAGCTAGATGGTGATCATGGTTTGGATGACAGAGTGGTGGGGACGCTGCGTCGGGACGGGCAGAGCGAACTGGCGATCAGGACCGAACGAGTGATGTCGATGGGCCGCAGCGAAGGTGCTGTGATCGCCGATCCCACAGGCGATGCGGGTTTGCAGTCGATGAAAGACGAGGCCCGCAAGATCGCGGCAGCGGTGAGCACGAAAACTGGATCGCGGCCGCTACGCACGGGGCAGCTTCGTACCACCGCCGTACTGGGCGTCGTCTTCGCGGGTAGCCACCTCTTTTCGTCCGCGGCGGCGGCTCAGGACCAGTCGTCGCTGTTGAGCGATCAACAGCAAATCGCGATCGCACGGGAAGCGGTCGATTTGTATCAACAGGCGATCCAGGATCCGGGCACCAGCGATTCGATGCAGCAATTCGAGTTGGCGGCAGAGCGATACAAATCGTTGGCCGAAGGCGGCTTGGTGAACGACCGGCTGTACTTCAACTGGGGCTTAGCGGCCCAGAAATCGGGGCGCGTCGGTGAAGCCATCGCCGCCTATCGCAAGGCGCTGCGGATCAATCCCGAAAACGTGCGTTACCACGACCATCTGGCCCAAGCCGAGAGCGACGCCGGTGTCGATCACAATCCGACCGTATCGGCCTGGTTTGCTTGGGCAAACGACCGCCTGTTGCGAGTGGTCCGACCTGCGGCGATGCGAGTCATCGGGCTGGTCGGATGGTGGGTGTGTTGGGTGGCATTGGCGGCGTCGGTGTTGATTCGAACTCCCGTGCGGCGTGCTTGTCGAATCGTCGCGGTCATCGCTGTCTTGGTTGCCGCGCCGGCGGCGGTTTCGTATTGGTCACGCGTACTGCCTTTGGCACGTGACGGTTCGGCCGTGATCGTTCATTCCCCGCTACAGATTCACGAAGGGGACGGGAAAGAGTTTCCGGTTCAGGACGAGCTGATCGACCGCAATGGAGAATTGGTGCGTGTGGTGGAGCAGCGGAAAGGTTGGGTCAAGATTCGTCGCCGCCAAGGATCCGAAGGTTGGGTGCCGGACTCGCAGTTGACGGTGATCTGAATCGCTGGCTTGAAAGGGTGTGCAGGCCGTCTGTCCGGGAACGGAAAGCGGCCTCGGACGCTAGCGAACCTTCGTAGGGGAAGTCGTCAACGGTTTGTCAACTGAGTCGAACTTTCAGCGGCAATGGTGATCCGCATTGGCCGTGATGCCACGGGCATTGGGGGGCCGGCCGCTCACGGGATCACGGCTCGCTCAATCGACACCCCCTCAACGGTTTGTCGATTCAAGCCAGTTGCAAATCTTAGTGCTAGCGTTAGGACGCAAGCCTTCCGGTCTTTGCCGACATTTCACCGAACGGATCGCGCCGTTTCTTTTTTTCCCCTCACTCTAACTCTCCCCCGCAAACCGCTGCGCGGCGGGGGCGAGATGACTTGAATCGCGACACTGATGGATCGCTCGTTGCTAAAAAGGAAGTCGCCGTTCGGGCGATAGCGGCCTGCTGATTCAATCGTTTTCCTGAACTTAGCGTGCAGATCCTAGCCCGAAGCGTGAGCGAGGGATCAACGGCTCACTGAATCGACACGACGTCTAGACTTTCGGTGATCCCAGCCTTTCGTTCAGGCGCAAGCGGCTTGCCGATTGGAGGCTTCTGTTTCCGTAACGCGCAAAAAAAAACGGCAACGTGCTAGAAGCACGTCGCCGTTTTGTGATTCGATTCAAATCGGTTCGCTTACTTGGATGCGACCAAGTCAGCTTTCTTCTTGGCTTCGATGATGTCTTCTTGGATGTTCGATGGGACTTGGCGATAGGTCGCCAGTTCCATGGTGAACGTTCCCTGACCTTGGGTCATGCTTCGCAGGTCGGTGGCGTAGCCGAAGGTTTCGCCCAATGGGACTTCAGCCTTGATGACACAGTTGCCTTCGATCACGTCGGTGCTGGTCATCAATCCACGACGCTTGATCACGTCGCCAACGACGGGGCCCTGGAATACTTCCGGGCACTCGATTTCGACGTTCATGATCGGTTCGAGCAGTTTCGGTGCAGCCTGCTTGAAGTATTCGCGGAAGCAACCTTGGGCAGCGGTATAGAAAGCCTTTTCCGACGAGTCAACTTCGTGGAAGCTACCGTCTTCGAGGTCGATCCGAGTTCCCACCACGGGGTATTCAGCGACAGGGCCCTTTCCAAGGCTATCGCGGAATCCCTTTTCGATCGCTGGGATGTACTGCTTTGGAATGCGTCCACCGGTGACGTGATCTTCGAATTCGAAGCTGTCTTCGCTGTCCGATTCGATCGGCATCAGTTTGCCCTTGATGTGTGCAAACTGTCCCGAACCACCCGATTGCTTCTTGTGCTTGTAATCGAACGAAACTTCCTTGGTCGGGCTTTCGCGGTAGCTGACCTTGGGGGCACCCACTTCGATGTCGACGCCGTATTCGCGACGGATCCGTTCGACATAGACGTCGAGGTGCAGTTCGCCCATTCCGCTGATCAGGATTTCCTTGGTTTCTTCGTCGGTGAAGACGCGGAACGTAGGGTCTTCCTTGCGGAAACGTTGCAGGGCCTTGCCCATCTTGTCGCTGTCGCTGCGGTTCTTCGGGTTGACCGAAACCTTGATCACAGCGTCCGGGATGAACATCGATTCCAGGGTACAGAAGTCACGCTCGGAAGCGTACGTGTCACCACTGGCCGAATCGATCCCCATGACGGCGACGATATCGCCGGCGGAGGCCGAGTCGATTTCTTCTCGCTTTTCACTGTGCATGCGGACGATGCGGCTGAATCGTTCGGTGCGTCCGGTACGTTGGTTGACGTATCCGTCGCCTTTTTTGATCGTGCCTTGGTAGATACGCATGAAGGTCAACTGGCCGAAGGGATCTTCGACGATCTTGAATGCCATGCCAACGAAAGGACGGGTGCTGTCGGGCAGCAGTTCGATTCGCCGTTCTTCGTCCGAAGGGTCACGACCTTTGATTTCGCGATCCAACGGGCTGGGCAGGTAACGGGTGACGGCATCCAGCAAAGGTTGAACGCCTTTGTTCTTGAACGCGGTTCCCATGTAGACCGGGGTTGCACCAGCGTTGACGGCATCACGGGTGACCTTGTAGATCAGTTCCTTGGTGATTTCGTCTTCGCTAAGCAGCTTTTCCATCAGCTCGTCGCTGTACATCGACAGGGCTTCGAGCATTTCGCCGCGTTTTTCTTCGGCTTCGTCTTGCAGGTCGGCCGGGATCGGCACGGTCTTCACGATTTCGCCTTCATTGCCTTCGTGCAGATAGGCGACCATTTCGATCAGGTCGACCACGCCACGGAAGTTGTCTTCGGCGCCGATTGGAATTTGCATCATGAACGCGTCGGCGTTCAGCTTGTCGCGCAGTTGTTGCACAACGCGGTAAGGGTTGGCACCGGTACGGTCCATCTTGTTGATGAACGCCAGACGTGGAATTTGGTACCGCTTCATTTGGCGGTCGACCGTGATCGATTGGCTTTGCACGCCACCGACGCTGCACAGGACCAGCACGGCTGCGTCCAGAACGCGAAGCGACCGTTCCACTTCGACGGTAAAGTCAACGTGTCCGGGCGTGTCGATCAAGTTGATCTTGTAGTCTTTCCATTCCACCGACGTGGCGGCACTGGTGATCGTGATCCCACGCTCTTTTTCAAGCTCCATGTGATCCATCGTCGCGCCGTCACCGCCACCTTTGACCTCTTCGATCTTGTGGATCCGGCCTGTGTAGAACAGGATTCGCTCGCTGAGGGTCGTTTTCCCCGAGTCAATGTGAGCGCTGATCCCGATGTTTCTTGTTTTCGCCAGACTCATAACTTTTCACCTAAACGTGCGTGCGAGTCACCGAGGTCCTTGGGGATACGGACAACATTGCCGCATCTGAAATTTGGAATGCCCAAGACCGTGGCTTTCGCACGCTCAGTTTTCTTAAAATTGCGTCGCCAAATTCAGCATGACCGGCATTCACCGGTCAGCATCAGGCTGTCGCTTGTACGGAACGTGTGTCGAACAGGGTGTCGTTTCGGACACGGCGGAGCTGCGTCGCGTTCGCCGATCGGATCGCCTTCTGTGGCATTCTGCCAGGACAGAGGGATTTTGGGAACGCCACCGAAGTGCGGGCGCACCCTGACCGGCGACCTGGAATTTCACCAATTATCGAAACGATTGGGAAATATGGCAAAGCTTGTGCGCCAGCGGAAGGGCAAATCTTGGTCCAAATATCCCCTTGCGACAAACTTTTTCACAGGACATACTTTTCGGATCGGTTCAGCCAGCACTGGTTGCCGATAGGTGAGTCGGTGGCCCTGGAATGTAACGTTCCTTGGATGACCGCCGGCCAATGTCCGTTCACCCCCCCTGTTAAGAAGTACTTGATGGCTCCACGCCCGATGAGCACGCGTAGTCGTGCCCGCAAACGTAGTCGCGTCCGATCGCGAACCAAAAAGAAAGATCCGATCTTCGTCGATGGCCACCGCCCGCGGCCGATGTACGTGGATTACAAGGACATCGACCTGCTAAAGAAGATGATCAATCGCCAAGGTCGCATCGTCGGCCGTCGCAAGAGCGGTTGTACGGCTGCCAGCCAGCACGCGGTCAGCGCTGCTGTCAAACGCGCCCGTTTCATGGCTCTGTTGCCGTACGTCGGCGAGTAGACCGTCGGATGCGTGATGGCGGTGTTTTCCTAGCTTGGACGATCTAAATCGCCATCCCTTTTAGCGTCGATTCTGTGTTTAGTACCCAACGCCGCGTCGAGTTTCGTGATACCGACGCGGCCGGAATCGTTCACTTTTCGGCGTTTTTCCCAATGATGGAATCCGCCGAGCATGAAATGCTGCGGTCTTTGGGCATTTCTGTGCTGCCAAAGCCGGTCGATGGCCAACATCCGATCAGCTGGCCTCGTGTGGCCGCCAATTGCAATTATTTGTCGGCGGCCCGCTTCGAGGATGTGCTGCGAATTGACGTCCACGTGGCGAAGATCGGTTCCAGCAGCGTTCGCTACGAATTTCGCTTCTTGCGAGATCCGGTGCCGGAATTGGCCGACCGCCCCAATGTCGCTGGATCGCCGGATCGCCATCAGGATAGCGCTGGATCAGCACCCAGCGACGGTGTTTTGATTGCCGAGGGCAGTATCACGGTCGTCTGCTGTCTGATGACGCCCGATGGGCTCTCGAAAACCCAGATCCCGGCGAACCTGCGAGAGTTGTTCCAAAAGCATCAATGATGGCAAACCTTTTTGGGTTCTGATGCGTAACAGGCTCATCGAACCTTCCCGACCCACGGTCGGTGGCGCCGATCATTTGTCTTGAAACGCTTTTCCCCCCCTGTTGCTTAAGAAACGGTCGGTGGCTCGAAATGAAGTCCTGCCTCGCTGAATGGATGTCTGGAACGAACGGATTGATTGGCGGCTGGGCCGTCTCGGATATCACGACGCCGGGAGTCTCTGACGCCCATTTGTCGAATTTCGGGATGATCGATGCAGCGTCGTCCTTGGCCGGTTCGAGCCTCTTTCTGGCTCAAGGTGCCAACTGGGTCCCCGCCTGGCTGACGCCGCTTTATCTAATCGCCGTCGGTCTGTTGTTGGGCGTGGTCGTGGCTGCTGTGGTCTACGGACTGCTATCGCTATTGTCATTCGTCCCGGTGCTGGGGCGATTGGCGGATACACCCAAAATCGCGATCACGGCATCCTTGGTCATCGGTGGAATCATCGGGGCCGCGTTGTGCATGGTGTATGTGCCCATGGTGGGTGGGGATGATTTTGCCTATGCGTTGATCATGCCGCTGATGACCATCGGGCTGCTGCTGGGGTTCGGGTTCATCTACGGGATGTGGCATCGAACGCGATCGGAATGGTTCGAGATTCTGGGCGAAGGGGTCGTGCCGTACCTATTAAGTGTGGCCGGTTTGTTCATCGTGATTGGTTTGGCGTCGACGCCACTGGTCGTCGAACCGATGAACTTTGTCCGGTCGATTCCGGCGGTCAACTTCTTTGGTGATGGGACGACTGAATTATCGGTCACCGTGCCGGGCGTGGGAGATGGGGACGCGGATGAATCGCCGTTCCATCCGGCCAACGTCAACTACAATCTTCGCAATATGTCGGTGTTGAAAATCCGCAGCGACAAAACGGTCTTGTTGGCCGACTCCGGCGATACCTCATCGTTTTCCAGCGTCCCGTACCGGGTCAACGCTGACGATGAGTTGGTGTTTCGGTCCGCCGAACGCGAAACGCCACCGGTTCCCGTAGACGCGACGCGGCTGCACATTCAGAACCGTGAAATCAATCCAGCGACCGTTGTCTTTACGATCACCAGTCTGCCACCGATTCCGCAGGCGTCGTCGATCGTCATGTTGGCGGTGTCGTTCTTTTTGTCGATGACGGCGATCATGGCGTTCCGCCAGGCGGCGCCTCGCGTTTGGGCGTTGGCTCTGTCGACTGCCAAAAACGAGATGGCTCAACCGCTGTATCTGCTCCTGTTGGCGCTGGGCATGTTCGGTGTGGTGTTCTTTGGATTCTATCCATTCAACACGCTGGGTGACGACATTCGATTGCTGAAGGATAGCGGTGTCACGCTGATCATGGTGATGGGCATGTTGCAGGCCGTTTGGAGTGCAGGGACAACCGTCAGCGACGAAATCGAAGGGCGTACCGCCCTGACCGTGCTCAGCAAGCCTGTCAGCCGTCGATCGTTCATCCTGGGCAAATACGCCGGGATCATGCTGTCCGTGTTGGTGCTGTTTGTGATCATCGGCGCGGTGTTGCTGATCGTGATCAGCTACAAGCCAATCTACGATGCTCGCGAAACATCGCGTGCCGCCACGACTTGGCAAGTCGGTCACGAAGAAATCATGACGACGATCCCGATCCTGGGACTGTACTTCATGGAAACGATGGCGATCGGTGCGATTTCGGTGGCTCTGGCCACTCGTCTGCCGCTGCTGGCGAACTTCATCACCTGTTTCGTGATCTACGTGATCGGCAACCTGACCTCGCCCTTGGTCGCTTCGACGGAGGGGAACAACGAATTGGTTGGCTTTGTGGGCAAATTGATAGCGGTGGTGGTGCCCAACCTGAACATCTTTAACGTCCAATCCGCGGTGGATGCTGGAAATCCGATTCCGCTGATCTACTTAGCGGGTGCATTCAACTATCTTGTATGTTTCGCAATCGCGATATGGATGCTCGCGATGTTGCTTTTCGAGGACCGCGACTTGGCCTGATCGGTTTGCCGATTTTGACCAACGCTGAACCGAACGATTTCAGATTCCCAAAACCCACAGCCGGGAGCCGAAGAGGTTGAGCCGATTCAGCACGCTATCGCAGCCAAGAAGTGAACCACAAGCCCGCGGCGCCGTTTTAGCCTACCTATGGGCGGCGTTGGCTGGATTGTTGGTTCCGGTGTTAGTCATCTTGGTGGGCGTGATCGCGTTGCTGTTGAATTCCAACGGGCTAAGCGGTACCGAAGTTCGTTTGGGAGCCTTCCTGCGGATCCCGATCAGCAACACGCTGACCGAGTTGGCCCCGCTGACTCAATTGACCTGGTTGGTCGGGCTGACGTTCATGGTCGCTACGATCTTTTCGGTATCGGTCTGGCTCCATCGCCGGGCCGCCGATGCCCGCGCCTGTCGAATCGTTAAATCTTTGCACCAACGGGTGCTTCGTCAGAGTCTTCGACGCGCCGAACTGGAAGGCGCCGCGGCGCAGCATGTCCGCGCGGAATTGTTGATCGGCAAACAGTTGCCGCTGGTTCAGAAGGGACTATCGCTGTGGTACCGCGCGGTTCCTCGCAGCCTGTTGACTCTGGTCGGATGTGTCGCCGTCGCGTTGATGATCAATGTTTGGTTAGCACTCTTGGCGGTGGTCAGTGGCGTTTTGCTGTGGCAATTGTCGCGTCGATTGCGACGTAACGATGAATCGGAATTGAACCACTGGGAAGTCCCGCGTTCGCGACGACGGATGGCGGAACTGGTGGGGCAGGCGCCTTTGCTGGCTCGACTGCATTCCCAGGGTTTGGCGGACCACGCGTTTCAGGCAGAATTGGAATCCTTGTATCGCCGGATTTACGACGAAGATGCGCGGCTGGGCCGAATTTGGCCGATCCTGTTCTTTGCATTGTCCGCGGCCGTTGCGGTGATGTTGCTAGGGCTGGGGGTGAACCTGTTTGGCGTCGACAACGGTCTTAGCCTTCCCGCCGCGCTGGCGATCGGCTTGGCGCTGGGCGGCGCCATCGCAGCAGCGGGGCGATTGATAGGGTTGGCTGCCCAGTTAAGCGATAGCGGCGAAGCCAGTGACGCGGTCTACCAGTACTTGCACCGCAGTAGCGAGATCGCACCAAGCGAACAACGCGTTGGCCTGGCTGGGCTACGCGACGGCGTTGAAATCCGCGACGTGACGCTGGGGGATTCCAACGGCAACCCGATCCTAAGCCACCTCAGTCTAAGCCTGAAACCGAAGTCCTTTGTCGCGATTCTGGGCACCGACCCGGTTCCGACGCGAGCACTGACAGAACTGTTGATGGGATTCGGAACGCCCAGCGAAGGCCGCGTCGCCTTGGACGGCATCCAATTGCGTGACGTGCACCCACAGGCATTGGCCCGGCACGTGATGTGGATCGAACCGGATGGTCCGGTTTGGGAAGGGACCATCATGGAAAACATGCGTGGGGACGACGAATCGATCAACAACAGCGATCTTGTGGCGGCGCTAGAAGAAGTGGATGTGTACGAGCGGTTGCAGCGGATGCCCGACGGGCTCAGCACGATCATCACGCCTGGCGATTCTTCGTTGACGGTCGAAACGACTTATGCCATGGGGGTTGCCCGAGCGCTGCTACACAA
This sequence comes from Rubripirellula lacrimiformis, assembly GCF_007741535.1. NCBI lineage: Bacteria > Pseudomonadati > Planctomycetota > Planctomycetia > Pirellulales > Pirellulaceae > Rubripirellula > Rubripirellula lacrimiformis. The sequence goes on from NZ_CP036525.1 coordinate 3,266,326, forward strand.
GCCACCGATCGTCCTGGCCAGCGAACCGCCACCGCCCGCCGAACACCTGACCAATGATCCTTGCTTGGCAGCGCTGCGAAAGCTCAGTGAGAATGGTTCGCTTGTTGTCGTCCTACCACGACGCCTGCAAACGCTTCGCTCGGCTGACCGAGTGGTCCTGTTGAACGGCCCGCGTTTGGTCGGTGAAGGAAAGCATGCCGAGTTGCTAGCCGACAGCGATCTGTATCGCCACCTGAATTACCTGCTGTTCAATCCCTATCGCCACTCCAAGGTCTAGGGCCGAGTAAGCTTTTCTCGGCCGAAGGGAATGAGCTTCGCTGCAAACGTCGTAGCGGAAGTCGTCAAGACTTTCGTAAGTCATGCCGATTCCGAAACTCTTGACGAGTTCCGTTACCTGAACACGAAGCTGCCATGGCACCGTGGCAAGGTGCAAGCGTCGTAGCGGAAGTCGTCAAGACTTTCGTAAGTCACTTCGATTCCGAAACTCTTGGCGAGTTCCGCTACCTGAAAACTAAGCTGCAACGGCACCGTGGCAAGGTACAAGCATCGTAGCGGAAGTCGTCAAGACTTTCGTAATTCACGCCGATTCCGAAACTCTTGACGAATTCCGCTACCCGAACACGAAGCTCCCACGGCACCGTGGCAAGGTGCAAGCATCGTAGCGGAAGTCGTCAAGACTTTCGTAAGTCACTTCGAATCCGAAACTCTTGACGAGTTCCGCTACCTGAACACGAAGCTTGCATGGAATCCTACGACGTTGCTGAAACTAGACCGCGAAATCTGCCGGGGCAATTTCTTCGCTGCGGCTTCAATCTCCCGGGCTGCCAACGAGTGGATCGCATTGGTCCACTCGCTGGCGTCATCCGGTTTTCGTCATCCGGTCTCTCTTCGAAGACCGGCGAACCGCTTAGTTCTTTGTCGTCGGCTGCTCTAGCAGTTTCAGCAACGATGCGATGATCTTATCGGACGCTTTCAATTCGACGCTGTTGGTGCCCAACCACGTTTCGTAGCCGCCAAGTCGATGTTGATACGGGGTCGGCAGGTAACCGAACGATCCGTTTGCTAGTTCGATGGTGAAAGTTTCCCCTGTTGGGCTGCGGTCTTTCAGTTCCAATCCGATCTCTGCGAACGCTTCGAACGGGATCGCTGAGATCCCAAGGTCGCCGATCCGAAACGCCTGCAAGGGGACTTCGATTTGCTTCGGCGATTCCAAGATGTTGGCGATACGCCCGGCGTAAATTTGTTCCTTCTTACGCGGGCCGTCGGACTTGGTGTCCTTGGCTTCCATGTAAGGTTTCAGGTGTTCCAGCATCTCGGGGGTCGGCTGTCGCACTTTCAGTGGAAGATTAGTCGAAGCCGCGGCCAGGGGCACCCAATCATGGAACGTTAGATCGTTGTGTGCTTCGGCGACACGGCTGGCAACCTTTTCAGCAACCTCCGCCATTTTTTCATAGCTCTTGTACTTCTTGGGGTTCTTGTCTGCATAGTTATTGTTGTTGATGTCGCCACTGGTGCCATTGCTCAGGATGCCGACAAAGGGTGGCGTTTGTTCGCTGGCGTTCAGTTTCTTTTCAATCTTGTTTGCAAAGTAACCGAAGTAATCCGCGGAAATGTCACCGTTGGGGACACCGCCGACGTAGTGCAACGAATAGTTGGCCAACAACGCGATCGGACGTCCATCGGTGCTTTGGACCGAGATGAAACAGATTTCGGGGTCGGTTGGACCAGCCGGACGATCCAACGCCTCGTGACCACGCGGTGGGTTCATGCGCACTTGGTCGACTCCGCCAAGCGGATTGTTCAGCAGGGCGACGTTGTTGACGTGCCAGCGGCGATTGAAGACTTCCGAAGGTTCTTCAGTCCGTCCCCAACCGATTCGGGCTGGTTCCATGTTCGCGATCGCGCGACGAACACCATCGGAAATTCGATGTGCCACGAACTTCTGGTAGTCATTGAGTTCTTTCGTACGGATTGTCTTCGACGATCCGCGTGCCGACGTGGCCGAGTGGGTGTGCGTGGACGCCATCAGCACGTGGCTGGCCGGCATGCCCGTTGCAGCGAGCACTTGTTCCTTGGCCGCATCGAATACTTCGGCGGGGATGCCGACGTTGTCACAGATCACAAATGCTAGCCGGTCTTGTCCATTATCCAGGACAAGGCAGCGGGCATGCAGTTCGTCGTGAACGTTCGTCGCAGGGATCGGTTCCCAGTTACCAACAATCGAATCGCCCAAGGGCGGCGTAATGTTGCTGGTCGACGCACCAGCCAGGAAGACCTTGTCGGACTCATCTGCATGAGTGAATCGGCTAGGCAGGATCAGAAACGCGGCAACGGCCACGGCTGAAAATACAAACGTGCTTGGCTTCATTGGGGGGCCTTGGAGGTGGCGGGGGATGGAGAGGGAGTTGTGTCTGTGGCGCTAGCGCCCGGGATGGCATGGATGGTCCAGTAGATTTCTTCGTCGAAAGAATCGCCGCGCGCGTCTTCAATGCTGACAAGCAATCGAAGTTGATCGACCGGTCGAATGTCGGGAATGTTCAGTCGAACCTGCTTTCCATCCGCCGAAAGCTGGACGGAATGGATCTCAAGCTGCTGCGTCCCAGGCTGATCGGTACGCGGATCGTACTGGTCCGAACCGTAGTTTTTGCTCCATTTGTAGTTCCACTGCAGCCCGCTGAACGCATCCGCGGTCGTTTCGCAGTTGTCCGAAACTTGGAAGTTGAAATCCAGTTCGATGCCATCGGCGGTAACGCGTGCGTCGGTGATCATTCGCGGTGGGACGCCAGTGTAACGAACTCGCTGGATTCCTCCGTCGGCAAGCCCCGCACGCCCGCCACCGTTCCAACCCTGCAGACCAGCGGCGTAGACCTGGCCGTCATGCGGATTGACGTTGCCACGCATGATCCCGGTGACGAAATCCAACGGCAATTTGATGATCGCTGCCTGCGAAGTTTCGCCCACGTCTTGGATCATCAGATAGGACATCCATCCCTTTCCAAAACTGGTGTGCAACAGATGGTTGGCAAGCGGTCCGAAACGCGGATCATCGACCCAGATTTCACCGCCGGATGAATTGTCAAACTCTTGCGGCATCCACACCAACGGTTGATCAAAACTCTTTGGTGGAACCACGGCGTCGATATCTATTTTGCCGCCATCGGGTGCCCAATACGGTGCCTTGTTGTAGGTCGGAACCCAACCGAAAAATGCACCCTTGCGAACCAGGTTGATCTTCGATGCTGGCATCCACTGGCCCTGGTTGTCGCTGACTGTCAGTCGGCCGCCGGGCATGCTGCCCATGCCGTTGGGAGACCGGAAGCCCGTGCTGACGACTTCGCGTTGACTGCCATCGGGCGAAATTTTCCAAACCGCGCCCGGCAGCGAAAAGTCCGCACCATGGCCGCTCTTGGCGTAATAGAAATTGCCCTCGTCATCGACCTGCAAATCAAAGTTGAAGGCGTGGAAATTGGTCGATACGTCGGTGTCAGCGCTGAAACTGTTGTAAAAGTCCGCCTCGCCATTTCCGTTGACGTCACGCAGTCGCACCAGACGGTCTTTGCAGGTGACGAACACGTCCTCGCCCACGACTTTGACACCCATGGGCTCGTAAAGTCCAGCGGCAAAGCGTTTCCAGCGAAGGTCCAGCAGTGTTTCGTCGATGCCCGAAACAATCCAAATGTCGCCACCGTGAGTCGACACGGCCATCCGCCCATCGCTAAAGAAATCAATCCCAGAGGTTCGGAACCAGGTGTTCGATGGCGTGCTGTCGGGAAGCGATAGCGTGTCCAACGCATAGCCGGATTTTTCAAGTCCTAGATAACCGACGGTATGAATCGTTTCGGGCCACCGCAGCGGCCCACCTTCAGTCATTGACTTTAGATCAGGAACCAGCTCTGTCGGTTTGATTTCGGCAAAGGCCGGCGAGGCGACCGATGGCGACGGATTCGCGCTGACCGTGATACGCACTTGCCTAGGCTGGTCGTCCGGTGCAATGGACAGCACCAAACGTGACTGTTCGTCTTGTTCCCAACGAATGCCGCCGATGTCGCCATCCATTCGGACTAACATCGACGAACCATCCGCTGCGGATGCCGCAATTCGAACCGTGTCCGATGTGCCCGGTTCCTGTTTGAACTTGGCTGACTTGGGAGATGAACCCACGCACAACACCAAGGGGCCACCGGGTTCGATGGCCATGTCATGAATCAACGTACCGGGATCCGGGGAACCGAGACGTTCTAAGATTTCGCGACCGTCAATCGAATAGCTCAGCACGACGTCGCTACCGTGCAAATAGTGGCCGTGATACTGCATCCATTTCGCTGGCAGTGGCCCGCGTGGCAGCAGTCCCTCTTGTGAATAATCGATGGTGGGCGTGCCGCCATCGGCATGTCCCCAACGCCATCCGGACAGCGATTCGATGGATTCGCCCGCCGGATTCGCGGTGCCTTCGCCGCGCGGCAGCGAATGCTGGGTTTGGCTAAGGTCTAGAAAATCACCCGACCAAACCTCCGCTACATCCATTGTGTGCAGATCGACCGCAGCGGTGGTTTCGCCCAAGCGGATATTCAGAACGCTTGCGTAGTCACGTCGCAATTGGGATGCAACGGCCGGACCAAAATCACGTTCGACCAACTCGACTTCGGTCCCATCCTTGGTGCCTTCGGGAAGCGATGCCAAGTAATCCTTGTCGACCGTGAAAAAGTCGTCGTTGCGATCCTTCATGAAGGCCTCGCGAATGTAGTGAACCACCTGATAGCGTTGTTTGGGCGACAGGTACGACATCGGCGCCATCAATCCATTGCCCTTGGTCAATGTCATGAACATGCGATAGGGATCTGATCCGAACTTCAGCTTTTGGGTCCCGAATGCACGCGCGGTTGCCAGCGATGGTGTGTTCCCATCGTTGCCGTGGCAATTGGAACAATCACCATGGAAAAGCAGTTTCCCGGCATCGAAGTCGTTGCTTCTTAACCCTTGCAATATGCCCGCATGGTCGAGGTCCAACGAGTCGTCTTTGACCGCTAGATCATCTGCGGACGGACGCAATTGATTGGCGGTGGCGATCCCGCCATCGGCGACTTCCATGACGTAGCGGACTAGGTCAAGAAACTCTCGCTGCGATTTCAGTGATGCAACGATCCCGTCGGGCATCATCGAAGTCGAGTTCTTTTTCATCACTTCGATATCATCGCGGTCGACAATGAAATCTTTGTTCAAATCCTGTGCCAGCCGTAGCGTCACGGATTCATCCGATTGGTCGGCAAGCATTCCCGTGTGGACATTGCCATCGACCGTGATCAATGAATACGTTTCAAAACCCTTGCGAATATGCAGCGATGGTTTCAGCAACGCGTCGACCCAGTGTGCGTCGGTGGCGGCCGGCCCAAGTGCGGCCAGGTTGGGGCCCAGCGGAGACACCTCGTCGCCGCTGCTGTGGCATCCCACGCAGTTTGCAGACGACTTAAAGAACACAACCGCGCCCCGTTTTGCGTCTCCTCGCCGCCTCGCGTCGGCGGCAAGGTCCGCAGGGGCAGAACTTTCTAACTGGGCCAACAACGACGGTGGGTGTCGCAGCGTTTCGGCACCGGCGGTACCGGTCAGGATCGCGGTATACGCGGCAACCAAAACACAGAGTATCGATAGCCGAATGGGACCAGTCATCAAACGGATTTTGCCAAAGGAGTCAAAGGGCATGAAGGTTCAGCTCGCGTTCATTAAATATTGGATCAAGTCAGCCATCGCTTGACCGTCCAGCTTTTCTTCAAAGCCCTCTGGCATGATCGATAGGCCCGTCGATCGCATTTGGTCGATGTCGATCTTCAAGACCGTTTGTGCTTTCCCGTCGCTGCCGCGAAGCGTCACACTGTTGCGATTTTCGTCGACCAGCATTCCCGAGAACACCTGGCCTTGGTTGGTCAGCACGACAAAACCGAGATACTGCGGATTGACTTCGCGGTTGGGGGCCAAGATCCCGGTCAACAGAGTTTCTGCGCCGCGGGTCTGGACGGCAACCAGGTTAGGACCGACCGCATTGCCCACGCCTTCGACGATGTGGCACGCGCTGCAGTGCTGTTTGAACAGTTCCTTCCCACGGTTCGTGTCGGCTGCCATCTGCAGCACCGGGCGGTATTTGCGAATCCATTCGGTTCGCTTTTCTTTTTGCTGTTCCGTTTGGGCGGTGGCCGGTCCAGCATCGGTGGATCGATCCGCGGTCGGTGCATTTTGATCGGTCGTTGCATGCGGCGATCGACTGCGTGCATCGATCTGTTCTTTCAACGATTTCAGGAAGACCTGTGCATTGGGGCCTTCGAATCGATCGCTGTTTTGCAGTTTCGTTCGCAGCGCGTCGGCATCCGCCCCGATCGCGATTGCCACAGCAAAGCGAATATCGGGCGAATCAAGATCGTGTTGAATCATCGACGCTAGCGTGTCGACTTTCCGTGGACCGGAAAATTCGGACATCGTGAACGCCAACTGATATCGCACTTCGATCGATTCGTCATCGCTAAGTGCAAACAATGCATCCGTGATCGGACTGGATACCTTGCTAGGGTCTGCGATCACCGAACGAGCCAGGCGAACGGCGTGGCGTCGCACCTGCGGATGATCATCACCCAGAGCGATCAACAAGTCCGCTTCGCTCAGCGAATCCAATCCGTCAAGCGCGTACATCGCATGCATCCGCCCCAACGGATCGGGGCAGGTTTCCGCCAGCGCCCGTATCGCAGCAGTGGCATCCAAATCACGCCGCTGGTAGATCAGTCGGGCGGCTGTCTCGCGGTGCCAAGCGTTGGGGCTGGCCAGGTTCTGTACCAGTACATCGGTGGGCTGGTTCTGTAGCCAAGTCACCTGTTTCGGATCGGAATCGATGGCAGATATTCGATAGATTCGACCGCGGTCGCGTCCGGCCGTCAGATCCAAGTGCTTTTTGATTTCCGGTGGCAACGACTTGGGGTGTTCAATCACCTCGCGATAGACGTCAATCACATGCAAGGTTCCATCCGGTGCGTTGGCGAACTGTGCCGGTCGAAACCAAATGTCGCTGGATGTTACAAATTCACTTTCTTGGTCGATCCGTTTACCGATAAAACGGATGCCATCGGGATGCAGGCGTTTGCGGTGAATCAGGTTGCCGCCGACGTCGCCGACCACGGCCAACCCTTTCCACTGGTTTGGCCAGGCATCACCGCGGTAGATGGTGACACCGGTCGCACCGGTGAAATATCCTGCGGCTCGTCCGCCGCCTTCGATCGGCCCCGACGCTTTGCCGGACACACGCAGTTGAGTGCGCAAAATTCGCCACGGTTCGACAGGGCTGTCGCGGTACACTTCTGCTTGCGGGCCATCCGCAGCGATCGAGATTCGTGCCGGTGGCGTGATCACATAGGGATTGCCGGCAATGTCTTGTTCGTCGTACAGGACCTGTTGCAGGTGATCGCTGTTGCTGGAAACGAATTTGCGTCCCCAATCGTCAAATGACATGCCGTGCTGCGCGGCGCCGCTGGTGGGTTCGAACTGAAACGTGCGTGGGTTCAGGGCAAGGTCACGTCCGCGGATGCTGACCGTCGACGAATTCGGATCGCTGTAGGCGGGGCGAATGTCGCCACCAGTACTGCTGCAGGCAATGTGAATGCGGTTATCGAGTCCCCATCGGAACGAATTCATCAGTCCCTGAACATTCGATGTACCGAACCCCGTCAGTACCCGCTGCTTTTGGTCGGCAACACCGTCGCCGTCGGTGTCTTTCATGTACCACAGGTCGGGGGCATCACCGATGAATAGTCCGCCGTCATAGGGGAACAGCCCCGTTGGCCACGCCAAACCGTCCGCAAAGATGGTGCGTGCATCGTAGACGCCATCACCGTCGGTGTCTCGCAGCCGAGTGATTCGCGACACCCCATCATCGCGATCTTCGCTGTATCCGCGCATCTCGCAAACAAACATCGCTCCGGACGCGTCCCATTCGATCGCGACAGGGCTATTGACCAACGGCTCGGAAGCGACCAAGTCGACCCGGAATCCGTCGGCAACACGCAGCTTTTCGATGGAATCGGCGGCGGCGGTCGGCGCGATTCGAGGCAGTTGGTCCGCGTACTGCGGATCATCCGCGATCGCGGCACTGCAGCCCATCGACCACAAGCTTGCCATCAGGCATGTACGTAGGCGGCGAATGATCATTCTTTCGGCTCCGGTGCATCCAGAAGGACTCGCATGCCGTCCATCAGGACCTGTTCGGTTTCGGGAGCCACGTTGGAAGCCTTTTGGCTGGTTTCATAGCCACCCTGCCCGTAGGCAGCTTCGGTGCCGATGTATCCCGGGCCGTAATCGCCGTAGGCCGCCATGGCGACATGCAGATCAGGACGCATGGCTTTGGCCGCCAACTGGTACTCGACGAACAGTTCACCGGGCATGTGCAACACTCGGACTTTACCAACCGACAGGCAGCTTAGCGGAATTTGGTAACCACTTTCGCAGCGAAGCAACCACGCCAATTCGTCCGGTGCGCCAAAGTATTCATTCGTGCCCCACTGACTTAGTTGCTCTGTCAGCGTTTCGCGATTCAGATGAACCGCGGGTGGCAGCGCAACTTTGCATTCGGACCACGAAACGTCGTTCGGGCCAATCGGGAAACGTTCACAGTTTGCCAGTGCCGAGGTCATCGCATCGGCGATTCGGTTCGCTAGGACCATGCGGTTCCCGTGCGAACCGTCGTTGTACTTACCGGCGCCAATATTGCCGCCGGCGCCGTTGAAATGGACATGCAGTGCGGTCGGCACGCTTTGCCCCATCATGAATCGGGCGATGCCCGGAAAGTCTGGGCTAGGAATCCCAGTGCGATAGTAGCTTTGGGGATGGCAGGCGTAATAGGTCAAGACCGCCATCGGTTTATCTTGGTTCCAAAACGATAGCGAAGTTAACTGACGGTCGATGGTGCCTTCGGGAAGAGCTCGCAGCTTTGCATCACGCGTCGCTGTGTAACGGGTCGCCACCACCTTTCCGGTTTCGTCTTGGATTCTGCGGTTGGATGCCACTTTTTCGACGTCGGCTGTACCGATCCCAGCGTGGGTGATCGGCGTCGCATTGGGCACTGCGTCACGGATGGCGGTCGTCAATCGGTCGATCACCCGGCGTGCAAAAGCGCCGTCATGGGCGCCTAGGTCAGCGGACCCGACCTGGTTCAACAACGATTCGGCACCAAAGTCGCATCGTGGTGCATCATGTTGATGCAAGGTGTGGACGACGACGCGTGATGGATCGGTTCCTGCGGCGGTCGCGATCCGTTGGCGAAATACATCTTGGCTTTGGTTCCCGATGCCAATCCAATCGACGGCGCACATGACAATCGGTTTGCCGGATCCCATCAACACGATGCCGCGACAGCGAAGGCCCAGTTCGTCGACACGGCGGACTGGATCGTATGCCATTGCAAAACCAATATCCGGCGTCGCATCCACATCAAATGTTGCCAAGGATAGCTGTGCCCGTTCGCTCGCTTGATTCTCGGGCGATTCGTCGCTGTACCCGGTCGCGGGTACGATGCACAAACTGAACGTCACGGCCATCACGGCAATCAAACGCACTGGCTTGATTGCACGCGGGCGCATATTGGGATCCAATCGCATGGGGAATCTTGTGTCGAAGGTGGGTGGATGCTCGATCGCGGACCGATGGTGCGCAGCTTCAAGCGGTGGGAATGGAAAAGTGTAAACCCTAGAGACCGGCGACACAAACTTTTGCGTCACCGGAGGGGAACGATTAAAACGAGTTCCACGCGGATCCGACTTTTTTTCTGGTGACAAGGGATACCATTCATGCGGCCGACCCGAACCTGTGCACAGCGACTGGCAATACCGCGACGAGCAATACAGCGACTAGGAATGTTGTTGGCCGTCTTTGCGACCATCCCGGTTGCGCCGGCCAGTGCTGACACTGCGGCCAGCGATGCGCCTGCCAAGCGGATGAACGTGCTGTTCATCATTGCCGATGACCTGACGTCCACCGCCTTGTCGTGCTACGGGAATTCGGTGTGTCAGACGCCGAACATTGATGCGCTGGCCGATCGGGGAACGCGGTTCACGCGGGCCTACTGCCAAGCGACCTACTGTGGTCCATCGCGAGCGTCATTCATGTCCGGGTATTACCCCCATGCGACTGGCGTGCTGGGGTACACCAACCCACGCCCCCAGATTGGTGATCGCCCCATGTGGTCTCAGCATTTCAAAAACCACGGGTACTTTGCGGCGCGGGTCAGCAAGATCTTTCACATGGGGGTTCCCGGCGGAATCGAAACCGGCGGTGATGGCCGCGACCACGATGGCGGCAATGGTGCCGATGACGAACTTTCATGGACCGAGCGATACAACAGTCCAGGGCCGGAATGGAAGGCTGCTGGCGACGGAGAAACGTTGGAAGGCAATCCCGATGGCACGCGTCCGGTCGTCGGCGGCAACACTTTCGTGGTGGTCGAAGCCGACGGCGATGATGAAGTCCATTCCGATGGAAAGACGGCTGCCAAGGCGTGCCAGCTATTGCGAGAACACGGCGATGATCCATTCTGGTTAGGAGTTGGGTTTGTCCGTCCGCACGTGCCATTTGTTGCACCACGCCCGTACTTTTCCGACTTCAAACCCTTCGACGATTTGTCGTTGCCCGACCGCGTCGCCAACGACTGGGACGATATTCCCAAGGCTGGGATCAACTACAAAACCAGCCGCAATATGAAGATGGACTTGCGGCGGCAACGCAAGGCGATGGGTGGCTACTACGCATCGGTCGCATTCATGGATGCACAGGTCGGTAAGGTGCTTGCCACACTTCGCAGCGAAGGACTGGAAGACAACACGATCGTGATTTTCACCAGCGACCATGGCTATCATCTTGGCGAGCATGATTTTTGGGCGAAGGTGTCGCTGCGCGAAGAGTCGGCTTCGGTACCCTTGATCGTTCGCGTTCCCGGCAAGCAACCCGCCGTTTGCAATAGCTTCGTCGAACTGCTGGATCTGTATCCTTCGATTTCGAAACTATGCGGATTGCCGGTGCCCGATCATCTGCAGGGCAAACAGATCGGCAGCCTTCTGGATGACCCCGACGCGAAAGTCCGCGACGTCGCGTTCAGTGTCGCTCCGATGCGGAAAGGTTTCCTGCTGCGTGATGACGATTGGGCGTACATCCAGTATGGCGAAGACGGTGCCAAAGGCGCCGAGTTGTTCGACATGCACGCCGACCCCAAGCAGTTCACCAACCTGATCGATTCGCCTGAACATCAGCAGGTTGCCGAACGCTTTCGTCGGCTGTTGGCGGTCAAGCTGCAGCAGGTTCGCGACAACGACTTGGATCTTTCGACGATTCGTCGGTGAGGTCGTCGTCGTTGGTAGGCTGCGGATGACACGAATCTTTCGCGGCCAGTAGCCAGCCTGTGCGACCGGATCGCGCCGACTATAGATCGGCGAGTTCACCGTTGCTGTCACCAAAACTTTCCAGTTCCATGCCGTGCTTTCGCAGCATCGATAGGTACAGGTTGCAAAGGGGAACTTGTCCTTCGGCGGCCAAGTGTCGGCCCGGTTGAATCGCCCCGCCGCCACGGCCCGCCAACAGAATCGGCAAGTTGTCGGGATCGTGTCGGTTGCCGTCAGAGAAACTGGAACCGAACATGATCATGCTGTGATCCAGCAGCGTTCCGTCACCTTCGGGGACCGCTCGCATTTTTTCGATCATTCGCGCAAACCGCGCGACGTGCCATTCATTGATCTTCTGATACTGAGCGATCTTGGTTTCGTTGTTCTCGTGGTGCGACAGTTCGTGGTGGCCGCCACTGACGCCGTCGACGAACGAGAAGTTGCGTCCGGAAACGTCGTTGGCAAACATGAACGATGCAACGCGAGTCGAATCCGATTGGAACGCTAGTACCATCAGGTCCAGCATCACATCGATGTGTTCAGGAAACTCGGTTGGCATCCCGGGTTTCGATCCGGCGAAGGCCTTTTCCGCGGGACTCGGTTCATAGGAACGGTCACGTTCGTTGCTGGCGAATTCGATTTGCCGTTCGACCGAACGGACCGAATCTAGATATTCGTCCATTTTGAATTGGTCATCGCGGCCAAGTTTCTTGCGAACGCTGGTGGCGTCTTCGAGGACATAGTCCAGCAGATTGCGATAGGACGCTGCGGTTTCCGTATCGCTGTTGATCCGCTGGCCGAACAATCGTTCGTAGACGACTCGTGGGTTGATTTCTTTGGCGACGGGGCGCGTAGCGGTTTGCCACGAAATATGCGAACCGTACAACCGAGTGTATCCGACGTTGCTGTCGATGCCGCTGATGACCGGTTCGGTGCCCAGTTCCAGTGACGGCAATGGCGTTTGGTCTTTCATGTGACTGGCCAGCAATTGGTCAATCGAAACGCCGCCGCTGCTGATGTCTTTGCCCGTGGTTTTGGCGACCGGCATACCTGTCAAATAATTGGCGGTCTTGGCATAGTGGCCGTCACCACCGTGGCTGTTCTTTTTGTCCAATCCGGAAAGCACCAGACATTCGCTTTTCACCGACTGCAACGGACGCAGCGACGGCGACAGTTCGTAGTCCGAACCCGTGGTGGTGGGGACCCAATCCTTTTCCCAGACACCGTTGGGAAAGTAAATGAAAGCGCTGCGAAGCGGCGGTGATGGATCTTGGGCAGATTCGCTTTCCGCCGATGCCAAGGAAGCAAAAAATGGAATTCCCAGCATCGCGCTCGATCCGCGCAGAAACTGTCGCCGGTTGGGATCTGTTTTTGATGGTTGTGTCATTGGACTTGCATCATCGAAGGTTGGATCGGGATCTGGTCGGGAATCTGTATCGGCGCCGCATCGTGTTTTACTTCGCAGGGGCGTCCGGCGTCGCAGGTTTGAAATAGCGATATTGGAACGGGTAACTGGTAACAATCGTTTCGATAATGGCCGATGATCGATGTTGCCGCTTGGCTAGCGTTTTCTGGCAATCCTCGATCACGCATTTGTCGAATTCGTTCAAGCTGCGACCGAGTGCGAAGCCCAGCATCTTTCGCGACAAGTGTTTTTCGAATTCACCGGAACGTTTCAATAGAATCTGTTTCAGTTCGACAGGCCCACTGAACGTTTCGCCGGATGGCAGTTTTCCGGAGGCGTCGATCGTTTGTCCACCGTCGTCGGTGCGCCAACGCCCCAATCCATCATAGTTTTCGAGTCCGAACCCAAGTGGATCCATTCGGTTGTGGCAGGAAGCACAGGCCGGGTTTTTTCGGTGTTCTTCCAGTCGCTGTCGCTGAGTCAAGTGTTCCGCTGATTCGGTCTCTTCCAATGCGGGCACACCCGGTGGCGGTGGCGGAACCTTCCCGCCTAGCAATTCCTCTAGAACCCAACGGCCGCGAAGCACCGGGCTGGTTCGCCGGGGGTACGATGCCGAGGTCAGTACGGCGCCCAGGGTCAGCACACCGCCACGACGTCCATCATCGGAATCGACGCGTTGCCAGTTTGCATCGGCCGGTAAGTCCATCCCATAGTGAGATGCAAGTTTGCCGTTGATTTCAATCTGGTCGCTGTCGATCAGGTCCAACACCGATTGGTTTTCGCGAAACACCCGGCTGACCAAGCGGACCGCTTCCTCGTGCATATCCCTAGCAATGCCGGGATCGTAATCGGGAAAGACCTCCGGGTCGGGACGCACGCTGGAGGTAAAGTGGGTCAATCCCAGCCACTGCAATCCAAAGCTCTCGCCGATGGCGCGGGCGCGATCGTCGGCAAGCATTCGCTCGGTCTGTGCCAAGATTTGCTCGTTCGTGCGAAGTTGGCCCCGGTCCGCCGCGTCCAACAGTTCGTCGTCCGGAATCGATGACCACAGGAACAGGGCTAACCGTGTCGCCAATTGGTGATCCGTTAGGCGTTGGACACCGCCTTCGGGTTGTTCGGTTTCAACCACAAACAGAAAGTTGGGTGACACTAAAATGGCGGTCAAAGGTTCAGCGATTGCGGTATCGAAGACCTGACCTCGGTCAATCGAAGCATCGAACAGAGCCAGCAATCGTTCGACCTCTTCTTGCCCCACCGAACGACGCCATGCGCGGCGTGCCAGCTGCGACACAATCTTGGCGGCGTTCTCACGGGTCTGTGGATGGCCGTCGCCATCGCCCATGATCCGGGGGCGATTCGGGGAATCCGTGCGCAGGCATTCCGAGATTACCGAGTTTGCAATTTGCAGATAACGTTCGACGTGGATGGCGGACGTGAACAACGCATCGCCCGCGGTATCGAACCCTTCGCCGCCGGACCCGTCGGATGGAATCGACGACGGATCCGCCACCGATACTCCGACCAAGTCGCGTACTGCGTTGCAGTATTCGGTCCGCGTCAATCGACGACTCATCACGTAACCGCGGTACCAAGCTTTGGTTTCATCGGTGGCAAGTTGCGAACAGATGTCTCGCTCGGGCTTGGAATCGATCCATCGGTGCAGCAACGATTTTTGCTGATCGTTCAGTCCCGGACTGCCTTCGGGAGGCATCTCGTTCAAACGCAGCCGCTTGCCAACTTGATCCCAAACATCCGCTTTGGTTTCCAGGTGTGTTTCGGCTGCGAATTTTGCCAAGTCAAATCCGCCATCCGCTTCGTCGCCATCGTGACACTCGGCGCATCGTTGCTTCAAAACGGGCAAAACTTCATCGACGTAAGCTTTTTCCCAAGCGACCAACGCGGCTTTATCGTCGGCACACACCGTGGTGATGCGGGCAGCAAGCGGTAACAGGACCACGCATGCGAACATGGCGATCACTCGAAATCGCACGAAAGGCATCGGCGAATCAGGGGAGTTTTTAGGTGGGGATTCGAGGCAGGACCGTCCACTATAAACGGCTCGATCGGACGCGTCTATCATAGAAATCAGGCCAAGGGGCGCTTGCCCAAATGGGCTACACTGGCCAGCCTGGCAACAAACCGTTTCCCCCCCAGTGAGAATGAGTCGATGATGAATGCAGCGTGTTTTCGATATGGCGTGTTGTTATGGATGTCGTGTGCCTGGGCCAGCGGGGTTTTGATCGCTGCGGATGCCAAACAAGACGGTGATGCCAATGGCGCCGATAGCCGTGTGTTTCGAGCCGGCGCCTTCGCGATGGACATCACACCGGTGACATTGCCGATCGGATCGGCCGGCAGCATGACGCCTCGAGAGGTAACTCGAGTTCACGATCCGCTTCATGCGCGTTGTTTGGTTTTGGACGACGGGAATTCGCAAATTGCGTTTGCGATTTGCGATAGTTGCATGATCCCGCGCTGGGTGATGGACGCAGCGAAGGAGAAAGCATCGGAAAAGACGGGCATTCCGGCTGACCGTATTTTGATTTCGGCAACCCACACACACACTGCGGTCACTGCGACACATGTGTTCCAAAGCCCAACCGAAACCGAGTATTGCGAGTTTTTGGCGGACAAGATCGCCGACGGTATCGCTCGATCCATCGAATTGCTTCAACCCGCCAAGATCGGTTGGGCGGTCGGAAACAATCCCCGACAAGTCTTCAATCGCCGCTGGTACATGCGTCCCGGATCGAACGTTTCGGATCCCTTTGATCAAGGCACCGACCGAGTGCGAATGAATCCACCACGCGATAGCAAAGAACTGCTGAAACCGGCCGGATTGGTTGACCCCGAAGTCGCGATCTTGGCGGTCGAGTCAACCGAAGGACGACCTATCGCGGTGCTTGCGAACTATTCGCTGCACTATGTCGGTGGTGTGCCAGCGGATTCATTGTCGGCCGACTATTTCGGCGAATTTGCCCGCCAGCTTGCCAATCGCTTTGCTGCGGAATTTGAGTCTGATTCAGCGTCCAAATCTGGCGACAACGAACCCGCGTTTGTCGGAATTATGTCAAACGGCACCAGCGGCGATATCAACAACATCAACTTCTTTGAAGGCATGCCTCAGCAGGACACGTTCGAACAGATTCGTTTAGTCGGTGCCGACCTGGCCGATACCGTGCACTCGACTTACCAACGAATCGAGTTCTACGACTGGGTGCCCTTGCAGATGCGCGAAGCCGAACTGAATTTGGGCGTTCGCCGTCCCAGCGATGATGATGTTCGCCGGGCAAAAGAGGTGCTGGCCGCCGCGGGAGACCCGCCGTATCGCGACAGACAAGCGATCTATGCCAACGAAACAGTGGATATGGCAAAGTATCCCGAGTCCGTTTCAGTCAAGTTGCAAGCGATGCGAATTGGCGATCTTGGGATCGTGTCGTCACCCTGCGAAACGTTTGTCGAAACAGGACTGGCGATCAAGCAGCAAAGCGCGTTGAAGCCAACCTTTACGATCGAACTTGCCAATGGATACAACGGCTATCTGCCGACGCCCGAGCAGCATGCCTTGGGGGGATACGAGACTTGGCGAGCGAAGTCGAGCTATCTGGCCGTGGATGCGGAACCACAAATCCGGGCGACGCTGCTAAAACTGCTGGGCGAACTAGTCCAGGAATGATCCGGCGTCGTTCGTGATGCGTGCGGGTTACAGCGATGCGTAGCGGACTGGTCAGCGGTTCGACGGATGACCAGTCGGATGCGTTTGGTTCGTAGTGCTGTGCTGTGCTATCAGGAGCAGAAGCAGAAGTTCGAGTTCGAGTTCGAGTTGCAGACTGGTGTCGAGTTCAAAAACTTAAACTCGAACTTAAACTCGAACTCGAACTTCTCTTCCTTTCAGTCCCCCCCACACCGGTCATCGCCGACGATTGGATCCTGTGGTCCAACCGGTGACGACTTTCACCTAGCCAACAAGTCGAACCCCGCAGCGTTCTATTTCGCTGGTTTCGCGGCGGCGTTCAACGTGACTTCGACCACGATCGGCAGGTGATCGCTGGCGAAGCGACCTTCGGGGGTCTTAGGGTCCAACGTTGTGTGCGAAAGCACTTGGACCTGATCGGTGACCAGGACGTGGTCAATGCGTCGTCCGTCTTGAATCGCCTTGAAACCGTTCCAGGTTCCAGTGGGGCCGCTGGCGGGAGTGATCGTCTGGGTGCGAGCGCTGCGTAGGGGGGCAACGGTGCCTGAACGTAGATTCTTCAGCGGCTGGGAATCGTCGGTCGCATTGAAGTCGCCCATCACGACGACTGGGACATCGCCCGACTTTTTGTCGACCAAGCTGGCGATGCCCTTGCCCGAATTTTCCCGTGCTTGGCTGCCACGGTGGTCAAAGTGCGTGTTCAAGATGTACCAGCGGTTCGCGTTGGCACGGTCTTCCAACAGCATCCAGGTGACGGTGCGTGGCAGTGCGGCGTCCCAGCCCTTGGAACCCGCGACGTCGGGGGTCTCCGATAGCCAAAGGGTGCCCTGGTCGATCGCTTTGAACCGATCACGACGAAATCCGATGGGAGCCGACTCGCCGCCGGTTTTCCCGTCGTCACGTCCGAGACCGTACCACTGAAATCCTTCCGTGCCCGCTTTGACGGCGTCCAACTGATCCTTGACCACTTCCTGCAATCCAACCACATCCGCCTTGGATATTGTCGAGATCACGGTGTCGCTGCGATTGGCCCACACGTCCTGGCCGTCGTTATTGTTCAGGTAGCGGATGTTGAAGGTCATGACTTCGAAGGGGGCGGCCTGATTCGAATCCGCCCCGGAATTCGTCTGGGCAGGCGCAGCCGATGAAAAGACGGACAAAACCAGCAATGCGAACGCGGATAGGCGGGCAGCGGAGGAGGCGATTCGGTGGGGCACGGTCAACGAGTCCTTGAGTGGAGGTACGGGGAAGGAATTTACATTAGAATCCAGGGACGGCCCCAATGCGACACGTTGGCGTCGCATCCCGTGGACAAGTCGGGGTGCAGACCGCCGGCGGCCAATATCGGCTCGGCCAGTGGTTGTTCCATCTTTCCGGATCAACGCCCCCCCTGGTGTCGTACACGCCCCCCTTTCCTGCCCACCATTTTTCCCACCTTCCACTGATCGGCATCCATGATCATCTCCCGTTTGCGACCGACTGCGATCGCGTTTGTTTTCCTCGCCTCCCAGAGCCTGCTATCGCTCTGCGGAATCTCACACTGCGAATCGGCCACTGCGGCCGACGATAATGGCCGGTCCGGCGCATCGAAGGCGCCGGCGTCAGATCCATCGCCATCGCCGGTACGTGTTTTGGCGGTCGGGAACAGCTTCACCCAGAACGCGACTCGGTTTCTGGAGCCTCTGGCGGCCGCATCCGGGCACGATCTATCGGTGCACCGACTAACGATTGGCGGATCCTCGCTGCAACAGCACGCCGCCAAAGCGAAAGCGTTTTCGGTCGACCAAAGTGATCCACAAGGACTGTATCGCAGTGGTGCTAGTTTGCAGGAAACCTTGCAATCCGAAGACTTTGACTTCGTCACCATCCAACAAGTCAGTTTCAAGAGTCACGACATCGGAACCTATCGGCCGCACGCGAACGAGCTGGCCGACGTGATCCGCCGTTACTCGCCCGCGTCGCAGTTGTTGGTGCACCAAACTTGGGCCTATCGAAGTGACGATCCGCGTTTCAGTGGCAAGTCGCCCAAGGCTGGCGAGCCAAGCGACCAGGCCGAGATGTATCACGGTCTGACCAACGCGTACCGCACCATCACGCAAGAACTAGGTGCCAAACGGATCCCGGTGGGCGATGCGTTCTTCCTGGCTGACACCGACGAAAACTTTGGTTATCGCGAACCCGCGGATTTTCAACCCAAGTCGCTGGTTTCGCCTGCGTTGCCGGATGCAACCCATTCGCTGCATGTCGGTTGGAATTGGGGCACGGCGGACGGAAAGCCACAGCTGCGGATGGACGGGCACCACGCCAACACCGCGGGCGAATACTTGGGCGCGTGCGTCTGGTACGAATGCGTCTTGGGAGTCAGTTCAGTGGGGAATTCGTTTCGTCCCGAAGGAATGGATCCACAGTACGCGAAGTTTCTGCAGTTGACGGCCCATCGTGCGGTCGCAGGTGCAGATGATGCTCCACGGCCCGCCGCAAAACGCAGTGCCAATGGTCAAGTCGCCGCAGATCCGAATCCGCAGCAGTACCGGCTCGCGGCGCGAGCGAGTGAATTGGACGACCGAGTCAAGGCACATCCCAAGATCGACTTTTTGATCGAAAAGGGCGGCAAGCCTCAAGATGTTCAAAATGCGTCGGTGGATACTAGAGTCCCGTCACAGGGCAAACTGGTGATCTGGTTGATGGGTCACAACACGGCTTTGTTCGATCGATTGAACAGCTATGGACTGCATGCGATCCAAGTCAGCTATGCGAAGCAGTGGTTCGGAAAACTCTGCCGCCCTACCCCTCGCGACGCTTACGCGCGTGGAAACATTCGCCTAGAAGCTGCCACCGGACTCGATTTCAGTGACGAACTGGATCTGACAGTGCCAGACGGTGCAGCGGAGCGGACTCGCCAGATGATCCGTTGGCTTGCAAGCGAAAACCCACAGGGGCAATGGTCGCAATTTCTTAGCGACGATGGAAAACGAGTCCGCTGGGACAAAGTGATCGTATCGGGCAGTTCGCACGGCAGCACGACCGCTGCTCGCTTTGCCAAACATCAGCGTGTCGATCGCGTCGTGATGCTATGCGGTCCCCGTGACCAAGATCAGGATTGGCAGTCATTGCCATCAGCGACACCTGCCAATCGATTCTTCGGTTTCAGCCATGTGCTCGATGGCGGTTGGTCGGGAGATCACTATTGCCGGTCCTGGGAAATGCTCGGAATGCATGCGTTCGGACCGATCGTGAACGTCGACGACACCGACCCTCCCTACAGCAATACGCGGCGACTGATTTCGGCGGCGGATGTCGGTGGCGATGCCGGCAAGGCTCACTCTTCCGTCGTGCCGGGCAGGGCATCCCCCAAGAATAAGAAAGGGGAGTTTCTGTTCGAACCGGTGTGGCGATATCTGTACACACATTCGGTCGACGAAGTTGGTGCACCAACCCCCGAAGACAGTGATTGCCTGCGCGAACACGTCAAGTACTAACGCTGTGTCAGTCCGGAAGTGCCGGTGCACGACCTGCGCCGCCGCGTGACCCCGCACCGCCCCAACCCGTAGCGCAAGTCGCCAAGACTTTCGGCCCACCCCAGGCTGAGCCGTTTGGGCGATCGCCCCAACTCGTAGCGCAAGTCGCCAAGACTTTCGGCTCACCCCACGCTGAGCCGTTTGGGCGATAGCCCCAACTCGTAGCGCAAGTCGCCAAGACTTTCGGCCCACCCCACGCTGAGCCGTTTGGGCGATCGCCCCAACTCGTAGCGCAAGTCGCCAAGACTTTCGGCTCACCCCACGCTGAGCCGTTTGGGCGATCGCCCCAACTCGTAGCGCAAGTCGCCAAGACTTTCGGCCCACCCCACGCTGAGCCGTTTGGGCGATAGCCCCTACTCGTAGCGCAAGTCGCCAAGACTTTCGGCCCACCCCACGCTGAGCCGTTTGGGCGATAGCCCCAACCCGTAGCGCAAGTCGCCAAGACTTTCGGCCCACCCCAGGCTGAGCCGTTTGGGCGATCGCCCCAACTCGTAGCGCAAGTCGCCAAGACTTTCGGCCCACCCCACGCTGAGCCGTTTGGGCGATCGCCCCAACTCGTAGCGCAAGTCGCCAAGACTTTCGGCCCACCCCACCCGAATTTCCGTATGGACCGGCGGACCGCAGATCGTCACGGCCTGTCGATCAAACCCCGTTTCGAATCTGAACGTGAGCCGTTTGGGCGATAGCCCCGGTTCTTGGGCGACGAAACCGAGGCTATCGCCTAACGGCTCATTCATCGAAAAACCGCCAACCGTTCCGCCCTTCACTCCAACGGCTATTGGAGATTCCGATTCGCCCGGCTTGATTCTTCCCAATTCGTTGATCACTCGCAACGCATCCAATGCCGTCACATTCTGGTCGCCGTTTTGGTCGTAGTACACGCCCGGCCATGACGTGACGCCTAACGGGTCGTCCAGCAGACCGTCGTCCGAATTTCGTGACGACCCGAGTTCATTGATGATCACCAACGCGTCCAGGGCCGACAGATTTCCATCGTTGTTGATATCGCTGGGCCGCAAAGAGTTCTGCCAAGGTCGCTGGAAATTCAGGGTCAGTTCGGCTGACGAATTTTCGTTCTCGGTCGGGGAAGCAATCTGCCGTGCGGCGCCCGACGAAGTGCTGAGCGATGTCAGTCGCCACTGCGAAAAATCGACAACCGATAGCGTGTCGTTCTGGTCACCCACAATTTCCAGTGATCCCAGGATTCGATCGGATCCGAATTCGGCTGACCCGATTTGAAACAGGTCCGCCCCGCCCTGCCCCGACGCCGTGATCCGCACACCGACCGGCAGATCCAAAATTTCGATGATGTCGTCGCCGTCCGCGGTGCTGACCTGCCACTCGGCGGCGCGGGTTGCGCTGTCTAGTGCGCTGATCGAAACCGTTTGGCGGGTGCCGATTGCAGAGATCCCAAACGAATGGCTGGGCGATGCCGTGGTGATCGTGAAACCGCTGGACAAGACGATTTGATTGACACCGTCCGCTGGGACTGCATCGTCTTGAACGCCTATGACTGCGTCGTCAATGTCGAACTGCCACTGGCGTCCATTGGCGCTAGACGTATCGACGATTTCGCTGACACCGGTGAACGATAGGTTGGTCGATGGCGGGTCGCTCTGGTTCGCTAGACCAAACGTTGCCTGGATCACGCCGGTTTGGTCGTCCAAGCTGGCATCGATCTCGTTGATATCCGAGCCGACAAGATGAAGGATGCCGCCATGAACTTCCGTCGATTCAAATCCATTGAACCGGACGGGCACGTCGATCGGGCCACCATCAAAGTCAATGGTCAATGTGTTGGCGTCCAGCGATCCCGTGATCAGTATGTCGGTCACCTGGCCAATGTCAATCGAATCGATCACGTCGTCGGTGTCCGAGTTGCGAATCACCCAATTGCCCCCCGCGCGTGCCAGGGTGATTCGAGCGGCGCTGGATGCAATGGCCCATTGGGCCGGTTGGACGACAGTGGATGTGAACGAAATAACGATCCGCTGATTGTCGTCTGCATCTTCTGAACCGTCGCCGGTTGGGCCACTGACTTGGACATCGATTTCGACGTTGCCCTGGTAGGCGTCCGGGACAGTGACGGTCAGTTCGCCAGTGGCGGCATCGATCGAGGCTAGGACGTCCGACGGCGACCCGACGACGCTGGCCGAGTAGACCACGGGATCGTTTTCGATATCGACGCTGGCCAACTGGATCGTCATCGGTACGCCACTGGTTCCGGACAACGGTTGCGGGATCGGCAACAGGAACGGTGGGCTGTTGACTGTGTCCGCGATGACCGTGACTTCGACGGTTTCAGAGTATTCGTTCCCGTCCTGATCGGTCACGGTGAATGTGACCGATGTCGTGCCGGTCTGCAGCCCCGTCGGCCTTAACATCACGACGGCGTTTTCGGTATCGTCGAAGACCTCCATCATGTCGATTCGAACGTCGAATATCGGGCGGTTCTGGACTCCATTGTTGACGGCGGTCTCGCTGATGGATTCACGGACGTCGAACCCTTCGACCAATTGGCCGAAGACCGAGTGATTGAAATCTAAGAAGCGAGTGGGAGTTTCGGTGATGAAGAACTGAGAGTCGTTGGTGTCATCGTCGCGTTTGGCGAACGACAAGACGCCTTCGCGGTTGTGTTGCAGTTCAGGGTGAAAGTCGTCGTCGAAATCGGGAAGAGACGATCCGCCGGCTCCGGTGCCGGTGGGGTCGCCTGCTTGGATCACAAAGTCATCGACAACACGGTGGAAAGAAATCCCGTCATAGAATCCCTCTTGCGCAAGCTGAATCACTCGACCCGACGCGGTCGGTGCACGCTGTTCGAACAACTCGAACACCATGTCGCCGTAGCCTTCCATGTCGAAACGGATCGATCGATTTCCGCTCGGCACCGTTGCATCGATCAGGCTGGGATCGGCAACCGATACGGTGACCGTCAGCGGGCCGCCATCCGGGTCGAAAGCGTCGATGGGAACATGCAGCGGGCTGCCGGTTTGGACGACCAGGTTCCCGATCGCTTCGAATGTCGGGAGGTCGTTCTGCGGGATTGGAATGCCAGCAGCGGTGGCCAGGGTTTCCAGTGTCTGAGGGCCGACCAACTCGGTTCCGTCGGTAAATTTCCAGGTCGGGATCGACGTGATGCCTTCGGCCAAACCGATCTCGTTCAAGGTTCGTTGAGGCGTCGATACGTCAACGTAGTTCAGGTCGTTTCCCCCGTCGCCGAAGGCCTGTTGTTGCTGGGTGCATGGGGCACACCAGGCGGCGCCGAACAGGATAGCGCCGGCATCGCGAAGGTCCTTGGCAAATTGGACCAGATCGACCGGCAGTTCACCCTCGGCCGAATCATGGGCAGCACTGGCCTGCATCGGCCAAGCGACTTCGGGATGGTCGCTTGTGGGGGAAGTCGCCGAATGCGCCTGCAGGGGCGCGATGCCGGCCGCCAACGACGGTACCTGTGTGATGGGTGCGACTGGCAACACGGCAGCTGAATCCAAGCCGGCGGTCAGCATTCGACGGTTTTCAAGCGTCTCGAAATGCAAAACCTTGCGTCTTCGCTGCCGGCTAGCACGGCCTGCTGCGAGATGTTTAGGAGAAGGCGTCAATGGAGTTCAGGAAAACGGGGCCAGCGGATTGGGGGGCGTCAGCAATGAAGTTCGTCAATTCTAGTCACTGTCGCAATAGGCTTTTTGATCCCGCGGTTGCCATGCCGGATCGGTCGCGGCGATGAATTTGCAAAACGGTACAGGAAATAGTCGGTTTGCCGATTGTTTTCCTGGGCGGCGACAGTACATTTCGCAAATGCGCCTTTGCATTCTCCCTGAATCAATCCAGCCTTTGCCCCGTCAATGACAACAACTCACGCCTGTCTTTCTTCCTTTCCTTGGTTTGCAAAGATGGCAAAAGTGAGCTCGGCGGTTGTGCCCGCTTGCTTCTGTGCCAAGCCGCCCCTTGGCTGGATGGTTCTATTCGTTTCGATCATCACGGCGGCGAGTGTTCCCGCACCGGATGCGAGTGGCCAAGATTGGTTGGCGTGGCGCGGTCCACACAACAACGGCACGGTGGACCAAGGTGGTTTGATCGAACGATTCAATCCACGTGGGGGACCCGACAGCGGCGTCGTTTGGAAAAGCGAACAAGGGGCGGGAATCTCGACTCCTGTTGCGATGAACGGTCGCCTATTCACGATCACTCGCCATCAGCCGGGAACGCCGACCGAGGCCGAGAAGGTGGTGTGCTTGGATGCCGAATCGGGCCAACTTGTATGGGAGAATGTCACCAATGTCTTTCTGTCGGATGTGCCGGCTGAACGCGTCGGCTGGTCCCATGTTGCCGCCGACAAACAGACCGATTCAGTCTTTGCGATGGGCGCGTGCTGCTTGCTAAAGTGCATCGACGCGGACACCGGTGACACGCGGTGGAGTCGATCGCTGAGCGAAGAATTTGGGATGCTTAGCACCTACGGTGGCCGAACCAATACGCCGGTGATCTTCGATGATCTGGTGATCATCAGCGGGGTGACGACGGGCTGGGGCGATGACGCGCAGCCGGCGCATCGATTCTTAGCGTTCGATAAAATCAGCGGCGAATTGATTTGGAAGACTGCCACCCGCACGTTCCCCGAGGACACCACCTACAGCACGCCTGTGTTCGGTGTCGTCGCGGGGAAGGGTGTGATGGTATCGGGCTCGGGAGACGGTTCGCTATACGTGTTCGATCCGCGAACCGGCGCTCGCTTGGGCAGTGTCCAAGTTTCGCGCCGCGGCGTGAACACGTCGCCTGTGATCTCCGATGACGGTCGCGTCTTCATTGCACATGGCGAGGAGAACCCGACCGGTACGTTGATGGGCGCGGTCGTGGGTGTCGATCTGGACGGATTGGCGTCGGGATCGACTGGATCGGAACTATGGCGGACCGAAGAATTGATTGTCGGCAAGAGTTCGCCGCTGTTGGTGGGTGATCGATTGTATGTAGTGGAGGACTCGTCTCGGCTGCACGTTCTTGACGCCGATACCGGCACCGAGATCGGTGAACCGTTGAAACTGGGCACATCGATGCGAGGCAGCTTGATCTTTGCCGACGGTAAGATCTACGCGTGCACCGCCACGGGTTACTTCTATGTCTTGCGCCCGTCGACCGATGGCGTGGAAGTGGTTTCCAAGACGCGATTGCCCAAAGGACATGACGTCGGTGGATCACCAATCGTGGCCTTCGGGCGAATCTATTTGCCAACCACCGGCGGAATCTTCTGTTTGGCAACCGAGGCGGCGGCGAACGTTTCGCCAGATTCGGCGGATGGCCCAGCTGCTAATGAATCAGCTGCTAATGAATCAGCTGCTAATGAAGCGGCCGTCGACGAAGCGGCCGTCGACGAAGCTACCCCAGTCGCATCCGATTTGGAGGTGACGCAGTGGCAGATCGTTCCGGCCGAAGCGATCGTGCAGCCCGGGCAGCACATGGTCCTGCGTCTGATTGGTTACAACTCGGCTGGGCGAGCGGTCCGCGAATCCCAACCATCGGTTCAGTGGACCGTCGACGGGGATGGAGCGATCGATGAAAACGGGAATTTGACGGTCGGCGATTCATCCCACCACTCTGCGTTGACGATCAAGGCCGTCGTCGGGGATGCAGTGGCCACTGCCCGCTATCGGATCATCCCTGCCCTGCCCTGGAATTTCGATTTCATCGACGGGCAAGTTCCGATCACGTGGATCGGGGCCCGCTATCGGCACGAGGCTCGCCAGATCGACGGAAATCACGCGATCGTGAAGATCACCACGATTCCCAAGGGAACACGGAGCCAGACTTGGTTCGGATCACCCGAAATGAGCGACTACACGGTCACCGCCGATGTTCAGGCGGCCGCTGGCAACGCCAAGTTGCCGGACATCGGATTGATCGCCCAACGCTACACGATGGACTTGATGGGGGAATCCCAACAGCTGCAGATCCGGACCTGGTCGGCTCAGCTGCGAATGGCGAAGAGCGTTCCCTTTCAATGGACCGCGGGAACGTGGTATCGGTTGAAGTTTCGTGCAGCCAACGAAGACGGCAAGGCAGTGCTGCGGGCAAAAGTTTGGCAGCGAGATTCGGACGAGCCCGAGAAGTGGACTCTGGTCGCAACCGACGATTCCCCCAATTTGACCGGCAGCCCCGGTCTATTCGGCAATTCAACCAATGCCGAGATCGTGATAGGGAACGTCGCCGTCGATTCCAATGCTGGCGAACGCTAGTGTTCGCAAACGTCGTAGCGGAAGTCGTCAAGACTTTCGTCAGCCATGTCGAATCCGAAACTCTTGACGATTTGCCGATCTAGTGAGCCGTGATCGCGCGAGCGGCCGGGCATTTTCCGTTGTCAGTCGCCTCACGGCCAGCGGCACTCTGAATCGACGCAAATGATTTGCGCCAGAAAGAGGTTCGAGTCAAACGTCGTAGCGGAAGTCGTCAAGACTTTCGTCAGCCGTGTCGAGTCCGAAACTCTTGACGATTTGCCGATCTAGTGAGCCGTGATCGCGTGAGCGGCCGGGCATTGTCAGTTGTCAGTCGCCTCACGGCCAGCGGCACTCTGAATCGACGCAAATGATTTGCGATCGGGAAGAAGTTTGCGTCAAACGTCGTAGCGGAAGTCGTCAAGACTTTCGTCAGTCATGTCGAGTCCGAAACTCTTGACGGTTTGTCGATCTAGTGAGCCGTGATCGCGTGAGCGGCCGGGCATTTTCCGTTGTCAGTCGCCTCACGGCCAGCGGCTCTCTGAATCAACGCAAATGATTTGCGCCGGGAAGAAGTTCGAGTCAAACGTCGTAGCGGAAGTCGTCAAGACTTTCGTCAGTCATGTCGAGTCCGAAACTTTTGACGGTTTGTCGATCTAGTGAGCCGTGATCGCGTGAGCGGCCGGGCATTTTCCGTTGTCAGTTGCCTCACGGCCAGCGGGTCGCTGAATCGACGCAAATGATTTGCGCCGGGAAGAAGTTCGAGTCAAACGCCGTAGCGGAAGTCGTCAAGACTTTCGTCAGTCATGTCGAATCCGAAACTCTTGACGGTTTGTCGATCTAGTGAGCCGTGATCGCGTGAGCGGCCGGGCATTTTCCGTTGTCAGTTGCCTCACGGCCAGCGGCACTCTGAATCGACGCAAATGATTTGCGCCGGGAAGAAGTTCGAGTCAAACGTCGTAGCGGAAGTCGTCAAGACTTTCGTCAGTCATGTCGAGTCCGAAACTCTTGACGAGTTGTCGATCTAGTGAGCCGTGATCGCGTGAGCGGCCGGGCATTGTCAGTTGTCAGTCGCCTCACGGCCAGCGGCTCTCTGAATCGACGCAAATGATTTGCGCCGGGAAGAAGTTCGAGTCAAACGCCGTAGCGGAAGTCGTCAAGACTTTCGTCAGCCATGTCGAATCCGAAACTCTTGTCGAGTTCCGCTACCCGAAAACCGAAGTGCTCGTCCAAACGCATGGCGAGCGGCTCTCTGAATCGACGCTAATGATTTGCGCCGGGAAGAAGTTCGAATTGAACGTCGTAGCGGAAGTCGTCAAGACTTTCGTCAGCCATGCCGAATCCGAAACTCTTGACGAGTTCCGCTACCCCAAAACCGTAGTACGCGTCCAAACGCATGACGAGCGTCTCGCTGAGTCGACGCAAATGATTTGCGCCGGGAAGAAGTTCGAGTCAAACGTCGTAGCGGAAGTCGTCAAGACTTTCGTCAATCATGTCGAGTCCGAAACTCTTGACGAGTTGCCGATCTAGTGAGCCGTGATCGCGTGAGCGGCCGGGCATTGTCAGTTGTCAGTCGCCTCACGGCCAGCGGCTCTCTGAATCGACGCAAATGAGTTGCGCCGGGAAGAAGTTCGAGTCAAGCGTCGTAGCGGAAGTCGTCAAGACTTTCGTCCGTCATGTCGAATCCGAAACTCTTGTCGAGTTCCGCTACGCGAAAACTGAGGTGCTCGTCCAAACGCATGACGAGCGTCTCTCTGAATCAACGCAAATGATTTGCGCCGGGAAGAAGTTCGAGTCAAACGTCGTAGCGGAAGTCGTCAAGACTTTCGTCAGCCATGTCGCGTCCGAAACTCTTGACGAGTTCCGCTACGCGAAAACCGAGGTGCTCGTCCAAACGCATGACGAGCGGCTCTCTGAATCGACGCAAATGAGTTGCGCCGGGAAGAAGTTCGAGTCAAACGTCGTAGCGGAAGTCGTCAAGACTTTCGTCAATCATGCCGAATCCGAAACTCTTGACGAGTTCCGCTACCCCAAAACCGTAGTGCACGTCCAATCGCACGGCCAGCGGCTCTCTGAATCGACGCTAATGATTGGCGCCGGGAAGAAGTTCGAGTTCGAGTTTAAGTTCGAGTTTAAGTTTGTGTCGTGCCAATCAATACGCCAAAAAACTTAAACTCGAACTCGAACTCGAACTTGAACTCGAACTTTTCTTCTTCTTCTTCTTCTTCTTCTTCTTCTTCTTTCACTCCTGTTCTCGACGCAAATACTGCCAGTACCCGTCGATCGAGTTGCACCGTCAACTTCGATTCCAAGTCCTAGCGATTTCTGCCCGGACTCGGTGGCAGGGCGAATCGTGTGATCGCACTGTCGCCTGTGCATCAAAAAATGCGACCCTTTCCCGATTTTCTTCGTCACGCTCGTGTAGCGAGTCCTTCCAGCGGCTAGCCTTAGCGGTTCGGCGGATATGTTTTTTCGCTTGATCATTCGATCGCGACCGCCTGTTACTGATCCGCGACTAAGGAAGAGAAGAATCGATGCCCAGCCGTTTGTTCATTTGGTCTTTGACCGCTGCTCTGGCCGGGTTCCTGTTTGGTTTCGATACCGTCGTGATCTCGGGAGCCGAAAAGACGATCCAAGAACTGTGGTCGTTAGGCGAATTCGAGCACGGCTTGGCGATGAGCATGGCGCTGTGGGGGACCGTTTTCGGTTCGTTGATCGGCGGCTACCCGACGGATCGATTTGGGCGAAAAGCGACGCTATTGTGGATCGGGATTTTTTACGTGGTGTCGGCGGTCTGGTCCGGCCTCGCGACCGACGTGTACTCGTTCATGGTGGCACGTTTCATCGGTGGTGTGGGAGTCGGTATATCGACGGTTGCGGCTCCGCTTTACATTTCTGAGATCGCGCCGCCGGAGCGTCGTGGTCGCTTGGCGGGCATGTTTCAGTTCAACATCGTGTTTGGAATCCTGGTTGCGTTTGCATCCAATGCGGCAATAGCCGGGATCGGACCCAACGCGTGGCGATGGATGCTGGGCGTCGAAGCGATCCCCGCGGTCATCTACAGTTTGATGTGCATCGGGCTGCCAGAGAGTCCCCGTTGGCTGATCGTTCGGCGTGGGGATGTCGCCCGTGCCAAGCAAACCATCGCGGCGGCCAATCCAGACGCGACCGAGGCGCACGTGAATGATCTGGCTGAGCAGATCGAAACTTCCCGCGATGGTCAGGCGACCAGAGGCGGATTCTGGAATTTGCGTCTCCGCGGCCCCGTCAGCTGGGCGTTTTTGATCGCGTTTTTCAATCAGCTTTCGGGGATCAACGCGATCCTGTATTTCGCACCGCGGATCTTCGAAAAAGCGGGGATGGGGGAACAAACGGCTCTGTTGCAGTCGATCGGAATCGGCGTCACTAATCTAATCTTTACCTTTGTCGGATTGTGGTTGATCGACCGACTAGGCCGGCGGACGCTGATGTTCGTCGGGTCGATCGGATACATCGCATCGCTGGGGCTGTGTGCGTGGGCTTTCCAAAGCGAAACCTTCGCCATCGTGCCGATGTGCATCTTTGCGTTCATCGCAGCGCACGCGGTCGGTCAAGGTGCTGTGATCTGGGTGTTCATCTCCGAGATCTTTCCCAACCAATATCGCGCGGTTGGTCAGTCCCTGGGGAGTTTCACGCACTGGATCTTTGCGGCCCTGTTGACGTTGTTCTTTCCTAGCATGGTGACGGCGTTTCCCGCGTCACTGGTGTTCTTGTTTTTCTGTTTGATGATGGTGATTCAATTGTTGTGGGTCATCTTTGTGATGCCCGAAACCAAAGGGGTCCCGCTGGAACAGATCGAGCGGAAGTATGCGGCCAGCAAGTCAACGCGATAGTCCCATTCGGGATGCCGCGGTGTCGTGAATCCTGCGGCATCCCTGTTTATCGCGAACCGCTACTTCGATTTAGCGGACTTGGTCGCAGCCTGGTTCAATCGATCCGTCAATTGTTGTTTCAGCTGGGCGACAACTTCGGGTTCCTCTTTCGCTAGGTTGCGAGTTTCGCCTTCGGGAGTTCGGTGATCGTACAGTTCTAGCGAACCGTCGCGATGGACGGTCAAACGGTGGCTTGGGCTACGAATGGTTTCCGCTTTGCTGTTGTAGGCGATCGCAGTGCCATCGTGATTGGCGTTGTTCTTGATCGCAGGGACCAGCGACTGGCCGACCAATCCATCGGGAGCGTTCAGGTTGGTCAGTTCGCACAGCGTTGGAAACAGGTCGACCGTTTCGACCACTGCGTCGTTGGGCACACCATCGCTGGCGGTGCCGACAGCGCGAATGATCAGTGGCGATCGCAGCGATTCTTCGAACAAGGCATGCTTGCCCCAGATCGCGTGCTCGCCCAAGTGCCATCCGTGGTCGCCCCATAGCACGACAACGGTATTGTCGGCCGCTGGGCTGGCTGACAACTGATCCAGAATACGGCCCACCATTGCGTCGGCGTACGAAACGCAGGCAGCGTAATGGCGACGCACTTCCAACGCGAACTCGGCGTCCTGGTTTGGATTGCGGTCCCATCGGTTGTAGGTCATGAATTCACCCGACCCGTGCCACGTCGTCTTTCCCGCCGGTTTGGTGGGGTGAGGGATCGCTGGCAGTTTGGCATCGCGATAGGGCTGCATGTACTTTGCCGGTGCACCAAAGGGCAGGTGTGGGCGGATAATGCCGACGGCCAAGAAAAAGGGTTGGTCGCCGTCGTTTGCCAGCGCGTCCAGTTGGCTGATCGCTTCGTTGGTGATCAAACCATCGGGGTAGATTTCGTCGGCGCCTGTGGTCGACTGGAACACGTCCATTTTAGATCGATCCACGCGGATCTCGCCATTGGCAAGCCCGTGCATCGCGCCACGCGGATGTTGCCATGGACCTGCCGGCAATAGATGGCGGTCCCAGGCACCGGGCATCTCGGGGATCGCGGGATCATCCCAGTTCGGCCCGCCACGGCCGCCGGGGTGGTGCGATACTTTGCCTACCGAAACCGTCGCATAACCGTTCTGCCGAAACCATCCCGGCATGCTGACCGGAACCGGTTTGTCTTGTTCCATTTGTTCGGCCCGCTGGAACAATGCGTTGTTGGAACGTCCACCGTAGACGCCGGTCAGCAGCGCGTTGCGCGATGCACCACAAGTGGGAGCTTGGACGTAATGGTGCCGAAATAGGCGACTTTGCGACGCCAGCCGATCAATGTTCGGCGACTGGATGTAATCGACTCCATAGCATCCTAATTCCGGGCGCAAATCATCGATGCAGATCAAGAGCACATTCGGACGCTGGGCCGTCGATTCCGCGTGGACCAATAGGTTGGCGGCTGCGATGACCGCTAAGGTGGCGATGGTTCGAAACATAGTCCAAGCAAGGTGGATGGAGGTGGGGATAGACGCGCGACGGCGATGGATCAACGCATCAAATATAGATGGAATCCAACACCGATCGCCACCATCTTAGGTTCTCGGCGGACTGCATGCCGCCAATTCAGCAATCCGACTCGAAGGTTTTGACGCGAAGGTTTCCGCGCCAAGTCCCAGCGATTGGGATCAGCTGATTTGGCTCGATGGCTTGGGTGGGGCGTCTGTGCCGTCAGGCTTCGAAGCGTTGCTTGCAGACTCGAAAAAACGAATGCAGTCTCGACGGAACAACACGTACCCGGCGGCGATGGTCACCAAGCAGTACAAGCCGATTGTCCACGGCGACACTCCCGCCGAAAGCATTCGTGGAGTATCCAACAGCGGATCACCCGACACCCAGGCTAGCGCCAAATAAGAACCGTTGGCAAGCACACAGAAGTCGGCGACCAGCCAAGCCCATCGGTATCGAAGCACCGACGCGATGACCAAGGGCGCGACAACACCAAAGATCGGGCCGGACCATAGCGTCAGACGAGGGACGGGATCCGGTTGATGGATCGAATAGGGCAGTCGCCACGGGGCCAAGTCAAAGTCTGTTAATTCCGCGCCACCGATGAAACCGCCGATGATGTGCCCGATCTCGTGAGTCACACACATCACCACCCAGGACACGACCATCCAGAACGCGAACGTCATAGTGGTCTTGGGATTCGGCATCGTTGCAACCCGAGGAAAATGCAGGAAAGCGATCGGCGTCGGTGCAGTCTAGTCAATGCACGGTCAATCAGCTTCGCAAACGAGTGGTCTGTGCCAGCTAAATCTTTGGGTTAGCGGCCTGCTGATCTGATCGTGTTCCTGAACTTAGCGTGCAAGTCAAAACCCGAAGCGTGAGCGAGGGATCCTTTCGAATCCCTCGCTCACGCAGCGGGTTACTAAATCAGCAGTTCGCTAGCGCCTAAACGGCTAGCTGTGCCGACCCTAAAACGAAGGTGTCCCAGACCACTAGAAGTTGATCGAAAAGCGACCGTTGCCGAAACTGATGCCACGGCTTCGTGGTACCGAGATGCCATGTTGCGGAGCGTGATGACCACCGTGATGTCCCGCACCATGACTGCTTCGGTAAGACCGTTGGATGTCCGAGTACGTGCGGTAGCTGCGAACCGGAGCAACGGTGGGACGGGTGACAACGACACGACGAACCGTGTGACTGCTGGTTTGCAGCGAACGCAAATCGTCTTGCAAATGATGGATGCTATTTTCAATCGAACCTAACAGCCGATGGACATGGGATGTGTGTCCGTGAATGTGGCCGTGACCATGGTTCGCTTCGTGTTCAATCCGGCCAATCACGCTTTCCAAGTGATGGAACTTAGAATCGATTTCCGCTAGGTCGGATTGCAGGTGATGCAGGCTGCCCTCGGCATGTGCGACGTCATGCATGTGACTGGCCAATCGGCTCAGGTCGCGGGCGTCCGCTTGGAGGTGTCGGTATTCACGTGAATGGCGATAGTGGCGGGTCTCGTTGACCAACTGCTTGGTCTCGCGGTCGATGGAAAGTGCCAGTTGATCGATATGGTGATACGTGTCAGCAAATGCGGATGTGGCGGACATCGAAAGGATGATTGCCAGTGCTGCGGCGATTTTGGTGATGGGTGTCATGGGAGGACTCTCGGGTCGAAGTGAAAAAGGTGCCGCCGGGCTTATGCCCGACAGCAGTCCTTTCACGCAGCGCCCGTGCCAAACTGTTTCACAGCAAGCCAAACAGCGTCCAAGACGGCGGTTTTTACGGTGTTTCACGAGCATTCACGCCGGCAATGGCGGCGCCGACATGTGAGGTCGTTTTGAGCACACTGTTGATTCGCGTGTCGTCAGATGGACCGCGTTGGGGCGAGTTGGATCAGGGGGCCAGATCGGAGGGGATTGGCGACCGCATCGCGGCGCTGTCCGCTAGGGGCCGCTGAAATCATGGAGTACGGACCGTCCGATGCCTGTTCCCTGGTTGCCCGGATGTTTCGCAGCGAAACAATCAAACCTACACGGCGGAATCGATCGTCAATCGAAACAAAG
The DNA here is from genome assembly GCF_007741535.1 of Rubripirellula lacrimiformis. Lineage (NCBI taxonomy): Bacteria > Pseudomonadati > Planctomycetota > Planctomycetia > Pirellulales > Pirellulaceae > Rubripirellula > Rubripirellula lacrimiformis. The sequence continues at coordinate 3,299,989 of NZ_CP036525.1, forward strand.
TACTGATGCCAAGACGACTTTACATTTGCTTTCTGGGTTTGCTCGCCGCGGCGCCACCACTGGCGACCGACATGTACTTGCCGGCGATTCCATCGATCACCCAGCAGTGGCAGGTCGAGACGTCACAGCTGCATCTGTCGTTGGTTTTGTGGTTCGTCGCGTATAGCGTGACGTTGATGGTCTGGGGCAGTCTGTCCGATCGGTTTGGTCGGCGTCCGATATTGCTAACCGGCTTGGCGTTGTTCACGATTTCGTCGCTGCTGTGCGGTCTTTCGCAAAACGTGATGCAATTGATCGCTTGGCGTATTCTGCAGGGGACAGGGGCGGCGGGCGCTTCGTCGATGGTGATGGCGATCGCGCGCGACCAGTTCGAAGGAAAGGAACGGCAACGAGTGCTCGCATGGATCGGCGTCATCCTAGGAGTCGCGCCGATGGTCGCACCGTCGATTGGCGCTGCGATCATGCAGTTCGCAAGTTGGCGCTGGATCTTTGTGATGCAGGCGACACTGTCGACATTGACGTTGGTGTTGGCGCTGGTGATGTACCGCGAAACGGCCTTGGCGTTGGAGGCAACCGGGGTGGCCGGCATGTTCCAACGCTACGGGCGGCTGGCGATGAACCGAAATTTCATCTTCATCAGTGCGACGACCGCCGTGCTTGCCGCGCCGCTATTAGGCTTCGTCGCATTTTCGCCAATCGCATTCATGATTCATTTTGGCATGAACGAGCAACAGTTTGCGTTGCTGTTTGGCGCCAATGCAATTTGTGTCATCCTCGGTTCGGTGGCATGCACCAAGGTGATCCATCGGTATAGCGAATTTCGATTGCTGACGATTGCCTTTGTAGGCTGTTGCGTCGGCGGCGGTGTGATTTTGGTCACGGGGAATTCCGGGTGGCCATACTTTTCCGCTGGCATGGCGCTGTATTCATTCTTCTTTGGTTTAAGTCGACCCTTGGTGACTCACTTGGTTCTAGAACAAGTGGATCGAGACATCGGAGCCGCGTCGTCCGTGATCGTGTGCCAACAATTCCTTTGCGGTGCCTGCGGGATGGCGATCAGCACGTACCACTGGGACCAACCCTTTGTGGTTTTTGGAATTTTGGCCACGGTCAGTCCATTGGTGACGTTGGCGTGTTGGCCATGGATTCTGAGATGGATTTCGCATCCGGTGCCGTCGGAACCACAGGCTCAAGTCAATCGCGTCCGATAGCGACGCGCTGATCCGTCTGGCGACTTTGCGGTCCGTCTGGCCGTGATGTTTGCGTGCGCATCAGCATGACCGGGGGCGAAGACTGGTTTGCGACTAGCTGTGGTTCCGCTGCAAATTTCAAATCCAATCCGCGCAGCAAACGCCGCTCGGTTAGGCCGAAGCTGAAACCGGGTTGCCACTTCGATACAATTTTGGTCAGCCGAATCGAAACCGATCGGCTACCTGTGCGGATTTTCTAAGCCCCATCTCGGAACCCCAAGAGTCTGCTGTTATGACACGCAAAGAAGCGCACCAGTTTGATCAGGCCATCATTGATCTATACGACGACTACGCACACGGTCGATTGACACGTCGCGATTACGTCAAGCGGTTGGCGGCGTTCGCAGTGGGCGGCTTAACGGTCGAAACCTTGGAACAATCGCTCGCCCCCAACTACGCGCTGGCTCAGCAGGTCAAGCCGGACGACGCACGCATCGTCTCGGAAATGATCACATACGATTCGCCCCACGGTGGTGGAAAGATCAAGGGACTGTTGGCTCGGCCAGCGAAGGGGGAAAAGTTTCCGGCCGTGTTGGTGATCCACGAAAACCGTGGCCTGAATCCGTACATCCAAGACGTCGCGCGGCGATTGGCCGTGGATGGATTCCTGGCGCTGGCCCCCGATGCGTTGACTCCGCTGGGTGGTTATCCGGGCAATGATGACGAAGGGCGGGCCATGCAGGCTCGTCGCGACGGAGCCGAAATGACACAGGACTTCATCGCAGCGGCAAAGTGGTTGGATACAAGCGATCAATCGACCGGCAAAGTCGGTGCGGTCGGATTCTGTTATGGCGGCGGCGTTGTCAATCAATTGGCCGTGATGATTCCCGACGTGATCGATGCGGGAGTTCCGTTCTATGGGCGCCAACCCGATGCAGCCGAAGTGTCCAAAATCAAATCACCGCTGATGATCCAGAACGCCGGTTTGGACAAACGGATTTTGGCCGGGGCGGCGGCTTATGAGGAAGCATTGCAGGACGCGGGAGTCGAGTATCAGTCGTTTGTTTATGAAGACGTCAATCACGGATTCCACAATGACACGACCCCACGCTACGACGCAGCGGCGGCGAAGTTGGCGTGGCAGCGGACGATCGCATTCTTTCGGCGGACGCTAACGAGTTGATGCGGTTGTGACGCATCTGCGACAGACAAGCCGTTTCGAACCAACTTTCAAGATGTTCGCGGCTGTTTTTGGGTTGCTGCCCTGGTATCCTCTAACGATCATCATGGGCCGGGGCAGTCCCACCATCCCGCCTTCCCACCTATCCGCCGCGCGTCGGCACCGCCCTGCCCTGCTGCATAGCCGCGGTGCTGCCCCGCCCGCCCCTGCCCCGCCCACCACATCCGCAATCTAGAGTCCTGGTCGTTCGTTGGACGAACATGGCTCCCCGCCTGAGAAAACGGAACCGTGCCCCCACCAATCCCTGACGTACCAGCGATTTCCAATCGCTCGGCAAGCTTCCCGATTTCGGCGGGCTTGGCTCTGGCTGTATCGACCGCTGTTGTCTTGTTATCGGCTGGCTGCCGACCGGCGGACGTCGCCGATGACGGTGCCGACCAGTCTTCCGAAATGCCGACGATTTCAGCCGACACCTTCACCGTGCAGCTGCAGAGTTGGCCGACGATTGTCCGTAGTCAGGGAAGCCTGCATCCGGATGAGCACGCGGTGGTCGGCGCAAAGATCGGTGGTCGCGTGGATTTGGTGCACGTGGAAATCGGCGACTTTGTCCAACAGGACGATCCGCTGGCGACATTGGATCAGCAGGAAACGCTGCTCCGTATCGTTCAAGCCGAAGCCCAATTGTTGCAAGCCCGTTCGACGGTGGGATTGCTGGAAGGTCAGTCGGCCGACGACTTGGACCCGAAAAATGCACCTCCGGTTCGCGAAGCAAAAGCGATTTGGGATGAAGGGGTCGCCGCGTTTGAACGAGCCAAAACACTCAATCGCCGCAACGCCATGTCGGCTGCCGAATTCGAACAAGCGGCAGCCGCCGAGCGAGTTTCCGAGGCCCAGTATGTTTCTTCGCTCAATAGCGTGGCCGAGCGACTGGCGTCGATTGCCGTCCGCCGGGCCGAACTAGCGATCGCTAAACAACAGCTGGCGGATTCCGTCGTGCGCGCCCCGTTCACTGGCTATATCCAACAACGCGATATCGCCCCGGGGACCTATGTGGCGACGGGCCAGCCGATCGCGGTCATGGTACGCACCAGCCCGCTGCGTTTTCGCGGCGCTGTTCCTGAACGTCACGCCCAGGCGTTGCGTTTGGGCCAGGAGGTCCGATTGACCATCCAATCGGTGGAAACACCTTCGATTGCAACCATCACACGGATCAGCCCCATGCTGGACCCGCGTTCGCGAACTCTGATGTTCGAAGCCGAAGTGGGCAACGATGACCATCAGCTACGCAGCGGGTTGTTCGCCGAAGCAGAGGTGGTGATCGATCCGGCCGCCCAGGCGATCGTGTTGCCGGAATCTGCGGTCGTGGAGTTTGCGGGCAACCAAAAAGTCTGGAAGGTCATCGAAGGCGTTGCGGCGGAACAAACCATCGTGACCTCGGATCGTCGCGACGGATTTCGCCGCGTTGACGATGGCCTCGTCGTTGGCGATCAAGTGTTTGTCGACGGTTCGCAAGGCATGGTCGCGAAGGTGTCGGTTCCTGGTCCACAGGCCGTTGTTGCCGCCAACGAATCGGCGACGGGCGATTCGAAACACCTCGGCGACGGGGCCGGCAAGACCGACGCCGCCGAGGTTTCGGATTCAAGCGTTCCCGCCAATTCTCGCCCGCAAGACGATCCGAACACGCGAGAGTCTTCATGATGTGGATTCGCCACAGGGTGTCGACTGCCCTGGGACCTGACCGCAGGACGCCCCGGGCCGAAATTTCCAACGCCGCCCTGCCCTGGGCAAAGCAAACCAGCCCCTGGAACCTGATCGCTGGTCAACTGATCGCTGGTCAACTGATCGCTGGGTTCGCCTGCGCTTGTCACCTGATCGCCTGCCAGCACGGAGACCGCCATGTACTGGCTCGCTGAAGTCTCGGTCAAACGACCGGTGTTCGCGCTGATGTTGATCACAGCCTTGGTGGTCGCTGGAATTGTGGCCTTTCCTTCGCTAGGCGTTGACCGATTTCCCAGCATGGATATGCCGGAAATCTACGTCAGCACCGAGTACGTCGGGGCGGCGGCCGAGGAAATTGAATCGGAAGTCAGCAGCGTCATCGAAGATGCGGTCGCGACCGTCGCAGGGATCGAAGAATTACGATCCATTTCACGCGATGGTCGTTCGTTTGTAATCATCACTGTCGAACTCGACCGCGACATCGACGCTGCGATTCAAGACGTGCGCGATGCGGTCGCCGGGGTGGTCAGACGATTGCCCGCGGGCATCGAACCGCCCGTCGTCGAAAAACGCGACATGGAATCGTCACCCATCATGACGTTGGCCGTTTCGGGGCAACGTTCATCACGCGAACTATTCGTGTTGGCCGAACGGAACGTCAAGAACGTCATCGAATCGTCACACGGTGTGGGCGAGGTCGTCATCGCGGGGGCAGCCGACCGCGCCATCCAAGTCGACATCGACGCCGACCGATTGGCGGCCCATCAGCTATCGATCCTGCAGGTTCGCGAAGCCCTGGTGCGACAGAACGCGGAAGTGCCCGGTGGCCGCGTCGACGAAGGCGGTCGCGAATTGACGATGCGGACGCTCGGGCGGTTCGAGAACTCTGCCGATTTTGCCGACCTGGTGGTGAACACCGTGGATGGCGTCCCCGTTCGACTAAGCGACCTGGGCAGTGTCACCGACGGCACCAAAGAAGTTCGCACGTTGGCTAGTTTGAATGGTCAGCCAGCGGTGGTTTTGGAAATCCAACGCCAATCGGGACAGAATACCGTCGCTGTGATCGATGCAATCAAACAGCGACTGCCACGTTGCAACGCTCTGCTGCCCGATGATGTTACGGTCACGATCATTCAAGACCAGTCGCGTTACATTGTCGAAGCGCTTCACGAGATTGAACGTCACTTGATTTCTGGCAGCATCCTGGCCTGCCTGACGGTGTTGTTGTTCATGCGATCATGGCGATCGACCGTCATTGCAGCGGTCGCCATCCCGGCGTCGATCATCGCGACGTTCGCGTTCATGCGGTGGTTCGATTTCACGTTGAACAATGTCACGATGCTGGCGTTGGTGTTGATGGTAGGCGTGGTGATCGATGACGCGATCGTTGTGCTGGAGAACGTCTTTCACTGTATCGAAGAAAAGGGGATGGACCCGATCGAAGCGTCCATCCAAGGCACCCGAGAAATCGCATTGGCGGTCTTGGCGACCACCGTGTCGCTGGTGATCGTATTCTTGCCAGTGTCGTTCTTGTCCAGTGTTACCGGACGAATGCTGTTCCAGTTCGGCGTTACCGCGACCGTTGCGATTCTGATTTCGATGCTGATCAGTTTCTCTTTGACGCCGATGATGTGCAGCAAGTTGTTGCGACGAAGCAAGAAAGTGGATGCGGGCGACACCGCGGCATCACGCCGAGGATTTTATTCCTATGTGGAACGCAGCTATCTGTGGATGTTGGCGTTGTCACTGCGTTTCCGTTGGGTCGTGCTTGCCGTCGTCGTTCTGGTGATCGCGTCGAATGTCCCGCTAAGCCAACTGGTACAGCGTGATTATGTTCCGCTGAATGTCGATGAATCCGAATTCGAAGTGCGTGCCGAGGCGCGTCAGGGGGCCAGCATCTTGGCCATGCGGCAGGCGATCGAAAGAGTCGAATCGGTGCTTCGCAACGTCGAAGGCGTCGAAACGGTGTTAGCGACCGTCGGGACGCGTGGCGGAGGCGACGTGAATCGAGCCGGATTTTTCATTCGATTGCAGGACAGCAAGCAGAGATCGTTTTCTTTGTCCCGGTTGGCAGACGGATTGTTGGCCGGAGACGTCGGGGCGGCGTGGCGTGGGAATTTTACCCAGCGTCAGAAAATGACCGAGATCCGCGCTCTGCTAAAAACGATTCCCGACTTGCGATTGTCGGTGCGAAATCTGACCTCGCTTCGACAAGGCGCCCCGGTCGACATTGACTTTGCGATCACCGGTTCGGATGCCGATCGATTGTTGGAATTCAGCGACCAGCTTCGGCAACGTGCCAAGCAGATCCCGGGGCTGGTGGACGTGATGTCGACGCTGCGAATTGACAATCCGGAATTGCTGGTTCACATCGATCGACCACGGGCGGCCGCGATGGGTGTAGCGGTTCAAGAAATTGCAGACACGTTGCGAGTCGCCGTCGGTGGCGACGATCGTGTTTCTCGCTACTTGGATCGATCCGCCGGGGATGCCTACGATGTGGAGTTGCGGTTGGTCGGCATGGACCGAAACGACGTGCCATCGATCTCGCAACTGTTCGTGCGGACCAACCCGAACGCCGCCAGTCGACCGAGCGAAAATTTGGTAGCTCCCGTGTCGACATTGGCAAGTCGCAACGTCGTCGCCACCAACACGGTGCCGGGAATGGCATCGCTGACGCGATTGGACAACGTCGTCACCTTCGACGTCAGCACGTCGGCATCGCGGATCGACCGGCTTAGTCGGCAGCGAATGGTAGCCGTGCGAGCCAACATTGCAGACGGCTATGCCCTGGCGGACCGGATCGCGGCGCTGCAGGCAGCAGCCGACGAAATCGGAGTGCCGCCCGGTTTCAATGTCGAGGTCTTGGGGGGTGGGCGTGAATTGGAGCGGACGATCGCCGATTTCGGTTGGACGTTCCTGTTGTCGTTCGTGTTCATGTACATCGTGTTGGCGGCCCAATACGAAAATTTGGTTTACCCCGTTATCATCCTGTTGTCGCTTCCGATCGCCGTTCCGTTTGGTTTGATCAGTCTGTACTGGGGTGGTGAGACTCTGAACTTGTACTCGGCGCTTGGGATTTTGGTGCTGTTTGGCGTCGTCAAGAAGGCCGCCATTTTGCAAGTCGATCACACCAACACGCTTCGTTCTCAAGGACTGCTGCGACACGACGCGATCATGCTGGCCAACCGTGATCGATTGCGGCCCATTTTGATGACCACGATCTCGTTTGTTGCCGGTCTGCTTCCACTGTTGATCGCCACCGGTCCGGGAGCCGAGGAACGTCGCTCGATCGCGGTGTTGGCGGCCGGGGGGCAAACGTTGTCGTTGCTTTTGACCCTGCTGGCGATCCCCGTGCTGTACACTTTCGTCGATGATTTAAGCCGGATCGCTTCAAGAATTGGAAAAGGAAGCTCGGCAAACGAAGCCTAGGTTTTTCCAGTTTTGCATTGCACATGAAAACTTATCAGCACTGGATCGATGGCCAAGATGCAGGCGAACCCGACGCGTGCGAACCCGACGCAGGGGTTTTTGATGTACTGAATCCCGAGGATGATTCGGTGATCGCCACGGCGGTTCGCGGCACGGTCGATGACGTGGCCCGTGCCATCGCTGCGGCGGACGCGGCATGGGCGACTTATCGAAAAACGAGTCCGAGCCAGCGGGAAGGATGGCTTTTGGCAGCCGCCGATCTGCTGGAATCCGATGGGCAGCGGCTGGTGGAGCTGTTGGTTTCCGAGGTCGGTTCACCGATCAGCAAGGCGCGGCGGGAGATCGCCACGTCCGCCGGTGTCCTGCGATCCGCCGCCGGGACCTGCCGCCGCCAAACCGGGCAAACGATCCCAACCGATGTTCCGGGGCGTGTCAGCTATAGCGTCCGCTGTCCGTTGGGGGTGGTCGCGGGGATCACGCCGTTCAATGTGCCGCTGATCAAAGGAATCAAACACAGTGCGATGCCGCTAGCGACCGGCAACACCGTGGTGCTGCTGCCGTCGCCCCAGGCCCCCGGTGTGGCGATCGAGATTGCCCGACTGTATCACCAGGCGGGATTTCCGCTGGGTGCATTCAACGTGGTGTTGGGCTATGGCGATCAGATTGGCGACGCGTTGACGGGGGCATCTGCGGTTCGCGCCGTCGGTTTTACCGGATCCAACGATGTTGGGCGGCACATCGCCGGCCGGTGCGGTGCGAGCCGAAAACGGTTCACTTTGGAAATGGGCGGCAAGAATCCGTTGATCGTGATGGACGACGCGGACTTGGACCAAGCTGTGAAGGCCGCCATTGCAGGGGCGTTCCTGTTTCAGGGGCAAATCTGTATGTCATCCAGCCGGATTCTGGTCGCTCGATCCATCATCGATTCATTCACGCAGCGACTTGCCGCGGCGGCACAAGGTTTATCGTTGGGGGACCTGCGTGAACCTAGCACGATGATCGGCCCCATCATCCATGAACGTCAACGCAGCAAGATTCGGCGGCACGTCGATGACGCGATCCGGCGCGGTGCCACGCTGGTCACCGGTGGCAAGTGGGTTCAGAATCGATTTCAGCCGACCGTGCTAAGTAATGTCCCGGCGGATGCTGTGATTCACCGCGAAGAAACGTTCGGGCCGGTGGCAGTGATCGAACCCTTTGACGCCGTCGACCAAGCGATCGATTTGGCAAACTCAACCAACTTCGGTCTGACCGCGTCGGTGTTCACGTCCAGTCTGAAAACAGCGCTGCGCTGCGTCGATGAAATCGATGCGGGAATGGTCCACGTCAACGAGATGACGATCCAAGAAGAAGCTCACGTTCCGTTTGGCGGGAACCGCGACAGTGGGTTTGGACGCGAAGGCAGCGAAGTGGGCATCGATACCTATACCGAGTGGAAATGGGTGACGATCCACGGCCTGGGTTAGCCAACCCATCGTCCGCAATCGCCTGATGCTGTTTTGTCGGCCACCCGATGATCGTGCAAGAAAAAAGTGTCCGACCCAAATGGCACTGAATCTGCGGCAGGTCTTTGCCGAGTGAGATCGACCATCGGTTGACAGTAAGCAGGTTCAATAGCTCGGAGCCTGGCAACGACCTCACGCCGGCCTTATACCATTTCCACCCACCGATTCGGCGGAAGAGCCAGAAGTTTTAACCACGAATCACACGAATGACACGAATATGAAAGGCACTGTTCCTTTCCCATTCGAGTGATTGGTGTCATTCGTGGGTTTTGCATTTTGGTTCGGCGCTGCAATGCAGCACAGCCCAATCGTTTCACCGCGTGGGCAACGCCCCGCGCGTCCATACACTGAAACGCGCGGCCCGCCGGGCACACGGCTAAACGACGCGCAGCAATGCAACACAGCCCAATCGTTTAACCGCGTGGGCAGCGCCCCGCGCGTCCATGCACTGAAACGCGCGGCCCGCTGGGCACACGGCTAAGCGACGCGCTGCAATGCAACACAGCCCACAGCCCAATCGTTTAACCGCGTGGGCAACGCCCCGCGCGTCCATACACTGAAACGCGCGGCCCGCCGGGCACACGGCTAAACGACGCGCTGCAATGCAACACAGCCCAATCGTTTCACCGCGTGGGCAACGCCCCGCGCGTCCATGCACTGAAACGCGCGGCCCGCCGGGCACGCGGCTAAACGACTCGCTGCAATGCAGCACAGCCCAATTGTTTCACCGCGTGGGCAACGCCCCGTGCGTCCATACACTGAAACGCGCGGCCCGCCGGGCACACGGCTAAACGACGCGCAGCAATGCAACACAGCCCAATCGTTTCACCGCGTTGGCAACGCCCCGCGCGTCCATACACTGAAACGCGCGGCCCGCCGGGCACGCGGTTAAACGACGCGCTGCAATGCAACACAGCCCAATCGTTTAACCGCGTGGGCAACGCCCCGCGCGTCCATACACTGAAACGCGCGGCCCGCCGGGCACACGGCTAAACGACGCGCTGCAATGCAGCACAGCCCAGTCGTTTAACCGCGTGGGCAACGCCCCGCGCGTCCATGCACTGACACGCGCGGCCCGCCGGGCACACGGCTAAACGACGCGCTGCAATGCAGCACAGCCCAATTGTTTCACCGCGTTGGCAACGCCCCGCGCGTCCATACACTGAAACGCGCGGCCCGTTGGCCAAGTTGGGAAAACCATCGTAGGTTTGCTGATACTTCGAGACGAAAAGTAATCATTCGATTGCCTGGCTTCTTCACGAAGCGAATCGAGCCAATCGGTGTGATCGAACGACTACAAGCGATTACTGTATCCACGAGGCTGCTGAAAGTTTGTTCGATTGAGATGCCCGAACTCCCCAACAGGCTGTGCGAAAAAGTGAGCGACGGTGATCCGGAAATCGACCTCAATCACTTCCAATGCGTCAGCAATGATGTCTCGTCGATGAACATCGAAACGATAAGCGTTGTCGATGTCTCGGTAAGTCGTTCCTTCATAGAACGTATGCCGGTTTGGTTCAAAGGCGAGTGCATAGCCACTGTGCCGGTAGTAGCCGAGGTGGTTGAGAAACTCTTTGCAGTCTGGTTTATCATCAATGACCAGTCCTCTCGATTCGAGCAACGCCATTTGGTCGTCAATCGAAAGCCAATCCTTGTCGTAAGACTTTGTCATTCGTCGCTCCCTGTCTTGGGGAGCGGAGGAAGAGGCCAGCCAAGATGCACACAAGTGTCGATATCGACGCTCAAAGCAGTAGCGGCAGTAGCAACACGGGTTTTCCCGCCCAAGGGTCCTTAGGTTGATCAAGAAACCCGCCTTTTATGCACGTCACTGAAGTGGCGATGGACCAGTTCCAGGAGAGATGCAGCGTGAGTGTTGCATGAAGTATCGGTTTCGTCTCGCCGAGAATTGCGGTGGACCATGGCTCGGCTTCGTGATTGACACTGAATTGTCGCCATTTTGGCGGAAAAACCGCGAAAACTCCTTGCTTGACCACGACGTTCTATTTGGAAAATTGTCGGAAACATTCGAGGATTGTCTGCTGGTGCCGTCATTTTTACTCCTCCATCATCCGGTGAAAGCTGAATAACAGCGTTACGCTAGTTCGCTGGCGTAGTTGTCCTTCGATTTGCTCGAGCAGTTCGTCTCGACGTTCGTCGATCTCGTCTTGGGCTTGATGCAACCGTTTGGGGCGTTCTTTATCAGTGTGTTCCGACGTCTTGGTGTGCTACTGAGCGGCTAGTATCAGCCGATGAGGAGGCCAGAGCGGCGACCTCTCTAGCCTCTCGAATTTCTTTGTCGATTTCCTTGATTCCCAATCCCAAGCCCTGCTTCAACTCGTCGGACCAGCGACCCGGCTTCAAAACCTCATCGTCAAAATGCAGGAAATTACGTTGTTCGACTTCTTTGACACGGCTGGTCATTTCCTCTTCACGATGAGCTGAAAAATCGGGGTGCTTGTTTACGTAGCGGAAAATTGGTGTTCGTGAATTTGGGCTGAATCGACCAAAATTCGTGAGTTATGGATGTGCGCAGGATCACGACCGATTGCCCCGATTGGAAGCCGTTGCTCGAAAAGCAGCAGGCGATCATTGACATGCTAGTCAAGCAGGTCGAGTTGCTTGCTGGCCGTCTCGAAAAAGTCGAGTGCGAAGGAAAGCGTCAGGCCGCTCCGTTCCGTAAGAAGCGCAGAGCCGATCCGAAGAAGCCAGGACGCAAGAGCGGTGAAGACCACGGCAAGTATCATCGCTGAGCGGTGCCTGAGAAGATCGATGAAACCTACGATGCGCCGCTTCCGAAATACTATCCTGACTGTGGGCACGGCGAACTGACCAAGACCGAAACGCTCGTTCAGTTCCAATCCGGTATCCTCCCGTCGTCATCAATCGACATTTCAGTATCGACGCGGGTACTTGGCATTTCGGCGTGGAGTGAATGACGTGTTGCTCGAGGCATTCGAATGCCGTATCCGATTTCGGCGAGATGCGATGACCGCTCATGGGATGAAGGTAATTGCCGGGCGATTGACGATGCAGATGTGGGACTTGGTCCTCCATCGGAAAACGCACCGCGGTAGCGAACGCTTCGCGAAGTTCCTTGCAAATCATTTCGACGACCTGTTCACGTTATTGCGACATCCCGGTGCGGCTGCAACGAACTGGCGAGGCGAGCAAGCCATCCGTCTAGCGGTCGTGTATCGAAAAGTCTGGGGTGCAATCGAACCAAAACCGGAGCACTTGCTTAATCAAGAATCGTGAGCGTGATGCAAACCTGCAGACAACGACTGGCCGGCCCCCTCGATTTTATCTATCGTCAACTGACCGCGACCAGCCCGCTGGCGATGCCACTACCCAACACCGCTCGTTAAACAAGTACGGTCGATTTTCAATCCACGCGCCCGTGAAGGGCGCGACTCGTATCGCCTTCTGGTCCGTCCTCTTGGCACATGTTTCAATCCACGCGCCCGTGAAGGGCGCGACTTGGCATGACGTCCCGTTTCCATCGATCGCACCAGGTTTCAATCCACGCGCCCGTGAAGGGCGCGACCGTTCGCAATCGACAACCCGCTCTGGCTGCATCAGGTTTCAATCCACGCGCCCGTGAAGGGCGCGACAGTGAGCCTGCACGATCGCAACCGGGTCGTCAGCGGTTTCAATCCACGCGCCCGTGAAGGGCGCGACCGGCTGCCCGGCCAAGTAACCTCGACCTTGCTGCGGTTTCAATCCACGCGCCCGTGAAGGGCGCGACATCCAGCGGGTCCATTCTTTCGTCCGCTTCGGCGCTGTTTCAATCCACGCGCCCGTGAAGGGCGCGACATCGCCGATCCTGCGGACTGGTCTGCGTCACGACGTTTCAATCCACGCGCCCGTGAAGGGCGCGACCACCTAACGCATGAATAACTGGTCATGGGTGTGGTTTCAATCCACGCGCCCGTGAAGGGCGCGACGAAAGATCGACCTCAGCGGTTTGGCTGATGTCCAGTTTCAATCCACGCGCCCGTGAAGGGCGCGACACCACCGCAATCCGTCCAACACAGGCCGCGAGTTTGGGTTTCAATCCACGCGCCCGTGAAGGGCGCGACCTATAGCGATCTGCTCGACAACGCGGACTTCGAGGTTTCAATCCACGCGCCCGTGAAGGGCGCGACCGCGGCGTTGACGGGTCGCAGAAGGGCATGGTGGGTTTCAATCCACGCGCCCGTGAAGGGCGCGACAAAACGGAATCGAACATCCGCTTGCGACTCTCGGTTTCAATCCACGCGCCCGTGAAGGGCGCGACAAGTTCAGATTGTCCTCATCGACGTAACGGAAAACGTTTCAATCCACGCGCCCGTGAAGGGCGCGACGTGGAGTCGAGGGTGGATTCCTAGACGGCTCGATGTTTCAATCCACGCGCCCGTGAAGGGCGCGACCGGGAGAAGGATTTTGACGCCGTTCTTATTTGATGGTTTCAATCCACGCGCCCGTGAAGGGCGCGACATGTGATTACTGGTGCGGTCATGCGGTTGGGTCCGTGTTTCAATCCACGCGCCCGTGAAGGGCGCGACGCGCTAAACAGCCTAGTGGCATCGTCGCTATCCTGTTTCAATCCACGCGCCCGTGAAGGGCGCGACGATTCCTAGACGGCTCGATGAAACTGTCGGGGATGTTTCAATCCACGCGCCCGTGAAGGGCGCGACAGTTGATGAGTTGAACTTGTAGCTCTCACCAACGTTTCAATCCACGCGCCCGTGAAGGGCGCGACCTGCTGTACTGCCACGGAAACAACGGCAGCGACGTTTCAATCCACGCGCCCGTGAAGGGCGCGACACGAATCCCTTGGCGTTCCACGTAACGCGACCAAGGCGACGTTTCAATCCACGCGCCCGTGAAGGGCGCGACGGGTTTCGCTCGTGTTGCTGCCTGCTTCGGCATCGGTTTCAATCCACGCGCCCGTGAAGGGCGCGACCGACGGCAAGATCACGTCGCCGATCGCCGACCAGTTTCAATCCACGCGCCCGTGAAGGGCGCGACACCAATGCTGAAATCATTTTGCTTTCCTCGTTAGTGTTTCAATCCACGCGCCCGTGAAGGGCGCGACTTGGCTTGAAGAAAGGTCCGCAAAGTGAGCATTCGAGTTTCAATCCACGCGCCCGTGAAGGGCGCGACTCGAAGCGGACGATGGGGTAAGCACGCCGTATGATGTTTCAATCCACGCGCCCGTGAAGGGCGCGACATAAATGCGGTGGCAGGCCCTTCGATCCTTGGCCAGTTTCAATCCACGCGCCCGTGAAGGGCGCGACCGCCTACGTCAACGAATCGACGGCGGCTCAATAGTTTCAATCCACGCGCCCGTGAAGGGCGCGACCATCGTACGCAGGCTCAGTGTTCACGCTTGACGGTTTCAATCCACGCGCCCGTGAAGGGCGCGACGACGGCGAAGGCAAACGGGCTCCAGCGGCCAAGCTGTTTCAATCCACGCGCCCGTGAAGGGCGCGACATCCAGATCAAGCAAATCGAGATCATGAAGGCCAAGTTTCAATCCACGCGCCCGTGAAGGGCGCGACGGTCCGGAGATCCGGTCGAGTACGCCGCATTCACTGGTTTCAATCCACGCGCCCGTGAAGGGCGCGACCGCTGGGAGCATCATCGAACTGGCGCACCTGAACGGTTTCAATCCACGCGCCCGTGAAGGGCGCGACTCGCCGCACCGAGTAATCCCGACGAGGTGTGGGTGTTTCAATCCACGCGCCCGTGAAGGGCGCGACGGGCCATCGCTGGCCAGGCTCTGCAGATCGCCGGGTTTCAATCCACGCGCCCGTGAAGGGCGCGACACGAAGTCCAGGTTGCGATGTTGAAGACCAGATTGTTTCAATCCACGCGCCCGTGAAGGGCGCGACGTTGATCGTCTTGGCTGGTGTTGCCACGTCGAAGAAGTTTCAATCCACGCGCCCGTGAAGGGCGCGACCTCGTTTGTGATGATTGAAATGCTAGTCTTCTCAGGTTTCAATCCACGCGCCCGTGAAGGGCGCGACCATTGGACTGGATCCGGTAGCTTGATCACGTCACGTTTCAATCCACGCGCCCGTGAAGGGCGCGACGCAAATCGAAGAACAAGCCAAACAGCACCGGGAAGTTTCAATCCACGCGCCCGTGAAGGGCGCGACTGATTTACTGCCATGGCAACAATGGTTCCGACGAAGTTTCAATCCACGCGCCCGTGAAGGGCGCGACCGTCCACCGGCCGCCGGCAGGACGGTCGATGGATGTTTCAATCCACGCGCCCGTGAAGGGCGCGACGCAACAGCGACCCGGGGTTGGTGTGGTGAAAGTGGTTTCAATCCACGCGCCCGTGAAGGGCGCGACGAACTAGCCGCGAAGGACAATTGATGGACTGGTTGGTTTCAATCCACGCGCCCGTGAAGGGCGCGACCAAATCGGGTTCGTCGCACCCAAGCCGTACATGCGTTTCAATCCACGCGCCCGTGAAGGGCGCGACCGACCGTTTTTTGTACCGGGATCAGCACGGCCAGCGGTTTCAATCCACGCGCCCGTGAAGGGCGCGACTGTCCGAGACATCGGTCGTTAATTGCATCTCTGATGGTTTCAATCCACGCGCCCGTGAAGGGCGCGACGTTGGACGGCCGCATGCAGCCCACGATCGAACGCGGTGTTTCAATCCACGCGCCCGTGAAGGGCGCGACATCCAGATGACGATGCAGGATCCGACCGTCGTTGTTTCAATCCACGCGCCCGTGAAGGGCGCGACGAAGCGACCGGGCAAAGCCTCCAATCGGCGATGATGTTTCAATCCACGCGCCCGTGAAGGGCGCGACTGGTTCTTTGCACAACCGAACGAAGCTGGCGAGTGGGTTTCAATCCACGCGCCCGTGAAGGGCGCGACGCGAAGGAACGTCATTGCCGCAGGGTGGGACCGGTTTCAATCCACGCGCCCGTGAAGGGCGCGACTTGTGTCTGTGATGAGGAACGGCAAGTGATCGATGTTTCAATCCACGCGCCCGTGAAGGGCGCGACAGCACGATTCACGGTCAGCGATTGTTCTCTTGGGAGTTTCAATCCACGCGCCCGTGAAGGGCGCGACTTCTACCGCACTGGAAAGAACGGATCGAAGACAACGTTTCAATCCACGCGCCCGTGAAGGGCGCGACGGACGTGATCCAGGTGCCGAACGAGTCATCTGTGTTTCAATCCACGCGCCCGTGAAGGGCGCGACATTTCTTGACCGCAAGTGTCGCACGCCACCTTGGTTTCAATCCACGCGCCCGTGAAGGGCGCGACGATATCGACTTCGCGTTGTCGGCTTCACGCAGCTTGTTTCAATCCACGCGCCCGTGAAGGGCGCGACCCAGTCAGGCGAACGTCATGGACAATCGTAGCTCCGTTTCAATCCACGCGCCCGTGAAGGGCGCGACCTGGCGTGGACAACTTGCAAATCGGAGTTGCGAGTTTCAATCCACGCGCCCGTGAAGGGCGCGACCGTGATCTTGACGATGACGAGCGGATCGAGCGGAGGTTTCAATCCACGCGCCCGTGAAGGGCGCGACATGGTGTCCTCGAAGTGGCGTGATTCCAGATCCAGTTTCAATCCACGCGCCCGTGAAGGGCGCGACCGGACTGTTCGTCGGCGTACAGAACCTTGGCCGGGTTTCAATCCACGCGCCCGTGAAGGGCGCGACCACAGCTAAAACACGAGGAATCGCTACTGCAAAAGTTTCAATCCACGCGCCCGTGAAGGGCGCGACATGACCTGATCAGGAACTCGGGGATGAACTCAGGGTTTCAATCCACGCGCCCGTGAAGGGCGCGACATGCAAATCATCCCGACAAACATCAGGAAGAACATGTTTCAATCCACGCGCCCGTGAAGGGCGCGACTTGGGGGCCTTCGTCCGGCCGAAATCCTTTCGCGGGTTTCAATCCACGCGCCCGTGAAGGGCGCGACTGCAGTTCGTGATTGCGTTCGTTCAGGCTTGCGAGTTTCAATCCACGCGCCCGTGAAGGGCGCGACCGCCACCAGCCCGTTGCTGACACGTAGGCATTCAAGGTTTCAATCCACGCGCCCGTGAAGGGCGCGACACGGGATCTTGAAGCGATGGCACCTGTGCAAAAAGTTTCAATCCACGCGCCCGTGAAGGGCGCGACTTTTGATGGTCCGCTGACCGAGCAGGATTATCGGTTTCAATCCACGCGCCCGTGAAGGGCGCGACTCACCTTTCGTGTTTGAAAATTCATCGTCCCTAGTTTCAATCCACGCGCCCGTGAAGGGCGCGACGCTTTGCGTCGGCAGCCAGAAATACCGGGTGCCTGTTTCAATCCACGCGCCCGTGAAGGGCGCGACTTTCGAGCGGCATTGATAACGGCCTTCAAGTCGAGTTTCAATCCACGCGCCCGTGAAGGGCGCGACCCGCCATCCCGGCGGCACAACAAACGAATGCAAAAGCGTTTCAATCCACGCGCCCGTGAAGGGCGCGACGCAAGTCGTCAGCCGAACGGTCAGCGTTGATCGGTTTCAATCCACGCGCCCGTGAAGGGCGCGACCGCCATCCCGGCGGCACAACAAACGAATGCAAAAGCGTTTCAATCCACGCGCCCGTGAAGGGCGCGACGGCATCTATATAATCCATCTAGCCGCACAACAAAGTTTCAATCCACGCGCCCGTGAAGGGCGCGACCCTGGCAGACGGACAAAGCCAACTGATCGACGAGCTGTTTCAATCCACGCGCCCGTGAAGGGCGCGACGTTGGCTACTCGTCCGAACCCATCCGAAGCAAGAGTTTCAATCCACGCGCCCGTGAAGGGCGCGACTTTTCGTTAGCTGCACGGATGAAAGATTAGCAACGGTTTCAATCCACGCGCCCGTGAAGGGCGCGACACTTTGGCCGGCAACCCCGAGTCGATCATCTTCTGTTTCAATCCACGCGCCCGTGAAGGGCGCGACACCGGTGAATCGAATGCCGGACCTTTGCCCGCTTGTTTCAATCCACGCGCCCGTGAAGGGCGCGACACGTCATAAATCGACTGACGCGGGTCGGCATCAGTTTCAATCCACGCGCCCGTGAAGGGCGCGACAATCCAATGCACCCGATTGGCCGGTCGGGTTAATTTGTTTCAATCCACGCGCCCGTGAAGGGCGCGACCGCCGCTCGGATCCGGGCGGCGTTTCTTTTCACCGGTTTCAATCCACGCGCCCGTGAAGGGCGCGACAGTCGCATCCTTGCCCGCTGGTGTTGAGATCATGTTTCAATCCACGCGCCCGTGAAGGGCGCGACACCCATTCCTAGCGGCGCTGTTGGATTCTTTTTTGTTTCAATCCACGCGCCCGTGAAGGGCGCGACTTGATTTACTGCCATGGCAACAATGGTTCCGACGAAGTTTCAATCCACGCGCCCGTGAAGGGCGCGACCTGCACATAGCAAGACCTCGATAACAAAGAATTGGTTTCAATCCACGCGCCCGTGAAGGGCGCGACGACCTGCTGCCATGGATTTCGACATGGAAAGAGGTTTCAATCCACGCGCCCGTGAAGGGCGCGACGTCGTCGAACTCGTCTTGCTCCAGCGACAGATACAGTTTCAATCCACGCGCCCGTGAAGGGCGCGACTCCATGACGTTCGCCTGACTGGGATCAACACGCCGGTTTCAATCCACGCGCCCGTGAAGGGCGCGACTCATTTTTTGACGTGATAAACAAAACGCTATCCGGTTTCAATCCACGCGCCCGTGAAGGGCGCGACCTGGATTGCGACAACGGGCCGAAACCGAAATCGGTGTTTCAATCCACGCGCCCGTGAAGGGCGCGACGACATCGGCCGGAGACCTTCCGCCGTCACTGCGAGTTTCAATCCACGCGCCCGTGAAGGGCGCGACCCGATCGCTGGTCGAATGACGCTCAGCGGTACCGTTTCAATCCACGCGCCCGTGAAGGGCGCGACTGCGGTGGTCGTTCGACGCAGCCACCGTTGCCTTTAAACGTAGCGATTCGCGAACCAGGCGTGTAGTGCGGCATTACCCGGCTTCCTGATCAGACGCTATCGATTGAAGTGCCGCCCCGGCGGGCTTGAAACCGCTTTCGCGAACCAGCCAGCTTTGGCGTGGGCGCTTCACGTTCGCGGTCACGCCAAAAGTGTCCCGCCACTGAGGTCCGTTGAGGGGTTCGTGCCAATGTGCTCCACCCGCTCACGCCATTGATTGCCCAGCCGGTAGAAACGCAGGCTGTCCTCCTCCGGCTCCATCGTATCGAGCAGCCGCGCACGGCATTCGACCCACTTCGCATGATCCAAATCCAACTCGAAAACGCTGTTTTGAACCCGCTGGCCATAGTCCAAGCAAATTTTGGCGATCAAACGCAAGCGACGTTTTCCCGCCGCGCTCGCCGTGCTCACATCATACGTCACTAACATCACCATCGACGCCACCTTTGAATCGTGCTGATTTCAATCTTGTCACCAACCGATGTTCACTTCCAAATGAACGCCGGGTATTCGTCCAAATCGCCTCGCAGATGCCGTGCGAGCAACCGTGCCTGCAAGTGCACCAACAGCCCCATCGTGGTTTTCTCGCCCAAGAACGGATGTTCAATGGTGTCTTGCTTGCGGGTTTGATAGGCCGTCAGTACCGTTTTTCGGGTCTTGTCGTCCATTCGCACCGCTCCCGATGAAGTCACCTCGAAGCCTTTGCAACTGACCTGTTTACGATTGATCAGTGAGAACGCCAAACGGTCCGCCAAAACAGGGCGAAATTCCTCCATCAAATCCAACGCACACCCCGGCCGCCCCGGACGATCGCGATGCAGAAATCCCACCGCAGCGTCGAGCCCACATGCCTCGCAAGCGCTGCGGGCGTCGTGCGCAAGCATCGCGTAAAGAAACGACAGCAATGCGTTGATCGGATCCAGTGGCGGTCGTCTCGATCTTCCTTTCATTTGAAACCCGTCCACGGATGTCAAATCACCAAAGGACGCAAAGTATTTTGACGCCGACTCGCCCTCATACCCCCGCACTGTGTCCGCGTCATCGGCCTTGGCGACCCGCCGCAAGATCGGTGCCAGCTGTTTCGCGGCCAGCTTTAACCGGCTTGATCGGTCCTCGTCCTTGGCGTCACGGGCCGCCCGCAGCAGTACACTGCGAGAGTTCGCAATTTTGCCGGAGATGCAATTGCGTGCTATCCGTGCGGTCAGCTCGGGGTCGTCGGCCGCCCGGTACTGTTGGCGCCGAAGTAGCACGTTGCCAGGCGAGAACCCGACGACGGCGGCTCGAAACCGTCCATGCGGCGACATCAGTGAAATCGACACACCGGCTTCGGCACAGGCGGCGGCCAATTGCGAACTGAATCCAACCCGACCAAAGCAAACGACGCTATCCAAATTATGCAGTGGCACACGAAGCAGCGTTTTCTTCTCGAACCGAACTTGCACAGCCGCACCGTCCTTGGCCAAGTAGCTGCCTTCAGTGGTTACAAATAGTGTGTTCAGATGACGCTTCATTCGTCCGTCGTTTCGTCTTGGAGATGGGCATTCAATTGTCGGCTCATAAAGCGGGCCACACTGCGGTCACCGCCGGTGGCATCCGGCAAGCAGAGGTCGATCAGCGAACACTTCTCACACGCCTTGGTTCGGACCGCCGGAGGTGTCACGCGGCCTTCGATCATGGTTCGCAACGCATCGATGGTTTGCATCGTGCGTCGACGAAGATCATCATCGAAGACGACCTCGGTTCGCCGCCGCCGAGTGCCATAAAAG
This sequence comes from Rubripirellula lacrimiformis, assembly GCF_007741535.1. NCBI lineage: Bacteria > Pseudomonadati > Planctomycetota > Planctomycetia > Pirellulales > Pirellulaceae > Rubripirellula > Rubripirellula lacrimiformis. The sequence continues at coordinate 3,320,750 of NZ_CP036525.1, forward strand.
AGCGCACCTTCGGTTACCCCGGTGGAGCACATTTCCTCCAAGCACAAAGCCTGAGCACACAGTTGAACGCGATCGCAATCATTCGCCTTGGGTTTGCCACGTTTATACTCGACCGGGATGATGCGGGGGGAATCAGACGAGTCACGTGGATGGTGAAATTCCACGATGTCTGCCTTGCCGATCAACCCCAGTTCCAGCGACCGGATCGGCAGCGCCCGTTCGACGCGAATGCGAACGCCATCGTGTTGCGGTCGAGTCTCGTGCGTCGGCGAATCTGCCCGCTCGTGCAACAGTAACCCCTCCATCGTCAACTGGTTTTCAGCCCAAACCTGTTCCAGGTGAATCAGGGCGCATTGCCTGGGGCAAAACAGGTAGTGCTGCAAAGCCGAAATCGGCAGCAATTCGTCATCGTGGTAGGTCATAGATCGTGCGGTTTTAGAATCGAATGTTGCCAGGGTTTACATCCGCAATGTGGATTCCCATCCACCGAAATTCAGCAAGAATCTTCTCCACAGTCGGCCAATTGTCTTCGAAATCCTCGGACTTTTCCTCTCTCCAATCCCGCCACACTTCGGGCGAGTAATCCGGTGGCTGGTCCAAGTAGGCTCCGCCAAAGTCGAGACAGAAGGGAGGCCGGACGGTGGACATTTCGATGGCCAGCAGATCGTCGTCATGGCCAAGCAGCTGGGGAACTTGGTGGCCACAGACTTCGCTCGCGTCCAGATCTTGCAGACGCAGGTAGACGCCGACTTCGCGGTCATAGGCAACCTGGCGGAGATGAAACTTGACTGCGTAAAGACTCAGATGGCGTGGATTTTTTGCGGTAAAAACGGTACCCTGAGTACCGGTGCCGAGCGATCGTCGCAGCACCGCCAGATGCTTTTGGCAGTACTCTTCGATCTGTTCTTCGTAACCAACGGGTAAATCCATGATCGCGTCCAATCTTCCTCGTTCAGCCGAAGTTGAGTTGTGGTTGCATTGTGGCGGGAAGCGATACGAACTGGGTCAGGTCGGTGGGAACTTTGCCATTCTTGCAAGACACGAGGCTATTGTCGGCGGGGAAGCGGTTGTCGAAACAATCATCGACGGCCAAAGCGATCATTTCCCCGTTGGTGTCATCGAAGACCACACTGCAGAGTCAAAGCGAATCACCTTTTCGCCGCCCTCCACGCAAGACGCTAGTGGTGGCTAAGCACCATGGTTCCGCGTCTTACCGTAACGAAATGAAGCAATCAAAACATCCGCTCAATCGAAATGCCTGCGGGAAGATCGGCTTCGTCAATTTGGACGTCGTAGTCATCGCTCGAACGTGCCGGCGTGGTGACGTCTTTGCGAACAACACTGACGCGTTTTTGTAGCTGATGAGCTGGGGCGTTGCCCAATGCGTCGTCGTGTTGAAACACGACTAGTGCTTGCGGCGTCATCTGCCCACGGCTAGCCGAGCGATCCAGTTCAAACATGTTTTGCAGCGACTTCCAGAAAAGTTGCAAATCGTCTTCGCTGAAACCGGTTTGACGTGCGAAGAATGGATTGATAAATCCGTGGCAACGATACATGCCGTAAGGAACTGTGAATTTACGTCCCATTGTTCGATTGTCGCCATCTTGTTTTTCGGCTTCTTTTTCCGTGGCTACAGCACAGCGTGTGATTGAATGTTCTAGCGAGACAATTGGGTCAATGCTTCGGGAGAACGCCATTTGAACCGGACCTCGCACTTGGCCACAATTGACCTTGGTGCTCATCACCGCACCGAACGTGCGCACGTCAAAGAAATTTTGGCACATCCAATCGCGACATTGATCAACTTCGGTGCGTTTCGCCTTTGCCGCGTCCAACTTCAACGCTTCATAGGCTCGGGAGTGTTGATTGTTCAACACTGCCCGCTCCTTCACATAAATTTCAAACGGTGGCGCTTCGTCCTTTACGTTGGCGACGAAATTGCGAATCTTCCGTTTCAAACAAACGTCGGTGACGAGCCCGTGTCCGGTTTCCGGATCGACGCGTGGAAGGTTGCCCGCATCCGGGTCGCCATTAGGGTTGCCATCGGTAACATCAAACAAGAAAACAAAATCGTATCGGTGGTCCATGATGAATCCTTGGGAGGGTGAATCAAAAATCGAGAAAGGGGCGTGAGAGTTTATTGGACGGTTTCAGCCGGTTTTTCTTTCTTCGTGAAAAAGTCTTGCCGCTGATGGTAGTAACCGATTGAAAATAGACCTTGGTCAACGATTCCAAGATGCGAAGGGAAATCATGCAGACGTCCCATGATTTCTTGGATTCGTTTTTCAGCGACAACCTTCTTACCGCCTTCGAGCTTACCGATGTGGTGCTGGTTCATTCGGATCAGTCGCGGGAAAACCGTTCCGGGCGTGGCAGATGCCGCTCCGAAGTAGCGATCTTTGATTGTGGCGTTGAGGCCGGGCAGGGCGTCTTCCTGCGCGCGTTCCAGGCACGCAAACAATCGCCCAAGTAGATAGGCAGGGTCGGGGCGTTCGCGATCGAGCATGACGGAAATTTCCTTTTGGTGGTTGTGGTTCAAAATCGCTTTGATTGTGGCTGCCTTGACGTGTCGAATTTCCTGTTCGGCACGGATCCGACGCAGGATTGCAGCGAGCAGGGCCTCGGGATAGCGACCGCCTGCAAGAACACTGCGAAGCAAAGCGCCGCCAAGCAACGGCGGCACTTCTTTGGATTCGCGAGCCGTTTGAGCAAGGATCATCCACAAAGGAATCCAATCGGAATCCTTTCCGCCGCGAACGATTTCAAGCCTTCGTTGATGCTCAGCGACTCGGCTGACCATTTCGATTGCCGAACCGGAGATCCAAAACCGTATTGATAGCCGCGAGGCGTTTGGGGACAAACCGAGCACATGAAAAGCGGCACCGGGATCCGGCAGAACTGCGTTGCCGTCTATGGCTTGACTGAGCACATTGCCAACTGCCGCAGCACGCCCTTCATCTTCGAACCGTCCAGGGTCAAGTCCAAACGAAAACACATCTTCAGCGATCGTGTCCTTGGCGTCAGACCAAAATACGCAAGTCGCATCACCGACTTGGAGGGTCCGACCGTTCTTGCGATCGAGCAAGTAATTCAGTGCGGTGGTGTATTTGAATGCGGCCTGTTCGCCGACAGGAGAATTGAAACTTTGAGTTTTGCCGAAACTTTCAAATGCCGATTTGTTAAATGAGACGATCGAGGCACCAGACGATTGGGCGTCGCGGACACCTTTGATACTGCCGTGCAATCGAGCCAGTGATGTCCGTTCACCGGTGACTAGGCAAATTCCTGACACGTCATCGCCGTCGCGGTTCATCTGGTAGCCTGACCAAAACCGACGCAGTGGGCTGCAATCGTGCAGGAACTGGCGATCACCGTCGATCCTAAAAACCCCGAAGCCGGTTCCCAGTTCGTCAATCAATGCCCGTTGCTCGACTGAAAGACTCGACAGTTCCCAGGACGAATAGAACCGACAGAGTACGACGTAATCATCGTCTTCGATCGAATCGGCAAATTCCAAGTGCGTTTGTTTGGATGCTTCGAAACATTTTGAAACGCGATCGACTTTCTTCAGTCGCTTCTTTTCATCAGATTCACTTTCGCCGATCGGCGGATCACGAAGTTCCGGCGACAGGTACCCCAGCAAGTACTCCGCTTTGTCCCAAAGGAACATCGCCTTCACGCCGCTGGTTCGTCCCTCGAATGGCAACCGAAGTGAACGCGGGATCTTGCGTTTACCCTCGGTCGATCGCAGGTCATTGATCGCGGCAACAAGACCATCGCGAGAAAGCACAATCTCAAAAGTGACTTTTTGCGGGGCGAAACCTTCCTGTGCGATTTCGATTTCCGGGTCCCTGTCGATGACGTCGTAGTACTCGCACAAGCGTTGCAGAATCATGACCGCACCTCCTCGCTTTGGATCCGCGGAACCTCAATCACACCGTCGATCATGGTCGCGCGAAAGAACTTGGGTGTCATCTCGTGCTCAAAGTCAATGTCGTGCAGCATGAACCCCATATCACGCTTGCCCTTTAGAGATTCATCAACCGCCGGCCCATCTCCTTCGTACCAAGCAAAATTTGCGACAAATTCACGACAACCGAGGTAGGGTTGTTGAAAGCATTGTCCTTTGGATGCCCGCCGTTTGAACATCTCGAAGTGCTTTTGCGGGGCTCCGTTGCCATTGCGGACTTCGTAGTGTGCTTCAATCAAGTACTCGACATCCTGCAATAGCGTAGCGGCACGTTGCTGCCGATCGTCTTCGATGATTTGCATCAAGGGTTCAGTTTTAGTACCGCTCAAGTACGGTTTCAGCGTCCGATCCGAGGGGCCGACGCTACCCAGTTCGTTGCGGCGAATGTTGGTGAAGCGAATCGGCTTCAGGACGTGCAACCGATCGATGACCCAGACGATCTGCGGCTTCCAATAGATGGCTTCCAATACGCCGCGTGCCGCCGATGGTGTGATCACGTCGTATGACACGCGCTCGACCTTCATCTCAGGCCGGGTGAAACAGGCAAAGTCGCCCCAAATTCGCAGGGCAACTCGATTTTTTGATAGGTCCATCGATTCCTCTCGTTTTAGCGACGACTTCGCGTTAGTTCTATACGTACCTAAAACGCGTGTCAAGGGTTGTAACTAAACGGATTGTCGCGAGACTTAATTGCACTATTGAGAACTCAGCCAATCGACTTCCGATTTTTCGTCGTAGTGGGCATCCGTTCTTTGGTTAGGAGCATTGGCGTCCCGTGTCGCTGGATAAACCAGCGTGGATTGAAACGCGTTAGGTCTGTACGTTTTCGGAGTTAGGTAGACGCAGCGGCATTGCCGCTGTGTCTACCTGAGGATTGTCGATAGAGTCGTGCGTTGATCAGCACTCCTCCACGCAACTCTGCCACTGCCTCAGCACATCAAGTCACTTGGCGGGACAACTCCGTCAGCTTTCGATAGCACCAGTCCAAGTTTTTGGTCGTACAAATGCCGCTGCGTCAGCGTGTTGTAGCCATGGAAGGACAATACCGCGCCGGCAGCGTGCAGTTGCACCATTTCGTGACGGCGCAGGTTGATCGAATAACGTTGCAAACGGCGTCGTAACTTTCGGTCAGGCGGATAATCCGATTCACTTAAGCTTCGGATTAATTGCTCGCCTTTTTTCCAGGGTACGTAGAGTGTTTCAGCTACTTCTTCGATGAAGCGATAACGGTCGGCGATCTGACGAAACTGAAATTCCATTCTGCTGGGATCACGACCGATCGCGTCCATCACCTGACGGAAATCCCAGCGTTCTTTTTGCTGCCAATAGTGCAAGCGGAAGTACGCTTCGATGGCTTCAGGACTGAGTAAATCGTCGAACTGACGAGCTATTTCTAGACCATGATCGGCCGACATTCGCAGCGTGCCCGGCGGTGGTCGTCGCTCGCCTTGGAAAAAATACACGCTGCCTTCGGCGGCACGTCCTTCGCGGTTGCAACGTCCAGCGGCCTGAGTTAACGAATCGATGCCACACACGTCGCGGAACACGACCGGGAAGTCGACATCTACCCCGGCTTCAATCAATTGGGTGCTAATAACACGACATTGCAAACCCTGGTCCAGTCGGGGACGAATCTGTCCGTCGAGCACATGCAGCCGGTGCGCCGCACACATTCGTGTGCTCAAGTGAAAGTTCGCGCTGGACTCATCAAGTTCCGCAAACAGCTTGCTTGCATGCGGCCGAGTGTTGACAATGCAAAGGACCCGATCTTCGGCATTGATCCGGGCGACAAGCTGCTCGTCGCTCAGCGCGCCGATCGGATGTACGGTTGTCCGACGCAATCGGTCATGGAGCTTCTCGGTCATCGGAATGATGTTGCGGATCTCGTGCAAGCCGATCGCAAAGTCTTCTTGCCACTGAAACGCTGGCTGGGTGGCGGTGCAAAGCACGACCGTGCAACCGAACGATTCGACCAATTCGCGAATGGCCAACAATGTGGGCGTCAGCAATTCGACCGGCAACGATTGCACTTCGTCCAGGATGATGACCCGCCGTGCGATCCGGTGGAGTTTTCGGCAGCGTGAGGCTCGACACGCGAACAACGATTCAAAGAGTTGGTTGTTGGTGGTGACCACCAAAGGCGCGTCCCAATTCTCCGATTGTAGACGACTCTGAGTGGTTTCCTGTTCAGGGTCAGTGTTGCTGTGGTGTTCCAGCACAACGCCTTCGCCAAGCGATTCGAAAACACCGCGATACACCTTTGCGTTCTGTTCGATGATGCTCGTGAACGGGATGCCGACGACGACACCATCGAGTCCATGATGCGCGGCATGACGCAGCGCGAACTGCAAGGAAGCAAGCGTTTTGCCACCACCAGTGGGAACGTTCAGTGAAAATAATCCGGGGACGAGTTCAGCCGCATCGACACATGCTTTGCTAACTTCGTCACGAATCTGATTCACCGGTGAAGGCTCCGCTTCGGAGCGAAGGCATCCAAGGTGATTATCGATTGCTTTTGCCAAATCGGTCATGTTCGCCGAAACGTTTGCCCGATTGATTGACTGCTCTGGCGACATGAACGCTTCGGTGGACAGAAAGTCAGCATCGACCAAAGCTGAAAATATCATACGAGTCAAACAGGTGACTCGAAACGAAGCGATGCGATGCTTACAAAACGTCTCGCGCGTGTGAGGCGGTCGAATGGGAATCGATTCCGGAAGTCCTAATGCCTCCAGACCCTTTGTCGCCTCGGCTCGCCAGCACGGTACTTTTTTGTCGAGTCGTTGCTTCAAGCCTGATCGCCCCGTCGCCACGTCCCAGTCCGGCAAACCCGCGTGATGTCCCGCCAACGTATAAGCGATCAATTTTCCAAGTGGCGAAGACTTGCTACAGGCCAACTGAGCACCCGCAGTCGAATGATCGACTTTGCCTGAGACTTCCGAACTGTGAACATCTGAATCGCCATTGGACGCTAAATAGCACTGAAAGTCTTCACTATACTTTCCAATGTCGTGCCATCGTCCGAGTAGGTCCCCCCAGGCAGCAAGTCCAGGGTCGATTCGATTGAGAAAACCAGCAGAAAGTTTAGCGACTGCCTGCTCGTGCTGCCCCAGCGTCTCCCACTTCGATCGATCGGGATTGCCGGGAAGGCTGTGGGCGTAGTGGGGCATCGCAGTTCGCATGGGCAGCGGTTCGGGAAAACCAATGTTTTATCACGACCGATGACACGTCTGGTCACTCCGCGATCGAATTCTATCTAGCCCTTTTTCCCTGCAGCACGGACCCACAACTGCCATGAATGAAAGCCGTGGGGTGCTGAGTGTGAAACGAAGGGGCATGGTAAGAGCTCGTCGGATCTTGTTTGACTCCGGTCGGTCGTTTGTTCGTAGTACCAGCGTCAGCCGAAGTTTTTTTGGCTCGGTTAGCTCCGATTTCTCGGGTCCGCTTCCGCCTGAAGGCGGTACTACAAACAGAGCCAATGCAGCGTGTGTCGCCTGACCGTGAACGGCGAACCTAGTGTCTGGAACAGGGTGTCAACCTATTTGGTTGGCCGCTGCATTTGTGATCGGCTAGCGTATTGCTGCTTGCCGGATTGGATCCATCGCCGGGTGGGACTGGCGCCTGGTTGATCTTTTTCGTTCCCTCGTCGCTGCCGTCGAAGGGCCGCATCTGTTCAATCGTGCGCAAGCCATTCTCGCTACGTTGATTGCAGACTCGGTACATCGCGGTGACGATGTCGTACTGGCGGTCGCCCCGAACCATTACACAAGGACTAGCGGCCTGTCGGTTGAGTGCAGTTTCAAATTTTGATGTTAGCCGTTTGGTCGCTAGCCTCCGGTTCTTGGGTGACGAAACCGAGGCTAGCGCCTAAACGGCTAACTAAACCGACAGCCCGCTAGCCGCGGATGAAGTGCCATTCGTGCCAGGGCGCTCGTACCGCAAAAAGTCCTGGCACTTTCTCGGATCCCCAGATCACCGAGCATACAGTCATTCGGCGGCAGCCTTCGACGATAGGCCCGCATCAGTGGGTCTAAGACTGAATCGCCCGAAAGTCTGATTGTTGACGATCGACGCGACGATCGGCGACGTTGACCGGGACCGAGCGGACGATCTTTCCGTCATGTATGATCGCCACCTGACGAGGTGACACCGGACGAATGGACACAGAGTCATCGCTTAGGAACGACGAATAAATAGTCCTCGCCACATCGCCTATAATGTGATCTACCGTTGCGGTGGGAGGCACCGCTCAGAATTCACACGGAGGGTAATTCCATGGCGTTTCAATTTGAGTCCCCGTACTCCAAGCAGATCGAAGAACGCATGAAAAATGTTTTCGATAGCTTGTCTGAAAAGGATCGTCGCCGCTACGCCGCCATCGAGACGGAGAAGCTTGGATATGGTGGTCAACGCTACATCTCAGAGCTATTTGGTTGTTCCGAGCATGCGATCCGGCATGGTTTGGATGAGATTGAATCGCTGCCCGAGGATCCTCTGGGCGATCGACAACGGGCTGAAGGTGGAGGAAGAAAGCAGAAAATTGACGAGGAACCAGAGATCGAAGATCAACTCTTTGAAATCGTGGATATTCACATCGCTGGCAGTCCCGACGAACCCGATATCATCTGGACTCATCAGTCGCCGCAAGCGATCGCTGCGACGTTGACGCACGATGGCACACCGATCAGCGCGCCCACGGTGGCCGATTGGCTCGAAGGCCAAGATATCCGTCGACGCAAAATTGAAAAGTCGATTGCCGGCGGACAGAGCCCCGATCGCGATACACAGTTTCAGGAAATCGATCGATTCCGTTCGCTCTTCCGAGAGGCTGGCGACCCTGTTTTCTCCATTGACACCAAGGCGAAAGAGCTTCTTGGCACGATGTATCGCGACGGCCGTGCCTACCTGAGCAGTCCGATGCGAGCATTCGATCACGACTATCCGAGTTGGTCCGATGGCGTTTTGATTCCCCACGGAATCTACGACCCGGTTCGCAACCACGGACACCTTAACTTGGGGCTCAGTCACGATACCAGCGAGTTTGCCTGCGATAGTTTTTGGTGGTTCTGGCGTCGTGTCGGGCGATTCCATTATGCAGGGGCCAAAAAGATACTTTGGTTGTGTGACGCCGGTGGCAGCAACAATGCTCGGTACTGGATCTTCAAAGAAGACTTGTCTCGCTTGGCTACGCGGATCGGACTGCCGATCCAGGTTGCTCACTACCCGCCATACTGCAGCAAGTACAATCCGATCGAACGGCGGTTCTTCTCACAGGTGGGCCGAACTTGCAGCGGGCTGATGATGCGATCAGCCGAGTTTGCAGCAGAGCTAATGAGACAAACGTCAACAGCGACCGGTCTGAGCACGACCGCCCATATCATCAAACGAGCCTACGAACTCAAACGCAAGGCAACCGAGGAATTCATGACACGAATGCCAATCACATTTTCGAACCTACTGCCTCGACTAAACTACACGGCCAACCCTTCATAGCAGCGCGTCTTATTTATTCGTCGTTCCTTAGGCTCGTCTCATGCCGACATCGATTCGCTCTTTGACTCACTTCTTCAGTAATCTATACCAGAAAACTGCTCAAGACCTGAGTCGCTAGTCGGGTTATTTGTCTAGACCTCTATGGCCAGCGGCGAATGCCTGAATGATCGATCGAGATGAGTGGAATAACCATGAGTGCTTCCGATGAAGGCGTCGCCGCTGACTTTGAATATTCTCGCTTCGAGTCCCGGCTTGGGTTGCCCCAAGGTGACGACCGGCAATTGAAGGATGCGGCTGTCGCTGTTCGCCAGGAGTATCGAGATGGGTCACGGTGGAAACGCTTGAGTTGCCACCGCGTCAGCATCTTTGCTGAGAAAGATCGTGGGACCATTTTCGTCGTTCATGTCGGCTCGTCGGTCGAGTTTGATTGGACCTGGGAAGGAGCGAAAGCGTTTCGCCCGAAGTCGCTTGACGACGACGGACGTGACTCTGATCGGTTTTATGAAGAAGCCGACTATGAGGACGACATTGTCTGGTCGAGTGAGATCGTCGAAGTGGACGAGCGGAACGGTTGCTTGTTCATCAGTCTTGATGATCCTGAAAGGACGCCGACGGCCGGACCGTTCTTTGTTCGTCCGTTTGAGTTCATGTCGGTCTTGGACGCGGTCTATAACGCAGACGAGTTTGAAGAGGTTCGCAGGCATATACCGGCGAGACTGAACGCCAGCGAGGGCGATGTGCATCCGAGAGTGGCGCTGCCGTGTGAGTTCGGCTTGCCAGAGTTGCGTGATTGGTGGCAGCACGCGTGGAGCGTTCTTTGGGGACCGCCCGGCACCGGCAAAACTTGGACGACCGGGCAGCAGATCGCCAAGGTCATGCAAGATGAGAGCGAGCGAGTTCTGGTGGTATCGACGACCAACCGAGCGACGGATGCCGTCGCTATCTCCATTGGCGAAGCGGCAAAGGGATTCTGCCCTGATGAACTCGGTGATGACACGCTGCTGAGAATCGGGAAGGGTGCGTCGTACCAAACGTTCGTCGGAAAAGAGCTCGATCCGATGCTCCGGGGAACCGAGTCGGAAGTCTTGTCACAGATCGATGGACTGGCACAGCAACTGCAACTGTTTGAATCGTCCGAAGACAAAGCCCTGACACGAAAACGGATCAGCGAACTGCGAGCCTCCGGTAACGACCAAAGCAACCGAATCTTTGTGGATGCTCAGCGACGAGTGGTGGTCGCCACCGCATTCAAAGCGATGAGCTATTTGAAGGACGAGTCCATCCGCAAGATGGTCGAGGATGGCGGCGCCCCTTTCACCACAATTTTCATTGACGAAGCGGGGTTGATCTCCAGGGCAGCGGTCGCTGCGTTGTCGCTGTTGGCCGCCAGACGAGTCGTGTTGGTCGGGGATTCAAAACAATTGGCTCCGATCAGTCGAATCTCACGGATTCTGCCAACTCGCCAGCAAACGTGGTTGGCGAGCAGTGGGCTGAGCCATCTGGACGATACGGAAAACATCCCCCACGCGGTTCACCTCCTTTCGCAGCAGCGGCGAATGCACCCGGACGTTTGCAGGGTCGTGTCGAGCTACCAGTACGATGGCGTGTTGACGACCGCACCGGACCGAGCCGAGTTGGAATCTACGCTTTCGCCATTCATTGCCGGTCAATCGAGAGCCATCTGGTACGTCCTGGATGAAGAGGATGCCAGTCTCGCTTCCATTCGTGCCGCACGTGGACCGGGCAACCGAAGCTGGGTTCGTGGAGTAACGCAGTCAGTGCTGCAAAAGCTGTTTTCGGATGCCGATGTTTGCTCAGCAAACGGCTTGTTCATCTCGCCATTCAAAGCCCAAGCTCAGCAGGTCGGGAAGCTTCTGGCTGGTTGGGGGATGACGAATTGGGAAGCTTCGACCGTCCACAGTCAACAAGGTTCGGAAGCGGACATTGTCATCTTTGATACGGTCAATGCGGGCAGTGGGACGTGGCAAGTCCCCGAATGGAAAAGGCTTGTCAACGTTGCACTTAGTCGGGCCAGGGAAGCGGTGATTGTTCTAGCAAGTCGTAGCGAGATGGAAGAACCGTATCTGCGCCCACTGAAGAAGGACATGACCGCAGCGTTCCTTGCGCGAGACGACGAGCGTTTTGTTTGGCGAAAGCCGGGTCATCGAGAGTCAGGTCAACGAGATCCAGGCCAAACGGTAGGGTTCGGAGCATCGATTGCGGCTGAGCAAAAGGGAAGCTACAAGAAAAAGGCATCTTGTCGCATGGGCGATCAGTTCGTTGATCGCAAGGGAATGAAGCCCATTCTTTCCCAAGAACAGCAACGGCTGACCAATCTTGAACTTGATGGAAAACCCCGCTTGGTTCGTGGAGTAGCGGGCAGCGGAAAGTCGATTGTTCTTTGCAATTGGCTCGCCAAGACGGCGAAGCGTTTGCAAGATCAGAAGGATGCCCGTATCTGGGCCGTCTACGCCAATCGAAGTTTGCAAAAGCTGCTTCGCGAATCGATTGAATCGGCATGGACCAGCCTTAACGAAGGAGACCTTTTCGATCAATCAGAGTTCCCTTGGGATAAAGTGTCGCTGCTTCATGTGAAAGACGTTTTGGCCGGGATGCTGCCAAGCGTTCGGATGTCGATCGAGTCGATTGGTTTTGATTACGACCGTGCCGCCGAGGAGTTCCTGAATCGTCAGGATGTGGACGATCTGCTTCCCCGTTGCTCGGCTTTGTTCATCGATGAAGCTCAAGACATGGGACCGGCAACGTTGCGGTTGCTGTTGTCCATCGTCGAGCAAGCGGACGAAGGAGACGCCAACAGTCGTTCGGCACATATCTTCTACGACAACGCACAAAACGTTTACGACACCAAGACTCCGAAGTGGTCCGAGTTCGGTCTCGACATGCGTGGTCGTTCGACGATCATGCGAGAGAGCTTTCGGTCAACCACGCCGATCACCGAACTTGCTGTCAACGTGCTGAGCCGACTTTCGGAATCAAGCAAGCGACAAGATCAGCAAGAATTGCTTCAACTGGGATTGCTGGAGAAAATCCATCGAAACGACGAAGACTGGTTGCGAGTGCGGTACAACCAGATCGATGGACCGAAACCGATCTTCCATAGCTTCGAGAACCGAAGCCAAGAAATGGCTTCGATTGCCGGTCACCTAAAGCACTTAATCCAGAACGATGGGATTTCGCCAACCGATATCTGCCTCATTTACAACGGTCGAGTTCGGAACGTTTTGCAATCCAATCTTGCACCGGCACTTGCAGCGATCGGTGTCGAACTCTCTTTTCAAAAGAATCGTTCGTTCGAAAGACAGCCCAACACACTGGTTGCCACCACTCCACATTCGTTCAAAGGTTACGAATCAGAAGTCGTTGTGATCCCGTGCGTGGACCACTATGTGGCTCCCGAAGGCAAAACCTTGAAGAACAGCCTTTACGTGGCAATGACTCGCGCTCGCTCGCTGCTGGCAATCTATGGAGTGAACCGTGGATCGGAAGCGAGTCGAAAGATTGGCGAAACGATTGGTACGTGTATCGCGATCCAAAACACTCAGCCGATCGTTCAGGATTTGGGCGATGGGTAGCCAGGAGTCTTTCGATTGATTAGCCGTTTTGGCGCTAGTACCGGTTCATAGGTGACGAAACCGAGGCTAGCGGCCTGCAGATTTAGTAACCCGCTGCGTGAGCGAGGGATTCAACAGGATCCCTCGCTCACGCTTCGGGTTATGATTTGCACGCTAAGTTCCGGAAAACGAATTAGCACGCCGCTAGCGACTAAACGGCTAACTAAATCGACAAACCGTCAAGAGTTTCGGCCTTGCCATGATTTACGAAAGTCTTGACGACTTCCGCTACGACGTTTGCCCGAACGTCTAGCTGGCATTGCGCAAACTCACTCAGTCCTAAACGACTTCGATGATCGCCTTGATGACACCGGTTTCTGGCTTAGTGAACGATTCGAAATCGTTCAGGACGCCGTCAAAGCTGGTTCGGTGCGTGATCCACGGATCGGTGTTGATGGTGCCGTCTTCGATCAAACCGATGATGCGTGTGAAGTCTGGTGGAAGCGCGTTTCGCGACGCCTTGATCGTGGCTTCGGGACGGTGCATCACCGGATGTCGGAACGACAATTCGTCGGTCGTGATTCCCACGTAGACCAGCGTTCCGGTCGGTGCCAGATACTGGAACGCGCCGGACATCGAATGCTTGTTGCCGGTTGCGTCGGTGATGACCTGATACATATCGCCGCCGGTCAATTCCTTCATCCGATCGATTTCGCTGCCGTCGCCTTTGAACAGGACCGTGTTTTCGATTCCGTAGTTGTCTTGGACGAACTTCAATCGGTCGGGATTCATATCCATCACGCTGACGGTCGCGTCGGTCAAGCGAGCGAACTCTAAAGTCGCCAGCCCGATTGGGCCCATCCCGATGATCAACGCATGATCGCCACCGGTCGGTGCGCCTCGGTCGTTGGCGTGACAGCCGATGGCCAGGGTTTCGACCAATGCCAATTGGTCGTAGGTCAGTTTGGACGACGGGTGCAATTTGTCGGCGCGAACCAAGAACGATTCGCATAGTCCGCCGTCGCACATCACGCCGATGACCTTCAAGTTCTGGCAGCAGTTGATCGCCCCTCGGCGACAGGCATAACATTCGCCACAGTTCATGTAGGGTTCGATGCTGCAGGCGTCGCCCGACTTGACGTTGGTGACGCCATCGCCGACCGAGACGACTTCGACGCCCAGCTCGTGTCCCGGGATCCGCGGGAAATCGAAGAACGGAAACTTGCCCAAATAGCAGCTGACGTCGGTGCCGCAAACGCCCATGCGATGGGTTTTGACCAACGCCATGCCGGGGCCGGGTGCGGCCGGGGCGTCGATTTCGATGGACTTGAGTTCTTTGACGTTCGAGATCTGAATGGCGCGCATTCTATTTCCAAGCGTAAGAAAGGAGTTGCGGGTTGGTTGGGAATGGGGGTGTCGTTGTGTGGCAGATGCATGGGGATGTCAGGCCCCTGCGGGTGCATCAAGCCAGGCTGTAGGCTCGGATAGCGTTGTCGGCAAAGATTGCTTGTTGTTCGTCAGCCGTCAGTTCCGCGGCTAGTTCGCGTACGGTATCCAGCCAACGGCGATGATGGGTCTTTAGCAGACAGACCGGCCAATCGCTGCCGAACATCAATCGGGACGGTGTGAACGCTTCCAATGCGACGTCCCAGTACGGGCGGATCGTTTCGATCGACCAGTCGGCATCACGCACTTCCGTGGCGACACCCGAGAATTTGCAGGTTAGGTTTGGTCGCCGAGCGAGTTCGCGAAGATGGTCGGCCCAAGTTTGATCAAACTCTGCTGACGCGATTGTCGGCTTGGCGATGTGATCCAAGACCATCGGCAAATTGGTATGAAGATCTGCAAACTCAATCGCCGCAGGCAATTGTTTAGCGAAGATCAAAACGTCGTAGACCAATCCACGATCGTGCAGTTGAGAAACACCGCGATTGAAGTCCGCGCCCAATAGGAATCGGTCGTCGGGTTCGTCTTGGACCACATGTCGAATGCCCTTCAGCTTTGCGACACCCTCGAAGCGATCCAGCGCGTCGCCAACATTGGGATCCGCCAGCGGAACCCAGCCGACGACGCCGCGAATCAGTGGTTCGTTGTCGGCGATTCGCAACAGTTCCTCGGTCTCTTGAACCGTTTGCCTGGCTTGCACCGAAACAAACCCATCGACGCCGCTTTCCGCGGCAACTTGACGTAGTTCGTCGCCAAGAAAGTCCCGCCGCAGGACCGACATCGATTCGTCGATCCATCCGTATTGTTCGGCCGAATACTTCCACAGGTGATGGTGGGAATCAATCAACATGCTGAAATCATCTAATCAGAGAAAGCCAAAGGGTGACATTGCGACGGTACAAGTTACCGCAAATCGCGACGGGGTTACCCCAATAATGCGCGGGCGATGTTGATGTAGATCACAATGCCCAAAATGTCGACGATTCCCGCCACGAACGGGTTGCTCATCATCGCCGGGTCCAGCCCTAGCCGTTTGAAAACGATGGGCAACGTCGCCCCGCACAGGCAACCGCAAACGATGACCGACAATAAGGTGAACGGAATGACCATCGCGGCACGCGGCGACGGTGCGATGAACAGGGCAACCGCGAAGCCGATCATGGCAAGAAAACTGCCCAACCCGAACGCCACGATGACTTCACGTCGCAGCACTTCGGGCCAGTCGCGGAACTTGACCTCGCCGCTGGTCATGGCGGTGATGACCAGGGTGGCCGACTGGCTTCCAGAGTTGCCGCCGGCGCTAATGATCAACGGAATGAACCACACCAACCACGCAAATTTGTCGAGTTCGACTTCGTAGTGTCGCAGTGCGAACGCAGTCAACAGGGCGGCGAAGAATAGGATCGTCAGCCATAGACCGCGTTTCCACGATAGCGTCCACAGACCGACCTTCAGAAAATTTCCCTCCAGCGGCTCGACCGCAGCGATCCGCTGAGCATCTTCGGCGAGTTCTTCGCGGACGACATCGATTACGTCATCGTGAGTGATGATGCCCAGCAGTTGTCGGCCGCTGTCGACGACGGGGATGGCCAACAGATTGAATCGTTCGACTCGTTCGGCAACGGTTTCTTGGTCATCGGACACCAGGGCCGCGATGACATCCGATTCCATGATTTCGCCAAGCGTGCGTGTCGGCGTTTTCAGCGAAGAAACCAATTGACGCGTGGAAACGACACCGCGAAGCAGATTTTTATCGTCGACGACGTACAGGTAGTAGATGGTTTCCAGTTCGCTGGATTGCCGCCCCAATTCCTCCAACGCTTCGCGAACCGTGAGGTGTTCCTCTAGCATCGCCACTTCGCTGGTCATCAGCGCGCCGGCGGTTTCGTCCGGATAGGACTGCAACCGTTGGATGTCGCGGCGGTCCTCCAGCGGCAGCAGCGGCATGATCTGGTCGGCACGCTGGCCCGACATCTCTTGGATCAAGTCGACGCGATCGTCCGAGGGAAGTTCTTCGATCAATTCGGCCGCTTGGGCCGACGGCGACTGTTCCAACAGCGTCAGTTTGCGTTGATGCGGAAAGTAGCCAAAGATTTCCGCTCGTCGCGTCGGGTCGGCAAACTGGAGCACCTGCCAGACCTCATCGTCTGCGAGTCCCTCCATGAACTCGGCAGTACGACCAGCGTTGAGCGCTTGGCAAAATTCTTCGAGTTCCGCCCGGTTCGCAGCGGCCAGCATCTCTCGCAGCTCAGGCAAGAATAGCGTGTTGTACATGGCCGGGACTTTGGGGGAACGAAGGATCGATCAAAACGTTGGCTGAAGAACAACCTTCAACAGCAATGGTGAGCCGCTGGCCGTGAGGCCACGGGCAATTCCCGGCCTGCTGACTTAGTTAGCCGTTTAGGCGCTAGCCTCGGTTTCGTCATCCAAGAACCGGGGCTGGCGGCCTGCACCTTTCGTAACCCGCTGCGTGAGCGAGGGATCTAGTGGTATCCCTCGCTTACGCTTCGGGTTGTGATTTGCACGCTTAGTTCAGGAAGACGACTGAATCAACAGGCCGCTAGCTTGCTAACGGCAAACATTCATCATCCAACACAGCGCACCTTTGGTAACCCGCTGCGTGAGCGAGGGATCTAGTAGTATCCCTCGCTTACGCTTCGGGTTGTGATTTGCACGCTTAGTTCAGGAAGACGACTGAATCAACAGGCCGCTAGCTTGCTAACGGCTAACATTCATCATCCAACACAGCGCACCTTTCGTAACCCGCTGCGTGAGCGAGGGATTTGGTAGGATCCCTCGCTTACGCTTCGGGTTGTAATTTGCATGCTTAGTTCAGGAAGACGACTGAATCAACAGGCCGCTAGCTTGCTAACGGCAAACATTCATCATCCAACACAGCGCACCTTTGGTAACCCGCTGCGTGAGCGAGGGATTTGGTAGGATCCCTCGCTTACGCTTCGGGTTGTGATTTGCACGCTTAGTTCAGGAAGACGACTGAATCAACAGGCCGCTAGCTTGCTAACGGCTAACATTCATCATCCAACACAGCGCACCTTTCGTAACCCGCTGCGTGAGCGAGGGATCTAGTAGTATCCCTCGCTTACGCTTCGGGTTGTGATTTGCACGCTTAGTTCAGGAAGACGACTGAATCAACAGGCCGCTCGCTTGCTTTGGCTGACATTCATCATCGAACAGTGCGAACCGTCCTCTTTGACCACCCGCGTATCAGTTGCTGACGCGTTCGACGTATTCCCCGGTCCTGGAGTCGATCTTGATGACGTTGCCTTCCTTGATGAATCCAGGGACCAAGAACTCGGCTCCCGTTTCCACGATCGCAGGCTTGGTGACGTTGGTCGCGGTGTCGCCCTTGGTGCCCGGTTGGGTTTCGGTGACCTTCATTTCGACTTGGTTGGGGGCTTCGACGATGATCGCGTTGCCGTTGTAAAGCGTCATGGTGCAAACCATTCCGTCCAACAGGTACTTCCAGATATCGCCAGCCACATCCGCGGAAACTTCGTACTGTTCGAACGTCGTTTGATGCATGAACACAAAGTCTTCGCCCTGTCGATACAGGAACGAAACCGATGTGGTTTCGACGTCGGCCGATTCCAGCGAATCGCCGCCCTTGTAGGTCCGGTCCAGGCTGTTCCCGCGGACCAGGTTTTTCAGGCGGCATTTGTACATCGCGTTCCCCTTGCCCGGTTTGACGAACATCATGTCCGTCATCAAGTAGGGTTCGCCGTCGATTTGGACCTTCAGCCCTTTTCGGAAGTCACTTGTGTTATAAGTAGCCATAAGATTTGCAGGCTCCGTGTCGAGGAGTCAAAGAGGTAAAATTGTGCGGGGGATATCGTTGATTCGAGTGACTGAGAACGACCGCAACGAGCATCCGGCGGTCCAACCATCGCAGGCTGAGTTCCCAGGTTCAACGAACCAGGTGGGCGAAATTCTAACGGGAACGACGGATCTTGTCCCGGTCCCTTCGCAGTCGCCCCAAAACCCCGAAAATCCGGGCGTTTGCGGCGAAGTCAGTTGGCAAACCGCGATGAAGCGGGCCATCCGCCGGTCGAACCAGTTGCGGGCAGCAGTCGGGTTGCCGGTGACCGCAGAACCGCATGCCGAGGCGGATTTCCCTACTTTTGCCCCCCTGGAATACGTCCGCCGGATGATCCCCGGCGATCCCCACGATCCGCTGCTGCGTCAGGTGCTGCCCATCGCTGCAGAAGACCAGACCGATCAGCCCGGGTTTTCCTCGGATCCGGTCGGCGACATGGGGGCGTTGGTGGCCGGCGGCCTGTTGCACAAATATCACGGCCGAGCCCTGGTGGTGACGACGGGAGCCTGCGGGGTCCATTGCCGGTATTGTTTCCGCCGCGAATTTCCCTACTCGGAATCGGGCTCTCAAAACCAGGACTACGCGCCAGCGATCGAATACCTGAGCCGGAAAACCGACATCGACGAAGTGATTCTCTCCGGTGGCGATCCGCTGACGTTGGTGGACGACAAAATCGATCGTTTGCTGAGTCAGCTAGAAGCGATCCCGCACCTGCGTCGGCTTCGCATCCATTCGCGAATGCCGATCGTGATTCCCCAGCGGATCACCGAACTGCTGGTCCGCCGTCTTCGGCAGAGCCGGCTGGCTACCTGGATGGTTGTCCACGCGAACCATCCGGCGGAACTGGATCACCACGTGATCGATGCCTGTGGACGTTTGGTGGATGCAGGGATCCCCGTCCTGAACCAAGCGGTGCTGCTGCGCGGGGTCAACGACGATGCCGACACGCTGGAATCCCTGTGTCGGCGTTTGGTCGATCATCGGATCCAACCGTATTACCTACATCAACTGGATCGTGTCACCGGTGCGGCTCACTTCGAAGTCAGCGAAGCCGAAGGTCAATCTTTGGTCGATACGCTGCGCACCCGTTTGCCTGGGTATGCAGTGCCGACCTATGTGATCGAACAATCCGGTCAGGCATCCAAGACGCCGATCCCCTAGGCAAACCGCCGTCGATTTGGCGTCGGCTCGCCATTTCGACGCAGTCCACTTTTTTGGCAACCGCACCGATCCTGTGAACACTTGATGTACGTTTTCGAAAACCCTGTGCTGCAGCGTGAACTGTTGGTCAATCTTCGGACCAACCGTGCGTTTCTATTGTTGGCGGCTTACCAATTGTTGTTGGCGGCCGTGGTGTTGGTTGCCTGGCCGACGGACCAGCGATTGGATTTGACGACCAATCCGCCCAGTGCGAAAAAATTGGTCAACATCTTTTTCTTGGGCCAATACGTGATCGCGTCGTTGATGGCGCCAAGCTTTGCAGCCGGGACGATCACCGGCGAAAAAGAACGCCGCACCTACGAAATGCTGTTGGCTAGCCCGCTGCGTCCCGGTGCGATCGTGTTCGGGAAAATGGTCGCCTCGTTGACTCACCTGGGCATGCTGATCCTGGCGTCGCTTCCGATCATCGTGCTGTGCTTGCCGCTGGGCGGGGTCAGTGTGTACGAGGTCTTGGCGGCGTATTTCTGTTTGATTGTGTCGGTGATTTTGTTTGGTGCGATCGGCGTTTTCTGCAGCAGCTATTTTTCGCGGACCAGCAGTTCGTTGGTGGTCAGTTATCTGATCATCCTGCCATTGGTGATCGCCGCGATCTTGTTTTGGTGGTCGCTGGAAAGTCAGGGGGAACTGAGACTGAAGTTGGCCGTGCTGGTCTTGCCGGCGTTCATGTTGACGGCCGTCATCTTGATGTGTTCGGCGGCTGCCGGGCGGATGCTGTATCCGCCTGATGTGGGCAGCGAAGGCAAAGAGGTGATCGACCTTGCGAAAGAATCCGAAGAGGCGGTTGGATTGGTGATCCAGCCGGACCAATTCCCCGATCGTCTGTTCGCGCCGCCAAAGAAACAGGAACTGATGCTGGATGGGACCAATCCCGTCTATGACAAGGAAATCCACAGCGAAATCTTTAGCCAAGGCACTTTGATGCTGCGGTTGGTGATCCAGATCAGCATGCTGTTGGCGATTCCGTTGATGGGCGTGTTCTTGTTTTGGATGATGGACAAGTGCGCCTGGTTCGCCGTCTACGTGATCGTGTTCAACCTATTGGTCGGTCCCGTATTTTTGGCCGGCAGCATGACGAGTGAACGCGAACGCGAGACCTTGGATTTGTTGCTGACGACGACGCTGACGCCCTGGCAAATTTTGTGGGGCAAGTTCGTGGTTGGATTCCGAATTTCCGCGGTGCTGACGGGGTTCTTGTTGTGGCCGCTGTTGTTGGGAACGGCGCTGAACACCAGTTTTTGGACCAACTGGGCAGCCGTGGTCGGAATGTTCTTGGTCGTCTTGATGGTGTGTCTTGTCAACGCCGTGGTGGCACTGACCAGTTCGTTGTTCACCAAGAAGACCTCGATCGCCCTGCTGACGACCTATGTGATCTTGCTGTTGCTATACGTGGCACCGCCAACGATCGTTTCGCTAATGCAGATCCTGGAATTTGCACCGGAGAAGATTGCCACGGCCCAGTGGACCGGCATCACCAGCCCATTCTCGGCGCTGTTTTCGATCCCGCTGGACGAGAATTTGAAACGAGAGCCGGATAGCGAGCCCGCGAATATCGGCAACTTGAAAGTCTTGATCGGCTATTTCGTATTCAGTCTGACGTTGGTCCTGGCGTCCACCGGAGCGATGGTGGCGAGGTTAAGAGCCCGACGCGGACTGTCCGAATAGGACCTTTTGCACGTCCATTTTCGTTTAGCCGCGTGGGCACCGCCCCGCGCGCGTCTGCTGCATGAACGCGCGGCCCGCTGGGCAGCGGCTAAACTAGATACTGACTTCGGATCGCCGCCCTCACTGGGGTGGGACGTCTAAGGATAAATCGAATCTTCGCCAGCATCCTGCGGTGACCCAGACAGCTACGCCGGCGATGCCCCAGGTGGCGGCGACGGCGCCGGTCACCATGGCAATGGCTGCGGCGGGTTGTGGCAGGTTCGATTGGCACCACGTGGCCCATCCGGCCAGTATCGCTAACGAAGCGATCATCAGCGCGGCCTTGCCCAGGAACGTCAATTTTGCCCGGATCATCATCGCAATCCCCTCTGCCTTTTCGTGATGAGGGAATGCTAGGAACAGTGCGTTTTCGATGGCAAATGTGAATAAGGACAACGCGGAGAGCATTCCGGTCCACAACATCACGGCGGACCATCCGGGCATCGTCACCGCGGCTGCAATGGCGATGGTGATCCACTGAAACAGGCAAGTGATGAACACTGGGATCGCCAGTTGTCCGATCACCATGGCGATCGGTCGCACCGGCAACGATCGCAGCAACTGCATTCGTTTGAGGTCGCGGCGAAAGTCGATGCGCAGTGCGGGTGGCGCCAACAGGACCGTACACAAGGCAATGCCGCCGACCACAAAGAACCATTGGTCGGTGATCCGTCCGGTCGCCAGCGGCGATAGGCAAAGCACTGTGGGGACGACGAAACTGAAGACGATGGTGCCCGAGTATCTGCGCACGCTGATCCATTGACGCGACATCACGGCCGCCGCATCAGCCCAGCCCCAGCGACTGAGCCAGTTGGAGATCCCGACGAAGCTTGGGCGGTGGTTTGGATCCGCTGAAAGATCTTGATCGGAACTGCGGTAGTCGTTGCGTTGTAGGTGGGCAAGTTCGGCTTGATGGGCGGCTGTGCGACTGCGCGAATCGATTCCGACCAGCGTCAGAATGGCAAGCGGCAGAATCGCGATCGCCGATGCAAACTGGACCATCGTCCACATGCCGTAGGTTTCGGCGACGGCCAGGTGGGCTGTGGGAATCCACGGCAGTGACATCCACTGGACCGCGTCGCTAGCGGCCGTTTGCCCGATCGCCGAGAACAGATGGATCACATAGGTGACGGTGGGGGCGCCCATCGGCGTCATCGCAACCGTCCGCAGAATGACCTGCAATGCGATCGCGGTGGCGATCAAGGTTGTGACGACTCTAAATTTTCGTCGCCCGGTTTCCGACAACGAAGACGCCCAGCGACCGACTGTCAGCCGGACAATCTCCATCAACAATAGTGACGTGAAGACGCCGATGCACATCAATTCAAGATGCTTTGCATCGACCGCCAAGACGACGGCCAACAAGGCGGTCTTCAAGGCGGTCGAAAAGACCAAGCCGGCAACGTGGTAGATGGCTAACGACGAACGGCGAATCGGGGCACCGCCCAACCAAAGAATTTCGGCCGGACTCATTTCAAGCTCGGCGGTTTGTCGTGACCATGCGCATCGAAGTGCGTGATACACCCCGTACATCACCATTCCGCCGGAAAGCCACCATCGCATCCGCTCGGGATCCGCTGGTTGCCGGGTCGAAAGGATCCACCAACCGTTGGCGATGTACAGCACCAGAAACAACAGTGTCAAAGTCGTGGCGACGATGCGACGTGGTGATCGAATCCGGTCCATCGTTCGCGCAAACCGGAATCGACCGCGCAGCACCAACAACCGCAACAGTTCGCGGTGCGTCGCCCATTGGTCCCAATTGTCCGATTCGCGGTCGACCGGGTGTGTCGTCTCGGATGCGACCCCGATCACAACGCCGCTCCCGCCGCTGTCGCGATGGGGGGCATGGGCAGCGCAGCGACATTGGCGGCGATGCTTGGATCAGTCGTCCCAGGCGATGTTGCGGCAAAGTAAGCCGCTTCCAATGTTCGCGCGTGGGGGAAACGTAAACGAAGATCCTCCGCCGCCCCGAAGTACTCGGCTTTTCCATTCTGCATCACCAACAGGTGGGTGCAGACGTCTTCGATCATCGCCAACAGGTGGCTGCTGATGATCACTGTCGCCCCGGCAGCGGCTCGTTGATGAATCGATTCCAACAGGGTGCGAATTCCGGGGGGATCCAGGCCGGTCAGTGGTTCGTCCAGCAGCAGCACGTCCGGGTCGTAGAGGTACGCGCAGGCCACGGCCAGTTTTTGACGCATCCCACGTGACAGCGTCGTGGCGCCGGCGCGTCGTTTTTTGATCAGGTCGAATTGTTCCATCAGCGCGACGCACTTGGCGGCGTGATTTTCGACCCCGTAGACACGCCCGATAAAATCCAAATGCTGCTCGACGGTCAGGTCATCGAACAACGGTGGATCATCGGGAACGTAGGCGAGCCGGCGTTTGAGTTCGATGGGATCGTCGCCGCAGGGGATTCCCGCGACTTTCAGGGAACCCTCAGTGGCGCGAATCAGACCCGCAATGCAACGCATCGTGGTTGTCTTGCCCGCTCCGTTGGGGCCGACCAGTCCGCAGATTTGTCCGCGACCGAGTGAGAACGAAACGCCATCGACGGCTAGATAGTCTTCGTATAGTTTCCGAAGCGATTCAACGATGATCATGGGCAGCGGCGATGGGTTTCCAGGCGTCTACAATCCGGCGTTTGTCACTGAAAACTTAGCACGTAACTTTGTGCCACCTACAGAATCCGATCCGACGATAGCGGTTGCACCGATCGTTTCGGCAAATTGCCTCGAAATCGATCAACGGCGAAATCATTCAACATGTCCAATCTTGATCAACGTCCAAGTCCGGCTGACCTAAACCAGGAAATCTCTGGCCAGGAAACAGTCGGCGAAACGATCCCCACCCCGGCGGCGCCAAGCGATGCGCTGGCCACCGGTTCGCGACCGCCCTCCCCTGCGGTGGTGGATGCGGGCGACAGCCCCTCGCCCTGGGCACCCTTGGCGGTTCCGCTGTTTCGTGCTTTCTGGCTGGCATCGCTGGTTTCGAATTTGGGGACCTGGGTTCATGAAATCGGTGCCGGCTGGTTGATGACCAACCTGGATTCGTCTCCCGAAATGGTTTCGGCGGTCCGCGTTGCGATGTCGTTTCCGATGACGGTGTTGGCGATCCCGGCGGGTGTGTTGGCGGATCGAATTGACCGGCGGCGGCTGTTGATCATCACTCAGTGGGTGATGCTGACGACGACCGCTACTTTGGCCACATTGACGCTGACCGGTCAGATTACCGCTTGGACGCTGCTGGGGCTGACGTTTGTGATCGGTCTGGGCATGGTGCTGCATGTGTTGACTTGGCAAGCAACCATCCCCGAACTGGTGCCGCGGTCACAGCTATCGCGGGCGGTTGCGTTGGGCAGCATCAGTTTCAACTTGGCCCGATCCGTCGGTCCGGCCATCGGCGGCATCTTGATCGCCGTGTCGGGCCCCTGGATCGCGTTCGCCGCCAACGCGTTGTCATTCGCGGCCGTGTTGACGGTGTTGATGCGATGGAAGCGAGAAAACACCGAGTCGTCCAACGGGCTTTCCTACCGCCGGTCGCTGGCCGAGGGGATTGCCTACGTTCGAAACCACCGCCAGATGCGGCGAACATTGATGCGGTTGTCGATGTTCATGCTGCCTGCGTCCGCGTTGTGGGCGCTGTTGCCGTTGGTCGCCCGACAGCGGCTCGGTTGGGATGCCGAGGGTTTCGGATTGTTGGTGACCACGGTTGGTGCGGGGGCGGTCAGTGCGGCATGGTTGCTGCACCGCATGCATGCCAAGATCGGGACGGACCGTACGATCGCGATTTCCGTACTCGCGTTCGCTGGCGGAATGCTGGGGATCAGTTTGGCGACCGGCGCCGCCGCTGCGATGACGTCGATGTTCGTGATGGGGGCGTCGTGGATGACGACGCTGACCACGCTGAACTCCGAAGCCCAATTGGCGCTGCCGAATTCGATGCGGGCCCGAGGGATGAGCTGCTATGTGACCGTGATGGCGATATCGATGGCCGGTGGATCCGCCATTTGGGGGCAGATTGCCGGCGCAATCTCGGTACCCGCCGCCCAACAGGTCGCGGCCGCCACGTTGGTCGTGACGGCTGCGGTGATCGCCTTGGGGACGCTGCGTCCCCCAGAGACCGATGGCCCCCCAACCGCCTAGCTGAACATGTAGCCTTCTTCACCATGGTCGGTGACGTCCAGGCCGCGTTGTTCACTTTCGGCAGGCACTCGAAGTCCGATCACGATGTCGATCGATTTCAGCAGCACGAAGCTGCCGATTCCGGCGAACAGGAAGGTGATCAGCACGGCCACGATCTGCCCGATCAACAAGGTTGGGTTTCCGCCCGATTCGATCAGGCCGATCGGCGTCCCCTCGCTGACATCCAAGCACGCTCGTGTAGCAAAGACACCGGTCAGCACTGCGCCCAGCGTTCCGCCCACGCCGTGCACACCGAATGCGTCCAACGCATCGTCGTACTTCAGCAGGAACTTCAACTTGGAACATGCCCAATAGCAAACCACGCCGGCCATCAGTCCCATGAAAATCGCTGGCATCGGTTGCACGAATCCCGCCGCAGGGGTGATGCAGACCAATCCGGCAACGGCACCAGAACTAGCACCCAGGACGGTCGGTTTGCCTAGCACGACCCATTCTGTCATTGCCCAGGCGACCGCGCCGGCGGCGGCCGAAAAGTGAGTGACCGCGAACGCGCTGCTGGTCAATCCATCGGACAACATCTCGCTGCCGGCATTGAACCCGAACCAACCGACCCAAAGCATCGATGCACCCAGTGCGGTGTAGGTCAGGTTGTGGGGTTGGATCGGTTCCTTCAGGAAGCCCATCCGTGGTCCGATCAGGATGGCTGCGACCAGGGCCGAGATACCGCTGCTGATGTGCACGACGGTTCCGCCGGCAAAGTCCAAGGCACCGCCGGCAATGCTGCCTTCGTTGTACGATAGCGGTCCGCCGTCCCAAACCCAGTGGCATAGCGGACAGTAGATCAGTGTCCCCCAGACAATGGAGTAAACCACCATCGCGCTGAACTTGATTCGTTCGGCGAACGCACCGCAGATCAGTGCAGGCGTGATGATAAAGAACATGCCTTGGAACAGCATGTGAGTCAGTCGGGTCATCTCGCCTTCCATCGGCGTGACCGGTTCGCCCAAGGTTTCGCTGTAAACTCGCTGGACGCCGTTCATGAACAGGTAGTCGCCGTTGCCGATCCAGCCGCCATCGCCACCAAAGGCCAGCGAATAGCCATAGATGGCCCAGATCACGGTCATCAGTCCCATCAAAAAGATGCACTGCATCATCACGCTTAGCACGTTCTTTCGCCGAACCAGTCCGCCGTAGAACATGGCCAATCCAGGGGCGGTCATGAACAACACAAGCGCACAGCAGACCAACATCCACGCATTGTGCGCGGCATAGGGTCCGTTGGCGATTTCGTCGTCCGTCAGCGCGCCTTCGGGGACGTCCGAGGGCGCTGAAATGTCACTGACGACCACTTGGGTCACTTCGTCCACCGCAGCTTCCACTGCGGCCGTATCGGCTTCCTGCCCCAGGGCGGAGGACATTGGCAATGCCAGGACGAACAATAGCCCTGCGCTGAAAATCAGACGTTCAGATAGATACACCGTGCTCACCTAAGTAATTCGAATTCCATCGTTTCATGATGGCAACATCTCCGAATGTGATTCGCAAACCGAAGGTCAGCGAAGCGATCCGCGAACGGCTGGCCGCCTGTCGCCCCCAAGCCTCGAAACCCGAGCGTTCGATTCCGGGGGGACACCAACCGAGCACCTAAAAAGATGTTCGGGAAAAGGACCGTCTGGCATGTCGAGACGGCATCGCCAAAAAGGATACGTGTTGAAGATTGTGGTGGCAACGCGTCCGCTGCAATACGGGGGTGATCGTCCCGGAACGCCTGGTGACCAGACCGCGGGAATCCGTGCTGTGCAGGCATCGGCGGACTGCGGTTCCCCGAAGTGCCGATCTTTGCGGCCGGGGGGGGAACCCCAGCGAATCAATCGTTATTCGCCGTCGCTAAGCACAGCCATGAAGGCTTTTTGGCTGATTTCGACGTTGCCAATCGCCTTCATTCGTTTTTTGCCTTCCTTTTGTTTTTGCAACAGTTTTCGTTTTCGCGTGATGTCGCCGCCGTAACATTTGGCGGTCACATTTTTTCGCATCGCCGGCACGGTTTCTCGCGCGATCACGCGGCTGCCGATGGCGGCTTGCACGGCCACTTCGAACATGTGCCGTTCGATCTCTGCTTTCAACTTCTTGGCAACCGCTCGGCCACGGCGATCGGCATCGGCCCGATTGCAAACAATGCTGAGCGCATCGACGCGGTTGCCGTTGACCATGATGTCCATCCGGCAAAGGTCGGCCGGTTCATAGCCAACCATTTCATAGTCCAGCGTCCCATAGCCGCGTGTACAGCTTTTGATTTTGTCGTGAAGGTCGTAGACGACTTCGGCCAAGGGGATGTCGTAGGTCAACATCGCTCGGTTGGCACCGAGGTATTCTTGGTTCTTTTGGATCCCGCGTCGTTCTTGGCAAAGCTTCATCACCGCGCCGATATAGTCGCCCGGCACGATCACGTTGCAGCGGACGATCGGCTGGCGGAATTCTTCGATGTCGCCCGGATCGGGAACATCCTGCGGCTTGTGAATCGTGACGGTCTCGCCACGTTTGTTGACCACTTCGTAGGTCACGTTGGGCGCCGTTTGCACCAAGTCGATGTTGGATTCGTTTTCCAGTCGCTGCTGGATGATTTCCATGTGCAACAGCCCCAGGAATCCACATCGGAATCCAAACCCCAACGCGTCGCTGGTCTCGGGTTCAAATTCGAAGCTGGGGTCGTTCACGGCCAGCCGTTCGAGGGCGTCGCGAAGTTCGGAAAAGTCCTGGCCATCGCTGGGGAACAAACCGCAATACACCATCCGCTTGGGACGCGAGTATCCGGGCAATGCCGGGGCGTGTTTGTCGCCGGTGATGGAAACCGTGTCGCCGATGTGGACGTCCCCGAGGCTCTTGATGTTGCAAATCAAATAGCCGACTTGGCCGGCCGAGAGGGTGTCGCAAGGTTCCCGCTGGGGGACGAACTGTCCCAGTTCCACCACTTCGTGCTGGCTGCCGGTGCGGATGAACTGAATCTTTTGACCCTTGCGGACGGTTCCCTGCATGACTCGCACATAGGTGATTGCACCTCGGTAATCGTCATAGTTGGAATCGAAAACCATCGCCTGCAGCGTTGCATCGGGATCGCCCGACGGCGCCGGGATCTTGGCAACGATGGTTTTTAGCAATTCATCCACGCCAATCCCGGTTTTGGCACTCACACGCACACAGTCGTCTGGATCAGTGCCCAGCGCGTTCATCATTTCTTCGGCGACTTCCTCGGGCCGTGCCATCGATAGGTCGATCTTGTTGATCACCGGCACGATGTGCAGTTCGTGTTCCATCGCGGCGAACGCATTGGCCACCGTTTGCGCTTCGACGCCTTGGAACGCGTCGACCAACAACAGGGCGCCTTCGCAACATGCCAACGATCGCGAAACCTCGTATTGAAAGTCCACGTGGCCGGGGGTGTCGATCAGGTTCAGTTCGTATTCCTGACCGTCCTGTTTGTACCGCATCCGGACCGCACGAGCCTTGATCGTGATGCCACGTTGCTGTTCCAGTTCCAGATCATCCAACATCTGCTCTTTTTTGTCACGGTTCATCACCGTGCCGGTATGTTCAAGCAGACGATCGGCCAGCGTGCTCTTGCCATGGTCGATGTGTGCGATGATGCAAAAATTGCGAATATTGGCTGTCATGATTCTTGTGAAATGTTGACCTTGGTGTGACCTCGGGATTTCCACGAAGCCTGCGGGTGCAGAATACCGTTGCCCATACAGAAATGGATGCGGCCCGCTGCTGTTCTGGACGGCTTGGCGTTTTCAGCCGTCCCGATCTATCCAACCTGTTTGCTCTGTTTTCGGGCGTATCCGGCAACGCCCAGATAGCCGGCATCGGCACCGAGCGACGCGAATTGAATCGACGTGCCCTCAAAAACGTTCTCGAAGGTTCGGCTTCGAAATTCGTCCGAAATGCCTTTCAAGAAACGTTGCCCAACCGGGCAGTTGGCGCCACCAAAATTCATGGCTCCGCCAAACACGACGGCGCCCGGGTCCAGGGTGTGCACGAAAGTCGTCACACCGATTCCCAGCCATCGCGCGGTTTCGTCGATGATTTCGAGTGCCAGTTCATCGGACTCCACCGCGGCTTCGTAAACTTTCTTTGCCGTCAGTTCGTTGTTTGTGCCGTGCAGGTGGCCTGCCAACAGGCTGTTGCGGCCCTCGGTTAGTCGTTGACGGGTTCGCCCGACCACGGCACTGGCCGATGCGTAGGCTTCCAGTTGTCCGCGTCCCCCACCCCACACGCACAGTTGGGCGGTCGGCGATGAATCAACAATGATGTGACCGCATTCGCCGCCAAAGCTGTTCACCCCGTTGACCATTTCGCCATCCAGGATGATTCCGCCGCCGACACCGGTTCCCAGGGTCAACAACAGCATCGATTGATCGTTTTTGCCGCTGCCGAGCCAAAATTCGCCGAAGGCCGCCGCGTTGGCATCGTTCAAAAACGAGACGGGGCGTTCCAGCATTTTGGCGACGGTGTCGCGAATCGGGAAATCCCACCACGTTGGCAATTGCGGCGGAGCCACCAGGTACCCACGGGGCAAATCCATCGGTCCGGGGGCCCCCAAGCCAACGCGTTTGACTTGGTGTGAAATATCGAATTGTTCTTCGTAGTCGTTGACGACTGCTGCGACCCGCTGCATCGCTGCGGTGGGCCCCTCGTTTTCGCGAGTCGGCATCGTTTCGAACGCAAGGGTCTGGCCTAGATCGTCGACCAATCCGATCTTGATCCCTGTCCCGCCGACGTCGATCCCCCAAAAAAAGGGAGCTTGCGCACTAGAAATCGGCGTGATGTCGGGATTTTGGGCCATGAGCCTGTTTGCAGGTCGGTAAAGTGTGTCTTCGGCTGGCAATCACGCTTGGGTGACTGGTGCCGTGCGGACGAAAAATCAACGCGAAGTATAGGAACGGTCCCGTTTTGTCACAACGAGCATTCTTTTTATGGCTGACTTTACCCCCCGGGGTGGCAACGTGGCTGTCAGGCTGGACGCTGTTGAGACGCGACGATGAAAGCTGTTTTTCTGACCGCCGGGGCTGCCGGGATGTACTGTGGCAGCTGCATGCACGACAACGCGATCGCCCGAGCAATGATCGCTCAGGGCGTCGATTGCTTGCTGCAGCCGGTCTACACGCCGATCCGGACCGACGAAATCAGTGTCGCCAGCGACGAGGTTTTCTTTGGCGGGATCCAGATTTATCTGCTGCAACAAATGCCGTGGCTTCGTTTTGTGCCGGGGCCGCTGCGACGAACGCTCGATTGGCCGCCGCTGCTGCGATGGGCGACCGGCCGGACCCATTCGACGGACGCTGCGAAGCTGGGTGATTTGGCGGTGTCGATGTTGCGGGGCGAGCAGGGGCGGCAGGCCAGTGAAGTCAAACGGTTGGCGCACTGGTTGGCCGACGATATTCGTCCCGATGCCGTGCTGTTAAGCAACCTGTTGATCGGCGGATCCCTGCCCGCGATTCGCAGCGCTCTGCCGAACACGCGTTTGGCCGTGATGCTGCAGGGCGACGACATCTTTCTGGATTTCTTGCCACCCAAACAGCGTCAGCAGGCAATCGAACTGTGCCAGGAGCTGGTCCCGTCGGTGGATCGATTCATCGTGCACAGCCAATTTTATGCGGACAAAATGCAGCGGATGCTAAACATCCCGGACCACCAATTGGTCGTGACTCCCCTGTCGATCGACGTTGCACCTTTTGCCGAAACGATCACGCCATTGCCGAAGCCGGCCGACGAATTCCGACTCGGTTACTTGGCTCGAATCGCCCCCGAGAAGGGTCTGCACCATCTGGTGGACGCGTTCACCCGCTTGGCGGCCGACGACGAACACCATGACATGACTCTGCACGCCGCAGGTTGGTTGGGCGGGAATCATCAAACCTATTTGGATGATCTGCATGCCAAGATCGAACAAGCGTCGCTGAGTCACCGATTTACCTACCACGGCAGCCCGTCGCTTTCGGAAAAAATCGCTTACCTGAGTTCGCTGGACCTGCTTTGTGTGCCCACCGATTACGAAGATCCCAAAGGGCTATTCGTGCTGGAAGCACTGGCCGCGGGCGTCCCCGTATTGCAGCCCGACCACGGCGCGTTTGGTGAATTGATCACGTCCACCGGCGGCGGGCAGACGTATCGACCAGGCAACCTTGACGATCTGATTCGCGCGATCGAGGACACCAAACGCAACCCTCAGCAGCGGTCCCAATGGGCCAAAGCTGGATATGACGCGGTGCATCAGCGACACTCGGTTCAGCAGTCCGCGGCTGATCTGGCCAAGATTTTGTTCGACTGATTTTGGAGAGAGGCGAGGGAGGTAAGTTGCGAGTTGCGAGTTGCGGACTGGAATCGGCTTTGGAAACTTAAACTCGAACTCGAACTCGAACTTAAACTCGAACTTTCTTTCTTTCCTTCCTTCCTTCCTCGTCCTTCCGATCCTGGTCCCACCGCGAATCGCTTGACCGAAACTCTAAGGCACAAGAAAAACTTGCAGTTTGCGACAGCCATGCGCCCCCAGGACCAAGCTCTGTTCAATGTCCGCTGTCTTGCTGGGGCCGGAAACGAAGACGCCGAATCCGGGCTTGGGAGTTCCGATGCGTTGATACGCTTCGTGCATGTTCGAAACGATCTCGTTTCGTGACACGACGATGGCCAAGTATTGGGGGATGAACAACATCACGCGATGCGGCAATGTCGATCCATCGACCCAGATGGCGCCGTTTTCAGCCACCATGAATTCGCCGCGGGCGATCACCCAATCCAACGACGACAATGCGTGCGGGTCATCCACCTGGCTGGCGTCCACGTTGCCCTGGATGGCGGCCGGGACGACGGACGCGATTCGGGTCGCATCGGCGAAAACGGGGTTCTTCGATAGGATCTCGCGGACCTCTTCGATCCGGTCCACTTGATGGGCTTCGCCACCGACAAAGGCCAGCATCTCGGCGAACTTGGCGATCGGGTCCTCAAATGTCGTCAACCGTGATGGGTCGATCGTTGGCAGTGGATTGGCATCGACGACGCGGCTTGTCAGTCGGTCCAGGATCGCTTGTCGGCTTTCTGTGGTCGCCATGGTTGGTTTCTAAGTCGCAGTTTCAATGATGGATGGGACGCGGCGTCACGCTTCGGCAGGGGGGGGGCTTCGGCGGGGGTGTCTTCGGCGGGGAGCTAACCGCGGTTTTTGCGATACCAGTCGCGAAAACTCTCTTTCGGCGGCAGCGGCAATTCGCGAGCGATCGTCCACTTGTTCAGCCGGTTGTGAGTTGCGAAGTGCGGCAGCCAGCGGAGGGCAGTGCGGCCGGCTTTGCCTGCCAATGCGAACAGCTTGGGATGCTGGAACAAGTACGATGCCGCCTTCATCGGTACCGTCTTGGATTTGGGCATCCGATCTTGGCCAACCAACTCTTTTCGCCACGCCAACAGTTGGTGGTGCAGCGGGATTTTGACGGGACAAACGTCGGTGCATGATCCACATAGGCTGCACGCATATGGAAGGCTTTTGTGAGCCTTCGAATCGCGTGCCGGCGACAGCACCGATCCGATCGGACCGGGGACGGTGGTGCGATAACTGTGTCCGCCACTGCGTCGGTACACCGGGCATGTGTTCATGCAGGCACCGCAGCGGATGCAGTGCAGCGCGTGGCGAAACGTTTCACTTTCGCGAAGCTTGCTTCGGCCGTTGTCGACCAACACGATGTGCAATTCACTGTTGGCGTCGCGTGGCCCATGGAAGTGCGACGTGTAACTGGTGATCGGTTGGCCGGTGGCGCTGCGGGCTAGCAGCCGAGTGAAGATGGCCAGATCCTGATGCCGTGGCAACAGCTTTTCGATCCCCATGCATGCGATGTGCACTCGCGGCAATGATACGCCAAGGTCAGCATTGCCTTCGTTCGTGCAGACCACGATGCCGCCGGTGTCGGCGATTCCGAAGTTCACGCCGGTGATCCCGATTTCGCCGGAAAGAAACTTGCCGCGAAGGTGCCCACGTGCTGCTTCGGTCAAATACTGCGGATCGGAAGCACCTTTGTCGGTGCCAAGGTGCGTGTGAAAGGTTTCACCGACCTCTTCCTTTTTGATGTGGATCGCAGGCAGCACGATATGGCTTGGTGTTTCGTGCCGCAGTTGAACGATCCGTTCGCCGAGGTCGGTATCAACGACCTCGATCCCGTTGTCCTCTAGATAGTGGTTCAGGCCACATTCCTCGGTCAGCATCGATTTGCTTTTGACGATCCGCAGAGTGCCGTGATCCTTCAGAATCTGGTGCACGATGCGGTTATGGTCGGCGGCATCGCTGGCCCAGTGCACGGTGGCACCCATCGCGGTCGCATTCTTTTCGAATTCGACGAGATAGCGATCCAGGTTGGCGATCGTGTGCGTTTTGACCTCGGACGCTTGTTCGCGCAGGTATTCCCATTCGGGTACCGAATGGGCCTGTTTGTCTCGTTTGCTACGCACGAACCACAACGCTTCGTCATGCCAATGCGACCGTGCTTTGTTGGTCACGAATTCGCGAGAAGCGTCGGGGTGATCGATGATCGGTAAAGCGCCCATCAGGGGCCTTTCATGAGAAAGCGGAGACTAGTTTTGACGGCTAGCAGACAGGTGGCGGGCCGTTCGCCGGTGAACCACGTCTGGGGATTCAGCAGCCGCGGCAAATCTTTACCGCAGCAAACCACGCTTGGATTATTCGGTCTTGGCTAGTTCTTTGATCGGACGCCCCACCAACACCTGTGCGATGTGCATCACTTGTGTGGGGTTCTTTTCGCGGCGAATCAAACCCTGCATGTGCATCAGGCAACTCATGTCGGCCGACACGATGACCTCGCTGCCGGTGGACAGGTGATCAGCGATGCGGTCGCGGCCCATCGATGCCGACAGTTCCGCTTCATCAACCGCAAACGTACCGCCAAAGCCACAGCACTCGTCGACACGCGTGGGCAACGACCATTCCAGGTCAGCCACCATGTCCAACAGGCTTCGCATCTTGTCCACGCGAGGTGTCATCACTTCGCTGGACGGGCCTAGTCGCAGTTCCCGCAGTCCGTGACAACTCTGGTGCAGCGAAACTCGATGGGGAAAGCGAACGTCCAATTTGCGGACTTCCAGCACGTCGTACAGGTATTCGCACAGTTCAAACGTGCGGCTTTTCACATGCTGAAACGCTGTGTCGCCGGAATCAAAGAACTGGTCGTAGTGATTTCGGACCATCGACGTGCAGGACCCCGACGGGCACACGACGGCGTCGTAATCGGCAAACATCGCGACGTTTCGTTTGGCCACCGGCCGGGCATCTTCGGTGCAACCGGTGTTGGCCATCGGCTGTCCACAGCACGTTTGTCCTTGCGGAAAGACCACATCCACGCCCAGGCGTTCCAGCAATTCCAGCGTCGCAATCGCAACGTCGGGATAGAACTGGTCAACGTAGCAGGGAACAAAAAGAGCGACGGACATGTTGCAATTCTGGCGGCAAGTCTGGCGGACGAGTAAAACGGCCCCGCCAGTATAGTCGACCGAGGGGCTTTTTCTTACTGCTTGGCCTGCAGAGCCGCGTCGATTTTGGCAATCAGCGCAATCACATCCTCATGAACCGATTCGGTGGTCGACACCACCAGCACCGGTCCCACCATTGTCGCCGTGCTAGGCCCCCCCAATGTATCCCAGGTATCGGAGACGACCGAATTCTTCAGGGCTTCCATGAAGGGTTGGTCGTAGGAAAGGATCGCCTCCGGCAAACGGTACGCCCGGACGGTCAGGCTGTGTTCGGCTGCCTCGATCGTCGTCACCATCAGCACCTCGTCACGGATGACGTACGTCAGTTCGTATTCACGCAGCATCAGTTTCAGAATGCTGCGCAGGCTGACGTTCGACAGTTGGACGTTGACAGGTTCTTCCGGGGACAGGCCGATTTCTTCGAGTGACCGCGAATCGATCACGATCGGCACGTCAAATTGGGCCGACAGAGATACGACGGCGTCGTTCAGGGGCATATCGACGATACTGACGCTGTCCCGCGAACCGAGTGCTTTCCGGATCGCTTCATGGGTGGCCGCGGCATCCACTGGAATGGATTCCGCCTTGGGGTACGCAGGTTGCCCTGGATGCGCCGATGACCGATTCCGATTCCGAGCGGGGCGAACCGATGGATGCCCGGTGTCGGCAGCAGATTTCACGGTCGGCGGCGGCGGGCTAAAAAACGGATCGGGTGAACCGCCGCCCCCGAACGGATCGTCGGCCGGTGACGCTTGCGCAAATCCAAGCGGAATGGCAAGCAAAAAGCAGGCGGCGACCAAGGTTCGTGATGCAGACATGTTTGCAACCTTCGCGAGAAGAAAAGTGGATCGAACAGAGATCCCCCAGGCCGCAATGAAGTCGATCGTGGGCTCGAGTCTCGGTTCGCCATTGGAAAAGTAGCGTTTCGCAGGCGGAAAAGCACTCAGCCGTCATTCTTGACCATCCGGTGGCGCCGATCAAGCAAATCTGTTGCGAACCGGTTGAATCCGGTCCCGGGGGCACCTGCCGTCCATGCCAGCTTTCCGGTAGTTTGTTGGCAGAATTCAAACGACTTTTGGGATCGCGGATTCGAATGCCCGACCCGCCACTGCGAACTTTCGTCGAGACGTGAATGTTTGTCCAAAAGCCGACGCCGGAAAACGATGATCGACCCAACATCGTGTTCATCATCACGGACCAGCAACGCTACGACACGATCGCTGCACTGGGGTTTCCGCATGTGGACACGCCTCATTTGGACCGACTGGTTCGCGAAGGCATCTCGTTTGACCAATGCCACGTCACGGCGGCATCCTGTGCGGCGGCCCGGGCTAGTTTGTTCAAAGGATACTATCCGCACACCACCGGCATTTTGAAGAACGCCGATACGTGGCGGCGCAGCTGGATCCAACTGCTGAACGATGCTGGCTATTACTGCACCAACATTGGCAAAATGCACTCGTGGCCGTTCCAGAGCGAACTCGGATTTCACGAACGGTTTGTGGTCGAAAACAAGGACCGCTATCTGGAAGGTCGTTACTTTTTCGACGAATGGGACCGCGCACTTCGATACCGTGGTCTGGTCAAACAGCAGCGAGAATCGTATCGGAAACGGGCCGATTATACCGAGTCCTTGGGGGCCTTTGATTGGGAACTTCCCGACGACACGCACCCCGACGTGTTCGTCGGTGACATGGCCAAGTGGTGGATCGAATCGAAACCGAAGACCGGACCATTGTTCCTGCAGATCGGTTTTCCAGGGCCTCATCCGCCCTACGATCCGATCCCCCGCTACGCTGAACCGTACCTGAACAAGACGCTGCCGATGTTGGCGGTTTCCGACGATGAATTGGATTCGCAACCGGCGGCGTTTCAGGAAATGCGTCAGCACAATTCCGAGGTGGATCACGATTCGGTCGTGATGCCGCTAGCGCCCTCGGACGCTCAACGCCACCGTCAACGCGCCTACTATCTGGCCAACGTGACGATGATCGATGAAAAGGTTGGCCAGATCATCGACGCGCTGGACGCCAAGGGATATCTGGACAACACGATCGTGATCTTCACCAGCGATCACGGCGACTGTTTGACCGACCATGGTCAGAGTCAGAAATGGACGATGTACGACCAGATCACTCGCGTTCCGATGATCGTCTGGGCGCCGGGGAAACGTTTTTCGGATCATCCCGGCGGGTTCGGCCCGGCACGGCGAATCGAGGGGTTGGTTCAACAGATGGACATCGGCCCGACCATCCTGCAGTGGGCGGGCATCGACGTGCCAAGCGACTGGGAAGCCCAATCGCTCGCCGCCGCCTTTGATCCCACCCAAACGCTAGCCGGGCGTCCTTACGTTTATTGCGAACAGGTGGGGGACGCTGTCTTGACGGGCGCCAACTTTGTGACCATGGTTCGCGACCGAACGCACAAACTTGTCCACTTCTTGGACCAGCCCGATGGGCAGCTCTTCGATTTGGTAGCGGATCCGGACGAAGTTCACAATTTGTGGAATCACCCGGCCGCTGCCAACCACCAAGACCGTTTGTTGACCGAACTTCGCGAATGGCGCATCCGCAGTGGTGTGCACACCAAGGATTGGTGTCAAGATTGGCGCTGATGCAACCGTTTGAATCCGACGAAATCCAACTTTGTCACGCAGCGATCCTGTACTTCATTAAGGACCCCAAGATGAGACTTATCGTTTTGATTGCCACCTTCGCGTTTGCATTGCTGGCGATGGTGCAGGACACAGCCGCATTGGCCCAGGAAGCAACTGCGGGCCAAGACCAGGCATCCAACCAGGGCCAATCCGGTTCAACAGACAAGGTTGCCGGTATCGACCAGTCGTTGTTCAGCAAGGCCGTTTCACCGGGCCAGAACTTCTATCTGTATGCCAATCAGGTTTGGTTGGATAAGACCGCCATCCCCGGCGACAAATCCGACTACGGCACGTTCACGATTCTGGACGACCTGACACGCCAACAGGTCCGTGTGCTGATTGAAACCGCTGCGGAAACCAAGAGTGCAAAAGGATCACCGGCGCAAAAGGTTGGGGACCTGTATCGCAGCGTCCTGGATGTCGATGCACGCGATCGCGCGGGCGTGGGGCCACTGGCGCCGATGCTGGAACTGATCGACTCGGCAACCACCATCGATCAACTGGCCGCCCGCATGGGTCAGCTGAATCGGATGGGCGTCTATGGTCCGTTGGCACCCTACGTCGACGTCGATGCACGCAACAGTGATTCGTACGCCGTGATGGTCACGCAAACCGGTCTGTCGCTACCCGATCGCGATTATTACCTGGAAGACGAGACTCGCTACGTCGAACTTCGCCAACAACTGAAAACCTACATCGCCGACATGTTGGGACTGCTGGGCACCCCGGCCGACCAAGCAACCGTCGATGCCATTTACGGGATCGAACACGCGATCGCTGAAAATCAGTGGTCCAAAACGGACAATCGCGACCCGGTCAAGACTTACAACAAGAAGTCCGCCGCTGAAATGAAGACGTTGCTGGGCGACTTCGATTGGGCTGCCTACACGCAATCGCTGGGTTTGGGCCAACAGGACGCGTTTGTGGTTCGCCAACCTAGTTACCTGGAAAACATCGGCAAGATGTTCGGCACCACTTCGTTGGATCACTGGAAGGCGTATCTGCGACTGCGTGTGATCGATACCTACGGTGACAATCTAAGCGAAGCGATCGAAAAACGACATTTCGAATTTCACCGAACGGCCATCAGCGGGATCACTGAACAGGAACCGATGTGGAAGCGCGGCGTCAACATCACCGGCAGCGTGCTGGGCGAATTGGTAGGGCAGCTTTACGTGGAAACTCACTTCCGCCCCGAAGCCAAAAAACGCATGAACGAATTGGTCGACAACCTGAAAAAAGCGTTCGCCATCCGAATCGAATCTCGCGACTGGATGGGCGAAGGCACCAAGAAACAGGCACTCGAAAAACTGTCGATGTTCACGACCAAGATCGGATACCCCGATCAGTGGAAAGATTATTCCGATCTGCAGATCGATTCGCCCGTGTTGGCCGATAACCTGATCGCCGCATCTGAGTTTGAAACCGCTCGCGAACAAAAGAAGTTGGGTGGTCCGATTGATCGCAACGAATGGCACATGACGCCGCAGACGATCAACGCCTATTACAACCCCACGATGAACGAAATCGTTTTCCCAGCCGCGATCCTGCAGCCGCCGTTTTTCAACCTAAAGGCTGACGACGCAGTCAATTACGGCGGAATCGGCGCCGTGATCGGCCACGAACTTTCGCACGGATTCGATGACAAGGGCAGCAAGTACGACGGCAAAGGCAACCTACGGATGTGGTGGACCGATTCCGATCGGGAAGAATTTGAACGCCGTGCCACCGGGCTGGTCGATCAATACAATTCTTTTGAACCCATCAAGGGAAACTTCGTCAACGGCGAGTTGACGCTTGGCGAAAATATCGGTGATCTTGGCGGCCTAAGCGTTGCCTACGAAGCCTATCGCCTGTCCCTGGATGGGAAGGAAGCACCCGTGATTGATGGCTTGACCGGCGATCAACGTTTCTTTTTGGGTTGGTCCCAAATTTGGCGACGTTTGTATCGTGAACCCGAACTGCTGAAACGACTGGTAACCGACCCGCACAGCCCTAGCGAATATCGGGTGAACGGGATCGTGCGGAACATCGATGCGTGGTACGACGCATTCGGGATCACACCGGATTCCCCGTTGTACCTAGCACCATCCGACCGCGTTCGGATTTGGTAAGTCGTTGGACGTGTCGACTGGTGTCGGTGGACGATGGATCGGTGGACGATCGATCGTCGATTGGGGTTGGCTGACATGTTGGCCATCCCAATGCGGGTCAGCGGCACCATCGGTTTGAACGATCAACGGTCCGCGGACGGATTCGCGGGCCAGCGACTCAACACAGCTCTTATCCCACTGGGCAATGCATGTCACCCGTCGAAACTGAAGTCAACCAGCGTCCTTGGGAAGAGCTTGCCCGGACGGTTGGAACCGGAAATTCAGAGACTGTCAAAGCCTATCTGGATACGCTTGCGTCGACCGAGCAGTCGCTAGCCCTGGATCGTCTCAGTGACGAAGAACGGCACGCGGTTTTGACCACGTTGGTTCCCGAGGATGCGGCGGACCTGGTCGCGCTGCTGCCGGACGTGCAGGCGATCGAACTGATCGAAGACCTGACGCCTGGCGAAGCGGCGGCGATCATTGACGAGTTGCCTAGCAACTTGAAGGCCGACTTGATCGGCGAACTAGAAGATGATGACGCGGCGGCGATTCTGAATGTGATGGAGCCGCAGGCCGCGGCCGACTGTTTGCGTCTGTCGGAATACGAAGACGACGAGGCGGGCGGGTTGATGGTGACCGAGATGCTGAAGTATCCGGTCACGTGGACCGGTGCCCAAGTGATCGCGGACCTGGGCGACAACGCCGACCTGTATCGTGATTACGACGTTCAGTACGCGTACCTTGTCGACGATCAGGAACGGTTGATCGGGGTGCTGCGGATGCGCGATCTGCTGCTTTCCAAACGCGGAACACCGATCATTGAAAATATGATCGCCAACCCATTGTCGGTCGAAGACAAATCCAAGATCGGCGAATTGATCGACCTGTTCGATCGCCATCACTTCTTTGGCGTCCCGGTGGTCACGTCCACCGATGGTAAGCTGATCGGGGTGGTGCACCGCGCGGCCGTCGAAGAGGCGCGAGCCGAGCAACATGATTCGGACTTTCTGAAAACTCAAGGGATCGTCGGCGGCGAAGAAATTCGATCGATGCCGTTGATCGTCCGGGCCCGCCGGCGGTTGGCTTGGCTTAGCGTCAACATCGTGCTGAACATGTTGGCCGCCAGTGTGATCGCGGTTTACCAGGACACGTTGTCGTCGGTGATCGCGTTGGCTGTGTTCCTGCCGATCATCTCGGACATGTCCGGGTGCAGCGGAAATCAAGCGGTCGCGGTCAGCCTGCGAGAACTGTCGATGGGGCTGGTTCGCGAATCCGAATGGATGCGTGTTTGGTTGAAAGAAGTGTCCGTGGGGATGATCAACGGGCTGGCGCTCGGCGTCTTGATCGCCGGAGTCAGTTTCGTCTGGAAAGGCAACGTGTACCTGGGGCTGGTCGTCGGATTGGCGTTGTGCTTGAACACGATGATCGCGGTATCGATCGGTGGCCTCGTGCCGTTGGTGCTGAAGCGATTCAAAGTCGACCCGGCGATCGCAGCCGGTCCAATCCTGACCACGGTGACCGACATGTGCGGATTCTTTCTGGTGCTCAGCATCGCCAGTTCGATGTTGGACAAGCTGCAATAGAACTTTGCTGCAGCTTCGAAAAAATGCGGACACTTATGTTCCTTCGCTGGACAACGCCGCTTTCGCTAGCCGTTTCGGCGCGAGCGGCCTGCTGATTGAGTGAGCCGTGATCGCGTGAGCGGCCGGGATTCCCCATTCCCCGTGGCCCATTGCCCGTGGCCTGACCGCCAGCGGCTCACCATTGCTGTCCACCATTCGAATGAATCAGCACGCCGCTAGCGCCACGATAGTGGCACTGTGCAGCTAACCGGATTTTGGCAACCACTGGGTCAGCCAGGAGGACAGATCGCCCTCGACGTCCAGGTCGATCATGATCGCGGAAAGCGGTTTGCCGCCCAAGCGATCTGATTTCAGTTTGACCAAGTCTTTATGAGTGCAAACGACGCGATCGATTTGGCTTCCCAGGCTGGCAATCCATTCACGAATTTCGGCGACCGTGTCGGGCGAATAGGGATCGTGATCGCCAAGCTGTTTGGTGGCGATTGGCGTGGCACCGCACTGCCGCACGGTTTGCTGGAACGCGTCGGGGTTTCCGATGGCTGACAGGACAGCAACGTTCTGGCCGGCCAGCGTTTCGATTGGCAAGGTGGTCTGCGGATACTCACGCAGCCCGCTGGGGCGGTGCCGAGACCGGAACACAGGCAGCTTGGGATTCACGCTTCGGACGGTGGTTTCGATCGCTTGCAAATCCGATGGTGACACGGCGTCACATCGTGTCACGATCACCAGGTCCGCGCGACCCAGGCCGGCGACGGGTTCACGCAGCAATCCGCGTGGCAGCAGGTATCCGAATCCGAACGGACAGGTCGCGTCGATCACGACGATGTCGGCGTCACGATGCAAACGTCGATGTTGAAAACCGTCGTCCATCAGGATCAGTTCGGCTTCCAATTCATCGACCGCGATCCGTGCGGCTTCGACGCGGTCAGGATCTTGGATGTGCGGCACGTCGGGCAACCGATCGTGCATCTCCATCGCTTCGTCGTTGACATCGTTTTCGCCACGTCCGTAACCGCGGCTGACGATCATCACTCGCACGCCCTGGGACCGAAACCATTTGGCCAAGTAGCACACAATCGGGGTTTTGCCCGTGCCACCGGTCGTCAGGTTTCCGACGCTGATGACGGGCACGCCTGCGGAGTGGATGGTGGTCTTGCCCGTGTCGTAGCCACGGTTTCGCCGGCCGACGACGATCCCGTAGGGGAGCGATGCCAATCGCAGTGCGGTGCGGAACAAGCCGGCGGCAGGGCCGCGTCGCTTGCCGCTCATGATTCTTTGATGATCCCAATTCATGGTCGCCACGATAACCGGTGGCAGCCGATCGCTACAGGTCGATGCCCGGTGTCAGATCAAGATCGCTGCGGAAACCATACAACCCGGGTATTTTGACTGCGGTGAATGTGTGCAGGTGCCCCGGACGGGCCCAATCGGGACTGTCCCGTCCAGGTATTTCGATGGTACGATTTGCACACTCAGTTTGCATCGCGAATAGAAAGACCCCCATATGTCCGATCCGTCCACCAAAATCATCTACACCTACACCGACGAAGCCCCGGCACTGGCAACCCATTCGCTGTTGCCGATCGTGGGCGCCTACTGCGACGCAGTGGGTGTGAAAGTCGAAACCCGCGACATTTCTTTGGCGGCTCGGATTTTGGCGAATCTTTCGGATCATCTTAGCCCGGACCAGCAACGCCCCGATTCGCTCGCCGAACTGGGCGAACTCGCGAAAAGTCCGGAAGCCAACATTATCAAACTGCCGAACATCTCGGCCTCGATCCCGCAATTGAACGCTGCGATTAGCGAACTGCAGTCCAAGGGATTTCCGATCCCGGACTTTCCGGATGACCCGCAATCGGATCAGGAAAAAACGATCCGGGGTCAATACGCGAAGGTGCTCGGAAGCGCCGTGAACCCTGTTCTGCGCGAAGGCAACTCGGACCGCCGTGTCGCGGCGCCGGTCAAAGAATACGCCCGCAAACACCCGCATTCGATGGGAAGTTGGTCGTCGGATTCGAAGACTCATGTCGATTCGATGGCGGACGAAGATTTCTACGGCAGCGAAAAATCGCACGTGATGGAAACGGCCGGCAAAATCCAGATCAAGTGGATCGGCAGCAACGGCGAGACCGCGGTCCTGAAAGACGGCCTGGCACTGCTAGATGGTGAAGTCATCGATGCGTCGGTGATGAGCAAGGATGCCCTGCGAGCGTTCTTGGCCAGCGCCATCGATGATGCCAAGAAACAAGACGTTTTGTTCTCGTTGCACATGAAGGCAACGATGATGAAAGTGTCCGACCCGATCATCTTCGGTCACTGCGTCAGCGTTTTCTACGCCGATGTGTTTGAAAAGCATGCCGCGTTGTTCGATGAAATCGGCGTGGACCCCAGCAACGGTATCGGCGACGTGTATGACAAAATCCAATCGCTAGATGCCTCCAAACAGGCCGAGGTCAAAGCGGATATCGAAGCGGTTTACGCGAAACGTCCTTCGCTAGCGATGGTCGATTCGGATAAGGGCATCACCAACCTGCATGTGCCCAGTGACGTCATCATCGATGCTTCGATGCCTGCGGCAATTCGGTCGTCTGGCAAAATGTGGGGCGCCGATGGAAAACTGCATGACATGAAAGCGGTCATCCCCGATCGCTGCTATGCCGGCATCTATCAAGCGACGATCGATTTCTGCAAAGCCAACGGTGCGTTTGACGTCACCACGATGGGCAGCGTTGCGAACGTCGGGCTGATGGCTCAGAAAGCCGAAGAATACGGATCGCACGACAAGACTTTCGAAATCGCTGGCGACGGCAAGGTCCAAGTGATCGATCCGGCGGGCAACGTTTTGATGGAACACGAAGTCCGAAAAGGCGACGTGTGGCGGATGTGTCAAACCAAGGACATTCCGATCCGCGACTGGGTTCGATTGGCCGTCGCGCGAGCACGAGCCACCGGGTCGCCAGCCATTTTCTGGTTGGACGAAAACCGGGCTCACGATGCGAATCTGATTCAGAAAGTCACCGCGTACTTGCCCGAGCACGACACCGATGGACTGGAAATTTCCATCATGTCGCCCAACGATGCGGCCACCCAGTCGTGCCAGCGTGCGAAGGACGGCAAGGACACGATTTCTGTCACCGGGAACGTGCTGCGTGACTATCTGACCGATTTGTTTCCCATCCTAGAACTGGGCACCAGCGCCAAAATG
Source organism: Rubripirellula lacrimiformis (assembly GCF_007741535.1). NCBI lineage: Bacteria > Pseudomonadati > Planctomycetota > Planctomycetia > Pirellulales > Pirellulaceae > Rubripirellula > Rubripirellula lacrimiformis. The sequence continues at coordinate 3,365,198 of NZ_CP036525.1, forward strand.
CTTTCGATCGTGCCGCTGTTGGCTGGCGGTGGACTGTTTGAAACCGGTGCCGGCGGATCGGCTCCGAAACACGTCCAGCAATTGGTCGACGAAGGCCACCTGCGTTGGGATTCCTTGGGCGAATTCTTGGCGATCGCAGTGTCGCTAGAAGACTTGGCCGAAAAGACCAAGAGTGCCGACATCCAGGTGTTGGCATCGACCCTGAATTCGGCAACGTCGCGGCTGCTGGACGAAAACAAATCGCCTGGCCGCAAAGTTGGCGAATTGGACAACCGCGGCAGCCATTTCTACCTGGCCCTGTATTGGTCCGAAGCGTTGGCGGCACAGTCCGACAGCCCTGCCCTGCAGTCCAAGTTCAGTGAACTGGCCAAGACGCTTGCCGAAAACGAAAGCAAGATCTTGGAACAACTTTCCGCCGCCCAGGGCAAGCCAACCGATTTGGGTGGTTACTACCTGGCGGACGAATCCAAGATTCGATCGGCGATGCGTCCAAGCGGAACGCTGAACGCAGCCATCGAAACGTTGGCTAGCTAGTTCCGCCGCAGTGAACGGATTCGTAGCGGCGCGACTCGGCAGCGATCGACGCCGCTACTTCGAATTCCGGCGACCTTCTTCGACCAGGTCGTCGGCTTCACTTGGTGGCTGTGCCAACATCTCGTCGGTGCTTTGAGGGTCGATTTTTCGGCAGGTCTCGGTCAGCCGATCGGCCAATTCGTCCAGCGGGTCTTCCCAGGTTTCGACCGTCGTTTCCAGCGGCGGAATGTTGGCCATTTCGTCCAACAACAGGATCATCCGCAGGCAGTGCCGAAACAGGATCCCTTCTTCTTTTTGCAGTTTGCGGGCGGTGACATATTTGTTGAAGTCGCCGCCGAATTCCATCAATTCGCCCACGATCCAGACCGGGCGAACGTTCACGTCATGAACGCGTGGGAATTCGTTTCGGAACATCCGCAGGATTTTCTCGCCGATCGTCAGCGGCCAAACCTTTTGCTCTTCGAACATCACGCGACCGAATCCTCGGTTCGTGATGTCTTCGTCATCGTTGGGATTCTTGGCACCCAATTCTTCGGATGTTGCCAACCCTAGAGTCAGCAATTGTGGATCCAGTCGCGTGGTGGCAAGCGTTCCGGCCGGCATGTCGTCATAAGATGGCATGCGGCAGAACCGGGCGACCGTTCCGGGCACCTCCAGCACGCTTTCCAGTGCAGCGATGCGTTCGCTGGGATCCGCGATCGCCAACTGGTCCGCCAAGAAGACACCGAACAATGGATTGATGCTGCGGATATGCACCAGTCGTTCCAGCCGTTCAGTGGGCGTCGCCGTCTTGGGGCGGTAGGTATCGACTTCGTACCCGCGGCTTTCGATCAATTTGGGGTCGGCGTTGTCCACCGGGTCTGGGTTCGTTTTGTCAGGTTCCTCCACACGCATTTGGTCCAGGATGTCACCGAACAGCCCTGCCGTCTTGGCGGCTTTCTTTTCTTTGTTGGTCGGTGGTGGCGGCTTCACTTCGGCCGCATGGGGCTTGGGATCCAGTTCCAGATAACCGGCGGTCCACAGCGTGATCAGCATCCGGTTCAGATCGCGCTGGGCTTCCTCGATCCCCTTGGGAGGCAGCAGGCGGCGGCCGACCATGTCGCGGATCGGTTGCACGTTGGGATCTTTGCCGAACAGGTAGGCCAGCAATCGCCAGGGCAATCGACCGCGACTTTCTAGGTTGGCCGAATCGGCCTGTTGAAGCTGTTCAAACTGAGCGGCGGTCCAGTAGGATTCGCCAGCCCGCCGTTTGGGCATCTTTTTCTTCAGCTGTTTCTTGGCCTTCATCAATCCCGGATCTTTGGTGTCCTCGGGGATCGAGTCGTATTTTTCTCGCCATCGGTTGATCTTCACGTCGTCTTCGTGAGCGAGCGAGAAGACATAGCCGACGTCATCGAATTGCGGACGACCGGCGCGGCCAAAGATCTGTTGCGCCGACGCGATCTCACACAGCTTCTTTTTGTCGCGCGGCCCTTTCAGCAGGCTCGGCAAGACGACGCTTCGGGCTGGCAGATTGATGCCCGCGGCCAACGTTTCGGTGCAGACGCAATACGCCAATAGTTTTCGCTGAAACAGTTCCTCGACCATCCGGCGATACCGCGGTAGCACACCGGCATGGTGCACACCGACGCCCCGCATCAGGATCTGTTTCAGTTTGGGGCCGGCGCCTTCGGACATGTCCGCAGCGTTCAGGTACTCGGCGAGTTCGGCTTGCCGCGTCTTGTCGATCACGCTTTTGCCCTTCAGCATTTCGGCAGTCGTCCAGCACTGCGAACGGCTGAAACTGAACATCAGGGCCGGGGTGCGGCGGGCCACGGAATCGCCAGCGGCAATCCGTTCGGAAAAATCAGCCAGCAATTCGTCGTCGACCCACGAATACTGCAGCGGAACTTTACGCTCGGTCCCGACCACCAATTGCAGTCGACGGTTGTGGGCCCGTGTAAGCCACGATGTGAACTCCATCGCGTTGCCGACCGTGGCGGACAACAGCAGCGTGCGGATATGGGCGGGCAGCAGACCGAGCGTCAATTCCCAGACGACGCCCCGTTCGCGATCGTTGAACGAGTGGAATTCGTCCATCACGACCGACGACACTTCGGTGAAGTCAAACGATTCGGTGTTCAGCAGGCGATTGAGCAAGATCTCGGCGACCACGACCAAGACCGGCGCGTCGGGGTTCACCGTGCGATTTCCGGTGACCAAGCCGACCTGGTCGGGACTGAACCCCCAGCGGACCGCTGATTGCCGCAGTTCGTCCAGTTTCTGGTCCGTCAACGCGATCAACGGGGTCGTGTAGTACATCCGCGTTCCGGTCCGCAGAGCCTCGTAGACGGCGGCTTCGGCGATCATCGTTTTGCCCGTTCCCGTGGGCGCGCAGACCAGGACGCCTTGGTCGCCGGTAAAGTAGGCCAACATCGCCTCTTCTTGGACCGGGTACGGCGCAAAGGGCAACAGGTCGAAATACTCGGCTGCTAGTTCGTCGCGGTCGGGAACCGTTTCGGATTCGGGGTGCTTGTTCGTCATGACAAACAACTTACCTTGCATGGTCACCCTGGGGCGAGACCGGGCATGCGAAGTGCAAAATATCAGGAGCTTTGGCCAGTGAACAAACCAAGACAAGATGCGACCGAAATCTGGACCGCGGGCGTCGACAGCGTTCGGGCCGAGGGGCTTGTCCGTCGGGAAGTCCAGGTCGATGGCGACGTGTTGTCGATTCACGGCCATGCATTTGATCGATCCGATTTCGACCGCATCGTTGTGGTCGGCGCGGGGAAAGCCGCCGTTGCCATGGCGACCGGTTTCGTCGGATCCGCCGCCGCGTGGCGTCCCATCACCGGGTGGGTCAACGCTCCCGAGGGGACGATGGCGGACGCACCGTCGGATCAACAGGTTGGCGGAATTCGACTGCATCCCGCCCGGCCGGCCGGAGTGAATGAGCCGACCCCAGCCGGCGTTCTTGGCACTGGCCGGATATTGGACCTGGTCGCGGCTGCTTCCCCGCGTGACCTGTGCGTCGCCCTGATTTCCGGTGGCGGCAGCGCGCTGATGCCGGCTCCCGCCGATGGTGTGTTGTTGGCCGACAAGCTTGCCGTGACGCGATTTCTGAGCTCGGCCGGCGCCGACATCGTTCAATTGAATACCGTTCGCAAACACTTAAGTGCGGTCAAGGGCGGCGGAATCCTGCGCCGCTGCCGCGCCGGGCATCTGGTCACGCTGGTGCTGTCGGACGTTCTGGGCGACCCGCTAGACCTGATCGCATCGGGACCCACCGTTGCGGATACGTCGACCGCGAAAGATGCGATCGACGTGCTGCGCAGATTCGATCCCGATCGCGAATTGCCCGCAGCGATCTATCAAACGCTGGAAGCAAAACAGCAGGCCGCGGATGCCGTCGCCCTAGACAATGTGGCTGGCGCGGTGACTGATCCATCGATCGGGCGCGAGGTGCCAAATTCCGTGTTCGTGATCGGCAACAACGCGGTGGCGGTCGACGAAGCGGGGATCCAAGCCGAAAGTCTTGGGTACAACCATGTCATGCAGGTTGCGCGGCAATGCGAAGGCGCCGCTGAAGATGTGGGCCATCACTTGGCCAAAATGATCGTGGGAATGTTGCGGTCGGATCCCGCCGATCATCGTCTGGATTGTCTGATCACCGGCGGCGAACCGGTGGTTGCATTGGCCCCGCCGGAAACTCGTGGCCGAGGCGGCCGGAATCAACAACTCGTGCTGGCGGCATACGAAGCGTTGCTGAAAATCGGGCTTCGATCCGAAGAATGGGACCGGCTTTGCTTGCTGTCGGGCGGCACCGATGGCGAGGACGGGCCGACCGACGCGGCAGGTGCCATTTTGGACGGTGATGTCCATCGCCGCGCCCAAGCTCTCGAATGGAACGTCGCCGACACGCTTGCGCGGAACGATGCGTATACGTTCTTTGACGCCGCCGGCGGTCTGTTGATCACCGGGCCGACGGGAACCAATGTGTGCGACGTCCGCGTGGCGTTGGTGTCGCCACCGAACTGATCTGGCCGATCAGTGTCCGTAAACGAATACCGGGACATAGACGCGTCGGGGAGCGTATCGGCTTTGCGTCATCGGAATGGCGGTCCACTGTGGCCGCAATGGATCCACGCCCAGCCATAGGTTGCGCTCGATCCGCGCCGATCGCTCGTCTGCCCGGCGGATGGCTCGTGCCAGTCGCAGGTCAGCCATCGCGGGGGCGACCGATTCGGACTGGGATCGTCCCTTCACAATGGTCGGCTTTTCAAGCGAATCGAACAGGTCCATGCGATCGATCGCACCGTTCGAAGCGTCGCTAGGCGGCCGCGTTGTGTCTTGGGCGAAACCGACCTGGCTTAGCGCCAATGTGCCAGAAATCGCAGCAGATGCGAAGATTTGTCGGATGTTCATGACGGGTCCAAAGCCAAAGGGCGGTCAAAGTTTGCGTTGTCCAACATTGCGAATCGACGTCCTAGGCCTGCCGGGTTGAACCGGACCCCAATCGTCTGCGAACTTCGCCGGTGGGGCGATCAGAACTGCGCGTTGTGACGGTTGTGACTTTCCGCGATCCCGGATCCGCCGCAGGCCGGTGCGTGAAAGTGGCGTTGGTAGGTTTTCCGCCGATAGGTCGGCGTCGGCGCAATCGCACCCCCCTGTATCCCTGTCGAAGCAATAAATTCGGGCTGTCGCTAGGAGAAAATGGAATGTTCGGATACGATGAAGAACCGTATTTCCCCCCTAACTGTTCGTGGAGAACCCTCGCCGTGAAATCCGTTTTCACCCTTCTGCAAGCCCTGACTGCCGCATTTGTGATGACCTGCACCTTTGGTTGTGCACCACCAGCGCCCGTCGAAGTCAACACTTCCACCGATGTGACGGAAAGCTCCAACACAACGACCGGTGCCGAAGCGCCCGGCAGCAACACGACCACCGGTGCGGACGCACCTGCAGTTGAAGAACCCGCAGCCGAAGAACCTGCTGCAGAGTAGTCACACGCACCACGCACACGCGTGTGGGACCTTTGGGGTCCATGGAATAAAAAACCCCGATGTCTGGCAGTGCCATCAGCACTGGCCGGACATCGGGGTTTTCTTTTGGCCATCGCTAGGATGGCGTTTTCACAACAGCCAGCGGCACCGGTGGGTGCCGCAATCTTAGCAACGCACTGATCAGTTCCGCCGACTAGGCGACCGGCTTTTTCATGAACGCGGTTTCCGCGGCAATGTCGCTGCCGTCTGGCACTGCATCGTTATCGATGTCGAACCATTCTTCCTTGAACTGCAGGTGTCCGCCCTTGCCGGCGTTCGCATTCTTCAGTGCGACGTTGGTCCCCAGCGCGATCACCGCATCGCCCATGGCGACTTCGGGATAGCATCGTGGCTGGTTTTCTTTGTCCGGGTTGCGGATGCAGTAGGCCCAGTGTTCGATCTCTTCGCGATAGCCGCGGCTGACCGGCCCCGAGTCTGCTGCCTTGGCGATTGGCGCGGCGAAGTCGCCACTGCTGCTGGTGTCCAACGCATAGCCACCGGCTTGCTTGGCAACGCCAACCTTGCTGCTGGTGTCACTGTTTCGGTACAGCAGTGCGTCGGTTTCTTTGTCCAGCACCAAGGTGCCCTTGGTCCCCATGACCACTTCACCCCAGCCGCCGAATCCGTTTCCGTTGATCGACGAATAGGTGACGACGACCTTCTTATTCGGGTCGTTTTCATAACCGGGAACAGCCCCGGTGCGTTCCCATTGCTTGCTGGACTTGTTCATCACGCTGGCGGGATAGTTTTCGATCTGATCGTAATATCCGACGTCGAACGTCTTTTCGTACTCTGGGCCAGGGAACTCGTACATGCAGTAAACATGGTCACCGACGGATCGGTCTTCCGGCATGATGTGCAGTCCGCCAACGGCGTGAACGCTTAGCGGGTGGACCTTCTTGCCGTCGTTTCGAAGCGAGCTAAGGAAGATGCTGACCGCGTCCAATTGGTGGCTGCCGAGTTCAGCCATCAATCCGGCACCGGTTCGGTCGTACAGACGCCAACGGTGCAGTTCTTCCATGGCGGTGACGACTTGGTCACCCATGGTGAAATCTTTGTAACCGAAGTCCGCCGGGTTCACGTTCTTGTCCGCATCCCAAGCTTGGAACATGGCCAATTCTTGTTGCAGTCGGACGATTTCTTCCGGATCGGTTGCTGTCTTCAGACGGCCTTGGCGATTGCGAATGTCGCCGGCGATTTTGTCGAACCGCTTTCCGCCGGCGCCCTTTTCGCCACCGGGCAATGGCATCTTCCAGCTGTCGGCCCCGGGCACGTTGCTGCGGTGCCACTGGGCACGGATGTGGTGCAGTTGTCCCAGAAGTCCCCAACGGATCAAGTTGATCGCGTTGTCATACTTGACGTTGTAGTGACGTTGGTGACCGGTCGCCAAGTGCAGGGGATTGCCGGCGGTGTCCTTCAATTCGCCTGCCATCCGCGACATGACTTTGCACTGGGCCACGTTGTGTGCCATCAGTTTTTCAGTCAACACGTGCAGCCCACGTTCCATCGCTTGGGCAGCGACCGGAGCGTGCAGCCACAGCGGCAGCGCGATGATGATGGCTTCGATATCGGGATCGTCTAGACAGGCCATGATCCCGCCATTGCTGCCGTCGTAAACCTTGACGTTGCGGCGAGCTTCGGCTTCGTCTTTATAGCCAGCGACGCTAAGGAGTCCGGGGCGTCGCGCAAGCGCCGATGGGCTGGACCAATCGCCGTGGAAAGCACGGTGCTGGCTGAACGGGCGAATGTCACAGATCGCTTTGACTTCGACGTATTCCGGATTGCAGCCGCCGATCAGAACGTTTCCTTCGTCGCCGGTACCGATGACCGCGACGCGTACAGGATCGTTGACCTTGCCGTAACCAAAGTACGCGGCGCCCAATCCGGCGCCACTGACGGCTCCCGCCGAAACGATGCCGCGAAGGAAGTCGCGACGGTTGACGTCGTAATAGCTGCCGACGGCGGAGTAGTAGTTGTGTTCGCCGACTTCGCGTTGCTCGCTGGTGAGTTTATCGACCATGGGATGAACCTACAGAATGAATAAATGGTTGAATGGTTGGGGGATTACCGATTTTGGATGTCGCCGGTAACCGACTTAGGTTGCGATTTCTGGTTCATCGCGGTACCAGAATTTGCGAACGATCAAGTGCAGGAAGAAATCCAGTCCCGCAAAACGACCAGCACCGGTCGATGCCAGCACCAAACAGGCCATGCATTCGATCAACTGATAGTTGCTGGAACTTGGACCCGTCGTTGGTGGGTACTGGCTCAAGAACACCGACCCCAAGAATCCGGCTGCGGCTAGCCCCGCGATCGGGGTAAAGAATCCCAACAGTAGGCACAGTCCGACTGCGATATCGAAGTACGGAATGATCCCGTCGATGACGCTGGTGTCGATCCGTCCAGTGCGTGGTTTGACCAATTTTAGGGACGCGTGGGCGTCGGCTTGTTCGGGCGTTGCGACGGCGTTTTGCGCAGCCGCGTAGTTGTCCCAGATTTTGTCAATTTGCGACAACGCGGGTGCCGCTTTACCGAGCCATTCGCGGCGAATGGTGTCCCGTTGGCCACCCAAACTGGCGACTCCATCACGCAGGGTGCGTTCGGATTCGTCCGTTTCCAAAAGTGCGATGCGATCGCGGCCCAGTTCGAACTCTTCTAGTTCCGCTGAATTCTCGGCGATCACCCACTGGTACTGCTCGACGGCGTCCTTGTAGTTGATCTGTGCCCGACGCGTCTGTGCTTCGTCGAAACCGTAATGGGCGATGATTTGGTCACGATAAACCGCCCAATAATATTGGTTGGCTGCTTCGTTTAGCCGCAGTTTGCCGTCCGCATCCCAGACCATGCCACGAAACTGGCCTGCCATCGGCCCCTTCGCATTGGCGAAAAAGGGGGCTGCACTGAAGTTCCCAGCGGCATACTTATCCATGCCCTCGCTGTAGAAGTGCCAGCCAACAGAAATACGCAACAGGACCAACATGACCGCTGCTATCAGGCTCAATAGTCGCGGCGAGAAACCCCACCCGACGCTTAAACGAAGCGGAAACAGAAATAACTTTCGCACGGAACAACTATTCCAAAAACAGGTTGAAGGTGTAGGTGGAAGCGAGAAGGGTGGCGGTGACGCGAATCGGACCCGCTAAGCCTGTCCAACGAGGTCGTCGATCGAATCCCGTCCGTAGCTTACACGAGAAACCGCCACATTCGCCACTGCGGCAACGAAATCACCGCAAACGATACCGCGAAGGCGGTCACCGGGTCACTTGGGAACCCAGCCAAAGCTGAAAACGGGTCATCCGGCCGGTGGGCTATTCCGTTTGCGTTACCGAAACGGGTCGAGCCTGGATTTGACGATCGTCGGCCGCCGGATCGTGATTCCCCTTGGTGCTTGTCGGCACGCCGATCTCGGGTTGGTCACCCTTTGTTGCCACCGCCGAATCGGTTGACGACATTTTCCGGGCAATTCCCAGGGGGGCGGCCTCAGCAGCCGAGCGGCGGAATTGCTGGACATCGATCCGCGCAGGATCAATGGTGCTGGCCAACATCCCGTACGGGTGATTCGCCGTCCGACTCCGGAACTGTTCCATTTCCGCGTCGGCGAAATCCGGATCGCCACTGTCCGGATCGGCACCGTCCAGGTCGGCGGAATCTTGGTCGGGGATCTCTTGGTTGGCGGTGCTCTGGTCAGCCAATTTCAGGGCGTCCGGTTCCATCGATTCGGGATCGGGGATCGTTTCGTCTGGCTGGGGGTCGGCGGGCTGGGGTTCGGCGGGTTGGGGGTCGGCGGGTTGGGGGTCGGCGGGTTGGGGTTCGGCGGGTTGGGGTTCGGCGGGCTGGGGTTCGGCGGGTTGATTCGTCGGTGCGGACGTCAGTGCCAAATTGCGGTTGCTGCGATAGGTCCAGGACGCTTTCCGGAAGTTCGTCAACCGTCGCTGGATTTCGCCCCTGAATTCCGGTTGGAAATCGGCGAATGGTTCCGAATCCAATTCGCCCAAGTCGACCGCCATGCGAAGGTTCGACTGCAGCAATTTGGCGACATCGGATTGCGTCAGATCGCAGCGATGAACAATCAGGCTCTTCAAACCCTGCGACTGGGCAAGCGTGTCGAGTACTCGCGAATCAAATTTGGACTCGGAAAGATCTAGCACGTCTAGCGATTCGTTCGCCAGCAGATGGCTGATGTCTCGATTGGTCAGATCGACGCCGCGAAGCGACAGACGTGCCAGTTGGCTCATTTCACAAAGTCCGCTGATCGCTGCCTCGCTAAGCGGGACGCGATTCAAGGACACCGATCGCAACGATTCGATCGAGCTAAGCCAGGCGATCGTGCGGACGTCGACATGGGTGTCGTCCAGATTGACTTCCCACAACGATTCCAGATTCTGCCAATGGTCGGTGACCGAATCATCCAGGTCGGTGCCCGGTACCACAAGCACGGTCAAGCGAATCATTTCCCCGATCTTGCGTAGGCTTTCCGTGGATAGCGACGGATAGGCAAGCGTCAGTTGGTCCAGGCCTGGGCACCGCGCCAGTTCCTGGAACAAGGAATCGTCCAGTTCCGGACCGCCAGCCGAGAACCAACGCAGGTCTCGCAGACCGGACAGCACCGCAGACGGCGGCCACGGATGGGTCACGGCCAATCCGCGCACCGAACGAGCTTGACGGATTTCAAGCTTCGACAACGGGTGTTCGATGCGTATCGTCAGACACAATTTCGGCTGGTCCTTGATCCCCAACTGATCCAACCGGACCAAGGGACCGACGTCTAGGAAACGCAAGTTCGGATGACCCTGCAAGTTGATCTCCGTCAACTGCGTGCCATTGATTCGCAAAAACGATAGCTCGGGAAACTCCTGAACGAACCACGACAATTGATCCTCGTGGATTTCGCAAAAGCCAAGATCCAACTGCGTCAGGTTTTTCATCGGCTGCAGGTTTTTTACCTGATCAAACGTGACAGTCGATTCCTTCAAAAGCAGATGCCGGATTCCCGCGTTGTTTGCCAAGCCGCTTAAATCGACATCCTTTAGCGGTAGCCCCGAAAGCGTCAGTTTGGCTGGAACGCCGCATCGCCCGATCGTATCCAACCAGGTCTGAATGCGTTCGGGCCGGTTCACATTGTCTAGCGAGTCGCCCGCGGACGAAGTCAAGAACGCGCTCAGTTCCAGTTCACGTAAACGTGGCAGGTCTTCCAGGTCCAGCGTTTGAAGGTCGCCGGCAAAACAGGTCGTTCGAACCAAGCCCGGCAAATTTTTGAGCGTCAGATTCTGGTACCAAGACAATCCCGGGACCCATCGGTTTTGCGACGACATCATCAACTCTTGAGTCACTTCGTCATCGATCGCCATCAATCGAGGCAGATTTTCGGCGTGCAAGTTGTGCTTTTGGATCCGGTCGATTCGCAGCGTTTCTAATTTCGGCAAATTTACCAGACGCAGCGTCAGCGGTTCGTCGTTCAATTGTTCCGTGCGCCGGGTCAGCGTCAAACTTCGCAGTTCTGGCCAACCTTCGATCGTTAACGAATCGCGAATGCCCTGGGCCGGACGTGAAAGTTGCAGCGTTTCCACATAGTCAGCCCATTGCGGTCGGCCCAGTTCCGACAACCGCACGTCCGTGTTGGCCAGGCTGATCGTCCGCAAACTGATCATCGAACTGGTCCGCGCGATCATCGCGGAATCCACGTCTGTCCGTTTCAGACAAATCGATGACAGCCACGGCAATTGCACCATGACGTCGATGTCCGCGTTCGACAGACTTTGGTTCGCTAACGTAAAACCGGCTAGGTGGATTCGATCGATCAACGGCGACATCGCCTGACCCTGGAATCGTCCGTAAAACGATTCGAACAGATTCAACGTTGGCAACCTGCAAACCGTTCGGATCAACGCGTCATCGGCTGCAACGCACTGAACCCGACGCACTCTGCTGAGACGTTCGACCAATCCTTTCGGCAATCGGTCAACCATCGGGGCCGGCAACCAAGCCGACATGTAACAGTTGCCGCTGCGATTGACTCGGTTGGCGATCTGTTGGTGTTCCTTCCATTCGAAATGCCACCGCGTCAACATCACCGTCGGGACCAAGACGATCAGACAAGCCAGACCGATGTCAAAGATGGTCTGCATTCGGCGCGGGTTGCCTGCCGACGCGATCCGCCGCACTCGGATTTGCACGATCGCAAAAACGATTCCACAAACGCCGATCGATACCAGAACGTTGGTCACCAATCCCAACGTCGACCAATAACGCCAACGGTTGCCGTCGGCGGCGTAATGCACGGAATAGCGGTAGGGCCAGCCCGCCATTCGTGGCAGGGCCTGGGATCCAAATCCAATCATTCCGTCGACTTCGGCAACACCTGTCCAGTGTTGGTTCGCAGCAACATACTGATACGGAAGGTTCGCCGCGATCAACAGCACCGCTGCGATCGACGCGAGCACGATTCCTGCAATCACGACCTTGCGGTCGTCTTGGATAGATAGCATCGATTCGAGTACTCCCGGACTCGTTTTCTCCGGCGTCACGAGGACAACGGATGGAATATTGATGCGAACGGGGTGCCACAGAGGGCGGGATAAGGACGACGAAGCGGTTAGCGATCGGCGACCAGATCATCCTAGCAGACGCCGAACTGGCAATGTTCTGTTGTGTCCTGCCAAGATTCGCGATCTGATCACGAATCCAGTTTGGCAGACGGTTTTTTCCAAGCACTAGCTATCATGGATCTACCGCACATCAAGGCGACCGGAGCACTCGGCCGTCCAACAAAAATCTACAAGGCAAATCCTATGGCTATCCCACCCTGGACGATCGATCTGTTGCGACGAGGGCTCAGCGACGTGGCAAAAAAGGCCCGCGAGCCTGAGGTGATGGAGAAGATCAAGAACCAAGCCAGCGAAATTCTGCAGGATTTCCCGCAGTCCGCCGCTCGCAGCATCGATGCGGTCATGCGAACCGCCGACACCGGTCGTCGATCGGTCCAACGTTGGGCCCGCCAACATACGACGGTCGCTGTCCCGATGTTGAACGCCTCGGGGACACTGCTGACCGAGCGAGGTACCGGGGTTCCGTTGGCCGACGCGGTTACCGAGATCGGGTGCGAATTGATCGGCGGCGACACGGTGGGCGGATCCGAGTTTCGCCAACGGATTCAGCGTCGACTGGATCGTTGTCTGCCAGATGCGTCAGGGCAATCGGTTGCCATCGCCCACCGGTTGGAGGCCGCGGTGGCTGCCATCACGCTGATCGGTGACAATCGCGAAATCGTCATCCATCGCAGCCAAGCGATCGGGCTTGCCGGCGGTCAATCGTTGCCCGATGTTTTGGTGGCGGCGCTGGCATCCGATGGTCAACGGAAGTTGTCGGAAGTGGGAAGTTCGAATCGTGCTGTCGAATCCGATTTCGGTTCTCGTGACCATTTCATCACGGTCTTGGCGGACGATGGCAGCCTGCCGGTGGCCGCCTTTGACTTCGACGGCCGCGACGTCATCCAAGTCGCGGTCCTGCCGATCGCGACGCTAGGACGCAGTGATCGTGATGACCAGATTCCATCGGTCGAATCCGTCTTGGCCGCGGGAGCCGACGTTGTCGTGTTTTCGGGCCAGGGTATCGCCGGCGGACCGGCCTGCGGCATCCTGGTTGGACCCAAGGACTTGGTCCATCAGATCCAGGCTTGCCCCGCGTGGGCATCCTTGGCAGCATCCGAAGCGACCATCGCGATGATGACCGTCGCATTGGAAATCACGTCATCATCGACGCCTGTATTCAGTTCATCGACGACGATGCCGATCGAAAGCTTGCTGGCGACTTCGGCCGAAAATCTAAAAGGTCGGGCCGAACGCATGGCGATCCGTCTGACCGCCGACGATGGGATCGCCCATTGTCAGGTGACCGCCGACGATGCCGGTTTGACGTCCGGTGGCCGATGGAAATTCCCCTCTCGGCAACTTCGCTTGCGACATCACCATCGGTCCGCCACCGAATGGGCCAAGCGACTTCGCGCCGACATCCCATCGGTGTTGGCAGCGGTCGATGGCGACGATCTGGTGATCGACCTGCGTTGGATCGCCGCGGCCGACGATGGCAAACTGGCGACCGCGCTCGGGGGCCATGGTGATTCGTCCGCGATCGAATCGCCGACCGATGATTCGCAGGGCACCCAGGCACCGCAGGCGGATTCGATTCGCAACAACTCCGACCTCGACGCCGCTACGATCCCCGATCCACCGCAAGCGCCCAGCTAGGCGCGTCCGGCGGAATCCGGGCTACGTGCTCGCCCGATCGATTGGGCAGGTTTGCTTTGATTTGGCTGAATCCAACACCGGTCGGGAAACCTTCTCGGCCGTGAAACCGAACCATAGCCGACAAGATTTGCCGGTTAAGCGGTTTGGACTGGATGATCGGGTCAGACTGGTCGATACCGAATGAAGGAAATTACGTAGACAACGCCAGTCTTCGATGCGCCGCTCGGGGCCTTTGGGCCACGGGACCAAGGTGCTTTGGGCCAATGTGCCTTTCGTTTGGCCAATCGGTCGCGAAACGATCGGTCACGATCGACGTCTGGTGTGGTCGTTCACGGTGAAACCGTCAGGAAAGATCATGGGCAAAAAGGATCCAGTGCCCTCGCGCCGTTATCTGGACATGTGGGCCTTGCCAGGGATGCATCCCAGCAATGTCGATATTCTGCAGCAGATGAAGACGGCCGATACCAACCATTTCACCACGCACATGGACACCGTCGGCACGGTCGCTGAACAAGATCTTGAATCCGGTTCATGGGCGACGACCCATATGTTGGGGCTTCGAACCGACGTCTGGAAAGTCGATGGCGCGGAATTGGAAGACGCGCTGGAAGTGATGCGTGATCAACGTCGTCAAACACTGAAGAAACAGATCAAGAAGACGGGGCGACTCTCCGCCAAGCAAAAAGCGGATCTGGATGCGCAGCTTGAAGATGACGACGTGATGCAGATGGAACCGGGCGAGATCGAGAAACGCCGCTTGGTTTTGAAGTTGTTCAAGACGTCGACCGATCGAGTGCGTTGGTGTGGCACGATCGAACAAGTCACCATGACCGAGGTGCACAATTCGATCGGTTCCAAACGCAATCTGCTGACGATGGTGGTGATGCTGCCGCGGTCCGAACACGTGACGTACATCCAACAGAATCACCGCACGTTCCGAATCCCATCAATTTTTACGTTTGGATTCTTCGACGGCCAACAAATGCATCACGTTGCGATCAAACGGAAATGGGTTTCGATCGGCGCCGATTTCGAAGTGGAATGCGACGGGGAATCGATTGGCGAAATCGATGGCCGGTTGTTCTCCTTTGGCGCCGATAGCTATCTCGATATCGACCCCGGACCGCTCAGTGAGAACACCGGGTTCATCGATCTGATGACTCTGTTCACCGCCAGTGTCGGGTACCACAAAGCGATGCGGAAAAGCGTCGACCGGCGAGTCAAAGCGACTCTCAGCGGCCAGTCGCATTGCCATGTCGTCTGCAACGAAGAACTAAGAC
Organism: Rubripirellula lacrimiformis; assembly: GCF_007741535.1. Taxonomy (NCBI): domain Bacteria; kingdom Pseudomonadati; phylum Planctomycetota; class Planctomycetia; order Pirellulales; family Pirellulaceae; genus Rubripirellula; species Rubripirellula lacrimiformis. Next base: position 3,380,279 of record NZ_CP036525.1, read on the forward strand.
TTCGCCACAACGGCCGCGCCGCCGCCTAGGGCATCCCTCACGGCGCACGAACACCGCAACACGTCCCACCAGACGTAGCGCAAGTCGCCAAGACTTTCGACGCGTCCCCACCAAGGCTCCACCAAGGCCGAAACTCTTGGCGAGTTGCGCTTGCACGTTGGTCCACCCCGTTTCGCTGCGATTGCGGCGAATCTTTGCGACTTACAGCTTGGCTTTGGGGTACGCGCCCAACACGGTTAGTCGTTGGGCTTGGGCGGCTAGTTCTTGGATCGCCGCGGCGACGGCTGGGTCATCGCGATGACCGCTCAGTTCGACAAAAAACAGGTATTCGTTGGCAGCATCTGGCGACGGGAACGATTCGATCCATGTCAGGTTCAGCGATTGTTTTTTGAACACGACCATCGCATCGGCCAAAGCGCCAGGGACGTGACTGACTTGAAACAGGATGGCTGTTTTGTCGTCACCGGTGGGGGCTTGGCGTTCTTTGCCGAGCACGGCGAAACGGGTGACGTTGTTCTGGTTGTCTTCGATGTTGACGTCGATCACATCCAGTTCATATTGCCGGCCCGCTTCCAGGCTAGCGACCGCAGCGATGCCCAATTTCTGAGACGCTAGCTCGGCCGCCGCCGCGGTACTGCTGATCTCTACCAACTGTGCGGCTGGCAGATTCTTCGTCAACCAGGCTCGGCACTGCGACAGCGCCTGCGGTTTGCTGTAGACGTGAGTGATCTCGTTTCGTGGCGATTTCGACAACAGGTTGTGGTGGATCGGCAGCAGCACCTCGCCGCAAATCTGCATCTCGCGACGAACAAACATGCCCAAGGTATCGACGACGCGGCCGTCGGTACTGTTTTCGATCGGCACCATCCCCGTCGCGACGTCGCCGCGTTGGACCGATTCAAAGACCGCTGGGATGGACGATACGGGCACCAGTTCAACGGCATCCCCGAAGTACTTGAGCGCCGCAAGGTGGCTGTAACTGTGCTCGGGGCCCAAGTACGCCACTCGCAGCTCATGCAGGGACTGCAAGCAGACACTCGATAGGTGACGCAGCAGTCCAGATACCTCATCGCTGGGCAACCCGCCGGCAAGATCACAGTGCGACGCCACGAGTGAATCGATCTGCCGCGCAGCACTGGCGACCCGTCCTACCACGGCGGCATCGTGATCCACGACTTCTGCCCGGACGATCTCTGCCCGCCGCTGGAACAGGTCGATCAGCTGAAGATCGATGTCCTGGATCAATTTCGGCGCAGCATCCTGTGGTCCCGAATCGCTGGATCCGGACTGCTTGCAACCCGACGGTTGGGGCTGGGACGATTCAGACGAAGATGGACGCGATTCGGTCATGGGCCGGGTTCATGGCGATGGAAGGGAGCAGCGGAACAGTCCGTAGCGTGATCTGCACACTAGGCTACGCGAGTCTGTCAATTTGACACACCGCACATTGGACCTTTCGAGGGCGAAATTTGAAACCTGTCAAAAAAGTATTGGAGGGATGCCTTTCGCGTGTTTCCGGGACGAAGTTGGCTAGGAACGGCCATGTTTTCGAGTTTCCGAGGCTCGCATTCCGACAAATGGCACAAACTTTGCCTTCATTGAATCTCAACGCCAAACGACGACGAAATCGACAGTCGCCGGCGACTCAAATTCAACGGACCGCTGTTGCGGTGAACCGAACAAGATAGCGTTCCCAGACAATTCAATCCCACCCGCGCGACAGAGCGACCTTTTCACGGAGAGACCTAACATGGCCCAGGGCGAAAAAATCATTGGCATTGACCTCGGTACGACGAACAGCGTTGTGGCGATCATGGAAGGCAGCGAACCCAAAGTCATCCCGAATGCCGAAGGCAATCGGCTGACACCTAGCGTCGTTGCATTCACAGACAAGAACGAAACGATCGTCGGCGAACCTGCCCGTCGACAAGCAGTGACCAACCCCAAACGCACCGTTTATTCGGTCAAGCGGTTCATGGGGCGTCGTCACGCAGAAGTCGAATCCGAAGAAAAGATGGTGCCCTACGGCGTCGTCGGAAATGCGGACGAATACGTCAAAATCGGCATTGGCGAAGACAACTACACCCCGCAAGAAATCAGCGCGAAGGTGTTGCGGAAATTGAAGGAATCGGCCGAGTCCTACCTAGGGCACAAGGTCAACAAGGCTGTCATCACAGTCCCTGCGTACTTCAACGACGCCCAACGACAAGCGACCAAAGACGCTGGCCAAATCGCCGGCCTAGAAGTCGCGCGGATCATCAACGAACCGACGGCGGCCGCGCTCGCTTATGGTCTGGACAAGAAGAAAGACGAAAAGATCATCGTCTTTGACTTGGGCGGCGGTACCTTCGACGTTTCCATCTTGGAAGTTGCCGATGCGGGCGACGAAGAACAGGAAAGCCGAGTTTTCCAAGTGGTCAGCACCAGCGGAGACGGTCACCTTGGTGGTGATGACTTCGACGATGCATTGATCAACTACGTCGCTGATACGTTCAAAAAAGACAACGCGATCGATCTGCGAAACGATCCGATGGCTTTGCAACGGTTGCAAGAAGCATGCGAAAAGGCAAAGAAAGAACTCAGCACGCTGCCTGAAACCGACATCAATCTTCCGTTCATCACGATGGACGCATCAGGTCCAAAACACCTGACGATGAAGATTTCACGCAGCAAGTTCGAAGAACTCGTTGACGACTTGGTCGAACGTTGTCGCAAACCAGTCATGCAAGCACTGGAAGATGCAGGCATGAAACCGGGCGATATCGACGAGATCGTATTGGTCGGTGGTAGCACACGTGTGCCAAAAGTGCGCGAATTGGTGAAGGCGATCTTCGGCAAGGACCCACACCAAGGTGTGAATCCCGACGAAGTGGTTGCCGTTGGCGCCGCGATTCAAGGCAGCGTTCTGGCTGGCGATCGAACCGACGTTCTGTTGCTAGACGTCACCCCGTTGACGCTGGGCATCGAAACCGAAGGTGGCGTGATGACCGCATTGGTCGAACGCAACACCACGATTCCTGTCGAAAAGAAGAACGTTTTCAGTACGGCTGCGGACGGTCAAACTGCGGTCACCGTTCGGGTGTTCCAGGGCGAGCGGAAGATGGCGACCAGCAACCGATTGCTGGGCGAATTCAACTTGGAAGGGATCCCGCCTCAACCGCGCGGAATGCCACAGATCGAAGTCAAATTTGACATCGACCAGAACGGCATCCTGGCGGTGTCGGCGAAAGAACTGAAAACCGGTAAAGAAGCATCGGTCCAGATCAAGGAAGCCGGCGCGCTTAGCGAAGACGAAATCGAACAAATGCGAAAAGATGCTGAATCCAATGCGGATGAAGATCGCAAGCAGTTCGAACTTGTCGAAGCCAAGAACAAGGCTAGCCAACAAGTTTATCAGCTCGAAAAGTTGATGAAAGAAAACGACGACAAGCTGACCGATTCGGACAAAGAACCGATGAACAAGGCGATCGAAAAGGTGAAATCCGCCTCCGAAGGCGAAGACGCCGACGCGATCAAACAAGCGACCGACGAATTGGATGCCGCGTCGCAAGCGTTCAGCAAGGTCTTGTACGAGAAGAACGAAGCAGCCGGTGGCGATGCAGCCGGCGCCGGTGCAGCCGCTAGTGCTGACACCAGCGACGATGATGCCATCGATGCCGACTTCGAAGTCAAAGACTAGTTGATCGGATCAACCGCGGCTCCGGCCGCGTTTCAATAGCGAAAGGCGGGCGTTCATTTTTGGACGCTCGCCTTTTTTTATGCGCTAATCGTTTCGGGTCAATGCGCCGTCCATCGATGCTTCTGCGTCGATGTGTCCGCGTCCTTCCACACCCGTTTGGTTCCCATTGGTCCACCCTTTGCTCTCTGTGGCCAATACAAGGAGATACACTGCCATGACATTTCGATTCGATAAGTTAACTACCAAAGCTCAGTCCATTGTTGCCGAGGCTCAGGCCAACGCGGCGTCCACCGGAAACCCCGAGATATCAACGCTTCATATCTTGTCGGCGATGTTGGACGAATCCGAAGGGATCACACGTCCACTGTTGGACAAGATGAAGGTCGATGTCGGCCAACTGGTCAGCACGGTCCAAAGCGAACTAGGACGACTGCCCGCAGTGTCGGGCGGTCGTCAACCGGCGATGGCGTCCGAACTGCAGAAAGCGTTCGACGCGGCCGCTGATGCCGCCGCATCGTTGAAAGACGAATACGTTGCAACCGAGCACCTGTTGTTAGGGTTGGTTCGTGCCGATGGCAAGGCGCAGCGGTTGCTGAAATTGGCCGGGGTGTCCGAGAGCGATGTGCTAACTGCGATGGCCGCGGTGCGCGGATCCGCTCGCGTCACCGACCAGAACGCCGAAGATACCTACCAAGCACTGGAAAAGTTCGGCATCGACCTGACTCAATTGGCCGCTAGCGGCAAGTTGGATCCGGTGATCGGTCGCGACAGCGAGATTCGCCGAGTCATTCAAGTTTTGTCGCGTCGAACAAAGAATAACCCTGTGCTGATCGGGCAGCCCGGCGTGGGCAAGACGGCGATCGCCGAAGGGTTGGCGCTGCGAATCTTCGAAGGTGATATTCCGCAAAGTCTGAAGGACAAGAAAGTCGTCTCGTTGGACATGGGCGCCCTGGTCGCCGGTGCGAAGTTCCGCGGCGATTTCGAAGAACGTCTGAAATCGGTCCTGCGGGAAGTCAAAGACAGTGACGGTCAGGTCATTCTATTCATCGATGAACTGCACTTGGTCGTGGGTGCGGGCAAGGCGGAAGGGTCGCCGGACGCAGCGAACTTGCTGAAACCGGAACTGGCCCGCGGTGCGCTGCGATGCATCGGAGCCACGACGCTGGATGAATACCGGCAACACATCGAAAAAGACGCAGCGTTGGAACGTCGTTTCCAACCGGTCTACGTCGGCGAACCCAACGTGGAAGACACCATCGCGATCCTGCGCGGGTTGAAGTCACGCTACGAATCTCACCACGGTGTGCGGATCACGGACAGTGCAATCGTCGCGGCTGCCAATTTGTCGGACCGCTACATCGCTGATCGATTCTTGCCAGACAAAGCGATCGATTTGATCGACGAAGCGGCTAGCCGGTTGGCGATCGAAAAGGAAAGTGTGCCAGAACCGATCGACCAGATTCAACGTCGGCTTCGCCAGTTGGAATTGGCGCATCGGCAGTTGGTGGCCGAAGAGGAAGATTCTGCGGTCGCCAAGCGAACCGAGATCGAAGAGGAAATGGAATCCTTGGGCCGCGATTTGGCGAACCTTCGCGAACAATGGGATGCCGAGAAAATCGGCCTCGACGATGTTCAGACGATCCGACAAGAAGCAGAAGCGCTGAAGCATCGGTTTGCGACATTGGATGCCGAAGCGAAACAGAAACAACTTCGCGGTGAGAGCCCCGAACAGATCTATCAGGAAATGTTGGACACCCGTTCCAAGCAAACCGAACTGGAGAATCGCTTGGCGGAACTGGAGTCGCGCGAAGCGGCTCCCGAACCGGACCCTGTGGATTCCAAGCGTCGCTTGCTGCGCCGCGATGTCACCGAGGAAGAGATCGCCGAGGTCGTCAGTACATGGACCGGCGTTCCCGTCACTCGAATGCTGGAAACCGAACGCGCCAAGTTGCTGGTCATGGAAGAGCGCTTGCATGCTCGCGTGATCGGACAAGACGAAGCCGTCGCAGCGGTCTCGGACGCGGTACGTCGAAGCCGTAGCGGATTGCAGGATCCGAATCGTCCGATTGGTTCGTTCCTGTTTCTAGGTCCGACCGGCGTCGGCAAGACGGAGCTTTGCAAGGCGCTTGCCGAAGTGATGTTCGACGACGATTCCGCGATGGTGCGGATCGACATGAGCGAGTTCATGGAACGGCACAGTGTGTCGCGATTGATCGGTGCACCGCCCGGATACGTCGGTTACGAAGAGGGTGGCAAGTTGACCGAAGCGGTCCGGCGTCGGCCCTATGCGGTGTTGCTGCTGGACGAGATGGAAAAGGCTCACCCCGATGTTTTCAACATCCTGTTGCAGGTGCTCGATGACGGCAGACTGACCGACGGGCACGGGCGAACCGTCAACTTTTCCAACACGGTCATCGTGATGACTAGCAACGCCGGCAGTCAGGTGATCCAACAGGTCACCGAGGAAGGCGGCAGCGAGGAAGATATGCACGTTGCGGTCAACGAGGCGCTGAAGGCAAGGTTCCTGCCAGAGTTCCTGAACCGGATCGATGACATCGTGATCTTCCACCCGCTCAACAGGGACGAGATTCGAAAGATCGTCGGTTTGCAACTGAACCACTTGGCCACCCGACTGAAAGAGAACGACCTGACATTGCAGTTCAGCGACGCAGCGATCGACGAGATTGCCAAGGTGGGTTACGACCCGACCTATGGTGCACGTCCGCTGAAGCGAGTGATCCAGCGTGAGATTCAGAACCGCTTGGCCACGGCATTGCTGAAAAATTCGTACCCGGACGGATCCGTCGTTTCGGTGGATTTCGTCGGGGACGAGTACGTCTTTACGGGGTCAAGCGAGGTGGTTTCCTAGCCTGTGGATCCGGTGAACGGTCAGTTTTGTTGATTGACCATCACCGGGGCGCGGCCCGGAATGATTCGGACTTCGATGTCATCGAGACTCTTTTGACGAAGCGTGTCTTCGTTCGGGGTCTCGATGTCATCGAGTGTCCGATCGCGAAGGTAGGGGCGGCGTGGTTCTTCATCGTCGGTGTTGGGCCCGTCTTCGTCCCAGTTTTCGTTCTCTTGCATATCACCATCGTCGCCACGCTGTTGCTTCTTCAACTGCTGACGCTCGCGGATGATTTCGTCTGGATGATCGGGTTCGTCGCGATTGGTCAACGCCGCCATCTTGGCGCCACCGGGGTCAAAGACGCTGCCGACGCGTCCCGAATCGCGATTGGTACGCTGCCAGGCTCCGCCATATGCCGGATAGGCAAGATCTTCGCAGTCGGCGCAAATTCGACATCCGCCAAGCGGCAGTGCGGCGATCATCAGCACCGCGATCGACCAGGTTTGAACCAGTCGCGGGCGGAGCGATTCCGTACGGTGGGAGATGTTTGACATGGTTCAGACTCGAAGCGTATGCGATCTCGCAAGGAAACGTCGACGCCCTGTGGCATCGATATCAGGTTGTATCGGTTAGTCAGGCAGGTGGCCTGAGTGAAACTGTTCCGGTTGGGCGAAGGTTTTTGTCTCGGCAGATCGTGCGGCCATCCTGGCAGTCGGGGGGGGGGCGATTTCGTGGAAATTTCAAGGATTTGCTAAAGTCGCCCTTCCGGGGGAACGCCTCTAGATGGCATGAAGGGACTTGGGCCGCAGGATTCGCGGCCTTCTTATCTTTTAGAACGCGGAAAATGGAGTTTCCCAGCGTGCCTGATCTTCCCCAAATTACAGCCATCATGGATGCTATTCTGCTACCGTTGATGGGAAGCGTTGCGTTGGTATTCGCCAAGATGACCCAAGGCGAAGCCGCTAGATGGGCCGAAAAACAGTTTTTCGCCGCTCTGGTCGTGATTACGATCGTGACCGTCCGTACCGTCATCATGTGTGACGAAACGTGGCTGCTGCACACCGCGACTTTGGCCACCATGATCGTGGGCGCGCTTGTGGTTCCCGGATACGATTCGTCGCTTGCCACTTAGACCGTTGACAATCATTCGCCACCCGACGCTTTGATGCCTGACCCAGATCCCACCGCGATCCCGTTCGTTGAAATCGTTCCGCCGGGCCGCGTGGATGGTCGCATCCGCCCGCCGGGTAGCAAAAGCCTGACCAATCGAGCCCTGATTTGTGCGGCCTTCGCCGACGGGAACTCGATTTTGACCGGGGCGCTGCGGAGCGAAGACACCGAAGTAATGATCGACGCGGTCCGATCGATCGGTATCAGCGTCGATGTCCAGGATGGCGGTCGGACACTGTCAGTCGATACGTCCGGACGCAGCCGTGGCGGTTCGCCCGATCAACCGACCCAGATGTTCATCGCCAACAGCGGGACAACCATCCGCTTCTTAACGGCGGCACTGTCTGCCTTTGGTGGTTGCTATCGTTTGCATGGAGTCGATCGCATGCACCAGCGACCCATCGGGGACCTGGTCACTGCCATCGACGATGTCATCGATGGATCGATCGCTGCGGTGTCCGCCGGTGGATGCCCCCCGGTTACCATTTCATCCAACGGGTGGAAGGGAGACCGTCTTTCGGTCGCAGGCAGCGTCAGCAGCCAATACCTGAGCGGATTGATGATGGCCGCGCCAATTGCCAATAGTCATTCGGCCACCAGTGGTCATTCGACTGCCGCGAATTCATCCCCCACCAAACGAATCGACGTCGTCGGTGAACTGGTGTCGCGACCCTACGTCGACATGACGGCCAAAGTCATGCAGTCGTTCGGCTCGGACGTCACCATCATCGATCACGATTCATCGGTCGCTGTGGAGACGGGCGCGGCGGCATACCAAGGCGTCCAGTACGCCATCGAACCGGATGCGTCGGCCGCCAGCTATTTCTGGGCGACGGCGGCCATCACCGGTGGCGAAATCACGGTGGACGGTCTGTGTGCGAATGCGATGCAAGGCGACGTGGGCTTCGTGGATGTGTTGGAAAAAATGGGATGCCAAGTCCGGCACACCGATGATTCGATCACCGTCATCGGCGGCCCACTGAAAGGCGTCGACGTGGACATGAACGTGATCAGCGATACGGTGCAAACGTTGGCCGTCGTCGCCCTGTTTGCCGAAGGACCGACTCGTGTTCGCGGAGTGGCGCACAACCGATTCAAAGAAACCGACCGCATTGGTGATCTGGCGTGCGAACTTCGCAAGCTGGGCGCACGCGTCGATGAACACGAAGACGGTTTGACGATTCACCCGCCGGTATCCCCCACCGCGGCCACGCTAGAGACTTATCACGACCACCGGATGGCGATGAGTTTTTCGTTGGCAGGTCTGAAGATCCCGGGAGTCAAAATTTTGGATCCCGCCTGCACGGCAAAGACGTACCCCGAGTACTTCGCCGACTTGGAACGATTGATTGGCCACGCGCATCGTTGGTCGCGTTAGCAGATTCGTAGGCGTGCCGATCGGCTGGTCAGTGGTCGATGCTGACCGTTTCGGAATAGGCCAGTTCGCCGGTGCGGCCGTCAAAGTATTGAAAGATGACCTGGGGATGCGGGAACGCCACCAACCGTTTGCCGCCTAGTTGTTGCGGCATGTTGAACACATTGTTGATCTGCACGACACAGTAGTGCGGGTACATGCGTTCCATCCGTGGCAGGTCGGGCAACAGATAGCTGCTCCAGCGGATGTCCATTTCCCGTGGACCGAACTTCCATTTGCCGGTTGCCGGTCGGCCGCTTTCGTCCAGGTCGGGGACGTGGTTGACGCTGTTGTGCGGCCCACAGCAGAACTCCCACACGTTGTCGGTCACCTTGATCGCAAAACTATTGTGCAGGTCGCCCGTCATCACGAACACTTTTTTGCCCATCGCATCCCACGCATTGATCAATTTTTCGCGTTCGTCAAAGAAACCGGTCCAGGCTTCTTCTTTGTTGGCCGAATCGGCTTCGAAACCGCCGGCCCCGCTGTGGGGGATCATGAAGGGAACCGAGGAAATCACAAAGTGAAAGTCGGCGTCGCTGACCTTCATCGTCTTTAGCAGCCAATCGTGCTGAGCTTGTCCGAGCATGGAAACGCCCGGTTTGTCACGCTGGGACACATCGTGCATGTCACGGTGGCCGCGAGTATCAAGGATGTAGAACTCGCAATTCGCCACACGATAGTTGCCATAGCTGCGTCGACCGATCGAATAGCTGATCGATTCGTCATCTACTTTGGCTGGCATGTGCAGTCGCAAACGATGCGGGTCGATCACTTCGACGATGTCGTAGACATAGGAATTGGCGGCGCCGGAATCGTCATCGAAAACCATGTCGTTCACGCCGGCTTCGGGCGTGCCCCAGTGGACATGCAAGTTCGACATTTCATGAATCGGCATCGCGGAAAAATCGGCTTCGGCATCGTACAAGACGTCGCTGCCAGCCTTCATCGCGCCGGTGCTGAAGTGAACTGGGTGGTCGAACGCCATCGGGTTTGCCCAGCCCAGGTAGTCGAACCAACCCTGAGTTCCGATGTCACGGAAAACCGTTCGGCGATGTCGTTTCCCGGCTTCACCGGATCCCCAGATGTCGTTCACCAATTCATGGTCATCGAACGTGAACATGCTAGGCACGTGACGATGCCATTTGGCCAGTTCGACGCCGCGGCTGAGATACAATTTGTAGTTTTCCCAAACGCCGACAATGGTGGGGGCAACCTCGACCACTTTGGGGTTTTCCTGGACCCCTTGGATCAATCGCCATGCTTCGGCGGGGAAGGTGCGAAGTTCTTCGTACAGCCAATCGCCGTTCATGATGTGAAAGTGGACTTTGTCCGCCCAGTCGGCGTTCAAGTGTTCGTAGGTGGTCATCCGGTGCCCGGCGCCATGCAGCGGGTTTTGGTTAGCACAGGACCCGATCTGGAATCGAAAATTGAACAGTCCCGCCGGGTTGTATTCGGCGTTGCGTGATTCTTCTTTGCTGGGCAGGGTGATGAAACTGCCGGGCAATCCATGCGGCCGCTGGTTGACCCAGATTTGATAGTGGTATCGGGTGTCGGCCTGTAACCCAGTCAGAGTCAACCATCCGGTAAGGTCGTGATCGATCGACGTCGTGCCGGGCGAGCTGATCTGGTTCAGTTTGTCAGCGGCGGTTCCATAGTGAACCTCGAATTCGCCCGCATCGGATGTCCGCGCCCAAACCCGAACCGTGCTATCGGTCGGGACCCCTAACATCGGACCGTGCGTCAATCGGATGGGATCACGGTGGGCCGTCTGCGCCATACTTTCCAAATTGGCAGAAAGGCACACGAGGGCCAGCAGGCAAAGTCGAAACGTCATGGTGTGGCTTGGCAAGAGAAGATCAGAAGGGAAGCGAGCGCTTCGTCAGAATCTGATTTTAGAGTATCCAACCCCGGTCAGGGGCCTGTGTCGACCAAGCCAATCATGGACCGCGTGTTCATTCCCGTCACAGGCCCGCCACCAAGCCACCCACCAACGTCCCGAATCCGCGCCCTCGCCCTCGCCCTGCCCCTCGTAGTCGAACCCGAACCCGAACTCGCCCTCCCCCTCGAACCCGAACCCGAACCCGAACTCGAACCCGAACCCGAACCCGAACCCGAACCCGAACCCGAACCCGAACCCGAACTCGAACTCGAACTCGAACTCGAACTCGAACTCAAACCCAAACGCGCCTCCACCGCAACCCAAAACCAATCCATCAACTCAACCGACCAACCTTCCGCCTACGGCAGCAGATCGGCAACCGCGGTTTTCCCCGCATTGTTGGCATGATCCTTGGCCGTGTCATTGTCGGCATCGACAACCGATGCGTCCGCGCCGGCGGCCAACAGTGCTTGGACCACTTCGGCTTCACCGAGCGCCGCGGCCGTCATCAGGGCCGTGAATCCTTCGGTCGTTTCGGTGGCGTTCACGTTGGCTCCCGCTTCGATCAGCGTTTGGACGGTTTCCACGTAGGGTCCCGACGATGCGTGCATCAGAGGCGTTTTGCCCTCGAAATCTCGTGCGTCAACGGCGGCTCCTTTTTCCAACAGCAGTTTGACGACGTTGGCGTGGCCGTTGTAGGCCGCCATTAGCAGCGCCGTGTACTTGCGATCGGGATCGGCCGAATTGACATCCATGCCCGAGGAAAGAGCCCGGCGGACGATGTCGATGTTTCCGTCGTGGGCGGCGACCCGGAATGCTTCGCCGCTGTACTGGACCGTGGACGAATCGCTGGTCGATTTCGGACTGCCGGCGTCCGATGCGGCATCTTCGCTGGCATCGCCATGGTCGTGATCCTGCTGGTGATCATGGTCGGCGGACTTGACATCCACTTCGTCAGCCGATGGCTTCGACGTCTCTCTGGCAGCATCGGGCGTTGCGGAGCTGTCCGCAGTGGGCGACACCGATCCGCCACAACCGGCCGTCAGCGCGACAACCATGACAATGTTGGTCCAGATGCTAATCGTCAACTTGCGGACCCCGGGCAGTTGATTTGCAGAGTTTCTATTCATGGGCTCCAGCTTACCGGATCTTCGCCGATCCGATCAGTGGATCCCCAGCCGATCAGCGGCCTGTGAGTCGATGAGGAATTGTTTTCGATTTTTGGGCGATTCGAAGAAACCAAGTTTCTGGGCAAGTGTTTCAAATGAGTCGGAAACGCAATCAACAGCCCCCCGATGCGACTTCAGACCGTTCGCACTCACGGTCAACGACGTCTTGGCCCCATTTAGGCGAGCCCATCTACCCATGTCACTGCTACAAAAACTGTTCCTTGGTTGTGTCGTGATCCCTGTCGGATTCACCACTTTGACGCCCGCGATTTCCGCCGATGATTCCGTCGTAGCGAAGCGTCGCGTCGGCTACAGCGAAGTCCGTCCGGACTGGTCACGATCTTGGGTGATCGTTTCCAAGGCCGCATTCTGGCCTCTGTGCTACGAATCGATGGAACAACTCAACAGCGCCAAAGAACTGATCGGAAGCGGCAAGAACGAGGAACTGGCGACGGCACTTGAAAAGTGCGAAGCATGGCTGAACCTTTCCGCTTCGGCGTCGATGACCGATGGCAAAGGTGGGATTCAGGATGCCGCTAGCATCTTTGGAATGGCCGCTGACGAACTCCGCTCTGGCGAAGCACCATTCACCGACGATCAGCTGAAGTCATTGATCGACCTCGGGTTTGTCTCCACCGCCAAGTCGCACGTGATGCGTGCGAAAGCCTTCGATGCGGGCAGCGGCAATGCCGACGATAGCAAACAGAAAGAGAACACGAGCACTAAAGTTCTGAAGGAAACAGCACGCGAGATCGCGGCCGAAAACCTGGATCGCGCCGCCGCACAGTATCGCTTCGATACCGTTCAATCCTTTCGTCACCTGGTCGTTGCGCAGGCCTACGTAGAGGGTGCGGTTGTCAGCGGCAAGGTAAAGGTTAGCGAAGAAATGTTGGCCACGATCCCAGAATTAGGTGCCCAAGCATCTCCTTGGGAAATGGGCGACTACACGGTGCACGAAATTCGTACACGTATCGATGCGATGCTGCCGGCCCTTTCCGCGATGCAAACCGTGCTGAAAAAAGGTCTGCCCGAGTAGTCTGACGACCACTCTGGCACCGTCACCGCCCAGATCCAATCTCCCGTTCACCGATCTCGCCTGAGATCGGATCGGGTTGGATCGGCGGATTCGCTTGACACTCGGCTCAACGCAACCGGGACCGTTCTCTCGGTCGATTGCTGGTCGGATTGGGCAACCAATTGGTTGCGAATACGCGTCAATGCTTGGACCAGTCGATCGGGTTCGAACGCAGCTCGGTGAACCAAATCGGCTTCCAATGCTTTGGGGTAGATGAACTGTTCGCGTCCGGACGGCAGCGCCGCTTCCACTCCGGTCACGGATGCGACACCCAGGTCAGCGATCTGTTTCTCGATCGCTGGATCCAGTGGCGAACCTTCGCTGCGCAATTCGTCTGCGATCGTTTGCACAGCCCACACGACTTGGCGTGCGGAATCGTAAGTCAGCATCCGTTGCTTGGGTGTTCGAGTCAGTCCCAGCAACATTTGTTTGGCGATCCGCTCGGTGACCGGTTTTCGTTCGACTTGCTCGATGGCCACTGCGATCTGACGGCGAAGTTGTTCCGCCACACCGCTGACCCGATCTGGATCGCCGAAGGGGCGGTCCGCGAACAGCCCGGTCAATTGGTTCTGGTTGGCACGCACTTCGTTGACAGGTTCCTTCGTTCCGGCCGCGTAACCATAGAACTGAAGAGCCAGGGCCAGCAGTGTGTCGGGCCATTCGTTTTCGCGGGGACGTCCGGGGGCGCCCGGAAACCCACGCCGCTGGCGGTCGCTGTTGCTGGCCAATTCATGATGGCAGGCCGCGCAATCGTACAGCGAATAGTCTGCCCACTGGTGCGAGTTCGCCGATTCGATGTACAGGTCCAATGCCTGGGCACGGGCGACCAAGGCGCCGACCAACATCTTGCGTGTGTTCCAGAAAATTTTGTCGGCATCAACCGTCTGGGTCAGTCCCGGATAGTTGGTGCGGAAGTACTCGTCGCGCCCGGCGGAATCTTTCAGCGAAGACGACAATTCCGATGGGGTCTGCCAGTGTTGTGGCATCTCTTTACAGAACGCCTGCAGTTCGATCGACGGAATCGGTGGATGTCCGGCGGCGTACATTTCGTGGGTCACAAACATGTTCTTGGATCGATTGCCGACGTGACAATCGAAACAGAGTTGTGCTTGGTTGGATGTGTCGACAAGATCTCGCATGCCGGCCGCGGTTTTTTGATCAGGCGGCAGCATTCGCCACTCAGACGCCGTCGTCAGCGAGGCGTGATCGCTGACCCATTTTTGATTGTCACCGATTTGGTGGCAGTACAAACAATCGATGCCCAGTTGTGAATCGTCGTGGGACGACAGATCAAAGCCTTGGTCGCCCTTCTGGTAGCCGCCGTGACAGGTCAAACACTGGTCGCGGAACTTTTGGTAACCCGCCTCTGTCTTGACGCTTCCCGAACCCCACAGCTTGTCGCAGATTCTGCGGCTAAGAATGTTGCTCTCACCGATCCATTGTTCCGGGACCTTGGTGAATCCGATCTGGCTGAGATCGACCGGGCGATTGTTTCTTTGCAACGCTTCGATCGCGACGCCTTGTTGGCGTTTGACCCGAGCCATCAATTTCATCAGTTCGTCTTCGCTTTGCTGGTCCGCGAAGGGCTCGATTCGACGGCGGGCGATCGTGTGCTTGTCGTTGGTCAGCCATCGATCCATTTCGATACGACGCGCAAAGTCGACAAACAATCCGGCGATCAGTTCCTCGTCCGTGGGCCCCCGGAAATGGCAACTGACACAACCTTCGACTTTGGCGGAGGTGATCCATGTCAAATAGACCGGGTCGCTTAGCCGCTGTTCCAACGTCGGCCCGGAATCTTGGGCCGAAACCGACACGGGGCTGGATAGGGCCAAAGCAACGGCCAAGGCAGTCGCGGCGCACGCCAACGGCGCCGTCATTCGAGCGGTCACGATCCGATTCATGGCGGTTCGATCGGTTGCCTTTCCCATCAAGCCGGCGGCCCAATCGGAGCGGTGGTTTGGTGTCTGTCCCATCGTGCGTTTGTTTTCGCGATCGAGGTCGTCCGACGATGGCTCGCTAGGGACGAGCCTGTTGACGTTTGCGTTGCTCTTCCAGCAACTGTTCGTCGGATTTGATTATGCGTTTCGGTCTTACCGTTTCCTTGGCCTTCGTTTCGGTGGGCATCGCTTCGGCGTTTGGATTGGTCTGTTCAAACTGTCGCTTTCGTTCCGCTTCGGATGCTGTCCAACGTGCTTCGATCCGTCTTAGGATCGATTGCAGTTCGATTCGCATCGATTCCGAAATCGTTTCGTCGTTGGTGCGATCGCCGACCGCTGATGTCAGCGGGTGTCCAGCGTCCAGGGACACCGGTCCCAACCAGCCCGCGATTTCGATTCCCAATCGCATCGTGTCGTTGACCGAAAGAGTCGGCTTCACGCCTGCGGATCGTTTTGCGTACCGGCTGACGTCGATCATTTCCGGATAGCGTAACCCATTCCGCATCCGGTCCGCACTGTTTTTGATGGGGCCATTCCACCCGCCGGGCCAGCTTTCCCGGGCGGCAACGGCCGCCAAGTAGAACTGGACGGCTGATTCCCACGTTTGGAACGTGTTTGTTTTTCCTGCGGCCGAAGCGACCACGCGGCCAAGCCGATCGCTGCGGAATATTTGCCGTTCTTGGATCCCGGCCGTCCCGTCGACCCATCGTGCCAGCGCCTGGCGGGCGGCGGCGGCCTCACCGGCGACGTGCGACGCATCCGGTGCAGGCCCCGATTCCATTTGGTCACGAACCTGGTCCAGCGCGGCCAGCAACTCGAAATCTTGTTGCGTGCCCGCACCGGTTTCCATTCGATAGTTGATCAGCCAACGTAGACCTGCGTCATTCCATTGGCTGTATCTGCCGACGGCTTTGCGAGTATCGGTGATCGGGCCTCGCTGGTTATCCAGCCCAAGGTCATGGTGGCAAGATGCGCAGTCCAGCGAAGCGAGTTCCGGCCATTGGCTCGCGGTATGCCCATCCATCGCACGGGTCTGCAACAGCGATAGCGATGCGTCGGTTGCGGCAACCTGACCCGCCAACCACAACTGGGCTTCGTATCGGGTCGAGTCCGCCGCTTCGTCGTCACGCCAGTGTTTGGGTTGCCAAGCATGGAAGGTCGCAAATTCGTATCGCAGTGCCGGATGCCCTGCCGCGATGATGTCGTGGTTCATGTCACGATCTTGATCGCCGATATGGCAGGATGCGCACATGCGAGCCCGGACGTACAGATCGCCGGCTTCGACAAATCCTTGTCCGGTGGCGTCCTGGGACGCCCAGTCATTCGCGAAATGGGTCTGGATCCAAATTTCGCTGGGGCCGTGGCACGCCGAACAACCGACTCCTTCACGTTGGAATCGATGGACGTCGTCTGGCATGCTGGCGATCGGCTGGTCGCGACAAACGGCACCAGCGACTTCGTGGGTGTTCGCGTGGCCACTGGTTCGTGGTTCGTTGTACCGACGAGTTGAATTATGGCAGGACAAACAGTTGTCAAAGCCAGCCTGGTCAACGATCTGGTCCCCCACCATGATCTTCAACCGCTTCATCATGTCGACGCTTTCATCGCCACAGATGGTTCGCCAGCTATTGGCGTGCGGATCGTTCTCTAGCCACAGCGAGTATTCCGATCCGCGGCTTGCCCAGGGCTGGGCAATGCCCGGTCGAGGCCCCGCGTGGCAGCTAGCGGTGGCGCAGGACTGTGCACCGTTGATCTTTAGGTCTTGCCGCAGCAGTGGGCCATGCCACCGGTCCAAGGTGCCCGGAATGATTGGCGAAACAGGGACGAATCGACCATCGTCAATGCCAGCGATGTCAGCCTGCGGGAATGATGGGTACTGGCCCATCGCCGGTGGTTGTCCGATCACGAACAGACCGAGCGCAAAGAACGCCTGGAAGGTTCGAGCAAATTGATCGGATCGGATGAACCACATAATGACTAACGGGGCGTCCGCGGATAGTTGGATGGGGTGGGCATCACCCCGATGTCCCCCACATCAGTCCCTATCGGCACCACCGTTGGCTGCAGCATGACCATTCCCGCATCGTTACGAGTGTCTAAAGCGTTTCCAGCCAATGAATCGGACTAACCGGAATAGATTGACATCCGCGATCTTTGCGATGTAGCTAGTTTGACTTGCCCACCGATTGGGATTAAACATGTCGCACGAACGGGTGGGAGAAAAAGAGACGCCGGGTAGCGGTTTTTGTTCACGATTGCTTCCTGTTCGGTCGCAATATCGAAACGCTGATTCCGAGCCGAAGGGCCAATAAACGTGTTGATCAATCGCGGCCAATCCAGACTACATCTGATGTTCGGAATTCCGACGCTGTTGGTGACCCTTGGCCTGATCGTCATCTATGTTCGCGAATCCATTTCGGCAGGTCAGTGGGTCGGTGGCGGCAGCGGCAGTGGTTTGTTGTGTGGAATCGCTGCGGGATTGGTCATCGTGTTCGAAATGTTGCTTTGGCCACGCAAAGCACTTCGTCGGCTCCGGTTGATCCCCGCCAAGTACTGGTTGGCTGCTCACCTCTGGTTTGGTTTGGCTTCATTGCCGCTGGCCATTGTTCATTGTGGGTTTCATTTGGGCGGATGGCTGCCGACCACGTTCATGGTGTTGTTCGTGTTGTGCATTGTCAGTGGCATCTACGGGATGATTGTCCAGAACGTGTTGCCCAAGTGGATGCTACGCAACCTGCCATCCGAAACGATCTACAGCCAGATCGATTACGTGTCCGAGCAGGCGGTCGAGGACGTTCGGCAGTTATTGATCAGCGCTTGTGGTCGAGTAATGTCGGCCGACGACCGGTTGACCGATGAACCTGAAATCGAAGCTGCCAAATCCACGGCGGTGATCGTGGGCGCTTTGCGTCAAGCGGGCAAAACCAGCGGTCGGACGTTGCAGACCCGACGCTTCAAATCGGCAACGGCCGATCGCGACACGCTTTGGACGGCATTCGAAGAGATCAAGCCGTTCTTGCTGACCGGCCGCTTGGCAGAAACTCCGGTCACCGACCAACGCAATTCGTCACAATGGTTTTCGCGTCTGCGAGGGGTGTGCGGGGAAGAGAGCGAATCGATCATCGACGTGCTCGAAAGCACCTGCCAACAGCGACGTCAATTCGATGTGCAGGGCACCGTCCACCGCTGGTTGCATGCGTGGATCCCCATCCACGTCGGCCTTGCGGTCGCTGTCACCGTTCTGTTGGCGGCCCATGTTTGGACCGCACTGAAATACTGGTAACGTTCGTATTGGCAACGGCGAAAGAATCTGATGGCTCGCGAAACCGGCAAGCAACGATCTCAACGAATCCAAATCGACTATTTTCGTCGCCGCGGTGGTCTGCAGACCTTTCGCACGGTCTGCATTGCGATCGGACTTGTCGGTGCGGGGCTGTACGCTGCCTTTGTCCTAGCCTGGGGCGGCGGTTCGCAGGTTTCGACCGGCCAAATCGCTCGTCCACACGCCGCGTTTCAAAACGATTGCCAACTGTGCCACGAAGATTTTACGCCCATGGATTCCGAGGCGATCCAGCTTGACCTGACGATGGTCGGTGTCAAACGCGAAGCATCGATCGGACGTTTGGAAGCGGCTTGCCAGGCCTGTCACCAAGTGGGCGACCACTATCGCAATGCGATGACATCATCGTTCCGGCTGCAAGACCAAAACTGCGGTGCCTGTCATTCGGACCATCAAGGTTTAGGACATGATCTTAGCGCGGTCGCCAACCAAAAATGTGCGGTCTGTCACGCCAAGCTCGCTGACACCTGCAAGGCAGCCCCGACCATCAAACCGGATGTGGCATCGTTCACCAAAGCTAGCCACGGGGACTTTGCGTCCCTGATGACTGATGACATTGGAACGATCAAGTTTGATCACCACCAACACCTGATGCCCGGTCAAGTCGACGATGGTCAAAAGGGGGCGTTTACCATTGAAATGTTGGACGCCGCGCTACGTCCGCGATACCGGAAAACGGGCCAGTCGGATTCCGATGCGGTGCAACTGGACTGCGCCAGCTGCCACACCTATGCCGGCAATCCCGACGATCTGGCGCGTTACCCTGAACGATCCTTGATCGCTGATCACGAATTGGGACGCTACATGGCGCCCGTTTCGTATCGCCAGCACTGTGCGGCTTGTCATGCGATGAACCCAGGCATCGCGACCGCCGACACGACTCCCATTCCCCATGCGGTTGCATGGTCCCAAGTGGATCTGCTGATCGCGGCCGACATCGTTGGCGTGCGATCAACCGGCCAAGCGCGCGGCGCCGGGGATGACACACAATCCACCCCGCAGCCGGGCGAAGGGATCGGCAGCCGGATCGACCGCGACGAAGCTATCTCGGCGAAGTTGGTTGCTGCTAGAAAACAGATCGAATCTCAATGTCTGAAATGCCATGACGATGCGTCGATCAGTGACACGGCGATCACTGCGGCATTGGATGGCACTGCCGCTCCGATGATTCCGCCTCGCTGGTTGATGCATGGGCTGTATGATCACGCCGCCCACCGTGACATCGATTGCCGATACTGTCACCAAGCTGCCTACCCGGTCGCCGGATCGCCCCCCCGACCAGCGATCGATCATACGATTGTGATGATCTCGGGGATCGAAAGTTGCGACGGTTGCCATCGCTCGGCAACGACCCCGACGCCCGCTTCGTTAGCCAACCCAAGTGTTGCCAACATGCTGCGCGGACAATCCACTTGGGCGGCCGACGATTGCACGATGTGCCATCGATATCACACCTCGGGTGCGCCGGCCAACCAGACCGAATCAGCCAACCTGAACGAATCGGCGATCAGTGATCTCGGCAACGAGGCCAGCGTCCACGCTGATATCCACGCTGATTTGCGAGACGCCATTTCCGCGGTCTCTGCGGGGGCGACGCCATGACGTTGAATGCCGTCGGCGTGAAACCATTTCCATCGCCGCCGTTGCTGGTTGTCGGTTGGTGGGGCGCCGGGATTCTGGCGATCGCGTTGTGGACATCCACGACAAATGCCGCGGAACCGATCCGATGGGTGGGCAGCGATTCCTGTGCTACGTCGACATGCCACGGCAACGTCGAGGGCCGTGGCCCGGCATGGAACCATGCGATGTCGACTTGGATGGCCAACGATCCGCATGCCGGCGCAGGCGACGTGCTGCGAAGCCAACTCTCACGCCGAATCGTGTCCCGGCTGAACCCGGCCGCGTCGCAGTCGCCGGATGAATTGGATCGCACACTTCGAAAACGTTGCATCAGTTGCCATTTGACCGCGACCCCCCAGGACTGTGACGATGACGCCCTACTGCCGCCCGACTTTGTGGCGGCCGGCGTATCCTGCGAAGCCTGTCACGGACCGGCCGGGCAATGGTTGACGGCGCACACGGGCCGTGACTGGGTGGGGGATTCTCGATTCAGCAATGGGCTGGGAATGCGAGACACCGAGTCGATCATCGGTCGGTCGGACACGTGTGTTCGTTGTCACATCGGTTCGCGCAGCGAAGATTCGATGGTCCGCGACATGAACCACGATTTGATCGCCGCCGGTCATCCCGCGCTGCGGTTTGATCTGCTGATTTACAACCAAAATCTGCCACCGCACTGGGATCCCCAAGGGGAACCCGAGCGACCGTTCATGGAATCGCCGATGCGAGTTCGATCGGTCAGCCGTGCAATCAATTTGGCCACCGCCGCAACGTTGTCGGCACAGCGGGCCACCGCTTTCGTTGCCGACCACAGCGTGCCATGGCCAGAGTTCGCTGATTACGACTGCTTTGCCTGTCACCAATCACTTTCGATCGAAGAATTCAAATTGCCGCCACGTGATCGGACCAAGTCGCCACTGCATGTCAGCGACGGTTTGCCGGTTTGGAATTCATGGCACACCGTCCGGCAACTGGAACTTCGCGATTCACCTGACTTGCTACAGAAACTTTCGCCGCATCAAAGTGATCCACCGCAGATTGCCAAAAGTGGTCTTTCCTTGGCTCAAAAGTATCGCCAAGTTGCCAAGTCCAAGCTGACCGAGACCGCCAAGCCCTATGATTCGATACGCGATGTCCTGCGATTGATACGGACTCGGCAACCCGTGGATTGGCACGAAGCGGCGATTTTGTATTTGGATCTCGACGCGGCAGGGCGTCAAATCGCATCCCAAGATGATAGCGCTGATGCCGGCCGCGAAATCCTGTTGGGATTAGAGGATGTGGAACGCATGCTTCGGTTCGACCCCGATCGGAGCGTCGACCAACCGTCCGTGATCCATTCACCGGCGGCCTTTGATCCCGCCATGTTCGGCCCCACGCTGGACAAGATTTTTACCGACAAGCTGCCCACCAACCTTGAATCGCCATGATCATTCCGGCCCTTTATGAACGGCAAAAGAAACGTGGCGGCTACCTAACCGACGCTGATATGAATTCGGTGGCGGAAGAACTTGGCGTTCCGCTGCACCGGATCCATTCGCTGGTGACGTTCTTTCCACACTTCACCACCACGCCTCCGCCCAAGGTCGAAGTTCATGTCTGCCGCGACATGAGTTGTCACTTGAACGGATCGGTACCGATGACGGGCGAAGTTGCCGATTGGGCCAAACAGAAATTTGGATCCGACGTGCACGTATCGGGGGTCTCTTGCCTGGGACGATGCGATCGCCCACCGGCGGTGATGATCAACGAGCAACTGATCGCGTCCACGTCCGCCCAGGACTTGAAGGATGCGATCGACGCTGTGATGGACGACCGGCCACCCAATCTAAATAGCGACTGGGAACTGGCGCAGGCCAAAGTCGGCCAGTGGGACATGGATGTCTACGACGGCAAAGGTCGCTACGACATGGTCCGTGACTATGTCAGTGGTGGCGGTGATCCCGACAAGGTTTTGTCGGCACTCGAAAAAGCAGGGCTACTAGGGATGGGCGGTGCCGGTGGTCGTGCCTATCTGAAATGGGGCGACGTGATGCGTGCCGAGGGCACGACGGGTGAAAAATTTGTCGTGTGCAACGCCGATGAAAGTGAGCCCGGTACGTTTAAAGATCGCGAGATCCTGCTTGCCGCACCCCACCTGACGATCGAAGGGATGATCATCGCGGCGCTGGTCACCGGTGCGACGCGAGGCTGGATCTACATTCGCCACGAGTATCCCGAACAGATCCAGAAGTGCCGCGAAGAAATCGACCGTGCCGTCGCATTGGGGGCCTGCGGTCGCAATATCTTCGGCAGCAGTCGCTCCTTCGAATTGGACGTCTTCCCCAGCCCCGGTGGTTACATCTGTGGCGAACAAACGGCGCTGATCGAAGCGATGGAAGACAAACGGGCCGAGCCCCGGAACCGCCCGCCCGAATTGATGACCAACGGTTTGTACGATCAACCGACGCTGCTATCCAATGTCGAAACCTTCGCCTGGGCACCGGCGATCCTGAAAGACGGCGGCCAGTGGTTTGCCGATCAAGGCATCAAAGACGGCCCGTTGACGAAGGGATCCAGCGAACGGATGACCGGGAAACGGTTGTTTTCGATCAGCGGTGATTTGAATCGACCGGGTGTCTATGAAGTTCCGACCGGGACGACGCTGGGGCAATTGATCGATGACCACTGCGGTGGCATGAAACAGGGCAAATCGATTGCGGCCGTTGCACTCTCGGGGCCGTCCGGTGGTCTGCTGCCAGCAAAGATTCCCGTCCAATATCTCAATCGCCGTTTCGTCGAAGCAAACGTTCCGGCCGACGTCAAGGAAATCGACATCCGCGACCTGCCACTGGACATCAATGTCTCCCGTGCGGTCGGATACATGTTGGGCGCTGGGATCGTCATCTATGGCGAAGGTTGCAACGTGCTGTCCGAAGCCGTCGCGAACAGCAACTTCTATCGCAAGGAATCTTGTGGGAAGTGTGTCCCCTGTCGCATCGGGTCGGAAAAAATCACCGAGATGGGCAAACGACTGCTCGACGGTGACGTCGACGAATCCGAACTGGCGACGATGCAGCCGATTGCGATGCAGTTAAGCGGTGTGATGCAGGCGACCAGCATTTGCGGGCTGGGGCAAGTCGCCAGCAACCCGTTCCAGACCTTTCTGACGTATTTCCCCGATGCCGCTCGGGCGGCGTGCAAGAAAAAGTCCTAGCAACATCGACGCTGGGCCAGACCCCGTACTTTCCAGCGTGCTGAAACACCGCGTCACCCCACTGCCCGCCGCATTCCAACGGCTCCTGTTACTTGTTCTTACTTTGTTAAGTAGATCCCATGAGCAACGCGTCCGACCCCAGCGACAAGCCCGTTAGCTTTGACGTCACCGATTTGGTCGAAGGGACAAGGCCGGATGACGAAGGGTTGTTCGCGCGGGACGTCGACGGCCAACTGATCCGTGTCGAACGGGCCACCGCGTCGGAATTGGACGAAGACGTCGCGCTAACGATCGACGGGCGGGCGATCACGGTCAAAAAAGCGGTCCCCACCCGGGACGCACAAGGCAACATTATCCGTGACGACAACGGCGCGCCCAAGCCGCGGTTCACGACCATCTACGATGCGGCAAGCGAAGCGTTTGTTCGCAAACCGGGCGACCCGCATCCGATCCCCGCACTGTGTCACAAAGAACACTTGCCCCCGGTGGGCGTGTGCCGAGTTTGCGTTGTCGAAGCGACTGAAATGACACGGCGTGGACCTCGCAAAAAACTGGTCCCATCCTGTGTGCAACGGGTCAACGCCGGGATGATCGTCAACACGATCAATAGCGAAGCGGACCCCGATGCGGCCGAACGCGTCAAAGCATCCTGCCAAACAGTCGTTGAACTATTGGTTGCCGATCACCTGCCCGATTCGCAACAACACACCACGGGCAACGAATTGGCAGCCATCGCACAGCGGATGGGTGTGACTCAGTCGCGGTTTGCTGGTCGATCGATCCAACGTGGGCAAGACAACAGCAGCAAGATGATCATGGTCGACCATGACCAGTGCATCATGTGCGGCCGGTGCCAACGGGGCTGCAACTGGGTCAAAGGCAACAACGTGATCGGGCGCGCCGAGAAAGGTTACGAGTCGCGGATTGCATTCGACTTGGATTCACCCATGGGGCACAGTCACTGTGTTTCGTGTGGCGAATGCGCTGTCAGTTGTCCGACCGGTGCGATGCAGTTTCAGCCCTCGTTCATCGAAACCCAGATCAAACGTGTCCAGGACGACATGGTCGCCGAAAAGAAGGACGGCGAGATCGTGACGGCGGACGAGCTTGTCAAAATCGACCTGTTTTCGGGGATTCCGTACAAGTTTTTGCAGTTCAATGGTGCCGCGGTGGTTCGCCGTATGATGGCGCCCGGCGATGTCCTTTGCCGCGAAGGCGAATACGGATCGACGGCCTTCATCATCCTAGATGGCGAGTTCGAGATCTTTCTGAACACGACTCGTGGCGCCGTTCGAAACGAAAAGGCCAGCGGCCTGGCCGGTCTGTTGGGCGGACTGAAAACGGTCGTCGAAAAGGTGGGCGGCCGGGCGCGATTGGCCGACGTGGGCGCGGCACAGCTTTTGGACAACCAACGTATCCTGCGTAACAAAGAAGATGTCGTCCTTGGCGAAATGACGTGCATGAATCGCTATCCCCGTAGCGCCACCGTCGTCGCCACCCAGCCGGCCGAAGTGTTGGAAATCAAACGCAACGTGCTGTACATGTTGCAGCGAAATGCCGTCAGTCGCGAAATCTTGGATCGGGTCTACCGTGAACGATCGTTGCGAGGCCAATTGGCATCGTTGCCGATCTTCGATTCGCTTGATGAAGCCAACCGTAACCTTGCCGCCGACTACCTCAGCAACAAAGCCGATCTGGTGTCCGTGGATCCCGGACAAACCATTTTCAAGCAAGGCGATCTGGCAGACGACTACTACATCAACAAACTTGGCTTCGTCAAAGTCACGCAGGCCTACGGTCGTGACGAACGCGTGCTGAACTACTTGGGCCCTGGAAACGGGTTTGGCGAGATTGGTTTGTTGAGCAGTCTTGGCAACACGTTGAAAGAATCGCTGGGCGGCGAAATTCGACCGGGGGTCCGAACGGCAACCTGTTCGGCCCTGGATCACGTCGAATTGATTCGAATCCGTGGCGACGACTTTCGTGCCCTGCTGCAACAGTTTCCTGAATTGAAACAGAACCTAGCGGCGAAGGCGAAAGAGATTCTGCAGCGTGACCAGGAAGCCCGCAGCCGGCTGCAGGCTGTCGAAGCAGATGAATTCTTGGACCAGGGTTTGTACCTAGCCCAAAGTTTGTTGGTTCTGGATCTAGAACGCTGCACTCGGTGTGACGAATGCACCAAAGCGTGTGCAGACACACACGATGGCGTCACTCGGCTGGTTCGTGACGGGCTACGATTCGACAAGTTCCTGGTCGCCAGCAGTTGCCGATCCTGCATGGACCCGTATTGTCTGGTGGGCTGCCCCGTCGATGCGATCCACCGCGGCGGTGACTCGTTAGAGATCGAGATCGAGGACTACTGCATCGGCTGCGGCCTGTGTGCGGAGAATTGCCCCTACGGCAATATCAACATGCACGGGTTCGACAAGCAGGAAGTCGATGCCAAGGGCAAACTCCGCAGCGTCTATCAGGAAGTCGACGGAAAGAAGTTGCCAGTGGTTCAACAGCGGGCAACCACCTGTGACCTCTGTCGCAGCGTCGACGGAAAACCCAGTTGCGTGTACGCCTGTCCCCACGAAGCGGCGTTTCGGATGACCGGAAAGCAACTGATGGACATGGTCAGCCGATAATCGCTAGGCCAACCGCCCAGTCCAAACACGCAAACGTAGCGCAAGTCGCCAAGACTTTCGGCGTCCCCAGTATCCAGGGCCGAAACTCTTGGCGAGTCTCGCTACCAAGACTTTCGGCCATCCCCACCATCCAGGGCCGAAACTCATGGCGAGTCTCCCTACCAAGACTTTCGACCAACCGCATCGTCCCGTAGCGCAAGTCGCCAAGACTTTCGGCCATCCCCCATCATCCAGGGCCGAAACTCTTGGCGAGTCTCGCTACCAAGACTTTCGACCAACCGCATCATCCCGTAGCGCAAGTCGCCAAGACTTTCGGCCATCCCCCATCATCCAGGGCCGAAACTCTTGGCGAGTCTCGCTACCAAGACTTTCGGCCAACCGCATCGTCCCGTAGCGCAAGTCGCCAAGACTTTCGGCCATCCCCCACCATCCAGGGCCGAAACTCTTGGCGAGTCTCGCTACCAAGACTTTCGACCAACCGCATCATCCCGTAGCGCAAGTCGCCAAGACTTTCGGCCATCCCCCATCCAGCCCTCTGTGCCAACATGCGTGAGACAACTTTGAATTTCATCAGAGTTGAGGGCATGGAGCATTCGCATGACCGATACCGCCAACAAAAAAATTGAAAAAGATCCCGAGGTGACACAGAAAGCGGCCCGTCGCCGCTTCACCGCCGACTACAAACGCCGTATCGCCCTGGAGGCCGAAAGCTGTAGCGAGCCCGGAGAAATCGGGGCGTTGCTCAGACGCGAGGGAATTTACTCCTCGGTCCTGGCAAAATGGCGTCGTCAATTGCGGGAGGAATCATTGTCATCATCGAAAAAGTCTAACGGCAAAACTTCACCAGCCGATCAACTCAAACGTCTTGAACGTGAGAACGAGCGGCTCAAGGAGAAGCTCCGCCACGCCGAGCTGATCATTGACGTCCAAAAAAAAGTCTCGGAGATGATGCAGATACGATCACACGAGAAGGACGACTGACAGCCGCCAAACAACTGAGTGAAACAGTCGGCGTCGCGGCTGCTTGCCGTGCGATGAATGTGTCGCGTGCGACGTTCTATCGTCGCCGCGACCCCGATCGACAAGCCGCGCCGAGGCCGGCGCCCGCTCGAGCTCTATCACCGCAAGAACGCCAAGAAGTACTTGATCAACTCAACAGCGAGCGTTTCGCTGATCATGCACCACGACAGGTCTACGCCAAGTTGCTCGACGAGGGCGACTACCTGTGTAGCGTGCGAACGATGTATCGCATCTTGGCCGACAATCAAAGCACACGCGAACGACGAAACCAGCTGAAGCATCCCGAGTATCGCAAACCAGAACTGCTCGCCACCGCGCCCAACGAAGTCTGGTCTTGGGACATCACCAAACTCAAGGGCCCCGAAACATGGACGTACTACTACCTCTACGTGATTCTGGACATCTACAGCCGCTGCGTCGTTGGCTGGATGCTGGCCGATAGCGAGAGCGCCGACTTGGCCAAGCAGCTGATTGAAACCACGATCGACAAGCAGAACATTCCACCCGAACAACTGATCATTCACAGCGACCGGGGACCTTCGATGACATCTCACAGCGTAGCGCAGCTACTCAGTTCGCTGGGCGTCACCAAATCACACAGCCGACCGCACGTCTCCAACGACAATCCGTTCTCGGAAAGCCAATTCAAAACGATGAAGTATCGACCTGAGTTCCCCAAACGCTTTGGCTGTTACGAAGACGGCTTGCAGTTCTGTCGCACGTTTTTCACCTGGTACAACAACGAGCACTATCACAGCGGCATCGGGTTGCTAACTCCATCATCGTTGCACTTCGGCCGCGCCGAGGAAGTAACTGCCGCTCGCACGCAGACTCTTCATGGTGCGTGGAAAAAAACACCCGAGCGTTTCGTTCACGGAATTCCCAAGCCAGCAAGTGTTCCCCAAGCCGTCTGGATCAACCCTCCCAAACCAATCGATGAACGCAAAAGGGAAGCCCCCGAGCCAACCTGCCCGGGAGCTTCCGAAGAAACGTCTTTGACGCACCCTCGATCCGATTATCCCTTGGACGGTTGCGTCCCCGCAGAGCCGCCTTCCGTTTCACCGGACGAATCAACCTTACCACCGAAAACACCTTTGAACACCCGAGCGATGCCTGAAAAAATCCCGGGGGTTTGGGGGCTGGCCCCCAAGTGCGCTGGCATCAATCACTGAACCGTTTAGAAAGTTGTCTCAATGTCGTTGACACATTCCGCAGGGCCGAAACTCTTGGCGAGTCTCGCTACCAAGACTTTCGACCAACCGCATCGTCCCGTAGCGCAAGTCGCCAAGACTTTCGGCGTCCCCCATCATCCAGGGCCGAAACTCTTGGCGAGTCTCGCTACCAAGACTTTCGACCAACCGCATCATCCCGTAGCGCAAGTCGCCAAGACTTTCGGCCATCCCCACCATCCAGGGCCGAAACTCTTGGCGAGTCTCGCTACCAAGACTTTCGACCAACCGCATCATCCCGTTGCGCAAGTCGCCAAGACTTTCGGCCATCCCCCATCCAGGGCCGAAACTCTTGGCGAGTCTCGCTACCAAGACTTTCGACCAACCGCATGATCCCGTAGCGCAAGTCGCCAAGACTTTCGGTGTCCCCATCATCCAGGGCCGAAACTCTTGGCGAGTCTCGCTACCAAGACTTTCGACCAACCGCATCATTCCGTAGCGCAAGTCGCCAAGACTTTCGGCGTCCCCCATCCAGGGCCGAAACTCTTGGCGAGTCTCGCAACCAAGACTTTCGACCAACCGCATCATCCCGTAGCGCAAGTCGCCAAGACTTTCGGCGTCCCCAGTATCCAGGGCCGAAACTCTTGGCGAGTCTCCCTACCAAGACTTTCGCGCAAACGCATCATCCCGTAGCGCAAGTCGCCAAGACTTTCGGTGTTCCCATCATCCAGGGCCGAAACTCTTGGCGAGTCTCGCTACCAAGACTTTCGACCAACCGCATGATCCCGTAGCGCAAGTCGCCAAGACTTTCGGTGTCCCCATCATCCAGGGCCGAAACTCTTGGCGAGTCTCGCTACCAAGACTTTCGACCAACCGCATCATCCCGTAGCGCAAGTCGCCAAGACTTTCGGCCATCCCCCATCATCCAGGGCCGAAACTCTTGGCGAGTCTCGCTACCAAGACTTTCGACCAACCGCATCATCCCGTAGCGCAAGTCGCCAAGACTTTCGGCCATCCCCCATCATCCAGGGCCGAAACTCTTGGCGAGTCTCGCTACCAAGACTTTCGACCAACCGCATCATCCCGTAGCGCAAGTCGCCAAGACTTTCGGCCATCCCCATCATCCAGGGCCGAAACTCATGGCGAGTCTCGCTACCAAGACTTTCGACCAACAGCATCATCCCGTAGCGCAAGTCGCCAAGACTTTCGGTGTCCCCAGTATCCAGGGCCGAAACTCTTGGCGAGTCTCGCTACCAAGACTTTCGACCAACCGCATCATCCCGTAGCGCAAGTCGCCAAGACTTTCGGCCATCCCCCATCATCCAGGGCCGAAACTCTTGGCGAGTCTCGCTACCAAGACTTTCGCGCAACCGCATCGTCCCGTAGCGCAAGTCGCCAAGACTTTCGGCGTCTCCCACCATCCAGGGCCGAAACTCTTGGCGAGTCTCGCAACGAAATTCCGCAACGAAATTCCGCCAAAATCGCCGGCTCGCACTGCCGCCGGATCGCTGCATTCTCTCCGGATAACCGGGACGACCGGGCGACCCGCTCAAACGCCCCTGCCCTACCGGGCGATCGACCGAAGCCAGCAACCGTGGCTTCATTTGGGTGCGTCTCGGGGACGGCCAAAATATAGTGGGGAACACGAGGGCTGGTCGGGGCGTCGAAAGCCTGACCGGTGGAAGACTCGGGAATCGGCTGATTTCGTGCCATCGCAGGCCGATTTGCAGCGGTTGACCGGGCCGATCCGTCCTCGTCTCGTCGCCACTTGCACCCGTCTGTCGCGGATAATTGGTTCCGGCACTGTTGAAACGATCGCGTTTTGGCCCCTATCGAATTGGGGGAAATGCAGCCCCTTGGCAGCAAATGTTAAATGGTAGGGACTACAGCGGATTTGTTTGTCCTGCCGCTTATGCGGTGCCGATTCAACCCGATGACTACCCGACCTGAGCCGGATTCTGCGTCCTTGCAGACGGCAA
The DNA here is from genome assembly GCF_007741535.1 of Rubripirellula lacrimiformis. Classification (NCBI taxonomy): domain Bacteria; kingdom Pseudomonadati; phylum Planctomycetota; class Planctomycetia; order Pirellulales; family Pirellulaceae; genus Rubripirellula; species Rubripirellula lacrimiformis. The sequence continues at coordinate 3,410,410 of NZ_CP036525.1, forward strand.
AACGTCATCCATCGTGCCCACCAGAGAATGCTGGTGGACCACGTTCGTCAAAAATGCTCAATCGCTCGAAATTCTGAGATTCCAGATGCGTTCTTCCCAAGCTAAGTCAGATTCCTCGGCCTCCACCGGCGGTGTTCGTCGCTTGCTCGAAAAATTCATCCTCGGCCAGTCCAGCCCTCCCAACCCCAAGAAGGGACGACTGCTGCTGGAATCGCTTGAACAGCGACAATTGATGGCCGGCGACATGGATCTGCTATTCACCGATGGCGACGGCGTGGCAGCCGCGGCGATGGATAGCCAAACCAGTGTCCAGAGTTCCAGCAGTGGCCTGCAAACCACGACCACCGCCGAGGGTGAATCGGCCCCGGACCTGGTCCAGTTTGCCAAAGACTTGGCCGATGCAGGCGTCGTTTTCTATGGTGCCGGTTGGTGCCCGGCATGCACGTCCCAAAAACAACTCTTCGGTGACGGGCAGCACAGTTTGCCGTTTGTCGAAGTCACCAATCCGGACCGCAGCCTGAATGCGACCGGGACCGCCGAAGGGATCAGCGAGTTTCCGACCTGGGATTTCCCCAGCGGAACGCGTTTGGTGGGCGTCCAGAGTTTGGCGACGCTAAGCCAAACGGCGAACGTCCCGATTCCGCAAAGCGATACGCCGTCGTTTCAACCGATCGGCAATTTGACGGTCCAGACCGGCAGCCCAATGCACATTCCCATCGATGCCTATGACCCCGGCGATGGCCCGTTGACGGTCACCGTCTCGGTTGCCGATCCGACTCTGTTAGAAGCGTCGGTGTTGTCGGGCAACCGGTCGATCCGAATCGACCTGCAAGGGTACGGCGACATGGTGTTCGAACTGTTCGAACAGCGTGCACCCACGGCATCGGGACGAGTCGCCGACTTGGCCGAATCGGGATTCTATGACGGGATCATCTTTCACCGTGTCGTTGACGACTTTGTCATCCAAGCTGGTGATCCCACCGGCACCGGCACCAGCGGTTCGACCCTGGGCAATTTCGATGACGAATTCCATCCCGAACTGCAACACAATCGCGAAGGCGTGCTGTCGTTCGCCAAAAGCGCCGACGACACCAACAACAGCCAGTTCTTTATCACCGAGACACCGACTCGGTTCTTGGACTTCAACCATTCGATCTTTGGCCAGTTAGTCGAAGGGTTTGATGTCCGTGAAGCCATCAGCGAAACCGCTGTCAACAATAGCTCTCAGAACAAACCGATCAACGACGTCATCATCGACACCATCGATGTGTTCAATGACACCGAAAACTCGGTCGTGATGCTGAAACCGATCGGGAATAAAACGGGGACCACCACGGTCACGTTTACCGTGACCGATGCAGACGGAAACACATTCAGCCAGACCAGTACCGTCACGGTCACGGCGGATTCCGAGAACAGCCAACCGTTCCTGAACAAGATCACCTCGCCAATCACCGGCACCGCTGGCCAACCCGTTACGCTGCAACTCTCCAGCGTCGACGTCGAAGGCGATTCGGTCTTCTACACCGCACGATCGGCTTCGTCGACCGCCAATGGGACCGTTTCGGTGGACTCGTCCACGGGCTTGGTCACGGTCACACCGGCCAGCGGATTCACGGGCACCATCCTGGTCGATGTCGGTGTCAGCGATACCGCGATCAGTTCCAGCCAAACGGCCGACGACAATCAACGTTTGACCTTCACCATCGAAGGCGAAAATGTGGTTGCCGTTCCGACCGCGGTCGATCTGCAAACCGGCAGCGACACTGGTACCAGCAATATCGACAACATCACCAACGCGGGCTCGTTGACTTTCCAGGTCAGCGGAGTCACCAGTGGTGCGACGGTCGAACTGGTCAACACCGCGACCGGATCGATTGTGGGAACCGCCATCGCCTCTGGAACCACGGTTTCCATCACCACGAACAACATCGCCGCACTGGGCGATGGGACCTATCCCATCGCTGCCCGCCAACGCGTCGCCGCCACGACCAGCGGTCTTTCGTCGGCCCTGTCGTTGGTCTACGACACCACCAGCCCGGCGTCGGTGATCGCCAGTGCAGCCACCCAGGCCAACGTTGGCCGAAGCTACGTGACGGATTTGATCAGCCCCGAAGAGGGCAACGGGTTGACCTATACGTTGACCGCCAACCCCACCGGGGCGACCATCAACGCAGCAACCGGCGTGATCAACTGGACCCCCACCACCGCTCAATTGGGCACCAACTCGTTCACGCTGACCCTGACGGATGCCGCTGGGAACACTCGCACCGAAAATCTAACCGTGAATGTCGCGGGCGAACCGGTCGCCGAGATCAAACTGGAAGTGACGGACCTGCAAGGCAACGTGATCACGTCGATCGCCGTGGGCCAAGAATTCCTGCTGAACCTGATCGGCGTCGACGCTCGATCGTTCACCAAACCCGGCATCTATGCCGCCTACGCCGACGTCCTGTTCGACAACAACTTGGTTCGCGTCGTGCCTGGATCGACGATCGATTACAGCGACGACTTTACCGTCGTCCCCAAGGGCACCGTTCAAGCCGGATTGATCGACGAATTGGGGGCAGTCAATAACCGGATTGTCGCCAGCAACGAAGCGGAAAGCTTGATCGCAACGGTGCGGATGGAAGCGCTGGCCAGCGGTATCGTCAACATTCGCAGCGAACCGGCGGACGAAAGCGACAGTGATGTGTTGATCTTCGGCGAGGACAACCAGGTTTCGGCGGACAACGTCGCCTATGGGAACGTCTCGCTGACCGTGGGCAAATCGTTCAATGCCAACCCCGACACGTTCTCCGTTGCCGAAGACAGCGCCGCGACCACCCTGGACGTGTTGGCCAACGATACGATCATCACTGGATCCGGAAATCTGTCCGTCGTTTCGGTCACCCAGCCTGCCGCCGGCGGTACGGTGACGCTAACCGGTGGCGTGCTGAAGTTTCTGCCCACCGCCGATTTCAACGGCACCGCAGTGTTCACCTATCGGGCTAGCGACAGCGCTGGGATCCAAGAAACTGGCAGCGTCACGGTGACCGTCACACCGGTCAACGACGCCCCCAGCGCCAACAACGATACGCTGACCGTCCAGCAGGATTCGACCGACAACGCGCTGGACCTGCTAAGCAATGATTCCTTCGCCCCAGACACCGGCGAAACGTTGACAATCACCGCCGTGGGGACAACCACCGCCGGTGGTACCGTGTCGATCGTCTCCGGTGGTGGCTCGGTTCGCTACACGCCGCCAGCCGGTTTCGTGGGAACGGATTCGTTCACCTACACGATCAGCGATGGAACGTCGACAGATCAGGGTTCGGTTTCACTGACCGTCGAATCGACCGATGATCCGCCTACCGCGATCGGCGACTCGTTCACCGTCACCGAAGACGCTGCCGAGGCCGCTTTCGACGTGATGGCCAACGATACTCGAGACGTCGACAATCAGTCGTTCGTGCTCAGCGCCGTCGGCACGCCCAGCCAGGGCGGGACCGTTCGCATCAGCGGCGATGGTTCGCAGTTTTTCTATCGTCCGGCCGCCAATTTCAACGGCACCGAAACGGTGACATACACGATTCGCGATACCGGTGGCGGGGTCGCAACCGGTACGGCGACCTTCACCGTCACCGCAGCCAACGATGCACCGCCCATCTTGGACAAAACGGTGCCGATCAATCGCGGCGGAGCGACCGAGTTCGTGGTGTTCCGATTGACCGAATTGCCCGCCAACGTGGACGCTGGCGAAACGTTGACCATTGCCACCAGCACGTCGACGACGACAACCGCTGGCGGCACGGTTCGAATCGACGCAGCCTCGGGGACCATTTTCTACACGCCACCGAGCGGCGATTTTGTCGGCACCGATTCGATGACCTATTCGATCAGCGATGGCTCACTGACCAGCACCGGTACGCTGACGCTGAACGTCGCCGACTATGCCGAGCGGAATATCGTCGTGCAGTTCGGTTCGGGCATCCAAGGCACGATCAACGGTTTGACGTTGACCGGCACCAACCTGTTGAACGAAACGGTCGAACAGGTGCTAGCGTTTAACGCCAACGGAAGCATTTCGACAACCGTGCTGCCCGGCAGTTACACCGTCAACGTGCCCGCGATCCCGTTCCTGCAGAATGCGTCCCAGTCGCAAACGATCACGATCGAAAGCGGCGCCGACGATGGTGACGCGACCATCAACATCGAACTGGGCCTGTTGAAGGCACAATACATCTCGCTTCGCGATTGGATGGGGCGTTCGTCTCGCCAATCGCTGTTGGTCGCCGTTTCACCGGGCGAAGATGGTGTGTTGGTGGTCCCTTCGGCACAGATGGATGTGATCGATCAAGCCAGCGTTTCGCTCAGTTCCGATGGTACCAACGTGACCATTCGCGGCACGACGAATGACAGTGCGTCGGCGGCATCCAAGGTCACCACGACCTTGACGACGATCAACAACCGCAACGTCCAGCCTCGCGGCGAATCCGGCGATCTGCAGCTCTATCGGGTCAGCGTCGATGAAGACGAGGTCGTGTTCAACCCCGACACCGCGGCCAGCGCGACCACCACAACGACCACGACAGGATCATCCAGTACCCAGGCGTTGCAAGCGGTTGCACCGGAGTCTGCCAGCCAGGAAACCGCCTCCGCTGCGGCGGCCTCTAGCCAGTGGTTGCTCGGTGATTCGCAGGCCGAGGGCGAGTCCATTGCGGCACAAAGTGTCACCGTTGCCGACGCCTTTGTCCCGGCGTTGATGTCGGCATCGGCCGATAGCCGAGCGGCTGTTTTGCCGCTGGAAGAAGGCGATTTGTGGGTCGAATCCGGACCGGACGATCAGGGCCAGTCGGCCATCGATCAGGACAAGATTGTCGACGCATCTTCGGTTGATTCCGCAATGCAATCGGTTGCCGATTCGTTGACCGTGATCTCGCCATCTGCCGAAGCGATGGCCGACAGCGAGTCGCTTGGAATCGACGCCATTGACCGTCTGCACAGCAGCAATTTGTAGGTTCTGGCACCCTCGGCGGCGACCGCTGGGGGGCTGATAAACGCCCGTCCATAACGCTCATGGACGGGCCAACGACGCAGGCCGAGGGACCATTTTGGCTGTGTCAAGTCGTCTAAATCGACACTTTTGGGTGTGTTCCAGATGATGGCGGCTCGCAAAAATCCCCGGAAAACGTGGGCTTTTTTGCGTCAAGCCGGGTTGCAACGATGGCGACGGGGACATAACACTTTGCCCTTAGCGATCAACGATGCGCCGGCTGATCGCGTCGAAACCATCTAAGACACTCTCAACACTACTCGAAAAGGTTTTCTCTCATGGCAAAAGCAGCAGCTGCTCCGAAGGCCCCTACCAAGACCCAGATCCTCGCTAACATCGCAGAATCAACCGAACTGTCGAAGAAGGACGTCGCAGCCGTCTTCGACGCTCTGACTGCCGAAATCGCCAAGTCGCTTGCCAAAGGTGGCCCTGGCCAATTCGCGATCCCTGGCCTGTGCAAGATCGTCCTGAAGGACGTTCCAGCCAAGCCAAAGCGAAAAGGACGCAACCCTGCCGATGGCCAAGAAATCTGGTTGAAGCCAAAGCCAGCTAGCAAGAAGCTGTCGATCCGTCCTTTGAAGGGCCTGAAGGAAATGGCCTAAGGCCTGACCTTGATCTGCGATGGTTGACCGGCTCGCTGTGCGGGCCGCGACTGTTGCAAACGATATTGAATTGCGCCTCGCCCAATGAAGTTGACCAACGAATTCGTTGGCGAGGAAACAGGAACGTGCCGCCCCCGATTGAACCAAGGGTTTGCACGTTTTCTTGCTCTCTTCCCCCCCAAAAAGATCGATAGCAGGATCTTGATTCCGCCATCTCTGCCGGGGGCTCCGACGCGGCATTCCAGAACACTCATTCAGCACTGAGTGTCCTGGGGTCGTTTCCGCAGTCGAGGCAAAGACGAGGGCAATGCTCGGTCCAGTCACGTCGACGAACCGTCTGGTCCGTCCCCTGTGGCGTCCACGGCGTTCTACGGCCGTCCGTGTGCCCTCCCATCGCTCTGCACCGCAGCTGGTCACTGTGAGCCGCTCCACGGATGTCCACAAATCACCCCGTAGCGCAAGTCGCCAAGACTTTCGGCCATACGCATCGTTCCGTAGCGCAAGTCGCCAAGACTTTCGGCCATACGCATCATTCCGTAGCGCAAGTCGCCAAGACTTTCGGCCATACTCATCATTCCGTAGCGCAAGTCGCCAAGACTTTCGGCCATCCCCACGCATCATTCCGTAGCGCAAGTCGCCAAGACTTTCGGCCATCCCCACGCATCATTCCGTAGCGCAAGTCGCCAAGACTTTCGGCCATCCCACCCCATGATCCGTTTATCGATCACCCCCGATTCCTGACGAAACCAAACCGAATCTCTTGGCGATTTTCGCTACGAAAAACCGCTCCGAACCGTGACGCCACCGGCCACTAGGGTTCCGTGGGCGGCTCTTCGGGCAGTCGTTTGATCTCCATGACCGATTCGATGCGAACGGCCTTCTTGCCTTTGAACGCACCGACGCGTGCGTTGAACTTCGGCACATCTTGAACGGCCAACTCCAGCGGCGAATTCACTTCCTTCTCGGTCGTGATCACATCGCCGACGGCTAGTTCCAACAGATCGGCTGTGCGAATTTTGGACCTGGCTAGCGTCACCACAATGTCGACCGGCGCGTCATTCATGCTGGTCGAAATGCGGCCGCGGGACTCATTGGTCGGCAACGCTTTCCCGTATCCGACCCATCCGTTTCGCGACAGCCGCGAATTGAAATTTTCGATCGTGTTGAACGGGATGCACAGATTCATCATGCCCCGATTCTTGCCCAACAGGATCTCGAACCCGACCAAAATCACGACCTCGTTGGGCGGCACGATTTGCACAAGCTGTGGGTTGCTTTCGACCTTCTCGACCTCCAGGTCCAATTCGACGATGTTCTCCCAGGCTTCGGTCAGCCGTTTTAGGAACAGGTCGACCACGCGTCCGATCAGCCGGTTTTCGATTTCGGTCAGCGGACGTCGCACCGCTTCGTTGGGATCCGGGTCGCCGCCCAACATCCGATCGATGATCGCGTAGGAAAGCGTGGGAGCGATGTCCAGGATCCAGTTGCCGTTGAGCGGTTCAGGTTTCAGCACGTTGAAACAGCTGGGGTTGTCCAAGCTGAAAACGAACTCGCTGTAAGTCAGTTGGTCGACGCTCAGCAGCTTCACTTCGATCATCGTCCGCAGCATGCCGGATACCGACGCACCAAAGTTTCGGGCCAACGATTCGTGCAGCGAGTGCATCGCCCGCATCTGGTCCTTGCCGACACGCTCGGGCCGCTTGAAGTCGTACGCGGTGACGCGCGGTGCGGCGCTGGCCGGTGCGGCTGCGCGCGGGCCCGCGGTCGGACTCTTCTCATCACTGAACTTGGGTGGTTGCGGTTTCGCGGGAGCCCCCTCGACCGTTTCCATCGCCTTCAGCAGGCTTTCGACTTGGTTCTGACTCAGTGATTCATCGGACATATCCGTGTCCCTTCCATCGGTAACGCTGGGATGACGTGGCCGGTGGGCTCCGCGTCTTGTTGGTTTCTGAATCGACTCTCGAACAACCGCTTAGGACTGGACGACACTTCTTCCTTGCACGATTCTCACTCGCGAACCTGCCCGTTGCCTCGCACCACGTACTTGTAGCTGGTCAGTTCACGCAGCCCACAGGGGCCACGAGCGTGGAACTTGTCCGTCGAAATGCCGATCTCGGCGCCCAATCCGAACACGCTGCCGTCATTGAACCGGGTGCTGGCGTTGACCATCACCGCGGCACTGTCCACTCGCGTGGTGAACACGTCGGCCGATCGCAGGTCCGACGTCACGATCGCATCGGTGTGATGCGACCCGTAGCGATTGATGTGGTTGATCGCCTGGTCCATCGAATCGACAACCGCGACGCTGATCTTGGGACCCAGGTATTCGGTGCCCCAGTCGTCGTCGGTGGCGGGGATGGAATTCGTCAGGTGCTTGGCCGCCCGCGAATCGGCTCGGATCTCGACGTCGTACTCGGCCAGTTTCTTTTCGATTTCCGGCAGCGCTTCCGCAGCGATGCCGGCGTGAATCAACAGCGACTCGCACGCGTTGCAGACGCCCATGCGTTGGCACTTGGCGTTTTGGATGATGGCGGCGGCCATGGGCACCTCGGCGCTGGCGTCGACGTAAACGTGGCAGTTGCCGTCGTAATGTTTGATCACCGGCATGGTCGCCTCGCGAGCCACTCGCCGGATCAGGCTCTCGCCGCCCCGCGGGATCGTCACGTCGATGGCATCGCCCATGGACAGGAATTCGCCGACCGCTGCGCGGTCCGTGGTCGCGACCAATTGCACCGCATCGGCAGGCACGCCGCAGCGAACCGCGGTTGCCGACAGGATGTCGACGATCGCACGGCTGCTGTGGATCGCTTCCTTGCCACCACGCAAAATAACTGCATTGCCGCTTTTGACACAGATTCCCGCCGCGTCTGCGGTGACGTTGGGGCGGCTTTCGTAGATGAAAAAGACGACGCCCAACGGGACCCGTCGCTTCAAGATTTGTAGGCCGCCTGGGCGCGTGAATCCATCGATGACTTCGCCGATGGGGTCCGGCAATGCGGCGATCTCGCGTAGGCCGGTGGCGATCCCGGCGACTCGTGCCGCGTCCAGGCGCAGTCGGTCGACCGCGGCCTCGCTCAGTCCGTAGCCGGGGGCAGCGGCCAAATCCAGCTCGTTGGCGGCAAAAATGGCTTCGGTGCCAGCTTCCAAGGCAGCGGCCGACTCGATCAGCCACTGGTTTTTGATGGTGGTGTCCAAGGCCGCCAGTTCGTAGGAAGCAGCTTTGGCAGCATCGGCGGTGCGACGGCAGTATTGGCCGAGATCAAGTTCGGCGGCGGTCGATGACATGAATCAGTGCGTAAAAGGAGGCAAATTGCGGCGGCTAGAATGGCTTGCCCCGGATTCTCTGCAAAGCGGCCGTCAAGGTCAACGTCGATCCCCGCATCGACCCGGCTTTCGGGGCCCGAAACGCCGTTGATTGCGGCCGATCGCCCGGCACAGCGGCAGCGATGGGAATCCGATCCGAATCCGGTGGGGGCCGGCGACGGCAAAAACACGTCGGCCGGGGCGTTGACGCGCCACCGCAATCTGAGACACTTTCCCGGCCCAGAAAGATCGACACGACAACGCGGCCGTGGCGGAACTGGCAGACGCGCTAGGTTGAGGGCCTAGTGGGAGTTAATCCCGTGGAGGTTCGAGTCCTCTCGGCCGCATCCGATAAACCCCGTGATTCACGGGGTTTTTTTTATGCTCCGCCGGAATTTCCCGATGTCGGCAGAATCGTCCAAATGAGCAGCAATGCCCCCTAGTTTGCGTCCGTCCCCTGAATTTGTTGCAACCAATGGTGCAACCTTTCGCGGGCGGTCGAAATCTGGAAGTGATTCGACGGCAGCTGCCGTGTCCAGCAATCGCGGATCGGTGTACGTCGTCATCGTCAAGCTGATATTGCTGTGTCGCATCGCCGCCTGAGCAACTCGAGGGGTCACGCCGGCCCGGGACAAGTGAGTCCCGAACGAGTGTCGCAGTGCATGGACGTGAACGACTCGGCCTTCGTCGTCGATCTTGGGGATTCCAGCAGCTTCCAGGTCCTTGTCCAAAATGTCAGTCAAACTCGATGAAACATGGAACACCCGATCGGAAGGCGATTTGTCCGCAGTCCATTTCCGCAGTTCGCCAGCCAAGTCAGACCGGATCGGCAGCGTCGAACCCTGTCGATTCTTTTCGTTGCCGGCTTTTAGTTTGACGAACGAAACGTCGCCAAAGGACAAATCGCCGACCGTCATCGATCTCAATTCCCCTTTTCGCAATCCGGTCAGGATCGCGGTTTTGTAGATCAACGCTCGCTCCGCCCCCAGACGCTCCAGTTTGGCCCTGCGTTCATCGGTCAGCACGATCACCCGTTGGCCCTTCTTGGGCCCGCGTCGAACGGTTTCGGCAGCAATGACGGGACGTTCCCGTGCCGATTGCAGCAGCCGCGACATTTCATCTTCGGTCAGTGCCCGAGCAACGCGGCGGCGGTCCTGGTTGGTGTCCCGCTTGCCGATGCCACCGAATGGGTTGACCAGCATCCGTTTTTCGCCCTGCATGTTCGAGCGGTGACCGTTGACCCGTTTGCCGATCAACCAGTTTCCAAACGCAACCCACGCGTCGATATAGCCGTTGTAGACCGATGCCGAAATCAATTTCGGCGGCTCTGGATGCTCGCCTTCGGTTGCCGCCTTGGGTGTTTCAGTCAGCACCGACAACCACTTTTCCAGCCGATCGGCGTTCAGATCCGACAACCAACGAAAATTGCATTCGTTGGCCGAACGATTCAGTCGCGTTTCGTAATTCTTGACGTGATGGGCGTTGCGTCCCCGATCGCGCTGATAGCCGATGTATGCGGCGATGTGGTCGGCAACCGGCGTCCTTTGGTGGTCGGCCACCTTGTCCTGATCCGGCGATAGAATCTTGGCTTTGACCAGTTCGGACCGGTCGGTCAATTCCTTCAGTATGGCTGCGGCGGCCTGTCTGTCGCGGCAACCCGTCGCGACTTCGCGAATCACACCTACGCCGTCGCGATACTTCGCTGTCCAGGTGGCTGCTTCGGTCTTGATCCGTGTGGAGCCGTCTCTGCCGGTCGTCAATTCGGCCGTGCGTTTCTTGCCGCTTCGAGTCTTCCATTGTGCGATCTGTTTGCCTTTGCGGGTGACGATTTTCGCATTAGCAGGCATCGGACGCGTTGTCTGTTTTTTTAAGAGAGCTGCCATCTTTGTCCCTCATGTGTGCAGTAAGTCTAGCTGTCGTGATCAAAAGCAAGATCGCCTGGTGCGATCAGAATTTGTTGTGCCTGGATGCTGTGAATCTGTTGGTTCATTGGCTTGTTCAGGGGATTGCCACCTAACGCCTATTAAACCACGGAAAAGTAGCGTTTTGTATGCGTTTCATGGCAGTTCCGGTCGGCAAAGTGCCGTTTAGGGGGACTGCGATTCTCGTTTTGCCCATTTCGCTCAGCGGAAAGGAATCCCCCCCCCCTCAAGTCCGCTCAATCAGCTCCGGTGCTGCCGCGTAGACATTCAATTGGTTGAATCGCTGCCTCATATGATTCATTTCGCTCGGCAATTTCTCACGCCGATGGGGAGGGTTGGGGTGGGCTAATCCCGTCCCTCTTTAGATTTGGACAATCCGTAAGAGAGACAGAACATACCCACCCCAAGTCACCCCAAAACGCCGCGTTTCGGAACGTGACATCGTCACGCCCAAAAGGCAGGCTTGGGGTGGGCTAATCCCGCCCCTCTTCGATTTGGTCAATCCGCAAGAGAGACAGAACACACCCACCCCAAGTTACCCCAAGACGTTACTCGTCAGAGCGTGCCATCGAGATGCCGCGATAGGCGACTTTATCTCGATAGGGCCCGGATCGAGGAGACAGCTTTTCGAATCGATCGGTAAGTTCTCTTCCAAATGCTGTCTTCGATAACTCACCACCCCAACGCTTGTAGGCGTCGAAAATTTCCGCACTGGAAACCGTGGCAGTCTCGTCAATCCGGCAGCGTTCTTTTAGGAAGCTACCCAATGGATCTTGACCGCCCCGATAACTGGAACCGATTTTGACGACACATTCTGGCTCAACAAATCCATGCCGCACGTAGTCTCGATAGCCAGCCATCAGCCAATTGAAAATTCCTGGGCCCTCCTCGTTGACGATCACGCGGTGGTAATCAGGGACCAAATTGACATGCTCACGAAGATCAACCTCGAACGGAATGACCTTGATGCGACGCCAGATGGCTTCGTCGGTTCCCGTCACCTGCGGTAGGTGATTCGTCGATAGCCAGAAGGTGTGGGTTCGAGGAAACGTCCAGAAGTCTTCGTGCATTCGCCGAGCAGTAATGACGGAATCGCCGGTTAGTTCCTTCACCCTCGATTCACGCATCCGGCTGCCACGCTCCGGTTCCGATATGGCCACAATCCGCTTCTGATACAGACTTGCCTTCTCGGTCGGATGTCCAGGCTTATCGCCCAGCAGCAGCGATTCGTTGGCGACAAAGCCGTAGTCCCCAGCAATTTTCAGTACGGCATTCCAAACGAACGACTTGCCGTTGCATCCTCGTCCGTACGCAATGGGCAAAATGTGTTCGCCGGGATTCCCCGCAAGCGAATAGCCAAGTATTTGCTGAACGTAACGAATCAAGCCTTCATCCTCTCGGAAGATCAGCATCATCGCCTCCCGCCAACGCGGACATTCGGCGTCCTCAACGAATTCGACGTCGGCTACTTGCGTCAACAAATCTTGCTGCTGATGCGGCCGAAGCTTTGCCGTCCTCAAGTCGTAGGTCCCATTGAGAAGATTCAAGACCATTGGATCCTGGTTCAGATGATCATGCGAAATTTGCACCCGATCATCCGCTTTCGCAAGCTCTAAAATGGCCTTGATGCCATTGGCTCGATTGGACGACTTGCAGAACTGCCGAACCGTTGAGCATTGCTCTCGACTCACGGTCAGGTCACTGGCAATCGCAGTGAAGCTCTTCCAAAGATTACGCACAAATCGTCGACAGGCACCCAGTGTCAAAGTGTCGCCAACATCCACAACAAACCTCTTGCCATCCCAGACAAGATATTTGTGCCAGCCTCGAACGTATCGAAACTCACTTCCGCAGGCGTCAACGAACTTCGTAGCCAGGTAATTCTCATTCCGATTGGTTGAATCACGCAGCCAAGAATCCCCGGTCGAACGAATGGAACCAAACGGCGGTCCCACAGGCTCAACAGAAGTGGCCTGATCGCCTTTTCCGTCGATCGCCGTGCGCTGTGCCTTGGGCGCAGGCTTGTTAGCCAAAGCCTCGTCAATCAGACGTTGCACAACGTTTGCACCATCGCGTTCAATGACGTCACGAACGTCCTTGCCCTTTTTGCCCACAATCGGTCCGGGCAATTGTACCTTGGTCGTCGATGCTGAAACACCATTGAGCTGTTCGATAGCACCCAAGGCACCTTTTTGACCAGCTGCATCAAGGTCTGGAACCAGGATGACTGTCACGCCAGCGAACAACCTCACGTACTTCTCGTTCAGCGTCGACGTGGGCAATCCGCACGCGTTGTAGCCGAGGCCAGATACCGCGGCAGCGTCCTTCACACCTTCAACGATTACCCAAACCTCACCAGGGCAAGGCAGCTTCCCGGGAAAAAACAATCCCGAGTTGCCGGCACCTTGCTTGAACTTTCCTTTATCGCCAGGATCGGCAATGAGGTCGAAGTGAGAATGGATTTCGCCAAGCTCGTTGCAAACGGGGATCCTCGCCACATCACGCCCGCCTCGTTTGGCCGAAGTGGCGCCGAAGCGACGCAGCACGTCACCATCAATTCCCTTCGCCCTAGCGACTCGGTCAACGATGTCATTCGTGGCTTCTGAACGATCCGATGCCAGTGGATGGGCCGAACCGTCCAGGAACTCAGCAATACGCCTTGCTGCGTCGCCTTGGCTTGTGCCGGCGAACGCGGCGACTGTTGCAACCACATCGCCAGTGGGCTGATCCCCCGTGCAGGTTCGGCAAGCGATTCGTCCATGGTCATTCGCATTTCCTTCTGCGGGCCATATGACCGTGTCTCCTCCGCAAACCGGACACGGATGATCTTCAGCCCCCTTTTGGATCACAGTCGACGGGAGTGGAGTTAACGCGGCGATGACCTCGCCACAACGACCAACCGATTCCCGGTTGGCTCTTTCAATCAAAGAACTCATCGGCGGCCTCCTTTCCTGATCTTTGGGCATCCATCCGAAATCCACGCCCTAACGGCACTGGGTTCCCAGCGGACGAGCCGTCCGATCCTGAAGGGACGTGGCATTCGCCCCGAGTCAGCAAGACGCCGGACGTGAGCCGGCGAGCATTGGAGCAAGGTAGCGACATCGTCAACGGACATGGCCACATCAGAAGGCGGCTGTTTAGGAAGTTGCGTCATTGCACTTCTCCTTTCCAGCCAGGATCCATTCAAGGACCTTCGGTTCGATAAAATCGGTGTCCGATTCGGGGAATCCTTCTTCAGCCAGCTCGAGCCAAGTCTGGCAGGCACTCAAATCGTCAACTGAATACAGGTTGAAACCGGACATTCGGAAGCAGGGGATCGGTCCGTCCGGCGCCGTCAGCACTACCAGCTGATACTCGCTAATTTCGAGAATTTCCGCAGCCTCAATTTGACCGACTAACTTCGTAACTTTCGACATGGGGACTCCAAAGGTTTGATGGGCCCGCGAAATGCAGGCCTCTACCTATGTCCCAGCGTTCGGGCAAATTCCGTCCGAACACGCTATTGCCATCCGTTGCCACGGCCAGGAACCTGCGGTTCTACCGACGCAAATGGCAAGCAAGAAAAAATTTTTCCGATTTGCTGTTCGCCCGAATAGTTTCCCGAATGGTCGAACGGTTTGGGGAGTATCCATCGTCGCTGGAAAAGATTTGTCCAGATACCTGAACATGGTGGAGTCTGTGAACCTGTGCATGCCTCGAAATCCCCAAGGCGAGAATCGGGAGATCGCCTCGGTTCACGGTGCAGAGGCGGTTGTGGCTAAGTGCGAGGACGGTCTGCGGATCCGACAGGGGGGCAACTGTCACGGGGCGCTCGAAAAGAAACCACCTGTGGGCGCCAAAAACGCCCCCACGCAAATGGATAACGCAAGCCAATTCGTTTTTTGGATTTACAGCCCGTTGCCCCGTCCTCGGGGCTTTAAATCCGAAGAACGAATTTGCGGACACACCTCAAATTGGTGGGGGCACGAAAAGCGCCCATTGCTGGTCCCATCGAGGCGCCCCGTGACAGGCAACGCTGACAGGAACGTCGGTGGGGAGCCTGAAGAGCGCGTAGGATCGTAAACACAGACGAACAACGCGGGTGCTGAATTTTCCGTAGATTCAGTCGAATAAAGGCTCCAGCGAAGATGATCCCCAAACTATTTGATCGGAACCGCGCCCCGTCACGGAAACGAAGCGGATTCCTCAGGCTACCCGGTGTGCGCGAGACAGCTCGTCTTCACCGTCACTCGCCGACCGATGTGGCGGGCAAATGGCTGAAACGTGTTCTAAACGGCTTGTTGAATGTTCACGCCATGTCGGGCAACCTGGCTCATTTGCAAGTGTTCCGCCAAGAGGTCGGCAAGCTTTGATTCACCGAGCTACGTGGAAGATTGCAACGCTACCGCTGTACGTGGGCAGGGATGCGTAACTTGATTGACAAGTGCCTAAAAACTTCCGGTGATGCGTAACCGTACACCAAAACCATTGTAGGCGCAGGTTTTAGGCTATTGGGTTTACCTTGCTTCCCAATGGAGAACCCTATGAATCGAGCCGAAACCGCGAAGCTTTGGACGGAGCGTCTGCAACGATTTGAGCAAGCTCAGATGACGGTCGCTCAATTCTGTTCCGCCGAAGGTGTTTCGCAGCCGTCTTTCTACAACTGGAAACGCAAGCTGCGGTCGACGCGGGATCCGAAAGTCCCCGTCGTGGCCAAGTTTGTGCCCGTCTCGTTTCAAGCCACACCGGATCGCCCCGCTCCCGCAGCCAATCTCGCGAACGCGACGATTGAACTTCCCGGTGGCATCCGCATTCGTATCGAAGTGCCAACTGATTCTCAGCCGAATCCACTGCGCAAGGATCAACCATGATCGGATTGCCTGATGGCATGCCGATCTATCTGTGCACCGAGCCGGTCGACTTTCGAAAAGGCTTTGATGGTCTGACCGGAATCGTCACCACCTCGTTGGGCAAGAGCGTCACCGACGGTTCGCTGTTTCTGTTTGTCAATCGAAAGCGAGACCGCATCAAAGCCCTCTGGTGGGAGACTGGTGGATTGACCTTGTGGTACAGGCGACTCGAGCAAGGCACCGTCGAGCTGCCAACGCCTCCCTGTGATCAAACGCACGTCACGATCGATTCGGTCGAACTGGCCATGTGGATCGCAGGCGTCTCACTGAAATCGGCCAAGACAAGACGCAAGCGAATGGTGGCGTAGGGCCGTCTGGCCGGCCAGTTCCACTTCGCATCAATCAGTTCCACTTCGCATCAACCGGCTTCGTGAGAACATTCTCGCGGGGCCGGTTTTCTTTTGGACTTTCGTGGGGACGCACTTGCGCTTTTGGTGGCGAACTTTATAATGTCGCCATCATGGATCCCAAACCACTCCCCGCCGACCTCGATGCTGCTCATGCGTTGATTCAAAAACAAGCCGTCGCACTGGAGTTGAAAGACAAGCTGATTGAGGAACAAGCCCACAGCGTCTTAGAACTTAAGTCCGACCGTGACAAACTCGACGAGAAGAACATCGAGCTGAACCTGACGATCGAGAAACTTCTCAAGCAACTTTTTGGTCGCAAGAGTGAGCGACGCATCGACTGTGACGGCCAGCTGCATTTCGACTTGGGCGAAGAGCCCACGCCCGAAGTCATCAGCGCACTCGAAGAAGCGATCTGCGACGCTCGACAAATTGTTGACGATGCCGAAGAAGACAAGAAGAAGCGACGACGAAATCGCTCCGCAACCGGCGACCGCAAGTTCCCCGAACATTTGCCGCGCTATGAACGCATCGTCGATGTGCCCGAAGGAAAACGCGAAGGCTTGACCCTGATCGGCTATGACGAAGTTGAAACGCTGGAGTGGGTTCCCGCGGATCTCAAAGTCCGACTAACCAAGTATGCCAAATACGTCCACCCAACCGACAAAGCGCAAGGCATCGTCAGCCCCGAGCGGCCCACGGGCCTCGTCGAATGGGATCGCTTCGACGCCTCGATCGGTGTCGAGGTGGTGGCCTGGAAGTACTTCTATCACCTGCCGTTCTATCGTCAACAAGACATGTTCGGGGCCAGCGGCTGGACGCCCAGTCGCAGCACACTGCAGAACATCGAAACGGCCGTCGAGTTCGCCCTGCGTCCGCTCGCCGAGCACTTGCAGAGCATTCTGAAACAAGATCCCACCGTTGGCTGTGATGACACCGGCGTGCTGTTGATTACGCCCGCCGCGATGCCGGACTTATCGGATCACCCGCGCGGTAAACGTATCACCGAGGTCCTCGAGAAGGCGATGACCACAGGCAAGCCAAGCATCAAAGCGAACTTCTGGGGCTACTACGCTTCACGGCTTCCGGTTGTCGCTTTCGACTTCACGGTTAGCCGTCACCGTGATGGTCCGGACGACGTGCTGAGTGACTTTGAAGGTAACCTGATTGGCGACTGTTGGTCGGGATTTCAGAAGATCCAAATACGAAGCGACTCGCGAATCACTTTCGCAGCGTGCTGGGCACATGCGCGTCGCAAGATCGACGAGTGCCGCAGTGCGTTCCCGATCCAAGTGGCGAAACTTGAGTCGTTGATTGGAAATCTTTACGACGTGGAGGATCAATGCAAACACCTTACTGCGCCGGAGCAACTTTCGCGACGCCAAAGCCTGTCACGTCATGTTCTGGATCAGATCGAAGCCTATCTTTCCAGTGAAGCGATGCAGTCACCGAAGGTGCTTCCCAAGAGCAACCTTGGGATGGCGGCGGCCTACGTCCGTCGGCACTGGGAGGCACTCCATCGTTTTACCGAAGATGTATCGATCCCGCTGGACAACAACGACTGCGAGCAGTTGATGAAGCGGGTGGCGACGGGTCGCAAGAACTGGATGTTCAAAGGCTCGGTGGCCGCGGGCGAACGGGCTGCAAACTTAATGACAATCATCGGGAGCGCGATCCGCAACAACTTGGACGTGCGAGCGTACTTGGATGATGTCCTGCGGCGTGCGCTATCCGGCGAAACCGACTGGCAATCAATGACGCCCCATGCCTGGAAGGCAGAACATCCCGAATCGATCCGGCAATACCGCGACGACGAACGTCGCCAAGCCGCCGACCGCAAGAAAACTCGCCGCGCCCGCCGCCGAACCCGCAAAAAGTAACCAACCCCAAGCGCCCAACTGGTGCTGGTGTACGGTTACGCATCACCAAGCAGAAGTGCTTCCCCAATATCTAACAGCGGGAGCATTTCCATTAGCCCGCTCATCGAATCTGGAATCAGCCGTCCGACGACGGATTGATCTCGATCGTTGGTCAAACGAAGAACCAGGAAGTTGTTGCACTGGCTCAGAATCGTTCTGCTGACATCAGAGGGGCGTTGACTGACAACAACAAGCGAAACGCCATATTTCCGACCTTCTTTTGCGATGCGTTCAAATGTGGCAAGGGCCTGTTTCTCAACCGCATCGGCGTCGTCTTTCACCGGTAGGTAGAGATGGGCCTCATCGCAGATGATTGAAAACGGAGTGCGTTTCTCTGGACGCAACCAAAATTGCAGATCGTAGAGCAAGCGAGCAAAGGTGCCGGTGACGATCGGAAGCACGTCAGTTGGTACTTCCGAAAAGTCAATAATCTTGATGCCGGGCCGATCCGGGTCAGACCGTAGTGCTGAGACAAGTTGTTTTGCCAGCCAGTCGTATTCCATCGCCGCTTGCGGCGGATGAAACAAAAATCCGTAGCGTCGATCGTCTAGCTTCGCCTTCATTCGTCCCAGAAATCTAGTTAGCTTTCCGTTCCAGTCACCCTTGACTGGTTTTGCTGTTTTCCCCGGCACCATCTCGGTGTCATCGTGCTCAACCCTGCTTACCAATTCCCCGATGTCGTACGGAATCGGAGAGTCGACCGTAAACGTCATTTCTGTCTCGGTTTGCTTCTCCGCTTGCAAGGTCTGCAGTTTCAAATCTCGAACGTGTGACGTAAACCTCGATGCTTGATTGGGAGCGTTTTGGTCACTGCGGTCGAGGATCATCGAGAGCATTTCGTCACGATTCAGCAACCAGTATGGAAGGAACAAGACGTCATCACCAGGCGCATCAAGATCGCCAGGCCCTGCGATTCGGTAACGGGTGGCGTAACCATTTTTTTTGTCGGCTAAAGGTTCGTACTCGCCGTGCATATCAAAGACGATGATGTTCGGGTGCTTGAGCTTACTTGCCCGTTCGAGCAGCAGCGCGACCGCGTAGCTCTTGCCCGATCCTGTGCTGCCAAGAATCGACGCGTGCCGTTGGAAAAAACGATCACCGCTCGCGACGGCTTTTGCATTCGGGTCGATGACGAAATTCCCGAGCTCTAACCTTTCTTCTTCCTTCAATTCAGCGCCAAGCAGTCCCATGAACCGTTGCAGGTTTGCTCCTTCGATGAAGTAGCAGTCACGGTCAATCTGCGGAAAGGTGTCAGCGCCCCGCTTGAACTTGTTGGGTTCGTCGCCCTGTACTGTTCGGAAGGTACCCACCAGAACCACGCGAACCACGTCGTCCGCTCGGAACCCAAGTTCAAGAGAATCACTACTTTCCTGTTCTTCGTCGAGAAACTCTTCGCGAATCGAGCGTGTTACTTTTTCGGTGATTCCGATCAGGAATTCGTGTTCGGTCGAGCCCTTCACCGCAATCAAATTGCCGATTCCGACTCTTGTGATCAGTTGCGGATCAGAGACACCAATCAACACTCGCGTAGTGTCGACCGCTGCGACCTTTCCTAGAATATCTGTGGACTTGAATTGCAATGCGGCATCAGGCATGTCCAAAAACCTCCGAAACGAAAACATTGAGGTCCCAAAGCCTTGGGCCTGGGAAGAATTTTTCTTTACCGCCATGGTAGATGACTGCGCCATCTGCTTTGGACTCTTCCGCATTAGCAACGATGGCGGTGATTGCGTTCGATTTAGTCATCAGTTCACGCGCGTTGTCGGAGAGCGAATGCGTGATTAACAAGGTTGGTGCACCGTGAATGATTTGATCATTCAAATGTGTCTGTAGATGACTATCATTGAATCCATAGCCAAGAATTAGGAATCGTGAAGCTTCGTCTATTTTGCGATTTGCTTTCTCGCGGTGAGCGTCAAATGGCCGTTCGTACCCACCCTGATATTTATTCAGTCCTGGCGTGATGATCAGTCTCTGGCCTTTTAGCGGAAAAGAACAGCGAACCGGTTCGTTGCCCTTGCGAAACCAATCAAGGCTTCCGTGCGGTTTTAAAATAAGGGCGTGATCGCAAAACTGACGCTCAACCCTCTTGTTTCGTGAGCTTACGCTTCGGCACAGGCTGTGGCGACTACCGGTAGGATCATGCTTGGCTAGGTGGTGTCCCGTAAAGAGTGAGTCGATTCCTAGTCCCATTGACTCAACTGCGATCTCAATCAATCGATCGTAATTGACCGTGATGATCGTCCTCGGAACACCATTGCTTGGCTTCAGCATGTGTGGAATAAGCTTTGAAAAACTAAGGACACGACCCTCATTCAACACCTCGTCAATGATCTTGCCTTCCTCACATAAGATTAGGTCGGCTGTGTGCTTGATGATCAGGGCCTCTAGTGCATCGTCAGGAGGATTGTCGAGCAAAATCTGCTCAAGATTGCATTGATCTTCAGAGAGTTCGTGAGCGATCTTCTCCCATCTAGTCGACGAAGCTGGAGCAATTTCCGAGGGGATTCTGGCAAGCAGGTGCTGGGCAAGCCCTGCCATCCCGGAGACGCCCTCGGCACACGAAAGCCCCGATCCGACGATCGTGACGAGTCCATCGGAAAAGTGTTCTTGGCAAAGCTGCTTGATTTTGCCCAAATTCATTACTTCACCAATCCCATCAATTTTTCATAGCTGTCGACAACGTCGTATCTGACGTTGTCGTTGGTGATCTTGGCGAAGAACTTTCGGGCGCAGTCGATCTTGGCGGATTCGATCTTCTTGAGCTCCAACGAGCTCATGCTGCCTTTGGTTTCGGCGATGAAGAAGACGTGCTTGACTTTGCCTTGCTCGAAGGCGATGGCCCAGTCGGGGTTGTAGTTGCCGACGGGCGTTGGGATCGAGAACGCTTTGGGCAGCTTGGCGTAGACAACGACTTCGGTGGACTTGTCGAGGGTTTCGACGAAGGTCCGTTTGGTTTTGCTGTCGGTGATAACGTAGTCGTAGACGTGGCGTTGGGCTTCGTACGCGGATGAGATGTCCGCTTTCTTGTCGGCGGTGAAGATGTCTGTGTAATGCTGGCCGTCGAGCGGGTTGTAGACGAGGTGTTCGATGATGATCGTCGCCTTTTGCTCGTTCATCAGACGGGCGGCTTTCGCCAAGAACTCTTCCGGGTTGATCCGGAACTGCTCGAACGTGTTGGGGAGAATCTTGGACAGAACACTGACCACGGTCTTTCGCGTTAGCTGAGTCGATTCGCTAAGCTTGCCGACGAGGTCGTATCGAATGTCCGTCGAAATGGGGGCGTCAACCGTGTCGGTTTGGTTCTCCTTCACCTCGAACGCGGTACGGTTTTCGAGGTCATCGACGGTGTTGGCCTCTCTTTGAATCCCTCGGTTGACTTCGTAACGCAGCTTGGAGACGTGCAAGTCTTGGTTCAGAGCGGACACGCAGTTGGTAATCAGTTCATTGGTCTCGAACTCCACCGCGTAGACCGCTTTGTGATTGATCCGTTTCCAAAGGTCTTGGAACTCTTTGCGGTCTAAGTTCTTCTGATTGATGGGGTTGCCCTTCGGACTTCGGCCGTTGCTGAAGTCCGGCAGCTTGGTGTCGTCAAAGACACTGTCGATCAGTCGAAAGATCGGTTCAGCCAGCGGCTGCAACTCTTCGGGAAGATCGGCCAAGGTGCCGGCTGCTTTGGCCTCGTGGTACGTCGACGTGATCCGTTTCTCAAAATCGGTGTAACCATTCTGAACCAGATAGAAATAAATCTGGGACGCCATCTTTGCGTTGACAATCGTTTCGTCCGTCTCGGTTCGGAGCAGTTTCCCTGTAAAATAGTCTTCGCTGGCGAATCTTGGCCTCGCCGACAACGAGTCACGCATTTCGCCTTGCAGCTTACTGACGAAGTCTTGGAAACTCTCGTTTGCGACAACGGTCAAAACATTGACGTCGTGGACGATGGTCGGATCGTCGATCCGCTGGCCGACCGAGTTCACGCACAGCCGCAGTCCGCGACCGACTTCTTGACGACGCGTCACGGTCGAGCCTTCGTAGTCAGTTGGCTTCAGCATTCCGATCACGAACACGTTGGGATTGTCCCAGCCTTCGCGGAGTGCCGAGTGCGAGAAGATGAATCGCACCGGTTCGTCGAGCGAAAGCAATTGTTCTTTGCGTTTCAGAATCAGTTCGTAGGCGGAAACGTCATCGGTTTCCCCTTTTGTCTCTCCACGGCCAATGACCTTCGGGTCGGTCAGCTGACCTTTCTTGTCGATTGAAAAGTAACCGGCGTGAGTTTTGGCCGTTTCGATTCCGTCGAGATACTTTTGGTACTTCTCGTCCTCGGCAAACATCGTCCGCTGTTCTTCGCGGATTTTGGCGTACTCCTCTTCAAAGTAGCGGGCATAGTCCCCATCGACTCGATTGCCATCGGCGTCGTACTGGCGATACTTCGCGACCGTGTCGATGAAGAACAACGACAGCACCTTGATGCCCTTGGCGTAGAGTTCCTGTTCCTTCTCGAAGTGGGCCTTGATGGATTCACGAATCTGTAGACGGCGCAGCGTGTCTTCGTTCGTGTCACCGCTGGTTGTTCCGGCGGTCAATCGCTCGCCGTTGGTGAATTCGACGTAGCCTTCGCCGAATCCTTCGACGCCGCGAGCGTCAATGTCGGCGACCACGAAGCCCTTGTACTGGTCAAGCTCTCCCGACGCGACGAACAGGTCCGTGCCCTTTTCTACCAGCTTGCGAATCCGCTTGATACCGCTGGCCGTTTTCTGTTCGATCTCAAGCACACCGACGGGCGGCTTGCTTTTGCTCAGACGGATACCTTCCAGGTAGACGTATCCGTTGGTGCCCTTGAGTCCCTTGGTAGCGATGCCGCGAACGGCAATCTTCTTGACCAGTTTCTGATTGTACGCATCGAGGGCATCGAGTCGGTAAACCTTGTTGTGTTCAACCTTGTGTGTCGCCGAATACCGCAGGATCAACATTGGGTTGAACTGGGCGAGTGCCTTGACGGTGGCTGGTCCACCCATGCGTTGCGGCTCGTCCAGGATCATGATCGGACGGTTTTTCTTGAGCACGTCGATCGGTCGGCGGGACTGGAAGTCGTCGCGAGCACTGAACATGATCCGTGCGGCCTTGTTCGTCGCATCCTCCTTGAACGCGTTGAACGCTTGCACGTTGATGATCATCACGTTGATGCCAGCGTCGGACGAGAAACTTTCCAGCTCGTGCAGTTGCTTGCTGT
The DNA here is from genome assembly GCF_007741535.1 of Rubripirellula lacrimiformis. NCBI lineage: Bacteria > Pseudomonadati > Planctomycetota > Planctomycetia > Pirellulales > Pirellulaceae > Rubripirellula > Rubripirellula lacrimiformis. Next base: position 3,433,657 of record NZ_CP036525.1, read on the forward strand.
CGTAAGTGAAGCAGCGGGCTTGACGCCCGTATTGCTGCAAAAAGTGTTCAGCGGTGATCTCGAACGACTTCTGTACGCCTTCGCGAATCGCGATACTGGGCACAACGATGATGAACTTGTTCCATCCGTACTGCTTGTACATCTCGAACATTGTCTTGATGTAGCACAGTAAGTCTTGCCGGTGCCGGTTTCCATCTCGACATCGAGGTTGATTTTGCAGGTGGCGCCCGAAACCAGCGACGTTGATTCCGGAATATCCTGTTCCAGCTGGATTCGCTTGATGTTTGCGAGTAGCTGAGCGTCGGTCAGTCGCAGATCGGCGTTGCGAAAGCCTTCCAGTTCTTCGGCATCAAACAACGGCGTCGGAGCGGCGGAGGCGCTCAGGCCGGGATCGATCGCGTATTTGGGCGTCGTGATCAACGGCTGGCCCGTGAAGCAGTCGACAACCGCAGCCACCGCGTCGGTTTGATATTCTTGGATTTTGAACTGAATCTTCATGGAGTTTTTTCTAATTTATTCCTGCGTTCTTTCTGCATTTCGACCACGCAGAAAGGCAAAAATGCCGTGTTTCCCGCACTTTGCGACCACGATTCTTTCTGCAAACTCGACTTCCTTTCTGCAACACTCTTGCACGTCAACTCTGTTCCTCGCCCAACTTCCATCGGGGCTGGGTTCTGGAACCAGCGTTGTGAATCGTGCCAGCCCGCCTCATGGCCGTCAGCAGGTTGCTGACTTTGGTTCGCTTCTGTTCTTCGCCCAACGCTTCGCTCAGATTCTTCAGAAGAAGTTCGTCGACGTCTTCGCGTGACGCAGATCCAAATCGTCCTATGAAGTCTAGGATCAACTGCTTGTAGTGCGCATCGTCTTGCGCCCGCGTCCGAATGTATCGAGCCTTGTCACCTGTGATCGAAGCGACTTGCTCGGAAACGTGGAGCTGGTTCTTACGTCCCTCCACCAGCTTGGCGCGACGCAATCGCTTGAGGGCCTGACTTTCAATCGGAAGCCCCTTCTGAACACGGTCGAGCGCAAACACATCCTCCAGCGGAAGATCCGTCTTTTGAATCAGAATCCGGCTGTACGCTTCATCGACCAGTGCGCCCGGAATCGTCAAACGCACCGTACCATGTTCGGAAACGTCGTAGTCGGGCAAGGGAAAATAACGCCGAGCCTGTCCGACGTACATGCGGTGAATGCCATACCCAAGCGTGTCGATCATGTTCAACCGCGTCATCGCCTGCATCAGGAACGGATTGCGGTAGCTGCGTGGGGTCTTGGTTCCGAAAACGTAATCGTCGGGGTGCCCTTCAAAGAAGTCGCCCGAGTTCTCCAAGACGATACGGTCAAGCATCTCTGTGACGACGATGCGTGCGCCCAAGCGGTAATCTTGGTGAGCGATGCAGTTGTGGATGGATTCCAGCACGATCTTCTGGTCGTATTTGGCGACTTCGACTGCAATCAGCGAGTCCGCCGGCAAAATCCGAATTTGCACATTGCGGATCCGTTCATACAAAGCGGATGTTGCCAACAAATAAGGTGGCGTGAAGATCTCGTTGCCCTGTTCCGGACCGACCAACTTCCAAACCAACTGCGCGAGATACGGACTGAGCAAGTGCGTCGAGGTCGGCTCGCCCACCAATAGCAAAGCGGCTCGTGTGATTTGTCCGTCAATTGTCAGAGACGCACGATCCAGGAACGTTCGGTCATCCCAGCTCGTCACTTCATCCACGTCTACGGATCGAGCGTGCTTAATGGCGAAGTTCTCTCGCGCCTTTTCGATCGCATCATCCGACAAATGACGTCGCTCGGCATCGGCGACGATTCCTGCGGTCCAATCGCTTTCCAATGTTTGTCCACGAATTTCATCTTGTTTGGCAATGGAAAGCGGGCCGAGGCTTTCTCCGCTGCGGGCGTAGTAGTGCCCGTTCCAACTGATGGCGATACCACGGGGAGCTGCTGGGATCTCGAACATCAGCACCCGATCTCCTCCCACGTCGATCTCGTGAATTTCGCGGAAGCAGATGGACGGGGAACTGTCCTCAGTCATCTGTTGCTTGAGCCCATCCAGCCGCGCCCGATCGCGGCGGTAATCCGAATCGACGATTTCCCGCGTCTTATTATCAACACCAAACACCAACCACGCCGTATCAACATCACGCAGGTTGGCTTCATTGGCCAGCGCCGTTAAGTATTTTCCGATATCGGAGGTGGAGTACGAATCGCCGACATTTTTGAACTCCACGACTTCGCTTTCCCAAGCTGCAATCAGCCTGGTCAGCGTTCGTTTCAGTTCAGCGTCGGTATGTTTCGTCATGATAGTTGGATCCCAGATTTGAAACGCGGAGGGGCGGAGGGGCGGAGAAGCGGAGGTTCGCGGAGTCAAAAATTCAACACTCTCTTTCTCCGCGATCCTCCGCTCCGCTGCGTTCGACGCGTTTCAAACTCACTACAAGCTCCTCAGTTGAGTTTGTGGTGACATCTGCTTGAAGATTTGTTCGACGTTGATTTTGTCGGCGTCGGTGGCAAAGCATCCGTCGCGGAAGACGGCTCGCAGGGGTGATTTGGCCGCGATGGTTTTGACCAGCAATTCAGGCACTTCGGCGTCGAAGCAGGCGACCAGATCGGGAGCGGCGTACTCGGAGTCGTTGACGAAGAATACTTCGCAGCCTTCAATGGTCTCGGCCTTGATCGGTAATCCCAGATCCACGCCGCAGTCCAACAAGACTTGGAACAGCAGGTCTTCGCCGGACCGATCCGACTTGATGTTATCGACTAGCCCACCCAGCATCGCTTGCGAAGTGTCGGCCGGCGAGTAGTAAACGTCCTTCATGTTGGACGAGTCGATTTTCAGGACGCGGAAGCCGTGGTCCAACGATGACGACACAAGCGTGCTTTCTTCAGACGCAAGCTGTCCGACAGAACGAATGCGTTGCTTTCCAATATCTGCAATCGTTTCAAGTCCTTCGGAAGCAGTGTCTCCTTCACGACAGGGATCAGGAAGTTGAACCATAATAAAGCGACGATTCCCACCATCCTCACGATTGAGTGAAATAACTGCGTGAGCACTAGCCGCGCTGCCAGCAAAGAAATCTACAATCACATCATCGTCGTCGGGATTTGAAACAATCCGGAGCGCGTACGCAATTAGCTTGGATGGCTTTGGTGTATTGAATCCGCTATTCGGGACAAGGCGATTGAGTTCCTGCTTTGCTTGCTGATTGTGGCCGACCTCTTCATAGCTCCAGATTGTCGTTGGAACTCGACCTGATTTAACCTCGCTCAAAAAAGTCTTGTAAGATGGGACTGCATTTGTCTGCCGGAGGCCCCACCAGACTCGGTCTTGTTGCTCACGCTCTTGGTGAAGCTCTTCTGAAACGGCCCACACCCTAGTTTCTTTCGGAAGAACAGAATCACCCGCCGGATTGCGAATTGGGTAATACAGGTTCGGTCTTTCCGCGCGCGTCTTGTTGCACGTTGCATCTGTTGCCTTCCAAGGCCCGCGAGGGTCGTTGTCGGGATTCGTGTAGGCAGAGTCCTGGTCAGCTGTGCGGGGTAAAGGAATTGGTTTCCAGTCATCCTTGCTCTTGCAATACACCAGGATATGGTCATGCATGTCACTGAAATACCTCGCGTCATTTTGCGGCGAGTACTTTTTCTCCCAGATTATGTTCGCAACAAAATTGGATTCGCCAAACACTTCGTCGCAGAGCTTCCGGAGATTGCCAACTTCGTCGTCGTCAATTGAAATAAACACGACACCATCATCCTTCAATAGATTGCGTGCGATCCGCAATCGAGCGAACATCATAGTAAGCCAATCGGAATGGAAACGTCCATTTGCGATCGTGTTCGCAACCAGCCGCTTTCGCTCAAAGTCTTCTTGGCTAGAGGATGCGAGATATTCAACTTTGGACGATGAAAAGTCGTCGTCGTAAATAAAGTCATGTCCCGTGTTATACGGCGGGTCGATGTAGATCATCTTGACTTTGCCGAGGTACGTTTCCTGTAGCAACTTCAGCGCTTCGAGGTTGTCGCCTTCGATGAACAGGTTTTGGGTGGTGTCGAAGTCGACGCTTTCTTCGCGGCACGGGCGCAGCGTCTTGGAGATTGGCGCGTTGGCGGCCAGCATCGCTTCTCGCTTGCCGGGCCAGTTGAGGTGGTATCGCTCGAGCGGCCCTTCGACAATCTCGTCGGACAATTCTTGACGCAGCAAATCGAAGTCGATCTTGCGCGTGACCTGGCCATTTTCACCGGCGGCTTCGGTCACACAGTTTGGGAACAGCTCGGCAATGCAGTCGATGTTGGAGCCGACTAAATCGGGTGAGTGCATCTTGAGTTTTTCAGGCATCGGCTTCCTGCGACGTTGGTTGAATGAGTTCTTGGATTTTCTGTTGAATGCCGCGCAGTTGAGCGTTCCATTCGACTTTGCGATTGAGTTGTTTCTCGGCGTTCATCTTTTTGGTGATCTGCTCTACTTCACGGCGAAGAGCAAGGATCTGGCCGTGTCGCTCGAAGTGGGCTCGCAGGGTTTCACCTTTGTCAGCGGGAATGTCTATCATCGACCGAAGCAGGCTGGCGTAAAGGTTGGCTAGATTGAGAGATTGGGGAAGCGGCGAGCGCGACGCGTCTGCGGCCCGCCATGAGCTGGCGACGTAGTGGCTGATGACCCACGCTTTCGCGTCGGCTTCGCTGGATCGTTTGAACGCCGCTGTCTGCTGGACTCGACCGCCTGCGTGGACTTCGTGGATGGTGGGGTTGGGGATCGCCTTGTCGATGGCCATCAGCACGGCGGGATCAAGCTCGCTGCCGCTGCACTGGATCTGGATGACTTCGATTTCGGGCACGTCTGGGGTTGCAGGAATGTTAAGCGTCGCAGGGGAGAGTTTGTGGGACCAGCGAATACGGGCGACTTGGTCCGTGAATAGAGATTTGAGTTTGCGATTGTTTCGCGCACCGGCGTAGAAGCGTTCTTTATTAAGAACGCGATCGAATTTCGCGGCGGTGGGAAATCGGTACAGCACGGATTTTTGAAACGCGGAGTCGCGGAGGCGCGGAGAAAAAGAGATTGGGAGAGTGAGAGGTAGAGGGATAAGTTACTATGTTGGTTTGGGGCCTTGGTAGTTGTTGACGATGCGGTGCAGGCCGTCGATCAGTTTTGATTCGTGGAAGTTGATGAGCAATCCGACATTCAAGTTCATGAGTCTTAGGTGGGACAGAGTCTGGGTTTTATCGATTGCGTGGATTGCCTGCTTGGCCTTGAGTTCGACAACGATCAATCCGTTGACAACGATGTCCGCCCGGAACGCACATGGGTCGTGGAGGTCGTCATAGTCAATCGGGACAGGCAACTCCTCGACAACTTCAAATCCGCGTTTCTTTAGTTCGCAAGCAAGGCAACGCCGATAGACGGTTTCAAGCAACCCGGGACCAATTCGCCGATGCACCTCGATCGCCGCCCCGATGATCGCTTCGGTTAAGTCATTTCACAGTCTCCTTGGTTTTCTCAACGTTCCTCCATTTCTCCGCGAACCTCCGCTTCTCCGCCCCTCCGCGTTTCAATTCTTCTCCGCGAGATCAAAGATGACCAAGAAGGTGATGAGTTCAAAATCGTCCAGTCCCTTTATGTCACCTTCGAGCGCCGTGGTGGGGCCACCGGAGAAGAGGCTGTCGACGTCCGTTTCGGCCTTGCGGTCGATGATGCTGCTGATTGCGGTATCGAGCAGGTCGCTGTAGACCTTCATGTCGCGGCCATCGTCGGTCGCTTCGTTGAACGGTTTGCAGACTTCTTCGACGTGCTTATTGCGGCCCTTGCAGGCGGACCGGGCCAAGTCGAGCAGTCGTTTGACTTCGGTGTGGTCAATCACAACGCTGCCGTCGCTGGCGACATAGACGAGGTAATAGGGATGCAGTCGATTGTGTCCACCGACATTCACACTGGAATCGCGGTTGCGTAGCGTGAAGATGACACCGGGATGCAGACCACGATCCGGGTCGGCCGGCACGACGCTGTGCATTCCGTTGGGAACGTTGGCAAGGTCGCCGGTTTCCTTGACGTATGCCAGCAGGTCCATTCGGAAGTCATTAAGGCCCAGGTCGGTGATGGAGACGCCTGTTTTGACGTCTTCCATCTCGATGACTTCGTCTTGGAGTCGCCGGAGTTGTTCTTTTCGGTAGGCGACTTCGCTGTTTTCGGCGTTGCCATCCAACAGCACGTTGTCGTCACCGGTGGCGGTCATGTCGGCGATGACCATTCGGTTCTCGACACGTTCTTTCAGGTTGATGTAGTCATCGAGGGTGATGTCGGGCCAGTAGTTGACCAATTGGATGCACGAGTTGGGCGATCCGATGCGGTCGACTCGTCCGAAGCGTTGAATGATTCGGACGGGGTTCCAGTGGATGTCGTAGTTGATGACGCAGTCGCAATCCTGCAGGTTCTGGCCTTCGGAGATGCAGTCGGTGCCAATCAGCACGTCGATCTCGGCCGGCTCGTCGGGCATGATCAACGCCTTTTCTTTCGACCGAGGCGAGAAAAGGGTGAGGATGGACTGGAAGTCGTACCGACGTGGCCGACCGTTGGCATCCTCGATTGTGCTGCGTGGCGGGAAAGTGCCTGAGACGGTTGCGGTGTGACCGCCGCTGTGGTTGATCGTTCCAGCGGCAGCGTCCGCGTAGGCAGCGACGGCGGGTGCCAGATGCTCGTAGAGGTATTCGGAGGTGTCGGCGAACGCGGTGAAAATAAGCACCTTGCGATTGCCGGCGTTGATCGGCGAAGCGAACTTCTCTTTCACGTATCCAAGCAGGTGCTGCAGTTTGGCGTCGTCCTTGGGCGTGACCTTCTGCATCTCGCCAAGAAGCTCGTCGATGATTTCAAGATCGCGTCCGAGGTCGGCTTGCCACGAGGGCAGGTCCATGTCTTCGAGACGAATTTGCACCTTGCCGGTCGTGACGGCGTCCGGATCGAGCACTTCGTCTTCGTCGTATTCGCCTCCGCCGTAACGCGCGCCCGCATCGGCGACCTGCATCGACTTTCCAGTTCGTTGGAACTCGTCAATTTTGGCCAGCAAACCACGATGGTTTCGCTGCAGTTTTGACAGAGTGATCCGGAACGCTTCAATGCTGCTCTCCAGTCGTTTCAGCAGGTTGACGGTCATCAAGTTCTGCAAACTGCGTTCGCGGTCGATCTGCTTGAACTTGTTCCCCGTTGGCGTGTCGACATCGTACTGTTCGGCGTAGTGTGCCAGCCGGCTGGGATGGATGTACGCAACAGGTGCGTACACGGCCAACTTAAGCGACGCGAGGCTGTTGTAGATCTCGTTAAGATTAGGGACGTCGCCGCGATGCGTAAGCGGGCAGCGGTACGATTGCGGTGGCAAGCGTGTGGGGAATGTTCCAACCTCGGCGGTGTCGTAGAACGTTTGGATGTGGCGCCGTGACCGGGCAATGGTGACGCTATCGAGAAGTTTGAAGAAGTCGAAGTCAAGACTTTTCAGGATGGCATCGCCGGTTCGCTGGTCCGCTGGTAGTTTGGTCCACGAGTTGAACGCTTGCTGAGCCCGACGGAAGATTTCGCTAATATCACGTGACGTGTCCAGCTTGCGATTGATCGCTTCTGAGTCGCCCTCATAGGCTAACGCGAGTTGGTTCTTCAAGTCGTTGAAACGATTGTTGACAGGCGTGGCGGAAAGCATCAACACTTTGGTTTGAACGCCAGCACGAATGACGGCGTTCATCAATTTTTCGTAGCGTGTTTCTTTCTCGGAAAATGAATCTGCGTTGCGAAAGTTGTGGGATTCGTCGATGACGACGAGGTCGTAGTTGCCCCAGTTAACCTGGTCGAGCCGAGTGCCAAACGACTCACCACGGGTTCGGCCAAGGTCGGTGTGGCACAGGACGTCGTAATTGAAGCGATCTTTCGCGAACAGATTGGTCTTCACGTTGCGGTTGAACGTCAGCCAGTTGTCCGAAAGCTTTTTGGGGCACAGCACCAAGACGCTTCGATTGCGAAGTTCGTAGTACTTGATGACGGCAAGGGCGGTGAAGGTTTTACCGAGCCCGACACTGTCAGCAAGGATGCAACCGTTGAAGGTTTCAAGCTTGTTGATGATTCCCGTTGCAGCATCGTGCTGGAAGTTGAAGAGTTTGTTCCAGACGAGTGTGTCTTGGTATCCCGTCATTTCGTTAGGTAGCGTGTCGCCCGAAACGTCTTCGAGGAATTCCGCGAAGATGTTGTAAAGCATCTGGAAATAGATGCGTTCGGGCGAGTTTTCCTGATAGATCGACGCGATGTGGTCGCAAAGCCGATCGGTCACTTCGTCGATACGTTCGGAGTCGTTCCAGATTTGATCGAATAGTCCGATGAAAGTCTGGGTGAACGAGTCTTCTTCGCCCTTGTTGATGAAGTTCGAGACGGCATCGCCTTTTTGATAACCCAGGTCGACTGCCGTGAATCCATGCAGCGGCATGTAGACGGCATCACTGGCTACGTCCTTTGACGTGCCCGAGACGCAAGCGAATTGCTGCATCGGGGCTTTGGTCCGGTTGGATCGGAACTGTGCCTTTCGACGCATCCACTCCGCACACTCTTTTGCGATTGCACGTTGGGTAAGCTTGTTCTTGAGCTGGATTTCAAACTCGGTGCCGTAGACATTGCGTTCACGCTCGGCCTTGGGGATGAAATACTCCCTGGCAACCTTTTTACCGCTATCGGTGACATCATTCGGGATGAAGGTAGGCGACGTGAAGATGAACTGCAGAGAGTCGATCTTTTCGAGTTCTGCCCGAAGTGCCTCGAACGCGTAAATCGAAAAGCACGACGCAGCAATGCGCAGCTTTGCACCGGGACGAATCGTTCGCCGAAGATCGTCGCCAAGCAGCGAATTAATGTTGTCGATCAGCTCCATCGCTGAAATTCCCCTCACTGCCATGATTCAGTGGAACCGAGCACGCTCGATCCCTAGGTTTGACCTGAAAGTGACAGTAGCATAAGCTCATTAGAGGGGCGTCACAACTAGCCGAAGATTCGGCGGTGCTTTACGGACAGCTTTTCTATGTCAGCCAGGAAAACAAACGTCGTTCGTCCGCTTGCATTAGACAGCGAGGCTTTTGGCGAACGCGTCCGGCAGTTGCGAGGTCTTCGGTCGCTAACACAGACGGAGCTAGCTGCGCGAATGAGCGTAAGCGTTTCCTACATCAGCAAAGTCGAGAACGGGAAGCTCCATTTTGGCGACTACCCGTCGGAGAAGTTCATCCACACATTGGCCGTTGAACTAAAAGCTGACGAGGATGAGCTGCTGCTACTCGCGGACAAGGTGCCGGCTGCGATCCGCACACGGATTCGGCAACGTCCGGAACTTTTTAGGAAACTTGCCAAATTGGACAGGCAGTCGCTGGATGCAATAGAGGCGTCACTGGATGCAGCTAATTAGCGATCACGGAATCAAAGGCGCAGCGTGGAACGAAAGTTTGACTGGCTAGTGATTGGGCTCTTTCCCGCCGTCGTTGCGATAGCAGGGGTTACGCCAATTGTTCTATTCGTTACCTATTGGCGTCGCCAGCAATCGAAGAAAACAAGACAAAAGCCGCTGACTCTACCAAAGCTCCGATACGCTCGTCTCTCGTTGCACACGCGAACTGACGATCTAGATATTGGCGTCGATTCTCTGATGATTGCCTCAATGCTCGTATTGCCGTTGCCCCCGTTCACCAAACCTAGACACGGCTTGTCACGGCGATGAATGCCCACTTGGAAACACGATGCTAAAAGTCCCCTACCTTACCGATCTCGACTCGCGGGCTGCCGTCAAGGGTTCTCGTGACCCGCTCGGGATTCAGCAGGTTTGGACGCGGATGGGGCGTCATGTGGTCGGCAACCTGACAACGGTTAGCAACTCGGTTCGTGATTTTTCGACGTTACTGTTGGGCTATTACTTTGCCGAACAGCTTGCCGACGAGCTGGGGCCGGGTTCGAAATTGGCGACGTTTTTGAAATGGGAGCAGTTAGCGGCGTACTCGCGAGCCAGCGTCAATGGCGATTTCAGCTTTCGTGGAACCGAGCGTGTGAAACGAAATCTTAGCGAGAGTAACCGGGTTACTTTGTCGGATGAACGTAGTCACCAGATTCTTGCGAACCAAAAGATCTACGGCCTGTGGGGCCTATACACGATGCCATCGCGAGCCTCGGGTTTGGTCAACGGAAGCCCAACGCGTTTAACGCCGGTCGCGATGGATTTCGTTCAGACGCACTGTTTGCCGATCCTGACCAAAGCCGGTGCAGGTAAGGACGCAAGTCGAATTGTTACGTTACTCAAGGCGAAGTCGACTCGGTTCGACGTGAAGAAACCTGATGCGCCGGTCGTCGCGGCGGGGCAATTCCTGAAGCAAAACATTCGCAAAGCAGAGCGAGAGTTCTTTTACGAACATTTAGTTGAGGGTGGGCCAACGGACGCAACCGAAGGGCGGCAACGTCAACTCGCATCGTTACTTGCGGACTCTTTAAGCGATTCGTCGTTCAAGTGGACTCCCGCGACGATGCGGCATCTGGTGAAAGCTGCGTCTAGTCGCGGTGATCAATGGCAACCATTGGCGACAGATCTGGAACGCATCCGAATCACCGAGTCCGTGCTCGCGCCATCTTCGCTTCTGTTTAACTATCTGTTGGGCTCGGATGGCCAAACAATCAAAGAGATCGCTGGCGCGGTTGAGAAACAATGGGGCCGCGGCCTGACGACGATTGAACCCGGCGTGCTCGATGGGATGCACGGACAGTGGAGTGGGGGTGACTCATCGGTCGGAGATCGGTGGGTTGCGATTGGACATGCGTTGTCGAGCGGTCGTTTTGCAGATGTTGTCGAGCAACTTATGCAGCAGAACGCAAGCGTGATGACAACACGTGGAGGCGCGGCATGGGTTGAAAAGAATCGTGGCAAATTGAACGTGCGATTTAAAGATGAGAACGGAAAACTGCCCGACGAAGACAAGCTTGGCGAGCTTTGGCGTTTCCCCTATTTCTTGGACTCGCTGCGTAGTGTCGTTCGTGTTTTGAGGGAGAAGTCCAGTGACTAAGATTCCCCGTGAGGCATTGTCGGACCACTTTCAGCTTCGGATGGAAGGGCGTCGCCTGCGTTCAGCGGTGCTGATGACTTACCAATTCGATCCAGGATTCTTTGAGCAAGAAGTGCTGCCCGCGTTCTTTGACATTGGCCTTAGCCACGCTTCGCCCGTTCGGCTGTTGCAGTTGGAAGACATGATTCGCGATCTCGCCGGCGAGATCGCCGTGTATTACGACGCCGGCGGTCTGGTCGTGGGCGATGCGGGATCCGCGAAATTGGATGTCCGCTACGTACCGATCCAGCACAACGCCATTTTCCACCCAAAGAACGTGTTGTTACTGGTAGAGGACGAGGAAGCGGACGAGGGCGGCTTCCATCCGCTAACGTTGCTGGTTGCTTGCTTGTCGGCAAATTTGACGCGATCGGGTTGGTGGGAGAATATCGAATGCTGCCACGTTGAGGAAATCGCAGAAGGCGACAAGACGCGATTGAAGGATCAACTGACCAAATTCTTGCAGTCCATCAAACGACGCAGCCCCGACCAGACCAGACATGCTGCGATCGACGATGTCCTAACGTTCCTCCGAGCTAGCGAACAACGAAAACAGCGGTCGGTCGGTGGCGAATTGCTGTCGCACTTCTACCGAGGAGGCGAAAGCCTGCCTGAGTTTCTCAGCGGGCATATCGGCAATCAAATGCAAGGCTGCTATTTAGAAATCATCTCGCCCTATTTTGATGATGCCGAGGAGTGTCAGCCGCTGAATGAATTGATCCGGTTGTTCGATCCGAAAGAAGTCCGTGTATTCTTGCCGCGAAGTGGTTCCGGCGAAGCGCTCGTGCGAAAAGAGCTGTTTGAATCGGTCGGAGAGCTGCTAAACGTTGGTTGGGGACGCCTCCCCAAGGACATCATGCGACGGGGATCGCGTGAAGAGGCAGGCGAAAGGTTTGTCCATGCCAAAATCTATCGCTTCTTCACGCAGAGTCCCAAGCGTGAGATTTCCTTCCTTGGGTCACCTAATCTGACGCGTAGCGCCCATCAGAAAGACGGAAACGTAGAAAGCGGCTTCTTGGTCGAAGTTCCGACTCCGCGCCGACCCTACTTTTGGTTGAGCCCAGATTCAAAAACGCCAACTGAGTTCGCGGTTCGCGGTGAAGACGACGGGGCCAGCGATGTAAGCTCGCCGCTGAATTTGCGGTACAACTGGGACACAGAGAGAGCATCGGCGTTCTGGGATCACAAAGTAACCTCGCCGGAATTGCGAATAGCCGATCGGAACGTGGCGATCGGAAAAATCAGCCCGCTCGCTCCACGAGAATGGACTGAGCTAGAGGAAGGGGTAGCCTCCGCGATCGCGAGCTCGCTTCGTAACACTTCGTTGGTGGAGGTTCACGGCGACGGCGACAAACCGGCATTCGTTCTCATTCAAGAAGAGGGGATGTCGCACAAACCGTCGTTGCTGTTGCAACTGTCGACGGCGGACATTCTGCGATATTGGTCGTTGTTAAGTGCTGAGCAACGTGCAGCATTCATAGAAACACGAGCTACTGATTTGGCGGGGAACGGAACCGGCGATGATCTGGTGGTTCGAGCCAAAATCGCCTTGGACAACGATACGCTTTTCGATCGGTTCGCAGGATTTTTCCACGCGTTTGGCTGCCTGGAACGTGCCGTCCGAAAGTCGCTCGACGACAAGGATGATAAACTGAAGCGACAGGCAAACTATCGCTTATTTGGTCGCCGGTACGATTCGCTTGGAACGCTCCTTGATCGCATCTCAGCGCAGCGAGAAACGCTGGACGCCGTCGACGGATATGTCATTTTGATGTGTTGCAAGCAACTATGCACTGAGATTGGGAAAGACCACCCGGAGTATTGGAGCGAGCAGGCTGAGAATGCAAAGAAACTCTTGGGGCGGTTTACCGAATTGGAATCGGTCCGTGATCGGTTGCTGAAAGAGAATGGCGGCGACTTCGGTGAATTCCTGTCGTGGTTCGACAAATGGTTTTTGAAGCGAGCAAAACCGGTGGAGGCGTCAAATGGCTAACACGTTGCTTGATACAAAAGTCGCATCACAACTGCTCGACTTTGGGAGTCGAATTGGGGCAGGAGCAAGAGCAGACGAACAGCTCGAAGGAGCTGTTGCAATTCACAACATGCTGCAGTCCCACGGTGTTGCCTACCTGGCCGACGAAGTCGGGATGGGAAAAACATACGTTGCACTCGGAGCCCTGGCTCTATTTCGCCATTTCAATCCCGGCTTTCGCGTTCTTGTGCTCGCCCCACGCGGCAACATCCAATCGAAATGGATTAAGGAACAGCGAAACTTCGTTGCGAACAATGTCCGCATCTGCGATATGCGAGTCAAATCGCTTCACGGATCTCCGGCACGTCCGCTTGTTTCCTGTAGCAATTTGCATGATCTGGTGCACGAGGTAACGGCGGATCCGAATCGCGATTTCTTCGCCAAGATGACGAGTTTCAGTTTTCCGATCACAGGCAAGCATGCTGTAAATCGAGAACGGGGCGAGAAGATTCGAGACGCATTTCGATCCAGTGTTCCCTGGCTTCGCAATGAAATCTTCGATCTCCGCAGCAAGGAAGCTTTCAAAGACAATTTCGCGAAGGCGCTGTGCTGCGTTCTACCTGCGTTTGATCTTGTGATTGTCGACGAAGCTCACAACCTAAAGCATGGCTATGGGGAAAGCGTTTCCTCTCGTAACCGCTTGTTAGCTTTGGCGATGGGACATCCGAGCGCCGAGATTGACTCGAAACTTTTTCCGGGGTACACGTCGCGAGCAACACGCGTCTTGTTTCTATCTGCAACGCCAGTCGAAGAGACCTATCAGCAGCTTTGGAACCAACTGGATGTCTTCGGAAAAGCCGGCCCATACAAAAAACTCTTGGACAAGAAAATCAGCGATGAAGAGCGAAAGGCTGTTGCATCAGAATTTTTGATTCGGCGGGTGACGTCAGTGCGAATTGGCACGGACGAGTTGACCAAGAACGAATACCGGCGTGAGTGGCGACGGGGTGGCGTCGCCTCGCATGACGAACCGATCCGAGTCGAGGATCCGAAGCAACGAATGGTCGTGGCGTTAGTTCAGAAGAAGGTCACCGAGTTGCTGGGACACGAGCGATTCAATTCATCATTTCAAATTGGGATGCTTGCGTCGTTCGAGAGCTTTCTTGAAACCGCCAAGCTAAAACGAGAGGACGACGAGACAAGCAACTTTGATGACTCGGACCAGACTGAAAACGCAATGGAGAAAGAAGGTGTCGATGTCAACAACATCAACCGCCTGGCACGTTCCTACCGTAGCAAGTTTCATGCGGAGTTACCGCATCCTAAAATGGATGCGTTGGTCGAATCGCTTTCGCAATGCTGGGATACCGGGGAGAAGGCTCTTGTATTTGTCCGCCGGGTCGCCTCCGTTAAGGAGTTAAAACGAAAACTGGATGACCGCTATAACGAATGGTTGATGAATCGTCTACGAGCCGAACTGCCTCAGCGGATGCAGGAACCGTTGGAGTCACTGTTCGAGACTTTTCGACAGCAGCGGCTCGCTGCAGGAGCCAAACAACTTGATTCCTCCGCTGATGCCCCTTCGGACCGTGGCAAGGATTCGGATTCCGGAGGATTGGATACGTTTTTTGCCTGGTTCTTTCGTGGCGAAGGGCCGGCGAACGTCATCAGCGGCGCGAATATCCAACGCCGGTTTATTCAACGCGGTACCGTGTTGGCAACATTCTTTGCCGACAATTACGTAGCAGATGTTCTTAGGTGCGAACCCGCTGTGGTCGAAACTAAACTCTGCGAATTGCTTGGGTTGACGCCAACATCGCTTCGAGAGGTGCTTCAAAAAGCGGCCGGTAGATTCCTAAGCGGCGCGGCGAAAAAGCAAACTCGCGCCGATCGCTTTGACGCCGTCCAGGCTGCGGCGATTGAATTGCTAAAGGATAAGAAGTGCGATTTCCAAGAGGATGCTCGCGTTGCTTGGCACGAACGTTTTGAACGGCAAATTCACGCCAACCCTGCGGCGCAGGCGTCTGACATCGAAGGATTGCTTGCCGTCGAAACGTTCTTTACCAAGTTGCGTCACAGACCGGAACTTCGAGCTGCTCTGTGGCCTGAGCCAGTTGACGATTGCCCCACAATGCGGTTTCGCAAACGTGAGTGGCGGGGCAGTATGTTTGCATCGGTCGCTCGATTGGGTCACGCGTTTATTGATCTGTACGTCTTAATCGCGGCTCGTTTGGAAAGTCTCGATCAACGATCTCAGCAACGCGGATCCGACGATGACTTGCCGTCCAACACGGACCAAGTGACTGAATACCTCGATCTTCTCGAACAACAGCGGATGACGGATCGGAAAGCTCGGGGCTGGCGAGCATTCGATGAATTGGCCGATGTTGCGGCAAACTTTGACTTGATCGTCGATGTCAACGCTCCAGACATTCGTGACCAGCATGTCGATGATGCGGCACGGGACTTTGGCGTTCTTCTGGGTCGCCAACAGCCTGTAGGCGGGATGTCAGGAAAAGTGAATGAAACGTTGGTCCGTCAATTTCGCATGCCAGGTTATCCGCTGGTACTGTTTTCAACGGATCTGCTGCAAGAGGGTGAAGACCTCCACACGTTCTGTTCGTCAATACATCACTACGGGATATCGTGGACTCCGTCTTCGATGGAGCAACGGATTGGGCGAATTGATCGTGTTCGATCTCATTCGGATCGTCGCCTTTCCGACTTGCAAGTAGATCGGCTTGGCGGCGACGAGAAACTGCAGGTTTTCTTTCCCCACTTAGAAGACACAGTGGAAGTTTTTCAGGTCCATCGAGTGCTGGATCGTATGAACGTGTTCTTGCGGCTTATGCATGAAGGTCTTACTGTCGCCAAAACGGAACAACGAACGATCAATACGAGCGATGAATTTGCAAAATCACGGAAGCCTCCGGAGCAGATTCGGGGTCGATTGAAAACTGCGTTTCCCGTCCAAAAAACACATTTGATCGGAACTCGAGAAACGCTAGCCGCAACCAATCGTATTCAGACACAAATTCACGAACAATTTAAAGAGTTCGCGAGCCATGAGCTTTCGGGCTTGGCCATTCAATGGGAGCCAGTGGTTGCGGCAGGTGTGCTAATGGGGACAGCGAAGCTGAAGCAACGCATTCAGCCTTTTACTCTTGTCCTTGACTCCATCGACCATTTCCCATGCGTCCGGTGCATTAGTCCAGTTGGACGCGTTGATCCCGGATGCGAGATGGAGGCGGTTCTGCAAGCCGCGTCTATCAGTCCGATGAAGATTGGGGCAATCGTTAGTAAAGACGATCGCAGCTACGATTTGACGACCGAAGGTGAAGTGCTTCTGGGCGGCGATGATTCGGTGAATCGAAAGCGGGTGGCAGATCTGATTTCTCGAGTAGTGCATGATGCAGATACGCTTGAGCTGGAGCTTCTGCCGGGACGAGATGAGTCGCTGGACAAGTTTCGAGAAGAACTTCGCAAGGAGGTGTCCCATGACGACTGATTGGGTTCAGATGTCAAAGCCAGCAGACTTCAGCATCGAAGGTAGCCAAGTTGAAGTATCGCTTCGTGACGGTCGTAAGCATCGCGTCGAAGTGATTGAGAAGAACAGCGAACTCGTGCTTCGAGCTTTCGTTGTGAAACAAGCGGTCGTCAACTCGTTGCCTACCTTGCCGTTAACAATTTGGGAGCGGAACAGAAGCGTAACATTGGTCGCGTTCCGCATAGACCGAAAGAACCGATTGATTGCTGAGTGCCGCGTGCCGGCTTCTGGGCTCACGCCGGAAGAGTTTCAGTTCTATCTCCGAACCATTGCGATCGAGGCCGACCGTCTTGAATTCTTGCTGACAGGACGAGACCAAGAGTGACTGTGATAGATGTTTTTTGCCAACACGTACACTATGCTTCCCTCGAAGCGAACCCACAAACGCCAACAATAATGGAATTCTAAAGTTGAACGGACGATCTATACGCATCTTTCTCGTCGACGGTGAAGCATCGGGCCTACTCACGGCCGAAGTAATGAACTGGAGCGGCAAGATGCTGGTTTCGGCTCGAACCAAATTGGCGGAGCTTGCGAAACGAGAAGAGATTACGCGAACAGGCATCTACATTCTGGCCGGACCGGATCCAGAGAATCCGATTGGTGAGGTTGTCTACGTCGGCGAAGGCGACAACGTTTTCAAGCGTCTAGCATCGCATGACAGGGATGAGAAGAAAGAGTTTTGGACACGCTGCGTCGCGGTAATCAGCAAGGACTTAAATCTAACCAAGGCTCACGTTCGATACCTGGAAAGTCGCCTGATCTCGATGGGTTACGCAGCGGGACGAGCAAAGATCCACAATGGAACCGCGCCGCCGCTGCCACCAATGCCGGAAGCAGACGTCGCAGACATGGAAGGGTTTCTCGAGCACATTGAGTTGGTACTACCAGTACTTGGGTTTTCATTTCTGAAGCCGAAGCCTACTGTCAGGCCGACGACGAATGGGAGCGTCGATCCATCTGATGCTTCACCGGTATTTGAGTTCTCCTCAGGCGAAGCAACTGCCAAAGCCCAGGAGATTAACGGTGAATTTGTCGTGTTGAAAGGTTCCACCGCGACCCTTAAGCCGTGGGCGAGTTGGACGAGTTATCGAAATTTGAGGGCGCAGCTAGTGGATGAGAAGAAACTGGTTGAGATCCCTGCCAAAGGGCTGCTGCGATTCACCGAAGACGTCTATCTCACTAGCCCTAGCGCGGGTGCAGCGATCGTCGCCGCCGTCAACACGAACGGTCGGACGGGCTGGAAGACTTGCGACACCCGCCAAACCTACGGCGACTGGCACCAGTCGCAATTTCCAATCGACGACGGCGAATGACTCGTGAGAACCCCTACCGTTCGCCAGCTGACCCCGACCGTCGGATGGACGACTCATTGCCAAGTGAAAAAGCGACGGCAAATTCAAGGGCAGCCGGTCTGTGTGCACTTTGGGCGATCTGCTTGTCCATCACTACTGTCGTGATGGTTCTGTGGGGCCTCCTATCGAGCTGATCAAAGGCAGACTATCTGGCACCCTTCAGGCGACACCGTGGCCGTCCCGGTTCTGAACCGCGACGACTTCGACCGCCAAGCGGACCAAGGTGTCGGATTCCCACATCGCTGATCCCTGACTGCGTTCTTGCCGACGACGGTTCAGCGACGCAACTCCTCATAGAGCGAGAATTTACGTCCCTGCGTCCCTGCGTACCTACGCCGATGAGCTGGGATCTGCTTCTGTACTGCCCGGCATCGCGATGCTGTCACCCAAGTATCATCGGTGACATGAGCGCCACTAATGGGCTATGTAAAGCCTCCGCTTTACGAGGAGGGCAAATGAACCGGAACGTCAGTGGGACTAATCGCTTATCGCAGCGTCAAGCGTGTCAATCTGGTAAACCGCTTGGAAGTGATAGAGGAGCTATTAAAATGGGCAAAAACTTTTCAGCCATTTGGTCCCAGAAACATGCGGCTTGGCTACTTGCACTTGAATAGCTGTTCTATCCCCTATCAGGAAGGATCATTCGACGCTCATGAATCAGAACGCACAACTTCGGGCAGTTGCGGAGTTAGACAAAGCAGAATCAAGACTTCAGATGGCCCTGAACCAGCCAGGATTCAGAGATTTCGTTCGAACAAAATCTGCTGTGCATTTTGAATGGATGAAGGACCATGCCGAGGCTCTATTCGCACTGGAGGCGGAGAACTCGGCAAAAATCACTGATGCAATTAGGGCGGGCGGCAAACGGGCTGTTCACGACCTGCTCAACAATCCTGAAATAGAACAATTTCTGGCGACACAAGTTGGAACGTCGGAGGCTGGAAGCACGGCTGCAGCTCATCCTCTGCGGGATGATTCAGAGAGTGAAGAATTGTTTGCAAGGCTAGTTGACGCTCAACAGGCTGGTGGCATGCAGGCGGTTCATGCCCTCTTCGATAATCCCGAAGTAACGAACACACTGGCACGGTTTAGCAAAGCTAAAAAGGCTAGGGTCGAGCAGGTTGCTGAAGCCTCATCCTGCGAATCAGAAAGCGAAAGGTTCATCGCGACACTCGCTGCAACTCATGAAGAGGGATGCTTGAAGGGATCGGATGTTCTGGATCGCGGAGATGAGTACATAGAGAAGATGAAAGCTCTTGAGTCTGACCCCCGATGGGACATCAAACTTCCGCACGGCGATGAGGACGTTTCTTTGCCGATACGGTGTTTTGCTAGTGCCATCTTCTGGGATTCACGTCGGAAGAATGGCGGCGAATGCCTGGGAAATATCGACCACCAGGATGCTGCATCAAAGAAAGTCATGGAGCAGATAGACAGACTTGTTGACGAGGCCACGATTTCTGATCGCTGGCCGAGAATGGATTCTGTCGTCAATTCAGTAGTAAAAGACTTCGAAAAGACCATTGTTCACGAAGCCCCGGACGCCGACGCGATGGACTCTGCAAAGGGTTCGACGTCGAATCTCAATGGCCGTAAGCTCAGAAGAACAAACCGAATAGCGTTAACAGTTCGAAGTAACGAATCCAAAGAACTCTTTTTGATTAGAGCGTTGTCGGACCATCACGAATACGATCGCAGCCTTGGCCTAAACCACGAGCCGATTCGCTTCAAAGAACTTTGCAAACGTGCTAGTTGTTCCCCCGCAACAGCATCGAAGTTTTTCAAGGTCCACTGGGGAAGTTTCAAGCAGTACGTATACGCATGCAGATCAAAACGCGTGATTTATCAGCTACTTCAATTGAATGGCGATGAACAACGACACGCCCAACTCCATCCGGAGACGGAAGAATCGCAGTAAAAGCCGTCCTCCGGGATAATCCTTGCTCGTATGATTCACTCATATTGCTCCTGCTTTGAGTCGAGCGTGAAGCCGGACATTGGATACCGATGCATCACCGTAACCGTACACCAGCACCAGTTGGGCGCTTGGGGTTGGTTACTTTTTGCGGGTTCGGCGGCGGGCGCGGCGAGTTTTCTTGCGGTCGGCGGCTTGGCGACGTTCGTCGTCGCGGTATTGCCGGATCGATTCGGGATGTTCTGCCTTCCAGGCATGGGGCGTCATTGATTGCCAGTCGGTTTCGCCGGATAGCGCACGCCGCAGGACATCATCCAAGTACGCTCGCACGTCCAAGTTGTTGCGGATCGCGCTCCCGATGATTGTCATTAAGTTTGCAGCCCGTTCGCCCGCGGCCACCGAGCCTTTGAACATCCAGTTCTTGCGACCCGTCGCCACCCGCTTCATCAACTGCTCGCAGTCGTTGTTGTCCAGCGGGATCGATACATCTTCGGTAAAACGATGGAGTGCCTCCCAGTGCCGACGGACGTAGGCCGCCGCCATCCCAAGGTTGCTCTTGGGAAGCACCTTCGGTGACTGCATCGCTTCACTGGAAAGATAGGCTTCGATCTGATCCAGAACATGACGTGACAGGCTTTGGCGTCGCGAAAGTTGCTCCGGCGCAGTAAGGTGTTTGCATTGATCCTCCACGTCGTAAAGATTTCCAATCAACGACTCAAGTTTCGCCACTTGGATCGGGAACGCACTGCGGCACTCGTCGATCTTGCGACGCGCATGTGCCCAGCACGCTGCGAAAGTGATTCGCGAGTCGCTTCGTATTTGGATCTTCTGAAATCCCGACCAACAGTCGCCAATCAGGTTACCTTCAAAGTCACTCAGCACGTCGTCCGGACCATCACGGTGACGGCTAACCGTGAAGTCGAAAGCGACAACCGGAAGCCGTGAAGCGTAGTAGCCCCAGAAGTTCGCTTTGATGCTTGGCTTGCCTGTGGTCATCGCCTTCTCGAGGACCTCGGTGATACGTTTACCGCGCGGGTGATCCGATAAGTCCGGCATCGCGGCGGGCGTAATCAACAGCACGCCGGTGTCATCACAGCCAACGGTGGGATCTTGTTTCAGAATGCACTGCAAGTGCTCGGCGAGCGGACGCAGGGCGAACTCGACGGCCGTTTCGATGTTCTGCAGTGTGCTGCGACTGGGCGTCCAGCCGCTGGCCCCGAACATGTCTTGTTGACGATAGAACGGCAGGTGATAGAAGTACTTCCAGGCCACCACCTCGACACCGATCGAGGCGTCGAAGCGATCCCATTCGACGAGGCCCGTGGGCCGCTCGGGGCTGACGATGCCTTGCGCTTTGTCGGTTGGGTGGACGTATTTGGCATACTTGGTTAGTCGGACTTTGAGATCCGCGGGAACCCACTCCAGCGTTTCAACTTCGTCATAGCCGATCAGGGTCAAGCCTTCGCGTTTTCCTTCGGGCACATCGACGATGCGTTCATAGCGCGGCAAATGTTCGGGGAACTTGCGGTCGCCGGTTGCGGAGCGATTTCGTCGTCGCTTCTTCTTGTCTTCTTCGGCATCGTCAACAATTTGTCGAGCGTCGCAGATCGCTTCTTCGAGTGCGCTGATGACTTCGGGCGTGGGCTCTTCGCCCAAGTCGAAATGCAGCTGGCCGTCACAGTCGATGCGTCGCTCACTCTTGCGACCAAAAAGTTGCTTGAGAAGTTTCTCGATCGTCAGGTTCAGCTCGATGTTCTTCTCGTCGAGTTTGTCACGGTCGGACTTAAGTTCTAAGACGCTGTGGGCTTGTTCCTCAATCAGCTTGTCTTTCAACTCCAGTGCGACGGCTTGTTTTTGAATCAACGCATGAGCAGCATCGAGGTCGGCGGGGAGTGGTTTGGGATCCATGATGGCGACATTATAAAGTTCGCCACCAAAAGCGCAAGTGCGTCCCCACGAAAGTCCAAAAGAAAACCGGCCCCGCGAGAATGTTCTCACGAAGCCGGTTGATGCGAAGTGGAACTGATTGATGCGAAGTGGAACTGGCCGGCCAGACGGCCCTACGCCACCATTCGCTTGCGTCTTGTCTTGGCCGATTTCAGTGAGACGCCTGCGATCCACATGGCCAGTTCGACCGAATCGATCGTGACGTGCGTTTGATCACAGGGAGGCGTTGGCAGCTCGACGGTGCCTTGCTCGAGTCGCCTGTACCACAAGGTCAATCCACCAGTCTCCCACCAGAGGGCTTTGATGCGGTCTCGCTTTCGATTGACAAACAGAAACAGCGAACCGTCGGTGACGCTCTTGCCCAACGAGGTGGTGACGATTCCGGTCAGACCATCAAAGCCTTTTCGAAAGTCGACCGGCTCGGTGCACAGATAGATCGGCATGCCATCAGGCAATCCGATCATGGTTGATCCTTGCGCAGTGGATTCGGCTGAGAATCAGTTGGCACTTCGATACGAATGCGGATGCCACCGGGAAGTTCAATCGTCGCGTTCGCGAGATTGGCTGCGGGAGCGGGGCGATCCGGTGTGGCTTGAAACGAGACGGGCACAAACTTGGCCACGACGGGGACTTTCGGATCCCGCGTCGACCGCAGCTTGCGTTTCCAGTTGTAGAAAGACGGCTGCGAAACACCTTCGGCGGAACAGAATTGAGCGACCGTCATCTGAGCTTGCTCAAATCGTTGCAGACGCTCCGTCCAAAGCTTCGCGGTTTCGGCTCGATTCATAGGGTTCTCCATTGGGAAGCAAGGTAAACCCAATAGCCTAAAACCTGCGCCTACAATGGTTTTGGTGTACGGTTACGGTGATGCGGTGTTGCTGCCAACTCGAATAAAGCTGGACTGCCCCGCCATTCCACCAGCCAGCGGCACACGGGATTTCTGGCGAGAATGGGGTGAAAACCAACCCGATGCCAAATCAATCGAAGAAGCGGTCGAAACGCTTCGACGACAGACGCGGCCAAGCTAGTTCGCAGGGCGTTAGCACTTATTGAAGTTGCTGCGAAAGGCTTGGGGGATGCACTCACTGTTGTGAGCGACGTGTGCCTGTTGATCCGATTGAGGTTTTCATCCAAACAGTTTTTTTAAGGGCATGCTCGCGCGATCATTAACGCCGGGGCTCTGATTCTTGGACAGACGAGCATTCAGGGGCTTCAGTTGACACTTTGAATTCTTGTTCCGAGTGTCAACGGGCCTAGGCTGACCAGAGGAATGGGCCACGTCCCTTGCGATCGATGTACTTGATGAGTTGTCGCATCACGGCAGGAAGATTGACCGAGCCTCCCATCACATTGATGCGTTGCGAGTGAATTCCATCCAGCACGTGAATGCATTTTTCTTTTACTCTGATCGCGGCGTCCGAGTCATTTGGAACAAATGATTCATCGAAAATTCTGCGTCTGAGCATAAAGGCTACAGACATTGTTCGGTAGCGGAAATCAATGCCGCCGTATGAATTGGAGTTTTCGAAAGCACGGGTCACGGAACGGAAAATGTTTGACGCGGTCGTTTCCGAGACATAACGAAGCGCCTCAGCGCGATAAGAGGTCAGCTCTGCAATTGCCCTCGTTTGATGTGGGTTCAGTTCAATTGAGTTGCGATGTCGGTCACAGTTTTCAAGAAATCTTGCAATCGTTTCTGGAGATCTGAGACAGTTTCCGACTACTCGCAATTCGGCATCGTCGGACAGCGATCCGGTGACCAGACGTTTGTCGATAAACGACTCCAGCTCGGGTGAAGTGAACGAGGTGTAGGCAATGCAGCGAAGTGCCGTTTCTCGAAGGAAATTGTCAACGTTCGGGCGATGGATCACTGTTAGGCAACCGTCGACGATTTTACGCAATGTATCCATGTCGTCATCGGGAGGGCGCCCATTGGACCCAATCGCCGTAGTGTTTCTACCTTGCTCCGCATTGTTGTTCTGCGCGGAATTGTACTTTTCTCGAAGGGAGGTCCTTACTTCGCCAATGAGATTCGCAGTCCATGTGCTGGGCAAAGAGTTAAGCAGAATTCTGGCTTCGGACTTAACTTTTATCCATTTGTTAAGGTTCGAAAGACGTGGTAAAAGTGATGGCGCGAGTCTGGGGTAGTCAGCTAGGTATTCTTTCGCATCCAAGGTTTTACCATCGACATTCTCGTACTTCGCCATGTGGCTCAAATCTGCAACTACGGGATGACGAGTCCGAGCCATGCCAGTTGTTCGCAGTTCCACTCTGGCGTTTCCCTGCCCCGGAGTAATCGCAACGTGGAGCTCCGCCCGCTGATTGGGTTTATAGCTTGAAGGGATCGCAATCTGCGACTCCCGGACCTTTTCAAGATCTTCATGATCAATCGCGAGCGTGAGCACTTTTCCACTTGGGATTGAAAGGCCCGTAACAGGCTCAGAGCGAGCCCATCGCTTTCCGCCCATCACGTACGCGTCATCTTCGGACAATAAGGAGATCCACTCAGGTTCGCCAGTTCGACTAATGACGGTGCGCAACAGCGGCAGCTTTGTAAGGAACGATGGCTCCCCATTGTCAATCCGACGGCACTGTTCAGCTGCACCGGTAGCGAGCAAGTCATCGGGGCCCGTATGGCCGGCAACACAAATTTGCGAGGGGGAGACATGTCGACCGACAAATAGTTCACCGAGTGTTTTTCCTCCAATGCGTATGGAGGCTAACTCGCCAGTGACAATCGCGCCGTCAATTTGCCGATTTTCACGGGCCGTCTGTTGGAGGATCCCCTCGATCCACTGTTTTGCGTCTCTGAGGGCGATCGTTGGCCATGCTATCCCTTGGCAATCAACCATCGTTGAATTGGACTGCGGCATTCCCGTGATGACCTCAGGATCATAAGTCGGTGGACACTCCGCTGAATCCATTCTGTGTGGTTGACCTTTCCAATTAGCCAGTTTGCGTTTAATCCAAGGCGTTGCCCACATTTGACGCCAAGCATTTGGCATTGCTTCGCCAGGAACGGCATTATTTACTTGCTCGAGGAGAAGATCCGACATGAAGCCCGCAAGATAAGACGTGTTAGCCCCTTTGTTTTTCGACGTTCGCTTCCGAGCGGGGATGATTGTTTTCTTTCCGGCATCTGGTTCAGCAATCAATTCGATCAGTGAGTGTTCACATCCAAAAAGCCCGAGATGGAAGCAGTGAATCTGCCCAACGGGCTGCCGACTACTGGAGGTCGCTTGCTTATCGCGGAGGAATTTTCCAATGTCTTGGCCAATAAAACGATCGATCCAATATGTTGCTGCCGCGATCGGCAACCATGACAATCGCCACTTGATCCCTGTCCCTGACAATACATTTAGCAAGGTCTGTTGTTGATCCTGTTTAAGCGAATTTGGGATGACCAATCCAACTGAATGGGGCGAGCCAAATTCTCTTACAGAATCGGCCGCAGCTTGGCCGATTGCCTCCATCGGGTCGATCGATGTTTCTGTATCGACTTTCCAAACTTGCTCTCGGCGAGCCAAATCCCAGAGCAGCCCGATCGGCATTCGCCGCGAGAAGCCATCAGCAACCCTGGATTCTGGTGGCCACAGTTCGCCGGATCCAATCGGACTGGCGGGAAACCATTGGTCTAGCTGGAGCCGTTTCTGCGTTGTTGAGACACAAACCACAGCCGGTGGGACGGTTTTGGTCCCATCAACCGGAGTTTTATCAATCGCTTTGCCTGTTGCAACCACGTGAGCAGATACTGGCTCCAAGCTAAGTCCTAACGTCTTTTCATAGGACATGTCGAAAACGCTCCATCAATAATGCATTCCAGTCGTCTCTGAAGTCTTGCAGCATCAAAGGCGTTGAAGCCCACGCGACTGAGCAACTCAATTCGCCCGATTCGATACGGTCGCCGCCTCCAGTGACCACCAAGGATTTCCATCCAGGGACGTGGCCCACATGTTCCATCGCGTTCACCAAGTGTTTTGCGGTGGTGGTTGCCGTACTTTTTGGGGAAAGCGGATCCAGGTTGGACCAGATCGCGAGCCCCCGACACTCTTGTCCGATGCACGCGACAACAAAGTCAGGACAGCATCGAGATATGCTTTCGGGTACAAAACTGCATTCTCGAAGCTGACGCTGTGGTAATAGGTGAAGAGTCGAAACCTTTCCACCGAAATGAACCCACCAAGGACCAATCGAATTTAAATGGCTAAACCGTCCGCAGTTTGGTTCATCAGACAGTGATAACAGGGTCCTGTGTGCTGGAGACTCAAAGGAAAAGGACGAGAGTGAACTCGCAATTCCGAACCAAAGCCACTCACTCCAAAGCCGATCTCTCCACATCCACGTTGATTGAGTTACTTTTTCGTGCCGAACAAGTCGTTGATACGCGTCCCACAGAACTGAGTAACGTTCTTCATGCTGCAAGACATAGTTAGGCTGTGCCGTACCAACTAGTTTCCCAACGGCTGAAATTGCAGAGCGCCGAATCAACCGATCGCATAGCTTCACAAAAGTTTTGACCTTAAGATAACGTTGGCTTGCTTCGAACTCATTGTGTCTGGCGATGTAGATTTCACCGGCACGCTTGCATCGCCGAAGAAGGTCGAGGGCGACTCGATTTTCGGGCGTGTTGCAGTCTTCTCGGCGAACAACTGCCATTAGTCGCTGGCGTGGGCCTGCCTTCTCGGCCAGCGTTCTTCCCGGCTGGCGACTCATCCAGCGGATGCAGGCGGCATCGACCTGTTGTATTCGAGTCGCCAACTCGAGTTCCCTCTGCCGCCGGAGAATCACTCTTGGCTTTCGGCATACATTCTCGAGGACGTCTGGGATTTCATCGGCAAGTCGAACGATCAGCGACAAGGGCGGAACTTTCGAATGCCCAACTTGGTTCCACTGCTCACAAACGGACTTTGTCGACCGAAAGCCAAGGCCGCGATAGTCCGTCTCAGTGAATGGCCCAGTCGTCTGCCTTGTCTGAAGCAACTGATAGACCAGGTCGGAATGACGGTCGATAAGCTTGATGGCCTTCGATCCCTTTCTTGCATCATCTTCGAAGCCAGACGCGGCTAGCAAGTCATTCGCCTCATCGTCCTCGCCGCTGCTGTCCAATTTTTCAACTTCGTCTAGCAGACTTCGTGCCGGAAGCCGTTGTCGGTCGAGAATCTTAAGGTCACGACTACCCGCGGGGCCTATACATCTGACGATCGAGATGCCGTCACTAGATTCGTAATTCTTCGGCAGCTCAAATCGACGCCACAAAGAACCATCCCGTTCAATCATTTCGCCGACGGATACAAGCTCGCCTAGGCTGGGACTGAAGACTTGTTCAAACTCAGCATCGACCCAGAGAAAGGTTCTTAGCCCGTGGCTTTCTTCATGTGCACCCTTGGATGACGGCCAGGGTCCCCTGGAAAGAAAGTAAAGTGCCTCAGTATTGTCGGTGGTGGAGGGTTTCACACTGCTTGCCCCTCAATTGCCCGATCAACGCCACTCCAGGCAATCTGGTGGCCATTACGGCTTTCTCGTAATGCTTCCAGAAATTCCGCGTCCTCCAGTTCCTCAATGACACCGCGAATACGGTCCAAGGCGTCGCGAACCTCAGGATCCGATGGGTCGAGTCCTCGAAATTTGGGAAGTAACTTTTGCTCAATCTGGTCAGCCATAGCGCAATTGAAGGTTGCCTCACCAATTCGGGGATAGTTGGCGACATAGGCCCGAATCGCTCGGCTGGTCCGGTGAGCGAAGGGGCGTCGAATAATCGACATGGCCTCGTTCAAGGATTCGATTATCTCGTCGGTTCGTTCGCGATCGTGGTCCATGTCCTCTGTCGGAACCAACCAATCGTTCCAATTGCTGGCGGCTAGACGAGCAGAGGGGCGTGCGTACGTGTCACCAGTGTTTTCAAGACTCAACGTTTTGGGACGTCCGAAGCGGAGTAGGTTAGATCGGTCAATCACTTTGTCTGACAATGTTTGTGTTGTCTCGTCTTCGTTCATCGTTCCCACAAACAGCACATTTGGCCCAACGAAGACGTTCATTGTCGGGCTGCCGATCCCGGTTCTGCCGATTTCAAGTGACAGTTCAGCCTTACGCCGCGATTCCGGATTGTTTGGATCCACACCGCGACGAGTTTCTAACTTGCTTAAGAAATCACTGAAGTAGTACTCGACTCGGGCAAGGTTCATCTCGTCTAGCAGAACTAGCAGCATCTGACCCGATAAGTTTTGGTGTGAATCCGGTATCGATGACGGCCAACCTCGTCCTGCTTCTCCGGCATGCGAGTCCATTTGCACGAGTGCCCGGCCTAGCTCTGTAGCGCGAAATCGATTTTCGAGGTAGTTGAAAAATCCGAACATGTCTTGCGGACTATCCCATCGCGGTTGGACAGCCAACGGCAGGAAATTCATTCCTACGGCCTCAGCGTATCGTCGCGGAAGTTCGCTCTTACCCGTGCCGCTGATACCTGCAAGCACCGCAAGCGGCGATGCTTCCGCAACTTTCAGCGATGTGTGAAATGCATAAACCATGCGTCGGCTGAAATAGAGTCCGCAGGATTTGAGATAGGTTTCCACCTTTTCCAAACACATCTCTTCAGAATACTTGACTGCAACCTCTGCTGGTGCAATGACCGGCTGCCAAAGCTCGGAGGTTCTTTCCGCGTCGTCGCCACCGCCCGTCTGCTGAAGTAGGCGATCCCAAACCTTTTCAAGTCGCTCAATGTCCTGCTTCAATTGTAACTTTTGCTCCTTAAGTCCGTCAACTTCACCGCCGAGCTTCGATTGAGACTTCTGCAGTTGCTCGACATTTGTCGATAGTTCCCTAAGACGCTGGTCTAGCGAATTGGCTTCGTCAATCTTCTCTTGGAGGCCAACTTTCGCATGTTCAAACTCAATCTGAAGACTCGTCAGTTGTTGATCAAATTCATGTTGCGTTTCGTAGAGTTGCTTTCGCCTCTCTTGTTGGACGCGTTCCTTCTGTCTTGAAATCTCGCCCTCTAATTCCCTGAGGCTGCTCTTCAGTTCATCTCGATGCTCTTCGATTTCTCTTTCGGCTTTGCGTTTGGCTTTCATGAAATTTTGGTCCAAGACACTAAGCCGTTCTACCGACTCACCGACCTTCTTGTTGTACTCCCTTTGAAGTGTCGCGACCTGCTTCTCAATGCCTGCAATCTCTCCACGCAGACCGTCACGACGAGACAACAATTCATCGATCTGTCCACGGATTTCTTTACCGAATCCAATCAGTTCTCGAGCTCCTTGCACCTCACTTTCGTACCCCTGCAGCAAGCTTTCCGTTTCCGCAATCTTGATGCGAAGATTTTCGAATTGCGTTGCGTCGGGCAACCGTTTTTCACGTTCGTGGACCCGTTTCGCAGCCGTTCGGTAGGCAGAGAAACAGAGTCCTGTCACTAGCAGTGCGATGAAAATTGAGACTATGCTGAGCAGGCTAATAAGTTGTTCCCAGATCATTGTTGATCCTCTGTTGCATCTTTGAGATTGGGAGAGCCTAGTGCACTCTCAGCATCCGTTTCTCCAATTGATTCTTCTTTCGATTTGGGATCATTGGTTATCACCTCGGAATCTCCCACAGGTATCCGGGAAGACTCACGAGAAGCTGCAGCCAACTCATTCTCGATTGCATTCCTTCTCAATTCCAGCTTCTCTAGATCCAGAACGAGTTGCTCTCGTCGATCAGAGAGCCTTTTCGCTTCCGATTGGATATCAGCAAGAATATTCCGTGCATTTTCCGTTTGCTGTTTGACCCCAGCCAATTCGATTTTGGCGGTAGCAAGCATCGTCGTCCGGTCATTGTTCGACTTAAGTTCAGTTTCTTGACGCTTTAACTCGGCGATATTGTTTGCTAGCTGGGCGGCCGATTGTTCGAGCAGCTTTTCAGTCTCGGTAATTTCGGCTTTAGCGGATGTGTATCCTCGCTGAAGCTCACCTGTTTCGTTTTTCAGGACCAGTTGCCTTGCCTTTGTAACTTGTAATGAAGCCTCGGCTACGGCTAAGTCGTCACGGGCAATTTTGAGTTCTGCAAGCGTTGTTTCCATCAATTGCTTCGCCTCCTCTGTTCTCTTTTGTGATTCCTTTTCGGAAAGAGACAGTTTTGAAATCTGGCTTTCTCGCATGGCCAATTCAGAACGCTGTGTCTCTAGGCGCTCCAACTGAGCGGAAGTCAATTTTTTCCATGAGCCAACTTGCTTTTGGTAGTCGTTTTGAATCTGCTCGTAGTTTTCCAAGGTAGCATCGCGTTCGATCTGGTCTTCCATCACGCTCAAATGCGATCGCAACGCAACGATCTGGATGATCAGTACCAGCGTAAATATCACCAAGCTGCTAGCGAATAGAGTAGTTGACGGAAACTCGCTCGTGATTCCCTGCTCGTTAGTTTTACTAGCGCGTGAAAACGCTCTCTGCAAAAGATTCGGCTTGGCCTCGCCTCTTTTTCCTTTCTGGTGCGATGACGTTTCAACTTGAACATTTGTTTGGGTGGAGACGTGATCTAAGTCGGGATCGGGTGTGATCAACGGTGGATCGTTAAACATCGATTCAGTATCTGTGCCTCCGAAATGATCGTTGCCGCCCATCCGAGATGACTGCTGCTTCAGCAGACTCTCATCATCGGATTGGTCATCCGACTCGCGAGAAAACGTATTCATGCTGTCGTTCTAGTTCGAGGAATCATTGTCATTCACACTTCGCATGCGGATCTGCTGAGAGTTTGGCATATCTGGCGTCTGGATCATGGACTCGGCGACAGGAAGGCGTTCGATTTGCTCCGCGAGAGTGTCACTGCTGCCAGATCGAACAAATCCTGAGACCTTTCTGGAGTCAGGGTAGTTCACTCGAAAGATGACCTTCGTACCCGCATTACTCAAAACCTGGTCGTGAAAATCTCGGACATCCTGACTCGCTACTACCACTGCAATTCCGAACTTTCGCCCTTCTTTCATGATTTTGGGCAGTGTCACATCCTTAGCCAAACGATGTGCCTCATCCAACACGATCGCAAGCCGGATCCTGTCAGCTGTACCCCAAGTAAACATTGCTCGATAGAGTTTGCGGAGAGTGAACGCGCCAGCTGCAAGCTGAAGGGTTTCACTTTTCAGTTCATGCACATCGATAACCGCACCCTTTGTGAATTGCTCGGAGATTCCTTCTGTGGGATTGTCCGCAAAGAGTCCGAATTCGAAGAGTGGTCTGCATCTTGCGATCACATTCTTGACGTTTCCGTCGCCTTCCTCTTCTCGCAGGAAATTGGCGACTGAAGCAAGCGAAGGTGTCGCTCCAGCTGGGACTGCTGCGTAGGCACGCTCGAATGCTTGATAGATGGCATCTCGCTGGATATCGCCCAAACCACATACGTATTGGCAGATTTCAGCAAGTTCCCAGATCCCCTCTTTCGCCCTCGGTCCGCTTCCGTTTTTGGGTTCCAAAATGGAAAACGGCAATCCATCAGCAGCATTCAAAATTGCTGGTTTTGCAAGTTGGTTGAACGGTCCGTCTGGATCGGCAAATTCACCGTGAAAGTCCAGGACAAGTGCCGGAACACTTTGCGTGGTCAGTTCGCACAGGATTCGAGTCGTCGTGACAGACTTTCCTTGTCCGGGGATTCCGATAACGAAGAGGTGAGGGCTACCTGAAACCGACGGCCTCCAGTACGCGGGGCCTGATTCTCCGTCGCCCAAAACGATCGCGACGTCTCCTTTCCTCATATTTGTTGAATCAGAATGAGAGGAGGCTTGCGAAGCCTGATCTGTGAGATCGTCAGCGGGCCTTTCGGGCCCCGGCACCTCACAATCAGGCTCATCGAATGTCGGGACTTCTACCAGATTGTCTTGGTCTTTGACTTCTTGGTGCGAAACGAGCGGTTCGACCGGGAGGTCTACTTCACTCCGGGACTCCAGTACAGGTGCGTTCGCATCGTCATCCTGGAACAAGTCCTCAAAGAGGTCGTCTAGCTCCGAACGTTCGGGAGTCTGGGGCAGTGCAGGCGTCGGAGGCTGCTTAGGCGGTGTCTCGTGGACAATTGGGGAGGCTGAGTTGGCGTCCCGTAAGTCTGATTGAGAAGCTACTTTCTGTACGTCGTCAGAGGAAGCGATTTCTGATGAATCAACAGGCATGGCCGGTTCCGACGATGAGCGATTCTCCCCGGTCGTTGAGCCTGGCTCAGACGGTTCTTTGTCAGTGACTTCATCGAGGCCTTCAAAAAGGAAAGCCTGTTCGAGACTTGGGTTCGACGTTACGGATGCCTCAAAATCCAAGCTGATATCGCCGACGACCTCAATTTCGAGATTGCCACGGTAGAAAACTTCAGGCATAGCCGATGTGCAGACAACGATGCCCCTCTGTGTCGTTTTGATTTTGATTTGACCGTTCGTCAGACGTTCTAGGATCGCATTCCAATGATCCGTATCCGTAACGGTTCCAAAACCTTGGGCACGGCGTAAGTGATATTCGAGAATTTGGCGAAGCCGATAAAGCTGAATTGGCCGGTCGTACCGTTTGGTGTTGCACCAAAGTGACTGAACGAGCCGGTCCGTCGATTCAACTTGTTCTTGAATGGCGGCAAACACATCTGGCGAAGGACGGTGTGTCCGTCCCTTGACTTCAATCAATTCAAATTCAATTTCGTTCTGGCTGCTCGGGCGGACAAGTAAAAGATCGCATCGCCGTCGCTTTTCCGGTCGCCCCTTGCGTCGAAAAGGCGTAAACATTTCGATGTGTGAATCGACAGGGACCAAGATAGTATCGTTCAGTTTGCCATCAAAATGCAGTTTCTCGACGGCAATGGCCAGGGCCGCCGCTTCACGCTGCGACGAGCCAGAACTGAGTGCGCGAAGTGCCAGGCGACCGCTTACCTGTTGAAGCCGATGCAAGACACGAGTTACAGCCGTGTCCGAAGCATCGAATCCAAGATCGCTAAGCGTCTCGCTGATAACCTGCTCGGCCTCTTCGCGATGGCCGGTAGTGACAAACAATCGTCGGGAAAGCCCATCGGTAATGTCAGGGCTATAATCCAATAGGTACCGCATTCCGGCGTGTGACTCTACCCATGCCGGTTCGACAAATCGATCGAGTGTGATCACCCAATCCGATTGTTCATGAATCGCAGTCAATCGGCGAACGTCACCTGCGATTCCAACATTCAGCACTGGCAGTCGCGGTCCACCCCCGTGATTCAGTTCAAGAACAGACGCGAGAGCCTGTTGGTGTTTTAATAGCGTGCTCGAAAGTATTCCTGAATCGGATTCACTTGGCGCCGAAACACAATATTTCCATGGTGGGCCTCCAGGAAGTAAGCGAAACGGGCAAAGCAGTCCGCCAAGCACGGCCGTGCCTCGATC
Organism: Rubripirellula lacrimiformis; assembly: GCF_007741535.1. Taxonomy (NCBI): domain Bacteria; kingdom Pseudomonadati; phylum Planctomycetota; class Planctomycetia; order Pirellulales; family Pirellulaceae; genus Rubripirellula; species Rubripirellula lacrimiformis. Next base: position 3,466,837 of record NZ_CP036525.1, read on the forward strand.
CTCAGAGACATCTTCAGTTGTTACCATGACCGTGGTGATGTCCATCAACATGGTCAGATGCGACCCGCCTTCGGCAAGTTCGGTCAGCTGCTCACTATCGCGGATAGATGTTTCCAAGAGCGGTTGAAAAGCCGATGTCGCATGGGTTCCGCCCCGCTGCTCTAGGCTTTGGCGAAGTGGTACCATTCCTGGCATCGTCGATGGTAGCGGCTGGCGAAAATGGGCGAGTAGTTCAATGCTTTCGATTCCGCCGTCATTCACCTCCCCCGATTCCTCAACGTCATCAATCTGAAAGCCTCGAACCGAATCAATCAATACTTGAGAGGCAAATGATCCGTCTCCTGCGTTATCAGTGACCACGCGAATTTTTCGCGCATGCGGGTGAAGGCTGACGTAGTTGTCGATGTGTCTCGCACTTTTTGCTAACAGTGCGTCTCCAATTCCTTGGTCGTTTGAAGACAAACTCAAAACCTGACTTACCAATGACAACGCACGTGCGGGATCTGGCCAATCAACGGGCAACGCAGCCGTCCAAAGAAAGTCAAGGCATCCGCTGGTCAGTCGTACCGCTCCGTCAATGGCGGTCGTAAGCATAGGGCAACCTGTTGGTTCGATCAGCTCAAATGAATCCAGGTCAATGTTGGCCTTGCGTTCGGACACGGCACTGGACGAACGACTTATTTCATCAATTAGGTCCGTCGTTGTCTGCAGATACGTACGGAACCAGGCGACACGAAGCGGGTGAAGCGGTGACGTCAGAGACGCCGAGATCGTCCGGCCGTCGCATCGAAGAGCAATTAAGCCCGTGTCGATCGACAATGCAAGTTGACGTTCGGAGGTATCAGCGTCGCCAATCCAGTTGAGGTAGGCGTCGACGTATGCATCGGCGGAGGCCAGTAAGTCATCGCTCCAGTGGGCGGTTGCGATCCAACGCCGTGGACCTTGGTTCCTAAGCTGCCCCCAAAAGTGCTGTCGTGCTGCTTGAAAACGTTTTCCGGCGGTTGTCTTCACAGAAGTTTCATGGTCTCGGAGCCCTTGAATCGACAAGGTTTCTCCAGCAATCGCATCGACCTCCCAGATGCCAAGCAGATTCGGGTGGTCAAGTGTTCGGCTTTCAATTTCTTTCAGCATTGGACTTAGCGAAATCCGGATCCGATCACCCGAATTCAAGCTCAACGTGAACACATTTTCTCCTGTTCCTGACCATTGAAACGCGGTCTCTGCGAGAGCCACATCCTCTCGTTCAACGGCAAGTCGAAGCTTCGCAAGTGGAATGTCGCGATTCGACTTCACCGACTTACTGGCTTCCACCTCGGTACCCGCCTCGTCATCGGACGGTCTTAATTGAATTTCTTCGCTTATGGCTTCGTAAGGTTTGTCATCATCATTTGCCAGTTCCGCTCCCGATTCAGAAAGCGCGGTTAGTCGCACTTGAACCACAATGGACGAGGTGTCCTCGGGCCAATCAACGGTCGACAGTTTGATCGTCGATCGTTTGACGGTTCCTTTTACCTTTTTGACCGGTAGTGCAACGTCCGGGCTTTCGGATGTCGCATAGAAGTCCAATGACGGAATCATTTCGATTCGCCATTTATCCAGTCCCTCGGGGCTCTTAGGGTCGGATTCCCAGCGAACTTGTATTTCCCCCTTGTGGCCAACCACGGCAAATGGCTGCGCGCCGATTTCAGTCTGAAGCAGTTTGCTCCACTTTTGAACCTTTCCTTCTGAATCCAACCAAGGCGTGAAGGCGAGTTTTCGCAGCTGCGAACGACTGCGAGAAATCAAATCCCAATTGGAGAAGAAGTACGAAGCGTCATCTTTCTCAGCAATCGCATGCATCCAAGACCGCCAATCGCTCAGTTGATGACGATCGAGCAACGACTCTATGTCACGTCGTCGCAGTCCAGCTTGTACGCCCACCTCATCGAGACGGTCGGAAAGTGAAGAATACGACTTGACCGGTCTGGCGATCTCTTTTGCCGCCCGGGCATTCGCCAGTAGGCGTTCAACTTCGAATCCAGCGTCGGGGATCAATCCGATGCGATGGCAATGCGTCGCGGCCGCTGAACGCTGACTATCCGCACAGGCGATCGTGGCACAATAGGTTGCTCGATCTTCTTCACTGATGCCTGGCAGTTTGCTCGTAACCGTCCACCAGTGCCATTAAGCGTTGCGGGTTGACGGTTACTTTTTGATTCGTCGACGGCGAGCGCGGCGGATTCGTTTGCGATCGGCGGCTTGTCGGCGTTCGTCTTGGCGATACTCGCGGATGGATTCCGGGTGCGATTCTCGCCATGTGTGGGGAGACATCGCGGCCCAGTTGGTTTCGCCGACAAGTGCTCGACGCAGGACGTCTTCCAGGTACGCGTGAACGTCCAGGTCGTTTCGAATCGCTGTTCCGATGATTGTCATCAGGTTGGCGGCTCGTTCACCTGCCGACAACGAGCCTTTGAACAGCCAGTTCTTTCGCCCCGTCGCGACACGTTTCATTAACTGCTCGCAGTCGTTGTTGTCGATCGGGATCCCAGCGTCGTCGATGAAGCGACCCAGCGCCTCCCGGTGACGACAGATGTACGCGGCCGCTTGCCCGAGATTGCTTTTGGGAAGCACCTTCGGCGAACTCATCTGATCGCTGGCCAAGTACTCGTCGATCTGCCCAAGCACATGACTCGACAAGCTTCGGCGTCTGGCAAGTCGCTCCGCGTCACCCAACTCTTTGATTTGATCTTCGATGTCGTAGAGCATGCGGATCAGTGATTCCAGCTTGGCGACTTGGATCGGGAATGCGCTGCGGCACTCGTCGACCTTGCGGCGCGCATGCGCCCAGCACGCCGCCAACGTGATTCGCGAATCGCTGCGCACACCGATCTTTTGAAAGCCCGACCAGCAGTCTCCGATAAGTGTTCCTTCATAATCCCCCAGTACGTCGTCCGGACCGTCGCGGTGGCGACTGACAGTGAAGTCGAACGCCACCACTGGAAGGCGTGAAGCGTAGTAGCCCCAGAAGTTCGCTCTGATACTCGGCTTTCCCGAATCGATCGCCTTGGCGAAGACCTCGCTGATCCGCTCACCGCGAGGATGGTTCGACAAGTCCGGCATCGTTCTTGGCGTGATCAGCACGACGCCGGTATCGTCACAGCCAACGCAGGTGTCTGTTTTAAGAAGCGATCGCAGGTGCTCAGCCAACGGACGCAGCGTGAACTCCACGGCCGTTTCGATATTCGCCAGCGTGCTGCGACTGGGCGTCCAACCGCTGCCGGCGAACAAGTCCTGCTGGCGGTAAAACGGCAAGTGATAAAAGTATTTCCAGGCCACCACTTCCACGCCGACCGAGGTGTCAAAGCGGTCACCTTGGACGAGTCCGGTCGGACGCTCGGGACTGGTGATGCCTTGGTTCTGATTGGCTGGGTGAACGTACTTGGCGTATTTATTGACCCGCACGCGAAGCTCGGGCCGAATCCACTCGAGCGTTTCGACTTCGTCATAGCCGATCAGCTTGAGACCCTCGCGCCTGTCTTCGGGTAGGTCGATGATCCGCTCGATGCGAGGCAAGTGTTCGGGGAACTTGCGGTCGTTTTTGATGAGAGATTTGGACTTGCGTTTCTTCTGTTCTTCTTCGGCATCTTCGATGACTTGCTCGGCTTCACGGACGGCTTCTTCGAGCGCGCTGACCACTTCGGGCGTGGCTTCGTCGCCGAGATCTAGAAAGAGCTGGCCTTCGCCATCGGTGCGGCGTTCACTTCGCCGGCCAAAGAGTTGCTGAAGTAGCTTGTCGACTCGGAGCTGCAGGTCAACGTTTTCCGACTCGAGTTTGTCGTTGTGATTCTTCAACTCGAGAACCGAGTGGGCTTGCTGCTCGACTTGCGATTGCAAGCTCGCGACCAACCTCTGAAGATCTTTCACATCGCTGGGGAACTGATCGTCGGTAAGTTGCTTTGTATCCATGATGTGTGATTGTACGCATCATGGATGCAAATGGTTTGGCTCAAGCGGCTTTCATTCGCTTACGTCTTGTCTTGGCGGATTTCAGTGACACGCCCGCGATCCACATGGCCAGTTCCACCGAATCGATCGTGACATGCGATTGGTCACCTTGCGGCTTTGGCAGCTCGACGGTGCCTTGCTCGAGTCGTCGATACCACAGCGTCAGCCCGCCGGTTTCCCACCAGAGAGCTTTGATGCGATCCCGCTTGCGATTAACGAACAGGAACAACGCTCCGCCGGTGACGTTGTGACCGAGCGATGCGGTGACGATGCCGGTCAGTCCGTCGAACCCCTTTCGGAAGTCGACCGGCGTGGTGCAGAGATAGATGGGAGTGCTGGTGGGCAGGCCGATCATGACCGCACCGACGTGGGGCCCGTCGCCTCGAACCGGATACGAACGCCGCCGGGGAGCTCAACGGACATCATGGTAACGGTTTCTGTCGGCGGGCTCAGTTCTGCTTGCCGGTTTGGGGGCAGACTGACAGGGATGAACCGGGGGAGCGACGGCGATGATGACGGGGTGTCGGCTTGCAGCATGCGACGCCACCGATAAAAGGAGGCGGGTGAGAAACCTTCGGCAGCACAGAACTGGGCAACGGTTTGGCTGCTCTGCTGAAATCGATCGATCCGATCGATCCAGGATCGGCGAGTGGCGGCGTGGGAACGGTCAGTCATCGGCACGAGCTCCTAGTCACGAGAGAACACAAAGCTCCAACGCTAACCCACGCGCCTACAACGGTTCTGGTGTACGGTTACGTTTGCTCAACCGAAGCGCCTTCGAGACGTATTGGCGGACATCTTCATCGAGTTCCTTTATTAGCTCCTGTTGAGACGCAAGCCAGTACTTGTCCAGGTCGAATACTGCAAATGCATTGCGTAATGAACTTGCGGTCGAATCGGTCAGGCCAGCAGGCACCAATAGAATGAATGCCTGCGGTTTCCGATTACGAAGTTCGATCGCTCTTTCTGTATTCAGCTCCGATGTCGAAAGATCCTCTTTGCTCTTGCTGGTCAGTACATAGCATCGATCCATTTCGACGTACTGGATGATGCATTCACATAGAAATCGAGCGATAGGATCGTCAAGATGGTCGACACGAAGGCAGTGACCTTGCTCTCGCTGAGTGATCTCGTTGGAAAGCTTTTTGGCCAGCCGTCGAAAGATGAGTTGTGTACCGGAATCAATCATGCGGTGGTGCCCTCAGCTGCTTTCCTGCCTAGAGAAACGGTGAGGTTCTGGACGTTGAAATCGTCAGACAGCCCTCGGAAGAATCCGGTTTGACGCAGCCGACGCTTGAAGGCGTTAAAGTTTTCGGCCGTCGCCGCACGGCTGCTCGTCGACTCCATCTCTCTGGGAGGCCGATCAATCAGAATGCCAAATCGCTGATGCATCCAAGTCAGGAATTCATCTAGTCGGATGCTGCCGACTGGCTGAGCCTCATTAATATTGGTCCGGTGACGATCGACAGCATTCAGATACACGAGCGTGCGCAACAACTCGTCCGTCAAAACATATCGCCAATTTCGGGGGCCCTGAGTGTTGCCGAGCAACAGACCATAGGGGCGGTTGAGGCCGCCAACTCCCTTGTACCATTGCGTGTAAGCTTGCACACCTTTGGTTCGTTGTGAGTTGCAAAGAATCGCGTTCAGCGCAGAGATCGGTCCGTCACGCGAGATGAGTTCCTGTAGATCAACTCTTGCTTGCTCGCGTTCAGCCTCTCCGGACAAATCGCTTTGGGTCTCGATCAAGATTGACTCCAACTCGATCTCTGCTCGGCCTTGAATGTCACTCGACTGTTCTGCTGCTAGAAGTGCCTCGAGATACTGCGAAACGGGTGTTTCGGCGTCGTGCGGAATCAACTGCTTAAGAGTATCTGAACGTTCTCGCATCCGATGCAGCGTAAACAGCCGAAGATTGTCGCGAAAGAACCTTCCCGTCGACTCTAGGTCACGTTCTACACACGACCGGGCGAGTGAATCACTTTGGCTGGTTCGATCCCCCGTCACATCGACATAAACTTCGGGGTAATATTCATCGCCTTCTGGCATCTTGCCTGTCTGGCAAAGGGAAGACACATTCCCCATCAAGCGAAGGCTATAGGTGAGCAAATCCAAATTGATCGTTGCCATCAGCATTCGGCTTACGAATGCTGGGGGCAAAAGTTGACGATATCCACGTAAAATCAATGCAATGTTTTGGCCAGCCTGTTTCGCTTGGTCCGGCAAACAGGGCCTGGGTTCACCCAATTCCTGATTGCTAATCGCCCCCGTTTCAAATTCTTCTAATACGCGAAGCGTTAGCAGGGTGTGGATATCTACTTCCGTGACGTCATCATAGTGGCCTTCGTAAGGAGGCGTGTCTTGCATCTGCAGCCCCGCGCCAAAAACGTCTTTTAGCCACTGTTGCAGATTCAATCGCCGCTCGTTCAGGGTTCCGCCGAGCCCGCAATTGCACATTGACGAGTACAGAAAACGTGGCACATTTCGCTGTCGACTGGAGGGTTTCGGCATTCCCGTTTTGTAGGTGAGCAGAGTGTTGGGACTTACGAACTCTAGTTTTTCCCGGGTCTTTCCTCGTCCGGCTCGGCCCACTGTCAATGACACCGCGCGAACCCATTGCTCCAAGAGTGCTTTGTCGTCGCCTGAAAACCCCTCGATGCTTGAATTCTTAGCTAGTCCGTCAACGTAGCTGGCGATCGACCGGCTTTCGTTTTTCCCAGACGTTCGGTTTCGGCCGCGTGTGACCACAAGATTGAAAAGCGTGGGCAGAAGTCGTTCGACATCAAAGTCATTCATCTCAATCGACAATAACAGGTCAAACTTCGTTCTCCGAAGCTGTTTTGGAATTTTAAACATGGCTGATGATCGCCTCCTCCTGACGCATGATCTTGCCTTCGCAAGACGTTACCAGACTCCGATCACCACCCGACGTCACCAGAACGACCTGGTGGGTTGGCGATGTCAACAGTTGTGCACGCAACCTTTGGAAATCCATCAACAGAGATTGGTGTTCCGCCGCATCGGGCGTGGTCCCATCCGCTGCACGCATAAGCAGTTCAAACATTTGTAAACCGATAGTCATCTCAGGCCAACCACTCACATGTCGGAGAATGAAGTGATCCGGGAGGTAATTCAAAAAGCGATTTGACGTTGTAGGTTGAATGAGTTCAAAAGCGTCCGCAGGCCATTGCCGGATCACGATCAGGGACTCATCACTTGAATCAAGCCGCAGAGCAAGTCCTTCCGCCGCTGCGTGTTTCGGGACTCGGTCTAAACGCCGAAGTCCAGTTAGAAGCCGGTCTTTCACGAGGGCAGGGTGCGTTTGACCCGACACGATGTCTCGAAACAGATGTAGAGATCGTGACGGAATCAACGTGCTCGGATCCGGCAGGCCACCCAGAACATCACGAGTGAGCTCGAAAAAGTAGCGACGCTTCAATTGATGCAATGCTTCGCGATCCTGGTCTTCGCCGATCGGATACTGGATGCCCGAAAGTGTGAATAGCGAATCCACATTTGGACGCGTTAAGCGACGCTCTAAAGCGGGATTAGAAACGCTGCCTGGATCAAGGCCCTTAAATGCATCTAGAACAAGGTCTTCACCAGATTGTGGATCGAATGCGAGGTTGTAATAGCGTCGGTGGGCCAATTCGCTCGTAGCAGTGCTTGCGTGGATGTCCGAACAACCACGATCCCCCGTGATCATCCAAGCCATTGCACTCCGTAGGTCACGAATCGTAGGACGCCGTTCGGCAAGAAAGTAGACACCGGCCAGTAGATCGACAAGCTTTTCGCGGGGCTGCGGATGTCGAAGCACTTGGGCGTTATGTCGGATTGGACATTCGTCGAATGCAGAGCAGCATCGGCAAACCTCGAAATTGTCCGGACGGACGAACGCGTCGAGTAACCCAAGGAACAGGGATTTCTGTTTGGGATCAGCCGAGATAGGGGCTCGATGCTTCAAATCGATCAGCAAGACTTCTTCCCCAGACACTTCGCCGTCCATTTGCTTTCGAAGAGCATCGCAAAGCCAACGAAAAGATAGTCGTTTCTTGGTGGTCAAATCTTTCAGCTTTCCGTCATTGATTGCCAACAACGCGGTGAACTGAATCTGGGGAGCTTTCCGTCCACTCAGCGGTTCAATCGCAGCCGTCAGCAATTCGTCCGACGAGAGATCTTCATGAGACTCCGAGGCATCGAAGACAGAGCAAAAGACGTGTTCTTCGAGCTGAATTCTCCAACCTGCCGGATTGCGTTCCAACTCCCGTGCCCCCTTAGCCAGAAGTGCGCGCCGAACCTCTTCCAAAAAGGCCGTCTTGCCATCTCCTGGATTGCCACTGAGAGCAATGCACTTCCATCTGCCATCCAGGATTTCTGGCAGTAGGCGATCGTCGAGTTCCGTTGGAACGTAGGTGTCGCGACTGAAACCATTGTCCATCCCGCGGTTGTTCGCGTTTCCGAGCGTGCTATTGCGAAAAACCTGTCGCAATTCCGTCACAAAGTCATTCGTTTCTTCTGACCTGTCCTGCGGTTCTGGAGCGATGGAGGCATTCCGCATTTGATCATCAGTTGGCTGATCGACCTCCGGTACATGCAGTTCCACTTCCTCTTGCTTTTGGCGGCGGTAGGATTCGTTATAGACATCGAAAATAGCCTTCCGCATCGTACCCGCGTTTTCAAACCGCCGCGATGGTTCAGGGCAACACGCTTTTTCGATCATCAGGCGGCACACCGATGATGTGATTGAATCTTCATCCGTCGAAAATGGGATCAGATCTGTCTTGTGCCTCTGGTTCCCTTCGACTCGGTAAGGCAAGCTACCCGAAAGCAATTCGAAGAGCACAACCCCCAGGCCATAGAGGTCGCAGGCTGGTGACCACACCGGAGATGGATGCTCGATCTCGGGGGCAAGGTAAAGCGGGGTGCCGACCCGACTGACGGCATCGGCTTGGTGTGAAGCGAGTCCTAGATCGATTAGCAAAACACGGGCGTCGTCATCCTCCGGCAACAGGATATTACCAGGCGTCACATCACGATGCAGCGTGTTTTGTTGATGCAAGTATTCCAACGCATCCAACACGTCACCCGCGATCCTTCGAGCGAGTTTTTCAAGGATCTCCGGAGTTTGGCCACGCAGGCTTCGCCAAGCGTCTTTCAGTGACTGGCCCTCTACATACTCGAACTTCAGATGGTAGGGATCGTTCGGGCCGTAGACATCAATCAATTTTGGCAAGCAAGGATGCGTCAAGCGTCTAAGTGCTTGGAATTCAGCGTCGGCAAGGTACCCATGAATATCCGGTCGAATGATACGTTTCAAAACGACCAGTTCGTTACGCACTAAGTCGCGAGCAAGGAAAGCTTCGGCCGTCCCGCCCTTGCCCAGTTTTTCCATGACCTCGTACCGAACATCCGTGGGCCGCGACTCATCTGTGGACGAGGATTCCGACGAGGCTTGCGTCGCCTTTTCGATACTGGATTGATAATCTCTAAGCGATGACGCAATCTCTGCCGCGGTGGGACGCCCGTTTGGTTCCAGTTCCAGTCCTTTATACACGGTCGATTCAATCACCGACGCGATGCTTTCGCCGATGTCTTTCCGCAAATCAATCAATGGTCCTGGTGCCCAGGTATCATCGCCTGGAGGTTCAGTCCCAGTGATCCAGTTCAATAGTACCGTCGCCAAGCTGTAGACGTCGCTTTTCGGAGATGCCGCCGATAGGTCGATACGACATTCTGCGGCGCGATAGGGATGGTCAACGTCGAAAAGGTGGGCGGTACCAACGATGGTCTCCACCCCATCGATGTGTGCGATGACAAAATCAGAAAATTGAACCGTGTTGGACTTGGAATCCCACCAAACACGATCGGGGCGAAGACTGCGGTGCACTACGCCGCTAGCGTGGACCTTTGACAAAGTCTCAAAGGCACAGATTGCCATCGGGACAATCTGTTCTGGGCTCGGACCGCTGATAGCCATTTTGCTGAATGACACTCCACGGGGAGATTCGAATGGAATCACCAGAGCCCGACCATCATCCCAGGTAAAATAGGGCGACACCGATGGACAGAGATCCGCGCGGGAAAGTCTTTTCTGAGCGTCATATTGTCGCCGCACCGAAGAATCGTCCGCCGGTGCTTCGGACAAAGCGTCTTGACCGTAGAAGACCTTAAGAATTCGTTTGCTTCCGTCTTCATGCTGGGCTCTGAAGACTTTGCAGCCGAGTTGTTCGTCTAGCGCTTCCAGAAGTTTGTACTGTGCGATTGACGCCCATTCTTTGGGACGCTGCGGAAGACGCGTCAGTGATTGAACAATTTCGTCTTTAAGTGCTCCAAATGCCGGATAGGTGCGTTGCTGATCGATTTCTTGCAATTTGCCAGCGGCATTTGATAGCGTAACGACACGTTGACGGGCTCTCGGATCCGAAAGATTGAGCGTCGCCGACGGCGAAGACATCAGAACGACCGCTTTGACTAATTCCGCACGATAGGCCGCCAGTTTTTGCGGCCAACGATTCTTCAGTACACCGGCGAGAACTTTAGCGCACATTTCGCTTTGGTTGATAGGGTTGCCGCGAATCTCACCACGCACAAGCCAACCGTTTTCGGTTCCACGAATAGCGCCCGACCAACCTTTTTCTTCGATAGTAAAAACAGTTCTCTTGGCGACACAGATAAAATCAATTTCACGACTGAGTGTGCCTGACGAGATTTGCTTGTTGCAAATCAACGTCCAGTCAGTCGGCAATTCCGCTGCCAGTTGTTCTGCAACGGCACGTTCGTTCGGTCCGGAGAAGTCGTCAAAGGAATGGATTTGTGCCATATTGTTTAAGTCGCTTATGACGTTCTGGTGATTTATTGGTTTGTTGTGACGGCCTGGAAGTCATCCGGCCACAGTTGTTTGACAACTTGCGTTCCCTGCAGAATCTCCGCAGGAATCTTTTGCGAGCTATAGACAAGGTACAAAATGTCCGCCGCACGACTGCTTGCGACGTAACGGCGACAGGCATGCTCGGGAGTGTCCATCAAGTCTGCCTGATCCCAGCCCAACACGAATACACAACTCGCTTCGTGTCCCTTGGCGACTTCAGGTGAGGCGACCTGGATACCAGCTGCCGCAGCGGCATTCAATCGCCCCGGCGTTTGAGTGTTGAAACCTCGATCAGCAAGGGCATTAATCAATTGCCGACGTCCTGGCGTGGAAAAACAGACCGCCATGATTTCTGTCGGCATCAAATTGACCTCAGAGATCAGCCGGGCCATCTCGGTGACAACCATTTCCACACACTCGTGCGGATTTTCAGCCCAAACAAGCCGAACGGGCTCGGCGTCATCGTTCTCTTTGATCTCGAAATGTCTGCTCGGTCGACATCCGAAGAAGTCTGAAAAGCCCTGGATCACGTCAGTGGATCGGTAGCTCCGATTGAGCCGCTCGAATTGAACGGGTTGCCGCCGGGCCGAATAGTCGATTGCAGGGCGGACTCGAATATTCTGGCTCGGATCGAGGGAAAGCGTCAGTCCGCCACGCCCGGGCCGAACCAATTGTTCGACCAACTCAATCAGAACGCCGCCAAAGTCTTGGGCCTCGTCGATCAGAATCGCATCGTACTGGGGCTCGAGGGGCAATCGCCTTAGCAAGTCTCGGCAGCGATGGTCCGCATCGCTGGGATCCGCCAACGACAAGTCGACGCCATGGCGAGATAGCACATCGGCAAAAACCAGAGTCTGGATATTGTCGCCGCTAAATTTCTGCTTTGGACCGCTCAATTTTGCCAGCCAACTCGAAAGTGCATCAGCGAGCGAGCGATTCCAAGTGATCAACAAGACGTTTGCGTTCTCGATTGCTTCGGATAGCCAAAGGGCACGTGCGACAAGTACTAGTGATTTACCTGATCCCGGGCCGCCTTCGATAATCGTCGTCCCCGGATTTATGCGGCTTGTGACTTCGTTCTGCAAGCGGTCCAGTGTTGCCCGACGTTCAACTCGAGCCATCCTCCCCTGATCCCGAACAAGTTCCACTCGCTTCCATTCTCGTTTCGGAAAAAGAAGACTTGAGAGCGTCGCGTAGTCAACGTCAGAAAGCGCTTCGAAATCTGGCGCAGTATTTGGAAAGTCAGCCAAATTATTTCGGAATTGGGTCTGATCGATCGGCAACAGACCCTTAAGCGATTCTGAATCTGTCGAGTCGACGCCAGGCAGCAGTACAAAGGCATCCAATTCGGCGTCCACGCCGGTTGAACCAATCAGCGTTTCCAGCTCGTCCAACGAATCGGCTAGCATCGACTCAATCTGCGTACCAAATGCGCCGCATTGCTCGATCACATTCGGAATCGAACCATCCAAAATCAGCAGAATGCGAATGTGGTGATCGCGGTCAAGCGAAACGAACAACTGGCTGCACTGGTGCCGAAGGGCTGGCTGCCCAGTTTCACCAGCATGCTGGAAACGTCGGATCGTTTCGGAAATACCGTCGGTCATTTGTATCGATTGTTCGAGTCTGTGATTTGATCAACACCTAGGCAAATCGCAGACGCCTCGTTTTTAAAGATGAAATTCATTCGTTGTCATGGAAAGCCTAGCAGACCCCCTTGTGTCAGACGCGATGAGACGACATCCAGTACGCAGCGAATCTAAAATGATCGACGTGCCATTCCTTCTTTCCGGGATGCGCATCTATTGACGATGCGATATTCCTATTGATATCCCGGCTAAAACACAATGCGAAGCAGGCATGTGCATGAACAAGGACAATGAAGCTGCGACGATTTGTCGAGGGCAAATGTCGAGTGAAGTTTTCTCTTAGATGCCATGATTCGTTCCTGGTGTTTCTGCTTGCCATCAGAGCCATGGCTGTGGGGGCAGCGATTCCCGCTGAGCCATACGGTCGCTGTAGCATTCGAGTAGAGGGGACGCGCAGAAGTTGTTCTCCATCCAGGCCAACGGGTGTCGGAGAGTACATCGCCCGGATCTCGACTTCAGCGGGGATGTCGCAGTTCGAAGTGATTCGTCGAAGAAGTGAAAATGAAGTCTCTCTATTTTTCAGCTGGTCCAGAACTCCAATCCCGTATGCAGGGTCAAGAAACCGTGGTGTCGCAGATTCGACACTGTAGGTTCTCGGTACATCAAGATCCTGTGAGAAGCTGAGATCGCGTCGGTGGGGCAGGAAAGGCAGATTGGCAGCGACGCCACTCGACCAAAGTTTGAGCATTTCTTAACCCGTCAACACTCGCGGCGAGCTTGCACCGAAACGACACGGCCAGGAGAGGTGTAGGTTGGATCCTCTCTTTCCTCCCGCCTGTGCCAGGATTCCCGATCCAACTTTTCGATGCAAAGAATCGCAGTGTCGCAAAACCGACAGCGAGAGCACGCGATCTCTCCAGAACCTATCAGGAACTGATTACACCTCGGCGGCGTACGAACTCAGGGGTGCAGCGACCGTTCACGTCCTGGCCGCGGCAACTCCGCTCACTGATGGGGTAGGAACGATGTCGAGATAAACAGGCGGCTGATCCTCCGTCGGAAAACTGGTTTCCCAACTGACGGAACGGGTAATCACGAGTGGTCGGTGGATTCCCGCCTACCGCTACAACAATCGAGTAGATATGAACGCCGGAAGTTTTGTCCATCGTGTCCGACCGACGAGGGAGAGATCATTTCACGTACCTCAAACAGCGTTGGGGAGGTTGCAGCGAAACGTGATTGATGGGGGGAGGTGAAAATGAAGTCTCGCTATTTTTTGACTCGGTCCAGAATTTCAATCCGGCATTTTGGGCAAAGAAACCATGGTGTCGGTTGGGGCCCCAGAATCGTCGGTGTACGAACTGAGAATAACCAGGTACCCGGTGGAACTGAAATCGCCTCGGCGGGTCAAAAAACCAGGTTGGCAGCGATCCTTGCACATCGGTCCATTCTTGATCCCTGTGTGTCACCGCCATCTGCTACCACGCTGTGCCATGCTCCTCCCCCTGCCCCATTGCTCTGACCACTACACGGCCTCGTCAGCTGTTGGGAACCATCGAACGCACGTTGGTCGTGTGCGTGTTTTGGCGGGACTGGCACGACCAAGGGGGCGACTGTAGGCCGAGCGCGGCGGAAATCTGGTGGGTCCGCGGTAACTGTCGTGGAAGCGTGGATGGGGCACGTTGGATCTAGATCACGTCGTCCTCGCATTCCTTTGGGTGTGCGATCTGGCTTCCATGCCCGACTGCTAGGCCCGTTGATCGATGATTCGATAGACAGTCGGCCTGCTGACGCTTGTCGCTCTCGCGATCGCGGACTTGCTCTTTCCTTCGCCGTGCAGTCTTAGGATCATCTCGACCTGGTCTTGAGTGACTGACAGGAGGCGCCCCTTCTCGGATCCTCCCCACGTCTTGCCGTCCGCCTTTGCCCTGGCCTGGCCGGCGAGCACCCTTTCGGCCCGGACTTCGGTTTCGAACTGGGCTACCGATGCCAGCACGTTGGCCATCAGCCGTCCTGCCGCTGTTCCGAGATCCAATCCATCCTTGATCGACACCAGACGCACCTTCCACTTCGGTAGGTCGTCGAAAAGGGCTGTTAATCCCTTTGCGGTTCGACCTAGGCGGTCCAGACGCCAGCAGATCAACTTCGATACGCGTCCCGCCTGCATGGCCGCTTCCAGCTTTGACCATCCTGGACGATCCATCACCTTGCCGGTGAACTTGTCCCGGTACCACTGAACCGGTTCGTCGCCAACGTGGGCTTGAACCCATTTCTTGAGATCCGCTTCCTGCGAGGCGGTGTCTTGGGCTTTGGTGCTGACGCGAACGTAAATGGCGATGTGTCTCATGCCCTTAGAATAATCGGCGAAGTGTCCATGTCAACTATAGAACACGCGATACATCCCGGTCGCGTGTTAAGCGACCTGAAACCATTGCATTTTGACCCTGAATCCGTCGAGACTGACGCTTTACAGTTTCCGTCGACGGTTCTGCCATCGATTGGACATCGAAGTGACATCAGCGTGCGTCTGAAATCGATGTGTTCTTCCAAGGCGATCGGAAGAGGCGTCATCTAGCGTTCGAAGTGAGCTGCCTATTCATGCCGCGTAGGCATAGCCCCATCCCTGGCTGAAAATGTCGTCGAAATCGATGTCCCACCATCCAGGTGAGTAGGCATCGAGTATTCGCTTGACGACCCGCTCAACCGACTCACGATGCTCATACGCCAATGGCCCCGTCTGTGTGAACTCGATCCACGCGACGTTGCGATCGAAGGCTGTGCCGTGATCATTCAACTTCGGTGAGATGCAAAGTTCACCGAAACTCCAATCAGCAATCTCGATACCACGAGCGTGCATGTGCCGCTGCCAAGCATTCGCCCATTGGTCGTCTGGAACATTCGCCCAATCATCGTCGCTATCGATGGAATTCCAAACATCGAGTTCCCGTAAACTGGCAAGTGCGTCCGCCATTTCGTCAATCATAAGTTGCATACTCTCGTTCCTCTGTGGGGTTACCGAGTCCCGTGCCGCCTCGCTTTCTGTCCGCCGTTACGCGACTCGTAATCGTAAAATCAACATCGTGTGTCGATCAGTTGATAACCCAAATTCGGCGCCCTCGCAAAGCAAAAGACGCTCAGTCCACTGGAGTCATGTTGAGCATATTCCTGCAAACTTACCGCTGGAATCGTTCGGTGAAGTGCATTTTGCGTGGTGGTCTGCTCAGCCACGCGATTCTTTCGGGTTTGGCAACGATTGCGGGCGTGGGCCAGCGATGGGATTGGCCACTGAGGAAGGGGGCTGCGCCGACTGGGCAGCGCGCCGTGTCCGATCGATCGCCGGAACCGCTGTTGCCGTGCACCGCCAAAATCGCAACAACATTGTTTTGCTTTACGGAGGTTGCAAATGAAAACGAACATCGAAATGCGGGCACTGAAGTCGCTCGTGAGCTGGAAATCGCTCTTTGCCGAGGAAGTGACCGCGGAAGCGAAGTTGCTTGCGTCACAGGGTGCTGCTCCTGAAACGGTGACGTTGGACGATTACCAGCGAGCGGCTCCCATTGCTGCAGCGACCTTGCTCGAACGAATTGCTTCCGAAACGACCGCGAGTGCTGATTCAAAAGACGTTTAGTCCATCCATCCAACCTCAGATGGAAACCGTTTCGGAAGGGCAGCATCTCACACACGCAGGAAAATGCGACGTCGGTACAAAAAGAACAGTAGGCACCATTTGACGATCAAAACGCCGACCAAAAGAACCAGTTTTTGATAGTCACCCGATACCCGGGCCACACCACCGAAAAAGAACTCTGCGATCTGGCGGAAGTCGACGAATTCCTGAGCGATGTAAATCGTAATTGCGTTGCTTCCGATCACCACCCAAAACAACGCCGCCCTTTGCCATTGCCAAACATCAATGACTAGGTAGAAAATCGCCAACAGCAGCAGGCTCCACCCGCCCGCGACCAATACAAAACTGCTGGTCCACAGATTCTTGATCACCGGGAAGCTTGCACCCCATCCGTATCCGATCACGAGACACCCGATTCCGGCTGCGGCTAGCGACAACACCTTGCGGTACGGGGTCAAGGTTGATCGCAATAGCGTTCCTGCCAGCACCCCGAGCAAGGCGGTTGCTATCGCGGGGATGGTTGAAAGAATGCCCTCGTTGTCACCATAGCCGTAGTATTTCTCTAGAATCTTTCCGGGCAACACGCTGCGGTCGATGTAGCCAGCCAAATTGCCCTCCATCGAGTAATCGCCTGCCACGCCACCGGGCGGCGGGATGAACGCGAAGATCGCCCAATACCCGAGCAGGATTGCCGCAGTGATCACCAACTGCATTCGCCAACGGGTGTGCAGGAAAATCAGTCCGGCAGCGACATAGCCGATGCCGATCCGTTGCAGCACCTGCATGTATCGCATGTTAGCGAAGTCAAATTGCAGGATACCGTTGTATAGCAGCCCCAATAAAACCAAGGCCACGCCGCGCCGAAACAATCGACCGTAGACGGCTCGTGGCGTCTCCGCATACTTTGCTAGCGAATACGGCAACACGCAGCCCGCCAGGAACAAAAACAATGGAAAGACTAGGTCGTAGAGGCGGAAACCTTCCCACGCGACGTGATAAAACTGTGACTCCAGACGTCCGCGAAACGAATCGGTATCGCTGCCAGCAAGGATCTCTCGCGCAATCGCGCTGCCACCGATGATCCACAACATGTCAAAACCACGCAGCGCGTCAATTGACACGATTCGTGGCTGAATCGTCGTTGACGATGCCGATCTTGAGTCATCGGAATGCTCTAGTGGGGATTCAGTGTTCAAAAACTTATCCCGTTCAAAACAAGTCGATGAGATCGCCACGCATCAAGCAGCGAGGGGCGAGTAGCGGCAACGACACTGGAGGCATTGCGTAGCATCTTCGCAATCCGTTCAACGTCCCGAACCGGTCGACGCTCGGCTAGCGTCGACCGCACAAGCAGGTCGATGAACTCAGGAGCGGTCAGGTCTGGCTCAATCAAGATTGTGATGTCGTTCAATTTTGGGGCACGCGGAGACTAGGTGTAAGTTCAGTCGGTTAACGGCAGCCGTCACCGGGCACGGCGAGTCGATTTTCCATTGGTAAAAACATGATGCCGTCCTTTGTGTCCACGGCATTGTTATCCGCAGCGATTGCGTCACAGCGGAGACCAGCAAAGGTAAACCGGGGTCAGATGACAAGCAATCCATTGTTCATTCTTCTGGAAGATCCGGACGAGATTCATTTGGCGAAAATACCAAGCGAACCCCATGTGCGACCATGAATACGAATCCAACGATGACCCCTCCAAGATATCCCCAGAAAGCGCCAAAGACCGAGTTAAGCACGATCATTGAGGGCAGTTCGTCAGGCGTCGGGCCGTATGGACCTACCAGGGAATAGGCAATCAGCACGATGACAAAGAAGGCCGAACCAACTAACGCCGACGCCCTGCGAGGATGTTTGGCCCCGAAGAGAATTGCTTGCCCCAATGCGACCGATGTAAAGAATGCGGCCACGATGAGTGTTGCCATCGCGGGAAAGTTGATCGCGCGCAGCAACGCAAAAACGGCGGCATATGCAGTCGTCACGACAAGCATTGTGGACAGGTCGAACTTACGGGGTGCCGAGAAGAGGCCGGCACTATCGGTTGGCGTTGCGGTGTTCGCCATCACTTGTCAGTCGGATAACGGTGCGGTTCAGCGGGCGGCGGCGAACGTCTCAACCATTGCCAGAACAGCGTCCACCGCCGCTTTGTTGCAACCGATGGTTTCCTGCCTATTTTACGGTTTTCTGCCGACGACATCGAGCCTGTCCAACGCAGCCAGCAGTGATCGCCCAGGGCAAAGTGATTCCAGTCAACGCCGTCCCGATCGCACCGAACCAAGCATACGCGGATTCCACTGACGATAGTTGAATGACACTCGATGTGCCGTTCGTTGGATTGGGCTGGATGCGTCGAGCCATTGTCATTTCGCCGTAGAACGCCGGAGCAGTCGGTACCACGAGTAGCAGTGACCAAAGCGTGCCATTGCGGAAACCGCTTTTAAATCCTTGCCATCTTGTTGGGTGTGTCGGCAGCGCAGATTCAGCCTCGGCGACAGTTGGAGGCTCATACGGATTGGAAGACGTTGTAGCCAAGGCGGCATCGGTTTCAGTCGGGGAACGGTGGTGTTCAGCGGGGACGGGCGAACGACTTGCAAGCAGACGAGAAAACGGACCACCCGTCCTCCGTTGCATAACATGGTTACCCGATTCTTACTGATCGTACACGAATCCATGGTGAATCGAAATCCAAACCATTGTCTCGCAAGTATTTCGCTTTGTC
This sequence comes from Rubripirellula lacrimiformis, assembly GCF_007741535.1. Lineage (NCBI taxonomy): Bacteria > Pseudomonadati > Planctomycetota > Planctomycetia > Pirellulales > Pirellulaceae > Rubripirellula > Rubripirellula lacrimiformis. Next base: position 3,485,625 of record NZ_CP036525.1, read on the forward strand.
GCAGTATAGTTCAGTGCCATCTAATACGATCTTGAGTAGGGTATCGTAGTAGTGAGCATTGTAGAACGAAAAATCGCGGGCAAGTTGGATTAAACCATCCTCGATCACGCCCTGAGTCTCGAATGGGTCAGACCAGTCTTTCGAATTTGACGAACAAGATATCACGACGTCACTTTTAGGGGCATTCGGAAGTTCGTTGTCATGTGGCAGTGGCAGCGCCACCCAGTTAAGGTTGTCAATACGGCGTGGCGATTGAACAGGTGTAAATCCAAGAGACAACCAAAATGGCTTGGACGTAATCGGTGCACACTCGACGTAAAGTCCAATCAAATCACGAGACAACGCGTGGTCAATCGCATGCTTTGCAAGATATCGCCCAAAGCCCTGACGACGCATCCGGTGGTGGACTGCAAGAATATCAACGTTCCCATCACCGAGAGAAAACGCCACTGGAAGACTATCTGAATCGCGGACCAACGCAAAAAGTGATCCGTTAGTCTGGCCAGATCCGATCAACGCGAAGTTGCAGAGAAATGACGCACCATCGTTTGCCTCATGCTCCTCGGTAAGCCATTCGTGGATTCTTGCAAGGTCGTCTTGCGTTGCGGCGCGTATTGTGAATCCGTTCATGCTTTGCCTGTCGGGTAACGACCGCCATCACCGAGTACGGCGGTCTGATTTTCTATTCGTAAAACCCCGATGCCGTACTTCGGTGCATGGCATGGTTCGCCGCGTTCAAGTTTCACTCGCCGAGTGAGACGACACCCTTTGGGGTGATCGTCATTGTGCTCAAGTCTGGCCGCTGTGAAACATTAAACAATTCTGCCTTAAAGGTCTGTTGCTGTCCGGCCTTAAGATCAAGAACAATTAGCGACTCAACGTCGCTCAGCTCGCCAGCGACATGGAAGTTTAAATGATATGTACCCATTTGAACATCACGCTGCCCTGCGTTTGCAACTTTGCCAAGGAGCCGAAACCGGTCGCCAACGGCTTGTAGTTTTAGATCGGAGAATTGAACATTGCCAACGCGAACGCCATTTGCATCGTTAGCCGGCCGAGGATTGTCTTTGCCAAAGTTTGAAACGCGTTTCTCGTCGAGCCAGCCTGCGGCTTTGGTCGTAATCGCAACGATCTGACTCAATTTCATTTTGGACGGATCGAACGACGGGTCGCTGTCCTTCGCTCCCATCACTGAGATTTCGATCTGCGCGTAAAGTTCCAAGGCCAGCGGATTAAGATCATTCGCGTTCTGAACAGCATCGCTAAGCTTCCTTGAGGCAAGTCCATTTCTTATCAAGCCAAACACCCACGTACCAGTAAGCGCTATCTTCTCCTCGTCTGTTGCTGACTGCCACTCCGCATAGGTGGGGTCGCTCATCGTATTCTTTAGTGTGAACTGAGGATCACCACCCTTCTGCGAATTTTCAACGAGGATTCGTGATGATTCGTCGAGCCGATCCAACGGAATTGTCTTGGGAACGAGAAGCGTGATTGTGCCAGCGTCCTTATCGAAGCTGTGAAGCATCGCTTTTGATTCGTGCCCATCTGTTGTCTTCCAGGTTTCAAGTGTCGGCGGATCTTTACCGACTACCGTTGACCCAACAGCGATCAATGCGAGTACGCAAATTGCCCCGTGTCTAATCATTCCGTGTTGCTTCCGTTGAAAAAATAGTGTGTCGGATAACTTGTATCTCACCGGACGGACCGGATGAGAATAGGGGTTTCTGAGTGGTTCTCATCGGTTCCCATCCCAACGGAACCTATTCTCTTTGCTGCCGAGGGTCAGGGCAAGGTTTAACCCGCCCTCTTTGCTGGCGATTAAAGGCCGATCAATCACGTTTTTGATTGCCATCCTGCTTTACGTCCTACGAAGTCGGTTGTGCGATGCAAAATTGCCTGCGTTGGGGATGCCGTTGCTGCACAACACTCGGTCGACCCGCCGAGCCTTTGACCAGGTTCCCGTGTCTGCCACATGAGTCGCTGTTCATGCGGGCTCAGGATCCTATTGGAACGAAGACGCATGCTAGGTTGCTTGATCAACCAGGCATTCCGCTGCGTAGCCGGAAGACCATGTTCCACAGTCGGTCGATTTCGCCGCGTTCGATCACTTCCAGTGGCTTCAGGCCATCGAGTGCATCGTTGGGGGTCTGGAACCACAGGCCCAGCGATTCGGGATCGACTACTTCGCTGAGTGCTTGCCACAAACGATAGACCTCGTTGTAGGGGCGCTTCAGCTTGTCGGCGTTATCGCTACTGGATTCGACTTTGGCGATCGTTCGCTCCGACACGTTCACGATCCGGCCGAACATGGTTCGCGGCATCGCCAATCGGTCACGCAGTTCCAGCTTGGATTCGCGTCCAAACTGAATCAGGCCCTGGCCTTTGAGTCCTACGATTCGCTTGGAGACAATCGCGGAACGACCCGCGCCCGCTGGGGACACCTTCTTCGCCCGTGCTCTCAAGGGCGATTTCGAGCGGGATTTGGCAGTCGGCTTGGTTTTAGCTGTCATTTCGGAAGGTCCTCCTCATGAACTGTATCGACATGCCAGCACAAAAGCAAGTATTCTTTCCTGCAAATGTGCAGGATGCGAGGCCGGTGGACGCGTTTAACCGGTGGCCACGTCTAGCGGGGCAATTGGTCTGCGCCTAACACGCGGATTTCGCTGCTATTTGCCAGTTTTTCCGGGAAGATCACGATGTTCTTACCGCCCGGGTGCTGGGCCGACGGAACGATGATTCCCTCGAACCCGGCGATGCAGCATCCGCGTCCAATCGCCTGGGTCCATGATTCTTCTCCGCCGGATTGGATCGCCTGCCAGTCTTCGCCCGCCAGGTCAGCGAGTGAAAAGCCAATCGCGCCGAGCACTTCGCCGTCGGTCAAATCCAGAACCTTGCCGAGCGACACCTTGGCACCGGCGGTCACGCGAGGCTGGATCGCCGTCATCGGAAACCCGAACGCGACGAAGTTCTGGTAGGCCTCGTGAGTCGCTGTGATCACGTCCAGTGAAGCATAGATCGCGGGCAGCCCAACTCGATTCCACCGACCACCCGATCTCGCTGCTCCGGCGCCCGAGAAGAAGTCGTTCTCGTTGGCGTACTTGATTCCCACCGAGCGTACCATCACTCCGCCGAAGCCATTGGCATCGGCAAGCCGCGACGCAATCGCTTCGAAGAGTTCGATCACCTCAGGCAGATCGACCGGCGGTGCGGATTTCCTCTTACTCACGAAATTCCATCGCGGGGAAAAGTCGTTCGGACATACGGGATCCACTCGTCGGTGTTGAGAGTCTGATGATGGTCGGGCGTTGCCAGGGCGCCCAGGTGCAAGACGCAGTCGTGTCGTTTTCGCGAGGCCGACCCCATGGTAACGCCGCTGGTGCAGCCGCGATAAGAAGGCCAGTACGCAGTGCCGCGAAGCTGCCTCGAAATACGGCGTCGAAACTACTGACCGTCCGTGTTGTGTTTGGATGCGAGTTTCGCCCACGATTCTCTGGAACGCGTGAGCAAAGCGTCAATCAATCGATCGATTTCGGTCAGGTTCAGGGCGTCTGCCAAGGCATCCGCCACCAGCGAAATACCTTCGTTTTCGCCCGCAGCGATTCTCGGGTGCAACCATTGGTGCAACCAGTCGCGGTCGTCGCGCTGCGTCTTGTTGTAAGCCGCGTTCGCGTCGTTGGTGGAGGCGGTTGAGGGCCTAGTGGGAGTTCATCCCGTGGAGGTTCCGCTCCTCTCGGCCGCATCCGATAAACCCCGTGATTCACGGGGTTTTTTATGGCCGGCCGGAATTCCTCGATGTCGGGAAATTTGTTAGGCGAAGGTCGCTGGGTAGCGAACCGCTGCAAGGGTGTCGATTGAATCGAACTTTTAGCGGCGATGGTGAGCCGCTGGTCGTCAGGCCACGGGCATAGGAGGGGGGGATTCCCGGCCGCTCACGCGTCGCGGCGCACGAAATCGGCGAACCGCTGCATTTGGTTCGATCGCAACGTCGGCATTTCAATATGTAGCGGAAAGACGCCCGCCCTCCGGTGACGCAATCGGCAGCTGTCGCCGCTGGCATAAGCTGGACTTGCCGCCAGACGCCTCGTTCGCCAATTGGTTGCCTTTCGAAAATTCAATCTCCCAACTTCATCTGTCTTCGCCTCGCCTGTCGCAGCATTTACATAGCGCATGAAGTGAACAGAGTTTCGAGGAAGTGGGGCAAGGCGAACGCTCATCACCACGGATCGACGCTCATCAAAAGCGGATACCTGATGCACGTGAATGATGAGTGTGTGGTTCGCGAAGATGAGTGTTCCCTTCTTTCGGCTCCAGTCCGACTGCGTCCATATTCTTCCGTGCCGACATTTCACGATTCACTCTTTCCGCTTCGAGCAGCCCATTGGAATTCTTCCCCCGCTCTCTAACTCTCTCCCCCGCAATCCGCGGCGCGGCGGGGGGGAGATGAATTGAATCGCGACACTGATTGATCGCTCATTGTTAAAATGTCGGCTGTGCAAACGACGGCGTCCGCCAGTGACGCTGGCGTGCTGGTTCGCCGTCAAGATTGGCTGCCAGGCACGACGGACGGTCGCCACCGAATCCTTTTTTAAATTCAAAGCAATCCTCAACGAGCATCCTTCACGAGTCGTGGTGATCCATCATGGGATTTTATTCAAGAGTCGTCTTTCCTGCCTTCTACGATTGTGTGATTGACAAGCCGTATTGGGACGAGCATCGAAAGCGACAATTGGCGGATGTGAGCGGCGAGATACTGGAGATCGGTGTTGGCACAGGACTGAATCTTCCGCACTACCCTGATCACGTTCGCAGGATTACCACCGTCGATCCGAATCCGGGCATGAATCGCAAACTGGCCAAGCGGATTGCTGCGTCCGAAATCGAAGTCGATCGACGAATGCTGTCCAGCGAAGAACTTCCGTTCGATGACGAGACGTTTGACTGTGTGGTCAGCACCATCACAATGTGCAGCATCGTCAACGTCGATCAGGCTCTGGGCGAACTTTTCAGAGTGCTGACGCCCGGCGGCCGATTCCAGTTCTTTGAGCACGGAGTCTGTCCCGACCCTGCGGTCCAGAGGCGGCAAGTGCGGTGGAACTGGCTTCAGGGAATGATCGGCGATGGTTGTCGGCTTGATCTGGACCTTGCTGCATTGCTGGCGAATCAATCCTTCACCACCGTAGAGATCGACAACTTCTACATGCCGCAGACGCCTCGCACGCACGGCTACATGTATCGCGGCATCGCAACGAAATGAAGGCTCCGCCCCCAAGGACCGTTCCATGCCGTCGCTTCCACCAGTCCAATGTGCCGTTATCTAAAACGCAACTCGGCCAAGGCGTTCTTTGCGAACATACTTAGCGGCCAAGCGAATCGATTCCTCTGTTCTTTCTCGTGCGGATCGCCTCAGGCGTTCTAGACGCGATGCTTCTCGTAACCGCGACTGTCGGATCGGCCTTGGGGAAGCAATTCCCCTTTACATTGGACGAGGCCGATTCGCTTGTCGTAAGGCATGCTTCCTGAAGAGCTGGCCGATCCAGTTGTCGAGCCGCAAAATGAACGCAACCACAGCGATCGGGATTGCTGTTTGAGTTTACAATGGGCGAAACAATTCTTGGATCCGGGACGTTGCGAATTGAGTGCTCTTGGTTACTTGGGATCGATGACTTAGGTTGTTCGGCATGAAGATGAAGCAAATCGTCGAAGGGGCGGACACATTGGCAGGTCGTGCATTCGACTTGTCAATTCAAGCGATGATCGTAGTCTCGATCGTTGCGTTCAGTGTTGAAACGCTTCCGAACCTTGAACCGAAGACTCAGTCGGTGCTGGCGGCGATTGAGCTGATTTGCGTCGCTATCTTTACGGTCGAGTACATCCTGAGGTTCGCTGTAGCGGACGATCGGGTTCAGTTCGTCACCAGCTTCTTCGGAGTGATCGACCTGTTAGCAGTCTTGCCGTTCTACCTAAGCCTCGGCATCGACTTGCGATCCGTTCGCGCTTTCAGACTTCTTCGGCTGTTCCGGATCCTCAAGCTCGCACGATACAACAAAGCTGTCCAGCGGTTTCATCGAGCCATGGTGATCGCCCGTGAAGAACTCATCTTGTTTGGCGCCGTGGCGCTCATCCTTCTGTATTTGTCGTCGGTTGGCATCTATTACTTCGAGAGGGACGCTCAGCCGGAGGCGTTCCAAAGCGTCTTTCATTCGATGTGGTGGGCTGTGGCGACTCTGACCACGGTTGGTTATGGGGACATCTATCCGGTGACCGTCGGTGGGCGGTGCTTCACATTCTTTGTGTTGCTGGTGGGCCTCGGAATCGTATCGGTGCCCGCTGGCTTAGTGGCCTCTGCACTCAGCAAAGCACGAGAAGATGATTGATGACGATCTGTCTGTTGGTCCTGGTTGTGTGAACATAGCAGCCGACTCTGGGGTCGCGATGACTCGCTGACACTGACGTTGGTGGTGCCGCAGCGATTATCATGGATCAAGAACGTGCTTGGTCTCGATTCCGCCTAAAGGCGGTACTGCGAACGGTGGGTTGGTGGTGTGGTTGCCGGATCGGCGTCGCTTCGCTCCTTGATCCGGCCTACTTTTGGTGCGGTGCTTGGTGCCGATTCCGCCTGAAGGCGGTACTACGAACGGAGGGGTGGCGGTGTGGATGCCGGATCGGCGTCGCTTCGCTCCTTGATCCGGCCTACTTTTGCTGCGGTGCTTGGTGCCTGTTCCGCCTGAAGAGTGCGTTTCGCTGACGACAGCCTCGGAGAGGCGAAAGCGTTGTGCCGGTGGCCTCGGCCACCGGATTTGACATCGACCAATGATTTTCTTGTCCGGGCCGCCGGAGCGCGGCCCGGCCGAGAAGATCAGGATTGCGACAGTCATCGGTTACCGTGGGGCCTGCCCCACGGCAAATAGCTGCCGCCGCTCCGCGGCTAGGTTGGACGCTCTCTGAAGGCGGTACTGCGAACGGTGCTTGGTGCCTGTTCCGCCTGAAGAGTGCGTTTCGCTGACGACAGCCTCGGAGAGGCGAAAGCGTTGTGCCGGTGGCCTCGGCCACCGGATTTGCCATCGACCAATGATTTTCTTGGCCGGGCCGCCGGAGGGCGGCCCGGCCGAGAAGATCAGGATTGCGACAGTCATCGGTTACCGTGGGGCCTGCCCCACGGCAAATAGCTGCCGCCGCTCCGCGGCTAGGTTGGACGCTCTCTAAAGGCGGTACTACGAACGGTGGGGTGGTGGTGTGGTTGCCGGATCGGCGTCGCTTCGCTCCTTGATCCGGCCTACATTTGGTGCGGTGCTTGGTGCCTGTTCCGCCTGAAGCGTGCGTTTCGCTGACAACAGCCTCGGAGAGGCGAAAGCGTTGTGCCGGTTGCCTCGGCCACCGGATTTGACATCGACCAATGATTTTCTTGGCCGGGCCGCCGGAGCGCGGCCCGGCCGAGAAGATCAGGATTGCGACAGTCATCGGTTACTGTGGGGCCTGCCCCACGGCAAATAGCTGCCGCCGCTCCGCGGCTAGGTTGGACGCTCTCTGAAGGCGGTGCTACGAACGGTGGGGTGGTGGCGTGATTGCCGGATCGGCGTCGCTTCGCTCCTTGTTCCGGCCTACTTTTGCTGCGTTGCTTGGTGCCGATTCCGCCTGAAGCGTGCGTTTCACTTACAACAGCCTCGGAGAGGCGAAAGCATTGTGCCGGTGGCCTCGGCCACCGGATTTGACATCGACCAATGATTTTCTCGGCCGGGCCGCCGGAGGGCGGCCCGGCCGAGAAGATTAGGATTGCGACAGTCATCGGTTACCGTGGGGCCTGCCCCACGGCAAATAGCTGCCGCCGCTCCGCGGCTAGGTTGGACGCTCTCTGAAGGCGGTACTGCGAACGGTGGGGTGGTGGTGTGGTTGCCGGATCGGCGTCGCTTCGCTCCTTGATCCGGCCTACATGCTACATGCCTCGTCCTATGTCGCAGCATCCATGGATGGAGGTTGTTGGGCATCGCTGCTGGGGAAAAACATACATGGCGATTGGTGTGTCCGTTAGGATCGACGGGGTTCTCGTTTCTTGACGATTGGCGGAGATTGCAAATGTTGATTCGTAGGTTGGTTGCGATCGTGGTGGTTGCTGGCGTGTATCTGTCCGGCACTGGCTCTGTTTTGCATGCTGAAACACCTGCCAAGGATTGGATTCGGGGAACGTTGGATCAATTGCAGGTTTGTTTGCGAGGCGAGGTCTTTCTTCCGGATGGTCAGCCAGCACAGGACATGGTTCTTGGAGGTGGCATCAACTCCGTCCTGGCGTCTCAGTCGCTGAATGCCGTCGTCGATGGCAATTGCTTCGAGATGTGGATCCCGGTGAACCAACAACGGTGGCATTCGATGTGGCTGCGAGTTGCGTCGAAGGACGGCGCACTGGTCGGTTATCAACGTGTCCGCATGCATCAGATTCGTCAGGCCGCGATTGACGGCATCAAGATGACGCTGCAGCGTCCGACGCGAGAATTGAAAGTGAGAGTCACGCATCAAGGCCAGGTGATTCCCGCTGCGGCTGTCAAAGTCGATCTAGGGTTCGGGATCGAACTACACGAGCGAACGGGGGCCGACGGGATCGCGGTTTTTCGACTTCTCTCCACTCAAAAGCCGTATCGGATGACGGTGTGGACCGACGACTATCGCGTTGGCGGATTTAGTTTTAATCGAAAACCAACGCGTGACCCATCCGCAGATCAGCATGATGTGGAACTGAGCCAATGTCGCGATCAAACACTTCGGTTGGTGGATCAGGATGGGGCACCCGTGCCTGACATCCCCTTCGTGCTGCAGATGGCAAAGATGCCCTACAACAACTACATCGGAACCAACGAAAACTCGCAGTTGACAACCGATAAGAATGGCGAAGTCCACTATCAGTGGTTTCCCGATTGGGATCGGCACCATTTCTATCCCGAACTGCAAACCAGCAACTGGGTGCGGGATGGCGAGGTGGAGATGGTCGGTGGCGTTGCCGTTTGGAAGTTGAGAAAAGGGACCGTTCGAAAACGAATCATCGGCCGAACGGTGTTGCAAGGATCTTCCGAAAACAAAGGTTTCTTTGTGACTCTGCGATCGTTCCAGGGAGAACAAGAAAACCATTCGGACTTGCTAACCGTGTTCGCCGACACAAAGGGCGAGTTCGCTTTGGATGTGCTACCCAATGCAACCTACTGTGCTTGGACGCTGGATTCCCAATGGGTCGGTGAACTGAGTCACTTGATTCCTTATCAGTCAGAGAGCGATCAAGTGACGGCGCCCAAGCTTGTCGTGAAGCGAGGTCAAATGGTGAAGGTGATCGCAAGATCGGGCGAGACCGAAAGGCCATACGCGGACTTGGCGATTGGCTTTCAACGAGAGCATCGATATACGTGGCAGGAGGACGGGGAAGAACGCAGTGGCGTGGGGGGACCCCAATGGTTTGAGCCAACGAATGCCGAGGGTGTCGCCACGACGTTCACACTTCCCGGAGTGTTGCGAACTCGAGTCAGCACGCCCTTGTGGCGGACGGCAACCGAGGTCGAAGTTGCTGAAAGCACCGATCCGACGGTCATCCGATTGCATCGCGAGGTTGACAAGAAACGGACCGTGACGGGCAAACTGGTGCTCAGCGAAGCTGTTCGATCGAGTTTGGAAGGTGCTGAAATCAAGATCGGTTCCATCGATGGAGAGAATGCCGACGAGCAAGCGTTCGTCGTCAATCAGGACGGAGCGTTTTCCTTCGAGACTCGTTCAACCAAGATCGGAATCTTCGCCAGCACGCGGGATGGCAAAGCTGCGGTTGCGGAAGTGATCGAAAAGTTTGATTCACCCATCGAGTTGCGATTGCAGCCGACGGTCGACTATCACGGGCAGTTGTTGGGCGACGCCGATCAGCCACTGGCGTGGCACAAAGTCTGGGCGAGCGTCCAGATTGTGGGCGAGGTGGATTTCACCAGACGCAATTTCTTCTCCACACGTTTCTACGTAAAGCAAATCGAGACAATGACCGACTCATTCGGCAACTATACGCTCGCGAATCTGCCTAGCGAAGTGACGATTGGTCTCCGTACGGACGCGATCGACGGCTCGGCTGCAACGCGTTATCTGGACGACCTGTATCTAGAGCGCGGAGAGACCCGTCCGCTCGCCGTCAGCCACTTGGGCAAAAAAAGTGGCTCGGCGAAAGCTCCATTGGGACGTCGGTATGCAGCGACACTTCGAGACTGTTCCTTGATGGGATTTCGCATGATGCTGATCACGTCGGCTGGTGACAAACCGTCGACTGAGTTCATCGGCAAGAACTTGATGAACTATCGAAACAACCAAGATGTAACTTCGTTCATGCAGCTGGTCGTGGAGGGCAGCCCGCACGACCTGCCGCCGTCGGATATCGTATTCCTGAAGGAACAAGATTTTCCGTTGCCCGATGCTGGCAGTGTGATGGCATTCGCAATCGACTCGCGAGGCAACGAACTGGGGCGTTTGGCATTGGACGTGGCCGAGGACGGGGCAGCCGAAAAGGCCGCTGATTTCGTCCATCGGCATTTGCCGGACCAGGTCGATGCGGAGACGAAGTGGGACGAGGCGTTCGATGAAGCCAAGACGTCGCGGCGAAAGGTCTGGGCCCGCATCAGCCAACGCTATTGTGGTCCCTGTTTCCGGATGGCCCGTTGGTTAGACGACAACCAAGATCTGCTGGCCAAAGACTATGTGATGCTAAAGATCGATAATGTGCGGGACAAGAACGGAGTTTCGGTTGCCGATCGGCTGACCCGTGGTGGTCAGCACGGCGTCCCGTTCCACGCGATCTTCGATGTCGATCAGGATCTGTTGGTGGACAGTGAAGGACCGCTCGGCAATATCGGCCATCCCAGTGGTTTCGAGGGCAAAAAGTACTTGCGGACGATGCTGATGCAGACTCGTCAACGTTTGGCGGACGCAGAGGTCGACATCATCGTTGCCAGCCTAAGTGATTGAGCATTTCGCCAGGAGAGATTGGGGGGGATGCCGTCGATCGAGATCGCGTCGTCGACGAATTCCATGGGTTGGTCTTTCACGCTAAACTGATCGAATGAATGCACCGCAACCCAATAATCCGCTCCACGGGATCACGCTGGAGGCGATCCTGAACTACTTGGTCGCCGAGTATGGATGGGAGGAATTGGGGGACCGCATCCAGGTCCATTGTTTCAATTTCGACCCGAGCGTGAAGAGCAGTTTGAAGTTTCTGCGGAAGACGGCTTGGGCACGAGCGAAGGTGGAACGGTTGTATCTGGATTCGATCAGCTACGAACAGCGGCACGGTAAACGGCCCTCCGCACCGGAAGTCGGCGAGAGCATTCCCGACAATGTCTGGGATCGCGGGCGGTCGAAGTAGTCGCCACCGACGCAGGCAGCGGCAGAAAAACGAACGCCGCCAAACCGATCATCCACGAGTCGACATTACATTCGGATCGTCCGGTTGGGTTCTCGATTGAATGCTACGGTCAAATGCTTTGGGCGAAGCTTGCTGCGTTGCTGCTGCTTTTGATTTCGAGTCCAATGGTCCGTGAGGATCGCGGCGCATGATCCACCATGGCATGAACTCCAGAACAAAGTGCGAATCGCATGAGAACACTGACTGTCGCGATGCACGGTGTGACCGGGAGGATGGGGACCAACCAACACTTCATCCGATCCATTCTGGCGATCATGCGTCAGGGCGGCGTGACGACAAGTGGTGGCGAGACCATCGGTATCAAACCAATTCTTTTGGGACGCGATGCTGCGAAGCTAAAACACTTGGCTGAATCGGTTGCGAATGAACAGATCGGCCATCATGTCGACTGGTCGACGGATGTTGACAGCGTCATTTCCGACGCCAGCGTCGATATCGTGTTTGATTCGTCGAGCACACAGATGCGTGCGTCGATGGTGCGGAAGGCGGCTGAACATGGCAAAGCGGTCTACTGCGAAAAACCGATTGCGATCGATACGGACGAAGCAATCGCGCTAGCCGAAACGTGTGAATCGGCTGGCATCCGAAACGGCGTTGTCCAAGACAAGCTATGGTTGCCCGGTGTCCGGAAATTGCGAATGCTTCGCGACCAAGGTTTCTTTGGCGACATTCTTAGCGTACGCGGCGAATTTGGTTACTGGGTTTTTACCGGCCACGATCCCGATCAACCGCCTCAGCGTCCGTCGTGGAACTATCGCAGCGAAGACGGCGGCGGGATGATGATCGACATGTTCTGTCACTGGCAGTACCTGATCGGTGACCTGTTCGGTCCGATCGATCGAGTGCTTGCGCATGCCGCGGTCGACATCCCCGAACGGATTGACGAATCGGGCAAGCCGTATCCATGCACCGCCGACGATTCGGCGTACGCCATCTTTGTGACCAAGAGCGGCGTGACCTGCCAGTTCAATAGTTCATGGACCACTCGGGTGCGACGCGATGACTTGCTGACGATCCAGGTTGATGGGACCAAGGGGTCGGCGGTGGCCGGGCTTCGTGAGTGTTTGGTGCAGGACATGGAATCGACGCCGCGGCCAACCTGGAACCCCGACATTCCACAACCAATCGATTTCTACAGCGGTTGGGAACAACTGTCGGATCAGACGAATTACGACAATGCCTTCAAGATCCAGTGGGAACTGTTTCTGCGGCATGTTGCCGGTGATGGTGAATTCCCATGGTCGCTTCGCAGCGGTGCCCACGGCGTCGCGTTGGCCAACGCGGGCGAGACATCGTGGCGGCAACAGCGTTGGGTGTCGATCGAGTCATGAATGAAACGAACCCACACCAAACGACATCACCCGAACTCAGTCGTTTAGCCGTGCATACGATCACGACCAAACCCTGGTCATTTGCCGAAGCGGCAGATCAGTATTCGCGGCAAGGAATCGGTGGGATCAGCGTTTGGGTGGAAGCGATCGATGGGATCCAACCAACCACCGCACGGCAGATCGTAGACGACGCCGGGTTGAAAGTTCCGGCATTGGTGCGAGGCGGGTTCTTTTGCGCGGGCGACCAACGCCAGCGAGATGGACGAATCGATCACAACCTGCGGTTGCTAGAAACCGCTGCCGAACTGGGCGCCGAAATGTTGGTGCTGGTCGTCGGTGCGACGCCAGGCGTGGCTCTTGAAACCCAACGCGGTTGGGTGCGCGAAGGCATCGAACAAATTCTTCCGCAAGCTTCCTCGCTGAACGTGCGGCTGGCCATCGAACCGCTGCATCCGATGTACGCGGCCGACAAGAGTTGCATCAACCGAATCACGGAAGCTCGTCAAATTTGTGAAGCGATCGACGATCCCGTTCTAGGCGTCGCAGTGGACGTCTATCACGTTTGGTGGGACCCGGATCTGGCGATCGAGATCGAGTTGATAGGGGCGCAGAACCGCATCTTCGGCTTTCACATCTGTGATTGGCGTGTTCCGACCCGAGACATGCTGAACGATCGCGCGCTGATGGGCGAAGGCTGCATCGACATCCGGTCCATTCGCGCCATGGTCGAAGCCGCTGGGTTTGACGGCTGGAACGAAGTCGAAATTTTCTCGGAAGAACACTGGCGCGGGGACCAGAAGCAGTTTCTAAAGCGGATCGTCGAAAGCTACTGCGATTGCTGATCTCCCGCGCGAATGGGTTCGCAGGGAACACGGCAAAGTGCGTCTATTGCGATTACCGTTTGGAATCTTTCGCTCGATGTTGACGGAAGTGCAGGTGCAGTTCGGTCACCTTCTCTGGAAACTTGCTAGCCAAGTCGGTCATTTCCCGGGGATCGTCTTTCAGGTGGAACAGTTGCCAATCGGCTTCCGTTTTGGGGGCGCCCCGACCGTATTTGACGATCTTCCAATCTGCCAGCCGAATGGCCCAGCGATTGGTGCTGTGGTTCCATGTCCAGTACAGAGACCGAGTCGGCAACGATTGGTCATCAAATAGGACACCGGAAATGTCGACACCATCCCAAGCGGTTGACTGGGCTGGTCGATAGCCGATCAAGTTCGCAAGCGTTGGAAACCAGTCGACGATGTGCATCGGATCCGAGACCTCTTTCGCATCGATTCGCCCCGGCCAATTCGCGAACGCGGGGACATGGATACCGCCTTCCCATACATCTAGCTTTTTGCCACGCATCGGCAGCGGCTGATTGAAATCGGTCAGATGCAGGTCGTCGGGGTACGCGTTGCCTTTCCAATTGCCCTGAGGTCCGTTATCGGACGAAAACAAGATCAGCGTATTCCGTCGCTGTCCGCTGCGGTCGAGTGCAGTGACCACATCGCCGATCGCGTTGTCCAAGTGATACGCTGCCGCAAGCAGGAGTCGTTTTTCGGCGTCGGGTTCACTTTGGATCTTTCCGTCGGGATCGTTGAACCATTCGATATGGTCCTCGTTCAACCATCGATCGGGCGAATCGGGGTCTAGCTGAGTCGGGCGTTGGACAAACGTGCCTCGTTCATCCAGCGGTGTGTGGACCGAATGAAAAGGGATATACAAAAAGAACGGTTTGTCTGCGGTGCGATCACGCTGGATGATGCGGACCGCTTCGCCAGAAACAAGGTCAGTGGCATGCTGGCCGTTTTCCCATCCATCGATCAATTTGCCATTACGATGCCAGGTTTCGTAGAACTCACCTTCCCGATAGCGATGGTCGTACATGCCGACCGCACCAGCCAGCGATCCGTAGGTTTCGTCGAATCCGAAATGGTTCGGTCCGTGTTCGGGTTGGGTGCCGAGATGCCATTTTCCGCATAGATAGGTTTCATAGCCACTTTGCTGGAACATGCTGGCGATGGTCGGCGTGCCGATGGGGAATGCCGCTTCGTTGCTGGCCTGCATCGCTGGCCCACCAAACCGTCCTGGATACCGCCCCGTCATCAGTGCAACTCGAGTCGGGGTGCACTGCGGCATCACGTAATGTTGGATGAACTTTGCACCGGTGTTGGCCAGTTCGTCCAAGTTGGGGGTGTAAACGTTCGGATTGTTGTACCCAATATCCGCCCATCCCTGATCGTCGCTGATGATCACGACGACATTGGGTTTCGGTTCGGCGGCGACGAGGACCGAAGGAAGTGCCAGCAGCAATACGGGCAGGATGCGAAATGGATTCATGACGGCAGTGGGTTCGCGGAACGATTCGGACGGACTGACAAGTCGACTGCTTGGCGGCCGGATTTCGTGATGCGAACGAGTCGTCGCAGAGGATCGTTCGTCGTGTCGACCGAAGCAATGATTGACCGCCTAGAACCCGTCGCGGCCTGATTGTAGAACGATCCGCCGCGGCATGGTAATCCGCGATCCCGTGGCTCCGATTCGCAGGCAATGAATCCGACGCGCGGCAATGACGCGGTTGACGCATTGTCGCCCGGGAGCTTGACGCAAATGACCGTCAAGGCGATCGCGTGATGCTAAGCAACGAGCGATCACTAAGTTTCGTTTCTCTCTTCCGCCTCTCTCTACTCTCCCCCCCCGCAAACCGCTGCGCGGCGGAGGCGAGATGACTTGAATCGTGACACTGATTGATCGCTCGTTGCTAAGGCGATTTCCGTTCTACCGCTTCGGCGTCAATGGTGTAGCCGCGCGGGTTTCGGTGCAGCTTTTCTCCGGATTGCGGCCCATTCAGCGGAGATCCATTCAGCGGAGATCCGTCGAGCGGGGATCCGCTGATTGGGGAACCACTTGACCACGTGTAGCTTTGGGTTTGGTGGCCGGTGGCGCTGGTCGACGAGGTTTGGAACTTGGCCGAAAACCGTGACAGGAACAGTTTGCGGAACACGTTTCGTCCGGCCGGCAATAGCAGCATGAAGCCCACTGCGTCGGTGATGATGCCGGGGGTCAGCAGC
This sequence comes from Rubripirellula lacrimiformis, assembly GCF_007741535.1. Taxonomy (NCBI): domain Bacteria; kingdom Pseudomonadati; phylum Planctomycetota; class Planctomycetia; order Pirellulales; family Pirellulaceae; genus Rubripirellula; species Rubripirellula lacrimiformis. The sequence continues at coordinate 3,501,443 of NZ_CP036525.1, forward strand.
AGTGCGGCCGCAAACACGATCATCAATCCGTCCTGGATTTCGCGACTGGGCATCCGCCCTTCGGCCATCGCCGATTGGAAACGGAACCAAGCCATCGCGCCTTCGCGGCGAGCCAAGAAACTGCCGAACACGCCGGTGACGATCACGATCAATAGGGTGGTCGCTAGGGACGTCGCTTCGGCGAGCTGTAGCAGCAGATACAGCTCGATCAGCGGAATCAGGACGAAAAGGACAAATAGGCGAATTAGCATGGCATGGGCCGTCAACGTGGCAGGTGCTTCAGACTTCCACCACAATGACGCACCTTCCATGCCGAAACGCCATTTTTACGGCTGAATTCGGCTCGTTGGATAGTCAAACGCTTCGCCAGGACCTATTTTGACGGCTGTCCAGAGAACCATTCATCCGATAGGGACGCACTTCATGTCAGCTTCGATTCGCACTTTATTTGCCGCCGCCCTCGTGTTGGTCGCGACCGGGTTGGTTGATGCCCAGGACGAAAAGTCACCTGCGCAGACGGCCGCCAAGCCGATTCGAGCTCTGATGGTCACCGGAGGTTGCTGTCACGATTACGAAAACCAAAAGCAACTGATCAGCGAAGGTTTGTCGGCAAGCATTGGCGATATCGAGTGGACCATTTGCGACTATGACGACAAACGCGAAACGAAGGCAGCGATCTACGAAGAGGACGACTGGATTTCGCGTTTCGACATCGTGATTCACAACGAATGTTACGGCGCCGTGGAAGACGGTGACTTTGTGCAAAGCATCGTGGATGCCCATGTTCGTTCGGGCGTTCCGGCAATGGTGATCCACTGCTCGATGCACTCGTACCGCGCCGCGCCGACCGCGAATTCTTGGCGTGGGTTGCTGGGCGTGACCAGCCGCCGGCACGAAAAGGTCAAGCGAAGTTTGAAGGTGGTGCCGACTGCCGAGGGCAAATCGGATCCGATCACCGCAGCACTGGGTGATGGTTGGTCGACACCCAATGGCGAACTGTACATCATCGAAAACGTGTGGCCCAACACCAACGTTTTGGCCACCGCGCACAGCGACGAAACCGGCAATGACGAACCGGTGGTGTGGACCAACGAATACCAAGGGGTGCGATTGTTCGGGACCACGCTAGGGCATCACAACGAAACCATTCAAACCGAACAGTGGCAATCGATGGTCGCCGGTGGATGGCGTTGGGTGTTGGAAAAGTAATCGCCGACGGCGCAACCTACATCGGACCTGTTCCCCCGCAGACGTCTAGCATGGATGGCACTGGATTGATCCCGGAAAAGATTGCGGAAAAGATTCCAACGGGCCGTGACAGACGGCTGCGCGGCTATTTCTGGCATCCCGATTCAGAAGTTCGCGGCGTCCTGGTTTTCGTGCACGGGTTGGGGGATCACGCCGCACGATGGGGTGATTTTGCGAGCGGTGTGTGCGCAAGTGGTTGGGCTGTTCTGGGGTTTGATTTGCCCGGCCACGGTCGCTCCCCCGGCAAGCCGGGCCGCGTGGATTCGTTCGATGGTTTGCTGGCGGATATCGCGACCGCGGTCGAATCGGCCCGGGCCCGCTATCCGCAATTGCCGATCGTGTTGATGGGACACAGCATGGGCGGCAATCTGGCATTGAACTTTGCGCTGCGGCAGACGGGCACCGATGCGATTGATGCGGACGCTTTGCCGCTTGCCGGGTTGGTGCTGGCCGCCCCCATGATCCAGCCGCCGCAGTCGTTGCCACGTCCCATCATCATGGCGGCCTGGCTTACCGGGCACCTGTTTCCGTGGCTGCGATTTCGGCGACCAATCGATGTTAGCGAGTTGACAGGGGACGAAGCCGAAGCGGCCGCGATCCGGGCGGACCCCGAAATGCATTCGGAGATCTCGATGTATCTGGCCACTCAATTGGTGTCGCAAGGTCGCTGGGCTTTGGACCATGCTCGCGATTGCAAGACTGCGACGCTGGTGATGTACGGTGAAGACGACACGTTGATCGACAAGACGGCGTGCGACCACTTGGCGATCCGTATGGGCGAATCGGCCACGCTGGTGAAGTGGCCGGAAACCAGGCATGCTCTATTTCACGAACGCAGTCGCCCCGCCGTTTTGGATCGACTGACCAAGTGGTTGAACCAAAGGGCCATGTGAAAACCGCCGACACGCCGGTTCGGGGGGGGGCGAAGTGATGGATCGGCCCACGCTATTCGGCGTTTCGGAATTCACCGTTGGATTGTTCCGCCAACGTTTTTAGAAACTGTTCGGTTTCACCAGCGATCGCGATCCCGATCGTATTGAACTTCACATTTCGCAGACGGTTCCGGCCGATGATGTCAGCAACGATCTGTTGCGGGTGCGTGATCCGTCCCATCGTGGGGCGTCCGTCGGAAAGCAGGAACACGACTTCCAATTCGTCGTCGAACTGCAGCGAATCGTACAGGGCGCCATAGGTGTTGGTGCGTTGTCCATATCCCAACCGATGAACGAACTTCATCGCCGCATCCTTGTTCTGCTGCGTGGCGGGAAGCAACTGGTCTTTCCATTTTCGCACGGATTCTTCGAAGAAGATAATTCCGAACTCGCTGTCGCTTGGCAGGGCTTGGACCGCTTTGGCCAGTTCGATCTTGGCCCGTTCCAATCGAGTCATCCCACCAGAATACTCCTGCATGCTTCCCGATCGATCGATCAGAAACAGCATGCGTTTAGCGTGTATATCGATGTCATAGTACTTCTGCGGCTTTCCAAAATTCATCCGCGAAGTCGATTGGGAACCAAAGCTGGCGCGTTGGATGACGACTTTGGGTTGACGGGACGCCTTCCAACGCAGGTACCTGTCTTGGTCATCCAGAAAGTGCTTTTCAGTGACCTCGGCCAACAGCGTTTCGACCTCAAAACGCAGTTGCCCTTTCAGATTGGCTTCCAAACTGGTCAGGAATTCAACCGCATCGGGATGCCGCATCAACGCCAGTGCACGGACCAAGTTGAACCGGAACCCATAGTTGGATTGGAAGATCGGGCGATCGACCTGTTTCTTTAAAAATTCGATCGTGTCTCGGCGGCGATTTTGCCCCAGCGAATCTGCTGCGATCATGGCGATCGCGTAGCTTGGATGATCCAGCATTTCGACCAGCAAACCCTCGGCGTCCGATTCGCGGATCGTTCCAATCAAATGCAACAATCGATCCAGGCTGAATGGGACAGTCCCGTCGGCGTCGACTTTATCCGCCTGGATTTTGACCGCATCGATCAAGGTGGGCAGAGCACTGCGAGCCATCTCGGGCTGCCCGCTGAACCGCATCAACGCCTGCTGTCGAACTGATTCGTTTCGCGCCGTCAATTGACGGATCAGCACTTCGCTTTGGCGGTCGCTGTCCTGTGCAGTGCTCGGCTGCACGATGATCAGCGAAGCCGCGATGATCCATCCGGTGACCAGCAATCCGTTTCGTAGCGAAGCGGCAATGGATTCATGCAGCATGACGATGCCGCCAAGACAGACGCCTAGAACACGCGTCCAGGCCAATCCGAAGGACGCCGCCAGATACTGGAATGCAAAAACGCAGGACCGAAGCATCGTCGACCGTGACCTCCATCGAGTTTCAAGACGTTGATGTGATCAATCCTAGCGACTATCGACGGACTGGCAAAACGCTTTTACGAGTTCATCGCAGTCATCTTGGCTCTTTCGATCGATGCGTCTAGGTCATCGAACATATTGCCCGCGTCCTCGTGAAAGACGCGTCCGATCAGCAGGTCAGTCACGTTTCCACGGTGCTCGGGGTGTTCCTTCATGAACCGTCCGATGCTGAATTCGCTGGTATAGAACGCTTGCACCAGTTTGCGGACCCAATTGGCGCCCTTGGCGTACGATTCGTTCCATTTTCCTAGCTGCTGACCGCTGAGATCGTCGATTTGAAACCCTTCGATGATCGCATCGCCGGCCCGGATCCCCATCTCCAACGCAAAATAGACTCCCGAGGAATAGACCGGGTCGATGAACCCGAAGGCATCCCCCACGAGGGTCCAACCGTCGCCCGCACTTTGGGTGGTCGAGTACGAAAATTCTTTCGCAGTCCGAATTTCGCCTAGCTGGGTGGCGTTTTCGAGCCGCCGCGTTAGGCCGGGGCACTGCATCAATTCATCTTGATAGACCTGTTCGGGTTTCCCCCGCCCTTTCAGCAGATAGTCGTTGTCGGCAACGCAACCGATGCTGGTGATCCCACGCGAAAGTGGAATGAACCAAAACCAGGAATTGCGACTCTCGGTGTGCATGATGATGGTGGCACCATCGTTGTCGCCTTCGCCACGGACGGCGCCGCTGAAGTAAGTCCAGATCGCAGCCTTCTTGAGGTTTGGATTGACTTCCTTGACCCCCAGTTTGTTGGCGATGAAAGATTGTTGGCCCGAACCGTCCACCACCACGCGGCATGAAATGTCGTGTTGTTTTCCATCGCGATCGCGAACGGAAACGCCGGTTGCTTTCCCGTCGGAATCGAAATGAACGTCTAGCACACGCGATTGATCGTGGCATTCGGCGCCTAGTTCGGCCGCTCGGTCGAACAGCATCTTGTCGAATTCGCTGCGTTCGACTTGCCAGGTGGTGCTGCATTCCCGGGTGTCGTGATCGCGAAAGAAGAACGGTTCAGATTCGCGTCCGTTACCGGAAACGAACTGGACGCTCTGTTTGGCTTGCCAACCGGCTTGCTGGATCCGGTCGGTTAGCCCAAGCCGTTTCAGTGGCCAATAGGTCTCTGGCATCAGCGATTCGCCGATGTGGAACCGAGGCATCGCTTCGCGTTCCACCAACAGGGTGTCCAATCCAGCGCCGGCGACAGTGGCAGCTGCCGAGCTACCGCCTGGGCCGCCACCGATCACCACAACGTCGTAACTCGATTTCATCTACGCTCGTCCTCTAGTACCACAGAATGCATTGGGAAGCTCATTTCAAAGGCCTGACACTGTATCGGTTCGTGAACCCCCCACGGTCGAGCGGGGGGCGTTGGGCCCGGACCGATATCAGCGGCCACGCAAATGGCGATCGAAAAACTGAGTGGTTTCGTCGATTGTGCGGTCCAAATCGGGGCCCCCCCAGCCGTGCCCGGCGTCGATCAAAAATTCGACTCGGCCCGGCACATCGGCGTCCGTCATCGCTTCGACCATGACCATGGCCTGGGTATAGGGTACCAACGGATCGTCGGTTCCTTGGAACAGCAGCATAGGGGCATCGCCTTTGGTGACATAGTTCCGTGGGGATGCGTCATGGAAGGCCTGTGGCCGCTCGTCCGCTGTGCCGCCCAAGAAATCGTGCACCAGCGGAGCCGTCCGCGGGTTCAAATCATGGGCCGTGAAAAGTGTTGGTCCATAGAACGAAACCACCGCCTGGACCTTGCTGGACTGGTCCGGGTTTCCGCCGTCGCCCTCCATCGCGTCCTCGGCATCCATGGTCCCCAGCATCATCGCGAGATGGCCGCCAGCCGAGAAGCCGACTGCACCGATTTGCGTCGGGTCAACGCCATACTTTGCTGCGTTGGCCCGGATGTAGCGGACGGCGCACTTCACGTCTTCGACCTGAGCCGGAAAGGGGAACTGCGGACAGAATCGGTATTGAACGGTCGCCGATACGTAACCCTGCTGGGCAAAGCGACGAATCTGGGTGATGTGAGACGACTTGTCGCCCTGACGCCAAGCACCACCGTGGATCACGATGATGCAAGGTACCGGTTGGGATGCCTCGGCCGGCGTCGCGATGTCCATGTGCAGTTCGACATCGCCGCCCATTCCGTAAACAACGTCACGCTGGATGGAGACATCGTCGGTACCCTTGGCTTGGCCGTTTGCCAGGGGGCCCGTGAACAGCGTCGTGGCCAGGCCGATGGCGGTGCAGAAGACGGGAGCGAAACGATTCATTGATACCATGGCAGCGAAGTTAGAATGGCAGCGAAGTTAGAATGGGGCAGTTTCGAAAGACTTGGGGCGCAGCAATCGCCGTTGGGCTGGCCGCGAACGACGTGGGGCGGCGTCGGACCGATTTGGATCGGGAGGGATTGTCCAGATCGGGGCGGGGTTGAAGAGGGGGGGACGAGTTCGAGTTCGAGTTCGAGTTCGAGTTCGAGTTCGAGTTCAAGTTCAAGTTCAAGTTCAAGTTCAAGAACGGGGCTCGGGGGCTACGAGGCCCGTTTTCTTGGACGGGCTCGTAGCCTTGGCTGATCCTCGACTACTCTGCTGCGGGTCGGATGCTACTCGACGGGGAAACCGCGTTTTCTTAGCAGTGCGCCGGTGTCGACGTCGCGTCCGCGGAAGCGGCGAAATCCTTCGGCGGGATCGATCGTATCTCCGACGCTCATGACATTCTGGTACAGGCTCTTGGCGACTTCCTCGTCATAGAAGCTGCCCGCTTCGACAAATCGTTCGGCCGCGTCGGCGGTCAACGCGTCGGCCCACAGATAGCTGTAGTAACCGGCCGAGTAGCTGTCGCTGCTGAAGATGTGCGCAAAGTGGGGCGTTCGGTGACGCATCGGCAGTTCGGATGGCATCCCCATCTGGGCCAACGTTTCCCGTTCGAACTTGTCGGGATCGATGTCGGCGTCACCGGCCAGGTGCAGTTTCATGTCCATCAGGGCACTGGCCAAATACTCCACCGTGTCGAATCCCTTGTTGAACGTGGATGCCTTTTTGATTTTGTCGATCAATTCTTGAGGCAATGGTTCGCCGGTTTTGTAGTGGACTGCAAACTGGTTCAACACTTCGGGAGTGTCCAACCAGTGTTCGTTGACCTGTGACGGGAATTCGACATAGTCACGCGCAACATTCGTACCGGCTTGGGATCGGTATTTGACGTCCGACAATAGGCTGTGCAAGGCATGTCCAAATTCGTGGAACAGCGTGACTGCGTCGTCCCACGAGATCAGGGTGGCGCCGTCACCGGATTTCACAAAGTTCGAATTGTTAGAAACGATCGGCCGGATCTCGGACGTCACGTTCTGCTGTTCGCGGTAGTCGGTCATCCAAGCACCGCTACGTTTTCCTTCGCGGGCGAATGGATCTAGGTACCACAGGCCTGCCAATGAACCGTCGGCTTTGCTGACTTCCCAAACCGTGACATCGGGATGGAACACGGGCAGCCCCGAAACTTGCTTGAACTGCAATCCGTACAAACGTCCGGCCGCCCACATCATGGCTTCGCGAAGTTTATCCAACTGCATGTACGGTTTGACTTCGTTCAGGTCCAAGTCGTACTTGTCCTTGCGAACTTTTTCGGCGTAATAGCGATAGTCCCAGGGTTCGATCTTGATCGATTGTCCGGCCGTCGTTTCGGCGTCTGCGATCGTCTGCATATCGGCGACTTCTTCTTTGACTCGCGCGACCGCCTTGGGCCAAACCTTCATCATCAGGTCCATCGCCGCCTGCGGATCCTTGGCCATCGTTGGTTCCATTCGCCAATGGGCGTGCGTGGGGTAGCCCAGCAATTTGGCTCGCGCCGCACGCAGTTTCAGGATCTCGGAAATGATCGCGTTGTTGTCGTGTTCATCGCCATTGTCGCCGCGGTTGTAATAGTTGCGCCAAACAACTTCACGAAGCCCGCGGTCATCGGCGTAGGTCAACACGGGATCCATCGACGAGCGAGTGTTGGTGACTGCCCACTGGCCGTTGAGATTGGATCGTTCCTTGGCGGCCGAGGCCATTGCGTCGACGACACTGTCGGGCAAACCGGTCAGTTTCGCTTCGTCGTCAATCCAGGTGACGTACCCTTTTTCATCTTCCAGCACATTCTGGCTGAATTCCGTGAACAAACGAGCCAGTCGCGTGTTGATCTGAGACAGTCTTGCCTTGTCCGAATTGCTAAGCCGGGCACCTTTGCGGATGAACGTCTTGAACAAATCATCGACCAGACGTTGTTGGGCCAAGGTGAAGGTCTTGTCCTTCATGGCGTCGCTATCGTGCACTGCGCTGATTCGTTCGAACAGCTTTTGGTTTTGGTAGATACTGTCTTCGTGAACCGACAATTTCGGCACCACGCTCTTTTCGATATCAGGAATCGGTCCCACGTTCAGGTTGGATGCATGAACAAAGAACATCGATTCCAGACGACGTAGATCCTGGCCCGCATTCTCCAGTGCCAGGATGGTGTTTTCGAACGTCGCCGGTTGCGGGTTATCGGCGATCGCGTTGATTTCTTGATCAGCCCGCTCGATCGCGATATCGAATGCCGGAATGAACTCTTCGGTACGAACCGACGTCCATGGCGGCACACCGTCATAGGGGCCTGTCCATGGTTTTAGTAGCGGCGTGTCGAGATCCATCGTGGCGGTCTTTCCTTTCGAAAGCGATTTTTGCGGGGCCGGATCGTCATCCGAAAATGAGACGGCCGGAGTCAGCAAAATCAAAATCGCGGGCATCAGGTACGGGCGTAACATCACGAAATCGGCGTCCTATGTGTCGGTGGAAGTAAAAGCGCGAAATAGTGAATGCGCGAAATCGAGCGAACCGAAGTTTAGCATCTGTTGGCAACTGTGTTGGGGACCACCGGAATCAGAACTCGGGTTGCGATTCCGCTTCGGGGGCCACCGCGGGCGGGGCCAAATGTTCTGGGAAATAGGCCTGAACCGAGTTTGCGAACGGATAGATCCGGTCCGGCATTGGTGCCATCGCAGGCACGTGCAGCGACAGACAGTGCAGTTCACCCTGCAACTGCTTCATGCTGGTCATGTCGATCGTTTCCACCGTATGGTTGGGCAGCAGGCGTCGGTAGGCCGCCACTGCGGACTGAATCATGTTCGGTGGGTCACTGTTGAAGATCGGCATCAGCACGAGGTCGCCCGAGATTACGATGTTGGTGTACGCGCTCCACGACGTGCCTTCGCGAACCGGAATGTCGATCCGGTGAACTCGCATCGGTTGCTGGCCGACAACCAGTTTGGACAATCGAGCCGCATTTCGGTCCAAGATCGCTGCGTTGATCGGGTCGGCGTGCCGGTCCAGTTGGGCCACCAAGACATCCGCTGCCGACAGGAACGTGGCGAACATGTCGACGTGCTGGGTCGATTCGGACTGCAACGGTTCCAGCACGGCCAGTTGGTTCAGGTTACAGAACTTGACGAATTGGTCGACGACCATTTTGCGGCGTTCGAACTGGACGTTCATCTGCGGCAACGGACTGGGAAAGGTGATGTGGTTGTCTTCAAAGATCCGGTTGGTCGTCAACCCGATTCCTTGACCGTTGCTGATCAAGTTACCGCCCTGCAGCGTCCACGGGACCTCGACATACTGGATCCCCGTCCGGCGGGCCCAAACCAGAGGCAGTCCATCGTCTTTGGGGCGTGTCCCCTCGTAGTAGAAGTCCAGTGCTTGGATACCCGTGGCGGTCTGCGCAAACATCGGGCCAAAGTCGCGCAGCCAAACCGTGTCTAGCGGTATCTCACAAAAATACACATGCGGAAAGTCGTTGCCCGATTCCAGCAACCAAGCGGTGGTGTCTTTGATCTGCCAGGTGTCGTTGCACAACACCATCACATTGGCATGACCGGCGGTCTTGTGGGCCACTTCGATCAGGATTTCGCGGTGGTGGGGTTGCCAGTCAGCGACGCCGAACATCAGCAACCGAGTCGGTTCGAACTCGGCCGCCAGCCGCGGATAGGGACTGGCAGCGGGCCGTACGACATGGGCCCCGCCGGCTTGATCCAGCGTCATCGTTACCGGTACATCGGCCCACCCGAATGAATGCCACAACAACATTGCGGCCATAACGCCGACGAGAAACGATTGTTTCAATCAAGCACCTGGATGTGGCAATGGACGTTGGGTGGTCAGGGACGTTGGGTGGTCAGGGACGGTGGGTGGTCAGGGACGGTGGGGGACAGGAACGGTGGGGGACAGGAACGGTGGGGGATAGGGACAGTGGGAACCCATGGGAAGGTTGCCCGTTTCGGCGCCAACAGACTTCGCCGCGAATGCCGTCCCGAAGCGATGGGGCCAACGGGGATGGCCGGTCGCTAGGCCGGGTGGGATGTCACAGTTCTCTGTTTTCGGCGTGGTATCGAACGCCGTACAAATCCAGTCGACGGTCGTTCCAGTTCAGAACGCTGCCCTGGACGCGGTGTCGACGAAGCAATTCTAGATCGACATCGTGAATGATCACCATCTCAATATTCGTATTCGCTTCGGCTCCGATGGCATCGCGGGCAAAGGTGACGTCCGACGGGGTGAAAATCGCGGATTGGGCATAGTGAATGTCGGCGTTTTCGACGGCGGGCAGGTTCCCGGTACATCCCGCGATCGCCGTGTAGACATGATTTTCGATACAGCGGGCCTGAGCGCAGGCGCGGACACGCAGATAACCATCGCGAGTGTCCGTGTTGAACGGGACGAAGATGATGTTGGCACCCTTGGCTGCCGCGATCCGGGAAAGTTCGGGGAATTCGCAGTCGTAGCAGACCTGGATGGCGATCTTGCCACAATCGGTATCGAAGACTTCGACCGCGTCGCCGCCCGACACACCCCACCACCGTTTTTCGCTGGGCGTGATGTGCAGCTTGTATTGTTTTTCGATGCTGCCGTCGCGTCGGAACAGATACGAAATGTTGTAAAGCGTTTCGTCTTCGACAACAAAATGTGATCCACCGATGATGTTGGTGTTGAACGCGACCGCCATTTCGGTGAACAGTTCCAAGTACTGTGGCGTGAACTCGGACAACGCACGCGCCGCGCTTCCGGGACGTTGCGGTGGCAAACACGAAAGCAACTGAGTGGTGAACAGTTCAGGGAACAGCAAGAAGTCGCACTTGTAGTCCCCGGCCACGTCGACAAAGTATCGCGCGTATTTGGCGAAGTCGTCAAAGTCGGTGACGCTGCGCATCTGGTACTGAACGGCGCCGATGCGCACCAGGTCGACGTTGCGACGAAAACGCCTGCCTGTCGATTTGCGTTTCAGGTCGATGTTTTTCCACTCTAGAAATGTCGCATAGCCACAGCTTTGATGGTCCGATGGAAGGTAGTCTTCGATCAGGCCTTGGACCGAAAATCCATTGGCAATCTGTGCGGTCAAAACAGGATCGAAAATCGACTTTTCGACGACGCGCTCGATGTATTCCCGTGCGCTCATTTGGTCGGCATGTTGATGGTAGCCGGGAATCCGACCACCGATGATCATGCGAGCGATGTTGCGTTGCCGACACAGTTCCTTTCGCGCGTCGTAGAGTCGGCGGGACAGTCGATTGCCACGGTACGCCGGGTCGACCATGATTTCGATGCCGTACATCGTGTCGCCGGAATCCCTGTGATTGCGGATGGATCCGTTGTCCGAGGTTTTTTTCCAATCGTGCCATTCCAGGTCGTCGTCGTAATCCAGCAACAGGCTGCTGGAGGACGCGACAAGTTTCCCGTCGCATTCGATACAGATCTGGCCTTCTGGGAAATTCTTGATCTGGCTTTTGATCTGATCTTCGGTCCACAGTTCCATACCGGGAAAGCACTTCGCCTGCATTTCCACCAGTGCAGCATGATCGTCGACTCGCATATTGCGAACGATCAGGTTCCATTCGTATTTGGACAGGTCCAGTTCAGCTTGGTCAGACATCGATCAATTCGTGTGGCGATAAATGAATACGGGAGGGACTGCCAGGCGTGCGGTGGACGCCGGTGGCTGCCGCCCAGCAGAATAGGTCAGCCCATGCGAAATCACCAGCGGCGGTCCATCGCGGTACCAATCGTCCCCGATAGAATCTGGGTGATTTGCTGGATATGATATCTTGTCGCCCGGCGGCCCGATGGAATCGCAGATCGAGCGCGGCGCCGCTGATCGAAGACACTTTTCACATGCACGAGAAATTCATGCCGATGTCGCAGGAAGCGTACGAGACCTCACGTTCACTGCGTCAGAACATTGAACGCGTGGTACTGGGAAAGCCCGACGTGGTGCAGATGTTGACGGTTGCCCTGTTGGCGGGCGAACATGTTCTGTTGGAAGACGTTCCGGGGGTCGGCAAGACCTTGGCAGCGAAGGCGCTTGCGCAGAGCATCCATGGCAGTTTTTCGCGTTTGCAGTTCACGCCCGACCTGCTGCCCAGCGACATTACCGGCAGCATGATCTATCGATCCGATACGCGTGAGTTCGAATTTAGCCCGGGCCCGATTTTTGCCAACGTCATTTTGGCGGACGAAATCAACCGGGCTCCGCCGCGGACGCAGTCGGCGTTGTTGGAAGCGATGAGCGAAGGCCAGGTTTCGATCGACGGAAAAACGCACCCGCTGCCCAAGCCGTTCATCGTCGTGGCGACTCAGAACCCGTTCGAGTTCGAGGGAACCTACGCGTTGCCGGAAAGTCAGCTGGATCGATTCCTGCTGCGTACTTCGATTGGATACCCCAGCCGCGAAACTGAACAACAGGTGATGTTGACTCACCGGATGGGCGAACCGGTCGATTCTTTGGACGCCGTGATCGGTGTCGAGGGAATCATGACTGCCCAGCGTTTGGTGCGCGAGATTCGCTTTGACGAAACACTGGTGGACTATTTGCTAGACATCGTCGAAGCGACTCGGAACCATGATGGATTTCAAGTGGGCGTCAGCACTCGTGGAGCACTCAGTTTCTATCGCGGATGCCAGGCGCGGGCGCTGACGGAGAACCGGGACTTTGTGACCCCGGACGACATCAAGGCTTTGGCGGTTCCGTCGCTATCGCACCGCGTGTTGCCAGAGGGGATTTTCCAAGGCGCCAGTCGCGAGGCGGTCGAGACCCAATTGGCGGATCTGTTGCAACAGGTGCCCGTCCCGGTTTAGCGGACCAAAGATCAACAAGCCGCCGGCTGCGTGGCATACGGGACGTTGGCGTGGGTGTTAGGATGGAAACGCTGGCCAGTGTCGCACTTTTGTCTTCTTCGGGGATGTCTGTCACGTGAAATCGACTCGCCGATCTGAACCAAGACGAAAGCACCGTCTGACCCGGTTGGGATTCCATTTTCTGTTTGTCAGTTCGTTCGCCGTTTTGGGTGGCGCACTGCGCGGGTTCAATCTGTTGCTCGTGCTGGCTGGATTGTTGGTCGGTGCATTGATCATGCAGTGGCGATGGTCCAAGCGGTCGGTGGAATCGGTGTCCGTGACGCGGCGTCTGCCGACCGAAGCGTTCGCCGGGAAGTCGTTTCGGATTCGATACCTGCTTCGCAATCACAGCCGGTGGATGCCGGTTTGGATGATGCGAGTCGAAGATCGAATCGAATCGGTCGATAAGGTCGATCAAGCTGCTGCGGTGTGCGCGGCGGGCGTGATTTCGCCGAATCAAACGGTTCAACCCTACTGTGATTGTGTGGTTCGTCGACGTGGACGCTACCGATTTGGGCCGATCCAGCTGATGACGACGTTTCCGTTTTCGTTGTTTCGATCGTTAGAAATCAATGATGACTTTGAACCGTTGCATGTGTTTCCCGAACTGTTGACGCTGCGGGGGGATTGGCGGGCGCGTTTGATCAGCCGTTCGGGCGGGATGGCAACGACGGGACAACGCAGCGGGCCAAGCGAGGGTGATTTTTTTGGGCTGCGAGAATGGCAGACCGGCGATAGCCCCAAGTGGATCCATTGGCGGACCACCGCGCGGATCGGCGAGCCCATCGTTCGCCAATTCGAACAGCAACGTCGGTTCGATGTCTGTATTTTGGTGGATGCTTTTCAGGACGCCCCGACGACCGCTGGATCCACCGGTTGGCTCAGCAAAGATCCGCGATCCAAGGAACACGATCCACTGGATCCTGATCCGTCTGCGGATGTTGAAATGGCGATCAGTTTGGCGGCCACGATCATGGTGCACCTGATCAATTCGCCGTCGAATCGAGTGGTCTTGGCCATCGCCGCCGATGAATCCGAAGCGATCATCGGATCGGGATCGGTCGTCGGCAAGCGACGAATGCTTGAATTGTTGGCGGACGTTGTCCCCAGCGCCCTGCCCAGCGTTCACGAGGCTGCCCGCCGCACGTTGCGGATCGTCGGCAATACACAGGATTTGATCGTCATCAGCCCACGATCGATGGCGGAAGCCAAGCGTTCGGATCCGAAGTTGGCCGAGGCGATCGCGCCGTGGACCCGGCGCGGTTCGTTCCGGTGGTTGGATGTTAGCAATCGTGAACTGGACCGCTGGGTCGCCCGAGACGCCAACTACAGCAAGGTGGCGGATGAAGATCGAACCGAAACCGGGACAGGGAAACCAGGTTTTGGTCGGGCCCCGTCCACCCCATCGAAATCGGGTTCGGAGGTATCGGCATGAGCGATCAGACCGCAAAGACGGATCAAGATTCACGCCGAATTGGGGCCCGTTTAAAATTCTATTTCGCAGTCCTTTCGTGTTTGGGCGGATTGGTGCTGACGTCCGGCACATCGATGGAATCGGTCACCGCGATCGCTGTTTTTCTAGCCGTGTTTGGTTATGTGTTTGTCGATTGGCTGGAACTGTTCGCGTTGCCGCCGATCGCTGCCTATGCCGCGATGGGTTTAGCGGCACTGTACTGTGTCAGCGATTTTGCGGACTTCGACGCCGCGGGCAATCATCAGATGGAGGCTGTTGCTCAACTGTTGGTGTTTGTGCAGGGGATCCTGATGCTGCAGCGGAAGACGCGCCGGATCTTGGAACAGTTGGGCGTGTTCTGCATGTTGGAACTAGTCGTCGCTGCCGTGTTTAACAACGCGATCAACTTTGGTTTGTTGCTGATTCCAATCGGCATCGTCGCCGCTTGGGCGCTGAGTTCGTTATCGGCCGTGTCAGCCTCGGACGGGTTGTTGGCCGATACAGGGCTGGACGACGACGATGATGACGGGGTGGGGCCTAGCCGCCGTAGCAAGACACGACCCAATATCCAGGTTTCGGCGCCCGATTCGGTGGCTGGCTTGTTCCGTACTGCGACGCGGTTGCCGCGAATCGCCATGTTCGCCGTCGCACCATCGGTGTTGATCGTGGGGGCCATCTTTTTCTATGCGTTGCCGCGAACAACCCAAGCGGCCAGAGGTATCAGCCGAGGCAACGCCCTGGTCGGCTTTAGTGACAAGCTAAGGCTAGAACAGATCGGCCAGATGATGCAAAGTTCGGCCATCGCGATGCGGGTGAAGCTGACCGACCGTGCCACGGGGACTCCGTACAAGGTCAACGATGGTTTCTACCTTCGTGGTCGGGTGATGGAGCGATACACGCCTCAGTTTAGTGGCCGGAAAACATCAGCAACTTGGAGCGAGCTGGGCATTGCGGCCGTTTTGACATCCAATCGATTGCCGCGGGAGTTCATCACGCGGCGCAGCACCGACGAAAACTTCTTTGATGCCGTCAATGTCTCGGTGGTTTGCGAGTCGTCGCGCAGCAGTGCCTTGTTTGCGGTTGCTCCCTATTTCCATGCCAAAAAGGATTCCGATATCGATCACTGTTGGGATCGTTGGACGCTCCAACGCAGCGATGGCAATGGCATGTCGTTTCCTCGCATGACCTACAATTTTGGCACTCACGCGTTCAACCGTGGCAACCAGAGCGATCTAACGGCCTATCAGGTGGCTGATGTTCCATTGGCTGGCCGAACTGCGGGGGCTTCAGAGACGACCCCGTCATCCGGGACGACCCAGTCATCGAATTTGAATAGGAATAGGCAGGGCCGGCAGTTGGGCGACCGGCGTGACGCGCTGGATCAGGCCGAGCGTCGCCGTGCCCAAGTCAACGAGCAACAGAGGATCGAAGGGTACATCAGCGATCTGTTGCAATTCGATCGCGAATCGATACCGACCGCAGAATCATTAGCCACGCGGCTGGCGAGGTCGGTCGACGGCAACCCCGTCACAGACTACCGGGCCGCGCGGAACATGGAACGATATTTCGCGTCCAGCGGCGAGTTTCAGTACACGCTAAATCTGGATGCTGAAACGTATCCGGGGATGGATCCAATCGAGCAATTTTTGTTGATCGATAAACGCGGGCATTGCCAGTATTTTTCGTCGGCTTTGGTGATGATGTTGCGAAGTCAGAACATTCCCGCTCGCGTCGTCGTTGGCTATCACACCGATGAATACAACGAAATCGGATCTCACTACGTTGCCCGACAACTGCATGCTCACGCGTGGGTCGAGGCGCTGATCGATCGTGACCAACTGGATGACAATCGAACGGTCTACGGGCAGCCCGAGTCGGAAAAATACTGGCTCCGTTTGGATCCGACTCCCGGAACCGGACGTACTCGCACGGAAGCGGGCGGTGTCGGGCAGGTGTTCGACATGGCGCAAAGCATGTGGGACGACTACGTGGTGGACATGGACGGCAGCCGACAAGAACAGGCATTCCTGGGCAGTCCAGCGGTCAATCCATTGCACCGATCGTACGCCCAGTTTGTGGAACGATTAAGCACCGTGGTGGGGCGAGTTCGGGCCGGTGAATTGGGCGGCGGATCGCTGGCAAGTGGCAATCTGTTTTCTTGGCCGGCGGCGGTGTTGGGATTTGGGTTGGCACTGTTGGCGGTCATCTTGTTCCGGTTGCCGACACCGGCTTGGGTGCGACGACGGATGGGACAATTGGAATCCAATCCCGTTGCCCGCCCGTCCATCGATTTTTATCGTCAGACTTTGGATCAACTGGAACGCATCGGTATCTATCGAAAAAGTGCCCAGACACCTAACGAATTGGCGGTCGATGCGACCGAGCGATTTCGGGAATCCGATGCACCATCGGACGATGAACCGCTATCCATTTTGACCGATGCGTTCTATCGACTTCGCTTTGGACGCCCCGGCAATCGCGACAGCCAGGCGACCTTGGAGGGGCCAACGGCGAGTGGGCACCTTGATGGATCAGCGGGCTTCAAGCATGATCCGGGCCAGGAAACCGATAAAGTCCAATTAGCCCTGGCTGCACTAACGCAGCGTGTTGACCGCATGGTGATCAGTCAGGAAACCGCGGAGCAGAATAAGTGATCGTGACAATCGATGGTCCCGCCGGGGCTGGGAAAAGCAGCATTGCTCGCCAGGTCGCTGACCGATTGGGTTTCGAGTTCCTGGACACCGGGGCGATGTACCGTGCCGTCACGCTGGGGGCGATCCGAGCTCAAATCGAATTTTCGGACGTCGACGCACTGGTTGCTTTCGCCGGTACCGCGGATTTGAAGTGGAAGGGGTGTCGGATCTCGTTGAACGGGGTCGACGTCACCGAAGAAATTCGCACTCCGACAGTCACCGGGGCGATCCGCTACTTGGCTGATCTGCCGGACGTTCGTCGGCAATTGACGCTGCAACAACGCCGCATCGCCGCCGGCCGAAGCATCGTGACCGAAGGACGCGATCAGGGAACCGATGTGTTTCCGGACGCCGATTGCAAAATCTTTCTGACCGCGTCACCGCACGAACGCGCGCTGCGTCGCCACCAACAATTGGCCGATGCAGGACGACACATGGCGATCGAGGATGTGATCGCAGCCCAGGATCGACGGGATGCCGAGGACCGTTGTCGCCCAGTGGGTGCGCTGCGACCGGCTGACGATGCCGTCACGCTGGACACCGACGGAATGAGTCCGGATGAAGTCTTGGACAGAACCTTGCAGATCATCGAATCCGCGGTCCAGCGGGATCAGGTCAAAGATTGCTCGTGACCTGAACCGGCGACTCGGTGCAGCGGCGATGCCTTGGTGTGCCGTTTGGGGCAACCGGGCGGTTACAGGAATTGATTCAACGTTTGATTCAATTCCGCCAAAATCCACTGGAACGCGGTTTGGATGCGAGTGGACGTTCCCAACCGGTCACCGAGACCAGGCAAAGCCATCAGGGTGAACAGGAATAGCACGAATCCGCCAAAGGCAGCGGCTGAGTAGCTGGGGTCGTCGTATTGGCGGCCACCGTAGCGGGAAAGAATCGATTTCTTTCGTTTCGGCGGTGGGGTCAGGTCTCGCAGACGACGCAGTCCAAGTTGGACATGTCCGTCGGGTGAATTGAACATCCATTGAGGGTGGACTTCAATCTTTGCACCCTCGTAATGCAGGACCCAACGCTGGCTGATCTTCAGCATCGCGGCGTAGTTCGGTGCGACTAGAACCGTGAAACCGTCGATCGAAGTCTCTTGGACTTCAGCTTTCGTTTTCTTTCGTCCAACATGGATAGTGGCCTGACGGTGATCCGACGCGATGGGGCATCGGAAGAAACCTTCGGACTGTTGCGAATCGGTAGCGGGGGCATGATTCATTTTGGCGTTACTCCGCAAATTCATCGATTGAATTGCGTCGAAGCGATGAGGAAAAGACAAGGATGCGTGGCCCTCGATCCCCCGATGTGGCCAGCAACTGAAACATACCCGGCAAATCTTGCTTAGGTCGGAAAGTTTCAGCAATCCGGATTGTTTGACAGTTTCTTGCAGGTTTTTGGAGGCGGTTGTAACGATTGCGCCAGCCGCGCAGATCGCCCACCTTGCTGGCAGGCCTCTATCGATCGACGTTTGCTAGGTCACCGGCGTCGCGAGTTTGACAGGCCGGACGCTCGGTTTGCAGGGGCGTCAGGATGGGTGGTCGGCAAAACGACGTCGGCGGTTGGCGCGGATCAGATTGACGTCGACTTTTCAGCGGCTTTTGTGGTATCAAAATGCTGCTCAATCGTCGCGAGCGGCCGTCTTTTGCAAGTCCACCGACAGGTAGCTGGAATGATGTTTTCCTACGAATCACCAAATGCTAGGCCCCCAGCGAAGGCGACCGCAGCGTGGTGGCTGCCGCTGGCCGTCGTCTGGATTAGCGTCTTGGTGGGGTGCAGCAACGCAGAAGAATCAGCCCAGCAGCGGCCGCCGAGTTCGCAAACCATCCCGGAAACCGGCCCCGCAGATCACATGTCGGCAGACCACATGGCGGCGACCGAATCGGGTGGATCGGGCCAAGCCGGATCTGGCCAAGCCGTTAAAATTCAAGAACGGCCGCCGGTCTTCCAGCTGGACAATCCGCCGGTTATCCGCGACGCGACGGCGACCGAAATGTCGCCGCCACCGATGATCACAGGATCGTCGCGGTTCGAATCATTGTCCGCACGATCAGCGGCTCCGAAATCAGCGGCTCCGAAATCAACGGCTCCGAAATCAACGGCTCCGAAATCACCCGGTTCGCAGCCTGTCCTGCAGCATGCAATCGAGCAGCCCAGAGTCGAAGCGTTGGCGATGCAGGCACCACCGTCCTCCGCGTCCGCGCCAGCACCGATGCCCAGCGCTCCGGACGGCTTCGACGAACCCATGTCCAGTTTGCCGGCTGGATCGACTCGGAACGATGAGGGTGGGTACGCGACGATCGAAGTTTTTTATGCCACGGATCGATCGCGATCGACTCTGCCACTTTCGGCCTATGAAGTGACTGGTCAGAAGCGGCTGTTCATGTCGATCTGTTTGGTTGCGTTGATGACCTTCGGATTCGCACTGTTCAACTGGTTTCGTGGTCGATCGAAATTGGCGATGGGGTCGGCCTTGATCGGAATTGCCGCCGGCTGTTTTGCCACAGCGGTCGTCACGATGGGCCAAACGAATATTGAAAAGCACGGCGTCACGTACAACGCCGATCGCGGAGTTTTGACGCGCGGGATTTGTGAAGTGACGGTCCCGAATTCACATCAACGTGGACAGGTCGAACGGCCAAGCTTGTTGCGTTTCGAGTTTCGCGAAGACCAAAGCGAGCACATGGTTTTGACTTCGGCGGTCGAGCTTGGCCAGGCCGATTTTGGCAAGCGTATGGCGGAGCGTGTGGGGCAGTCGCCTCGTCGTGATCTGCTGTTGTTCATCCATGGGTACAACGTCGATTTTCAGTCCGCGGTGCAACGGACCGCTCAGATGGCAGTCGACTTGCCGTTTGAAGGTGTGCCGGTTTGCTATTCCTGGCCGAGCCAGGGGACATTGATTGGGTATCCGATCGATGAAAACAATTCCGAATGGACGACCACGCATCTGCGAGAGTTCTTGTTGGAACTGGCGAATGAAAGCGGTGCCGAGTCGATCAATGTCGTTGCCCACAGCATGGGGAACCGAGCGATGGTGGCAGCGATGCAGCAGATCAGTTGGCAATTGCCCGAGCAGTCACCACCGCCGTTCGATCGCATCGTGATGGCAGCCCCGGACGTAGACGCCGATCGCTTTCGTCGTGACTTGGCGGGACCTCTGACCAAGGTCGCCAATCATGTCACGCTCTACGCATCCTCGGACGATCAAGCCTTGATCGCATCGAAACAGGTCCACGGCTATCCGCGGGCGGGTGAAAGCGGTGACAACATCGTGGTGGTGGCGGGTGTCGAAACGGTGGATGTCAGCGGGATCGATCTCAGCCTGCTGGGGCATAGCTATTACGGCGACAATGAATCGATGCTTCGCGAGTTGTACGATGTAGTGCGTGGTCGATTGCCGGCCAGACAACGACCCGCGTTGATCACCCGCCGCGATGGCGAACTGGTGTATTGGCAATTGGCATCTCAATCAGACGTCAACGGATCCGATGTACCACTGCGCTGATCGTTTGGGACAAATCGTCCGCAGCAATGACAAGCCAGTTCCGTCCACCAGTCACCGTTCGTAGTACCGGCTTCATAGCGCGTCCAACTTCTGACAGCCTCGGAGAGGCGAAAGCATCATGCCGGTGGCCTCTGGCCACCGGATATGGCGTCCCCCCAATGATCTTTCTCGGTCGGGCCGCCTGCGGGCGGCCCGGCCGAGAACATCAAGATTGTGTTAGCCATCGCTAACCGTGGGGCAAGCCCCACGGCAAATATCTGCCGCCGCTCCGCGGCTAAGCTGGGCGCCCTCTTCAGCCGGAATATGCCGGCTCTGGAAACCGACGCCGATTCCGCCTAAAGGCGGTACTACAAACAAAGGCATACCGCTCGGTCATCCACCAGTCACCGTTCGTAGTACCGGCTTCATAGCGCGTTCAGCTTCTGACAGCCTCGGAGAGGCGAAAGCATCATGCCGGTGGCCTCTGGCCACCGGATATGGCGTTCCCCCAATGATCTTTCTCGGCCGGGCCGCCTGCGAGCGGCCCGGCCGAGAACATCAAGATTGTGTTAGCCATCGCTAACCGTGGGGCAAGCCCCACGGCAAATATCTGCCGCCGCTCCGCGGCTAAGCTGGGCGCCCTCTTCAGCCGGAATATGCCGGCTCTGGAAACCGACGCCGATTCCGCCTAAAGGCGGTACTACGAACAAAGGCATGCCGCTCGGTTATCCACCAGTCACCGTTCGTAGTACCGGCTTCATAGCGCGTCCAGCTTCTGACAGCCTCGGAGAGGCGAAAGCATCATGCCGGTGGCCTTTGGCCACCGGATATGGCGTCCCACCAATGATCTTTCTCGGCCGGGCCGCCCGCAGGCGGCCCGGCCGAGAACATCAAGATTGTGTTAGCCATCGCGAACCGTGGGGCAAGCCCCACGGCAAATATCTGCCGCCGCTCCGCGGCTAAGCTGGGCGCCCTCTTCAGCCGGAATTTGCCGCTCTGGAAACCGACGCCGATTCCGCCTAAAGGCGGTACTACAAACAAAGGCATACCGCTCGGTCATCCACCAGTCACCGTTCGTAGTACCGGCTTCATAGCGCGTTCAGCTTCTGACAGCCGCGGAGAGGCGAAAGCATCATGCCGGTGGCCTTTGGCCACCGGATATGGCGTCCCACCAATGATCTTTCTCGGCCGGGCCGCCCGCAGGCGGCCCGGCCGAGAACATCAAGATTGTGTTAGCCATCGCTAACCGTGGGGCAAGCCCCACGGCAAATATCTGCCGCCGCTCCGCGGCTAAGCTGGGCGCCCTCTTCAGCCGGAATTTGCCGCTCTGGAAACCGACGCCGATTCCGCCTAAAGGCGGTACTACGAACAAAGACGCGTCGTTTTTTAGTGGCTTGGCGATGCTGACGGAGGGCGCGTTTTGGTTGCGATCGAAATTAGCATTCAGTCAGCAACGCGGCTGATTCCGGGGGAGGTCAGTGGATTCTATGGTCATCCCGCTGGGGCTGTATAATCTGGCTCACTCTCCCAGCCGCCTTTGTCGATCGGACAATGGATCGGCAGCTGGTTTTTCTTGCTTTTGCCTTGGCCGCCCACGTGACCCACGATCCCTTTTCTGAACAATCGGCTGTTCGATTCGAATCATCCCAGCCTGCCGGTCGTGTTCCGCGAACCAGTTTATGGGTGACCGGCGGAATCATCACCGCGTTCCTCTTTTGCCTTTGCGCGGGATTGGGCACCGCCGTTTGGTTCTTTGCAGGACAGTGGGACAGTTCGACGCCGCTAGCCGATTTACCGCCTCGTGAGGACTCGGTTTCTTCGTCGTTCGGGTCGGATGCGGAAGTGTTCAATCAAGGGTTGCTGGAATCGATCTCGCAATCGGAGGCTGAAAGAGCGGATCAACACTTTGCCGCCGACGATGCGGAATTGCCGAACCTGGCTGCTGCTTCGGATCGCGATCTGCAGGTGCGAAAATTTATTCAGCACGCGGCCCGATCGGCGAACGAAGGTGGTCCGATCCCGTTCCACCGTGACATGTTCATCGCCGCGATCGCGCAGAGTCCTGAAACGGTTGGCAGCCTTCACTGGGCTGATCGGTTTGCGATCAAGGGTTGGCTTGATGATTACGAACCGGTGCCTGACGAAACGGACCAGTACATCCGAATCGTCAATATCCACTGGGATGACAACCCGATCTTGGCGACGGTCGACGTGATTTTCTATTCGGACGAAAACCAAGCCGATTCACAGCGATGGTTCTTGGTGCACGATGACGGGAAGTGGCAGGTCTATGATTGGCTTTCGCTTGAATATGGTCGCCGGATGTCTGACGAGTACGCGGTGTACGTGGCGGGCGAGACTCGGTTGGCCGAAGGGTTGGATTTGATCATCAATCAACTGGGCGACGCTCAAACCGCCTGGGATGCCGGCCGCGAGGACGTGGCGTTGGCGGCTGTCAAAAACTGCGAGACGACGCCGACGATGCCCCAGGATCGTTCGATCGTGTTGCTGCGAATCGCCTACACGTGGATGTATTTCGGTAGGTACGGCGATGCTTTGAAATCTCTGCAGAAGATCACCGACCCGGACCGACGCTGGGGTGTTTGGCCGATGGTGGCCCTATGCCATCTGAACATGGGACGTGACGAGATGGCACTTCAGGCAGCCAACAAGGTGCTCGATCAGTCGCCGAATCACCCTCGCAGTCACTGGTTGCTATCGATCGTTCATCAACAAATGGATCGGATGGACTTGGCCGCCGACGAGGCTGTGTTGGCGTTGGCGGGATGTCCTCGCGACCAATCGTTGGTGGATTCATTGATGAGCTATCAGCGCCAGCAGGACATTCCTGCGCTGTTGGACGCGATGCGGCATTCTACGAGCGGAACCTGGACCGGACTGGCCGATTGGGCGGCCTACGATCGATCCTGGGCAGACGCATTGGTCCAAGCGGTGGATAGCCGAACGGACCTCGACATGCCCGATGGGATCCGAGTCATGATCGATGCAAACCAGGCGTGGTCGAAACAGGAATTTGGCCGGGCAGCCGAGTTGTTTCTGCAAGTTCGTTCGGAGGCGACTGATCGCGATATTCGCCGCGTCGCATCCCAAGATCACGCGGACGCAAGGGTCGAAACCAGCCAGTTCGAAGAACTGTTTCGCGAGTCCGAAGATCCCACCGCTACGTTTTCGATGCTGGTTCATTGGTGCTTCGAAGGGGACTTCTATGGGGACCCCGAGAAACTATTCTCTGCGATCGCGGCTTGGGACGAATCCGCATCTTCATCCGATGAAGATGAACGCTGGTTGACCGGGCTGCGCGGATGGTGTCACTGGCAGTTGATCGATGCGGTGACGACCAAGTTCAGTGACGATCCGAATCCCGATCTGGCTGCCGTGCACGCCGTCGCCGCGCTGGAGGATCTGTCTGCGTTCGGTCAATGGCGACAATCGGTGGTTGAATCGCAAGCCGAGGCCGACGGCATGGATGGCGAAGACGACGACGGCGACAGTGACGAATCACTGATTTCCGCGGTCGATCGTTCGATCGCATCGGTAAGGCTTTCGCAGGGCCAGTGGGCGGAAGTCTTGGATCAGTTTCCCGACGATGTCCTGATTCAAGACCGGTTGCTTCATGGATTGCGTTTGGGTGGCGCCGAGGCGATGCAGTCGGCATTGGATTCCAGCGATGATGAATCGGGACCAGAAATTGAATTTTTCCGAAATCGTTTGCGAGCCGAACTCGCTTCGCAATCAGGTGAAATGGAGGCCGCGGATCGTTGGTTCGGGAAAGCGACGGAGGCCGTGCAGGATCTAGATCCGGAGGGATACTACGGGTTGCACCCGAGTGTTTTGGAGCAGCGTGCGGATGGTCTGGTCGTGCACCGCATGCTGCCGAGCGAAGTCAAGATCGATGAGGGTGGCTTCGCTGACCTGGTTACCAGGGTTGTGCGAAGGGCCGCGCGGTGGGGGGATTCTCGATCGGTCCAGGCGTGGTCGGGGCGGGCCGTGCCGGACTCGTTCGACGCCGAGCAATTGGCAGAAATTCGTGTGCGTGTCGCTGAAACGCGATTTGCCAACGGTGATTTTGAAACGGCAGCATCGGGTCTGGGCGGCGACCCATCGTCGGACAGTCGCTGGTCACAACGGATCCATCGTTTGCGATTGCAGGCCTTGCTGGAAGCAGACGACTTCGATGCCGCATCGGAGCTGGTCAAACAGACGGTCAATCAGGCAGGGGATGCTATGCCCCAATCCGATTCTGCCGACCACCGCACACCACCGCGTGAAATGGCGCTGATCGCACTGGCCCGCCAGGATACGGTGGAACTGCAGCGATTGTTGGCGGAGTTTCCAAGCGACGTAGTGGCCGAGTGGATGGAGGGCAGTCTGCAGCGTCGATGGTTGGTGCGGATGGCGTCTAAGCCAGAGTTGCTTCCCATCTTGAATGAGTACAGCTACACGGTGGGTTCGGTGATGTCCGAATCAACGGGGCGGTTGTTCATGCCCCAAGATCACGAATTTTCAGAGCGTTCAATTTCCGCCGCCCTGCAGTCGGCTACCGCAGAAACGTTTCGGATGACAGCGTTGAAACCGTCGGATGATTCCGGCGACACGGCATGGATGGCCGATTCACCCAGCGGTCAACGGTTTCTGATCATGAACTCGACAAACAATGTGTGGACGACACCCCAGATGAGTTCCGGTTCCGGTGATGCCGTGATGATCGCGGTGTTGGACCAGATGCCACAGGCCAACCGGCGTCTGTTCCAGGTCGCCGCAGCGATGGCGGGCGATGAAGCGGTCGCGTTTTCTTGGCTCGACGAGGGGCTGAGCTGGTGGGAGGGCGATTTGCGTGATCGCATCCAGTGGGATGATCGTGTGCCGGTCGATCCAAAGGTTCTTCATCAATCCATTCAAACCAGAAAAAGATCGCCTGAGTCCGCAGAACAGGGGAGCGCGGCGGCCGAAGGTTCGGATCAGATCGCGAAGCTCCCAAGTGGCAGCGTGGTTGATTTGGTCGAAACGTGTATGGGGGCAACCAACCGCATTTCAGCGGATTTGATCGGTGTGGATCTCGATCAGGGGCGTGTGATGGTTCGCCCCCACGCAGACGGCGTGATCGATCCGTTGATTCGAAAGGACGTCGACTACTACACCCGAATCGGGCTTGTTCAACTGGCAACCCCCGATCCATAAGTATCGCAGTGGATGTCGCGGTCAAGGCCAGCGGTCATCGACGACTAGCGTACAGGTTGGATCGCCCGCACCGCTCGGGCAACGCCCAGCGCGCCTGTACGGTTGAAACGCGCGGCCCGTTGGGCACGCGGTTAAACGATGGTGTGGGCGCGCGCTAGCTCGTTTAACCGCTTGGGCAACGCCCAGCGCGCCTGTACGGTTAAAACGCGCGGCCCGCTGGGCACGCGGTTAAACGATGGTGGGTGTGCGCGCTGGATCGTTTAACCGCTCGGGCAACGCCCAGCGCGCCTGTACGGTTGAAACGCGCGGCCCGCTGGGCACGCGGTTAAACGATGGTGTGCGCGCTGGATCGTTTAACCGCTTGGGCAACGCCCAGCGCGCCTGTGCGGTTGAAACGCGCGGCCCGTTGGGCACGCGGTTAAACGATGGTGTGGGGGCGCGCTAGCTCGTTTAACCGCTTGGGCAACGCCCAGCGCGCCTGTGTAGGTGAAACGCGCGGCCCGTTGGGCACGCGGTGAAACGATGGTGGGTGTGCGCGCTGGATCGTTTAACCGCTTGGGCAACGCCCAGCGCGCCTGTACGGTTGAAACGCGCGGCCCGCTGGGCACGCGGTTAAACGATGGTGTGGGGGCGCGCTAGCTCGTTTAACCGCTTGGGCAACGCCCAGCGCGCCTGTGCAGTTGAAACGCGCGGCCCGCTGGGCGCGCGGTGAAACGATGGTGGGTGTGCGCGCTGGATCGTTTAACCGCTCGGGCAACGCCCAGCGCGCCTGTGTAGGTGAAACGCGCGGCCCGCTGGGCACGCGGTTAAACGATGGTGTGCGCGCTGGATCGTTTAACCGCTTGGGCAACGCCCAGCGCGCCTGTGCAGCTGAAACGCGCGGCCCGCTGGGCAGGCGGTTAAACGATGGTGTGGGGGCGCGCTAGCTCGCCCGCACCGCTTGGGCAACGCCCAGCGCGCCTGTACGGTTGCAACGCGCGGCCCGTTGGGCACGCGGTTAAACGATGGTGGGCGCGCTGGATCGCCCGCACCGCTTGGGCAACGCCCAGCGCGCCTGTGCGGTTGCAACGCGCGGCCCGCTGGGCACGCGGTTAAACGACGATGGTGTTTGCGGGGGCGGTGACTTTGGGTCGCGTTCCGCTATGGCTTTAGGTATCGTTGGACGCCTTCTAGGACGCCGCTGGTGGCTTTCTGTTTGGCGATGTACAGGCGGTCGGCCCAGCCTTGATTGTCGTGGACTGCGGCGACGCGATTCACTAGAGATGGGTCCGCGTTGCCTACGATGATGCTGCGGAAGCCGGCCGTCAGGGCGGCGAAGTCGTTGCCCGAATCGCCCGAAAATACGATTGAATCACGAGCGTGATTGTAGGCGTGGGCCCACCAGTCCAGTGCGCTGGCTTTGGACGTGTTTTCCGGCAATAGATCAATCAATCCATCGCCGTTGAATGGATCGACACTGGCGATCATCGTGTACGGTGCAGCCCGCTTGTGTAACAGGGACTGGACCTCGGTGGTCAGCCGCTGCAGTTGTGGTTGGTCGACGTAGAAACTTAGCTTGAATGGCCCCTGTTTGAACGGTTCCTGCAAACGCAGTCCGTCGATCGTGGACAGGTGATCGCGAAGCGTTGCGATAGGCAACGGGTGGATGATCTGGCGAAGAAAATCTGCGTAGCCGCCGATGGGTGAACAGTCGCCGTTGGCATCCACCGAAACGATCGAAGTGCCGACGTCACAGATGATCCATTTGGGACGCGGCAGTTTGCCGGATTGGAAGAGATCGCAAGCCGATTCCAAATGTCGGCCTGTGACGAACACCAGGTCCATGTCGCGGTCGGCTAAAAGCTGGTTCAGGATCGGCAAGTCGCGGTGGTTGTCGCTGTCGCCATCGAGCGGCAGAAAGGTGCCATCCAGATCCGTCGCCAGGATACGTGGCAACGATAGTGAAGCGGTCAAAGGCGAGACATCCATGTTGGTCGTCGTATCAAGGGGAAACGGTACGGTTGGCAGTCCATTCTCTACGGAGAATCAAACGCGATTGAGCCACAGGACTTGATAGGGTTCCAGGATCAGATCGCTGCTGGTGGCGAACGTCGATCCGGCCAACGCATCTTCGAAAAATCTTCCGTAGCCAGCTGTTCGCAATTTATTGCCGGATACCGATTGGGGTGTTTCGGAAAAATTGGCCAGGATGGTCAATCGGTGGCCATCGTGGGAACGCACAAAGCTAAGCAAATGTGGGTTGCCGGTTGAAATCAGTTCCATTTTCTGGCCGGCCAATGCGGGCAGCATCTTGCGCACCGTGATCAAACGCTGCAGGGAACGAAAGATTCTAAGACGCAGCGACGTGCCGCCGGAGGTCATTTGATCGTCCAGCTCTTCTAAGAATTCCCATTTCATACGCGGGCGGTGAACCCACCTTGTGTCACCAGCTTTGGCCGGGTCTTTGACAAAGTCGTAATCGTTCAGCATCCCCCACTCTTCGCCCAGATACAGCAGCGGGATTCCACCGATGCTTAGCGAGATGCTGTGCAACAACAGGATTCGGCGAATCGCCATCTCGATCTCGTGTTCCGATTCATTTTCGATCGCCAGTTCTAGGCCTGCAAGCGAGGCTAGCGTGCCAGCGATTCGCATGTCGCCCGTAGCTACGTTTTCTTGGAACGGGATTCCCCGCGCAAAGGAACCTTCAAACTGTCCCGTGTAGAAATGGTTTAGAAAGCGGCGATGGTCATAGGCATTGATCCCGACTTGCGATGCGTCTTTGTCGTCAAACGTCCAGCCGACATCGTCATGGCAGCGCAGATAGTTGACCCACGCGGTGTTTTCGGGCAGTTGGTGTCGGTGGCTTAACGATTGCGATAACAGCCGGGTTTGACGGGTCGCCAGCGATTCCCATAGCAACGCCATCAGTGTCGGGTTGTACGAAATCTGACACTCGTCTTCGCCGATGTACTTCACCACGTCATCGGGGTGTACGATCGCTTCGGACTTGAACAGCAATCCGGGGGTCGCGATCCGAGCCAGCACGTTGAAGGCTTGAATCAACGTGTGCGCCTGCGGAAGGTTTTCGCAGTTCGTTCCCAGTTGTTTCCAAATGAAAGCGACCGCATCAAGTCGAAGCATGTCGACGCCGGTGCTGGCGATGAAGAACATCTCCTCCAACATAGCGCGAAAGACGGCGGGATTGTGGTAATTCAGATCCCATTGGAAGTTATTGAAAGTCGTCCAAACCCATTTGGCCATCCCGTCGTGCCAAGTGAAATTGCCGCGCCGCACCGTCGGGAAGATTTCTCGTAGCGTGGCCTCGTAGCGGTCGGGCATCTCTCGGTCAGGAAAGATGTTGTAGAACTGCTGGTACTCGCGATCGCCGGACTGTGCTTTCTTGGCCCACAGATGTTCGTCCGAGGTGTGATTGAAGACAAAGTCCAATACCAGCGTGATGCCCGCGGCGCGCAGGTCGTCGGCCAATAGACGCAGGTCTTCGATGGTGCCCAGTCGGGGATCAACCGATCGGTAATTGCTGATTGCGTACCCGCCATCGCTGTTGCCTGGACGTACAGCGAACAGTGGCATCAGGTGCAGGTAGGTCAGCCCCAGTTG
Organism: Rubripirellula lacrimiformis; assembly: GCF_007741535.1. Classification (NCBI taxonomy): domain Bacteria; kingdom Pseudomonadati; phylum Planctomycetota; class Planctomycetia; order Pirellulales; family Pirellulaceae; genus Rubripirellula; species Rubripirellula lacrimiformis. Next base: position 3,530,669 of record NZ_CP036525.1, read on the forward strand.
TTTGAAGTAACCGATGTGCTCGCGCAGTCGACCCAGATTTTCGCTGAACAGATCGACGTACAACGCTCCGCCGACGACCTGTTCCGATTCGAACCAGTTCGGTTCGATCACGCGGTGCCGATCGACTTCTCGCAAGCATTCGGGACGTTCGGCCCAAGCGGTGGCCGCCGTCAACAGAATCTGTTCCAAGTGATAGAAAAAGTCGTACCGATTGCCGTACAGTTCGTGCAGCAACCGAAACAACTTATCCCATTGTTGCAGCAAGCGTGATTCGAATTCTTCGCGCACCGATGCCGAGACATCGGCCGATTGCCACACGGTTTCCAGACGCGGCAGCAGACGTTCTAGCGTCAGCTGGCCTTCGAATGACAGATCCGAAATCGGTTGGTCGGCTTGATGGCTCGCGAAGCCGTTGTTATTCGTTCCGATCATTCGGGATGACGATGTTGCCTAAGAATTGGTAATAGTTGATGCCTTCTAGGATGCCTCGTGCATTGCAGCCTTCGGCAAAGTAGACGCGAGGTCGGCCACGAAGGACTTCCAGTTCCTTGCCGTGGTTGCCAACGACAACCCCCAGCGTTCGGCCAAGCAGCATCCCCTCGTCGTTGCCCGAATCGCCGACGACCAGGACGTTTTCGGGGGAAAAGCCCCATTTCCACAGCACATGACGCATCGACAGCTCGCTGCCCCCGCGGACGGGGATCACGTCCAGGTAGACGCCCAGCGACAAGATAACCTTAGCTCGCACACCGGCTTCGCGAAGGAGTTTTTTCAGATGAGCCACACTGGGGGCTTTCTCCTGGTCCAACTGGTAACAGACCTTGAACTCGCTTTGATGACGTTCCTCTTGCACGTGGACGCCCGGCAAAGAATCCAACACCGCATGAACCTCGTCCGGTTTCCACGCAAAGCCGATCTGTTTTCGCCAGCTTTGGTCGGGCGTCAAAGCGGGCCCGTAGTGCAACTGAGTGCCCGAATCGGTTTCGATCAGATCGGGCTGAGGCAGGTCCAGTTCCTGGATCATCCGCATCGCCGAATCGAGCTTTCGCCCGGTCGCGATCCCGAATCCAATCTGCGTGTTTTCTTGGATCAGCGATTTGAATTCGGCGAGCGCTTCATCGTCACCGGTCAGGGTGTTGTCCAAATCCGTGATGATGATTCGGTCGAATTCCGGTAGGCGACGGACGCGCGGACTACGCACCAATTCGGGGGTTGCCGAACCCTTCATGATGTCGGCCAGGTCCCGCACATAACGGCGTGCATGGTTGGCCCATGAATAGTGTTTTCGCGTTCCCTTGATTCCAGCCTCGGACCATTTTTCCCATTGATCCGGTTCGGTCAAAGTTCGCAGCAGAGCCTTTTCGATCGCATCGCTGTCCATCGGATCGATCAACAGGCCGTTCCCACAATTCCCAATGATGTCGCGTGGTCCACCGTCATTGGTGGCGACGATCGGCAGCCCCGTGGCGCCGGCTTCCAGTAGGGTTAAACCGAACGGTTCGGTCAGGGCCGGATTGATGAACACGCCCTTCAACCGCGTCGCCCATCGGTAAAGTTTGGGGACGTCGCTGGGGATGTGCGTCTTGGGATAGGCAACCTTGCCGTACAAGTCGTACTTGTCGATCAGATTGAAAACGTTCTTGATGATCTGTTGCTGACTCTTGGGCAATTCGGCCAGGTCATCTCGCGTGCCCATGATCATGACCAGGTTCGCAGCCTCCTGAAGCTGCTTGCTTTGACCGTACACCTCGACCAGTTTTTCAAGGTTCTTGCGTTCGTCGGGACGGGCCATCGTCAGGATGACGGGCTTGTCGGGTTCTTGTAAAAATCGTTCGATGTCACGGGTGATCGCGGGCTTCTGGTTAGACTCGTCTTCGTCGACAACACCCGTGCCTGACGAATCGTGATTGGGCGACGCGTCGTCCGATGACTCCGTGTCGATGGGCGGCGAAAACAGGCTTAGGTCGACGCCCGGCGGAATCACTTCCATCCGATCGGGTTGGTAGTGATCGTACAGTTCGTACTGCTGTTGGATCTCTTGGTTGGTGCTGGTGACGACCATTGACGCGGTTTCCAAAGCGATCTCTTCCGCTTCGGTACGCGTCGTGAATTTGTACTTTCGTTCCAGCCCATCGACGCTCTTCCGACCCACCGACAAACGTTGCAATTTCACGCGGCCCAACGAGTGTCCGGTGAAGACGTAGGGGACGTGCAGCAAACGAGCTAGTTCGGCGCCAGCGCGTCCGGCATCGGCATAGTGACCGTGGATGACGTCCGGAATCCCGTGGCGACGGAAGTGGACCAGCGTTTGGTCGACGAACATTTCCAGGTAGGGCCAAAGTGCTTCTTTCTTGAGGTAGCGTTTCGGCCCAAACGGGATGCGGATGATTTTGGCGTTTTCCGATATCTGTTCTTCGACTTGGGCGTAGCTGTCGTCGATCTTCGGGTCGATGATCTGACGCGTCAGAAGTTCAACGCTGCCGATCTCTGGCTGCAGGGCAAGTTCGTTGGCAAGTTCCAACACGTACTTGATTTGACCGCCGGTGTCCGCGTCACGTCCAAGTTCGCAGTCCTTGGCTCGGATCAGCCCATGCAAACTGATCAACGTGATTTTCAGCGGTCGGTCTTTATGGGGGAAAGTGACATGGGGCGTGGGCATCTGCAGGTTGGGTTGGGTCATTGATTTTTTCGTCCCGTTGGACCAGACGCACGACCCATGGCGGGTCACGTTTGCCGGTCAACGGAAATACGTGGGAATCAAAATGTCTTGCGACGTGTCTTCAGTGCTAAGCTCGAATCGACGACTTTCGATCCAGACGGCTCGGCATCAAGGCTGTGCATGAACCTAGAAGCTTTGGCCACAAAAGTCACGCGCCGGACGCAAATTAGCGGTTTGGAAGACCTAATACGCAAACCCTATGCCAGAGCGTTTTAGGGAAGATTCTGTCTCATTAGCGTCAACCGTTGGCACGCGAGACGACGCCGCAGCGAATTCGTCTTTCTTCGGCTACTGCGAATGGTTGCGGATCAGTCGGGCTGGTCGGTTTCTAACCAGCGGTCGCAGTCAGTGGCCTGCTGAATGAGTCGTTGTCGAGATAGCAGCGTTGCAATCAGAACCCGGCGCGTCGGCGAGTGGATCCGTCGAATCCCTCGCTCACCGGCGTGTTACCAAATCAGCAGGCCGTCAGCGACGGTTGTTTGAGGCACGGTTCGGGTTCCCTGAGGCGATTCAGATGCCTAGATTCGAATCCAATTCATCATCATCGTCGTCGTCATCGAGGTCCTGATCGCCTAGCAGGTCGTCGCCTAGCAGGTCATCGGGACCGAACAGATCCTCGTCGTAGTCCGGTTCTTCGCCGCGTTCCAACAGGTCGTCGGGAGGCACCGATCCGTCTTGGGGAACCCAGCGGATCGTTTCTCTTGGTGGATCGGACAGTGCGTCGTGGCATTCCATGGCCGCCCAGGTCACGTCGCCGGGCCCGTCGGCTGTATCGCCGTCTTCGACGTCCTCGTCATGCTGCATCATGTACAGCGATGCCGTCCGCAGGAACGCTTCGACGTCGCTGGGGTCAAACTTTTCGGAATCGTAGATCGCTTCCAGGTCGGGCAGATCAAGTTGGGCGTTGCCCACGGTGTCAATCAACGTCCACTTATCGGTGGCGTGAAATAATCGCACGTTCGTCCACATATCTAGCGGCGGCATTTCGTGGCTCCATGCGTAATTCAAGCCGCGCCGCAGTGAGTTTTCGTCTCGCAATACTTCGCCACCGGGATTGAAATAGCAGATCGCGTCGTCGTCTTCCAACAGCGTGGTGACCGCGCGGGTGATGAAGTTCAATTCGTCCAACGGGTCATAGTCGTCGGGGATCAGCGGCAAATCGTCTTCTTCGTCGGTGGGGTCTTCGGCACCAAGGACGTAACTGATCAACAGGCGTACGTGAGCGGTGTGGCTCTTGGATTCTTCCTCGCCCTCTTCCCATCCCCAGCACTGTTCCGAAGCCCGTCGCAGACAACCGGGGAACGCCAGCGGTCCGAACTGACCCAAAGACCATGCCACAAATCGTTCGGGCGATTCATCGGGGTCGCCCATGTCGTCTGGCCAGGGCGAATCCGACGGCGTGACCAACAGGTGGCCGCCAACTTCGGATCGGTAATCGAATACCAGCGTTTGGGGGGCGCTATCGTCGTCGATCGAATCGTGGCGACCGACCAACTTGAATCCCTTCAACCGCTCCTCCAGGGTCGCAATGGCGATCGGGCGACGCAGCAGCACGCACATTCCCTGCGTGAACAGACCTTTCGCCATCAATATCCTCACCAAACCCTTCGAACTACGATTAATCCATCGTTTTAACGAAACATTCGTCGCAGAACGAGGGGCACCGATTCTGGCCGCAGGCAAACCGGTGCATCAGGTCGCAACAAGCACTCGCGGCGGATCGCATGCTATGCGGCGCGTCGGGGAGGAATGTTCTGACTCCGGCGGATCGGCAGACCGACGCCTGAACCATGCCCCGGGGCGGCGGTGGAGTCGTCCGAATTTGTCGAGTCGGGATCCATCGCCCCCGATTCTTGGGTGCCAGGATTCAGGCTGCCGCGTCCCCAGGGGATCGAAATCGTAGCGTCCGATTCATCTTCATCGCGGCGAATCGTCGGTGAGTTTTCGATTTCCGATTCAGCAAGCTGCTGGCCCGTCGCGGCGTCGGATCGTTCGCTAGGCAGCGAGTATTGGAACCCCAGAATCTTTCCCAGCCGGGTTCGTCGCACGAGTCCTTCGTAGGTGGCGATCGAAAACGCCACGCTGATGGTGGCCGCGAATATCATTTTCGCCACCGGGCTGAATCCGGTGGCGAACCACTTCAAATCGATATGGGCCAGGCCCAAAATTGGGTGGTGAACCAGATAGATCCAAAACGATGCTGCGGCGACGTACTTCACGGCGGTGGAGACCGATAAAACGTGTCGCATCGCCAACCCCATGATCACCAGCGTGGCCAGGACGGCGGTGGTCGCGGTCATCACTGCCGTGATGGCGTGGGACAAGTTGGATCGGAACAGGTATTCGCCTTCGATCTGCATCGAAACCATCTGCGACGACAGATCGACGGAAATCGGTGATGGATCGACGGCCAGCAATTGCCATTGGCCCAGACGGATCGTGGCAAATCCCATCATCAATGTGGGGATGGCCAGCCGGGGTGCCCAGCGTTTTAGGCCGTCGAGTTGCGGATCGTTCCAGGCCAACGAGACACCCAGTGCGAAGAAGATCGCGTGGTAGGTCCATTTGCTGGCCACGGGCAGAAACGCGTGCTGGAACCCCCAAACCACTTCCGGGCGGAAGATCAGCACGATGCTGGCGGCTCCGGCCAGGGCGGCGATACAGATCGAATCGATGGTTCGTGAACCAGGCTGGATTTGCCGCAGCATGCCCTGCCCGAACTTGGCGGTCCGCTGCCCCCACCGATCCCAGGCTGCTTTGGCGGCAGCCAGGATCGCGACGTAGGTGAACAGATACGGCAGGAACCACAGATGGCTGAGTCCCCACAGATTTCGATCAATCGATCCGTCGAATTTTAGGCTCTTCATTTTCACCATCGGGACCGCACCATCGGTCACCCACCCCAGCACCCACAGGTACAGGTCCAGTGGCAAGACGACCAGCATTCCGAACAGCAGCGGGATCAGCAGACGTTTGGCTCGCGATCGGACGACCCCCGACGGTTGGCTGCGGCCGAGCGAACGCCAAGTGAAAAAGCCGGCGATCACCAGGAACAGTGGCATCACGATCAGTTCTAGCGACCAGAACGCAAAATCGACGGCTTCGCTGGGCGTGTCCTGCACGGTCCAACCGAGCCCTGGCATGGGATGTTTCAGGTACGGAACGCCGGCATGAAGTGCCACGACCGCGATCGCAGCGGCAGCCCGAACGAGGTCCAAGCCGGCGAACGTCGTCTCGGAACCAGAGTTTCCGATGGATCCCATGACGGGCTGGTCGGTTGGAGGCATCGGTTCACTCGCGGAAAGCAGGTTGTTGGTTCGTGTGGCCTGGGGAATACCAAATCGGAATGCCCCCAGGAAAGTCCATCCCAAAACCAGCAAACCCCCGTAGCGCAAGTCGCCAAGACTTTCGGTCTATCAGCAAACACCCGTAGCGCAAGTCGCCAAGACTTTCGGTCTACGCTTTCGGGAATCGATGTTGGAGGCCGAAAGTCTTGGCGACTTGCGCTACGGAGAGAGAGGGGGGGGGATCTTGATTCGCTGGCTGCGCGACACGCGAAATTCGCCCTCACCTGCAGAGGCTCGATTTGGATTCTGTTGTTGGCGAGCGCTTTCGGATTGGTTTTCCGGGGGTGTTGTTTGTCGGCACAGCCGCAAATACCGGACTTTTCCGCCTTGCTGTGGCTCTATGGGAGCGAATTTCGTTGACGCGGGAGGCCCATTTCGTGGATACTAAGGTCGCGGCCATCGAGGCTGCATTCGACGCTCTTCTCTTCCGGTACTCGCTGCCGATCACGCTTCTCACGGTGGAAAACCCATGAGTCATCGCAAACGTTCGTACGATTCGCGCCCGATCGCCCTGTCGGCTGATCCCGATCATGGGGGGGCTGTTGCACGCGTGTTGTCGATGGATGCGGATTCGACGACCGAGCGAAGTCGTGGAACGATGGTGTTAGCGGTTTTGATCGCATTCGTTGCCGCGATGATCTGCTCGACGCGCGTGATCGGGCAGGAAGCGCCTGCCCAGGGCAAATTTGAACATTTCCCTCTGCACCAGGCGCTGCAGAATCCGGCGATGGTGAAGAATGTCGAATCGAAAACCAAGTCTTACGCATCGACGGGAAATGGCGACACGCGGATGGTGAAGGCTTACTTCACGCTGTTAGTGCCAGCCCGATTGACCGCGGCCGATGCGCCCAAGGACATGAACGAGATTGTCAGCGACGTCAGCACCTACATCGCTCGCGCGGCCCGTTCGAATCGTCCCGAAGTCACTCAAACGATCACTCAAAACGCCTACGCTGGTCTTTCGCGCGTTGCCCAAGGGAACTATCCCCCGCCCGGGCGGATCGCAGCAATCCTGATGCTCGGTCGGCTCGATCAACGGCCCGCCAACAGCGCCGCCAAGACGCCACCTATCCCCTATCTGGCCGCACTGCCGACGCTGGTGAAGCTTTACACCGATGAAAACAACATTGATGGAGTCCGAGCTGCTGCGTTGCAGGGGATCCATCGCCAGGTCAGCTACGGATTTCCAGGAATTCCCCAAGACACTCGAACCGAAATCTCGGCCGCGATGACCGCGCTGCTGGATTCCGAACCACCGATGACTCGCACCGACGACGTGCATGCCTACCTGCAACGATATGCCGTCGACATCCTGACTTCGCTACGTGCGGCTGACGACAAGGCTTTGGGAGTCAAGTTGATTGGAATCAGCACCAAGGCCGACACGCCCGATCTGCTGGCCCTGCATTCGGCGGCTAGAGTCGGCGATTTGGGAGCGACGATGCAAGGAAAAGTGGACACCCCGGATACCGTTTTGCAAAGTTGGGCTGCGAGAGCCATGCGGGCTTTCGAGAGCGAAGTGGACCGACTGAACGCGCTGGAACGAATTCCGAACGCAGCCAGTCAGCCTAAGAAACCTGCCGATTTCTTGCGGAAGCCGAGTGAAAACACCGGACGTGGGGCTGCCGGCGGCTATGGCATGGGCGGCATGGATGGGATGGACGAAATGTCAGGCATGGAAGACATGATGATGGACAGCAGCATGGGCAGCATGGAAGACATGATGATGGACGGTGGCATGAGCGGCATGGACGAGATGTCGATGTACGGAATGGGAGGCGGAATGATGGCCGCCCAAGCCAAGCCACAGCCGCCGGAAGTGATCTCATCGCGACGCCGGCTGAACCACGTGCTGCAACAATTGCATCTGGGCGTCACCGGAAATGGTTCCGCAGGAATGCCGTCGCGTAACCCAGGCGGACTGCTTGTGTCCGTGCCGAACGAGAAAAAGAAGCTGGTCGAAGATTGGTTGACGTCGATGAAAGAAGTCGTCGATGCCCTGAACGACGATATGCTGGACGATCGCGACAAGTACATCGAAGGCTTGGAATCGCAAATTGAGATGCTGAAAGTGATCGTCGGCGATCAGGAACCCGAGCGAGCGATCTTCACGGATGACGACGATCTGGCAAACGCACCAGCCGCAGCTGAACCCGAAGCCGCCGCACCAGCCGCCGCAGTCGGCTTCAAACTGGACGAGTAATCGACCTGGGTCAGGCAACGCTCGGTATTGGACTTCGCCAGAAGTCCCATCCGCTGGCAAACCCCCCGCTGGCCAATCCGCCGATTCCCGCGGCGGATTTCCCGGGTGCCGGCGGTTTTGACCGCCGGCAGATCCGTTGCCGCTCGCTCTACTCTGCAGCTTCCTGTTCGGCTCGTGCCGTGGATGCTGCGGCAAAGTCGCCGGCTACTGCTGTCACCAACTTGCCAGGATGGATGTACTTGCGAATCGCCTCGTTGACGCTTTCGACGGTGGCATCCTGGATCTGGCGATCGTGGGCCGCGTAGTACTCCATCGTTCGGTCGTTGAACATCGTGCTGAGCAGTTCACCGGCTAACGAAGCGTCGGCGACACGACGAACTCGAGCGGACTGCAGGTACGACACTTTCGCCTTCTCCAGTTCGTCTTCGGTGATTCCCTGGTCACGAATTCGATCGATTTCTTCCAGCAGAACCTCCGTCAAACGATCCTTGTTTTCAGGGTTGGTGATCGCGTAGATCGTAAAATCGACACGTCCATCCTTGGCTCTCGCGGACAATCCGCTGCGGACACCGTACGACAAACCTTCTTGTTGGCGAACTCGATCCCCCAGACGGCTGCTGAGCGATCCACCACCGAGGATGAAGTTCCCCAGGACCAGCGAAGCATACTCGGGCTGATCGTCAGCCAAGGCGTACTGTTGGCTGGTGTAATAGACCGCGTTCGCTTTGTCTGGCGTTTCGATGATGTCGGTCGATCCAGGCAGTTCCGGATGCGGATCCCGGTCGACTCGCACGTACGCGATGTCGGTATCCCAGTCGGTCAATTCCGCCTTCATCAGTCGTTTGACTTCTTCGGCATCAAAGTCGCCAACAACCGACAGTTCACCCGCTTGGTTGCTGAAAAAGTCCGCGTGCAGTTGTTTCAGTTCGTCGATTTCGACGGCCGAATACATCGCAATTTCTTCTTCCAGCGTTTGCACGTATCGGATGTCATCAGGCCCATAGGGTGATAGCGTCCGTCGAACACTGCGCGGCGCCAAAGCTTGTGGATCCGTCGTGCTCTTTTGCAAACTGGTGACGATTTGGCGTTTCAGCACGTCCAGTTCCGTCGCATCCAATCGAGGGCGACGCACGATGTCACCGATCAATCCGATCACTTCGGGCAGGAACTCACGTTTCGTTTTGACGCTCAATTGCATCAGTCCGACGGTCGTGTTGAGCGACAGTTCGGCCCGCAGCCGAGTCAGTTCGTCTTGCAGTTCGGTGTAGTCCAGTTTGTCGGTCCCACGTGACATCACGATGCCAAGCAGTTCGACGGCACCGATTTTATCCTTCAACGTATCGGCGGTCCCGAATCGAAGGGTCAGCATCAAGGAAACCGTTTCGCCGCGTGTCTTCTTGGGCAACAACGCGTATTGGATTCCGCCAACCAGATCGCCACGCTGGGTACGAGCTTCGATGGCGTCCGGCGATGGGTCGAATTGTTCGCCCGCAGCAATCGCTGCTCGCCCCTTGTAATCCTTGAAAACGGTCTTTAAATCGGGGGCTTCGGGAACTTCGATACGGTCCGACGTTTCGCTCGGGATGAACAAGCCGACCGTTCGGTTGTTTCGCACAAAGTACTTTTGGGCCACGCGTTGAACCTGATCCAACGTCAATGCTTCGACATTATCGCGGAACAGGAAATACAAACGCCAATCGCCTTGGGCGGCCCAGTCGCTAAGGCTGACGGCGACTTTGTCCGAGTCCCCGGCGGCCAATTCGCGATGTTTCAGGATCTGTTGGACCGCACGGTCCAGTTCCTGTTGGGTGATGGGATCGGTGGCGAATGATTCTTCCATCACATCGATCAACTTGACCCGAGCAGCCTCGATCGACTTGTCGACGTTGACTTCGGCCAAGGCCATGAACAGGCCTGGTTCGGTGAACGCGTTGGCCATCGCATAGACATTCGACGCGATTTCCGTTTGGACCATCTGTTTGTACAGTCGGCCACTCGGTTCATCACCCAGGATGTAGACCAAGGCCTTCACAGCCGCAAAATCGGGGTGGCTGCTGGACGGAATGTGATAGGCCGTGCCAGCCAATTGGATTTCACCGACGCGGCGAAGCACGACGGTGCGTTCCCCATCCTGGGCAGGTTCGGTGGTGTAGGTGTCGTCGATCGGTTCATCCGGTTTGTGCAGCGAACCGAAGTACTTTTGCACGTACTGAAGCGCTTCGTCGGGATCAAATTTGCCGGCCAAGGTGACCATGACGTTGTCTGGCCGGTAAAATTTGCGATAAAACTTTCTCAGCCGTACGACTGGCACACGTTCGATATCGCTGCGGTTACCGATGGTCGAACGGCCGTAGTTGTGCCAATCGTAGGCACCGGATTGGATCCGCTGCATCAGCACTCGGATGGGCGAATTTTCGCCACTTTCGAATTCGTTCCGCACGACGGTCATCTCTTTTTCAAGATCTTCGCCGCGAATGAAGCTGTTGACCAATCGGTCAGCTTCTAGCCGGATCGCGAATTCCAGGTTGTCGCCGACCGCGGGTAGCGTCTCGTAATAGTTGGTGCGGTCGGTCCAGGTGGTCCCGTTCATCGAATTGCCCGCACCGCGTTCTTTCAACGCTTTGGGGATATCCGGATGCATCGGCGTGCCCTTGAACAACATGTGTTCCAACAGGTGAGCCATGCCGGCTTCGCCGTATCCTTCGTGGCGTGAACCGACAAAGATAGTCATGTTGACCGTCACGACTTCTTTGCTGTCGTCGGGGTACAACAGCACGCGAACGCCATTTTCAAGCTGGTATTCCGAAATGCCTTCGATTTCGGTGACCTTCACAGGGCTAACTTCGGTAGCTCCATCCACTTCGGGATCTTTCGTGTTTGCGGTAGCGGGCGACTGAGCCGTGGTTGGCTCCGAACTCGGCTCGTCTGCCCGAATCAGGCCGAGGGGGAAAACGCAAAGGCATACCAATGCGATGATACCGGCAACAAGGCGCTTTCCTTGCTTCTGCCGATCCGTGCAGGGTCGATCCTGCTTGGGACACTGTTTCGCTGCCGCCGTCGTCAAGCGATCGCAGGTCGAAACGCCCTCGACCGTCGCGGGGTGTAAATGATGGAAGGTCACAGCCATACTCCTTAGGTGTTCATTGACCCAAACGCGAGTGACGGCGCCTGTCGCACCGCTCGTCCCCTACGCTTTCCCGAATTGTAACGTCACTGCAATCACGGGATACCGGACCCGGGCGGTGAAGGGTCCGTCGACAAACCTCGCTGTGAATTGAATCTTCATGAATCATCAATGGACCCCTGTTGCCCAAGCAAGTGAGATCGCCGATGGCGAGGCGATCGAGGTCGTGGTCGGCGAACAGATCTTGGCGATCTTTCGTTCCGATGGGCAATGGTTTGCCATGGACGGGATGTGCGCGCATCAAGGCGGGCCGATCGCCCAAGGAAAGGTTGCCGATGGCTGTGTCACCTGTCCGTGGCACGGGTGGCAATACGATCTGGCGACTGGCATTCAAACCATCAATCGACAACCGTTGATGCAAACTTTCCCGATCCGCGAAGTCGACGGAACGATCGAAGTCGAACTAGAAAAGTAGTTGGCACCTGCGAACACCCGTTCCGTGTCATCGAGAACTCGGTGGATCCAGCGTTCTGCGATCAACTCGACATGCGCTAGGCGTGGTTCGCCCGAATCGGCTCGTCGATAGCATCCGATCCGCTAGGCGGCGGGCTGCCAATGTTGATGGTGGATCGATCTGGCTGCCGATCGTCGCAGCGATCCACAACGGTTCGATGCGTCGTTCCCGCTGGGGATTAAGCCGACTTGGCGGCTAGGTAGCGATCCAACGAAAGGGGCGGGTAACCGTCATAGAAGCGACGGATCCAGTGTCGGCCTTTCCAGTCTTCGAGGTGACGTTGCCACCCCATGCGGGTCATCAATCGATCGCTGATGTTGCCGTTGGACACGTGCGCGACGATCGCCGCTGCGCCGCGGATATGAGCGATGTCGTCTAGGATATGACAGGCCGCCGAAAACGACTGGTAACCGGCAAAGGTGCCGGCGCGGATATAGTCCAGCGTCAAAAACGTTGGCAATCCCAACGGTTGGTGATAGTCGATCCAGCAAACGTCGTCGTCGCTGCGGCCGTACTTTGCCTGCCACCATACCTGGGCCATGGAAACGCTGCCGCAGGTCAGTCGGCGTTGGACTTCGATCATCTTGCCACCGCGCACCAGGATGCGGCCATACCGCCAATTGCGGATCTTGGTGAAGTCGTTTCGTGGGTCGGTGGTGGCGTCTAATCGCAGCATGTTTTGTCTTTCCTGATCGACACAACCCGATCGTGTCGTATCGAAAAGTAGCACATTCTGCGGTGTCAGGCCCCGGCCTGCCCCCAGTCCAGACTCGGTTGGCGGCGGAATCGGATAGGATTATCGGGGTCACCCGATTTGCTACACGTTGTTTGTGGCTTCACGTGGTTTGTGGCTAGATGCGGTTTCCGGCGACGTGCAGAATCTTGCTAGACGTGGCGTCCACGACGCTCGACACTGAATGATCGATGCGGCCAGGCACGACGCGGTGGCAGGTCGATTGTCACGGGACGCTGCATCCGCTTGGGGCGTGACCACTTTTTCTACGGCTACGTTGGCTTGGACTGAACGAACTATGTCGAACGATGATTCATCTTCCGCAGGCAAGCCTGCGACCTCCACCGGCGCTGAATCGGAACGGCTAAAATCCAGACCGCAGCGGCCCGAAATGCACCAGCCGACAAAGCGGCGAACAGGACGCAAAAAGCACAAGGTCGTTCGCAGTCGCGGCGCTCGGCTGGCGATCTCGATCGTGCGGATCGTGATCCTGGGTTACATCTCGATTTTGGTCGCGCTGGTCTTCATGGAAGATCGGTTGGTGTATCCGGGCGCCTACATGGACGACGATTTCACCACGACCAGCGAATCGCCCGTGAAAACGGTTACCTATGATTCGCCAGGAAAGATCACTCTGGCCGGCCGATTGGTCGAACGGACCGGAAGCGGCAACGTGGTTTTGTTTTTCCACGGCAACGCGACCAAAGCCAAGTGGTTGGACCGTTGGCTGATGCAGCTGTCCGATACATTCGATGCCACGGTGATGGCGGCGGAGTACCGTGGTTTCGAAGACGATGTCACCCCGTCCGAACGCGGCGTGTTGGAGGATTGTTTTGCGGCACGCGACTTCCTTTGTCAGCGATACTCGATCCAGCCCACCGATATCATTTTGTACGGAAGATCGCTGGGGGGCGGATGTGCTGTCGCATTGGCCAGTCGCGGTGGCGCCAAGGCGTTGATTCTAGAGAGCACCTTTGACCGTTTATACAAAGTTGCCTCGGACCGATATCCGTTCGTGCCAACTCAATTGCTGATGCGAAACCGATTCGATTCGACTGCACGGCTAACGAACTACACCGGTCCCCTGATCCAAATCCACGGAACCGACGATACGATCATCGCGTTTGATCGTGGACGGGCGCTGTTCGATTCGTCGCATTCCAAGCAGCGGCACTTCATCGAAATCGAGGGAGTCGATCACAACGATGCGATGCCGCGACGGGTGATTACCGAAGCGGCGGAAATGCTAGATCAGTGGAGCTCCGATCAGCTGCCTGCGGGGGAACCGTCGGCTGCGGCCGAGCGTGAACCAGGCGATGTTGCCGACGCGCTGAGCACCGATTGAATCGCGGCCACAAGTGCCGCGGGATCTTGGTGGGTGTAGGCGACATCGGTGGTTTCTTTGGTCGCCAGTGTCTTCAGCTGACAGCGATTTTCGTCCCACTCGTTCCCGCCGGCAACGATCACGGCAGTGAATCCACGTCGGTCAGCGTACTTCAGCTGGGCACCCAGTTTTTTCGTGTCCGGATAGACCTCCACGCCGATGCCCGCCGCACGCAGGTGTGCGGCCATCTGCAGATAGTCGTCGCGGTGCGAGTGATCAAAATTCGTGATCAGCAGCGGTGCGGGAGTCGACGCCTCGGGCAGCAACTTTAGCTGCTCCATCGCAGCCAACAATCGATCCAACCCCAACGACGCGCCGATTCCGGGGAGGTGCTGTTTGGTGTACAGGCCTGCCAAGTTGTCGTAGCGGCCACCACTGCAGACGCTGCCAATTTCAGGCAAATCGTCTAGCGTCGTTTCAAAGATGACGCCGGTGTAATAGTCCAGTCCGCGAGCAATCGATACGTCCAGTTTTAGACGTCTTGCCGGTACGCCGGACGCCAGTGCCCCGCGGTAGATTTCGGTCAGTCGCTGAATTCCCTCGGCGGCGATTGGGTTGCCAGAGGTGATTTCGGGCAATTGAGCGAGCACCGATTCGGCGTCGCCGTCGCACTGAGCCAACGCCAGCACCGCGTCGGCTTGGGCCGCATCGATCTCCGCCACGCGGCACATTTCTTCGTGCGTTTTCTCTCGACCGATTTTGGTCAGTTTATCCAGGCTGCGAAGCACCGGCACCGACTTGTCGGCTAACCCGAATTGGTCCAGCAGCCCGGTCAGGATGGTGCGATTGTTGACGCTGATGGTGAAGCGATCAAATCCAATTGCTTCAAGCAGTTGGTTGATCACGGCAACGGCTTCGATGTCCGCCAGAACCGATAGTGTTCCGATCGTGTCGAAGTCACATTGGACGAACTCGCGATAGCGGCCGGCCTGCGGATTCTCGCCACGCCAAACCGGCGCGATGTGATAGCGTTTGAAGGGAGTCCCAAGGGTGCCGATGTGCTGGGCTGCGAATCGAGCCAGCGGGACGGTCAGGTCGAATCGCATTCCGACGTCGCGGCCGCCGTTGTCCTGGAACCGGTAAATCTGACGATCCGTTTCGTCGCTGCCTTTGCCCGACAAGATTTCTAGGTATTCCAACACCGGCGTATCAATGGGTGCAAAACCAAACGAGCGAAATGTGTCGCGCGCGGTTTGCATCATCTGTTCCCGCGGCATCATCACAGCCGGCAAGTAGTCGCGAAAGCCCTTCAGCGTGCGGGGTTGGATCAATGACATGCGATCAGGTTACCGGGGAGTTTCGGGTGGTTGATGATGGACGTGGACGGGACGGGGTGTCGCCGTCAAAAAATTCGTCGTCAATGATCCGGCGACGATGATACTGGCGACGATGCGACGCCTTCGTGTCGATGGAAAACGCTGCTGTGCACACACCGAGTCCGTCGACTGGGATCGGCGGTCGGTGGACCAGGACCGTTGATGGCTAACGATGGGCGGCGGCGGTGGGGCTAGGCGATCGGAAGTCCCGATGGTTTCCGGCTTCGCAGCAAATGTTCTTTCTTGCGACCGGGCTCTGGAAACTGAGGCCCGAACAGAGCGTCGGCGTATTCATCGATCTGTTCGGGGCTTTCAAAGTACTTTTCGTAGCACCAATCGTCTTCGAATTCGCATTCGGCGGTGGTGTAGTCACGGCAAATTTGGGGACGCGTTTCGTAGATCCCGCACATGTAGTCGTCACGCAGGTGTTTGCAGGTCGTGTGGACCAGCAGGTACCAGGTTTCGTCGTCCACAAACAGGCTGGCCCGGTCGTGCAACAGGTACCAACGCATGAAATCAAAGTCGCGACGTTCCACGGGTTCGTCGATCGCCAATGCGAAATAGTGACAGCACTTGGCGGTGCAGTGTTCGCACAGATTTTCGCCTTTGGGATAATCGCTGCGGCGGCGCTTGGTCGGAGGCGAAATGACGGACATGGTGCGAATCCAAAAGGTGAGCGAAATTCAACGGCGACGAAATGGCAATCAGGCAATCCAAGCCGATGGGATCCACAGCATCCGTCGGCGGATCGAAGGTTCGGCGGCTGCCGCAGGCGATTGGCCCAAAACGGTAGCAAAGCCCGGGGTCGGCAAAAAAGCCCCCACATAAGATACTGTGTCGATCCGGTCGCCCCCAGTGCGGGAAGATCCGACCGTCTGAGTGTGGAAATATTAGTCACAGGATCGATCATCATGGAAGTCGTCATCACCGCTCTGGGGCCGGACAACGTCGGTTTGGCCGACCCGATCATTCACTATGTGACCGGCCAGGGGGCCCGGATCGCCGAGATCCAGATGTATGACCACGACGAAGAACAGTTGTTCGCGATGATTTGTCGTATCGACATCCAGCGCAATCAGTACCAGCCCTTGGTCGATGCGATGCGGCAAATCGGCCAGCACACGAAATTGGCGATTCGTGTCTGGAGTTCCGAAAGACGGGCCCCGGATAAGCCGCGTTTGGCGATCTGCTGTACGTACAAGGACGATACGCCGCGGGCTGTTCTGGAAGCGATCGCAGCCGGAACGATCGGTGCCGATGCGGCGGTGTTGATTTCTAACCGAGGGAAGTTGCAGGGATTGGCCGAGGAATTCGGCGTGCCGTTTTCGATGATCGGTGATGAAAACGGGGCCGCTGACGATGCCGCGATGGTGGACGTGCTGGACGAATTCGACGTCGACTACGTGGTTCTAGCCCGCTACATGCGCGTGTTGCCTCCATCGACCTGTTGGCAGTTCGCGGGCGGTCGGATTGTGAATCTGCACCACGGGTTGTTGCCCGGATTTCCGGGGTTTCGGCCCTACCACGATGCCTTCGCCGCTCGGATGCTGACATTCGGGGCGACCTGCCATTTCATTATCCCGGAATTGGACGCAGGCAATCAAACGATCAACCAGCGGACCTTTTCGGTTTCCCCGGGAACCCCGTTGGATGCGATCATCGAACAAGGCGGCCGCGAAAATGAACCGGCTTGTTTGGTCGAAGGGGTCCGCCGGGTGGTGGATCGTGAAGTCTATCTGCACTTTCACCGCGTCGTCGCACGGTCCACTCCGTAGCGCAAGTCGCCAAGACTTTCGGTGATCCCACCGCCGATCGGCCCCACATTCCGATCGCTTTTTCGTAGCGCAAGTCGCCAAGACTTTCGGTGATCCCACATCCGAGGCCGAAAGTCTTGGCGACTTGCGCTACGGTGATGAGGATGACGACGATGATGGCGTTGGGAGGATCGATTCGGCGGCCTTTTCTTTCACCGCGTCTTCTCGCGATCCACTCCGTAGCGCAAGTCGCCAAGACTTTCGGTGATCCCACATCCGAGGCCGAAAGTCTTGGCGACTTGCGCTACGGTGATGAGGATGACGACGATGATGGCGTTGGGAGGATCGATTCGGCGGCCTTTTCTTTCACCGCGTCGTCGCGCGGTCCACTCCGTAGCGCAAGTCGCCAAGACTTTCGGTGATCCCACATCCAAGGCCGAAAGTCTTGGCGACTTGCGCTACGGTGATGAGGATGACGACGATGATGGCGTTGGGAGGATCGATTCGGCGGCCTTTTCTTTCACCGCGTCTTCGCGCGGTCCACTCCGTAGCGCAAGTCGCCCAGACTTTCGGTAATCCCACATCCGAGGCCGAAAGTCTTGGCGACTTGCGCTACGGTGATGAGGATGACGACGACGATGACGTTGGGAGGATCGATTCTGCGGCCTTTTCTTTCACCGCGTCGTCGCACGATCCACTCCGTAGCGCAAGTCGCCAAGACTTTCGGTGATCCCACATCCGAGGCCGAAAGTCTTGGCGACTTGCGCTACGGTGATGAGGATGACGACGATGATGGCGTTGGGAGGATCGATTCGGCGGCCTTTTCTTTCACCGCGTCGTCGCACGATCCACTCCGTAGCGCAAGTCGCCAAGACTTTCGGTAATCCCACATCCGAGGCCGAAAGTCTTGGCGACTTGCGCTACGGTGATGAGGATGACGACGATGATGGCGTTGGGAGGATCGATTCGGCGGCCTTTTCTTTCACCGCGTCTTCGCGCGGTCCACTCCGTAGCGCAAGTCGCCAAGACTTTCGGTAATCCCACATCCGAGGCCGAAAGTCTTGGCGACTTGCGCTACGGTGATGAGGATGACGACGATGATGGTGTTGGGAGGATCGATTCGGCGGCCTTTTCTTTCACCGCGTCGTCGCACGATCCACTCCGTAACGCAAGTCGCCAAGACTTTCGGTAATCCCACATCCAAGGCCGAAAGTCTTGGCGACTTGCGCTACGGTGATGAGGATGACGACGATGATGGCGTTGGGAGGATCGATTCGGCGGCCTTTTCTTTCACCGCGTCGTCGCACGATCCACTCCGTAGCGCAAGTCGCCAAGACTTTCGGTAATCCGCCGCCGATCGCGCCCCACATTCCGATCGCTTTTCCGTAGCGCAAGTCGCCAAGACTTTCGGTAATCCCACATCCGAGGCCGAAAGTCTTGGCGACTTGCGCTACGGTGATGAGGATGACGACGATGATGGCGTTGGGAGGATCGATTCGGCGGCCTTTTCTTTCACCGCGTCTTCTCGCGATCCACTCCGTAGCGCAAGTCGCCAAGACTTTCGGTAATCCCACATCCAAGGCCGAAAGTCTTGGCGACTTGCGCTACGGTGATGAGAATGACGACGATGATGGCGTTGGGAGGATCGATTCGGCGGCCTTTTCTTTCACCGCGTCGTCGCACGATCCACTCCGTAGCGTAAGTCGCCAAGACTTTCGGTAATCCCACATCCGAGGCCGAAAGTCTTGGCGACTTGCGCTACGGTGATGAGGATGACGACGATGATGGCGTTGGGAGGATCGATTCGGCGGCCTTTTCTTTCACCGCGTCTTCTCGCGATCCACTCCGTAGCGCAAGTCGCCAAGACTTTCGGTAATCCCACATCCAAGGCCGAAAGTCTTGGCGACTTGCGCTACGGTGATGAGAATGACGACGATGATGGCGTTGGGAGGATCGATTCGGCGGCCTTTTCTTTCACCGCGTCGTCGCACGATCCACTCCGTAGCGCAAGTCGCCAAGACTTTCGGTGATCCCACATCCGAGGCCGAAAGTCTTGGCGACTTGCGCTACGGTGATGAGGATGACGACGATGATGGCGTTGGGAGGATCGATTCGGCGGCCTTTTCTTCGGCGGCGCTTCGTTTCAGGTAGCGGGGTACCAGTTGCATTGGGTCGACCAATCGGCCCTGAATCGCCGCTCGCAATCCCAGCATCCCGACTCCGACGGCGTCACAGTCACTTTCCAGTCGTCGCTGGGCGTGGTCGCCAAACGCTTTTGCGTCGCCGGCAAACGCGTAGGTTTCCGCTAGCAGCGGCAAATCTTTCTGGAACGACTTGATCGATTGCACCTGGGTGGAATCGCGGTCGGCCGACCAATGCTTGTCGATTTTTAGATCTTCCAGCGGCGGTAAAAGTTGGCTGCGACAAAATTTCCCCTGAAAGATCTCACCACGAAACGCATCGATCGCTGCAAGCACCTGATCGACACTGGGGTGCTGGGCCATGCGGCAGGCGGCAATGGCGGCCAGCGAATCCACGCTGACCAGCGGGATTTTCAACGCGTAGGCCAGTGTTTTTGCGGTCGTGACCCCGATTCGGAGCCCGGTGAACGACCCGGGGCCATCGGCGACGGAGATGAACCCCAAACGATTGGATTCCAGCGACGGATGATCAGAGCACCACTGGATGATTTCCGCGATCGCAGGAGCCAACGAGGCCGCGGTTCGCAGTCCAGGATCCAATGAAACACGCCGCAGGACGAGTTCCTTTGAAAAAAGAGCCACCGATCCGGTTCTTGACGTCGTTTCGATTGCCAGTTGCAGGCTATGCTGTGCTTCGGCGAATTCCCCGGAGGGAGCACCGCTGGTGGGATTGCCGTGAATTTTTGATTCCCCTTACAATTTGTTCGATCACGAACCTGGTACTTGTGGCCGGTTCAGGACGACATCTGAGCCGACCGTTCGTCAACGTCTGCCCGTCACCCCCCGTTCTATTGAAATCTCAGGAAATCTCCGGTGAAGCGAGCGTTGATTAGCGACATCCACGGCAATCTCGAAGCTCTCGAGGCCGTGCTGGCCGATATCCGAGCGATGTCCGTCGACGAAATCTACTGTCTGGGTGACATCATCGGCTATGGGCCGAATCCTTGCGAGTGCCTGGACTTGGTGATTCAGAATTGCAAAGCAACGATTCTGGGCAACCACGATCAGGCAGCATTGTTTGATCCCGATGGTTTCAACCCGATGGCGTTGCAGGCGATCTATTGGACACGTGACCAGCTTGATAACGGTCCGGGCAATTCGGCTCAGGTCAACAAGCGTTGGGATTTTCTGGGCGAACTGCCGCGTCAGGTCGAAGTCGACGAGTACAAGTTTGTGCACGGATCGCCACGTGATCCGACCAACGAGTACGTGTTCCCCGAGTACGTGTTTGACACCCGCAAGATGGAAATCTTGTTCGGCAAGGTCCAACAATATTGCTTCATGGGCCACACCCACCTGCCGGGCGTGTTCACGACCGAATGCGAATTCATTTCGCCCGACGAATGTGACCACCACTATCAACTTGGCAGCGAAAAAGTGATGGTCAACGTCGGCAGCGTCGGCCAACCACGCGACGACAACAACAAGTCGTGCTATGTGATCCTTGATACTGATGCAAAGACATTGACCTTTCGACGGATCGATTACGATCGCGACAAGACGGCCGCCAAAATTTACAATGTGCCTGACCTGTCCGATGCACTTGGCGATCGGCTGAAGCACGGTCGTTAGACATAGCTTGTCCTTTCCCCGCCGCCATCGTTGGCTTGGGGGGGAAAGGTGATTAGGGGACGCCGTCGCCCCGTGTCGATGGGTATTTTCCGGTTCCGCATTCTTGACCCTGACCGTTGATACGCCGACTGTGACACGCACCGCGATCCTAAGCGATATTCACGGAAACCTGACGGCACTCGAAGCCGTGCTTGCCGACGTAGCCGACCAGAACGTGGATCGGATCGTCTGCCTAGGCGACGTGATCGGCTACGGCCCAGCACCCTGCCAGTGTTTGGACAAGGTGATGGAGTTTGATTTCTGCGTGCTCGGAAATCACGACAGCAGCGCATTGTTTGATCCGGAAGGTTTCAACATTGCGGCCGAGCAAGCGATCTTCTGGACGCGTTCGCAAATTGAATGCAGCAGCGATGGGCCTGCGGCCAGCCAACGCCGCATGAAGTACCTCTGCTCGCTGCCTCGCATGGTCGACGAAGGGTCTGCGATGTTCGTTCACGGGTCGCCGCGAAGCCCGACCAATGAATATGTGTTCCCCGAGGACACCCAGAACATCAAGAAGATGGAAAAACTGTTTTCGCTGATCAAACACCTCTGTTTCCAGGGACACACTCACGTCCCCGGCGTGTTCACCAGTGATCTGCGGTTTGTCCGTCCGGTCGACACCGGTTCGGGATACAGCATCGCCAATACCAATCAGCGATTGATGGTCAACGTGGGCAGCGTGGGGCAGCCTCGCGATGGTGACCCACGAAGCTGCTATGTGGTTTACGACGAAGATGTGCTGCAGTTTCGCCGAGTGGAATACGACATCGAAAAAGTCGTCAAGGCGATCGAGGCTGAACCCGATCTGGATGACCTGCTGGGGTACCGGCTACGCGAAGGCAGGTAACGCGCCGCCGGGTCACTTGTCGTAGATGTCGACGCCGAACGATTCCAATTTCGTGATGTGATCGGCTTTCGCTTTTTCGTCGATCGGGTTTTCGCCCAGATAGACCTCTAGGTAGGGTGCGAACCGACGATCACCTTCGGCGTCCTTCTGGCACATTTCGACCAGCGGATTCAGGTCGGAAATTTTGTTGCCCGAGATCAGCAGCATGTCCAGTTCTCGCAGTTCGACGATTGGCGACAGCGATTCGATTTGGTTTCCTCGGGCGTCCAAAGTGGTCAGCCATCCCAGTTTGGCTACCGGCGATAGATCTTTGATCTTGTTGTCCGAAATGTCCAACGACCAAATCTTGCTCAGCGGCGCGATCGGATCGATCGTTTCCAGGGTGTTCTTCGCGAGGTACAGGGTGCGCAGATTGGACATCTTTTCCAACGGCTTCAGGTCGCTGACCTGATTGTTCGACAGATCCAGCAGTTGCATCGATGTCAGGCCGGCCAGCGGTCCAATGTCGCTGATCTTGTTGCCCGCCAGCGTGACCGATTGCAGCCGTTTCAGGTCCGCGATCGGTGTCAGGTCGGTTACCTGATTGGATTCCAGGTCCAACAGCATCAGCGCCTTGCAGTGCTGAAGTCCACTGAGATCTTTGATCTTCTTGTCTTTGCCGACGACTCGCGAGATGTTGGCAACGTCTTCCGGCGTGATCGGTTCATCGTTGTAGCGTTTAGCGAACACCTCGGCTCGCACGGCAGCCTCTAAGTTCGCATCGGGAAAAATCGAAGCCGGTTTAGCATCGGCTTCCTTCGCCGGCGGTTCGTCGGCCGCTACGGTCGAACAAGTGATCAGGCTACCGAATGTGATCGCGGCGAAAATCGTCAACAGGCGTTGCATGGCAGATCGAAGCATTCAAGGAAGGGAGGGATAGGAGGTGGGATAGTTACCCTCAATTCTAATTGCCGGCGGATCCGGCGCGAATCAAGGTTTTTTGAAGGGGGGAGGTGCTCGAGTTTGAGTTCAAGTTCGAGTTCGAGTTCGAGTTCAAGTTCAAGTTCAAGCACGAGAGCTGGTGCAGCTCTGGCACCCCTCTCCCCCTCGTCGGCCGCGAGTTCTACTCGCGTCCGGCGTGGGGGAGAGGGGCCGGGGGTGAGGGGGGGCGACCGTCCAAAACCTCTCGCCGCACTTGCAGCTCTGGCACCCCTCTCCCCCTCGTCAGCCGCGAGTTCTGCTCGCGTCCGACGTGGGGGAGAGGGGCGGGGGTGAGGGGGGGGGCGAGCACGACCAAAAACGCGAGAGCAGTTGCAGCTCTGGCTCCCCTCTCCCCCTCGTCTGCCGCGAGTTCTACTCGCGTCCGACGTGGGGGAGAGGGGCCGGGGGTGAGGGGGGCGACCTTCCAAAAACTCTCGCCGCACCGCGGCGGCCGCGTTTCTAAGTCGACAGGCTGACCAAGTACTGGCCGCCGGTGGACGCAATCTGGCTTTTCAGCGTCAGGTTGGGAGCCAATCGCGACATTCGATCGACCAACCAGTCGGCAACGGCGTCGGCGTCCTGGCGGGTGGGGCAGCGAGCCATCGCTTCGCGTCCGCCTTTGCGTTCGAGTCGCTCGGCGGCTGCGATGATCGACGCTGGTTCGACAACGATCAGGTGTTCGGGCCACGCGATGACAGCGTCCTTGGCACCCTTGCCCGTGTTGCATCCCTTGTGGGCTAGCCGCTCGGGAGGAATCGGAGTTTTGTCCTGTTTCATCTTCTTCACCCGAGCCTTAGTCAAGCGGGTGTCGACGGTCGCACTGCGTGAATCGTTCGGCGGCATATCGCGGTCCACCGGTTCATCGCAAAGCCAGCATCGCCATCCATCGGTCTCGCCAATTTCGTCCAGTTGTGCCATTGGTGTTCCTAGTTCGGTTTTTTCTGGGGCAGATCAAAGGCGGCTATCGATCGCCGGTTTCCGGCAGCCATCGCCGAGTGATCGTGAATTAGTGATTCGGGTTCCAGGTCAGCACTTGTCCGTCCGCGATAAGTTTGGTCTTCAGTTGTTCGCGATCGACATCTTGGACGGCAACCTGTTGGTCAATCGCATGGCAAGCCGCGGTCGCTGCCGATTGGCTGGTGACCATCAGCACAGGTTCCATACGGATACTGGCAAAGGCTGTGTGGCTGGCGGACAACGCAAAGGTTACCAGCAGGTTATCGCATTCGCTCTGTTTGGGGACGATCGCACCATAGCCGATCTGGTAAGGCCCGAACCCGCCTCGACCGCCCGCAATCTTGCCTTCCCGAGTGACGACGCCATCTTTGACGATCCGGCGTATTTCGTGGACGTCGGTCCCATAGGATCCCAATCCCACTGGATCCGCTGCGATGGTCTTTCCAAAAGTATGCTTTTCCGTCAGCACCAGATCGCTGACCATCCGGCGGCCTTCGCGAATGTACAACTGATGCGGCCATCCGCCGGTGTCGCGAAATTCATCCTTGGGCAGTCCAAATCGACGAACATCTTGCCGCAATTTTGGGGGAACACGCGTGTCGGTCGCAAGGAAGTGCAGCAGACCGCGATGGTAGTCTTCGATCTGCTTGGCGATGACGGTTCGGCGGTCATAGGTCGCCTCGGGCCACTGCCAACTGACGCCCGGCAGATTGCCACCAATTGTGGCGGTGTTGAAATCCCATTTTGAATTTGGCAGCGGGTCATGCTTGCTGAACCATCGCAGATCCATGTCATCGCCATTGGCAATGCAAGCTTCGATGAACCGAGCGACCAACTCGTACTGCTTGGGATCGTAGTTCGCTGGCGGGGCGATCGGGATCATGTTGTCCGGATCCGTCGTCAGGCATAGTCGAAAGCAATACGCCATCACGCCGGGGGCCGCTTCGCCCTGTTGTCCGGGGGCGCCGGAGTCGACCAGCGGAAGCAGGCCGCTGGTCGGATCGCCCTTCACCACGTAGGGATCCAAGGGAAAGTCGCGATCCCAAACTCCCTGGCCGCCGGTCACACGTCCGTTGCCACGGGGTTGTAGGTGGCCGGTGCGAGGTTCGTACTTGGGTGTGTAATGGATCCCGTTGTATTGTTCGCCGTATGGGGCATTGCCTTCGCGAGTCAACGTATAGCTGACGCCCGCAGCCGCCATCAAATCGCCTTCGTAAGTCGCATCGATGAACATTTTGGATCGGATCGTTCGTCCATTCGTGGTCCGTAGTTCGGTGATCGCAGCGCCTTCTTTTTTGACCTGATCCAAGCGAGCGTTGCGCAGCACCACGACGCCCGCGTCGGCCGCCATTTCGTCAAAGACGCGTTCGGCCACGTGCGGTTCGATCGAATAGGCGCCACCGGTCGCAGGCCCCCCCTTGGACTTGAACGGTTGATCCCAGTTCAGTTGTTTGCCATAGGTCGCGACCAGCCGCGTGAAGTATTCACGAGCGATGCCGCCAATGCTTCTCGGATCGCCGATGTCCACCGCGCTCAATCCGCCCGACGTCATACCGCCCAAGTGCCCGCCGGGTTCTACCAACACCACACGCTTGCCCATCCGAGCCGCCTGAACCGCCGCAATGACTCCGCCGGAAGTACCACCGTAAACACAGACGTCGGCATCGATGTCTCGCTGGGCTGAATTCGCAGGTGCCAGCAGAGCGAAGGTCATGCACACGGCGGTGAACGGGACGCAGATGTTTCGCATGGGATCGATGGTGGATGCGGGGCGGACGGCATAGGCAGGGGAACTTGTTTGTCGAACCGGTGGCTATGCAAAATGCAGGCCGGTATCGAATGCCGGGTGGCACCAAGTTATACCGTCTGCAGGACGCCCGGATGAAACCGCTCGTTCGGTTTCCCATACCCGTTGAGGAGACGAACGATTTCCAATCGATCAAGTCAGCAGCCGCCAAGCTCGCGAGTGCTTTCGATATTGGACCACCGATCCAGTCCACTTCGTGGCTGTCATGCAGGAAGTCCCGGAGGGACGACAGCTTTTTGCCGGTGGCCCCCGGCCACCGGTGCGGATCGATCAAAGTTCGTTTCTATTGCCCCGTCCGATCGCCGCCTTTCGCGGCGATCGGACGGGGCAATAGAAAGTGTCCGCGCCGGCTGATGCCCGTGGACCAAGGTCCACGGCAGGGAGCGATCGCCACTTCGTGGCTGGAAAAACTCAAACTCAAACCCGCCTCATCGAAGCGACTGGCTCGCCTGGCTTCCGAGTCGGTGGCACTGGACTCTGGCCGGCGGTTTCCGCGATGCTTCGAATGCTACCCAACCGGGGCTGGCGTGTGGGAGCCAGGTTGGATGCTGCGTCATTCCGCCATGCGGGCCCGCACATCAAAGGCGGGCTCGCAGGTAAGTCGCGTTGCTTAGAATCGATCGCGTGGATCGGTCAGGCCGTCGGCGAGGCGACGCAGAGCTTCGGTTTCGATCTGGCGAACACGTTCGCGAGTCAGCCCCAATTCGGCTCCGATTTCTTTCAACGTTTTTGGTTCTTCGCCGCCCAGGCCGAATCGCAGTTTCAGGACCGTGGCTTCGCGTTCTTCGAGGTCGCCAAGCAGCTCCATCGCGTGACGCAGGATGTCGTGATCCAGCATCTCTTCGTCCGGCGCCTTCAGACGCTCGTCCATCACCATTTCGCCCAACGACCAACCGGAATCGGTCTGGTCGCTTTGCGGGGTGCTGTTGCTGATGCGGATTGCTTTGCGAATGATCGGCAGCTTTTTCTTGGGCAGCCCCAAGACGCGTGCAACTTCTTCGTTGGTCGGCGTACGACCGAGTTCTTCGTTCAGTCGCGCCGTCGCTCGTCGCCACTTGCTAAGCAGTTCGACCATGTACGCCGGGATGCGAATCGTTTTCGCACTGTTGATCAGTGCACGCTTGATCGATTGTTTGATCCAGTAACTTGCGTAGGTACTGAATCGCGTGCCGACCGCTGGGTCGAAACCTTCGACGGCTCGCAGCAGACCCAGGTTGCCCTCTTCGATCAGGTCCTGAAGCCCCAGGCCTTTGCCGGTGTAACCGCGAGCGATGTTGACGACCAATCGCAAGTTGGCTCGGACCATTCGGTCGCGAGCCATCACGTCGCCTTGAGCGATCCGGCCGGCCAGTTCTTTTTCTTCCTGGGCCGACAACAATGCGGTCTCGTTGATCTCCCGAAGGTAAGTCTCTAGCGGTGACTGTGCCGTCCGTGAACTGGGCGCGACACGACGACGGGTGTTGGAAACGGCTTCCTTCAGTTCGGCGTCTTCAGGATTGACGGCTGTATCGTATTGACTCATGGAATAATCGCCACGCAAGAATCGCTGGGACCAATCCAGTGCTCGATGAGGCGTCGAAAGCAGCGCGAATCCAGACCAATGGGAAGTTTGGTCTGGGCTCAGCTTTCGGTTCGATCAAACGGGAAGGATCCCAAACCAGGGAAGATGGATTGGGTGAACACTTGGTTCATCGGCGCGCCCGCCGCAGCGACTGAAAGACTTAGCTAGCAAAGCTGGATTTGCCGCCCGTTCGGATCAATGTGGTTGGTGTGGTTGAACGAATTCGCACCGATGCGCCGTCACGGCCCAGGCGTGACGCCTTTGGATCGGCCCGTGACGCCTGTTCACCACGAAAACTGCCCTGCGCCAAACGCATCAACGGCTTAGCGATTCTCATCCCTACGACCGGCCAAACGATATCGTTGCTTAGCCAACGTCAGCGAATTTCCCAAGCTCGTCACTTGGATGGCGCATTTGTCGTAGGACGCTGCTACTTTGCGACCCTCTTGGCTTGCCGTTGGATGATCGCTTCCAGTTTCTTGGCTTCGGCCTTCAAAGTGTCTGCGGGAATGACGGCCGGTTGGACATCGCTGTGACCGATGTCTTCGGTCTCCGGAATCGAACGCATTTGAAGATTGCGGTAGCACACCGGATCGTTGTGATCAATTGCCGCTGTGTTTCCAGCCATCCAGGTTTGCGCCGTTGAAAATCGGCTGCAGAGTCGTGCGAGGCGATTGGGCCGACGCGGGACTTAGCGGAACATGGATCAAACATACGCAACCAACAGCAGCCAGTAAGAATCTCGTCATCGATTGAATGCTCGTCATGGAAGTGGCCAAGGTGACAGAATGCGAACTGCCGATTGTTTGCCAGCAGGCTATTCGGCCGGTGGAAGCGTTCGTTCGATTTCATCCAGGCGATAACCGAACCCAGGTCCGCTGAGCGTCGACAGATCCAATTTCCCATCGCGGCGTCGGTAGATCCCTGGATGGACTTTCGCTTCTGGGGCTGATGCGTCGGGATAAAACTGCATCCCGTTTGATTCGACACCCATGATCGTGCCGGCATGGGCTGCTAATCGGACGTGGGGGATTTGCGCCAGCATCGGGTTGGTCAAATCTTGCACCATCAGCGGCATTCCATGTGCCTTTGCCCAGCACAGGCTAAGCAGTGCGCCGGTTTGGGTTTTGCATGTTTTCAGTGCCACGCCGGTCCAACCCAAACGTTTGCCCAACGCCACGAACCGCCAATCGTGCGCACTTTCGTCTAGGAACAGCGGTTTCCGCTGGGACACGCTATGCACGTCGATCTGATACTTTTCCAGATCGTAGGGGAATGGCTGTTCGACGTAGATGATCAGGTCGCTGATCGCCGGATGTTGTTGTTTCAGCTGGTCCAAGATGTCATTGACGTACTGGGCTTCTTGGGCGGTGCAGTTGAAGTCGGCCGAAAGGGCGTCGATGCCAAGTTCCAGAGACATTTCACCGACGCGAACCAGCCGATCGAAATCCCAGGCCGCATCATTGCCACGCAGTTTGACCTTCAAACACGTCAATCCGTCCTCGGCGATCCATTGCCTTAGCGTGACCGGATAACCGTCATCAGGCTCACTGCCCGACAAGTCCGATTGTTCCAGCGGATCCAGCCCGCCGACCAAGTGCCAAACCGGTAGCGACGTCGGGGCGTCCGCGACCAAATAATCGCTCGGGAACTGTCCTTCAAACGAAAGGCCCGTAGCCGATTCCGGTGTCGGGCCCGATTCCGGTGTCAGATAGGTAGCCAGGTCGTCTGACATGTAAGTCGAGTTGTACGTGTCATAGATATCGACGTCGTGCAATTGACCGTAGGCATCGTGGGTCGCGATGTCGAAAGCGCTGGCCGTGATCAGTGCGGCCAAGTGAGGCATGGATTGATCGCCGCGGTTGGCGTTGAACGAATCCAGCATCTGGTGCATCGACGAATCCAGAAATGCATGGCCGATTTCCATCGGATGTCCAGCGACCGGAATCGATTTCCAGGCGGACGCAATTTCAGCACAGAACTGAGTCATCGCATCGTAGCGATCGGCGTAGGTCATCGTGGCCGATGGCCATGCCCAAGTCACTGACAAAGGCGTTTCGCCCCAACCGGTTGCCGACTTGCCATCGGCGTCGACAACGGTAACCGCGACGCGTACACAGGTGACCGAAGTGACCGATTCAGGTCCGAACTTCAACGGCATCCGCATTTGAACGGGCAGGTAATGAACGTCGACTGATTCGACGCGAACATCGGTAGGTTTGCGAAATGATGGCATGGGGCAGCAACAGGGACGGATCCGCGGATGGTGAAAAGTCACCAGTGTACGGCAAAGGTCCATCGCCGGCGCGGGCCAACGTCATTCCGATTGAATCGCCCCGACCAATTCGCGAAGGTTCCTTGGGTTCTGGCCCAAATCGCCTTTGCCCAGCCGCGATTGACTTTCCGCCTGAACACGAGTGCCCTGGTCGGTCGGTTCCAGCGAAACGTTGATGTCGTCGGCGAACCCGAAAAACCGGGTGCGTCTGACCAGGTGAAGCCGGACCGGTTGGTCCGGCGTCCCAACGGGCTGCGGCAAATCATCCGCCTGCGCTGAATCATCCGATTCCAGTGTCCATCCCGACTGCGTCGAAACCCAGTTTCGTATTCGGTCGGCCACGGCCTGCGGTTGCTGATCGATTTCCAAGGGGCGCAGTTGCGGGTCGGACGCGGTGTCCGAGAGCGCGGCGTGATTGGTGGTCAATCCCCGGACGATGCTGTTAAAATTCATGCACGCCCACCCCAGGAAAGGAATCGCGATCAGCCACATGATGGGCCTACGCAGTTTGGTTCGTCTGCGGATCATCGGATCCGGTACTACAGCAAGCCATCTTTTTCGAGCATCTCTTTGTATTGGTCCCGTTCGCGGCGAGTCGCTTCGAGGTCAAAGATCAGATACTTCATATCCAATCGCAATTGCGACAGGGCTTCTTGGACCAGGTTCAGGATGCGTCGACGACGGGTGCTGCATTCGACAACACGTGCCATCGCGGGAGCCACGACTTCGCGGTATCGGGCTGGAAGCGATTCGATCGCTTTGGCCATCTCCTGCAATTCGATCGGGGTTTCGTCGGCGGTTTGGGTCTTGGATCCGATGGCGTTAGGGATCATTCAGGGTCGCTCCGAGTGAGTGCGGGGAGGCTGTTTCGTTGATAGGCCATCCATTGCATTTGCAGTGCCGCGTCCCAGCGGCAAATCACAACCGTCAAGCGAAAGTCTTTATCAGTAAACGACTTAGGTCGATTGGTTTGCTGGCGATGCGTCCACGCAACGTTGCATTTTAACAACGCGGTTTCGGCTTGCCGGCAGCACCTAAATCATGATACAGAAACGTCTTACGCCGTTGGTGGTGGCTGGCGATCCCATGTGGTGTTTGTTCAACACCGGTGTCGCATTGTCCACACACGCTCGTATTTTCGACTGGATCGGTCGGAGTCCTCGGCGAACAGATGATCGCACCAGGACGTTTGACGACAGTTCGTGACCAACACTTCCGGTTCGTCCAATGACGGACTGCGAAGTGCGAGACGAAACAAGATCGAGACGACGTCCGCGATTGTTCCGGCACCTGCCCCTGTGGTCAACAATCCAATGCCCTCAAGTCTTTCGCCGCAACGGAAATCGACGTCGGATCTGCCGACCAGGCAAAGCCTGCGTGCGCTTGCCGTGCATTTGCGTCGTTGCTGGACACTCGGTTGTTTCGTGGTCGCCTGTTGGTTCGCATCGTCGCTTGGCAATCCGGCATCCGCCCAGATCTTTGATGGCTTGGATGCGTACCCGCCACGCTGGCATCTGGACAGTTCCGATTGCCAGGCGCGCGTGATCGACCAGGACCACATCGTCGATGGCGGAGTCGATGGCGGCACCTGCGAATCCATCACCTTTGTCGCGGCCAACGGTACCGAAGCATTGTTGGTCTATCCGATCCAACCGGTTCGCCCGTTGAACGACCTGCTTGCCAAAGTGTCGGTGATGAGTGCCAGGGCCGGAGCAAAGATTGGGTTCCGAATTCGCTACCCCTACCTGCGTAACCCGGAAACTGGTCGGCCCGAATCGGTCACCGTTTACGGCGCCGAATACACGACGCCGGGCGAGTTTGCGACGATCGGAATCGGGATGATCGAGCGAGCATTGAAGTTGAAACACATGGCGATGCGTGGCGAGTATGGCAGCCAAGCCGATTTGTCAGACGCCTTCGTCGACGGTATCGTGATCAACGCCTACGCCGGGCCGGGGAAGACGGCGCTTCGGATGGACGAACTAAGTGTCGATGGGCTGGTCGACATCTCGGCTGGGATTGTCACCGGCAATGCCCGAAGTCGTGACGACTTGGACGGAGACGCTCTAGCGGGCGGGCTCCGCACTGGATTGGGCAGCGACCAACAGATGGCTGGCCGGGTTGACCAGGACGGACGAACTTCGCCCCTATCGCTGATCCAAAAACGTGCTTTCCCGGTCGGACGCATCACGCGAATTTTGCAGCACAACGGCGAACCGTTGGCTTGGGTACGATCGCTTGGTTTTGATGCCGTGCTGCTTTCATCGCCACCCAATGCGGCGATCTTGGCCGAAGCCAATCAAGCGCGGATGGCGATCTATGCCCCGCCACCGACTTCGCCCGATCCATCGATCGAAGCACTGTTGGAACCCGTTGCCGCATGGTACGTCGGGATTGGCGAAGCACTTGATAGTCGCCAAGTCAATTCCACGGCGATGACATCGGCAACTTTGCGGCGCTGGCCCACGCGTTGGCAGCGTCCATTGGTGGCCGCGCCGTCGGAAACTTGGCGCAGCTACGCGCCTTTGTTGGATGCGATCATCGACGATCTGCCGCCTCGAGTCCGTGGCGTGCGCGGCGGCGAAGAAGTCGCTCAGATGGTTGCAACGCGTCGACAGGTGGGGGATCGAGTCGAATCAGGCGTCGGGATCGACAGCATGCCGCCCGAGTCGATGCTTCGCCAAACCGAAGCGATTGCCCAAGCGATCGGAGCGCCCGCGCCCGATGGATTCCGGTGGCATTCCATGTGGCTGCAAACCATGCGGTCGCTGGAATCGACTCCTGCGGCGATCCTGTTTCGTTCCACTCGGCCGTTGTCGTCCGGGTCGATGTTCGATCACAGCCGCGCCATGTCGCTTAGCTACGTCAATCGGATGGTGGCCATGATTGCACCCTGGGTGGTTTCTGCGACACCGTCGCCGCCACCGCCGATGGTTGGCGCCCCCTATCGATGCACACGGCTGACTACCGAGGGCACCGACCTGTTGATCGCAACGTCCACGGCAACTCGCGGCAGCGAAGTGTTGGCGGGAGACGGCGAGACACTCGAAATTTTGTTGCCGCCCGACGATGCGGCCAAGACCGCTTGGCGACTGACCCACTTTTCGGCCGAACGGTTGACGCCGGAAGCCACCACGACCGGTGCCCGACTGCAAATCGTTTCGCCAGACGCGGCCGAATTGATCGTGCTGAGTTCCGATCCATCGGTCGGCGCGTCGCTGGCCCAATCGGCGTCGCGTTTCGTTCGCCAGGCCGGGTTGGACCGGTGGCAGTTGGCGATGGAATCAGTGCGGCGGACACGCGAAAGTTGGAACCGTGCGACTGCGGCGCGAGCATCCGACCGCCGGGCGCCAACGAACTTGGTCGCTGTGGCCGAACAGACGCTGCGTCAAGCCGAACCGCTGTACCGGGCAGGTGACACCGACCAGACTTTGCGGATGGCACGTCGGGCTGACGCTTGGGCGCTGCGAAGTGATTGGCAACTTGCCGAATCTTTGATGCCCGATTGGCCCAAACCGACCAGCAGCCCGCCGATGGATTTTGGCGCTGCGGAAATTCAAACCGTGTGGCGGCCGCTGATGGACGATGCCGGCTGGGGTGACAATATTCTGACCAGCGGATCGTTGGACGATGCCAATCTGATGGGCCCGGGACGGTGGAGTTTCGGGCAGCGAATGGCTTCCCGTGCAACCAGCGAAGTGCAGCATGTGGTGCGTGGCACCTATCAAGGACCCGGCGCACTGACCGCTCGCGTGACTCCCATCGGGGACGACCCATTGCCGGGTGGTTACGAAGGCACCGTGATTCAAATCCGTAGCCCGTCGGTGCGAGTCGCGGCGGGAACTGCGATCCGGATCGATGCGGTGGTTCGCACGATCGGGTTCGGGGCGCCGCATCAAGGTGTGCTGGTCTACGATTCGATTGGCGGACAGGAAATGGGCGTGCTGGTTCGTGGTCGATCGGATTGGACTCCGGTCCGTCTGTACCGACAGGCGATCGACGCCGGCGAAGTCAGTGTGATGTTCGAATTGATCGGTGCCGGCGAAACCACCATCGATGATGTCCGGCTAAGCGTTTGGGAACCCGAGTCCATCCTTCCCAAACCGGTCCCCTACCCCATCGCGACGGCGTCTAACGCAGCGGATCCCATCGCAAGCGATCCCGGCGTCAGCACAACGCAGCAGTCAAGCGACGCCCGGCGAGACGTCGGACTGGACGACATGGACGCCACCCGGATCGGCCGCGATGCAGGCGACGACCAGCCGACGCCGCGGTAGCGTCGCCTGGTAGGAAATGCCGCCGGGCCAGGGGGCATTCGGCATGGGCGATCGACCAGCGTGGTCGGGCCAGAGATATCGGGCCAGAAAAATCGGGAAAGGGGAATTGGGTAAGGAGAATCGGGGCCGCCGAACCGATTTTTGCAGCGACGGTTTCTACCCAGACAGGACTCGCAGAGACGGGGCCTGTTACAATCGCGGTGGTAGATCGATCGCGTTTGTCCATCGATCGACCGTGGACCACCATCCCCTAGAGAATCAGCCGTGCAGCAGATCAAGATCTTCAAAGGCGTCGATACAGAAATCACCGAGCTGGAGCGCCAGATCAATCGATGGATGCGAAAGAGCGGGGCTCGCGTGCTTTCGGTCACCGGGAATCTGTCACCGCAAAGTGGCGGTGGCGGCGGGCCATTGAATTCGTTCGCCGCTGGCGACGTGATGGTGATCTTGCATTACGAAATTGATGCACCCACGGGCTAATCCCTCCTCTCCTGCCCCCACTTTCGCTGGGGCAAGCTAAATCAGTTTGGGGGCTGCTGCTTAGGTTCCGCTGCTTAGATTCCGCTGCTCGGATTCGGGGAATTCGAGCGGCAGCGCGAACCAGCTCCCTGCCGGTCGCGTCCCTGGACTTCGTCTGCTGCAGTTGTCGCCCGGCGGTAATTTTCTTGACCGGGAATTGACATCGGGAGATAATGAATGCAGTCGGATCGCGATGACGCGTCGCGACAGACCCTTTTCGAACGGCGAAGGGCCCCTTCTGGTTCGCACCTGGGCCCGGACCGTCAAACCGATGATTTGAAAGGAGGTGAGCAAGTGCAAGATTGCTGTATTAGCGAACGGGGTGATAACCGTTAGCAGAGTCGGCGGACCGATGCTTCGGCATGGTCACCCCACCTCGTTCATCGGAAGATCGAACGAGCAATACCCCCGTTTGTCGAGATGAACCTTGGTCTCGGCAAGCGGGTTTTTTTATTGGGGATGGTCGACTGGTCAATGACGTACAATGATGGGTGATGTTCGGGTGTGGAATAGGGACCACCCATCGTGGAATTCACGTCGAATTCGCTGCGGTGGAAGTGGATGCCGGGGATCTGCAGTCGGACCGACCGCCATTTTTACTGCCAAAGTGCTACCCACGGACTGTGAGCGAACCGATGCGTCATCTCCTTTGCCTCTCTGCCGCTGTTGTGCTGGCGCCCGTCATCTTCCTGTCGGCCGGTTGCCAAAACGCGACCACAGCAACCGCCGCCGTGGTGGACGATTCGGGTGCGGGAAGTGAAGGCGGTAGTGACACCAAAGCCGACTCGGCGGTCGGTGAATCGGACACAGTCGAAGCAAGCAAAAGCCGTTCATCTCGCCCTTACCTGCAGACAGACACAGGAAAGACCTTGGAAAAGCAATCGAAGCCCCCCATCATCATTGGCCCCTACAATCCGCTAAGCCAGGAAGAAGCCTACGTCATCCTGCAGAAGGGTACCGAACGGCCCGGCGATGGTGGCTACACGATGACCAAGGATCCGGGCATCTACCTGTGCCGCCAATGCAACGCACGGCTGTACAAGGCCGACCACAAGTTCGTTAGCCACTGCGGTTGGCCCAGCTTTGACGACGAAATCAAAGGTGCGGTCGCTCGTCACCCCGATGCCGATGGCCGGCGTGTCGAAATCGTGTGTGCCAACTGTGATGGTCACCTGGGGCACGTGTTCAGCGGCGAACGTTTGACCGAAAAGAACACTCGCCACTGCGTCAATTCGATCTCGATGCGTTTTTTTCCCGAGGGCAAAGAGTTGCCTCCGGTCATTCAGGCCGAAGTGAAGGCCAAGGGAACGAAAGAGCCCAAGCCGGCTGAAACCGAGCCGAATGCTGCGGACGCCCCCAAGTCCTAATCCGACTTTCGGACATGGACTGCGCCCCATCGGCGGCGCCGCGATCCAGGTCACCCGCACCGGGGGTGGCCAAAAAATCCGCTCTCCACCGGCTGCCGAGCGAAATCCGCCCGCTCGAAACTCCGCCACCGGGCCCTACCCACCTGCGTTTTCCGCACAAACGGAAACTTGCTTCGCTGCCAGGCGGCACAGGCGAGCGTTTTTTGCTGATTCGTCACGCTGGTACGATCACGAACTATCATGACGGCTTGTCCACCCGTGGGTGCCTTGCTGCTAGAAAGAATTCGTTTTGACCCGTGTACTGATTACCGCCTTTGAGCCATACGATCGATGGCCCGAAAACAGTAGCTGGTCGGCGCTGGTCGATCTGACCAACTGGTATGACGGCGTTGCCGAGATCACCACGCGTCGCTACGCCGTCGATCTGACTCGAATGAGTCAGAATTTGCGGAAGGATCTGCAAGAGGATTACGACATCGCGATCCATCTGGGGCAATCGCCCGGGCACCCGCTGATCAAGCTGGAAGCGGTTGGTTTGAACGTTCGCAGCGACGGTTCGCCGCTGGTGCCAGGGGCCCCCGAGGCGTATCGGTCCTCGCTTCCGCTGGGGCGGGCCTGCAAGAAACTGTTGGACGCTGGGATCCCAAGTGAAGTTTCGCACCACGCCGGAACGTACCTCTGCAATGCCGCACTGTTTCTGAGCCAGCATTATGCACAGTCGTTCGGCATGAAAACGCGTTCCGCCTTTGTCCACATCCCGCTCGCACCCGCCCAGGCGGCTCAGAACCCCGACGCCCGACTGCCTAGCATGAGCACCCCGATGTCGAGTGCTGCGATCGCGATCATCGTGGATCAATTCGCGATGGCCGGCTGAAGGCCACGAATTGCGAGTCACGCTAAATAGCGGATCTCGCTAGTCAACGAATCAAGCGGGCCAGCGAATCAGGCCGGCCAGCGAATTCGATCTGCCCGGCTTGCCGATGGTCGGTTCATGCGGTGAAGATTCCCGCCGGATCGCCGGATCGCCGGATCGCCGGATCGACGTGTTCGCCGGCCCGACGTGTTCGCCGGCCCGCCGTGTTCGCGTGGCCGCCTGACACAGCGAGGGGGGCAGGCTCCTTGGCTCAGGTTTCTTAGCCCAGGTTTCTTGGCTGAGGTTTCTTGGCTGAGGTTTCTTGGCTGAGGTTTCTTGGCTGAGGTTTCTTGGCTGAGGTTTCTTTGCCCAGGTTTCTTTGACTCGGCGGCTCGCCCGGCTCGTTAGGTTCCGGGTTTTGCGGCGGTGGTCAGGCCTAGTTCCGACGCCAGGTTCCCGCCGACGGGGGTGTTGCCCCAGGTCGACGCCAGCATGACGCTGTTGATCCCCGATCCGATACCTAGCATGGCGGCCCGGTTTCCCGGTTGCAGCTCACCTGCGACCGCTGCGGCGGCTAGCGTCAACGGCAAAGCGACCGACCCGGTATTGCCCAGGCGTGGGAAGGTGATGCTGTCGCGTTCGATCGGCAACCCCATCGCTTCCAGCATCGCGGCGCGGTGGCGGGATCCCACTTGGTGGCACACCGATCGGTCGATTTGATCGCGGTTCCAACCCGACTGGTCGATCAATTGTTCAAACGCAGCGGCGCCGGTCGCGATCCCTTCGGCCATCAGCCGTTCGGAATCGGTGTCCATCAACGGCGCCATCTCCGATCCGGCGGTGTCCTGGTTGCTGCGGCAAAGATCGTTGAACTGAGTCCGCGAATGGGCGATCGCAGCCTCGATCGACGTCCCGCCTTGGGACAGCCGGCGATGGCAAAGCAGCCAGGCGCAGCTGCCCGAACCGATCGTCAGGGATGCGAAGGCGGGCTTCACCGATTTGCGAGTGATCGATTCATCGGCGTTCAGCGTCGCGATCGTTTGTTCCAGCAGCGGGCGGCTGTTTTCGGTTCCCACCACGATCCCGGCTTCGATTGCCCCGGCTTCGATCATCAATGCGAT
This sequence comes from Rubripirellula lacrimiformis, assembly GCF_007741535.1. Taxonomy (NCBI): domain Bacteria; kingdom Pseudomonadati; phylum Planctomycetota; class Planctomycetia; order Pirellulales; family Pirellulaceae; genus Rubripirellula; species Rubripirellula lacrimiformis. Next base: position 3,568,122 of record NZ_CP036525.1, read on the forward strand.
CTGGACGGCCCCGTTGATCAGGCCCAGGCAGGCGTTGGAGACGTCATAGACCCAGCAGCGATCGTCCAGTCCGATCCCATGGTGAACCCGCGACGCCGTGGCGGGCTCTAGAAAGTCACGGCAAACGCTGGCGTGAATCAGGCAGCCGATTTGGCTGCGGTCGATTCTGCAGTGGTCGATCGCCTGGTTGGCACTGCGGATACTCGGTTCGCTGGGCATGGTCCCCGGTTGCCAAACCCGCCGCTCGGCGATCCCGCTCATCAGCTCCAGCCGACCTTCGGGCAACTTCAAACGCTGATACAGCGGCTGCAACCGATTCTCGATCGATTGGCTGGTCCAGGTTTCTTCAGGGATTTCCGCACCGATCGACTCGAGGCAGACATTAGCAAATCGCACGCTTTAGCCTAAGTATTGGAAAACACGGATGTTTCGTGGATTGTACCGGACCAACACCTGCACAAAAAGGATCCCGCACCGATCACTTGCTAGCATTGTTTTGCAATGCTAGCACGACGGGTAGTGCTAGCGTTCGTGGTGGTGGGGAATATGTAGATAAGGTTTGGTTGGTTTGAAATCGCTTTGTACGCTCACGCACCAACAAGGACGAGGCCATGTCACCTCGCCCAACCAGCCCAAGGAATAAGGTTTAACAACGACGAGTAAGCTCTCAAAGACATCTTTTCTTTCACGTTTGAAATCCTGGGCGGGCACCAAAATCGGAGTCCAGGCAACGTATCGAGAAAGCGTCTTTGAATTGCCCGTCGATTCGGAATGAATCCGACTGCTGCCGTTTGACTGGCAGGCGTTGGAACAGACTGAGTTGAATCTTGTTCTCCTCGAGTTGGTCGATGCAAGACGATTTTGCATCTCCATATCGTTCGCGAATTCGAAGAGGACCTTCCGGATGTCGAATAAACCACTTATCGGAATGAACGCCGATTACCGCGCTGCCGCCCGCAATATGCCGGCCTACAGTTACATCGCGGCCGGCTACTTTCAGTCCATCATTGCAGCCGATGGCATTCCTGTGGTGATTCCACCCATGGACGATCCCGTCTCGATCAGTCGAGTTCTGGATTCACTTGATGGGTTCGTGATGATTGGCGGTGCCGATTTGGACCCGCGAAACGACGGCTTCATGCTGCATCCTAGCGTCCGGCCACTCGATCCGGTCCGCGAAACAAGCGATCGACTGCTGATGGCAGACATCGCCGAACGCCGTATGCCGGTCATGGGAATCGGTACCGGGATGCAATTGCTGAACGTACAACAGGGCGGAAACCTATTCCTGCACCTGAAAGAGGACTTGCCATCGGCAGTGCCTCACCATGATCCTCAAGACGCCAATCACCGTCACACGTTGGATGTGGTAAGCGATTCATTGATCGGTCGTGTTTACGGCGACGGCGAAATCCGCGTCAGCAGCCGGCACCATATGGCGATTGACGAAGTGGCACCGGGTTTCCGAGTGACCGCACGATGCCCCGATGGCGTGATCGAAGCGATCGAAAGCGAAATGATGGACTGGTTTGCTCTGGGCACCCAGTTCCACCCCGAATGTGGTGCAGCATCCGCCTTGGATATCCGCATCTTCGAAGAATTCGTTGCCGGCGTCCTAGAACGATCCGAACAAGATCTGCGATTGGTTGCTTAGAAACAGATTGCTTCGCAAATTAGGACACCACCCCCCATGCGGTGTTCCCTTGTCCAAAGTCAGTTTTGATCGAAACGGGCTCTGCCCATCGGTCCAGTAAAAGGTCAGTGTCGTTGTCCCCCGCAAATGAGATTGCCCGCAATGAAGCGGGGCTGCTGGGGATCCAGATAGAAAAGTATAGGAGAAGATTCTTCCGCTGAGGAAGTGACGGGTCGCACGGATGTGACCTTTTGCCAAGTCGACAGTTGTGACTCGGGTTGATTCGTTTTGTTCTAGCGCACGGACTCGCGCATCCATCGCTCAGCGATGGTTTAGCCATGCAAGATGCAACGGCAGGATGACACGAATAGACGACCTTAGTTCGATCACGGACGATCAAGATTCACCGCAGGATGCACTGAATCACACATGTCGAATTGGCGTTAGCCAGGATGGCTCTGAGGCCGGACGCGCAGCGAGTCGAAGCGCGTCCGGCCTCTTTTTATGCGCCAACATCAACCGCAAGCACCAGCGGGAGAGAAACCGCTGAGTCAGCAGGCGGTGGTGATCGGGGGCTGGGTGCTGGAGCGTTGAAGGTGGTGGAGCGTTGAAGGTGGTCCGCTGTGCTGTCTTCGGTAGAGCGAAAAGAGAAGTTCGAGTTCGAGTTTAAGTTCGAGTTTAAGTTGCTTGCTGGATAGCAGTCCCGAAACTTAAACTTAAACTTAAACTTAAACTTAAACTCGAACTCGAACTCGAACTCGAACTCGAACTCGAATTCGAATTCGAACTCAAACTCACGCCCCAGCCGGCCTTTCATCGCTACCGTTCCGCCAAACGCGATGACATCGCACCATCGCGGGGAGGCGGCGATCGCGGTCGGGGCCGTTAGATCGCGGCTATCAGATCGGGGCGACGACCTGCTGTTCGGCAGCGGGAACTCCGCGGACCTTGGCGAAGCCGGAGATTCCAACGATGATCGCCGCAAGGATGACTAGCACGGTCAGCCATTTCTTTCGCTGCTTGCGAAATCCAGCCAGTTTCTCGCTGCGGCCAACCAAGGCGGCGGCCAAGAAGAACACGACCAGAGCCAACAGCATTTTGATGCCGATCAGCATGTGGTACGTGCCGTCGCCTTTGTGTTGGCCGGCGGCGCGATAGAAGTTGTAAAAACCGCTGACCAGGAACAGGGTGACTCCGATGTGGACAAACTTTTTCCAGCGTCGGGTGATTTCGGCACCGAGTTGTTGGTGGGGCGAATCGTCCAGCTGACTCGCCGAGGGCAGAAGCACCAGCAAGGTAAAGATGCTGCCACCGACTAGAGTGATGGCGGTGCCGACGTGCACGATTCGTGAGAGAACATCGATCCAAAGCATGGAAGGTTTGGCCTAGCGAGAGAGAAGTGGGGCAAATTTGCGTGCTGCGGTTCACGCGTCCAAAGCGAAGGTCTACCGCGCCGTCCATCCGCCGTCGACGACCAGCATGCTGCCGGTGGTGTAGCTGGCGGCGTCGCTGGCCAGATAGATCGCGGCCCCTTGGATTTCTTCCATACGGCCCCAGCGGTTCAGCGCGACAGCGCCGACGATGTGTTTTTTGGCCTCTTCCGTATCGGCGATCGGCTCGTTCATCGGAGTCAGAAACGGTCCGGGGCAGATCGCGTTGACGGTGATTTTCTGAGGTGCCAGTTCCAGTGCCAGCGCCCGCGTCATCTGCACCACGGCGCCCTTGCTGGATGCATAAGGCGTTCGGTTGGCGAGCCCGACGATCCCCAGCGTGCTGGCCAGGTTGATGATTCGGCCATGCCCATGGAGTTTCAGTTCAGCAATCGCCGCTCGCGACGTGATCCAAACGCCATCAACATTGACCTGTTGGACGCGGCGGAAATCGTCCAGGCTAAGTTCGTTGATCGGGCCGCGGACGTTGATCCCCGCATTGTTGACCAAGATATCCAGTCGGCCGAAGTAGTCGACCGCTTGCTGGATCATCAGTTCGACGGCTGGTTCGTCGGTGACGTCGGTTTCAAATGCGATCGCGTCGACGGAGAAGTCTTTGCGAATTTGGTCGGCCGCCGATTCCGCTTCATCTGCGTGCCGGCTGACGACAGCGATCCGGCATCCGGCCGAAGCCAAGCCGGCTGCCATCGCAAACCCCAACCCCTTGGATCCACCCGTGATGACGGCCGCGCGGCCTGTGAGGTCGAACTGTTTAATTCCGGGCAGCATAATCAGGTTTCCAATCGTTTCTCGTTGAACCGCGTGCCCATCGGGCCGCGCGCCGATGGGCGACAATCGCCCCGTGTTCTCGGTGCGCTGACGGCCCCAATCCGCCCAGCTTGTGACCGGACTCGCACACTGGAGTTTGACAGATACGCGGCTGCGCGCCCACGACGAGGAGGTCGATCCCCGACGTCTCCGTCATTGCTAGGCAGGGGGTCGATCGGGACTTGCTGGCGGCTGGTTTGGTTTCGCTGGTGGGGGCTTGGTCGCGCCGGGGGGGCCAGCGTTTCTGGGGCCCATATTCTTCGGACCACCATTCTTCGGACCACCATTCTTTGGGCCAGCCGTTGCAGAGGCGGCAGGCTGGGGGCCTGGGGTTTTCGCGATCGCCGGGGTAGCACGAGCGCGGTTGGTTTGGCGGCGTTTGATGGGGGCCAGGGCGTGTTGGCTTTGGTACGCGACTTCGGCGATCAGCGAATCGACACGGTTTCGGCACACCGCATAGACTCCCAGCGAAGGGATGGCGACGATCAGTCCGCCGACCGTCGTGACCAGCGCTTGATAGATCCCTTCGGCCAGATCGCCCGCGCCCGCAGCGCCACGTGTGGTGGCAACCTGTTGGAAAGCGAAGATCATCCCGGTGACCGTGCCTAGCAAGCCGACCATGGGTGCGATGTTGCCAATCACCGACAGGTATTCGATTCGCCGCATCAGCCGCGCGGCCTGGCCAGCCAGTGAATCTTCCAACGCCTTTTCCACCTCGGTCCAACCGAATTCCAGTTCCGACAATCCCGACAACAACACGACGCTCAGCACACTGGGGGCGCGCCGGCACGCGGCATCGGCATCTGCCACGCGTCCAGTCAGCAGGGATTGGCGGACAGCATCGCTGACACCGTCGGGCACGATTTCGCTGCGTCGCAACGTCATCACCTGATCGAACAACAGGTACGCTGCCGCAACGGACAATGCAAACAAGATCAGCAGGATGATCACGCCGACGATACCGCCGGACAGCAGGATTTCGGTCCATCCATTGCCGCTGTCAGCAGCGACGGCATTGGCAGCATCCGCGCCTGTTTGGGCGACCAGGTCAATCATGTCGTCTCCGTGTCGGCAGCGCCGGCGGACAATAGAAATTCAGCGTCAGCCAGCAGGGGTTCGTCCCACCGCAGTCGCAGCACTCCGTCGCGTTGCAATTGTTCGATGGCGTCGTGGTGATGGTCGCGGATCTGCAGTTCAGCGCGACGCACTCGCGATCGGCTTTGGGCGACCGACAGGACGATCATGGCGAACAGTGCGGTCGGCAAGACGGACAGGATCAGGCTGGTCAACATCATTGCAAAGTCGGGTCTGGGGAACGAATCCAGGTTGCCCGAAAGATCTCGCAGCGTCGCGTAGCTGGCGTCAAAATAGCCGCGGTACAGTGCGATCACGGGGCCGGCCATCAGGAACCAAAAGATCGCCGTCCCAATCAACCCACACAGGATCGCGGGGGTGCGTGAAATCGAAACGCGGTCGACAGCATCTTCGAAGATCCGTTGCGATCGTTCCTGCAGCGTGTCGATTCCCGAAAGGTAGGCGACCTGGCCACGCGACGGTTCGTCGGTCAGCGACGAGGCATGTTTCTTTCCATCGCGAAGCGCCGCGACCTCGTCACGAAAGCGAATCGCAAGCGGGCCCAGTCGGTCGGCGACCGCGGCGTCGCTGCGTTTGCGTAGTCCATCGCGGACGTCGTCCCGTGCGTCACGTTCGCTGGTCAGGTTCTTGGTCGAAGTCCAAACGGCGCTGACCAACGAAGGCAGCGATCCCGAAAGAGACATCAGCACGCGATCCCACGCGCCATGGGTCAAGTTCAGGATGCCCAGCTGAGTCCGGTAGGGGAACCAAAATGCGGCGGTGTCGTTCAAGAGGGAAAGACGCAGTCGCGACCGCACGGCGGCTTGCAGCGATCCGCCGCTGCCGACCAACGATTCGGCGACCTCCAGTGGCAACTTTCTAGCCTCGTCGTTCAGCCGACGGACCGCAGCGGTTAGGTCGGGCAGTCGGTCGCCCAGGACCGAGTTCAGTGCGGATCGAAACCGAGCATCCATCGCAGAGAGTCGCGTGCTGCGGCGACGATCGCCTTCCCAGGATTCGCCGATTTCGGTCTGTAAACGTTCGGCCACCGTCTCGGCCGCCGCTTGTCCCACCGCCGCCTCGGTCTGGTCGCCGATGTCATAGTCTTGGATGATCACCGGTGACACCACGCGGCTGGTCGGTGCGGCCTTTCGCATGCGGGCGACGAAGGCGTCGATGTCCGAGTCCAGCATCGAGTCGTTTCGGACCGCATTGACGACGGGGATCACGATTGTTCCCTCGCTAGCCTCGGTCAGCATGGCCACCGTTTCGCTTCGCAGTTGCTCGCGTCGTACCATCAACAGCAGCACGCCGGCCATCGACAGTGCGCGTCGCGCGACCGCAGCAATGGCCGGTCGATCATCGGTCGCCCCCGGTGCGTCGACCAACAGATAGGGCATCCCGATCGATTGCATTTTCGCGGCCGAACAGTGAATGAACTGTTCGTTTCGCAGGTCCAGATCGGCGGGCGGGAACGGTCCAACCCAAACCAATTTTTCGGTGGCTTCGTCCAGGTTGTTGCCGCTGCGGATGGCGGATTCGGCAGCCGATCCGCGCACCAGCTGGCGAATCAGCCACGATTTGCCTTGCCCGGTGGCCCCCACGACGGCGATCACCGTGCTGCCTTGACTGCGATCTTCCAAGATCATTCGTCGTGCTTCGGCATGTTGGTCACAAAGTTCTAGCACTTCGCGGCCGGCCGGGCTGTCGCCCAACACATGCGCCGTCGCACGACGAACGCGTGTCAGGAATTCATGCCCCGGCTGCCCCAGGTGGCCAACGGGTGCGCCGGAGTTCCCAGAGGCGGATGATGGAGCGGAATGGGGCGATGGGCCAGCCGACGAACCCGTTTGCGAGCCGCCGGAATCCGATGATGAAATGAATGGGTTCACTTGGCTGATGGTCCGCCTCGGGGTAACACGTTTTTCAGTTCACGCTGGAATTCGTCGCGGACGCGGTACAGCGCAAGCGTCGGCCCGTAAGCTTCACGGGTAACGATTTTGGACGCGACCAATTTTTCGTTCAAACCTCTGACCTTGATCGACGGCATCTGCGTCTGTCTGGCCACACCAAAGGTATCGCAAAGCACGGCGTGAAAATCGGCCAACTGTTGCCGCGCCGCTTGTTGGCCAACGCTGCGAGTGCTCTGTCCACCCGCCCAAATGGTCGCGTACGCACCCAGCCCCAAGGCGGCGAATAGTTCGGGGATCGACGCGGACGCGATCACGGTGGTGCCGAAATCTAACGGGATCATCAGCACGCCAGCCAGCGCCGCCAAAGTCGCAGCAAGCGGGGTCAATCCGGCAGCCAGTTTTTTGTGCGCCGGTACCTCGCTCCACATCTTCGTAACCGCTTCGTCCAGACGACGCGGATCCAGCGATGTGAAGTCGTCGCGTTCGAATCGAAGGATCGCGGCTTCCGCGGCTTCCAACCAACGTTGCCGATCCTCGGGGTTGGTCATCGCTGGCCAGTGTTTCAACGAAGTTTCCCCACCGTAACGATCGATCGCATGCAGCAAACGTTCGGGAGTCATCAATCCGCCGTACTCGCCGCGGCGAAACTTGTCTTTGATTTCACCGGCGGCTCGTTCAGCAACGGCCGATGGAGTCAGTTGTCGAACGAAATCGCCCGCCCCGCCAAACACGCGGCGCATTTTCGAATTCAATCGCACGCCCCACCGTGCGTACCACGGCGCGGTCACCGCGAACGATTCTGACAATTGGCGAATGATCCGCTCGCTTTGATGCAATCGCAGTTCGGTGACGTCGCCGCCCAGTTCTCGATGGGCAAAGAAATCCAACGACGTCTGCAGCAAGCAATCTTGAGCCTTGGCGGTCAACCCAACCGATGCATCGGCGTCCTTGTCGATCCGCGAAAAACCATTGTCCCAGACTTCGCTGCGTAAACTGTTCTGGAGCGCTAGCCGGAACTTTTCAAACAGGGCTCCGCGGTCCAATCGGGCTGGCATGGCCGACAACAGTCGGTCATCGGCGATCGCCGCCGGTGGGTTCTGGTCTGCGTCTTCCGATACCGAAAAGAACACGGGCATGGGGTCCGCATCGGGATCCAGCGCCGGTGCCGCGGACGTGCCGCTGCGGGGGATGAATGGACCGCTGGTGGGGATCTCGAAATCGTATGCCGCGTAGATCGTTTCGATGCCATGGGCCCGCGCCAACGGCGAGAACGTTTCGTGCACCAGGTCCGGCGTCTGCTTGGGACGAACCTTGTTGACCGCCAACATCCGCGGCACGCCGGGCATCAGGTCCGCGGCGATTCGCAGCAGGTCACCCAAGGTTGCGTCGCGGGATGATTCGGCGCTGGTGACGACCAGGAACGCCGAACACAGGGTTGCCGCACGCCCCAGCAGGACGCGTCGCTCGGACGGGGATCCCAATTGTAAATCTGCATCCGAAACGATGTCGGGACAATCCAGCAATCCGATGCCGGCCTCGTCCAGCGCCGTGTCGGTCGCCACTAGCGGGACGGTCAACGCATTCCCATCGCCGTCGCGGTTGTTGTACTGCTGATGCGCCTGATCGGGATCGTCGCTCAGCATTTCCGGCGGACTGCCAACGGCGTCGCCGATCCGTGCCATCAACAGTCCCCATAGTTCAGCGTCGTTGCGCCAAGCCGACGGCAACCACAGCACGAACCGGTGGGTACCTTCGCTGTTGCTGCTGCCACGCAGAGTTCGCAACCGCCCCGCGCGGCTCAGAAAAGTCGCAACCAACGACGTTTTGCCGCTGTTCAGCATTCCGGCGATGGCGACCGTGGGCCACTGGGCCAACTTGGCGGCGGTTTGCAGTTTACGCCCCGCCGACATCAGATCGGCCATGGCTTTGGCGTCCAATCGCCTCAGCGCGCTGAGGTAGCTTTCGCGTCCCTCACTTGGGTAGGTCCGCTCTATTGCCGCGCGTCGATCATCGTCTTCCAGCAGCGAAAGCAAGCTGGACCAATCGATGGATTCGTCTTTTAGGCCTCGAAAAGATCCAAACATAGGGCTAATGCGCGGTCGTGATCGCTTCTCCATCGCTGTTAGGGGGACTGTCGTGGGTTCCGTCGGTGTCCGGTCGACCCTCGCGTGTGGGCCTATCGTCCAGTACAAGGGACCACCAACGCAAGGCGTCCATATCATCCCAATGACCGGCGTCATCGCAACTGCGCAGCGCAGCCGCCAAATCGTCCACCGAATGCGGCCTCTGATCCGGGTCTTTTCGCAAACAGCTCATCAGAACGTTCTGCAGGTCGTCCGGCAACTTCCGGTTGATCCGTTGGGACGGTCTCAGCGGGTCTTCTTTCAATTGTTTCATGCACACATCCACCGATGTATCGCTGTCGAACATCGGTACGCCGGATAGCAGTGCGTACCCGACCCCACCGACCGCATACAGATCGCTGCGTTGGTTCGACGCCGTTGCGTCGCGAACGGTTTCGGGCGACATGTACATCGGTGTGCCCGTGATCCCATCGCTGGTCGTCAATCCAAGTTCGGCGGAACTGGCGACCACGTCTTTTACCAACCCAAAATCCAACACCTTCAGCACATCGTGCATGCCGGGTTCGGTACTGATCATCAGGTTGGCCGGTTTGATGTCGCGGTGAATGATCCCGCGCCGATGGGCTTCGGAAAGCGAGCCGCAGATCTGCAGTAGCAGATGGATCACACGGGCCGGTGGTTGCTTGCCATACCGATCGACCAATCGTTGCAATGTGATTCCCTTGATGTATTCCATCACATAGAACAGGTCGCCCGCATCGGTTCGCCCAAAGTCGTACAGGTCGATGGTGTTGGGATGCCGCAGACTGGCCGTCAATTGGGCTTCGCGTTCGAATCGCGACACCGACACGCTGTTCTGTGATGCGCTGCCAAGGACTTTGATCGCGACTTCGCGGCCCAGCAGGTCGTGACTGGCTCGGTACACCGCACCCATTCCGCCGCGGCCCAAGGATTCCCCCAGCTGGTAATGGCCAATCCGTCGCTGTTGTTTTTGCGCCGTTCGCAGTCGCTTTCCCATTCGGCGCAGCAGCATCGCAAGGGCGATTAGAAATCCAGCGGCCAAGGATGCCACCACCAACAAAGCCAATAGCAATCGGTTCATCAGGTTCAGCGGTGCGTAGGCTTCTTCGGCGTTCATTTCCGAAGCCAACCCCATCGAATGGTTGCCCAGCCACGTCCACGCACCGACGACCTGGACGCCGCGATAGTCGTTGTATCCGCTGACGTTTTCGCCCGTACCGCCTCGGGTCGCTTCGTCGGCCATCACGGTCAGCGGCAACTCGGCCAATGACAAGTTGCTGGGGGTGGACTGCGTGATGTCGATGCCCGGATCACGAACCGCGACTCTTAGCGGGCTGCGGATCGCGGATTCGGACCCCAGGATCTTGGCTGCCCGCAACTGGGTTTCGAAACGGCTTTCGCTGATCAGCCAACCTCTGGAATCGAAGGCATAAACTTCGCCAGTCTGGCCGATCCGCGAAACCTGCAATAGTTGACTGGGCGGGCCCGAGGGGTCGATCAACAGTGCCAGCGTCCCAACCCACTGTTTCTGGTCCACGATCGGTGCCATTGCCGCCATCAATGCCGAACCGGCAATCGACAGGGGGCCGTCACTTTGGATCGCGATCGGACATGCGAATCCGGGGCTGATCGCTGGCTGCCCCAACCTTGCCTTTTCAGTGGTGGCTGCGGGAATCAGGAACGATTGTCCGATCAAAGCGGGGATCGACGAAGCGACGATATGGCCTTCGCGGTCAAGCAGCGTCCATCCGACATAGATGTCCGGTGCCCAGCCATCATCGATCGCATCGAGCGCAGGCCTGTTCCCTGCATCGTCGGCGGACCACTGGAACCTCTGCACCGATTCGGCGATCAATTCGGCCGATGCTTGTTGGATCCCAGGGGCCGCAGTGATGCGTTGGACCTCCCGTTGCCGATCGGAAAGCCACTGATCCAAGATGACGACGTTGGTCGCCAAATTGCTGCGCATCAAATCGCCGACCCATTGCCGCATCGACACGCGGAGCACCCAGACGACTGTCAAGGCAACCACGATCAGGGCGATCGCAAACATCGCGGCGATCCAGGGCCCGAGCTTGCGAGCCAGAGCGCTGGTCGGATGATTCAACGTCCACAACGTCTGCGCGATCGCGCTGTTGGACACCGATCCACCGGAAACCGATCGATGGGAATGGGTGCCCGACGGATCAGCCCGGTCCATCAAATGGCTGGCCAGAGCCGTTTCGATCTTGTTGAAAATGGAACGCATGGCACCAGCCTACTCGCGATGACCCTGTTTCTGGAACGGCTCGCTTTCGATGATCGCGACCAACAGGTACGCAAACTTTCCATCGGCTCGGTCGACGTCGGCGACAATCTGGTCGATCGCACACTTGTCGTAGTATTCGGTGCCTCGGCCGAGTCCGTAGATCAGCAGCTTTTCCGCCAAGCAGCGAACGAACTGTTCCCGACGATCGGTCGATAGCAACCGGCGAAGGTCTTCGACTCCCTTGAACTCAGTGCCGTCGGGCAACGCGCCGGATGCATCGATCTCGTCACGCCCGTCTCGGCTCCGCCATTGGCCAACGGCATCAAAGTTCTCCAATGCAAACCCCAGCGGATCCATCATGTTGTGGCAAGCTGCACAGGCTGGGTTGTCGCGATGCTGTTCCATCCTTTGGCGAAGCGTTCCGACCAATCGGCTCTTTTCCAATTCGGGAATATTCGGCGGCGCCGGCGGTGGAGGCATGTTCAGCAGGTTGTCCAAGATCCACTTGCCGCGTTTGACCGGGCTGGTGCGAGTCGGGTTGCTGGTGACGGTCAGAATGCTGGCGTGGGTTAACAGGCCTCCGCGCGGTGTGCCGGCTAGCGAGACTCGCCGGAAATGATCCCCGCTGACGCCGGGGATGCCGTAGTACTTGGCAAGCGTTTCGTTCAGATAGGTGAAGTCGGCGTCCAGCAAGGTGGTGACCGGCAAGTTGCCTCGCATCACGGCCGCAAAGAACGTCAGGGTTTCGCGCCGCATCAGTTCGCGGACTTCGTCGTCGAAGGCTCGAAAGATACGCGTGTCGGGATTGACGTTGTCCAGATTACGAAGCTGCAGCCATTGGCCCGCAAAGTTTTCGACAAAACGGTTGCAGCGAGGGTCTCGCATCATCCGTGCGACTTTGTCCAACAGTTTTCGTCGGTCGCGAATTTCACCGCGATGGGCTAGCAGCAACAGTTCGTCGTCCGGCATGCTGCTCCACAAGAAATACGAAATTCGCGTGGCCAGTTCATAGTCGCTGATCGGTGGCATTTTGCCCGATGGGCCGATCGATCGGTGCTGTTCGACTTTGAACAAGAAATGCGGGGACACCAGAATCGCTTGCATCGCGACCTGCAACCCTTCCTCGTAACTTCCGCCTTCCTGGCGAACGGTTTGGGCCAGCTGCACCAAACGTTGAACTTCGCCTGCGGTGGCCGGTCGTCGAAACGCACGGCTGGCAAATCGGCTCAGCACGGCCGCTGATGCTTGGTCCTCGGAAAGCTTCTCACCAGGATTCGCAAACACGATCCGCCGGTGGCTGGGTGGTAACTTTTCGGTGTCGATGAACATCGGTCGACGTTCCTCGCCCCGCACGTGCACGTGATGCAGGTGAAGATTGCGGTCCTGGCCATCTTTGTAATAGTCGTTGATGAAACTGATGTCGATCTTGCGAGTTCCCTTGCCAAGCCGCATCGTTACTTCGTAATCGGCAGCGTCTTTCTCGGGGACATCGATGATCTTTTCGAATCGACCACTCTGGATGCTCATGCGACACGGATCGGGACCGCCTTGGTCGCCGGATGCTGTGATCGTGATGGTGTAATTGCCACCGAATGGCAGCGTTGGCTGCAGCGATACCGTGCCGTTGCTTGCGATCACCACGCGACCGCTACCGCCGCCATGGTCTTCGGCGCCGATCAGGTCGGACGCTGTTTTGTCCAGTTCGTAGATCTCGCCGGGCGGAGGCGTGTAGATGGCTTTGCCGCTGATCACTTCGGCCGCGTCCAGATACTTTTCAATCAGCACCGGTGGCAAAGACAACACGTCACCGATGTTGTCGAAACCGTATCCAACATCGTCGCCGGGGAATCCATCGGATGGTTCGTAGTCGACGTCGGTCAGGTCGCGGATGGTATTGCGATATTCGATCCGGTTCAGACGCCGCAGCGCGACCTTGCCCGCGTTGGGGTTCTGGACACAGTCAACCGCATTGGCAAGTTCGTCGATCAATTTTTCCATGCGCAGGCGGTTGGCCGCGTCCATCATGTCGCCATCGGCCGGCGGCATCGATCCCAATCGAACCTGGGCCAAGGCACGGATCCACAGGTCCCGGTTCTTGGTGATATCGAGTGCCGAGTGCGTATCGGCCAGCGACACTTCGCTGCCCTCGTCATGACAATCCAAGCAATAGGTCCGCAGCAACGGCACCAACGATTCGTGAAAGGCCGATTCACGCGCTGCATCGTCGGCATTCGCGATCGTCAAGCAACCAAGGATCGCCCAAATTAGGGCAGCAGTCGTGGGGCGAAAAGCGGTCACGAAGAATCGATTCGTTCGAGGACAGATGGCGTCTACGGGCATAGCGGGCACACAATCGCAGGCTGTTCAGTTACCGCTGCCATTCTAGTCTCTTTCGTCACCAAACACGCTGGTCGTCGCAGCTTGTGCAACCGATACAAACCGACTTGCAGTGAAAAGGTCGCTTTGGACGCCTGGCAGCGGTCTTGCAACCTGCACCAACATTGCATCCAGGGGAAACGGGCGAATCTGCGTTCCGGATTTGGAACCGGACTCTACAATGGGGGTGGCTTGTCATCCCCTCTCCGTCGGTCACGCGTTTTCATGACTCAGACTATCGAAATCAAATGTCCCAAGTGTGGGCTGATGCTTCGATTGCCGCAGCCTCGCGGGCGGTCGCAAGTGGTTTGTCCCAAGTGCCAGCGAAAGATTGGCTTGTCGGCCGAAGGGAAGGTGATCAGTGCTGCGCAGTTAGATGAATTTGCCAATCTGCCAGCGCCGGTGGTCGCCAAGGCAGCGCCTAGCCGCCCCAAAAACTTCACCGCCGCCCCTGCCCCGGTTCGCCCGCAAGTGGAAACGTCGCCCAAGCCGCCGCCGGGTACCTTTCACGCTCCGCTGAATCTTCGCCCTGCCCGAAAGACACCGGCTTGGGTCAAGAAATTGATCGTGCCCAGCATCTGTTTGGCGTTGACGATGATCGCCGCGGCGGTCTTGTATTCCTATCGCGATTCGATTCCGCTGGCCAAGTACTTGCCGATCGAATCGATCGTGGCATCGATACCGTTGATGGACTCTCATGAAAAAGTGCTGAACGAATTGGGCGACGTATCCGATTCGTCAGTCGAATTGCTGCGCAGTTTGCGGGACGCCAATGGTCCCGGTGACGAACAGGCGATGTCCAAAGCGGTGGTGTCGTTGGTTCGGATGAAGGACCGCTGTGAAGATTTGCGTCGCCGCGCGGTCGCTCTGCCACCGGCCAGCGAAAGTCAGTGGGTGTCGCTGATGGAGTGGATGGAGTCGAAGTCCGAGGCAAAGAAGCAAGAACTGAAGACGTCCGTCGACAACACACCAACGCGGACCCCGTCGCGAGTGGCTCAGTCGGCGGCATTTCGTCAGGCCGCCATCGACTTGATGTTTGCGCTCTCCGATGCGGGCGATACCATTCGTTCGGCCTGGAAACCGATCCCCGAACCAACGTCGCGCGAGGAAACCATCGAGTACGAAGCGTTGATGGCGAAACGGTCGATCTGGCAAGCGGTAGTCAGTGCCGAAAGCGAAGCTGACTATCTGGCGATTGCGGACGCGTACGAAGCTGCCGCGGATCAATTGGACGCATTGTTGCCTCGGCTGGAAAAACTGGCGCCCAACAAGGCGATGTACTCCGTCGGTTCGCCCTATTTTGGCGAGTCGCTTTCCTTGGACAGTGGCATTGCGTTCGGATTGCAGCCGCTGGAAAAACAGTTCGGTGACTTGGATCAATCCGCTGTCGATCGCTATTCGATCAGCTTGTCACGGTTGACCCAGGTCGGGACACCCGGTGGGTATGGGGATTCCATGGTCGGTGGGCCGCCGCCCGGTGGCCCCGGTCGGCCGGGATCCCGATCAGGACCCAACGGCTCTGGCCGGCCCGTTTATGCTCCACCGCCTGGGTTTCATAGTGTGCCACTAGAAGAACGCATCGAACGTGCGATCCGTGGAATCCGCGCTCATCATCCGATCGATCGGACCGTGCTGATCAAAGTCGACAATCGCGTGGATGGGCCGGAGGGCGACAAACTGGTTGATTCACTCGAACAAGCCGTCCAGGCCAGAGGTTCGGCATCGTTTGGATTCGGGACAACGGGATTGATCGCGCTGTTCGGTCCGATGACTGTCCAGGCGACCGCCGATGCGGTGGATTGGGCAGACGTGTTGTCGATCGACGAAAATCAGCGCATGATTCACGTACGAACCAAGCCAAAGCTGCCAGAATGATTGATCCCATGCATGACGCTTCATCCACACCTGACAACAACACTCCGGCCGCGGGCCACGAAAGCCTGGCCCAACTGACCGCCGAAATCGAGATTCACAGCGAACCTTTCCGGCGCTTGATCAACGAAGTGGGCAAGACGATCGTTGGCCAAGAAGGGCTGATTGGACGAATGGTGATCGCGCTGTTGGCCGGTGGCCACCTGCTGATCGAAGGCGTTCCCGGACTGGCCAAGACGACTGCGGTGGCGTGTCTGTCCAAAGGCATCAGCACCAGTTTCCAGCGGCTTCAGTTCACCCCCGACCTGTTGCCGGCTGACCTGATCGGGACGCAAGTCTATCGGCCTCAGACGCAAGAGTTTGTGGTTCAGAAAGGTCCGATCTTTGCCAACATGATCCTGGCCGACGAAATCAACCGGGCGCCGGCCAAAGTGCAAAGCGCCCTGTTGGAAGCGATGCAAGAACGGCAGGTGACGATCGGCAGCGAGACGTTCTTTTTGGAAGAACCATTCTTGGTGATGGCGACCCAAAACCCGGTCGAACAAGAGGGCACTTACCCGCTGCCCGAAGCCCAGATGGACCGCTTCATCATGAAGGTGGTCGTCGACTATCCCAACCGCGATCAAGAACTGCAAATTCTGCGGCGAATGTCGAAAACCAATTCGAAAATCGAAGTGGAATCGGTCACCACGCCCGCGGAAATCATGACGGCCCGCGAATTGGTGGACCGCATCCACGTCAGCAGCCCCGTCGAAGAGTACATCGTGGACCTGGTGATGGCCACGCGGAACCCGGCCGCCTACGGAATGGATCTGGCGGAATTGATCCAATACGGGGCGTCGCCCCGAGCCACGATCAACCTGACATTGGCGGCGAAGGCCAATGCGTTCCTCAGCGGCCGCGCCTATGCGACCCCCGAAGACGTCAAAGCGATCGCGATGGATGTGCTGCGGCACCGCGTCATCATCACCTACGAAGCCGAAGCGGAAGAAAAAACGGCCCAGGACATCGTTCGAACCATCTTGCAAACCGTCCCCGTTCCCTAGTATCCCAGCGTCGGTTTCCCACTCCCTGCACTCCCCCCACCCCCGCACAACATGATTCCTCGCGAAGTGATGCAGAACATTCGCCGGATTCAAATCAACACGTCGCACGTCGTGGACGATTTGCTGGCCGGTGGTTGGCATTCGGCGTTCAAAGGACGCGGAATCGAATTCGAAGAAGTGCGTCCCTACCAAGTTGGCGACGATATCCGAACGATCGATTGGAACGTGACGGCGCGTGCGGGCGAGCCGTTTGTCAAACTGTTTCGCGAAGAACGCGAAATGTCGGTCATGTTGCTGGTCGATCTCAGCGCGTCCCAGTCCTTTGGCAGCCATCATCAGACCAAACGCGAATTGGTTACCGAACTGGGGGCGACGTTGGCGTTCAGTGCCATCAAAAACAACGACAAAGTCGGTTTGACCCTGTTCACCGATCAGATCGAAAAGGCCTTGCCACCTCGCACCGGAACGCGGCACGTGCTGCGTTTGATTCGCGAACTGCTGTATTGCGATCCCATTGGCCGTGGCACCGACCTTCGCGCCGCGTTGGATCACCTGGGCCGAACCGCTTCGCGCCGCAGCGTGGTGTTTCTGATCAGCGATTTTCAAGACGAGGGCTTCGAACGCACTCTTCGTGTCACTCGCCGCAAACACGACGTCGTGCCGATCCAAATCGTCGATCGTCACGAAGTCACGATGCCCAACGTCGGGTTGATTCGGCTTCGCGATCCCGAATCGGGCAAGACGGTTTCGATCGATTCGTCCAGCCGTCGGCATCGGCGTGCCTACGCCGAACTGATGGCCGCACGGCAGGCGTCCACCGATGCCATGTTTCGTAAAATGCGGATGGAACCGATTCGGATTTTCACCGGCGAAGACTACGTCGAACCGCTGCAGCGATTTTTTCGTCGTCGGGAGTCGCACGCGTGATTCATGGTTCAGGATGTCATATCGTTGCACGCGTGATCGTGATAATCTTGCTGGTCAACTCGTTCGCCTGGGGTGATTCGACACCTCAGACGATCATCGACGGCCCGGTGCGAATGGAAGTCAGCGTCTCCCGAACCGAGACCGCGATTGCTGTGCCGGTGACGATGACGGTTCAAATCGAATCGCCCAAAACGACCAAACTGCAGCCGCCCGCGATCGAAGCATCGTTCGGGGATTTCCAGGTCGTTGACCAAACTGCCGTCGGGCCTCTGCCGGTGGACGGTGATCCCAATCGCACGATTCATCGATACTTGTATCAGCTGGAATCGCTGCAGTCGGGAACTCTGGTCGTTGCTCCGATCCATTTTGGTTACCAGATCGCTGATGCCCCCATGGCGGCCGCGTACAGCCACATTGACACAAACCAAAATCGAAGCGGGACATTGGTTAGCCGTCCGATCCAAATCGATGTCGCTAGCTCGCTGGCACCCGATGCGGACCTGACCGACGTTCGCCCCTTGAAACCGATGGTGGTACTGCCGGAAAAGCGACCAACCGACCTCAGGTGGTGGGGACTTGGCTTGGTGATCGGGCCAGCCATCTTGGCGGCCTTCCTGTGGCGACGTCGACGACCGCGACCGGCCGACAAACTTGCGATGGCCCAAATCCACCGAATCGAATCCGAGGTAGCCAATCGCCAAATCAGCGGCGATCAAGGGGCACAGTCGTTGGCCGTCGCACTTCGTCGCTTCATCCAAGATCGCCATGCGATCCCAGCCACGGCGATGGCGACATCGGAATTGGTCACGGCCGTCGGCGAACTTGGCTGGCCGCAGGACCAGGTTGCAATTTTGAAATCGTTTTTGGGGTCCATCGATCAACGTCGCTTTGCAGCGTCCCGCTTGGGGGCGGATACAATCGACGCGGATGCTAACGATGGTCCGTCGGGGCAGGATCGTTTTGCCGGTCAGTGTCAGACCGTTCGCCAGATCGTCCGCAGCGTTTCGATCCAAAACGTCCCGGCTGTTTCGCGGTCATCTGAATCGCGGTCCTTTCGGTCACCGTCATCTGGTTCACGATCAAGTCAATCACCATCCACTGGCCCGTCGTCCAATAGCGAGGCCGAGTGATGTTTTTGCACCCGTGGTGGTTCACCCTGTTGCCGATCGTCCCCTGGCTGGCTTGGCGGATGTGGTCCGGTCGCGACCGCTCCGCACTCGGTTTCAGTTCGGTGGTGACTTCCTGGAACCAACGGCCGAGTTTGCGTCAGCGACTGGCCTGGTTACCCGCTGTCCTGATGCTGGTTTCGTTGACGCTGATGATCATTTCGCTGGCTCGTCCCCGCTATGGAAAGGATCAAACGATCGTGACCAGCGAAGGCATTGCGATCGAATTGGTCGTTGATCGCAGCGGGTCGATGAAGGCGCTTGATTTCCAGATCGATGGTCGCAATGTGGACCGTTTGACCGCGATCAAAAACGTCGCGTCGAAGTTCATCTTGGGTGATGAATCCAGCCCGATGGTCGGCGATGACGAGGAATGGGTCTCTGGGCGGGTCAGCGATATGATCGGCTTGGTTACCTTCGCAGGCTATGTCGACGCGATCACTCCGCCAACGCTGGACCACGGATTTTTGGTGGCCTCGTTGGAAAATACCGAGATCGTGACCGAACGGGATGAGGATGGAACGGCGATCGGCGACGCGATCAGTCTGGCCGTCGACAAACTTAGCTCGTTGGGACGCCAGGATCGAAAACAGGACGACGACGCAACCGCCAACGAATCTTCTACCGGTCAGGGCAAGGTGATCATCTTGTTGACCGACGGCGAAAACACGGCGGGGCAGATTGATCCTGCCGAAGCGGCCGAATTGGCCAAGGCGATGAACATCAAGGTGTATACGATCGGTGTAGGCACCAAGGGACAAGCACCCTACCCCGTCCGGCGACGACGCTCGGGACAGATTGTGGTCGACTATTTCCGCGTCAACATTGACGAAGAAACGCTAAAGATGATCGCCGACACGACTGGCGGCAGGTACTTCCGGGCCACCGATACCGCGTCGCTGGAAACGATCTACGACGAAATTGATCAACTGGAAAAGACCAAGGTCGAAACGCAGCGGTACACCGATTTTCGAGAAATGGCGGTCCAGTCGGTGCGGATCGGCGGTTGGTGGATTCCGCCAATCTTGGGCGTGGCACTTGCTTGTTTGACCACGGGCGTGCTGTTGTCGTTGACCGTGTTTCGCAGATTCAATTGACTCCGGCTGAGAAGGTTTACGGTTACACGGAATGAACATTCGCGACATCGAAGTGGGGGCGATCGGCAATCTAGTCCTGCTGGGATTGGTGGTTCTGGTGTGTGTCGCTGGTCTGCTGGGTCTCTGGGCCAAACGACGGGCGATTGCTCGTTTCGCGACCCCAGACGTCCGTGGCCGATTGCTGGGCCGGAGCTCGCTTTGGCGTGATTGGTCCTTCGTGCTGTTGTCGGCGCTGACGATGGCATTGCTGGTGTTGTGTTTGGTGGATATCCGCTGGGGGCAAGTCAGCCGATCGGTCCCGCAAAAAGGGATCGAACTGATGTTTGTGTTGGACGTCTCTCGCAGCATGTTGGCCGAAGATGTGACGCCCAATCGGCTGCAGCGGGCCAAGCAGATGATTCGCGACGTGGTCGACGAAATGGCTGGTGATCGCGTCGGATTGGTGCTGTTTGCCGGCGAAGTCAAACAGCAGATCCCGATGACCAGCCACTATGACGACTTCAAAGAACGTCTCGACGAAGTGGGTGTCGAGGACATCGTGCGAGGCGGATCGCGTTTAGGCGATGCGATCCGAGTCGCTGCGACCGGTTACTTGACGAAAACGAACGAGCATAAGGCGATGGTGCTGCTGACCGACGGCGACGATATGGAAAGTGCTCCGATCGAAGCGGCGAAGGCAGCGAACGCTGAAAATGGCGTGACCATTTTTACGATCGGCCTGGGGGACCTCCAGCAAGGAGCCCGAATCCCGGTGCGGACGCGGGCCGGGCGTGATTCGTACATGCAGTACGACGGAGAACAGGTGTGGTCCAAATTGAATCAAGAGGTGCTGTCCAAGGTGGCAACCGCAACAGGCGGCGCCTACATCCCGGCTGGAGTCAAACAAGTCGACATGGCCAGCGTCTATCACGGCTACATCTCTGCGATCGAGCAGCAGGAATTTGAAACCGCCAAGGTCAGCGCCTACGAAGCCCGGTTCGCCTGGTTCCTGGTCCCCGCAATCGCACTGATGGTGCTCCAGCTCGCGACAACGAAAATGCCGTAGCCCGCCCGCATCAACCAAGCTCAATACCAAAACTCGTACTCGTACCCCGCCCAAACCTGCGGCCAAAAAGAACGCGATCACCGTCCGAACCATTCTGATGCGGATCAGCCGCTGTCGCGAAGCGTTCTCCAGCCCGTGTCAAAGGGCGAGATGCTGCGTTGCTTCGGTGGAACGCGAAGAAAAGTTCGAGTTCGAGTTTCAGTTCGAGTTTAAGTTGCGTGCGGGAGAGTGGTCCGAGAACTGGTGCTCGAACTTAAACTCGAACTCGAACTCGAACTCGTACCCCGCCCAAACCTGCGGCTAAAAAGACGATGACCGTCCGAACCATTCTGATGCTGATCGGCCGCTGCCGCGAAGCGTTCTCCAGCCCGTGTCAAAGGGCGAGATGCTGCGTTGCTTCGGTGGAACGCGAAGAAAAGTTCGAGTTCGAGTTTAAGTTCGAGTTTAAGTTGCATGCAGGAGAGTGGTCCGAGAACTGGTGCTCGAACTTAAACTTAAACTCGAACTCGTACCCCGCCCAAACCTGCGGCTAAAAAGACGATGACCGTCAGAATCATTCTGACGCGGATCAGCCGCTGTCGCGAAACGTTCTCCAGCCGGTGTCAAAGGGCGAGATGCTGCGTTGCTTCGGTGGAACGCAAAGAAAAGTTCGAGTTCGAGTTTCAGTTCGAGTTTAAGTTGCGTGCGGGAGAGTGGTCCGAGAACTGGTGCTCGAACTTAAACTTAAACTTAAACTTAAACTTAAACTTAAACTTAAACTCGAACTCGAACTCGAACTCGAACTCGAACTCGAACTCGAACTCGAACTCGAACTCGAACTCGAACTCGAACTCGAACTCGAACTTAAACTCGAACTCGTACCCCGCCCAAACCTGCGGCCAAAAAGAACGCGATCACCGTCAGAATTATTCTGACGCGGATCAGCCGCTGTCGCGAAGCGTTCTCCAGCCCGTGCCAAAGGGCGAAATGCTGCGTTGCTTCGGTGGAACGCAAAGAAAAGTTCGAGTTCGAGTTTCAGTTCGAGTTTAAGTTGCGTGCGGGAGAGTGGTCCGAGAACTGGTGCTCGAACTTAAACTTAAACTCGAACTCGAACTCGTACTTACACCCCGCCCAAACCTGCGGCCCAAAAGAACGCGATCACCGTCAGAACCATGCGGATCAGCCGCTGCCGCGAAGCGTTCTCCAGCCTGTGTCAGAGGCGAGCCGCTGCGTTGCTTCGATCGAACGCAAATGGAAGTTGCGTTCAGGCAAGTGTTCCGAAAGCCCGCAGTCAAACTTTCATCCGGCTCAACACTGCTCAGCCCTCGCCCAGAATGCCTGGCCCTCGCATCTCAGCGCAGTGGGCGTCGACCAGCCAGTCATCTGCATTGGCGGTCGAGTGACTGGCATCGATCGTCGGCCGCAAGCCAGAACATTCGGCAGCGACGGAACATCTGCCAAAAAAATTAAACCAAATTTTCTTCGACCTCGTCATCCATCGTGACTCCCAAGCCCTTCAGGACCTCGGTCAACTTGGCGTCCAACGCGTCCAATTGGTTCAGGACATCGTCTTGTCGTTGTTCCAGTTCACGCAGCAGTTGGCCGGGTTCTTGATCGGCGACCTGAGATGTTGGCGTTGGTGACATCGATGGCTCAACAGGTGTAGCTGGGACAAAGGCGGAAGCAGGAACACGAAGCGAAAAAGCCCCGAAAGCTGCGGGATTTCGTGTTTTGCGATTCAGAGCGAAGTCCGCAGCGGCGGACTTGTGCCTGCCAAACTGATCGACCGAAACGGGCGGATTCGGGACCCGAGGTACGGTCGCACCAGTCGGCCAAGGCTGGCAAAGATTGACGATTTTTCCGCGCGTGCCGGTCCGGTAAACGGTTCGTCCGATTGGTCCGAGTTTGCTCAAGCGACCTTGCTGATTTGGTCGAATGGAAAAAGGTTGACGGTAGGCGGTATGCCCATTGCTAGGAAAGGTGATGAAAGGCTAAACTGCCGAGCCAACGCGTGCCCGCCATGTGGCGGATTCCATTGCAATTCCCTCAGTTAGGGAGAAAATTCTCTCAGATGAATTCGGAGCAAAGATGGTTAAGTTAGTAGTTCGGGACAGGGAAACGATTCAAGAAGCTGTCCGCCGATTTCGGAAATTGGTCGAGCGTAGCGGCATCAAGAAAGAGATGCGCCGCCGCGAATACTACGAAAAGCCAAGCGAAACCAACCGTCGTGCCCGCCTGCGTGCCGAGCGCCGAGCTCGCCGCACCCGCCTGTTGAGCCGCTAGGTTCGCAGGTCGCCAGCGACCGACAAGTCAAATTACCAGCGGCCCGTGAACTTCAGGGCGGCCGCCGCTGGTCTAGATCATCAGCAGAACAGATCGATTGAGTGGTTCAGGACTCCTGGCCACCGCTCAGGGGCGATTAGCTCAGTTGGCTAGAGCGTCTCGTTTACACCGAGAATGTCGGGGGTTCGAGTCCCTCATCGCCCATCGCAAAGACCCCTGAACCAATAAGTTCAGGGGTTTTTTGCGTTTCTAGTGTGCCGCTTTCAGTGCTATGCAGCCCGGTGCAGTCGTCTGCTGTGCCGCTTTCGTGTGCCGCTTTTTCATCGACACCCAGTCCGACGGATTGGGCTTTCGTGAAAGCCTCTTCGCCGACCTGCCAGTAGCTTTGCGAGGCTACTTGAATCGAGTGACCGATCCAGTTGGATACCGCTTTGGGATGGTGCCCAGCGTCGATCAGATCATTTTCGCAAGATGCCCGCAGGTTTTGAAACAGTTTCGGCCACGGTGCAAGACCGGCTCGCTTGATGATCCGCACGAATGACGTGCGAAGATTCGAGTTGTTCCGTCGATATCGCCTGATGACGTACTCAGATCCGGTCGGTGCCAGTTCCTGGACGTCACGGAGATATGGGACCAGTTCTGGGAAGATCGGACAGACTCGAATCCCACCGTCGGCGTGGTGCTCCGTCTTGATGGAGTGGATCGTCATTCGCATTTCCGACCAATTCAGATCCTCCCACTTCAATCGAAGCACTTCCGAAGGGCACCGGAGCCCCGCGAAACGGCACAGTGCGATGATCGCTCGCCATTCGGCATCCGGTGCGGCGTCTAGGATTTTGTAGATCCATTCACGCGGCACGCGGAATTGGCGGGCTGTGTTCGTGCCCGTGGTGCACGGTAAGCCGGATTCGGTGACGGGGTTCGTCTCGATCAGGTTCTTTCGCACTGCCGCCGAAAAGATCTGCTTTGCGATCCCGGTACGCCGACGGACAGTGCTTTCTGCCAGTTCGGTGCGTTTCTTCTTCGTGTCGCGGCGGTTGCCCTCAGCTTTGAGCCAGTTTCGCCACGTTTCCACGTCGTACGCTGTGATCGAGTCGAGTCGGCGGTCAGGGGTGAAGTAGTCTACGAGATTGCGTTGCACCTTCTCGATGACTTGCTGCGTTGACTTCTTCTTGATCTTGCGATTCTTGATGTATGAATCGGTCCAGCTTTGCACCGTGGCCGCTTTGGCGACGGGCTCACTGCCTGGGCGTGGGGCGACCAGATCGGCCCGCTCCAATCGGCTACGAATCACATCATCCAGTTCGCCCAGCCATGCGGCGGTGCGTTTACTGATGCCTTCGCCATCCCCACGACGGTCGGCAAGCTCCTGAACCCGATCGGAAGACTCGGCAGCAACCTTGTCGCTGACCAGCCCTAAGCGAATTGTCCTACGCTTTCCATCGCAGCATTTAACAAGAACTGACTTACGGCCACTCGGCTCGTTTCGAATTGTCGCCAAAACTATCTTCCCCATAGATACGGTTGTGCAGACGGTGAGCCGATGCGGCAGCCATCATTGTTGAACAGCAGGGCAATCACGAGCCCCGCATCGATTGAATTTCAGTGGCAGTAAGAGCACGGTCGCAGAAATGTGACTGCCGATGACCGGGTGTATCGCATCGCATGCCTTGCATAGGTGCAGCCCTGCCGATGGTAACAGTGGCCATTTTTGGTAACCAAAACCCCTGCTGGTGACGTTGTTTGCTCAAGGTGTTTACGCCATGAACGACCAACATTCTCACGAATCAGTTTCATCCGGGACTCTGCCTGCTGATCAACGCCAATGCGGGCTAAATTTTGAACGCGGGATGAATGAGTCGAGGAATGAAAATCCTTGAGCAGTGCCTTGGTCGGCGTGTCCGAATGGAACCGCGAGAGGTACATAATGCAATCAGCGCACTTATAGCCTTGATTGATCGGCTCTAAGCAGTGATTGCACAATTTGCGGTCCGCTGGCGACTCTGGATCAGCGTGAATTAATTCAAATGGAACGTCTATCGGCGTCATAGTCGGCTCCGGATGCCTGTGGCTCTGTAGTAGTTCTTGATCGCAGGATCCAAGCCGTTCAGCCCCCCGCCTTTGCGATCGCTCCCGGGCGGATGGAAGTCGAGTGAAAGGCTCCCGCCCGCAAGATCAGCCAACGCTGCCAACGCCCCAATGCTGGGGTCACGATGCCCAGTGAAGTAATGGGAAATCACCATGGGCGATGTGCCGAGTGCTTTGGCGATTTCGGCCTGAGTCTTATCCGCTAAGTGAGGTTTGATCTGCCGAAGAATCGCGGACACGCTGATGCCGAACTGTGCGGGGTCAATCGTTGTCGATCGTTTGCCGACCCCTTTGCTCCCACTCTTGGCCTTCGCTTTTACCTTCGCGGGCGACTTTGCCGCCCGCTTCTTGGTCGCTTTCTTTTTTGCCACGGTTTAGCTCTTTGCAAGACGAGTGAGGTTTGCCGATGCCACTTGCGTTGCCGATCCAATGCCGTACCAGTGTCGGTTGCCGTTGAATCGCACGCATACAGTGCAACCGCCGCCGTACGAATTGCCGTCAATCATGCGGCGGCGGTTGCAACTATCGACGATCGCAACGGAATCGAAGCACTGCGTGTTGCCGAAAGTGCCGGTCGGAACGCCGAACCCGTCGAACTTAAACATGCCACGGTTTGCGTGCAGGAGTTGGCCGTTTTGGAAGATGCTGATGGAGGGAGTGTTCATTTTCGTGCCAGGTGCGGGAGTTGCTTTCGACTCCCGAAGTATATCAAAAAGATATTCCGTAGGCAAGTAGTTGAGCCATCATTTTCTCATCAATTTTCAGGACAATCAGAACGGCTGATCGTCGTCGCCGTCGCCAATCGGCTCGGTTGCCAAGTGATAGGCACCCCGAAGTCGTTCCGCCGCCTCGGTCTGGTCGGCTCCCTCGGGGATCTCAACAATCGACCCGATGATCGCGGACGCATCGCGTGCCGAATGCAAACACTCATCGGCGATGATCGTGCCGAACTGCCCGACGATCGCGTCACGCTCAATTGTGGTGGCTTCTGGGCGAGTGTCGGCGATGAACAACCATCGCGGATGGTCTGACAACGCAACAACGTGCCGGTCGGTGGTCGACGGGATGGCATCGACGACGGCTAGGAGTGAGCGGCAGAGCCGAGTAGCGTCGGGCATGCGGTATGATTGGACTTCGTCGCGGAAATGTTATTCGCGAGCGTTTTCACGCTATGGAAGAAAGGCAAGGGGCCATCTCTGCGACTGAGTTATTTGATGCCGGTGAAAATGTTGTATTGGCTGTGCGTTCCCACCCAGTACCAAATCCTGGTTTCTTTGTCCGAAGACATGGCATAAATTGCTCTCAAATCCATTGAGATCGAAACTGAGAAGCTATCGCTTTTGTGTTTCCCCCTGCGATTTGCCGAAAGTTCATGATGACGGAAGCTCTTCGCCAAGGGGTTGGCGTCGAACGCAGGGCCAGTCAAGCGAATCAGCTCTTGAGATTGTTTAGGGAGTTTCTTATAGAGGACACGGAAAGATCTTGCCGTCCTATTTCTCGCTCGAAAACCACTCGGCAGTTTCGCCACTTTCATGCTCTCGCAACGCGTCAAGTTCCAGTTCCTCTAACGCGTCGGTCATCTCGTAGCTAGGATTTGCAATTAACCGAGCTTGATCAATGCAGCTGAGCAAGTCTTCCTTGCCATCAACCACATAGTGGCGATCTTCACATTGCTTGATCCATTGCATTGCACGATCGGACTGCCCAAGCCATTGGATAAGTGTCGAAGAAATGAAGTCTTCGAGTTCACCGAACTCTTCGCTGTCGATTGCGATCCCCATTTTTCCAGAGAGGGCAGCGAGCCGCATCTCTTGGTCGATCCAAACTAGATAGTTGAACGCATCGATTCCAGCACGCAGAAAAGACTCACAATTCAAGCAGTCAACAGCCTGTTTGCTCTCTGCGATGATCCGTTCCTCGAAAGCAACATAACCAGCAAGCCGGCGATTCGCTTCTTCAAGGTACAAGGGTTGCATGTTCATCTGTACAGATAGTGAGTTGTGGTAGTTCGTGACTCTAGGTCTGTAGTCTATTATATAGCCTATATCTCATCGGCTAGTTTTCAATGCAACATTAAAAGACGTTTGCAAGAATATAAGCCACATGGGGGGTTCCTGCAGGTGCACCCCGGCCTTACCGTGAAGCGGTAAGGCCGGGGTGCACCTAGGAATAATGCCCGATTTGCGTTCGCAGCGATCGGGAAATCGTGCTATTGGCGTGAAATCGCTGAAGTTTCTGTGTTTTTTCACCTCAGTGCAGCCACGGCTCTTTGCGACCAGTTCACGCCGTAAGCGTTGTCGACCCTTCGTGCTCGAAGATATTCCATTTTCAGCAGATCAACCGCCCGCCGTCGGACCGTTTTTTCCGATACGGCGATCGCGTTGATGCATGCCTGACGCACGGACGTGTCAATCTCTTCATTAACCAAGGCTTCGCTCGCAACGATCACGTCAACAATCGAGTCCACGTCAGATCGCTGAATGTCGATGCCTTTAAGAGATTGAGCCGCCAGCAGTCGAATCACGAAGTCGACTGCCTCACTGGTTTGGACATTCGGTCGAGTTAGCAATGAAAGCACGGGAGCAACCCTGTTCAGTTGCTGGAGACATCCAACGCCCAGCTTCAACCCGTCTTGCGACCACGGAAGCCATCCTTGTGCCTCGCCCCCGTAAAGCTGCCAGTCACTGCACTCAAGCAGATCCCATGTTCCGGCATCTTCGTAACGCCGGGGGTCGAGTGAAACTTTCATCCTGACCAACTTTCCGTCAAGACCACTCTCTACTGACTCAGCCATCCCATCAACAAGCAAGCCGCTAAACACTTTAGGGATATACACATGAGCCCGCCCCAGTCGCGTCAAGTCGGTGGACAGCTCAGAAAAGTCGGTTGCAAAGTGCGTTGACTCGGCATTGTCGTATCCGTAATTGTAGTAGCTGCTTGGCGAGACTACACCGACGATGATCACCTCTTCCCCGAGGAACTCAGTTGGCTTCGCTTTGATACGGATGAGCGAAGTTTCGTCACCGACCAGCTCGATTTTCTCTAAACGCTTCCGGTTCTTCGGCGGAACGGGGACCATCTCGACAATCTCTTTGTCGATGAATGCGAGCACGGGTTTAACCGAGTCCTCAGGAAGGTTACCTAATGCAATCAGCTTGGCTGCTGCTGCATGGCGAATTGATTGCTTCGGGTCGGATAGCTGCGACACTAGCTCATCACCACCAGCGGCAAGGAACTTTGCATAGTCCTGATCCTGCTTGCGAAGCCGCGACAACGGCAGGCTAACGGTGGACTGGTCGTCTTTTTTTAGTGTCAGAGACTCGCCATCTTCCGATATCGCGACGAAGTCTGCTTGCACCCGATGTTTCCCCGTTGAATCAACCCATTCCCGACCGTACGAACTCACGGCGATCGACAGGAAAGCAAATAGAATCGCGGCTCGCATTTTGGCTTGACCTCAAGTTAACGTGTAGTGCCTCTGTACGATCCGAGTTTATTTAACATCACCCCGCCAGTGGGGATCCGTTCGTTTTTTTATCCCATTTCGAGAACGGGACGCAATCACCCTGAATCTGCACCACCCGCTGAATCGGTGTGTGGGGCGGAATGGAAAGCGGTGCGTGCGTCGCACCGAATAGATATGTGAATGCAGATCAACCGATTGTTCGTGCGGTGTCGTCGCAGCACTGAATCATTGATCGGGCGTCCATCTCACACAGTCGTGCTTCGGCGGTGTGGTATCCGGCACGCCGATACCGTTGGGCGACTGCTTCGGCGTCCATTTCGTCGGCAAACACACGAGGGTAGACGCCCGCAAGAGGAAAGACGCCCGCATTGTAGTCGCTCGGCTGATCCTCGGTGACGACGACCCAAAAGCTGATTTCGGCGGCGTTGTTTTCTTCAAGTTCTTGAGAAAATGCCATCGTTTGAATCCCTGCGTTTGCGTGTTTGGAGTTGAACCACGCACGCATCATTGCAAGAAAAACGACGTTGTGAAGGGCGATTTTTGTCGGGTGCCGATCGGATGAATACACTAGATCGCATCTTGCATTGTTCATGTCCACATAATGCACCGGAGAATCGCCAGACGTCCGTGAATTTGGCGATCCCTCGATTTGTCTTGATGCATCTTGAAAGCAAAAATAATTTCGCTTTTTATCCTGCCGCGACGGTCGTCGATCTCGGATCGTCCAGCTTTGCCGAGATGGCTTGCAAGAACTCATTCGATTTCTCGGCAAGTGCGGTTCGCTTTTCTGCGAGTTCGCGGTCGCGTTGCTGGTCGACGTTCTTCTGAACAATCGTGTTCAGACCCGCAAAGTCAGTCCGCTCGACGGAGCCACGGCTCATTAGCTCGCCAATTTCCTTTAGCTGAACCACTGGCATCATCCGACCGTTGCCGTCACGTTCTTGAGTCACGTCGAAGGTCGATCGTTTGAACGCATCCGCCATCGCGGGGTCGTCGATCGTCTCGGCGAAGCCTTGGATCATCTTGGGCAGATCCGCAACCATCGCATCGTATTGCCTACCTTCATCGGCTCGAAGAACATCACCCCGTTGCAGGTCCGCTGCCGCCATCGTGGCACGCTTGGGCAAGCCTTCGAAGTCGATGCCGGTGGACTCGCCGAATGCTGCCGCACGGTCTGCCATGGACGCTCCCAGGCTATCTGCCATAGTTTGGAACATGTTGGCCGTGTCGCCAAGCTGACCCGCGATATTCCCGCCGACTGCGGTTAAGCCTTCGGTGATCGATGTTGTCGGCTTTTTCTCAGGTTCTTTTGTTCGCGGCGTCTGGTTGTTCACGACGAAGTCCGACGCGGCATCGACTGCCGATTTCCCAACGCCGGTTACGTCGTCGAATATCCGCTTGCCCGGCGTGACTGCACCTGCTGTGAACTTGGCGACGTCGCCGAACAATCCGCCGGTGGCTTCGTTCAAGTTGCCGTATAGCTTGGATGCACTAATAGCCAAACCGGCAACTTCGGTGGCGACGGCGGGGGCTGTAGATTTGACCGCGTTGACTGTACCGCCCGCTCCTTTGATGGCTAACTCGGCCATCATGCCTAATTGTGCGATGAACGGTCCGGCAGCTTCACTGACGCCGACCAGTGCATCGGTCAGTTCATCGAACTCGTCAGTATTCATTGCCGAGTTGAGTGATTCAAGTGACTCCTTGAGCGGTTCCATCAGAGGAAGACTTACCGACCGCGAGAACGCCTTCATCTGGTCTGCTGCCTGATCGAGTTGCCCAATTAGCAGCTTCGATTGGGCTTCCAGGCTTCCGCCGAAGTCAGTTCGAAAACCTGCGAGCAACCCGTCAATTACCTCATCGATGCTGATCTCGCCGTTCTGGCTTTTTTCGGCCAAGTCACGCGATGACATCCCCCACTGGCTCTGTGTGACGCGTTCCACATTGATTCCAAGGTCGGAGATTTGCAGCAATTCTTCCCCCATCAGGCGACCATTCGCACGTATCTGTCCGAATGCCCTCGTCAATCTGTCGAGTCCCTCCCCGAGACCAACGCTAGATGCCGCCGCCGTGTCCATCAACGTCGTCAAATCCGAAGCGAGGGACTCCGGTGCAAAACCACTAGCGGCAAGTTTCGTCGCAGCTTGGCTGATTTGTTGAAGATCGGCGGGAAGTTTCAAATCGATCGCTTCCAATTCGGCGAACAACTTCGCTGCCTTGTCACCATCTTTGAGGATGATCGAAAGAACCGACTTAGTTTTTTCGATGTCTGCGAGCGAACCGATGCCGGTGCTAAGCGTCTTGCCAACAACCGCACCGCCTGCCGCTGCACCGCCCGCCGCTAGAGCGGCACCGCCAGATATCGCGCCGCCTGCGAGCCCACCGGCTAATCCTGCCGTTGCGAACCTGCCGAAGAACCCCGTTTGGGCACCATGCCCGCCCGCACCACCACGACCACCCAGAGGGCGACCGGCAAGTGATCGGAAGTGGCGAAGCTGACGCTCGGCTTCTTTGGTATCCGCTTGGATCTTGATTGTTGCCGGTTCGCGGGCTAGTCGACGTGCCTCAGAACGGATCTGCCCCATCGCACGCGAAAACGGACGTTGGTCAATTGTGGGCGTTATCCTGGCCTGCGTGCTCGCAATTTGGCGAGCCAGCATTTTCAAAAAGAACTCGGATCGTGCCGACTTCGTGAAGGTGACCGGAACAACTGCTGAAGTAGCGGCGAGTCGTCGTGCGGTGAGCAGATCCTTTTTAAGTTTCGAAAGATCGGCACGCAGTCGGACAATGAATTTTTCGTCGGTGGTCATGGATTGGTTTTCCAAAGATGGGGTTTGTGGACTGGCTTAATTTGAAGTTTGGCACGATGCCAGAATTTCGAAGAACGTCGTTTCGTCGCGGCTGCGGTCGTACATTTCTTGGCCACGGATTCGGCTAAGCTGACGATCGATCGAAGCCGCCGCACGTGCGTGATGACCCAAGATGCCTTTCGCGGCGGACGCTGCCACGTTCGGGTCTGCGTTGACCAAGAGACCGACCAGCGTGTCAATTGCCAATCTCTCAGCATGCACGACCGATTGAACGTTGGCATCGGCTAGCTCAGTCACACGAGTCGCGAATGCCTTTCGGTACGCCGGGGTGCAACTGAGCTTGTATCCCTTCGATTCTGACCAACCGAGGGTTTCGGACGCGGTGCCGATCGAGCACCGCTCGCTGAGGACGGTAGCCGCTAGCAAATCAGCTTCCGACTGACGGTCTTTTTTTGCATTTTCTGGCATGGATTTTCATCTTCAAAAGTTCCCCCTTTGGGAATCGGTAGAGTTCACGCGTCGATAACGTCGAGCCCCAGTCGTCGCCCTGCGTCGATCAGTTCGGCCAACGCATCGCCCGCCCGATCATCGTCGTAGATGGACTGAATCCACCAGCGGACACGGTCGTCGTCGAATCGTTGCGACTCGATCGTGAACAGCAGACGCCTGGCGTGGTTTGCAAGCCGACCGACAATGATGGTCAGCATTTCCGAATCATCCTCATTCGGATCGGTGATCGTGAGTGCGTACCGATTGCCTTGCTTGTTCCGGTGCAGGACACCAATGCCGGAGACTCGTTCGAAGCGGTCGCTGATTGCGAGCATTGCGATTTCCCGACTACGGTCGACGCCGGTCAGTTCGGGGTCGATCGTCGGGCGGGTCGGCATCGCCGGATCGCCGAGCAAACGGCGTTCGTAAGCACGCCAGCGGGCATCGAGCGAGGCGACGGATTCGCCTGGGCGTCTGGCTGGTCGTTTCGGTTTGGGGCATCGCCGAGGCATCAAATAGGTCTTGTATATGAGAGGTGAAAATTTGGATTTTGGGTCGATTAGATTTAGTAATTCTCGAAACACACCATCACACCATGACACACCAAACATTCCCTTTGCTGTGTCATATAGAAAGCCGTAAATTCCCGCACCGGATCGACTCCCGACACGGCATCACACCACTTTTGCGATTTCTGAAAATTTCACTCAGATGGTGTGACATTGGCTAGATGGTGTGTCGAATCAGTAGTTGCCGATGGCGATTCCCTCCAGCTTTTCGATGTTCGTGGTTGACAACGGCCATAAGCGTTTCCGGGTCGCGGTCGATCCGTTCCCAAGTTGCGTGATCTTAGATTCGGCTCCGGCTAATCGAAGTACTTTTGCAAGACGCTTCCGGGTTAGCTCAAACATTCTGTCTTCAACCGATAGCACGCTGTGTAGATTCTCAGCGTGAAGGTAGACGGTTCCGCTGATACGAATCGACCCACGCCGACCAACCAAATCCCAATCCACTGCTGCGGCATTTTCAAAGCTAAGCCAACCTGCTGCATGTCTAAGCACAGCGGACGCGATTACGCATGTGTAGTCTTCGGACGCGTCTGGTCGCTCGACCGTCATTACTCCGGGGCGTGCCAGCCGATCAGGAAGTGTTTTCCACTTTCGGCACACCGCCATAGGTAGCGGCCTGTGTGTCTGCTTCAGAAATTCTTTTTTCATTGCGGGCAAAGATGGTGCCCAGTCCGATAGCTCACAGAACTTTTCGCTTACGGATAGGCAACGAAAGCGAAACGAAACAGGGTCACCATCGATCAAAATCAGTTCACAGTCTTGGAGACCTTGAGCCTTTTTATCTGCATTGCCGGGAGGCGTTTCACTTGCACAGCTCAAGCCGATTTCATCCGCGTCAAGAGAGTCCGCGTATCCAACCGGATCCGGCTTCCAAAATGATGCATTCGCAATTGCATCTCGGACCTTCGCTTCGCCTTCCTCTGTCAGGAGAATGTCCCGAACATCCTTGCCTTTGCTGGCGAGAATCTCGCCAGGTAAGCGAGCAACGCGAACCGACTCGGCAATGCCAAAGAGTCGTCCGCCTGACTTTTGGGCTCCGACTTGCCCCGGCATATCCAAGTCGGGCACCAGCACCACGTTTGCACCGCGAAATAGCGGTGCAAACCGCTCGTTTAGTTGGCTACCGGAATACCCAAACGCTAGATAGCCAAGCCCAGTCAACGCTGCGGCGTCCTTGACGCCTTCGACGCCGTGCCAAGTCTCGCCCGCTGCCGGGACTCTGCCAGGCAGGAACAACCCAGTATTACCTTTTCCGGGCTTGTTGAGGGCTTTATCGTTGGGAGTGAGGTCGCAGTACGAAAACATCTCGCCGTGCTCGTTCCAAAATGGCACTCGAGCCACTTCGATCAACTTCCCACCTGTCTTTCGCTTTTCTGGCTTTGCTCCAAACTTGCGGAATGCATCGAGTGGCATTCGCTTTGCTTTCGACACAGCTTCCACGATGCCCAATTTTGGCAAGGTAGGCTTTGGCTTGCCCACGTCCTCAGCCGACCAAATTCCGAGATACTCAGCGATTCGCTCAGCAGCCTCATGGCTGTCAAAACCGCCGAACTGTGAGACGGTATCGCGGGGACCGCCCGTATGAATGTTGCATCGATGGCAGTTAACGCGACCATGCTGGTCGACGTCCTCGTCAACAAAGAACGAGCCGTGTCCGCAAAGCGGGCACGTGTGATCGTTCTTCTGATTGCTGGGGCGAGGTTCTAGAATGTCTTCGCTGATGGGTGTCAAGGCACTGATGATCGATTTGCACCGACCAGTTGCTTCCGCGTCAACCTCTGTGAAATCCATCGTGAATGTAGAGGTACTCATACACCACCACCCTTCGCGTCAGGTGCTGACACATCGACGGTGATGATCTCCGCATCCTGCGGCACCATGTCGTACCATTCCGATCGCGGATCATGCCCCTCCGGTAACCAGCCGAGATAATTCGGGTCGCCATCGTCGAGCGGTTGCTGCGTCTCGGTATTGATCGAAAACAAGAACCCATCCGCCATCACCAGGGTGACAGCGGGCACCGACAGGATGCGATCAGTGTCAGCGTCACGCCAGTATTGGCGGTGCGGATGACCACCGATCGCGGTCACTTTCCCCGACGGAAAATCGTCGCCGGGTGTTGATTTATTGGGATTCTGATTGTACACTTTGGGTGTTCCATAATTGCTTGCGGTAGTTGCTGGACAAAGTCGCGACGAGATCTCCCCTCCCTCACGTAGCGACATCAATACACGCCAAACGCTCGGATCTCCCCAGGTCCGGGCGTTTGTCGTTTCTGGGGTCACGTCATTGGTCGACACCTCCGTTGATGCGACGGTCAAGCCAGTCCGATAGACCATGTACCGGCACCAAGCGACGATTGCCAACCTTTGCCGTCTGGATTTCACCATCAGAAATGATTTTGGCCATGGTGCGTTCGGACAAACTCAGCATGGATGCCGCCGTCCGAACCGACACTGCAATCGGATGCACCGGAGCTACAGAGCATCCGTCGATGACCATATCGGGGCGGATCGGCAGCGGGGCTGATGATTGTGTGGCTACCGTCATTGGCTCAGCTCCATCTGAGACTCAGACCGACTTCGGGTCCGCATATAGCAGACCAACTCAGCCAGATGGCGGTCGTCGTATCGACGCCATCCGTTTGCGGAACGCTCAATATCGGTGACGACACCGATCGCTACGGCGTGCTCGAGATGATGCCGCCGCGTGGGGCGGCCCGTTTCCCTCTCGGCTAACGAGAGTAGGGTTTTTCGGTTCATGGTTTTGCCCAAGCAGCAGGAGATACAGTTACCTATCGATAGCGATATCGATAGCCGTCAGTGCAATGCGTGTGTTGCGTACATTTTGTAACTGCGTGGCCTTGGGCGGCACTGCTAACCCAGTGGTACACCTCCGATGCCTCGGAGGTCCGGGTTAGTAGCTGAGAGACCCGCGAACCAAAACAAAGGATGGTCCACGAGCTTCACTTGGTGCGAATTTACGCTTTTGTCTGCTCCCGTCAATCAGTTTTGGGACCGCTGGCGAAAAATAGTTTCTCAGGTGCCATTCCCCTGTCATTGCGAAGCTATCGACAAGATCTCGGCTCGCTGTTTGGCGGAAAGGCCAGGCCACAACTCGATGAGCGTGCGAAGATTCGAATCCAGTGTTTCGTCTGCCAAGTGTGCCGCTTTCGTGTGCCGCTTTCTACGCGAAGCACCTGAGACCATTGAATCAGGCGATTGTTCGAGTCCCTCATCGCCCATTTACCCGCGTTTTCCCGATGTCTCGGGGATTCAGCGGGTTTCTTTTTGTCCGTGTTTTCCGGGCTTGGTGGCTCGGGACGCAATGGGGCCCCCTCCTGATTTGGTCCACGGATTGGTACACAGGATTTCTCGCGTACCACTTTCGGATCGGTTCCACCGGAAGCAGCGCGGCGGCGGTTTTCCGTCGCCATCGCGTAGTGCTCCCCAACCATGCATACTTCTCGGCCTCGTGCTTGATCCGGGTTGCACCACCTTCTGCATCGAGGGCATTCGTCCGAATCCGCTTTCTGGCAATCGCCTGGAAATCGTCACGGCCTTTCCAGCGACAATCCTATCCGCATTGGCAGTCTTTTTCTGAAACGTCAGCAGGCTGAAAGCCACGTTCACCGACGAGGCAAAGATGATGACGGCCGCCATGGAGGGAATCGTTTCCATCGCGTCGGCGAACGCTACTGCCGGTGACACTTAGCACCCACGAAAAATAAGCGTCACTAACGTCGTGGGCTTCGCCAGAATTCCCCTTCCCTTCCCCCACCTCCAACCCAACGATCAGGAATTCTGGCGAGTCCCACGACGTCGCAGGCTAAATCGTTTTCCGAGCGGACTCTTAACCTCATCCACCACGACAGACATTTCCTGCACTGGCTTATTCGTGTCATTAGTGTGATTCGTGGTTCACCGATTTGCGACTTGCTGCAGGCGTGACTCGAAATCCAACAGCGCCAAAAACGCTCGGAAAAGTCTGTCGTCGTTGACTTGATGAATCGGGATCCAACGCATGCTCCCGCTAGTCACCTTTCCGACCGGCAGGGACGTCCGCAGGAGAATGCAGCCAAGTCGTTTCAACCACGAATCACACCAATGACACGAATCGGAAGCGCACCCGCACTGGCATCGCAACGCACGATCGAAAAGCATCGAGACTAGCGTCGTGGGATTCGCCAGAATTCCCCTTCCCTTCCCCCACCGCCAACCCAACGATCAGGAATTCTGGCGAATCCCACGACGGCGCAGGTTCGATCTTTACCCGAACGGACTCGTGGCCTCATCCACCACGACAGACATTTCTAAAACTCGCACGCCGGTTCCAGCAGCGTACGCCGGCTACCTGACGCCTAGGTGCGAGTTTTAATGGGTGCGATTCTTCGATCGCCAGACCCCATACCGTCCTCATTCGCACCTCATGGTGACCGGCCGCCAGAGGTGTCTCTTGGTAGTCGGAAGTCAAGGGGATTCAATTGGCGCCCAGCTTATTGCACGCCCGGTATCAATGCAACGAAATGCGCATCTCATCATCAAACCAATGAGGGCTTGAGCATCGGCTCGCAAGTTCGCGATGTCCAAGTCCAGCTTGGCTATCCGCCGTCTGGTTTTGTTCTGGGCGACAGCCCATGCCGGGCAGCCCATTCGGCATTCCATCCGTAGATCTTCA
Organism: Rubripirellula lacrimiformis; assembly: GCF_007741535.1. Lineage (NCBI taxonomy): Bacteria > Pseudomonadati > Planctomycetota > Planctomycetia > Pirellulales > Pirellulaceae > Rubripirellula > Rubripirellula lacrimiformis. The sequence goes on from NZ_CP036525.1 coordinate 3,605,243, forward strand.
CGTGGTCGACGCAGGTGACCTCCATGTCCTGGTTCTCAAGTTGAGTCTTCGTAAGTTGGGGCGCATTTGGGGGCGAGCTGAAAAGATGCGTATGCGGGCAGTCGTTTGTGAGCAAGTCGTCTCGCAGGACATTGAGTTCATGGATCAGCAAGTCAATTCCTGCGAGGTCCGCGTGGATTGAAACCATGCTTCCATCAGAATTCGTTACAAAACTTAGCAAGTGGCGAGCTTCGATCATTGGATTCCTCTGCCAGTCGGAAAGCGTCCAGCCGTCGCAGAGTACGACCAGACGATGCTCCGTTTGTAAGAAACGATGACTTACTTTGGTGAATGAAACGCTAAACAAATCTGTGACGCTGCGGTTCGGGGGCGCTGCCGAAGAACGTCTTCCCGGTCACCGCATCGCGTCTATTCTACAGCGAATTGCCACGCTCACTGGCGGAAAGTGGGTGGCGTTCCTAGAGATCCGCCGTCCGTCGTGTCGGTAAGCGGGCGGCAAACTCGTGGGTAGGCGATCGAGAGTCCTGCGCCGTTGTATCGGGTCAGATGGACAGGCGCGAATCCGATCGGTCTCGCACCGCTACGCAGGACGTAAGTCCCGGCATAGCAGTCACGCAAGGATTGCCCCTCGGTGTCCGCACCAAGCCAGATCAGATCAAGCAAGAGGTTGAATGGGCCGAATAACCACATCATCATCCGAAAGGTCATCGTGAACAGTGACGGTCGTTCGCCTTTGGTCGTCACAATCATCAGTCCAAGCAAGCGATAGCCGATCGTGCGTAAACGGGAACGCTTCAGCGGAACCAGGTACGCCCAGGCACCCGCGGCCCCAAGGAGAAATATGTATCCAGACGGATCAATAGCCGGGGCAGCAAACCAGAATGCCGTCAGAATTGCGATCCCAAGTGCAACCCAGGCCACAACAAGCACAGCAGTGTCAACCACCATGACAGCAACGCGCTGGGAAAAACTGGCGTAGTCGTCGAGCTCGTAATACGCTCCTGTTCCAAGTGATCGGTCAAGCGTCATGTTGGGTCACGATTGATTTCATTCGGATTACGGTGGGCATGACAGGGGACGAGCGGTAACGCTACGTGGAAACAAAAGTAGGTGAAAATAAAACTCGTTTTCGAGTGCGCTTTAGGTGTGTGTCACGGTTCTGCTATTTCTTCGTGTCGCTCGTTGCTTAAGGACGCAGAAAGTAGGTTGCGAACCGCAGCAACATTTCAGCGAAGTCGGGAAATCCGTACCCCAATGCACCGCCAACGATGGTTCCGAGTACGGCGGCGGCAATCATCGAACCAGTTTCGGCTCCGCCAGTGAAGGCGAGTCCCACGACGGCAATCGCCACTCCAAGCATGGCTCCGCAGAAGACGCCAACGCAGCGAACGAACCACTTGCGGCTAAACTCGTCTGTATCTTTGGACATGAAGTTGGTGGGACAAGGGATGAATCGGCATGCGCATCGACCGCGCCCAGTCGGATGACGGTGGATATCAGCGGGGGCGAGCGGATGAGCGACTGTATTCTAGTCGCTTGTCACTCGTCTCATCGTGACGGGGAAAAATTGTCCAGCGAGAAGCACGAGTCGGTCGGCTAAATCTTGCGAATCCGCTGCAGCAAACCCCACAGTGCAACTGACGCTCCAACGCCCTAAGCGACAGGGGAACCAGCTGGACCAAATGCGAAGTACCCAAAGCCAAAGCACGCAACGCAGAATGCGGAGTAGATGTCGGGTCGACTGACGTCACGGTGAAGCATCGGTATCAACCTAGAATCGTTGAACAGTACGCATCAGCGGGGCCAGTGATTGGAGCATCTAGACGAGAAGACTGACCAACGGGCTTTTGTCTGCATGCGAAGGTTGTGCAGATCGAGTTTGCGCCCTGAAGAGACCGCCCAGCTTCCGACAGCCTCGGAGAGGCGAAAGCATCATGCCGGTGGCCTCTGGCCACCGGACGTGGCATCCCCCAATGATCTTCTCGACCGGACCGCCTGAGGGCGGCCCGGCCGAAGAGATCAAGATTGCGGCAGTGATCGCTAACCGTGGGGCAAGCCCCACGGCAATAAGCTGCCGCCGCTACGCGGCTAAGCTGGACGCTCTCTGAAGCCGGTACTACGAACGGCGCGGAACGGAGCGAACGATAGCGTTGACGGTCGTGAGCCGGGGGCTTGAGTTGCGAACAGATCGTGTTCTTGTCCTCTGCGACGAGAATGGTCAGCCGCCTGTTGAGCCTCACTCCATTGCATGATCCCGTTCATCACCTAATGGGCCGGTATGACGTGTGCGGGCAAAGGCAACCAAGGCGCTTCAACCACGAATGACACGAATCAGAAACCTACTTTCGCTGGCCTGTTCGTGTGGACGTGGTTAACCGTCTATGCGTTACCCACAAGTCAGCAGCCCGACTCCATCCGTATCTGGCCATGAAACCTGTCCGGCGCATGGCAAAGCGTTGGCCGATCTCACAAAACCCACGAATGGCCCAACGAAATTGTCCGGGTAGCAACCGCTCCGACAACGTGTCTCGCGCTTCCCACCTCCCCGCGAAAGGTTGCCATCTTCCCGATTGTTCCAAAGCAATGACGAGAAGCCGGGAATTCGCTCGGCTTGTGGTGTCCGGTGCTAGCCATGGCTACTCCGCTTTGTCCACACCGGTCGGCAATCGGTCGGCCAATCCACCGAACAAGGCGTATGCAACGAGGACGCCAAGTCCGATGTAGCACGTCGTGGTCAGTGGGATTCGGGACCAAAATGCAATCTGGGCAGCGATCATCATCGTGATCGCTGCCGGTATGCCATGCAATCCAGCACCGACAAATATCAGAGACCAGTGAGAGGATTGCTTGACGCTGCAACAATCGGTTTCGCGTGGTCGGGCGTCTGGAGAAGGCGTTGACGTCCTGTGGGACGAGCCGGAGCTTGCTTCACAGGCAACGCACACGACTGCCGAGTTGTCGATCGGTTCTCCGCATTGATTGCACGGTCGCATCGCGATTCAGCGTTGTCGATTTTGGATGGGGGAATGTCTGCGATCAGCTGGCGGCGACCGAAGATCTACCAGTTTAAAACGCCCGATTTCGACGCTCGGTTGCATCGTTCGGTGTGGCGTTTGCCGTTGCCAGTGCAGGTCGCCAAGAAGCCAACGTCTGCGATGTGTAACCTACGGCTGCCGTATTGTACGACCAAACCCGTCCGAAAAGTGTGCGATGCAGCGGGGGGAAGTCGATCAGGATCAGGTCATGAGATCCAAAAGGGAACAGTGGGCGAGCAGAGCGTGCATTGTGTTTCATCTTCCACGGGCGACCGATTCGAAAGTGGCAGTCGCGAGCGTCGCAACAAATCACGTCATCGCCCCAGCGAAGCGTCAGGATGGTTCCATACAGCTCCACAACCGGCAATTGCTGGTCGCCCGCGAATAACACCGGGCCCTTCCTCCAAAGTTGCAGCAAGTCGTCGGGAATCGTTTCGACCAAGCGATCGGTGTTGTTGTCCACGTCGGTCATGATGTGAATTCAATTTCCTTCACCGGCGTGCGGTAGCAATCACCGATGGGTGGCGAATCACTTGCAATCAATCAAGAGAACAACACCGCCGCGCCGGTGCAACGCTTAGGTGCGATTCGATCCTCGTCCGGTCATGAAGCCACACCAGTGGGAAACAGGGACCGAACGTCGCAGGCAATTCTACAGCATGACGCACACATGGGCTGCAACATCCAGGCACCAACGAGATATCGCTAGAGGCCAACAGTACTGATGAAATACATGGCGATCAGAAAAGCTAGGAAGTGTGGAAGCGTCAACGAGAGTAGTCCCCCGATGGATGGCAACCTGAAGAATGCCGGAATCATCGAGAAACCACCGATGAACAGTCCATTCGCGTATAGGGTTACGACCTGCTCACCTTCGCCTAAATCACCGAAACGATCAGAAAGCCAAAGCAAACAAGCAAACAAAAACAGCGGAACGAAGCAGGTGGCAGCGGCTAGGTAGCGAGAGCGAAAATAGCAGCCAACAATGGCACCAACAAAGGCAAAGCCGACGACGAACGGAACCGCAATCATTCCAACGTATGCGTTGTCGTCGCTTGCGAGCGAAAATGGCGTACCAGTGAGTGCAATCGCGCCCATTACCATCAGTCCAAGCGAGGCGTACCCCAGCGATGCCCAAGTCATTGCTATCGCGTCAACGGCCCAGTGCATCTCCACGTGGTGACGGACAGGACTGCCCGTGGTGTCAGTTGGTGAGTGCTGATTCAATGCGCAGGTTTGATTTTGAGGAGGACGCGATCAGTTGGGGAACGAGCTGCAATCCGATCGTCGGTCAGGTGTGAAAAATCCCAATGGTTCATGGTGGGCTCGCCAAGCAAACCGGACTCCATCCCCATCACGGATCGTTTGCACGGGGGCCCGCGGTGGATGAAGTCAGCTCGGCCATCGCCCGTTCGCGGCGATGGCAACTCCCCCGGCACACATTGCTAAGTAGGTCGTCGGTCCTAGACGCCCGATCTCGGGTTGTGGATTCACAAACGAGTTCAGCAAAACACCCGCTAACGCAAGGGCGGTGATGCCGCCAACCAAGCGGATCGCCGGGGTGCGGTGCTTGGAGCTTAAGCATGCAATCGCGATAAGCAGCGGGAAAACACTGATGACGGCAAAAATGATTGGCTGGCGTGCGCTAGACCCCGTCAGGGCAAGGAACAGTGCGAGCGAAAGCAGAAGTGTCGCGAAAACCGCAGAAACGATTCCGGAAAGCAGTGTCAGAGTTTGTCGTGTTGTCATGGCAGGTGCGTTCGGTCTCGAATTGCACGCGTGCGATTACGTGCGATGGTTTCAGTCGGAAAACGAGTTGCGATCGATCGATCAAAAAGCAGTTTACCAGATGCGGCTCGGGATACCCGCTGCGGGTGGACACAGACCGTTTCTCGGTTGCTGTCCAATCGGATAGAGGTTTCGTTGATTCCTTGGATTGATGGAACAGTCTTTCGGCTTTCGATGTCAATCTTGCACGCGCGAGTCAGCAATCGCTTGGAGTGTTTCCTGGTACATGCGGCGTCGGTAACGCTCAAGCGATCACCGTTGCTGATGACAAAAATGGTTCGCAACCATTTGGCCCGAGACGGAAGCGAGGCGAACGGATTCTGAAATTTCAGGCGACTCTTAGCTAGGAACCGACCAACATTTTCTCCGAACGGACGATTCGATCCGTGATGATCGATCGCAGTGTGCCCCACGCGTAGCAAGTGGGAATGCGGAAAAACCTGGGTCGACCGGATTTGATTGCCGTCCAGGAGAAAGGATCCTCCATTCAAACCGGAGACTTCGGCGTTTGCGCCAACGAGTGGTCCATCGCAAATTTTTGAACCCCATCCATTTTCTAACCCATTGTTCTGGAGTACCGATCCATCCTCCGATCCGCATTTGTGAAGGATGGCCTCGAAAGCAAAACTCCATGCGTTTCAATGGATCAAAGTGAAACCTGAGGTCGTCCGACTGGAAATGGCCATTTCGTCATTGGGGAAGAAAAGATTCGCGGGTTAGATGATTTGGGTGTCTGAAGATAGCGGATGACTTGTGAACCGTTCGGCCGCGATGGGGCGATGGAATAGGCGTCAGAAGATTCAACCTGCTTTGAGACTTGCCTGTGCGATGACGACTGTATGATCGTCGACCTGTCTGATTCGGCTTGCGTCGGTGGAAAGAGATTCCTCTGATTCCGAGACGGAGGCTGCTTTCCCGGCCGCGGTTTTCACCATCTTGAATCCCTCCAGCTTGCATGCTGATCCAACGGGCAACTCTGCGAATAGGAATGGGACCTCGTCGCTTACCGCCAGCGGGAAGACTTCATCGTCAGGGTAGAAAATCATCGCTTTGCTGTGCGATGAAGGTAGACCGCAATCCTGGACCTGGACCGCACGGCGGGCATCCAGTTTTCTATATCTGTGGCCTTGGAATTGGAAGTCATCCAGGTCGGACACGTCTCGGAATTCGCACTGCATATCTGATCACCATGGTAAGCCGATGGGGAAGGTGAAGGAACGGTTCACCCCCGAGAGGGCCGCAAAGATCGTGCCGGACTACCAAGTTGCGGTTGTCCATCGGGACGCGGTCGCTGTGGGCCCGGTTGCTGGGGGGCCCGGTCGCTGGGGACCCGGTGCCTATCGAGAAAGCACCAACGAACGGGACAGCACGTCAGTGAGCCATCCAGACGTCCTCGGCGACGCCGCCGACGTTCGAGGCGTGCCGGCGTAACGATGGCGAACGAAAAGCAGCAGCGTTGGTCGATCGTCGATCCGTTGACTGTTTCCGAAAAGTGGCGATTGGGAACCGCCGCAGGCATTCGTCCATTCGCGTTCTGGGAGGTAGAATCCCGACGTACCTGTTCTCCACATGCCCTGCGTGCAACCTTGTCTCTATGATCCCCAGCGAAAATCCCTATCGCCGCCAGCGATTCGTTGAGGCTGCTACGATCGCGATGGTCGTCACGCTGCTGGTGACAGGTGGCGTCCTGAACTATCGCGGATTTGGTCAGCTGCAGCAGAATCGAGGACGCATTCGACACACCAACGAAGTGCTGATGACTCTCGCCTCGACCGAAATGGCATTGAAGGATGCCGAGACGGGTCAGCGTGGATTCATCATCACCGGTGAAGACTCGTACTTGGATCCGTTCAAAACGGCAATGGCCAAGATCGACAATGTGGTGGACCAGTTGGACCAGCTGACACTGGACGATCCGGTTCAGCACAGCAAGCTGCCGCGACTTCGCAAGTTGATAGGGGAACGAATCGCAGAGCTCCAAATGGCCATCGAAGCTCGTCGCGTGGGAGGGCTGGACGCGGGAAAGGCTGCCGTGGATACCGACATCGGCAAGCAAACGATGGATTTGATCCGCACGCACATCGGCGAGATGCGAGACATTGGAACTTCCGCTCTGTCGCAGCGTCGTGAAGCAGCAGAGCACTCCTATGTCGTTGGTCGGTGGACCTCGGTTGCGGTCACGCTGGTTGGATTTTCCTTGATCGCAGGAATGCTTTTCTTGATCGAACGGAATCGGCGTCTGGATTCGCGGATGCGTTGGTTTCTTGAGCAAATCCAGGACTATGCAATTTTCACGATGGATGCCAACCACCGCGCGACAAGCTGGAATCGAGGTGTCGAACAGGTGCTAGGTTATTCCAGTAGCGAGTTCATCGGCCAAGATATCCTGACCCTGTTATTTCCTGATGATGCGATTGCCGACGGTTCGGCGGAAGCGGAATTTCGGACCGCCGCACAGCACGGAGTCGCCAATGACGATCGCTGGATGCTGCGGGCAAATCGCGAGCGGTTCTGGGCCTCGGGTGCGACCAACGCCATCGTGAACGATCGTGGAAAGCTGATGGGATTCAGCAAGGTGATGCGAGATCTGACTCACCGCAAACGGGCTCAAGACGAACTCGCGGATTTAGCGGCAAAGCTTTCGGAGGTCGATCAACGAAAAGACGTCTTCCTTGCCACACTGGCTCATGAGCTTCGCAATCCGCTTGCACCGATCAAACATGCGATCGAGCTGATGGGCATGAACCAACTTGATGACGAAGTCGAAGAACTACGACAGGTCATGTCCAGGCAGTGTGATCAAATGGTTCACCTGATTGACGACCTGCTGGACGTTTCGCGTATCAGTCGAGGGAAGATCGAACTGCGAAGCGAAGTGATCGATTTGCACAAAATTATCCAGACATCCGTCGAGTCAACGACGTCGCTGGTTTGCACCAACGAACAACACATCGAAGTGCAATGCGAAGCAGCGGAGGTTTTTGTCAATGGTGATCCCGGGCGACTGACGCAAGTCGTTTCGAACCTGTTGACCAACGCATCCAAATATAGCGGGAAGGGCTGCGAGATCAAAGTTTCGGTGTCGGTAGAGCAGACCACCGGAGGCGAGTGGGCAGTGATCTCCGTTGCCGACAACGGGATTGGCATCGCAGCGGACCAGCTTGATTCGGTCTTTGAGATGTTCGAACAGGTCAATGACACCTTGGAACGTGGCGACGCCGGACTCGGCATCGGTTTGACTCTGGTTCGCACATTGGTCGAACTGCATGGCGGCGAAGTCACGGCGTACAGCGAGGGCGTTGGGCGCGGAAGCGAGTTCGTGGTTCGGTTGCTTCGATCGAACGAGGTCGCCGCTATCGAGGAAACGAAGCCGCAACCGGCAACGCTGACCACACGACCATTTCGTGTTCTGGTCGTGGAAGACCAACGGGCACTACGAGTCATTCTCGCTCGGTTGCTCGAAAAAATGGGACATCAAGTCGAAACCGTCGAAGGCGGAGCCGATGCCATCCGTATTCTGGATCGATTTTCGCCCGAGATCATCTTTTCGGACATTTCAATGCCCGGCATGACTGGCTACGAACTGGCTAGCCGCCTGCGGAAGCGGGAAAGCATGAAAGGTGTGACGATCATCGCGATGACCGGCTACGGTCAGGCAAACGATCGTGACCAGGCAATCGAGTCCGGCTTCGACGAACACCTTGTTAAACCGGTCGATGCCGATCTGTTGAGGCTGACTCTCGCTCGAATCGCAGAAAAGTCGTAGCGGTCTCGTCGCCGGCCGGACCATCCGGTTTCGCCAACGCACCAAGCAGGATCCCGCTCTAGAAACGGCTGGACCGCCGTCGAGGACCCGATCCGCGTGTGTGAATGTCGAGAGTCCCTGTGGGCAAAGCTCTTTCGAAAAGCAAGAATCGACGGTCGCATCTGGCTGGACGGATCAGCAAGAAGCAAGTCGACGCTAACGCAGGTGTCGGCGGGCGCCACGCTGCCGCGACTGCGGTGCATCGCGGTGGCTATTTGTCTCTGGACGAATGGACGTCCAAGGGATCCATTGTCAGAGCAGCAGAGAGTTTCGCAGGATCGACGATCGCGGGGTGAATGATTGGTGACCGAAAACCACAGTAGTCGAGGACCATTCCCGTCATCAGTTGACAACCTTCAACGACCTTTCTGCACTTGGGGTTTTCATGCAGAAAGACCGGCAGAAATCGAAGGGCTTCTTCAGCAATCAAAGCAAGCCGATCGTCCCCATGGTCCGAACTCGGCGACCCTGCAAAAAATGCGAGTGAATCCGATGGGTCAATGAAGAAACCAATGCCTCCGCATACAATGGCTTCTCCAGCATCGAACCTTGGTTCCGGTCTCACGAATCGTGTTGCCGGTTTCGAAAGGAACCGTACAACTCGTGACCAAATCGTTACGGGGGGCGAACTCGGTATCGGCGGTTGGTAAGGATTTGGCGATTGAGTCAACGGGGTAAACCAAAAGCGTCAGTGTGGGGCTGCATGACACGGGATCGAGGTTGCGTCCGGATTTACGTCGCGGTGTTCAGGTTCTGTTCAACGGGCCGCATTGTATCCGATGGTCAGTCGTCACCATCGGTTGGTGCAGGTTGGCCATCGTAGGATCGATAGCCATGGCTTGCCTGTTTTGCATCGGTGCGAAGCTGGCCGGTACCGGCGATTCGCGTTGCGACGAATTCGTGAGGATTGAACCCCAGATGGCCGTACTTGCCTTTCGGGCTCAAATAACCATGGATCCGCACGCGGCAATGACGGTGTGGGTTGCCCATTCCGGGAAGAATCTGTTTGTTGTCTGAGAGGGGGGCATTCAAGCCAGACGGCATCGGTTTCCACTTTAGCCGATCTTCTTTGCACTCGCGGCTGACTGATAGCCACCACGAGTCCTTGAAATTCGGTGCGTTGTCTGGCTTGAACACCGACACCTCGAAACCAGTGATCCAGACGCCATCGTAGGTGGCTGGTGTATAGCCGTAGGAGGTGAGGACCTGATGTATTGCGTTTGGGTGTCGGTTGCGATACTCGATTCCGGCGACGAATCCCGCCGGGTCGAAACAGGCGTTGGGAAGCAATCGGGTATCACGGTATCCACGCAAAAAGTCAGAACCGAACTCGCGCACTTCCCGCTGCACATCGAGCGGTTTTGAAGACAGGGACGCAAAGTGCGACTGCGCCATCTCCTTGACGAAACGCGGAACTTCCCGAGTCGCGTCCGCTGCGGATAATGTACATGGGGTGCACGCAATCACGATCAACGGGATGCATCTTGTGGCTAACATGTCACTTCACTGATGAACGGAGCGGATTTGTCGTTTCGCATTCCTTTGAATCATCGCAGGCCAGTTCCTCTTCTGGTTCGCTTAGGTCGCTTGCGCTGCGCGATCCAACGCGTCCAGCCTGGTTCGCAGCTCACGGTTTTCGTCGCGTAGTTGGGTCAGGTACGCGCCGACAAAAAAGAAACACATGGGCATGAAGAGCATGAAGACCATCGTCGCGGAATTGTCCGAGCCGCCTTTGCGGTAGGCCCACAAGTTGGCGACCGTGGTAATCACGGCAAGCACTGCACAGAATCCTGCTGGAAGCCAGGGAGCAACTTTTTCACGCATCGGGGAGAACCTGTTGGAGACTTACTGGGCTCAGTCGTGACAACAGCGGCAATCGAAGCATACCGTCGTGTGAATGAAATCGGATTGCAATCGTTATCGCTGATGTGGAACTCTTGAGGATCTAGTTGTAGCACTGTGCAAGGCCGCCATGGTCGCACGGACGCCGATCCGTCGAATCTGTTCCCGTCATGGATGTGTTGGTGCAGCCAGCGAATCGATTCCGACGCGGCGTCATCCATCCGATCGAATGCCGGTCTGTCGATCTGCCTGCCTGTAGGTTGGAAGCGCGAGATCCCAGGCCAACAGCACAGACGACCCATTGGATCCAGAGTCCGCTGGTTGGCGGAATGGATGAATGAAGTGCATTCACGGCGAAGATCGCGTTTTCCGTTCCAGGCCGAAATGTTCAGAGGGATCCATCGGCCCGAAACGATTGATTGTGGACGTGCGATGCAGTCCAGAACGGGATCTTGCGATTTTGACTTTTTTCGGAGCGAGCGAATGGGAACAGGTTTTCGCGAGTTGTGTTGCACGGGGGCGACAGATGCGAACGAGTCGCTGTGGCGAATATTTCGTAGGGTGAGCGTCCCGCCAGTGTCACGACTGATTCAGCGATTGGATCGATCGTCTGCCGCCAGTTCTGTGGGAGGGAGTGCTGTGTTTGTTAATTTTGGAACTTCTGTGCCCAGGTTTGCAGGCCCCGCATGATCATTTCAATGGAAACCGTTCCGACATACAACGCCGTCACACGGCCCGCGATTTCGATGTATCGATGCACAAGGTGCTCTTGAGTCGACTTTGCACGATCGTGCAGGGATTTCAAGAGGAGCATTAGCGACAAGGAGATTGCGACCGCAACGATGATCGCGCCGCACGCCAAAAGCGGTTCAAGCTTTTTGCCGATCACCACACTTGCGCTCAACGTCCCAGGTCCGACCAGCACCGGCATCGCGATCGCGCCGACCAAATGTTGGGATTCCCCACGCAGCATTTCGATCGTGTTGGTTCCCTTAAAGACAAACTGCAGACCGATCATCAAGAACACAATCCCTCCGAAAATCTGAAAGGAAGCGAACTCTGCTTGAATGATGCTGGAAAATATCAGATCGCCAGCCAGAGCGAAAATGCAGAAGACAGTGGAGGCGATCAATCCAGCGCGGACCAGCACATTGCGGAAAGTGCTATGGTCGAGGCTTTGGACGACTCCAAAAAGGTAGACAATGACCAAGAAGGGGTTTAGCAAGGCCAGCAGAAGTGAAACGGATTTGACGAAGTCGAGCATCGTGTTGCGGCAAAGAACGGCGGGTACAACGAATCGCGACGCCTAGTGGACCATTTTGAAATCTGCCGTATACCCGACTCGAATTGGCCCGTCGCTGAATCGTCCATTTTGGAAAATTCGGGGCTGTGTGGCGTGTGATCGGGGAATCGCGATCCCGCGGCCTGACAAACACTCGCTGTGACCCTGATCATCTCCATGGCGATCGATCCTTTGCCTGTCCTCAGATCGTTTGCCATATCTGTGTGTCGTGACCTGACCGCTGGCTTTTCTGACCGCTGGCTTTGCTGAGAAACTAAGCTATTGCACAATCGATCTCGGACTTCTTCCCGGACTTGGACCAAGACATGACGACGCGAACCCGCTGCATTTGGGTGACGATGTTTTTGCTGCTGACCGCATCGCCGGTGGTTGGGATGGCAGATGAGGCGGCAAAACCGAACTTCATCGTGATCTACTGCGACAACCTCGGGTACGGTGACATCGAACCTTTTGGATCGACTCTGCACCGGACGCCGAATCTGAACCGCATGGCACGCGAAGGCCGAAAGTTCACTCATTTTTGCGTCACGGCTGGCGTCTGCACTCCATCGCGTGCCAGCATCATGACCGGCTGTTATGCACAGCGAGTCGGGATGCATCTGAATCCACGCGATGGTGTCGTGCTGCGACCTTTGTCCCCCTACGGATTGCACCCGGATGAGATCACAGTTGCCGAGGTGCTGAAGCAGCAGGGGTACGCCACCGCGATGGTTGGCAAATGGCACTTGGGCGACCAGCTAGATTTTCTGCCGACGCGGCAGGGGTTCGATTGGTTCTTCGGCGTGCCCTATTCCGACGACATGACGGCGCGAGTTTGGGACCGGGACGGATCCCAATGGCCACCGCTGCCGCTGATGGAGAACGAAACGGTCATCGAAGCGCCCTGTGACCGTAACGGTTTGACGCAGCGGTACACCGAGCGAGCGATGGATTGGATTGCCGATCACCAGGACGAACCATTCTTTTTGTATTTCCCCCAAGCCATGCCCGGCAGCACCAAGACTCCGTTTTCCAGTGACGCGTTTCGCGGGAAGAGTCAGAACGGACCATGGGGCGACGCGGTCGAAGAACTCGACTGGTCGATCGGCCAGATGCTTGACCAGCTGGTGCAGTTGGGCATTGCTGAGAACACGTTTGTGATCTGGACGTCGGACAACGGTGCTCCGATCCAGCGTGATCCCAGCGATCTTAGCCGCGGTTCGAACCTGCCGCTTCACGGTCGTGGTTATACGACCAGCGAAGGGGCGTTTCGAGTTACGACGATCGTCTGGCAGCCGGGCAAGGTGCCTGCCGGGACCGTGTGCGATGAACTAGCGACGACGATGGATTTGCTGCCCACCTTTGCTCATCTGGCTGGCGGTGATCCACCGTCCGATCGCATCATCGATGGGCATGACATCGCGCCGCTGCTGTTTGGCGACGCGGATGCTAAGACGCCCTATCAGGCATTCTATTACTACCATCAGGATCAATTGCAGGCGGTGCGGTTCGGGCCGTGGAAGATGTTTTTGCCCATCGCAGCGTCAGGCGGGCACCCGCATTTCAGTGGCAAGCAGAAGTCCGCGACGCTGCTGTTCAACGTGGTCGACGACATCGCTTGCCAACACAATGTTGCATCGGAGCATCCCGAGATTGTTGCCCGAATGAACGAACTGGCAGATCAGGCACGAAGCGATCTTGGTGACAAGGGCCATCCGGGGCCCGGCCAACGTCCGATCGGGAAAGCCGCCAGTGTTACGCCGCGACGTTTGCCCCAGTGATGGATGTCCGGCGTGGCGGATTCACGGCGTGATCGGGGGGGGGGCGTGACGGGGTGTTGGCGTGATCTGATCGATCGCGCCGCAGGCCAGCTATCGGGCCAGCCGGTCTTCGAACTCTAGTTTCGATGACGAGTTCAGCAGGACGTAGTTGAACTTCTTGACCGCATCGAATTTCGAGATTCGCATGTAGCGGGCGTAGAGATCGAAATCGCCACATTTCGCTAACTGGTCCAAATCCGTTTTGCCGCTCGTTTCGTGTTCGGCGACACATGCTTTGATGACGACAGGGTCCAACGTCGAAATGAATTGGTCGAACAGCGAACTGTCGCGAGTTTCCAGGACATCGGTGAACAGCGGGTTTTGACTTGCACGCCAATCCCCTTTTTTAGATCCGATCGCTACATATGCCAGCGACGAAGAGACAAACAGACACAGGGTGACAGCAGCGATACGCATTCAAGACTCCTAACAGCCGACAGGACATGGTTTCCAAGCCTAGGTTGCATTCCCACGCGAGGGGGGGGCTGCTAGGTGGTGACCGGGGTGAATGCCGCAAACAGCAGGCGGTACATTCGGACGCACCCGCACCAATCATCGTTTCGTTCTCACCGTCACTGTCCCGACGGACCACACAGAATTCCAATTCGCGGAGTGTGGGTTGGTGTCGTGGGACGTTGGAAGTCGTGAAGGGGGAGGGAGAGGAGTTCTAGGGAGGCAACTTGCGGGGACGGAATTCTGGCGAATCCCGTTACTGCCTTCTAGTTCAGGAGGTTGTTGCGGCGTGCTTTCCAGTAGGCTGCGATGTGGAAGACGACTCCGCAGCTAGAGCAATGTTGATAGTCCGTCTGTGTTATCAATTGGCGGATAAGTTCCACCGATTCGGTTTGGTTTTCAGGTGCCTCGACCATCCATTGGATCACGGCGGTTTCTCCCGCTTCGCGAGTCAGGTGCCAGACCTGGCGATACGGTCCCCACTGGGGATTGGGATAGCCGGTTTGGTTGAGCCATTTTTCGACATGTCGCCAATCGGGGCCAAGCATCTGCATTTCCTGTGGTCCCTTGTTCGCAATCGCCGTCATCGTGTGCTTTTGTTGATTGCTGGCTAGCGAAGCGACGTGGTCCATGATTTTGGAAATTTGGATCTGCAAACTTTCATCGGTTTCAAGCACGCGAAGCAATTCCAACGAAGCTTGCATTTGCAACAGCGCGTAGGCGGGCGAGTTCTTGCTGGGGGTCGCGGATTGTTCCACGGCCGGGGTGATGTATTGTCGCCAAAGCTTTCGGTAACGTTCCTGTCCTGTGGTGTCCCAAGCAGCGGCATAGATCATCGGCAAACGGGCCGCTTCGTGTGCCTGCACATTCCACATCCGGCAGATCCCCAGTGGGCATCGCGTTCCGTCGGCTCGGCAGAAGTCATAGTTGTTTTCAGGGGTTGCAAAGTCGATCATTCGGTTGGCAACGTCTGCCAGCAGTGATCCGATCTGCTGCTTGGTCGCGTCGTCGGCAAGAGGGCTGTGGTGGAATTTCCACAGACCATGAACGAAGTGGGTGACTTGGTCGCGCGACGAGTTGATGTAGACGCTTGTTTTGTCTTCGGGGCAAACGTTGCGAGCGATAAAGCCGGGGACGCCATGCACCGTTGCACTGCGATGCATGCCACTGAATACTTGGTTTGCTTGTTCGCGAAGGCTTTCGTCACCGGTAACGGCATACTGATCGCAGATCGCGCTCAGCATGGCACCACCTAGGATCATGCCGTCTTCCATTCCCGAACCGTATCCGCAGGGATTGGGATACTGGCGGCCGACCTCTTCCGCACTGGGCAGGTGTGCCAGTTCTTTTCCCGCTTCGTAGCTGCTCAGGTAGTCCATGAAAGTTTGCGAATCGGGGTGGTAGAACCGACTCCAGGCAACATCCCATGCTTGCTGGATCTGCGTTTGAATTGAGGGCGATGGGCCTTCAGCCCCAGCAGAAAGTGGAGCCGCGATCAATAGAATGGCGGTGATCCAGATTTTGAAATTCATAGGTCGTCGCACGCGTTATTCGGACGGGAGGGCAGGGGCAGTCAGTTGCATCGGACTGTCGTGGTTTCGATCGGCCAATGGCGGGGCGACATCCCAAGGACGCGGCCCAGGATCGAAATGGTAGGGCGGTTAAGTCTACCGTTTCCGGCAGCATCGTGATCGGATGATAGAATCGGATCGGCAGAAGCCAGCGATCAAGGCTTCGCAAACTTTCGCTTCAGGTGGTCGCTGGTCAGGTGTTTAAGGACATCCAATGCTTGGCATTGATTGTCGTCCCCATAATCCACGTCGATGGGCCCGATCGCCTTGGCGGCGGCAATCGCTTTTTTGTTCAGCGCTGGGGTTCGCTTGCCGATTCCCATCAACGCGCTGGCCATCGCTTCGCGTACCCACATATCTTCGGCTTGGATGGTTTGGCGGATGCGCTGGATGCGATCGGCCAGAAACGCGTCGTCCATTCCCTTGGGATTTTTCTTCGACAATTCGTAGAGCAGCGAGTATCCGCATCGCCGCTTGGCTGCATCGTCGTCGTCCATCCACTCGGCAGCGAGTTCCAACGCGAATGGAGTCTTCGCCAACGGGGCACCACAGGAAGCGAAGACGTGCGACATCATCCCGTCGCCCAACTGGGTAACCTGCGATTGGGCCTGCTGGCGAGTCATCAACTTAGGATCGTCAACGAGCATGCCCAGGATGCGAGCGTCGTAATGATCCGAATCCCAGAGGTCAGCGGCAAGTTTGTGATCCTTGCCGATCTGTTTGGCGAAGGCCCGTAGTTTGGTCAGCCCGATGCCAAAACTTTTCAGACCGCGAGGCTTCTGATTCCAGTGCGCGATTCCTCGCTCATCCCGGTTCTCTTTCAGCCACCGCAAAACTTCGTTCTTGTTCATACTCACCCGTCCCTTGAGCCATCACACCTCGCACCCATAAACGTCGCCCCGCCCGCCGCCGTGGGATTCGCCAGGAATCAATGTTCGCGACCGACTGATTTCGTGATCCGCGACGCGTCAGCGGTCGGGCATTGCCGTTGAACGTTCGACACAATCAACTGTCGGCGAGCCGACACTCTCGATTGAAAGAGCGATTCAGCGAAGGCGCATGAGCAACAGAAAATCGAATTGACGTTCTGCATCGAAGGTCGATCCATTCGCTTTTAACGTCGAGTCGGCTCTGGATTTGGCCATCCCGAACTTTCGATCGCAGACAATTGCGGCGGGGATCGTGCTTAGTCGACCAAGGCGTATAGACCGTCGCCGGTGTGTCGCAGTTTTCCGGTGTTGGCAAGTTCTCGCCACACGGCTCTGGGAAATTGGTCTGGTGGCCGGATGGCGAACACGCCCGAACGCTGTCCGGACGACATCGGACCGTGGCCCAAACGCGATTCATCGTCCAGTTGCGTCAGCTTCAGCCGTTTGCGGAACGCTTTGAGCGCCAGACGCAGCTCTTCGGCGGATGGCGGGGGCGGTGCGGCTGGCTTTTCCGCGGGTGAGTCTGGTTTGGGGGTTGGGTCCGTCATGGAGAAACTGGCTGGTTGGTGGATAATTTGGGCAATGATCGCTGAAGAGTGGGATTGCCGACCATCGATGGTTTGCGTGCATTGTCGTCTCGCGGGCGGCATGAATCAACCGATGGGGGGCGACCGACTTCGCCATCCCGCATCAGCCGTCTTCCCGACCGGCACCGTTCCCGACCAGAGATCCACCCGGACCGCAGTTTCGGTGGATGGGGGGGGCGGCGAAGAACGATCGGTCGAATGTCGGGATTGGATCGTGCAGTTGGATGATGCTGAGAAAGGAACCCGATTTGGGGGGGATCGCGGCGGCGGTTCAACGGTTCCTGGGCGGGGAATCTAGCGTCATCGCTTGCCAGACGATTTTGCTTTATGATTTCGGCCCGTATCACCGCCCAAGACCGTTTTCCAGGAAACGATTCCATGACCGATTCGCATCGTCCCGGTACTCTCGCACTGCACGCCGGCCAAGAGCCTGACTCGGCGACCAACAGCCGGGCCGTTCCGATCTACGCGACGACCAGCTTTACGTTCAACGATACCGATCATGCGGCTGCCCTCTTTGGCTTGTCGGAATTCGGCAATATCTACAGCCGGCTGATGAATCCAACCGTGGACGTGTTGGAAAAACGATTGGCGGCAATGGAAGGTGGAGTCACCGGTCTGTGTTTCGCGTCGGGCCAAGCAGCCATCACGGCGGCCGTGTTGACGCTAGCCCACAGCGGCCAAAACATTGTCAGCAGCACATCGCTGTATGGCGGCACTTGGACTCTGTTCACCCAGACCATGAAGCAAATGGGAATCGAAGTTCGATTCTTTGATCCCGATCATCCCGAACAAATCCATGATTTGATCGACGAGAACACGCGTCTGGTCTACATGGAAAGCATTGGCAATCCTAAGAACGACGTACCTGATTTCAAAGCGATCGCGGACGCCGCTCACTCGGCCCCGCACGGACCTCTGCCGTTGCTGTGCGACAATACGACCATGACGTCGATGTTGCTAAAGCCGTTCGAACACGGCGTGGACATCGTGATCTACAGCACGACCAAGTTCTTGGGTGGTCACGGGGTTCACATCGGTGGTGCCATCGTCGACAGCGGCAATTTCAAGTGGGCCGATCAGCCCGAGAAGTGGCCCGAATTTTGTGCACCGTCGCCTTCCTACCACGGTGCGGTTTTCGAAGAACACCTGCGTCCGATGGGCAACATTGCCTATCTGTTGCACATTCGTACGCACTGGCTGCGTGATACCGGCGCGGCGATGAGCCCGTTTGCGGCGTTCTTGACGCTGTTGGGTGTCGAAACCTTGCACCTTCGCATGCCCCGCCACTGCGAAAACGCTTTGGCGGTTGCCAAGTTCTTGGAAGGCCACGAAGCGGTCGAATGGGTCAACTATCCCGGACTGAAATCGCACAAGGACTACAACAGCGGCCAAAAGTATCTGCCCAACGGTCAAGGCGCCATCATGGGCTTTGGCATCAAGGGCGGCATGGAAGCTGGCAAGAAGTTCATCAACGCCTGCAAGTTGTGCTCGCACTTGGCGAACATCGGGGATGCCAAGACTCTGGTCATCCACCCAGCCAGCACGACTCACCAACAACTCTCTGCCGAAGAACAGGCCAAGGCAGGCGTGTTGCCCGAGTACGTCCGCGTGTCCGTAGGAATCGAAGATGTCGAAGATATCATCGATGACTTGACGCAGGCCTTGGCCGCTGCCACGGCATGACTGAGAGTACGCGGTCTGCTGATACCACCAGCACCGACGATATCCGATCGGCATCACCGCTAAGGCATGTCCAATCGGTCGATTTCGAAGGGCCGATTTCGTTGTCGCTCGGTGGTGAACTTTCGCGAGTCAGCTGCGCTTTTGAAACTTGGGGGCGACTGAACCAGGACGCCTCCAATGCGGTGCTGGTCTGTCATGCAATCTCCGGTGATTCACATGCCGCACGCCATGACGAAAGCGACGATCCCGGATGGTGGGAAAAGTTGATCGGTCCCGGCAAGGCAATCGATACCGATCGATTGTTTGTGGTTTGCCCCAACGTGTTGGGGGGGTGCCGCGGAACGACCGGTCCCAGCGACATCGACCCTGCGTCGGATCCGCCGCGACCCTACGGCGCCGATTTTCCACGGATCACCATCGCCGACATGGTCGACGTCCAACACATGTTGGCCGGCCATTTAGGGATCAAGCGTTGGCATGCCGTGGTGGGGGGATCATTGGGCGGTCACCAAGCGATGACTTGGGTCACACGCTATCCCAAATCAGCGCAGACATGTGTCATCATCGCGTCGTCCCCTCGATTGACCAGCCAGGCGTTGGGGTTTGATGTGATCGCACGCAATGCGATTCAAACCGATCCGTACTTTGCCGGCGGACAGTACTACGATCAGAACCATCGACCTGACACCGGATTGGCGATCGCACGCATGCTGGGGCACATCACGTATCTGTCCAGCGAAGCGATGGAGGACAAGTTTGATCCCGATCGTCACGACCCGCGGCAAATCGCATCCAGTTTCGAACAGCGGTTCAGTGTCGGTTCGTATCTGGCGCACCAGGGCGAAAAATTTACAACTCGGTTCGATGCCAATAGCTACGTGACGTTGTCGATGGCGATGGATCTTTTTGATCTGGGTGCCACTCGACTACAGTTGATGGAAACGTTCAACGATTCAGATTGTGATTTCCTGTTGGTCAGTTTCAGTAGCGATTGGTTGTTCACGCCTCGCCAGTCGCGCGACATCGTGGCCGCACTGACGGCTCTAAACAAACGGGTGACCTACGCCGAGATCACGTCAACGGCTGGGCACGATTCGTTCCTGGTGGATCGTGACATTGAACAGTACGCCGGGATCGTGGAAGCTCGCTTGGGCAAGATCGAAACTCGCCAGTCGGATCTTTCGCCGGTCGAAGAATTGATCCTGTCGCTGATCCCCAGCGGAGCGTCCGTGTTGGATCTAGGGTGCGGTGACGGCAATCTATTGGCGGCCCTGCGGGGCCGCGGCCATGATGATCTGGTCGGCGTGGAAGTGGCACAAGCCAATATTTTGAAAGCGGCCGGTCGCGGATTGAATGTCATCGACTACGACTTGAACACCGGTTTGCCTGCGTTCATCGATGCACAGTTTGATTTTGTCGTCCTGAGCGCCACCCTGCAGGCGGTTTCCAATGTCGCTGAATTGTTCGACGAGATGCTGCGGGTTGGCAAGCGAGTGATTGTTAGTTTTCCTAACTTTGCCTATCGCAAGCTGCGCGAAGACTATGTGGTTCGTGGCCGTTCGCCTCGCGCACCAGGGGAATTCAACTATCGCTGGTATGACACGCCCAACCGGCGGTTCCCGAGCATCGCGGACGTCTTGGATCTCTGTCGAGAAAAGCAGATCGAGGTCCAGCAGGAAGTCTATTTTGACTCGGAAACATCGGCCGAAATATCGCCCGAGGATGATCCGAATCTGAATGCGGACACCGCGATCTTGGTGATCTCGCAACCTGGATCGCCAACCAATCCCTAAAGCAGAGCACTGTCATGAATCGAGTTTCGTTTTCTGCGTCTCTTGTTGGCTTGATTCTGTTGGCAGTGCTGCCGCTGCGGGATTGCCACGCGGCGGATCAACCGAATGTACTGCTGATTTTAGCCGATGATCTGGGATACCAAGATCTTGGTTTTCAGGGCTCGCCGGATATCCAATCACCCCACTTGGACCGGATGGCGGGCAAGAGCATTCGGTTCACCGATGCCCATGTGACTGCGTCGGTGTGCAGTCCGTCACGAGCCGGTTTGTTGACGGGCCGATATCAACAGCGGTTTGGGCACGAAGCGAATTCGCCGCCGCATCCTCAGGGGATGGATAGAAGCGAAGCGACGATGGCCGACCGGATGAAGTCGCTGGGATATCGAACTGCCGCGATCGGAAAGTGGCATTTGGGAGCCACCGATGACCAGTACCCAACGCGGCGAGGATTCGACACGTTTTATGGTTTGCGTGAAGGAGGGCGTGGATACCTTTACGACCAAGTTCGCTACGACAAGCCGGGCAACCATCGCGCGATCGAACGCGATGGCAAACCGGTGAAGTTTGCTGGCTACCTGACCGATGTGCTGGGGCAACAAGCGATCGACTTCATCGACCTGCCATCGTCAGACCCGTTTTTTGTCTACCTGTCCTTCACCGCGCCGCACGGGCCGTTGCAGGCGACCGAAGAAGACCTACAGCGTTTCCAGCACATCGCGGACAAACGTCGGCGAACTTACGCCGCGATGGTATGGGCCATGGACCGCGCGATCGGAAAAGTGATGGACCATCTTCAGCAGATCGACCAGTTGGACAATACGATCGTATGGTTCCTTAGCGACAATGGCGGCGCAACCAACAATGCATCCAGCAACGTTCCCTTGGCGGGACACAAGGGGATCAAGTTCGAAGGTGGGATCCGGGTTCCGTTTCTGATGCACTGGTCCGGGCGTTTTCAAGCTGGTCGAACGGAGGATCGGATGGTCAGTTCAATGGACATCTTGCCAACTTCTTTCGCAGCCGCCGGCGGTGATCCGAAGGTGATGTCCGATGGAAATCGTCCGGTCGATGGCGTGAACCTGTTGCCGTTTTTGTCCGGTCGGGATGATGGTGTGCCACACCGGAAATTGTATTGGCACAAACTGTGGTTCAGTGCGATGCGAGACGGGCCCTGGAAATTGATCTACGTCCAGGACTACGGCTATGCGCTATACAACGTCGCCGATGACGTCAGCGAAACATCGAACTTGGCGGCGAGGATGCCTGAACGTACCGAAGCTATGGTGGCGGACATGAACCGTTGGAAACAGGATATGGCTCAGCCGCTGTGGAGCGAGGGTACGCGATGGTTCAAAGAGCACAGCAAGAACCACATTCGAATCATCGAAGGTGGACGCTAGCTTTCACCGTAGCGAAAGTTGCCAAAACTTTCGCCCGACGAAACCACGCGACGAAACCACGCGACGAAACCACGCGACGAAACCACGCGACGAAACCACGCGTTGAAACCACGCGATGAAACCACGCGATGAAACCACGCGTCGGTTGCGTCCAACCCCCGCGCACGATCCCCCACCGCCATCTGCTCGCCAATCACGAATCGCCGTGAAGCGAATGTCACAGCATCGGCAGAGAGACCCGGCAACCGCCTTCGGTAATTCGGGATCAATCGTCGACGGATTTGCTGGCTGCGGTTTGCGTTTGGAATCGCCGATTTAGTTGACTTCGCATTCGGTGCCGATGACACTAACGCGTTCTCGTTGGTCGGCAGATCAGGTTGCCGTTTACCGACGCTGTGTTTGCAAATCAGTCCAGAGGCCCTTTCCATGTTGCTACGTCGATCTTCGCGCCCGAGTCGGTTCGGTCCTTTTTCGGCCGGAGGTTCTGTGATTGGTCGTTGCAGATGGCTGTTCATCGCTTTCTGTTGTGTGCAAACGATCGCGTTGTTGCCATCGCGTTTATCGGCCGCCGAATCTGTCGATGCTGCCAAGCCCAACTTTATCGTGATCTTTACCGACGATCAGGGGTACAACGATCTGGGATGTTTCGGATCCAAGAAGATCAAGACGCCCAACATTGACCGTATGGCTCGCGAAGGACGCAAATACACCAGTTTCTATTCGGCGTGTTCGGTTTGTTCGCCATCGCGAACGGCGCTGTTGACCGGGTGCTATCCCAAGCGTGTTGGCATGCACCGGCACGTGTTGTTTCCGCAAAGCGATTATGGGTTGAATCCAGCGGAATACACGATTGCGGATCACTTGAAGGCCCAGGGCTACGCGACCGCATGTGTCGGAAAGTGGCACCTCGGGCACCACCCCGAAACCTTGCCGACATCCAACGGATTCGATTCGTATTTTGGAATCCCCTATTCCAATGACATGAACCATCCGGGCAACCAAGGCAAACCACGCGTGCCATCGAATCAGTTGTGGGCTGACCAAGCGACCAGTGTCACGTTGTGGAAAACACCGCTGTTTCAAGATGAAGAGATTGTCGAGTTGCCTGTTGACCAACGTACGGTCACGCGCCGGTACACCGACCGCGCGATTGAGTTTGTGAAGTCGAATCGTGACGACCCGTTCTTTTTGTATCTGCCGCATTCGATGCCGCATATCCCGTTGTACGTGCCCGATGACGTCTACGATCCCGATCCGGCTAACGCGTACACCTGTGTGATCGAGCATATCGACGCCGAGGTGGGACGATTACTAGACACTGTTCGGGAACTTGGCTTGGATCAAAATACGTACATCATTTACACCAGCGACAATGGCCCATGGCTGCAGTTCAAAAACCATGGTGGCAGCGCCGATCCACTGCGTGATGGGAAGGGCACTACGTTCGAAGGTGGCCAACGCGTGCCGTGTGTGATGTGGGCGCCTGGACGCGTGCCAGCAGGCACATCCTGTGACGAATTCACCACGACGATGGATCTGTTGCCTACGATTGCCAAACTGTCTGGCCAGCCGCTGCCCAGCGATTTGGTCATCGACGGTTTTGACATTTCAGGAACGTTCGATGAGAAGTCTTCGCCGCGAAACGAGATGGTTTTCTACAGTTCACGCGGGCTGTTGGAAGGGATTCGTGTGGGCGACTGGAAATACCTAAACAAGCAACGGGGCAAGCCTAAGAACGCGGGCAAGAATTGGAAACCGCAATCGCAGCAGTTCCTGTTCAATCTTGCCAACGACATTGGCGAGCAAGAGAATCTGTTCGAATCCCATCCTGAAATCGTCGCCAAACTGAGTGCTCGCATGAAGCAGGTCGACGACGAGGTCACCGCCAACGCTCGTCCAGTTTGGCGACGTCAGCCGGTGGCAATCGCAAAGTAAGGTCGATCTGCATCGAGCCATCCCATCGCAAAATGCGTTGCGTCCGGATCGCCGGGCCGCCCGGGCAACGCGCGGCGCGCCCGAGCACGCGGCGACTCGACGGCGGGATGTGCGCGTTGGATCGCCCGCACCGCTTGGGCAACGCCCAGCGCGCTGGTGCGGCTGAAACGCGCGGCCCGCTGGGCACGCGGCGACTCGACGACGGATGTATGCGTTGGTTCGTTTAACCGCTTGGGCAACGCCCAGCGCGCTAGTGCGGTTCAAACGCGCGGCCCGCTGGGCACGCGGTTAAACGATGGTGGGTGTACGCGCTGGTTCGTTTAACCGCTTGGGCAACGCCCAGCGCGCTGGTGCGGCTGAAACGCGCGGTCCGCTGGGCACGCGGTTAAACGACGGCGGGTGTACGCGTTGGTTCGCCCGCACCGCTTGGGCAACGCCCAGCGCGCCAGTGCAGCTGAAACGTAACCGTCCACCAGTGCCATTAAGCGTTGCGGGTTGACGGTTACTTTTTGATTCGTCGACGGCGAGCGCGGCGGATTCGTTTGCGATCGGCGGCTTGTCGGCGTTCGTCTTGGCGATACTCGCGGATGGATTCCGGGTGCGATTCTCGCCATGTGTGGGGAGACATCGCGGCCCAGTTGGTTTCGCCGACAAGTGCTCGACGCAGGACGTCTTCCAGGTACGCGTGAACGTCCAGGTCGTTTCGAATCGCTGTTCCGATGATTGTCATCAGGTTGGCGGCTCGTTCACCTGCCGACAACGAGCCTTTGAACAGCCAGTTCTTTCGCCCCGTCGCGACACGTTTCATTAACTGCTCGCAGTCGTTGTTGTCGATCGGGATCCCAGCGTCGTCGATGAAGCGACCCAGCGCCTCCCGGTGACGACAGATGTACGCGGCCGCTTGCCCGAGATTGCTTTTGGGAAGCACCTTCGGCGAACTCATCTGATCGCTGGCCAAGTACTCGTCGATCTGCCCAAGCACATGACTCGACAAGCTTCGGCGTCTGGCAAGTCGCTCCGCGTCACCCAACTCTTTGATTTGATCTTCGATGTCGTAGAGCATGCGGATCAGTGATTCCAGCTTGGCGACTTGGATCGGGAATGCGCTGCGGCACTCGTCGACCTTGCGGCGCGCATGCGCCCAGCACGCCGCCAACGTGATTCGCGAATCGCTGCGCACACCGATCTTTTGAAAGCCCGACCAGCAGTCTCCGATAAGTGTTCCTTCATAATCCCCCAGTACGTCGTCCGGACCGTCGCGGTGGCGACTGACAGTGAAGTCGAACGCCACCACTGGAAGGCGTGAAGCGTAGTAGCCCCAGAAGTTCGCTCTGATACTCGGCTTTCCCGAATCGATCGCCTTGGCGAAGACCTCGCTGATCCGCTCACCGCGAGGATGGTTCGACAAGTCCGGCATCGTTCTTGGCGTGATCAGCACGACGCCGGTATCGTCACAGCCAACGCAGGTGTCTGTTTTAAGAAGCGATCGCAGGTGCTCAGCCAACGGACGCAGCGTGAACTCCACGGCCGTTTCGATATTCGCCAGCGTGCTGCGACTGGGCGTCCAACCGCTGCCGGCGAACAAGTCCTGCTGGCGGTAAAACGGCAAGTGATAAAAGTATTTCCAGGCCACCACTTCCACGCCGACCGAGGTGTCAAAGCGGTCACCTTGGACGAGTCCGGTCGGACGCTCGGGACTGGTGATGCCTTGGTTCTGATTGGCTGGGTGAACGTACTTGGCGTATTTATTGACCCGCACGCGAAGCTCGGGCCGAATCCACTCGAGCGTTTCGACTTCGTCATAGCCGATCAGCTTGAGACCCTCGCGCCTGTCTTCGGGTAGGTCGATGATCCGCTCGATGCGAGGCAAGTGTTCGGGGAACTTGCGGTCGTTTTTGATGAGAGATTTGGACTTGCGTTTCTTCTGTTCTTCTTCGGCATCTTCGATGACTTGCTCGGCTTCACGGACGGCTTCTTCGAGCGCGCTGACCACTTCGGGCGTGGCTTCGTCGCCGAGATCTAGAAAGAGCTGGCCTTCGCCATCGGTGCGGCGTTCACTTCGCCGGCCAAAGAGTTGCTGAAGTAGCTTGTCGACTCGGAGCTGCAGGTCAACGTTTTCCGACTCGAGTTTGTCGTTGTGATTCTTCAACTCGAGAACCGAGTGGGCTTGCTGCTCGACTTGCGATTGCAAGCTCGCGACCAACCTCTGAAGATCTTTCACATCGCTGGGGAACTGATCGTCGGTAAGTTGCTTTGTATCCATGATGTGTGATTGTACGCATCATGGATGCAAATGGTTTGGCTCAAGCGGCTTTCATTCGCTTACGTCTTGTCTTGGCGGATTTCAGTGACACGCCCGCGATCCACATGGCCAGTTCCACCGAATCGATCGTGACATGCGATTGGTCACCTTGCGGCTTTGGCAGCTCGACGGTGCCTTGCTCGAGTCGTCGATACCACAGCGTCAGCCCGCCGGTTTCCCACCAGAGAGCTTTGATGCGATCCCGCTTGCGATTAACGAACAGGAACAACGCTCCGCCGGTGACGTTGTGACCGAGCGATGCGGTGACGATGCCGGTCAGTCCGTCGAACCCCTTTCGGAAGTCGACCGGCGTGGTGCAGAGATAGATGGGAGTGCTGGTGGGCAGGCCGATCATGACCGCACCGACGTGGGGCCCGTCGCCTCGAACCGGATACGAACGCCGCCGGGGAGCTCAACGGACATCATGGTAACGGTTTCTGTCGGCGGGCTCAGTTCTGCTTGCCGGTTTGGGGGCAGACTGACAGGGATGAACCGGGGGAGCGACGGCGATGATGACGGGGTGTCGGCTTGCAGCATGCGACGCCACCGATAAAAGGAGGCGGGTGAGAAACCTTCGGCAGCACAGAACTGGGCAACGGTTTGGCTGCTCTGCTGAAATCGATCGATCCGATCGATCCAGGATCGGCGAGTGGCGGCGTGGGAACGGTCAGTCATCGGCACGAGCTCCTAGTCACGAGAGAACACAAAGCTCCAACGCTAACCCACGCGCCTACAACGGTTCTGGTGTACGGTTACGCTGAAACGCGCGGCCCGATGGGCACGCGGCTAAACGATGGCGGATGTACGCGTTGGTTCGTTTAACCGCTTGGGCAACGCCCAGCGCGCTAGTGCGGTTGAAACGCGCGGCCCGCTGGGCTCGCGGCGACTCGACGACGGATGTACGCGTTGGTTCGTTTAACCGCTTGGGCAACGCCCAGCGCGCCGGTGCAGCTGAAACGGGCGGCCCGATGGGCACGCGGTTAAACGATGATGGGTGTACGCGCTCGGTTCGTTTAACCGCTTGGGCAACGCCCAGCGCGCTAGTGCGGCTGAAACGCGCGGCCCGCTGGGCACGCGGTTAAACGATGATGGGTGTACGCGTTGGTTCGTTTAACCGCTTGGGCAACGCCCAGCGCGCTAGTGCGGTTGAAAAGCGCGGCGCGCCCGAGCACGCGGCGACTCGACGACGGATGTATGCGCTGGTTCGTTTATCCGCTTGGGCAACGCCCAGCGCGCTAGTGCGACTGAAACGCGCGGCCCGCTGGGCACGCGGCGGCTCGACGACGGATGTACGCGTTGGATCGCCCGCACCGCTTGGGCATCGCCCAGCGCGCTAGTGCGGCTGAAACGCGCGGCCTGCCCGAGCACGCGGCGGCTCGACGACGGATGTACGCGTTGGATCGCCCGCACCGCTTGGGCAACGCCCAGCGCGCTAGTGCGGCTGAAACGCGCGGCCCGCTGGGCACGCGGCGACTCGACGACGGATGTACGCGTTGGTTCGTTTAACCGCTTGGGCATCGCCCAGCGCGCCGGTGCAGCTGAAACGCGCGGCCCGCTGGGCACGCGGTTAAACGATGGTGAGTGTACGCGCTGGTTCGTTTAACCGCTTGGGCAACGCCCAGCGCGCTGGTGCGGCTGAAACGCGCGGTCCGCTGGGCACGCGGTTAAACGACGGCGGGTGTACGCGCTGGTTCGTTTAACCGCTTGGGCAACGCCCAGCGCGCTAGTGCGGCTGAAACGCGCGGCGCGCCCGAGCACGCGGCGACTCGACGACGGATGTACGCGTTGGTTCGCCCGCACCGCTTGGGCATCGCCCAGCGCGTCGGTGCGGTTGCAACGCGCGGCCCGATGGGCACGCGGTTAAACGATGATGGGTGTACGCGCTGGTTCGCCCGCACCGCTTGGGCAACGCCCAGCGCGCTGGTGCGGCTGAAACGCGCGGCCCGCTGGGCACGCGGCTAAACGATGGCGGATGTACGCGTTGGTTCGTTTAACCGCTTGGGCATCGCCCAGCGCGCTAGTGCGGTTGAAACGCGCGGCACGCCCGAGCACGCGGCGACTCGGCGACGGATGTGCGCGTTGGTTCGTTTACCCGCTTGGGCAACGCCCAGCGCGCTGGTGCGGCTGAAACGCGCGGCCCGCTGGGCACGCGGTTAAACGACGGCGGGTGTACGCGCTGGTTCGTTTAACCGCTTGGGCAATGCCCAGCGCGCTAGTGCGGCTGAAACGCGCGGCGCGCCCGATCACGCGACAACTCGACGACTGATGTACGCGCTGGTTCGTTTAACCGCTTGGGCATCGCCCAGCGCGCTAGTGCGGCTGAAACGCGCGGCCCGCCCGAGCACGCGGCGACTCGACGACGGATGTATGCGTTGGTTCGTTTAACCGCTTGGGCAACGCCCAGCGCGCTAGTGCGGCTGAAACGCGCGGCGCGCCCGAGCACGCGGCGAATCGACGACGGATGTGCGCGTTGGTTCGTTTAACCGCTTGGGCAACGCCCAGCGCGCCGGTGCGGCTGAAACGCGCGGCCCGATGGGCACGCGGTTAAACGATGACGGGTGTACGCGCTGGTTCGTTTAACCGCTTGGGCAACGCCCAGCGCGCTGGTGCGGCTGAAACGCGCGGTCCGCTGGGCACGCGGTTAAACGACGGCGGGTGTACGCGCTCGGTTCGTTTAACCGCTTGGGCAATGCCCAGCGCGCTAGTGCGGTTGCAACGCGCGGCCCGCTGAGGCTGTGAATAATTGAGTTTTGGCTTGTTGGATTTCTGCATGGGGCTAAATTATTTGCATGAAAATTCCAACCGATGCTCAGCAGCGTGGTTCCGCTCGCACCCACCGCCCCGAACGCAGCCAAGTTGAGATGCGGTTCTATTCGCTTGACCAGATGGTGGCCCGCGAGCACCGCGTTCGTTTGGTATGGCAGTACTGCGAATCGCTCGACCTCGGACCGCTTTACGAGAAGATTAAATCGAAAGTAGATGGTCGTGGTCGCACCCCGATCGATCCGCGAATCCTCTTCGCCCTGTGGTTCTACGCAACGCTCGAAGGGATCAGTAGCGCCCGCCGTTTGAGCGATTTGACCACCCGCGACTTCCACTACCTGTGGATCTGCGGCGATGTCACGGTTAATCATCACACCCTGAGCGACTTTCGCAGCGGCAACGCCGAGTATCTCGAGAAGTTGCTTAGCGACTCGATCGCCGTGCTGCTGAGCGAAAAACTGATCACGTTGGATACCATCGGGCAGGATGGCATGCGGGTGCGTGCCTCGGCCGGCAGCAGTTCGTTTCGGTCCGAATCGACGCTCCAACAGATGCAAGAGGTTGCCGAAGACTATGTAAAGGAACTCGCCGAGCGATCCGACGAGGAAGCTGCCGCGGCAACTCGGGCCGAACAGGCCGCCCGCAAGCGTGCTGCCGACGAACGACTCGAGCGTATCAAGGCGGCTCAAGAGAACCTCAAAGAACTTGAGCGACGTCGTAAAGAGAAACGATCACGCAAAAGCAAGTCGACCCCACGAGCCTCCACAACGGACCCCGAAGCGGCGCGGATGAAGATGGGAGACGGCGGTTTTCGCCCCGCCTATAACGTCCAATTCGCCAGCGACGGCGACTCTCGAATTGTCGTCGGCGTGAGCGTTGACAATCAGGGCAGCGATCAAGGTGAGATGCTTCCGATGTACGAGTCGATCTGCCGCACCTATGGGGTGACGCCGGCACACTACTTGGTCGACGGCGGGTTCACCAAAGCGAGCGATATCGAAGCGATGGACGCTGCGGGGACGGAGGTTTACGGTCCACTGAAGGACATCAAAAGACAAGTCGCTAACGGCAAGGATCCCCATGCGAGCAAGCCGGGCGATAGCGACGCGATGGCGAGGTATCGAAAGAGGATGGGGACACCCGAGGCGCAGGAGATGTTGAGACGACGTCCATCGATAGCTGAATTTCCCAACGCGGAATGTCGTAATCGCGGTCTTCATCAGTTCCGGGTTCGTGGCCAGAAGAAAGCAATGGCCCAAACGCTTTGGCACGTGCTGGTGAACAACTTCAATCGATTGAACAACCTAGGATTTTTACAAACACTGATGAGGCAATCCTGTACTGCGACGCCTTGAGGTTGGCCTCCGGTCTCCAATCGTTGGACGCATCGCGTCCAACGAAGCTTCAAAGCGATCCACCAAGACAAAAGAACCACCGAAGCTTCAACCTGAAACTTTGACGACGACCGGCAATCCAAAATTTTTGAAAAACCACTTCAAAAACACGGCGTCAAGCCACAACCGGCCAATTATTCACAGTCTCGATGGGCACGCGGCGACTCGACGACGGATGTACGCGTTGGTTCGTTTAACCGCTTGGGCATCGCCCAGCGCGCCGGTGCAGCTGAAACGCGCGGCCCGCTGGGCACGCGGTTAAACGATGGTGGGTGTACGCGCTGGTTCGTTTAACCGCTTGGGCAACGCCCAGCGCGCTGGTGCGGCTGAAACGCGCGGTCCGCTGGGCACGCGGTTAAACGACGGCGGGTGTGCGCGTTGGTTCGTTTAACCGCTTGGGCAACGCCCAGCGCGCTGGTGCGGCTGAAACGCGCGGCGCGCCCGAGCACGCGGCGACTCGACGACGGATGTGCGCGTTGGTTCGTTTAACCGCTTGGGCATCGCCCCGCGCGCCGGTGCGGCTGAAACGCGCGGCTCGTTGGGCACGCGGTTAAACGATGGTGGGCGTGCTCGCTGGATCGCCCGCACCGCTTGGGCACACGGTTAAATGATAGTGGACGTACGCGTTGGATCGTCCGCACCGCTGGGGCGGCGCCCAACGCATTGGTGCGAGTGAAACTTGCGGGCCGGCCGAGCACGCGGTCAAACGATTCTTGGTCAACCCGGCGGGCGACACAGTGCTTCGGCGTCGAGTTTTTTTGCCACGATGTGGCGACAGCCTTGGCCCGGCGGGCTTGCCGACCGGCTAGCGAATGGTGCCGCGTAGCGGGTAGGCAGATGATGCGTCCGCCGAGTATTCGCTGGGGCCGCTGACGATCGGTCGTGTTCCGATTCCGGTGGATGTGTTCGGACTGGTGCCGGTTGCGGCCATCGGCATGCCGCCCGACAGAGTTGTCAGGTCGACTTGGCGTGATGCTGACGTGGGCATGGTGAACAGGTTCGGGTCGCCGCTAAGCAGTTGGTTGACGGTATAGTCGCTGATGTCGATTCGCATCGTCAGCGGTGGGCCCATCCCGGCGCCGGGGACTAGGTTCAAATCGACACGATGCGGCAGCACGCATTGTTGGGCTTCGTAATACCGATGGTTGGACGCCTGGCTTTGGGCCACCAGTTGCCCCGATGGGTTGTACAAATATTGATCGGTCACATAGCCGGCTTTCGGTTCGATGAACAGATCGCGTTGGTAGTTGCCGATGGAGGAAGCGATGGTGCTGCGTACTTGCAGTTTTCCATCGGGCAGCAAAATCGGACCGGCGACCACCGTGTTCGGATCAATCTGGGCTAGACCCAAGGCATCCATGATCCAGGTCGGGTCGACGGGAAGGATCGCGCGGTCAAGCTGTTGCTGATAGGCTTGATGGCTGGCGTAATACAGCTTTTTGGACATGTCTTCGGGAACTTCGAACCAGAAGACGTCCTGGTTGCTTCCCATGTCAAAGCCCATCCCCAGCAGGATGGGGATACTTCCACGCAGGCGAAAGTTCTTTTCTCGCTGCAGATTCATCGTAGCGCTTAATCGCGGCACGCTAGGCATGCTTAGCAGTTCGATCGAGGCTGAATTCGTCGACAGTTGTTGGACGTTGGCGGTTCGATTGACGACCGTCGCAACTTCCTGCAATGTCGGTGTTTCGTTGAACACCACGGGCGGCGGTGGATAGGGTATCGCAGGCTGGCGACGTGCGCAGGTTGCGCCGCCAGAGACGAACAGGACGAATCCCATGGCGATGATGCCGAAAGCTCGCATCCGTGCGTGACTCCTGCGCAGTAAATAATCAATAGGAATGGGTTGGACAGGACGTTGGTTTCAGGCCGCCATGTCGGGTTGCTGCGTCAGGCGACGACGTCTTCGTCGGGGGCGGCTTCGCAGTACAGCAGTTCGTTCAATTCGTCGCGAAGCGTTTCAGATTCGCTGCGGGAAATTTCGCAGGTTTCGATATCGATTGTCGATCCATCCGCGATCACCTCGATTCGCATCTGGTTCTCGGCGAGTTCGGATTTGTCGGATTCAGCCGCGGGGCGGATCAATCGCCGACGCATCAGCATCAACGCCAACAAATAGCGGCTCTTGGCCTTCTCCGGAAACGGTTCCATCGACCGAAGCAAATCGATCAGCACCTCGGGTGGAGCGAGCACCATTTTTCGTGCCGCCGAGGTCGGCATTTGTTTCTTCCACCAACCGACGGCACCCTCGGGTGGTTCGGTCCATGATTCCGCTGAATAGTCGTGTCGGACGTAGTCGTCACCGGATTCGCTGATGACGCTGTAATACCATTCGCCTTCGCGCAGCGGTCGCTTCAATGCATGGCATTGGCGAGTGCAGCGGTTCAGTTTGTATTCACCAAGCATCGAATTGACCAAGGAACAGGTTCGCCAACGGGGGCGGGCAACCGGGCGTTTGCGGGATTTCGGTATCGAATATCCAACTTTGCATGCCCCCCCGGTACGTAGGTTCCCGGCGGAAATGCAGTAGTTTGATTTTACCCTAGCAAATTGGTGCCCAGCGGCGAAAGTGCGTCTTGGCCCGCATTCCTGGTCGAATCGAGCATGGCCGCCGCGGCGATGGTAGCAGGACCGCGGGGACGGGGATTTCGGCTAGCCCGCGGAGAAGAAGCGGGCACTTGATCCGCCCCCGCCGATCGGCACATTCACCTTTGACAGGCACATGGGGCAGTTTCCGATGTACGCATTGCCGCTGTTGTTGCGATAGATGCGACCGTAAGTACGGCAGCATCGAAATTGAATTCCCAGAAATGGCCTGGGTTGGCGAGGCGAGGAACCGAAGGGGATTTCGGGACCATCGGGATCGCTGCTGGAATCAAATTGAGAGCTGTTCATCGTTTCGAACGTACCGTCGATAGGTCACAAATCCTTCCTTGGGATTCGATGATCTATCAAATTGGTCGGCTCTATGGCGAGAACAACTTGGCACCGGGGGGCGGAGCGTGGCCTCGCAAAAAGTCGGTCGCCGGCATTTCTCGCTTCCCGGCCGGCTGCAAGCGGGTGATCTCGATGATTCGGTCGCCGCTGGCCACCAACAATCCCTTTCGTTCGAAGGGGGCGCCGTCGATGATCTCGCCCGCACTGTGACCCGATGCATCCAGATCGGTCGCGGTCACCGACTTGATCGCCAACCGTACGGGCGGTTTGCTTGGATCGACCAGAATGTGGGTGAAGGCCACTGGCCAGGGTTGCATGCCGCGGACGTGAAAATCGATCTCGGCAGCCGAACGCCCCCAGTCGATGTCGCCATCGGATTTTGCCAGTCGCGGTGCCTTGGTCACTTTCGCAGCGTCTTGGACTGTCCCGATCGTTTGTTCGCCGTCCCATTTCGAAAGCGTTTCCACGGATTCGAGCGTGGCCGCGATGCCGATTTCGGAAAGCCGTTGTTCCAGTTCACCCGCGGTTTCATCGCTGTGGATAGGGGTTTGTGCCGATGCGATGATCGGCCCACCGTCTAGTCGCGGCGTCATGTGGATGACCGAAACACCCGTGACGGCATCGCCGTTTAGCAGCGACCATTGCACGGGGGCGGCACCGCGATACAGGGGCAGCAGCGAACCGTGCAGGTTGATGCCGCCGATGGTGGCTGTGGCCAATGCATCGGGCTTCAAGATATGTCCGTAGTCACACACGACCAGCAGCCACGGATTCAGGGCGCCGACCTTTTCAATCGCATCAGGATCGTTGATCGTATCGGGTGCAAAAATCGGCAGATTGTGTTGCTCGGCCCACGATCGGACGGGCGATGGGGGCGGTCCTTTGCGGCTTTTGACCGGCGGCATCGGCTTGGTCACGACCAACGCGATCTCGTGGCCGGCAGACCGCAGGGCTTCGAAAGATGGCACAGCGAAGGGGCCGGTGCCCATCAAGACCAGACGTTTAGAATCAGTCACGGTTTACTTCGGTTGGGACAGGCGGGTTCGGCGTGGCAGTTGGCGGGTTTGGGCAGTTGCCCCCGCAAATCAGGTGTACTTTTCGTACCAGGGAGTCAATCGTTTCACCAATTCTTCGTCCGAAGGGATACCGCCGGATTGTTGTTTCGATCGAAAATCGGTCTCCAGTTCGGCCAAGCCGTCTTCCAGGTCACGCCGTCCCTCGTCGCTCATCCGATCATAGAACATCACGCCGTCGAGGTGATCGTTTTCGTGTTGCAAGATACGGGCCAGGAAACCATCGACGGTACGTTCGATGGGGTTGCCCTTGAGGTCAAACGCGCTGAGACGAATCGATTTGGGGCGTTTGACTTGACCGTACAGCCCGGGCAGGCTGAGACAGCCCTCTTGAGCGGTTTCGTTGCCTTTGGGACGCTGCAATTCGGGATTGATCAGGATCAATTCCTCGCCATCGCCCCGTTCGCCGGCTGGATTGACGACAAATAATCGAATCGGCAGATCGACTTGGTTGGCGGCCAGCCCCACCCCGTTGGCCTCGTACATCAAGTCCAGCATTTGATCAACGATCGCTCGTAGATCCCGGTCGACGCGGCGGATCGGCTTGCTGCGTGTTCTCAGCGTCGGGTGCGGATGCGGAATGATGCTCAATTGCATGGTTAGATCGAATCAGACGCGGAAGGTCGGTCGGTGATGGCGGACGCCTAGGATGATCGATTTTGCGTCATTTGGGTAGCCAAGGGCAGTCCGTTCTTTTGCCAGGCGGCGGCCGACCCGTTCTAGACATCGGGCATGGGATGCACGACGATTTGGTCATGATGCTAAACCAACTGTCTTATGAATTGTTTCGCCGGTCGATCGACAACGCTGCGGGTCTGAACTGCCGTGTCGCATCCGTTGGCGGTGCCCAGATCCTAGACGCGGGGATCGATACCCGCGGTTCCTTGGCGGCCGGATTGGTGCTGGCGCGACTGTGTTTGGGGGATCACGCCAGCGTGAAGATCCACCCGGCGGACCCCGATCGGTTGGTGTCCGACAATTCAGTCCATGTTCAATGCGACCACACGTTGGCGGCATGTCTGGGATCCCAGTACGCGGGCTGGCCGATTCAGACCGACGACTTTTTTGCGATGGGCAGCGGCCCGATGCGGATGTTCCGTGGCCGGGAAGCGACGCTAAAAGAACTGGATCTTTCGGAAACCGGTGAACATGCGGTGGGTGTTCTGGAATCCGACAAACTGCCCACCGAGTCGGTCATCGCCATGATCGCGGAACAATGTGGTGTCCAGCCATCGGGAGTTTCGCTTGCCGTGGCGCCCAGCACCTCGATCGCTGGTTCAGTCCAGGTGGTGGCCCGCAGTATTGAAACCGCGATGCACAAGCTGCACGAATTGAAATTCGACGTCCGGACGATCGTGTCCGGTACCGGCAATTCACCCCTGCCGCCTCCGGCCAAGCCCGGTGACATGGTTGGCGGGATCGGTCGCACGAACGATGCGATGTTGTACGGCGCCAGCGTTACGTTGTGGGTGGATACCGATGACGAGGCGATCGAAGCGGTTGCCGAACATGTGCCCAGCCGCGGTTCGAAGGACTACGGCCGACCGTTTGCAGCCATCTTTCAAGACTATGAATACGACTTTTACAAAGTCGATCCCATGTTGTTCAGTCCGGCAGTGGTCACGATCCATAACCTGCGTACCGGACGAACTTGGATCCACGGGCAAATCGCTACCGATACTCTTCGCGAATCGTTCCTGTCATGATCAGCGATGCTGTGCCCCCGCAGGATAATAGCTCGGTAGACCGTCAGCCGGTTAAGCGTGAACAACGTCAACCAAACGATGGCCAACGCCGCCAGCGGTTTTTGGTGCTCGGTGGTGGCGAGGGGTGGCACGCCAATCAGTTGCGATCGGCGGCGGATGATCGAGGCTGCGAAATCGCGTTTGGGACTTACCCTAGTCTGTCTGCGTCGATTGGTCCGGCGGGTGGGACCACGATCGATTGCGACGCAGGTTCCTTGGCGACCTTTGACGCGATCCTGACCAGGACGATGCCGATGGGAACGATCGAAACGTTGACGTTTCGGTTGGCGACCTTGCATGGACTGTCCGATGCTGGGATCACCGCGGCGCTCGTCAATCCGGCTCGATCGCTGGAGATTGCGATCGACAAGTTTGCTACCTTGGCAAAGGTTGCCTCGCTAGGCTATCCGGTTCCCGAAACGGTGGTGGTCCAGTCGCGGTCCCAAGCGATTGATGCATTCCGGTCGTTGGGCGGGGACGTGGTGGTGAAGCCGATCTTTGGTGGTGAAGGCCGGGGGGTCATGCGAGTGCGTGATCCGGAGCTGGCTTGGTACACGTTTTCGACTTTGGAATCCCTGGGCGCGGTTGCCTACGTGCAAGCGTTCGTGCCGCCGGGCGGTCGCGACCGACGGTTGTTGGTGATCGGCGATCAGGTCTGGGGTTTTCGTCGGACCAACGAACGTGATTTTCGAACCAATGTTTCCGGTGGCGGCGAAACCCTGCCCTTCGATGTCAGCGACGAACAATCGACGTTGGCGAAACGAATTTGCCAATCGATCGGATTGAAATTCGCGTCGGTCGACTTGCTGGACTGCGAAGGCGGCCCGGATTGTGTCGTCGAGGTCAATGGGATTCCCGGTTGGAAGGGTGCCCAAGCGGTTTGCGAGACCAACTTGGCGGACCAAATCATTTCACTTCTTTGTCATCAAGCGGCGATCCGCCACGAGGTCGCTGCATAATGGCCACCCAAGTACCCGATGGAAATGTTGCTGCACGTTTACGAGTCGTTGCGGCGTTGATGCCCGGGGCGGTGGCGATCGCCCAGCCCGATGGTCCGCCGGTCCCTAACCAGGATCGGGCCTATGCGTTGACCACGTTCGGCTGCCTGGACGAAAGCAGCGAAGCGATCGCGAGAGGGCTGAATGCTTGGGGGCTGAAGCCAGGCATGCGTGTGGCCATGTTGGTCCCGTTTGGCGCCAGCTTCATTGAACTGACTTTTGCATTGTTGAAAGCGGGCGTCGTCGTGGTGCTCGTGGATCCTGGCATGGGCCGCAATCATTTGGTGCGTTGTCTATCCGAAGCCCAGCCGGACGGATTCATCGGAATCCCCAAAGCCCAAGCGATTCGAACCGTTCTGCGATCGAAGTTTCCCAACGCCAAGTGGAACGTGACTGTCGGACGACGTTGGTTTTGGGGAGGCAAGACGCTGGCCCAGATCAAGGCGATGGGCAATGCGGTCAAAGGTCCGGATCCACTGCCTCGAATCGAACGAAGCGATCCGGCTGCGGTCATCTTCACCACCGGAAGCACCGGTCCGCCCAAGGGTGTGCAGTACACGCACGGCACCTTCCACGCCCAGATCGACCGGATTCGCGAACGGTACGACATTCACCGCGGATCCCGTGATCTGGCTTGCTTCCCCTTGTTCGGATTGTTTGATGCCGTGATGGGCGTCACCACGATCATCCCCGACATGGACCCCACGCGGCCCGCCCAGGTGGACCCTCAACGTTTGGTCGAAGCGGCAACGCAGTGGGAAGTGGATCAGGCGTTCGGGTCGCCAGCGCTGTGGAACACCGTCGTGCGTTGGGCCGAAGCCAATGGTCACGGTCGCGTCTTCCCGACGTTGAAACGCGTTCTGTCCGCCGGGGCGCCGGTCCCGGCTGCGACGCTGGAAAAGCTGCGTGGATTGATCGATCCCGACGCGATGGTGGTCACCCCCTACGGCGCGACCGAGGCACTGCCGATCGCGTCGATCGAATCACGTGAAATCATCGCCGAAACCGGGCCGGCGTCAGCCAAGGGCAAGGGGGTTTGCGTTGGGACTCGGTTCGAAGGAGCCGAGTGGCGAGTGATCCAGATCGAAGATGGACCGATCAGCGATGTATCGCAAACCGTCGAAATGCCGCTGGGCAAGATCGGTGAATTGATGGTGAGCGGCCCGATGGTGACCACCCAGTATGTCGTGCGTCAGGACCAGAATGCGTTGCACAAGGTCGCGGACGGCGATCGAATCTGGCACCGGATGGGCGACGTCGGGTACCTGGATGGTCGCGATCGGTTTTGGTTTTGTGGTCGCAAGGCGCATCGTGTCACGATGGAAAAACGAACGCTGTTCACCATCCAGTGCGAAGCCATCTTCAATGCCCATCCGCGAGTCTATCGATCGGCCTTGGTGGGACGCGGCCAACGCCCCCATCAAACGCCGGTTGTCTTCGTCGAACTGTTTGCCGATGCCCAGCCTAAGAATGATGCCGATCGAAACGAGTTGCTGTCCGAGCTGAAAGAGTTGGCGGCACGCAATCCACTGACCCGGCGCATCGAGGAAGTCGTGATTCGCCAAGAACCGCTGCCGGTCGACATCCGACACAACAGCAAGATTTTTCGAGAACGTTTAGCCGACGAACTGAACTAGCGTTTCGATGACCGCAGGACGGGCCATTGAAATCGATCCAGCGTCTTCTCCTTGTCGGGGAAATTCGGATGCATCGGCTGTAATCTCTGGCAACGATACGAGAGAGAGAAACGATGGACTTTTGGGACAATCACTCGATCTGGTTCGTACTGTTTATGTTCATGTTTCCCAGGCTGACCATGCTGTTTGCCACCACGTTCGGCGGTGGTGTGCTGTATTGGATAGGCTGGCTGTTTGCGCCTCGGTTCACGGTCGCGGTCATTGCGACGATGCTGTACGGGGACACCAATATCGTGATGGTTGTCTTGGCATGGCTATGGGCACTGGGCGGCGAGACGACCGAGAAAACGGTGGTCAGCCGGCGGGCCAGTCGCCAATCTTAGTCTTCGCATTCGCCGCCGCGTTGATCGACGCTGTACAACGCCCCGATGGATTTCGATGAAATCGCCATGGATTTTGCCAAGCCGATGGCGGCCCATTCCAGCGGTTTGAATGCCACATAGGTTGCGTCCGCAAACCAAATGTTGGACCGACAGCGATGGGCTAGCGGTGGTCCAATGCGGTCATAGCAGCGTCGGATCGATGCGTGGGTGTTGGGCAGAGCGGTGGCGATCGCGAATTCGGCAAACTTCAGTCGCTGCATTTGCGGGTTGACTAAAATTTGGTCTCCGTGACGAGGTCGTGATGCGACCAGCCGACGGTGGCCACCGGCGGCGGCCGACGTGACATAGCAATTCGGAGCCGCGGTAGGCAACTTGGCGTACTCTTTCATCATGATGTCGGTCGCCAACACCCATGCAGCCCACCATGATCCGATCCAAGCGATCAGGAAACCCACGCCCAGCGGCGTCAAAGTTGACGGCAGGTTGCCGCCGGATGCCGCCCTTTCATGGCGTAGGTACAACGATGCGCGGATGAATGTGACCAGGCAAAGCACCGGAGATGCGGCGCTGCCGATGAACCAAAGTCCTAACAACAGTTCCATCGATTCGAACCCGGATCCAGTCCACTGAATCAACGCGATCAACAATGCGGCGATGGTCGTCAGAATCAAAAGATGGGCAATCGTGAACCGCCCGATCCGAGACAAAATGCTATTGAACGCGAAAACGGTCAGTGCCAAAACGGGCGCGGTAAGAGCGGCAAAAACGTACGTGAAGGGGCCGTTTGCGATTGTTGTCATGACAAGGAACTGAAACGACAACGCCACGCCGGCGTAGATGCACCACCGCAAGATCAGGAATCGAGAACTCGCGGGGCGGACGAGCCACAGGGTCAGGCATGCCATGCAGCATCCGACCAGCGGCAAAAACGGGCCATACCCAGGCCACGTCATCAACATCGCGACGTAGGCGTCAAGCTGGCCGGATTGCCACAGAGAGCTAATCGAGATTGGCGATGAAGCCGTCACGATGAACGCCGATATCGGAAATAGCACACCTGTGATCAGGAACTTGACGCGCAACTGTACCGATGCCGTTCGGGCGGGCGTGGAGGGCCCCGTGTCGGTGCGGGCTGCGACGATTAACAGGTCGTCCATGTCGTGACGTGAAAAATGGGGGTGGGAGGTGTCTTTGTCAGTGAAACATGAACCAGGGGTGGGGGCGTTCGGCGCCGATCCGGTATCGTCGCATATCGAATCGAGGTGACGCAGGCGAATTGAATGGATGCAGTGGACCTTGGCCGCGGCCGCCATTGCCAGGGGACGCAGGACGGCGTGCACAGATTCCGACTTCGCGATTTGTGTTCCGGGCGTTACATTTGTGCAAGTTCACCGCCGTTCACTGCATCCCTATCAAGCTTAGCCGACGTCAAAGTCATGCGTATCGTTCTTTGTTATCCGGTCAACCAAAATCACATCGCTGCGATCCAAGCGGCCGCACCGGAAGCCGAGGTGGTCGATGCCGGTCAGGACCGAATTGACGAACTGTTGCCAACCGCGGACATCTTTGTCGGGCACGCCAAGGTACCGGTGGATTGGGACCGCGTGTTGGCGGCCAAGCGTTTGAAATGGATCCAATCCTCCGCAGCCGGTCTGGATCACTGTTTGGTTCCCGGCGTGATCGATTCGGACATCATCGTCAGCAGCGCGTCCGGGTTGTTCGCCC
Organism: Rubripirellula lacrimiformis; assembly: GCF_007741535.1. Classification (NCBI taxonomy): domain Bacteria; kingdom Pseudomonadati; phylum Planctomycetota; class Planctomycetia; order Pirellulales; family Pirellulaceae; genus Rubripirellula; species Rubripirellula lacrimiformis. The sequence goes on from NZ_CP036525.1 coordinate 3,646,126, forward strand.
CGCAGGTCGCCGAACAGACATTTGCATTGCTGTTCGGGCTGCTGCGCCGGTTGCCACTGTTCTTTCGCGCCGAAGCCAGCCGAGAATTTGTGCGATTGCCGACGGATGACTTGCGAGGCAAAACGGTAGGAATTGTTGGCCTGGGCGGAAACGGTCGGATGTTGGCCAAGATGCTGGCACCCTGGGATGTGCGGATCATCGCGACCGACTATTACCCGGTCGACAAGCCCGATGAAGTCGACGAGCTGTGGCCGGCAGAAGAACTGGATCGATTGCTAGGTGAAAGCGACATTGTGATTTTGGCACTGCCGTTGTTTTCCGAAACGCTGGGGCTGTTCGACCATCAACGAATCGCAAAGATGCGAAAGGGCAGCTATCTGATCAACGTGGCACGCGGTTCGGTCGTTGTCGAAGACGCCCTGGTTTCGGCGCTGAGGTCGGGACATTTAGCGGGCGCCGGTTTGGATGTGACCGAGGTGGAACCATTGGATCCCACCAGCCCGTTGTGGGACGACCCGAAGGTGATCATCACGCCACACGTCGGCGCCCAGTCGTCGCGCCGCGTGGATGACTCGACATCGCTGGTCTGCATCAACCTGCGTCGGTACTTAAGCGGTGAATTGCCATTGAACCGGGTCGACAAGAAACTGGGCTTTCCCCATCCGTCGGTGGTTTACCGCGGGGCGTCGCAGTGAAAATCCGTCCGATTAGCAGCAGCAACCGCAGTCATCGACTTCCCGACGGGGCGTGCGAGGCGGTGTTGGCAAACCGAGATGCGGTTGCCGGGCCGGTCCGATTGCCGCTTTCGCGGGCCAGCGACTTTGTGGACCAGTTCAATCGAATCTATGGACGATTGGGATTGAATTTGGCGATGACGCCTGCCGCTGATGCCGCTGATGCCGCTGATGCCGCTGCGGCGACGCAAGTGCTGCTAGAGAAGTTGTGGGAGCAGTCTGCGGATGGATCGGCAGACGTTTCTGAGAAGCCATGAAAAAATCCCCGCCAACTTTTCAGTTGACGGGGATTTTTGTGTTTAGCTTTAACGTGGCTCGTTCAAATGCTTACCGATAGAAAAGAGCAAGTGATCAAGCCAAGTGGATTAGAAGCCACAGCCACAGCTGGGTTCTGCACCGCAAGTAGGTCCGCAAGGAGCTGCGATTTCGCAACCACAAGCTGGTTCGATTGCACAGCCGCTATCGCAGCAGCTGTTTCCACGCTTGAACAAGCGTGACAGCAATCCCTTGACTTTGCTTCCGCAAGAAGGTCCGTCACAGCAAGGGTCAACCATTTCGCAGCCACAAGTTGGTGCAACAGCGATTTCGCAACCGCAAACAGGTTCGACTGCACAACCGCTGTCACAGCAGTTGTCATGACGATGGAACAGCTTTTTCAGCAGGCCCAGTTTCGGTGCACAACCCGAGTCACAGCAAGGGTCGACGACTTCGCAGCCACAGACAGGAGCAGCGACTTCGCAGCCACATGCAGGCTCGACGTCACAACAGCTGTCACAGCTGTTTCCGCACAATTTGTCAAACAGGCCGAACGCACTTGCGTTGACCGAGCTCGTGGCGACCAAAGCGACTGCGAGCAAAGCAGGAATGAATACACGACGCATCGTGATATCTCCATGGAGTTAGGTTTTGGAAGGATTTGCTGAGTCTAGGCCGCGGCACGCCCGTCCGGCTTTCTTGGCAGTTTCATCAGCTGTTCCCGACCAGACGTGGACGTAGGTCGGAAGTCGCTGATGAGCCAAAAAGGCCGATCGGCAAGTGGTGGCTTCTCAGCCCACCGCACCGAAGTGAATCGGTCGGTGTTCAAAGGTAGCTATCGGAGAGTCTTACCCAAGAACAATGGCGAACTCGATCCAATTCAATGAAGAGCAAAGATTGACGCGTTGGTCGCAATGCTTCTGCCACGTCGATCGGTCGTGTCGGTTGTAAGTCCCGCTCTGCAGAGTGGTTTGGTACGGCAAGCTTACCAAACCGCCAAGGCCAGCCAGGAGGGCGGGGATCAGGGACACCCCACGCAGGACTAGACGGTTCATCGTCAAAGTCGCCGCCGCAATTCTCTTTCGGCTGCGTTGTGGCACTCTCTGCCGATTGTCTCGATCATGACGGCGCGCGACAGAGGTGGATGCAACGATCGGTGGCCCGTCGAGACGCTCGGCGGGTGTTGGTCGCAGGGCACGGCGTAGGGCCAGTGGCCGCTGGGTGGATGGCCGTGTGGTAACGCAACTGGCGAAGGGCCATTGGACATGGGTGGATGGCCGAAAGTCTTGGCGACATTCGCGACGGCGTGGGGCGTTGTGGGGGAATCGTGGCTTGAATTCGACCAGGGCGGGGGGCACACTATCGGTCGGCGTTGGCCGCATCGTTGCTGGCCACGACTCGGTGTTGCTCGGAATCGGCAACCAGAAACTTGGCTCCGTCCAAAACTCGAATTCCATGCGGGCGTTTCAGCGGCGTTGTTGTCTTTGCCGCTTTGCCGCCTAGCACCGTTTCGATTTGGTCCGTTCGAAGGTCGATGCGGCGGACGGCGTGGTTCTCGGTATCCACGACCAGCAGCCTGCCGCGATCATCGATGTCCAATCCCTTGGGGCCGCTGAAGGTCGCGGTTTTGGGGGAACCGCCATCGCCGGAGTACCCTTTCTTTCCCGTCCCGGCCACATGGTGGATGGCTCCGGTTGCTCGATCGATTCGCCAGATGCTGTTTCCTTCCCGCAGTGCGACCCAGATCGACTTGTCATCGACGGCCAATGATCGGGGGCCGAACAGCGGCGATTCGCTTGCCTTCGCGCCGTCGGTTGGCAATTGCTTTTGGCCGTTGCCTGCGATGGTTTGCACGATGCCGCTGGTTAGATCGATACGGCGTAGTCTGTGATTAACCGTATCGGCCACGATTAGGCCGCCCGCATCATCCAGCACCACGCTGTGCGGTTGCCGAAAACGAACTCGATCCCCGGATTCGCCGTCACCGGCAAACCCCTCGGTCCCATCGCCGGCGATGGTTGTGATGATGCCGGACTCGGAATCGATTCGGCGTATGACGTGATTGCGAGTGTCCGCGATGTACAGGTTGCCGGCCGGATCACTGCGAACCTCGTGCGGCCAATTGAAGGTCGCGTCTAGCGCTGGTCCGTCGTCACCGCTGTATCCCTGTTGGCCGGTTCCGGCAACGCGGCTGATCATGGGGTGGTCCAATTGCCCGTGATAGACGCAGTGATCGTCGATCGTTGTGATCCAGTATCGATCGCCCCGGACTTCGATGCCGAAGGGATTGCCCAGCAACAGATCGTTCCGATTTTGAGTCATCGGGCCGTTGGTAGAGGCTGTGGGATCAAGTGATCCAGAGGGCTGGCCAGACGACAATGGGGTTCGTCCACAGCCTGCAAAGATTCCGTAGCGTTGTCTGCCCGAGTTTTCCCAGACCGCCGATGATTGACCGCCGGTGCTGGACTCCTGCGTCCCCACGGACTGTGCGCCCACGGAGTCTGGGCGTTGCGCTGGCAAGCGATCGGGCGGGGCGATGGCGAGGGCTAGCAGCGCCAATGCCGGAATCAGTGGTGTCCGCGTCATCATGATCGGGTTCTCCGAGAAAGGGGGAGACGCGATTATGAGTCGGTGGGCTCCCGTTTGGAATACGCGTGCATGACTTCGGGGCACGAAAGCAGCACATCCACGACATCAGCGGCCCATTGCTGTCCGCGACCACCCTGGAAGATCGCGACCACCTTGTCCAGCGGCATGCCGCTTCGGTACGGTCGGTCACTGGTCATGGCATCGAACGCATCGGCAACCGCCAACACTTGTGCGTCACGCGGAATGTTGGTGCCCACAAGCCCGTCGGGGTATCCCGTTCCATCCCACGATTCGTGGTGGTGGCGAACGGCCGGCAAAATCTTTCGGAACGGTCGAATGCCCTTCAGGATTTCGTAGCCCAACACGGGGTGCTGTTTGATCTGTTCAAATTCGTCTTCGGTCAACCGACCGGGTTTGCAAAGGACCGAATCCTGGACGCCGATCTTGCCGATGTCATGAAGGATGCCGGCCATTCGAATGCGGGCCACGCCGTCTTCGTCAAATCCAAGGCGTGTTGCTAGTTCGACGGACAGATCCGCGACTCGCGTGCTGTGACCCGACGTGTACGTGTCTTTCGCATCCAACGCCGATGCCAGCGATCCGATCATGCCTTCGAACATGTGCTGCAGCGCCATGAACTGACGTTGATTCACCAAGTGAACCCCCAGCATCATGGAGGTCGACTTCATCAAGTCGGCTTCGACTGTGCCGAATTCTTCGCTCTTGTACTCTCGGATCGCAATCATCCGGCCCAGCAATTGATTCTGTCCGTGGATCGGTACCACGATGAAACGCCAGGGTCCGGATTCGTCGACGACGACATGGTTGTTGACCATTACGGCTTGGTGAGAATCATTGTGGTAATGCTCGACACATTCAATCGCATGTCGGATGAAATCCGGTGAATGCAGTTGGCCGGTCGAGAACATTCGCGACCGAACGCCGGATTCTTCATCCCGTTCGATGTCGATCAGCAACGTGTTTGCAGTGATGCAGGGTGCCAGTTCATTCAGCAAGCAGTCGCAAAGCGTGGCCGGATCCTCGTCCAGTTTCAGCTGTTCGCTCAACTGGTGGATCAGCGAGAGTTCTTCGAATTTGATCGATAGCGCCTCAGTCAACCGTTCCATCTCGTCCGCCATCGTGTCCTCGGGCGACCGATTGTCGGGTGCGGGAGGCGATGGCATCGGCATCGGAATTGTTTTTGCGATGGGCATCCACGGTTTCACGCTCGCATTTGCGCTGGCGTCCGACGGTGATTGGGCGGCAGAACCCTGTGCCAATTGCGTCGTCTCGAATCCGTTGCGACCGGATTTTTCAGTGGTAGATGCAGGCGCAGCCGGATCGCGGTGGCTCGGATCTCGCTTGGCCGGGGCCGACCTTGTTGCAGGAGTTTGCGTCGGCAAGGCGATCGTCGGTGCGGACGATGACGAAGTCGCGTTCGCGGGGGTGACGGATGCAGATGACATAATCGGTGACGCGTGTTCTGGAAGGGAAGGTCGTGAAGTTGGTCAGCGACCTGCCCGTCGAATCGAACGGTCTTCGCTGATCAACGCCTTGCCCCAAGCGCGACATCCCCGTCGATGGGAACGGATCGATACTGAAGGTAAGACATGGGAAGCCTAGCTCGGTTCGTGTGGTCGAAATGATCGGAATTGCGCGAATGGCGTGGGGAACCGCCGGCCAGGCTGCCCAGCGGTGAACGTTATTCCGATTGCAACGTTTCTGACGCGTCCGATCGACTATCGGCTGCGATCACTGGCCAATGGACTGGAAAAACGCCAGCCATCCGATTCGAATTTTGGCCCCGTACTCCCGGCAAAACGGTTACGACCGTATCATGCACGGCTGTTTCTACGGACCCCTTTCCCGCGTTTTGCGAAGGCATGATCGGGGACAGCAGACCGAATGATCCGGATTCATCTCCGATCGTCCGGCGCCGCGATATCGACGACCCGCCGCACCCGCTGTCGCACTGACCTTTCAGCCCTCACAACTCGCTAGCGACTCGCAAGCAGAGCCAGACCATCCAATGACTGATTACCGTACCGAACGCGATTCGATGGGCGAAGTTCGTGTTCCTGCCGACGCGTTTTACGGGGCACAAACTCAACGAGCGGTTGAAAATTTTCCGATCAGCGGTTGGCGGTTGCCGCCGGCGATGGTTTCCGCGATGGGGATGGTCAAGTACGCCTGCGGAGTTGCGAACCGTGATCTGGGAAAACTGACCGGATCGGGCAAAAATCCGATGCTGGAGGGGCAGGTCGACGCGATGTTGCAGGCCGCAATGGAAGTTGCCGAGGGCAAATTGGCGGATCAGTTCCCGATTGACGTCTTCCAGACGGGCAGCGGAACTAGCAGCAACATGAATATCAATGAAGTGATCAGCAACCGTGCGATCGAAATCGTCGGTAGTGACCGAACGGCCAAGGAAAAGCCGATCCACCCCAATGATCACGTCAACATGGGACAGAGCACCAACGACACGTTCCCCACGGCGATTCATGTCGCGGCTGCGGTTCAGATCGAAACCAATCTGTTGCCAGCGCTGCGGCGGATGCATGCGTCGCTAGCCGAAAAGGCGAAACAGTGGGACAAGGTGATCAAGATCGGCCGGACCCATTTGATGGACGCCACCCCGCTAAGGCTTGGCCAAGAATTTGGTGGCTTTGCCCGCCAACTGGAACTGTCGATCGCCCGTGCCGAATCGGCCCGCGATGCCGTGCTGGAATTGCCCGTCGGTGGGACTGCCGTCGGCAGCGGTATCAATACTCATCCCGAATTTGGGGCACGTGTCGCCAAAGTCTTGGCCGATCAAACCGGCGTCGCCTTTATCGAAGCCGTGAATCACTTTGAAGCGAACGCCCAGCGTGACGCCTTGGTGCATTCGCACGGCGAACTGAAGTGCATCGCCCAGACGCTATTCAATGTGTCCAACAACATCCGTTGGCTAGGCAGCGGCCCGCGTTGCGGATTCTATGAAGTCAAGTTGCCGACTCGCCAACCCGGCAGTTCGATCATGCCCGGCAAGGTCAATCCCGTGATGTGCGAATCGATGATGCAATTGACCGCGCGAGTGATGGGCAACGACACCTGCATGACCGTCAGCGGCGCCAGCGGCGGGAACTTCCAATTGAACATCATGATGCCCGTGATGGCACATACGATTCTGGAATCCGTTCACCTGTTGGCACAGGGGACCAACGCGTTCGTCGAATTCTGTGTCGACGAAATGGAAGCGAACGTCGAAAGCTGTGAAGCGTCGGTCGAACAGAGCCTGTCGATGTGCACCAGTCTGAACGCGTTGATCGGGTATGACCAAGCGGCCAAACTTGCCAAAGAAGCGTTCGCGTCAGGGCAAACGATCCGCGAACTGTGCCGCGAAAAAGGCATCCTGCCGGAAGATACCCTGACCGATGCACTGGACCCCTGGAAGATGACCGAGCCGCAGGCGTAACTTGGCCGGCTGGTCTGGCACCGGCATGAACCCGATCGATCCGATCCCAGATCGAGCGCAACTGGATCGAACGCAACTGGATCGCATGCAACCGAAGCAACGAGCGATCAATCAGTGTTGCGTTTCAAGTCATCTCGCCCCCGCCGCGCTGCGGTTTGCGGGGGAGAGAGTTCGAGAGAGGGGGGGGGGACGAAAGAAGCGACGCTTGTTGGTCGCTCGTTGTTAAGAATTCCCCCATCGAAGGATGCCGGAATCGCAGGTTGGATGGGCCAAGGCTCTGCGGGCCTGCGGCGTCAAGCCATCGATCGCTGGACGATTCGTTGCCGGTACAGCCGATCGGCGATCTGGCGCAAATGGAATGGCATCCACACCTGATTGGTGTAAATGCCGTGTCCAAATAGTTTCCGGTTTCGGCCGGTTCGATCATCCGGGTAGTCGACCAACAGCGTTTTGCCGTCGATCGATCTTCGACGCCCGAGTCGCAGCCGGTCGATCAGTCCAGACCGGGCCGATTTGACTTCAAACATGTCACGCAGAATTCGATTGCGTCTGATGTCGGCCACCGATTCCAGAAGCCCGCTTCCCAGTGCTGGGAAATCGGTCCCGGCGATTCCAACGTGCTGTGCATAGTCACCGGCGGTTGCGGCGATGATGTCGTTGATCGATTGGGGCAGCACCGCCTTGGTTTCGTGTTCGGCGTCCAGAGATCGGTGTTGGACGAAATGCAAAATCCGGCCACATACCGTCGTGTTCCAGCGGTAGCGTAACGGGACCCCGAAAGTCGCCACGTCGATTGTGGGCAGGCGATCCAAGTCCAGTTCGACGAACCGGCGTTGATGTTCCTCGGTTCCCCATACGGTGTGAACGGGGTTGCCGACCGGGTCCGTTGCTGTGTCACCGATCGCATCGTTCGTCGTTTCATCAGCGATCCGATCGTTCCGCAGGATCGCTTGCGGATGGAAGGCTTGCTGGTAGAACGCTTGTCGTGCAGCCGGATCGGCCGCGATCAGCTGGGACAACATCGCCATGACGTTGCCGCCATGCGAATGAGCCAAGATGAGCGTTCGTCGGTCGGCGGCCGCCCGACTGTCGATCAATCGATCGAACAACTGCAGTGCGCCTTGGGCTCGGCCGAGGGTGTGGTTTTCGCCCGACCATCGAAGCCGCTCGACCACAATTGGAAGCCGTCGATGATCGTGACGTTTTGCGCGCAGGTTGCCGGCATCCGGTTCCATCGATCGAAAAGCACCCGCTTGCGAAGCACCGGCCCCGCGGAAACCCGGCGGTGCGGTTTCGGTTTTCCGGTTCAGCGCGATCGACATGGATCGGGCATACGCGTCGGTGAAATTCCCGACATCACCGATCACTTGATCGACCCATCGCTTTGCCAATTCCGACATCCAGGCGGCTGATCCGGGCGCGATCCGTGCTAGTCCTCGTATCATCCCCATCGCATCGTCGCCGGCGAAGGTACCGTGCAGTAAGAGCACGCGACCAACGCCTGCGTCACGCAAAGGATGGGCCGGGACATCGTCGTTCTCTGTCTCGCCCGCTTCAGGCGAAAGCAATTCGTAATCGCCTTCGGGTTCATCGGCCGCCAAGGTGTGCGACAAGAACGACACCTTGGACGCAGCGTTGTCCGACCCGCCTGTGGAACGCGGATTCATCGGGTTAGCTGACCAGTTGCAGACCGTCCAACAATGCAGTCGCCGCGTCGCTTTTGTTCAGCACGTAATAGTGGATGCCAGGGACATCGTTTTCGACCAAGTTGACGGTTTGCATTCGGGCGTGTTCGACACCGATGCGAAACTGCTCGTCAGCATCCTCGGTCGCGTCCATCGCCTTTTCCAGATCGTACGGGATCCTGGCTTTGCACATCGTTGCGATCCGCTGGGCCTGTTTGAAATTGGTGACCGGCAAGATGCCTGGCACGATCGGAACATTGATTCCAGCGGCGACACAGCGGTCACGAAAGCGGAAATAGTCGATGTTGTCGTAGAACAACTGCGTGATGATGATATCGGCTCCGGCATCGACCTTTCGCTTCAGATTTTCCAGGTCCGTTTTTGCATCGGGTGACTCTTGGTGCACTTCGGGGTAGCCCGCGACAGCAATGCCCAGGTTCGAAAACTTGCTGTGGATCAATTCCACCAATTCGTTGGCGTATCGCAGCCCACCTTCCACAGCGACGAATTCTTCGGTGCCTTTGGGGGGATCGCCGCGCAGTGCAACGATGTAGTCGGTGCCCTGGGCGGTGGCTTCGTTGAGGTACGATTCCAATTCTTCTACGGTGGAACCGACGCAGGTCAGGTGAGACGCAACCGGCAGGTTCGTGATCTCACGCACCTTGGCGAGCACCGATAGCGTGGTGCCACGAGTCGACCCGCCGGCACCGTAGGTGCATGTAAAGTAGCTGGGTTTGAACTCGCACAACCGGCGCACATTGTCGGCCAGCGATTCCAAGCCCTGAGCGGTCTTTGGCGGGAACAGTTCGAACGAGATTGCGCAGCGAGAATCTTTGTAATGCGAAATCAGACTCATCGGTTTACCTGTAGAAATGGATCTTATGGATTGGTTTTGGCGGCAGCGTATGCAGGCTGTGGCAGCGTGCGTGCAGCGAATGGCGTGGGTGCCCGAAATTCGACGGGGCAATTTGGCGGTTGATTTGCCGGTTGATTTGCCGGTTGATTTGGCGGTTGATTTGGCGGTTGATTTGCCGGTGCGTTTGCGGTGGACTTTCGATTTCAAGGAAATCGGAACGAAGGTCCCCGATGTCCGGCGCTGATTTGTCCGGCGCTGATTTGTCCGGTGTTCATTGTTCAGTGGCCCGTATTTGTTTTCCGAAACTGGGGGGGCGTTTTCAGAAAATGGCGTTCGTTTTTTAGAATAGACGAAAGGAAAGGCCATCTAGTCGTTGGATGGTCGTGCGGCACCGGGCCACATCGATTTGTCGGCCGATCCCTTCACGCTGACACCTTTGGCATTCCACCCCAGATACGCGGTCACATCGGCCGGACAGTAGCGAAGCGTCAGCCCGCAACGCCGGTTGGGGCTGCGGTTCGGGGCCGATCCGTGGACCAGCAGGTCGCTGTGGATCGAAATCTGGCCAGCCTGGATGGGCGTTTGGCGTAGGGTGCCATATTTTTCGGGATTCTTGACCGATTGATCCAGCACGTTTCCTGCTTCGCCATCACTGACTTCGAAATCGATCAGCCCATGTTGGTGGGACCCGTTGAAAACTTCCATGCACCCATTTTCCATCGTCGAATCGTCGATCGCCAACCAGACTGTGACCGCCTTGGTGGGGGTCAGCGGCCAGAAACTGCAGTCCTGATGCCAGTCGACACTTTTCCCGTCGCCAGGCATTTTGCAGAAAAAGTGGGCTCCCCAACCAATGACATCTTCGCCCAACAGATCACTGACGTAACCCACGATTCGGTCATTGGTCAGCATATCCCATACTCGGCCGTGCTTCAGGTGGGCGCTGCTGATCGAATAGCTGTCGCGTCCCTCGGCGATCGCCTGAGCCAACAGAGAGTCGAAATAGCTGCGGATATCGGAGATCGATTCGGGGTCGTAGACGTCCAGCGGCCCCAGATAGCCGTCTCGGTTCCAAGCTTCAATCTGGTCGCGTTCTAGGACCGCAGGAGTCTCATTTTTCGACGGGAAAAAACGAATGTCGCGTTCCACCGTCGCGATGGATTCTCGATCGGGAATGATGGCAAAGTCGTTCGTCGATTGCATCGGAGATCTCTTGCGTAAAACACATCATTTTCGGTAATAGTCAGCCAAACTGATTGTAGTCGTCGACAGCTAACGATGTCAGTACGACCAGTGACCCGAGTCAAATCGGTTGCGGTGACGAACACCGTTATCCTGCGACCAACTGGAAACGCGATGGAGAGCGTCCAATGACCGCCAAACCCGAATCATGGACTGCCCGGTTGTGCAGTGAATCGCCAGCGGAATTAGTGGCAACGTTACAAGAAATGTCATCAGACACCGGAATTACCGGCTGTACCGCGGCAACCATCCGGCTGGCGGAGAGCCGCAGCGACGATGTCCGGCAATGGGCAGCCGAGGCGTTGGAAAACTCGATCACCCCCACCCTTGAAGATGTCGACGAACTCGCCGAGATGCTATTTTCGGCCGAAGGTGGCGAGATCGCGTATTGGTCAGCCACGATGCTAGGGCGATTGGGTGAAAGCCTTGGCAGCAATTCGAAAACGGCCGTGGCCGCGCTGGAATTTTGCGTGGGGGATTCGATGTACCTGCCGGCTCGCGAGCGGGCGGTATGGGCGCTAACGCAAATTGGGCCTCCCGCAGCCTCAGCCGCGTTGACCCTGCGGCGAACGGCCGAAGATGCGCCGCCGCGATTGCAGCGGTTGGTCGAAAAAGCCTTGTTGATGTTAGGCGACGCTGCCTAGGTCCGTGCCGGCACGCTCCCGCTGGTCGGTTAGCCGAACTTGCTTGGGCAGACCGGTTCCAGGTTTCTGATCAATTGAACGTCCGCTGAAAAGGAGGTCGGAATGATGAAGTTTTTCCGTCGACTTTTGGGCCGACGCCGCCGCACGCCGCGCAGTCGCAACACCAGCGTTACCGTCGACATTCCGTTGTTGCGCTGGGTAGGACCCGTCGTTACCGTGGTCGCGATGTTCATCATCTTGGGAATGGTGGTCGGTGGGCAGATCAACTTGGCTGCCTTGGACGACTATGGCGATGGGGAAGACGGTTCATCGCAGCTCGCTGGCTTGACCCCCGTGCGATTGGATTCCGGCGGTCCGAAGTCCAACGAAGCGATCCGAATTGCAACGCTGCATGTTGACCGGTTGGGTGACGGGGATGGAGTGTCTGCCGAAAGCGTTACCGCGCTGGTGTCGATGGTTTCTCGATTTGACATCGTTGCACTTCAGGGCATCCAGGGATCCGGGGCGGCATCGATCCGATCGCTCGTCGACGTCATCCGAGTGTCCGGTGGCCGATACACTGCCAGCATCAGCGAGCCGATTGGTCGTGGGAACAACCTTCAATCGTATGCATTGATTTGGGATGAATCTCGGATGCGGATCGTGCCAGGTGCGGTTGGCATCGTGGACGACAGTCGCGATCGGATGATGTTCGAGCCTATGTACGCATCGTTCGAAACGCGTGTTGGATTCGCCGACGGTCGTCGGCCGTTTCGGTTCACGCTGATCAATGCTTGGGCCATTGATCAATCGCAAGGTGGGCCCAGCGACGAGACGTCGGTCCTGGTCGACGTCTTCACCAGTGTTCGAAACTACGGGTACGAACTGGCTGGCGAAGAAGACTGCATTTTGTTGGGCGACTTGGGGGCAACTTCCGATCGGCTAGGCGCGTTGGGCCAGATTCCCGGTGTGGTATCGGTGGTTGCCGATGGCCGCAATTCGCAGCACATTCTATTGGACCCAAATTACACCGCCGAATTCACTCGCCAGGCCGGGGTGTTGTCCGCCAGCGATCTGCCAGAGGTCAGCGCCGATGCACTGCGCAGCGTCAGCAGCCAGATGCCGGTGTGGGCCGAGCTGAGTGTGTGGGAGGTGCCGACGATGGAAACCGGTGCCTCGTCCCGCACCGAAGTGATTCGGTAGCGGGTGAGTGGTCGGGCGTGCAATTCCGGTCGATCGCGTTAGGCGCGCGAGAGGAACTGGCCTGTGCGGGTATCGATTTTCAGTCGTTCGCCTTCTTTGATGTATTCCGGCACCTGCACCACTAGGCCGGTTTCCATCGTGGCCGGTTTGTTGCGGGAAGTGGCCGAGTTGCCCTTCACGCCGGGATCGCACTGGGTGATGGTCAATTCGACCGAGGCGGGCAGGTCCAAGCCGACGCAGGCGTCGTTGTAGATCAGGGCTCGGATCCCCTCGAGTCCTTCGGTCATGTAGGGCAATTCTTCCTCAGCGTCTTCCAATGCCAGTTCGTACTGCTGGTAATCTTCCTTGTCCATCAGGTGCAGGTGAGTGGCGTCGGTGTACATCATCTGGACGTCGCGCCGCGAAAAGTCGGCTTCGTCCATCGCATCGGTCCCCTTCATCGTGATGTCGACCTTGTTGCGGGTCAGCACGTTGCGGGCGCGAAACTTGTACAGGGTTGCGGCGCCGCGGGCCGAGGGCGAGTGGACGGAGATGCCCTGGATCACGACCGGGTTCCCTTCGTGCACGACTACGGTTCCGGTCTTTACCTCTTTTGCCAGCATCGGTGTTCTTTCGGTTTGACGGACGTCGCGGTTCGCGGCAGCCGCCGGGTGGATCTTGTCATTCCGCTGCGGAGCCAGCCTAGCGCTGGGAAAGTCGCCCGGCGAAGCGTGACAGGTAATGTGCGATCGAAGTGACCGCGCAGACCATCACAGCAGAATTTAGAAAGTTGGTTGGGGTGTGAATCTCGTTTCGCAAGCTGGCGGGACCGCCGATCGCGGTCCTCGCAAGACGAGCGGGCAGAATTGTCTATCGCCAAAGCCAATCGCGAAAGCCCTCGACCACAAGCGCGCGATCGCCGAAGCCTTTCCAGGCCAAAAACGCGATCAGCAAAGTCGTGATCGTTAGCATCGCAAACCCGCGGCGAGGTGCCGGGGCCGGGCTTTGCGCCATTTCATGCCGCAGATTGCCAAGCAAAGCGTTCCAGAATCGGGGCGAACCCACGGGTTCAAACGCCAGGATCCGAGCATGGTCGAGTCCTCGTTGCCCGTCGACTCGCAGGTGGATGCCGAGGGCCGGAAGATGAACCTGCAGTTGGTTGGCGTCTCCGATGGTGCTGGGGTCAAGCCGCGTCGCGGCACGCAGCAGCGGTGGATAAGTTTCCTCGGGCGTACGTCCAAAGACCACCAACTTGGGCGCCGACGTCAGCGCGATCAGCGAAACGACCAATCCGTAAAACGCAGCGAGCGCCAACCACACGATCGGTCCAAACACGGTGGCGGCCGTTGACGGAAAAAACAGTTCGGCGGGGCCAACGGCAAGCATCCCCGCAACCGCGATCGCGATCGCTGCGATGTCGCGGCCACCCGATGTCACCATCGATCGGCCCGATATTCGGATCCAACTGAACATCGCCAAGTATCCGATCAACGGGACCAGAGCCAGCATGACGGTGAAGGGATCGATGGACGAAATCACGTTGTTCTTTGCAAAACGAGAAACCTACCTGCGACAGCTTTCGATGCCGCTTCGCAGGTGCCGAGCGTGAAATCGGTGTCGAGCCCGCCCGTCCGACCCAGCGGCAAGTTACCGCTTGGTCGATGTCGTGGGGCGTACTAGCTGGTGAACTCGCGTTCGACGAACTTCGTATCGTGCGTTCCGGCGATGAATTCAGGATGCTGCAGAACTTTGTCGTGGAACGACGCCGTGGTGCTGATTCCTTCGACTTGCAGTTCGGCAAGCGCCCGCCGCATCGTGGCGATCGCTTCGGCCCGCGTGGGACGATGGATGATCAACTTGCCGATCATCGAATCGTAATGTGGTGGCACCGTATAGCCGGTGTACACATGCGAATCGAATCGGACGCCCAGTCCACCCGGTGCAAACATCGCGTTGATCTTGCCAGGGTTGGGTTGGAAATTCTTGTCCGGGTTTTCGGCGTTGATCCGACATTCCAGCGCGTGCCCGGTGCACACCAATTCGTCCTGTTTGAACGACAATGGTTCGCCCGCGGCGACACGGATCTGTTCCTTGATCAAGTCCACACCGGTGATCATTTCGGATACGGGGTGTTCGACCTGGATCCGTGCGTTGACCTCGATGAAGTAGAAATTGTCGTCTTGGTCGACGATGAATTCGACGGTGCCCGCGTTGCTGTAGTCGGCGCCTTTGATCATACGGACCGCAGCGTCGCAAATTTCGTCGCGCCGTTTCGATGGCAGGTTCGGGCTCGGTGCCTCTTCGATCAGTTTTTGGTGTCGT